>NZ_JARVRD010000001.1:0-1595994 GCF_030209845.1 Agrobacterium sp. fls2-241-TYG-188a | reverse complement strand
CCGCCCTCGTCAGTGAGCGGACTTATAGAGGACACCCCTCAAACAAGTCAACACTCACCCTTGAAGAAATATCAAAAAAATCATCAAATTTATGATTTTTAATGTTTATTTCGATTTGCCTTCCTTCTGGGGCCTTTTTTGCGCCCTTGCCCTCGGGCTGTTGACCCTTAACTTAGCCGCTGCGACATGATCCCGGCGGCCCGATCTGCAATCGTTCTCCGTTCAAGCTTTCCAACGCCAATCGCGGATCTTTGGCATGTCTTCTCCGTGAGCTCTGACGTATCGCGAATGTTCTTCCAGCTCATTGGTCAAGGCGGCTACAACATCCGGGAAACGGCTGGCCAGGGCTGGGACGCGTTTGATAGCCTCGAGCGCGAGGTGATATCGATCAAGCTCATTCAAAACAGTCATGTCGAATGGCGTCGTTGTCGTTCCCTCTTCGTTGAAGCCTCGAACATGGAAGTTCTGGTGGTTTGCACGCCGATAGGTCAGCCGGTGTATGAGCGATGGATAGCCGTGGAACGCAAATATCACCGGCTTGTCTGCCGTGAATATGGCGTTGAACAGTTCCTCGTCCAATCCATGAGGATGCTGGGCTGGATCTTGAAGCGCCATGAGATCGACGACATTCACAGTCCTGATCTTCAAGTCAGGTATCTTCTCATGCAAAATCATGACAGCCGCCAGGGTTTCCATAGTCGGAACATCGCCCGCGCACGCCATGACCACATCCGGCAAGGCCGAGCCGCCCTCGTAGCTCGCCCAATCCCAGATACCGATGCCTCTTTCGCAATGGGCCACGGCTTCGTCCATCGTCAGGAACTGTGGAGCCGGTTGTTTTCCGGCGACGATGACATTCACACGATCATAGGTTTTGAGGCAATGGTCACCGACCCACAGCAGCGTATTAGCGTCAGGCGGCAGATAGATGCGCGCAATATCAGCCTTCTTGTTGGCCACCAGATCCAGAAATCCCGGATCCTGGTGCGAGAAGCCATTATGGTCCTGCCGCCATACGTGGGATGAAAGCAGATAGTTCAACGACGAAATCGGTGCTCGCCAGGCAAGATTGCGGGAGACCTTCAACCATTTGGCATGCTGATTGAGCATGGAATCGATGATGTGGATGAAAGCTTCGTAGCAGGAGAAAAGTCCATGTCTGCCGGTCAGGAGGTAACCCTCTAACCACCCCTGGCAAAGATGCTCACTCAACACTTCCATCACTCGTCCATCTTTCGCAAGGTGGACATCATATCCTTCGATTGCTTCCATCCAGACCCGGTCGGTTGCTTCAAACACGGGTCCCAGCCTGTTAGAGTCCGTTTCATCGGGACCAAAGACCCGGAAATTGCTGGCTTCCTCGTTGAGCTTGAAAATGTCCCTGAGATATCGCCCCAGTACTTCCGTGGACTGTATCTGGCTGGCGCCGCGTTCTTCGATAGCGACAGCATAGGCTTTGATCTCGGGTAATTTGAGTTCCTTGCGTATGATGCCTCCGTTGGCATGGGGCGTGGCACTCATGCGTTTCGGTCCTACGGGGGCCAGTTGCCGAAGCTCTGGTTTCAGACTGCCCTCGTGATCGAAGAGCTCATCGGGACGGTAGCTGCGCAGCCATTTTTCAAGAATATCGCGGTGCGCGGCATCTGCCCTGCAATTGTTGACCGGAACCTGATGAGAACGCCAAAAGCCCTCGACCTTTTTTCCGTCCACTTCTACCGGTCCTGTCCAGCCCTTGGGACTGCGCAGAATGATCATCGGCCAGCGTGGCAATCCACTTTGAAGAGGGTTTGAACGCCACTGGCTTTGGATTGCGTGTATCTTGTCGAAGGCAAGGTCCAGCGCCAAAGCCATTTTACGGTGCATGAATCTTGGATCCGAACCTTCAACGAAAAGCGGCTCATATCCATATCCGGCAAACAGATCGGCCAGATCACGCTCGTCCATGCGCGCTAGCAGAGTGGGATTCGCGATCTTGTAGCCGTTTAGATGAAGGATGGGCAGCACAGCCCCGTCTCTTGTGGGATTGAGAAATTTCGTAGAGTGCCAGGCCGCCGCAATTGGACCCGTTTCCGCTTCACCATCACCGACGACGCAGGCGACGGTCAAATCGGGGTTGTCAAATGCGGCACCAAACGCGTGGACTAAAGCATATCCCAATTCACCACCCTCGTGGATCGAACCGGGAGTTTCGGGCGCGACATGGCTCGGTATGCCGCCGGGAAAGGAGAACTGTCGAAACAGTTGCTTCATCCCGTCGATATTCTGGGCAACTTCCGGATAGACTTCACTATAGGTCTCCTCCAGATAGGCATTGGCGACCATCCCTGGGCCGCCATGCCCTGGACCGCATACGTATAGCAGGTCAGAATTGCGTTGCCGGATGATGCGATTGAGATGTGCGTAGATGAAATTCAGGCCGGGCGTCGTTCCCCAATGCCCCAAAAGCCGCGGCTTTATGTGCTGCGCAGAGAGCGGCTCCCTCAGGAGAGGATTATCCATCAGATAAATCTGTCCAACTGAAAGATAGTTGGCAGCCCGCCAGTAACGATCAATGAGTTCGAGCTCGTGATCTGTTACGCTTACAGTGGCATTCTCAAGCATGTTTCGATACCTCCAGCCGGTGTTGGGCTATGGCTTGAATGGATTCCTGTACAATGACTTTTTCTTCGTCGGTGGGGACAACCAGCGCCGCCACACCGCTCTCTTTTGTGCTGATGATCGTCGCATTCGCCCTGTTGGCGGCTTCGCTCAGCGTGATGCCCAGCCATGACAAATGGCGGATGATCCTGCTTCTGACGTCCGGCTGATGCTCGCCAATCCCTGCCGTGAATATCAGGGCATCGATCCCGCCAAGTGAGACCGCCAACCTTCCGACTTCGCCGGCAATTCTAAAGCAAAACAGGTCTACAGCGTCCTGCGATGCCGGATGGAAGTCATCCAGCAAGTCGCGTATGTCGCCGCTCCTGCCTGAGACGCCCAACAGTCCGCATTTGTGATATAGAAAATCTTCGAGTTCATCGGCGCCAGCGAAGTTGTTCCGCAAAAGATGCAGCAGAACGCCGGGATCGAGCGACCCTGGCCGCGTCGCCATGGGTACGCCATCAAGTGCGGAAAATCCCATACTTGTGTCGATACTGACGCCTTCGACCATTCCACACAGGCTGGCCCCACTGCCCAGGTGGGCGCAGATGACGCGACCTTTAGCCAGGTCGGGATCCAATGTTGCCAGTTCCGAGGCGACATGTTTGTAGGAGAGGCCGTGAAAGCCATAGCGTCGCAAACCCTGCTCGTGCATCGACGCGGGAATGGCGAAGCGACTCGCGAGATTGCAGAGAGAGCTGTGAAAAGCCGTATCGAAGGAGGCAGTCTGGAGGACATCCGGGTAGTCCTCTTTGACCGCATGAATAACCTCAAGAGCGGGAGGGATGTGAAGCGGAGCAAATGAGCCCAGCTTTTCAATTTCAGAAATTGTCTGCTGGTCCAACAGGACCGGCTTGTGAAATGTCGGCCCGCCGTGAACGATACGATGCCCGCATATCTCGATGGTCGAGTTTGGCGGCAACATCCTGCCTATCAAGTCGCGGATGAGCTTCCTGTCGAGACTGGCGCCGGGGTCAAGGTCAACGACCTCCTTTGCCGATGATGTGCTGACCTCAAGTTGCGGCTTGGTGCCAATGCGCAAAATGCCCCGCGATATCTGCACCGGCTGCCCCGGATCCAACCGGTAAGCCGCAATCTTCAGGCTCGAAGAACCCGCATTGAAAACCAGGGCGACTGTCATAACGTTCGCAACCTCATATTCCGACAGCCTTTCGGCGGTCACAGGCGGATTAAAACGGGCTGCCCACCCCTCTGTCTTTGATCAGGGTCAAATATAGACAAGTGAAAATTTGCACGGTCGACCGTCCAAACGCATTTCGACGCAGAACAGAGTCCATTCGCCCGGTTGGTGCGATGGCGTGCGTCGAAGCTGAAGGATGCTGTCGGAACGAGCATCCTCAAGCCTTTTGGAAACCGACGTAACGGCAAGGCCGTCGGCGTCAGCGGAAAGAAAGATGTCGAAAGAAAGCGCTGCAGTCTCACCTGCAGTTCTAATCCGCTTGGCGCGGTGGCGACGTCAAACCCTGCCTCACCGAGATATTGCGAGGCATTTTCTGCAGACGAAGATCATCATCCACAACAGGACTTCGGTCCTGCTCAGCGTGTCCCGACCATGTTGAGGTCGCGGAGTTACTGGTTATCACAGAATTGCAGCGAAGTCCTGCACCAATCGCAAATCCTTGCCGTCCCATTAAGCAGGATTACAGCACATTAGATTTTCAGTTGATCTGCAGTCCTCCGTTCAGGTCTTTCCAAGCCGACTGGCAAACCAGTCGGCAACTACGGTCGTTTGTAGGGAACTTGAGACGGGACCTCATGCTGCGGCTATTGTGAAGTGTTTTCGCAGCCAACCGTGGAAGCATTCAGCGGAAGACGATACTGCGGACACTTCGAAATAAAATCAGCGAGATCCAGCGGCCCGAAATTTGGTGCCGTCAGACCACAGCTTGCAACGCAGGGATGCCTGCGTCCCACGCTGGCATGGATTTTCGGAACGGATGCATAAATTTCCATCTCCTCATCTAGAGCGAGAGCGATCTAAATCATCGATTTTGTTCCTCTTTTTAGTACAATAACGAAAAACTATTTCTAAAAATTGCTAAAACGAACAATTTCTGTCTTATCTGTCCTTGTGCGCATCGACCTGCGGCGATACATCGCAGTACCCGCCTCGCTCATCGTTCGATGAGCCTTCAACATTTCAATGTGACGTCAGTCACGAAGCGAGTTGCCCATGAGAGACCTTCCTGGCCGTCCTTCCCGTAGAAATTTCCTCAAAGCATCAGCCGCAAGTGCAGCAGTGGCCGGATTGACGGCAGTCCCGGTAAAGGCAGAGGAAACGCCTGAACCTGTTGCCCTGGACGCCTACAAGCCGATCTGTCTCAAGCCCAGTGAGTGGGCTTTTGTTGTCGCCGCAGTCGCAAGGCTCATTCCTTCGGAAGGGACCGGCCCCGGCGCCATCGAAGCAAGAGTTCCCGTCTTCATCGATATGCAATTGGCCGGAGACTACGGTCGGGCGGCCGACTGGTACATGGAAGGCCCTCATGAGGCTGCCGCGAGCCCGCTGCGCGGCTGGCAGACGCCTTTGACACCTCTGGAAATCTATCAAATGGCCATTCCGGTTTTCGATGAATGGTGCCGGACGACACACGGGAAGATCTTCATGGAGCTGGACGCAACGCTCCAGGATCAGGCGCTGACATCTCTCCAGAAGGATGAAATGAAGCTTGCTCCTGAAATCCGTGATTTCTTCTCGATTTTGCTGGGCAACACCAAGGAGGGATATTTCGCCGATCCCATCTATGGCGGAAACCACAAGATGCAGGCCTGGACATATATCGGATTTCCAGGCGCCCGAGGCTCCTACAAGGAGTGGGTCCTCAAGCACAACGTCAAATATCCATTGGGGCCTGTCTCCATCTCCGGTGAAAGGGCTTAACCGATGACACGAGTAGAAAAGAAGAAAGACGTCGTTATCGTTGGTCTGGGATGGACCGGCTCGATTCTCGGAATGGAACTCGCGCAGGACGGTCTGGAGATCGTCGCCCTTGAGCGCGGTCACGATCAGAATACCGTCCCGGACTTTCAGTATCCCGAGATGATCGATGAGCTGAAATACGGTGTGCGTCTGGGCATGATGCAAAAGCCTCGCAACTCCACCGTCACCATCCGGCGAAACGACAGCGAAGTGGCGCTGCCGTATCGCAGTCTGGGATCGTTTCTTCCAGGTATCGGCGTCGGCGGTGCGGGCACTCACTGGAATGGGCTGAACTGGCGTCCAATGACCTCGGAATATCGTCTTCGTTCCCATGTTGAGGAGCGTTGGGGCGCTTCCATCATTCCCGAGGACATGAACCTTCAGGACTATCCTGTCACCTATGACGAACTTGAACCCTTCTTCGATCGGTTCGAACGCGTTGCCGGCATTTCCGGCAAGGCGGGTAATATCAAGGGACAAAAGATCGAGGGCGGAAATCCATTTGAGGCTCCCCGTTCACGTGACTATCCGATGCCGCCGATGCCGACGACCTGGGACGGTGCAAAATTCGGCGAGATTACGAAGTCAATGGGTTATCACCCCTTCCCTCGTCCCGGCGGGATTGCTTCGCAAGCCTATGTCAACGAATACGGGATGCAGATGGGTCCTTGTAACCATTGCGGCTTCTGCGAGCGCTATGGCTGCTACAATTATTCCAAGTCGTCTCCGCAAACAGCCATTCTCGACGCTTTGAAACGCAAACCGAATTTCGAGTACCGTACGCATGCGGAAGTCCTTCGCATCGAGATGGCTCCAGATGGCAAGACGGCGACTGGCGTCACCTATTTCGACGAGAACGCGCAGGAAGAGGTCTTCCAGCCAGCCGATCTGGTAATCCTTGCCGCCTATCAGCTTCACAATGTCCACCTCATGCTGCTCTCCGGCATCGGCCAGCCCTATGATCCGAACACAAATGAAGGTGTCACGGGGCGCAATTATGCTTACCAGATGAATGGCGGCTACACCCTGTTCTTCAAGGACGAAGTGTTCAATCCGTTCATCGGCACCGGTGCGAACGGCATGACCATCGACGACTTTGGCATCGACAATATCGATTTCCGCCGGGAAGGCTTCATAGGCGGCTCCTACATTTCCGCGGGCCAGTCCAACGGTCAGCCAATACGCTCCATGGCGCTTCCCGCTGGCACACCGAGCTGGGGTGCCAAGTGGAAAGAGGCCGTAGGGGAATGGTACGGCCACTCCATGTCGATTGGCTCACACGGATCGCACATGGCCTATCGCGGTAATCACCTCGACCTCGACCCAACCTACAAGGATCGGCACGGACGCCCCCTGATGCGGATGACCTTCAACTGGAATGCCAACGACATCCGCATGACCCAGTTCATGAAGTCGAAGATCGAGCCGATTGCAAAGGCGCTCAACCCCACTTCGATGCAGGAGGGCTTCAAGAAGGAAGGCGCGATGTATGATGTGAGGCCTTACCAGACGACGCACAATGTCGGCGGTTCCGTTATGGGAGATGACCCGAAGACGTCGGCTGTCAACCGCTACCTCCAGGCCTGGGACAAGCACAATATCTTCGTTCTCGGTGCTGGCGCCTTTCCGCAGAACACTCAGTACAACCCGACGGGCATGGTCGGTGGTCTCGCCTACTGGGCGGCAGAGCACATCCGTAAGGATTATCTTCCGAACCCACGGCCGCTGGTTTGAGGAGTGTCACGATGAAAAAGCTCCTCAAACTTCTCGCCGTCCTCGTAGTGGTTGGAATTGCCTGCCTCGTGGCCTTCATTTTCATACCCGTTCAACGCACGGAACCACCCTCCCCACTGGCCGCAGATTTCAAGGCTGATAAGGGGCGTGGAGAATATCTCATGCGCGCCAGCGACTGCATGGCCTGCCACACCAATGAGGGCGGCACGCCCTTTGCTGGCGGTCGCGCAATTCAAAGCCCTATGGGTACGATCTGGACCACCAACATCACTCCGGACAAGGAAACCGGCATCGGCAACTATACGCTCGATGACTTCCGTGCCGTGCTCTATGATGGCGTAACACCTGATGGAACGCATCTCTACCCGGCGATGCCCTATGAGAACTACCGAAAGCTGACAGAAGAAGATGTCGTTGCGCTCTACGACTACTTCATGCACGAGGTAAAACCAGTCTCCAACAAGGTCGAACCGACGAAACTCGCATTTCCATTCAACATGCGATTCGGCCTGCGTGCCTGGAACTGGGTCGCTCTGCGGGGCGAGGCCGATTTCAAACCCAACGCAGCAGAAGACGGCATCTTCAACCGCGGTAAATATCTCGTCGAAGGTCCGGGCCACTGCGCTGCATGCCATAGCCCGCGCTCTGTACTTATGACGCAGGATGGCATTGACGAAACATCGCCAAGCTTCCTCACGGGCGGCGAAATCGACAACTATACGGCGCCTGATCTCAGAGGGCCCGACAGCGGTCCGCAAAAATGGACGGTGGAAGAAACCGCCGCCTATCTCGCAACGGCTCGCAACGCCCATTCCACCGCGACCGGTGAAATGATGCTGGTGGTGAGAGATTCCACGCAATATCTGACGACCGACGACAACAAGGCAATCGCCAGCTACCTGAAGAAGATCGGCTCTACCAAGCCATCGGAAGCAAAGAAGGCAGACGCGCCAACGGACACCGAGCAGCTGCTTTCAAGCGCCAAAGCAGACATGCCCTTGGGCCCACGGCTGTATCTCGACAATTGCGGCGGCTGTCACTTCGTCAATGGCAAGGGCGCGCCCGAGATATTCCCGGAACTCGATGGCAACTCCCTGGTCACCGCGAAATCGACCAAGGGTCTGATCAGCGTCATCTTGCATGGTGCAGAGCTACCCTCGACCGAGCAGCGTCCGATGAAGGTCAGAATGCAGGGTTACGAGGATCGTTTGTCGGATGAGGAAATAGCCGCACTTGCAACCTTCCTGCGAAACGCCTGGTCTAACAAGGCGCCTGAAGTCACCGCACAGGACGTTAGTGTCGTCAGAAACTTGGGTAAAGGGCACTGAGGAACAATTTCCATTCAGCGCCTTCCAGACGTTCAACAACAAAGCCCGCCGCAAATATTGCGGCGGGCTTAAGCTTTCTTCCAATCGCCTCGGTCCGTTTCATTCACACCGAACCATGTCTCAGTCAGGGATCGAGCCCTGCACATCTCGCGGTATTGCGGATATGCGTTTCCATTTCGATCTTCGCCAGATTTCCGTCATTGAGGCGTAGCGCATTGATGATGCGACGGTGTTCCGCGATGGAATTCTTCATGCGTTCAGGATCGGTGATGGGAATAGGCTGGCGTTGCGTCTCAGTGATGAGTTCGCGCACAGTCTGGTAGAGCGCCTGCAGCATGAGGTTGGAGCAGGCGGAAACGATGGTCGAATGAAACTGCAAATCAGCCTCAACATTGGACACGACATCCTGCTTTTCCCAGGAACGCTCCATTGTTTCGGTTGCCTGTTCCATCTCGTCCAGTTGCCTTTGCGTCAACCGTCCGGCAGCGAGCTTTGCGACCTCTCCCTCGAGAAGGGCGCGCGTCTGAAAAACGTCAAAAGCCGAGTAGCTTTGGGAATATCGCCACGGCGCCATGTTTGCGGCGGGACCGGCGGCCCGCTCTGCCGGTGAGGTAACAAAGGTGCCCCGCCCTGCCTCGGTCTTGACCATGCCGAGAGTTTCCAAGGTCAACAGGGCTTCCCTGAGCGAAGCGCGGCTGACGCCGAACCGTTCCGACAATTCGCGCTGCGACTGAATTTTCTCGCCCGGCTTCAGGACACCTGTCTGTATCAGGTTCTGGATCTCGCGAGCCACGGTCTGTGGCAGAAGCGTCTTGTTCAGCATCTCGCGCTCGTCCCTTTCGTCACTGGTTCAACATCTATTTTCAACATCACGTCTTGCCAAGGCGGAAAGTCCATGCTTGTGTGGTCTAACTGGTCCGACCAGTTAGACCACAATGTGTGATCGTGTATCAAATAACAAGGGGAACACTGATGAAACGCATAAAAGCGACGTTTATAACTGCATCGATCGCCGCAGGCATCTCTCTCATGAGCCTGCAGATTGCCAGGGCCGCCGACCTCGTGGTCGGTGCTAATATCGGCAACGTTCCATGGGAATTTCAGGACGCAACGGGCAAGGTTGTCGGCTTCGAGGTTGACCTCGTCAACGAGGTGGCCAAGCGCTTGGGCAAGTCCGTCGAATTCGTCAACACGCCGTTCAACGGCCTGTTTTCGGCGGTGCAGTCCGGTCGCATCAACATGGCCATCTCATCAATAACAATCACTCCAAAGCGACTCGAATCCGTATCATTCGCCCAGCCATATTATGACAGTGATCAGTCGCTCACGGTCACAGCGAAATCCGGCATTACAGGGTTGAGCGAGATGGCTAGCAAGGTGGTCGGTGTGGACACCGGTTCTACCGGCGACATGTGGGCAGAGAAGAGCAAAACCGAATACAAATTCTCGGACATCCGCCGCTTCGAGGGCTTGTCTCCTGCAATGCTCGATCTCGTCGCGGGCCGGATCGATGGCTACATCAGCGATATTCCTGCCCTGCTCTATTACGTCAAGGACAAGCCGGAGCTGAAAGTGGTGGCCCGTATTCCGACGGGAGAAAAATACTCCGTCATGTTCAACAAGGGTGATCCTTTGGCCGAGCAGGTTAATGGAGCGATTACCGAAATGAAGAAGGACGGTTATCTGGCCAAGTTGCACCAGACCTGGTTCGGTGCACCAGCAGAAGAGAAGACATCGACCGTAACGGTCCTGGACATGCCGAAGAACTGATAGCGCCATAGCCGCCAGCGGATAGCAACTCCGCTGGCCCAACGGAGCCTAGCGGCATGAATCTTCTCAATACCTTTTTCAACTACGATGTCTTCGTTCAGAGCCTACCACAGCTTTTGTGGGGACTTGTGGTCACGCTGCAGATAGGCATCGTCAGCATCGTCGCAGGTCTGGTCGGTGGCCTTGTTCTTGCGGTGGCACGGCTTTACGCGCCGAAGACAATCGTGGTGCTCATCCGCATCTATGTGGACGTCCTGCGATCGATACCCCTGCTCGTCCTTCTCATCGTCATCTACTACGCACTGCCCTTCGTCGGTATAAGGCTATCGCCCTTCCTTTCGGCGGTCACAGCTCTTTCACTGGTCTCGGCGGCGTACACCGCGGAAATTTTTCGTGCCGGTATCGATGCAATTCCGGTCGGTCAATTTGAAGCATCTGCTGCCTTGGGACTTTCCAACCGGCATACGATGGCAGACATCATTCTTCCACAAGCGGTGCGGATCGTAATCCCTCCGCTCACCAACAATTCCATCAACGTTCTCAAGGATACAGCCTTGGCGTCGGTTGTTGCGATGCCCGACCTGCTGAAACAGGCGACCCAGGCGCAAGCTCTGACAGCAAACCCCACGCCCTTGATCGGTGCGGCGGTGATTTACGTGTTGCTGCTGTGGCCGATGGTGGCAGTCGTGTCCCGGCTTGAAACGCGCTTCGGCGCTGGGAGGCGCAGATGACATCCCAACACAAAGGTCTTATCCGGGTCGAGAACCTGTTCAAAGCCTATGGAACCTACACGGTTCTTCATGGGATCAATCTCGACATCGCTGAAGGTGAGGTCGTTTGCATCATCGGGCCGTCAGGCTCGGGCAAATCAACGCTGATCCGCTGCATCAATCATCTGGAGCCGTTCTCTCCAGAGAGTATGATTACGGTTGATGGAATAAGGGTGCGTCCCGGCAAGGAGCTGGCCAAGGTTCGGGCCGAAGTTGGCATGGTGTTCCAGTCCTTCAACCTTTTCCCCCACATGACGGTGTTGCGAAACGTCATGTTGGCACCGATGCGTGTTCGTGGCTTGGGTGAAGCTGAAGCCGCCACGAAGGCACGAGAGCTGCTGGCCCGTGTGGGCATATCGGAGCAGGCAGACAAATTTCCTGGCCAGCTTTCCGGTGGTCAGCAGCAGCGCGTTGCCATAGCGCGCGCGCTGGCCATGGAGCCCAAGGTGCTTCTGTTTGATGAACCCACATCCGCTCTCGACCCCGAGATGGTCGGTGAAGTTCTCGATGTCATGCGGCGTTTGGCGGGCACAGGTGTGACCATGATCGTCGTTACGCATGAAATGGGCTTTGCCAAACAGGTCGCAGACCGGGTCATCTTCATGGATGGCGGAAAACTCGTTGAAATGGGCACCCCTCAGCAGATTTTCGACGACCCACAAGAAGAAAGAACGCGCAGCTTTCTGCGCGCCGTACTCAATCACTAAATCAAGTCTGTGGAGGACACCCCATGAACGACACCCCATCGCTCAATCTGGAATTCGTGCGCAGTCAGTTTCCAGGACTGGGAAGAGGTTGGAGCTTTTTTGACAATGCCGGTGGTTCGCAGATACTCCAGGGCGCAATCGACCGCATCAACAGCTTTCTGATCGAGCGGAACGTCCAGATTGGCGGATCCTACGAAGTATCCCAGAAGGCGGCGGCAGCACTTTACGAAGCCCGCACGGCCGCGATGCATCTTGTGAATGCAAACCGGCCCGAGGAAATTGTCTTTGGCAGCTCAACCACTGCGCTGCTTCAAAATCTGGCGCGCGCCATGGAAAGCCAGCTTACATCTGGCGACGAAATCATCGTCACTGTAAGCGATCACGAATCCAATATTGGCCCATGGGATCGCCTCACATCAGCCGGCGTTACGATCAAGTTCTGGCCGCTCAACAAAGACACCCTCACCCTCGACCTGGCAGACCTTGAGCCGCTGATGTCTAGCAAGACACGGCTTGTCTGTGTCACACACGTCTCCAACATTCTAGGATCGATCAATCCGATCCGTGCTATTGCAGACTTCGTCCACGCACGGGGCGCGCGGCTCTGTGTGGATGCGGTTGCCTACGCTCCTCACCGCCTTGTAGACGTTCAGGCTTTTGATGCAGACTACTATGTCTTCAGCCTCTACAAGACCTATGGCCCTCACTATGCTCTCATGTACGGCAAGTATGATCACCTGCTGGAGCTCGACACGCTTTATCACTATTTCTACGGCAAGGACAAAGTTCCTGGCAAGCTGGAGCCCGGCAACCCGAATTATGAGCTCGCCTACTCGACCTGTGGCATCGTCGACTATCTGGCGAGCCTTGGAGAACAAGCGGGCGACACGGGCAGTGTCCGCAGCCGCATCACCACTGCGTTCAAGGCGATAACCGCTCAGGAAGACGTGTTGGCCGAAAGACTTCTGTCCTATCTGCGCTCGCGAAACGACTGCCAGATCATCGGCCAAACCCACAATGTGAACAGTTCCAGAGTTCCCACGATCGCTTTTCGATTTGATGGTCGCGATGCTGGCGAGATCTGCAAAGCGATGGACGATTATAATATCGCAATGCGTTTCGGCGATTTCCACTCACGCAGGCTTGCGGAGTATCTTGGCCTCACCGATCACGGCGGAATGCTGCGGGTATCGATGGTGCATTACAATACGCTTGAAGAAGTGGACCGCTTCACGCAGGCTCTCGATAAAATTCTCACCAGTGAAACGGGTTTTGCCAGAGCAAGCTGAGAAAAGGACGGGCATCGATGCGCTTTGATACAATCATCCGGAACGGAACCGTAGCGACGGCAAGCGATACCTTCGTTTGTGATATCGGTATTCTCGACGGAAAGATCGCCTCTCTCTCCACGGGGCTTGGAGACGCAGCAGAGATCATCGACGCCACGGGCCTGTTCGTATTGCCAGGTGGAATCGACAGCCACGTCCACCTGGACCAGCCCTCTGGAGAAGGCGTCGTCATGGCTGACGACTTCGAAAGCGGGACGCGCTCTGCCGTTATCGGCGGCAACAGCACGGTGTTGACCTTCTGTATGCAGGAGAAAGGCCAGACACTTCGGGAAGCCCTCAAGGAGTATCACGCCAAAGCCGAGGGGAAATGCTATACGGATGTTGCTTTTCATCTGGTCATAACCGATCCGACTGCCGAGGTCTTGGGGCAGGAACTCCCAGCCCTCGTCGCTGCAGGCTATACGTCCTTGAAGGTCTTCATGACCTACGAAGGGCTGCGATTGCGTGACGATCAGATATTGGACACGCTGGATGCGGCGCGGCGCACCGGTGCTCTCGTCATGGTCCATTGTGAGAACGAAGATGCAATCCGCTATCTGATCGGACGTCACGAGGACGAAGGCAAGTTTGCGCCAAAATACCATGCCACCACGCGCCCGATTGCAGCGGAACGTGAAGCGACGCACCGTGCCTTGTCTCTGGCGGAAATTGTGGACGTTCCTATCGTCATCGTTCACGTTTCCAACCGTGAGGCCATGGAAGAAATCCGCAGAGCGAGAATGCGAGGCCAGAAGATCGCAGGCGAAACCTGCCCACAATATCTGATGCTGACAGCCGCAGATCTTGACCAGGACGCGCTTGAGGGCGCAAAATTTGTGTGCTCGCCGCCACCTCGCGACACACAGAGCCAGGATGCCTGCTGGGAGGGTCTGGAACAGGATGTCTTTGATCTGTTCTCGTCAGACCATTGCCCATTCCGCTATGACGACCCGCAGGGGAAACTGAACGAGAAGGGTAAAAGGAGCTTTCGCTGGATACCGAACGGTATTCCCGGCGTGGCAACCCGCCTGCCGATTCTCTTTTCCGAGGGCGTGATGAAGGGTCGCATATCGCTCAACCAGTTCGTCGCGCAGACGTCCACCAACCACGCCAAGCTATACGGGCTTTATCCGCACAAAGGAACGATCGCCGTTGGCGCAGACGCCGATATCGCTCTCTGGGATCCTGCACAGAAGGTGACAATCACCAACGACTTGCTGTCTCATGGCTCTGACTACACGCCATATGAAGGCCTTGAGGTTCAGGGCTGGCCAATACGGCTTCTGTTACGCGGAAAATCCGTCATCAATGACGGCCTGCTCGCGGATGCGAAGGCTGGCGGCCAGTACGTTTCCCGCCAAACGTCCTCTCTCGTAAACGCCCGTAAAATTGACACTGGCAAATCAGGACAAGCAGCAGAATTGTGAGTAACGGCAGGGGCGCTGCAAAAGCCGATCTATAACCCAGTGGCGCTTTAGACCCTCAATCCTTCGACACTGCCAGCTGGCGGTCGAGCATCGCGCGAACCATTTCCTCTGCTCAAACAGCTGCGCGCAAAGCATAAAAAAACCCGGGCTAGCCGGGTTTTTAATCTTCGCAGAATATGCGGATTATTCCGCGGCGTTTTCCAGTTTTGGAGCCTCGCCGCCTTCCGATCCTTCCGCAGCGGCTTCGCCCTCTTCACCCGCAGTACGACGCGGACGACGGGGACGTGGGCTTGTGCTGCGCGGACGACGTGGAGCGCGCTCGGTTGCTGCGGTGCTGCCCTGAGCTTCCTCTTCGACGGCAACTTCCTTCGGCGTACCTTCGATTACAGGCTGAGGCGCTGAACTCGCGTCGTAAACAGGAGCAGCAACTGGTGCGGGTGCGTTGGTGTTGTTGTTTCCGTTTTCGTCCTGCGCTTCACGCGGCTGGCGTTCTGGCCGGGCCGGGCGCTCACGACGGTCGCGTCGCTCATTGCGGTCCTGCCGCTCCGGGCGATCCTGACGTTCCGAACGGTCCTGCCGCTCCTGGCGTTCAGGCTGTTCGTTGCGCTGCGAACGCTGTTCTGAATGATCTTGGGCCGACGACATCGAACCGACGTTGTCGTCATTATCGTCGCCGTCAATCTCGTCACCATCGCGCTCCTGCTGGAACTCGCCGCGATCATCACGCTGGAAGCGTTCCTGCATCTGCGCCTGTGCAGTTGCGATGATACGGTTATAATGTTCCGCGTGCTGCAGATAGTTCTCGGCCATGACGCGATCGCCGGAGCTCTGGGCATCCCGTGCGAGTGTCGCGTATTTTTCGGCTATGTGCTGGGCCGTGCCACGGATCTTAACATCGGGACCGGAGCTGTCGTAGGTGCGGGTTAGCGGATTGCCGCCTTTGCGGTTGAAATTGTTATTATTATTTCCGCCACCGCCACCGCTGTTATTGTTGTTGCTACCACGCCCCCGGCCGCGCTTGTTTTGCTGTCCTGGCCTCATCAATTGCTCACCTGAATTCTGTTTTGCTGATAATTCTCGTTGTTACGATGCAATCCGGAATAACGGCTATCACGGCCAGTCTACCGAAATGCTCCCACCGCGCGCCTTGCCTTTTGGACAAAGACCTCGCGTATAATGCCCGGATGCGCAAATGCTGCATCGAGCCGCCTGCGAACAAAGTTTACTGATTCACATGCCGGGAATGCCCAGCCTTTCAGGGTTCTAAAAGAAACCCGCTTCGGGACTGATCCATACTCTGGCGAATCTAAATTCGCCCTCAGCCACCCAGCATGTTGCCGCAAACTATCCCGCTTCCTGCGGAAATCCAAGCCTTTTCTTTTGCTTTGCAAAATATCCTTGAACAAAAAGCATATAGGATTGATGCAATCTATTTGCAAAATACCAATGCCCTGTCATTGCCGCCAAAATCTTTCACAGCTTCGACGCACCGAAACCCGTTGTGCTCAAACAGGGCCGTCACAGTTAGCTTCTGATCATATCCGATTTCAAGGCCGACAAGCCCGTCATCCCCAAGGAAATCCGCTGCATTTTCGGCAATGGCTCGGTAAGGCGCCAGCCCGTCTTCGCCGCCATCCAGTGCAGCCATCGGATCAAAATCCCTGACATCACGATCCAGCGTTCTGATCACGTCTGACCGTATATAGGGCGGATTCGACACGATTATGTCAAAACGACCGGAAATTTGGTCGAACCAGTTGCTTTCCACGGTCTCAAACCGGTCAGCCAAGCCATGACGCTCCGCATTTCTTCGCGCCGTCTGAATAGCGTCGCGTGAGATATCGCTGCCGAGGCCCGTCGCGCCCGGGCATTCGTGGAGAAGCGCAAGACAGATAGCACCCGTGCCGATACCCATATCCAAAATGCGGGCCTGACCCTTGACTGCAACCAAGCGTCGGAGGTGAGGCAGCAGAGCATCGACAAGCACTTCCGTATCGGGCCGAGGTTCCAGCGTGCCGGGCGACAGGAGCAGATCAAGGCCATAGAACTCGCGGTGGCCTAGAATGCGGTGCACGGGTTCATGGCTTTCACGACGGGCAATCATGGCCTCTATCCGCGCGAATTCATCTGCGCTCACAGGCCGCTGATCATTCAGAAGGAAGTCGGTAAGCGAGAAGCCAAGCACCTCGCCGATCAACAAACGCGCATCGTTCAGTGGATCGGCCAGTTGCGCGGCGGCAAGACGCGCACGCATCGCAGCGACGAGCTCGCGAACGGTGCGCGAAGTTCCCGTCACTGCTGTTCGCCAAGCTGGGCGAGTTGGCCGGCTTGATAATCGGCGATCAAGGCATCGACCATCTCATCGATATCGCCTTCTATCATGCGGTCCAGCTTGTAAAGGGTGAGGTTTATGCGGTGATCGGTCACGCGCCCCTGCGGGAAATTATAGGTGCGGATGCGTTCAGACCTGTCGCCGGAGCCGACCTGGCTCTTGCGGTCCGCCGACCTTTCGCTGTCGACCTTCTGGCGCTCGATATCGTAAAGACGCGAACGTAACACCTGCATGGCTTTCGCCCTGTTCTGGTGCTGGGATTTTTCTGACGACGTCACGATAAGACCGGTCGGCAGGTGGGTGATACGCACCGCCGAGTCCGTGGTGTTGACGTGCTGGCCGCCAGCGCCCGAAGCGCGCATCGTATCGATGCGGATGTCTTCAGGGCGAATTTCGATATCGATCTCTTCAGCCTCTGGCAGAACAGCAACCGTTGCCGCAGAGGTGTGGATGCGCCCGCTCGCTTCGGTTTCCGGGACGCGCTGAACGCGGTGAACGCCGGATTCGAACTTCAGCTTGGAGAAAACGCCGCGTCCGGTAATGGTGGCGATGATTTCCTTGAAGCCCCCTGCTTCCCCTTCGCTGGCGGAAAGAACCTCGACCTTCCAGCCCTTGGTGCTGGCGAAGCGTTCATACATGCGAAAGAGGTTGCCAGCGAAAAGTGCAGCCTCCGAACCGCCCGTACCGGCACGGATTTCAACGATGGCGCTCTTCTCATCCGCAGCATCCTTCGGCAGAAGAAGAATCTGCATGTCTTTCTCGAGCTGCTCAATACGCTCCGACATTTCCGGAAGCTCGGCTTCGGCAAGTTCGCGCATGTCCCTGTCAGTCGACTTGTCGGCAAGAAGTGCCTCGAGATCGGCCACTTCTGCCAGCGCTTTCTCATACTCCCGAATGGTTTTGACCACCGGCTGCAATTCCGAATATTCCGACGCAAGCTTCACATAGACATCGGCGGCAGGGCCAGCCGACATGCGCGCTTCGATTTCACCGAAACGCCGCTCAAGCTCACGCATTTTCTCGACGGGAAGCTTCGCCACCTGTCACACACTCCAATTTTTCGTCATTCTCAAATAGGGATGGAATGGGTCGCTGCAAAGCGCAAAAGCAGCTGGCGCGTGCTTTCCACCGACTTGTTGTCGTCAAGTGCCGCTTCCAGCTCTTCCGAAAGCGTCGCCACATCCAGTCCCAGCAGCATGGCCTTGACCGGACCGATGGCTGTTGGCGACATGGAAATCGAGCGGAACCCAAGACCGATCAGCGCCATTGCGGAAAGCGGCTTGCTCGCCATTTCCCCACAGAGCGTGACATGGGTGTTGTTGCGTGTTCCGGCCCGGACAATATCGCGCAGGATTCGCAGGAACGGCTTGCCAAGATTATCGAAACGGTCAGAAACCCGGGCGTTGCCGCGATCCACCGCCATGGTGAACTGGAAAAGGTCGTTTGAACCTACAGAGACGAAATCGACTTCAGACATCAGCTCATCCAGCTGCCACATGAGCGACGGCACTTCCAGCATGGCGCCAAATTGCAGCTTGCGCGGCAGCGAATGGCCGAATTTCGACAGATGCTGCACTTCTTTCTGCAGAAGCTCGCGGGCGGCACGGATTTCGGCCACTTCCGTAATCATCGGCAGCATGATGCGCAGTTCGGCACCCGAGGCGGCGCGCAGCAGGGCACGCATCTGGGTCCGCATAAGACCGGGGCGGTCGAGCGACAGGCGGATGGCGCGCCAGCCAAGCGCCGGATTTTCCTCTTCCTGACCGCGCATATAGGACACGACCTTGTCACCGCCGATATCGAGCGTGCGGAAGGTGACGGGCTTGCCCTTGGCGTTGCGCAGAACGCTGCGATAAAATGCTTCCTGTTCCTCGCCCTTCGGCATGTTGGAGGCGATCATGAATTGCAGCTCAGTGCGGAACAGACCGATGCCGTCAGCGCCGGATTCGTCCAGCTGCGGCAGATCGACCAGCAGGCCGGCATTCATCTTCAGATCGACGCGCACGCCATCCTTGCTGACAGGCTCCACATCGCGAAGCGCGCGGAACTGTTCCTGACGCTTGGCGCGCAGGCGGACCTTCTCTTCATAGGCGCGCTGCAGGTCTACGACGGGGCGCAGATGCACCTGGCCGTCGTCGCCATCGATGATGATGGGATCGTTGTTTTCGGCGAGCGCGACGATGCCGACCGCCTGGCCAATGATGGGAATGCCCATGGCGCGGGCGACGATGACCACGTGGCTGGTAACCGCGCCGTCTTCCAGAACCAGCCCGCGCAGTTTCTCGCGCGGATAGTCCAACAGTTCGGCGGCACCCATTGCGCGGGCCAGAACGATGGCATCCGTCGGAAATTCCTGCTCTGGTCCGCGACCACCAAAACCGATCAGCTGACGCAGCAACCGGTTAGCAAGATCATCGAAATCATGCATCCGCTCACGCAGATAGGGATCGGTCAGGCGCATCATGCGCGCCTTGGTATCGCTCTGCACCTTCTCGACCGCAGCTTCCGCCGTCAGGCCATTTCGAATGGCCTCTTCCATGCGCCGCACCCAGCCCTGATCATGGGCAAACATGCGGTAAGTTTCCAGAACTTCACGATGCTCGCCTTCGGTCGCGACATCGCGGCGCTGAAGCATGTCGTCGATGGACAGCCGCAGCGAGCCGATCGCCTCGGCAAGCCGCGTGATTTCCATGTCGGCATCTTCATTGAGCAGATTGGTGACGACGATTCGCGGATCGTGCAGGACAACGTGACCAAGGCCGATGCCTTCGCCATAGGCATCGCCATCGATGGAAACGGCCCGTGTCAGGTCCAATTCCACGCCGGGACGGGTGATTTTCTTCAATTCACCGCTCGCCACGATTTCCGCAATAAGCATCGCGGTTGTTTCAAGCGCTTCAACTTCATCCTCCCGATAGGTCCGGCTGGTCTTGTTCTGAACGACAAGAACGCCAAGAGTGCGACCGGATCTCAAAATCGGTACACCCAGGAAGGAATGATAAATTTCTTCACCTGTTTCAGGGAGATAGCGGAATGCAGGATGCGCCTGCGCATCGGAAAGATTAAGCGGCTGGGCCGATGCGGCGATGGTGCCGACAAGACCTTGCCCCATTTTCAACTGGGCAAGGTGGACGGCGTCCTTATTCAATCCTTCGGTGGCATAAAGCTCCAGCACACTGTCCGAGCGTAGCACATAGACGGAGCAAACCTCCGCCACCATGTTGCTGGCGATCTGTCGGACAATCTGGTCGAGGCGCTCTTGTGGCTCAAGGTGCTCCGCCATCATTTCGCGAAGCCGCTTGAGAAGAACGCGTGGACCTGCGGAAAGGTCTCTCATCGCGTGTGCTCCCTGACACCTTCACATGCGGGCCACGACGGCCCGCATCAAAGGATCCCCCAAAACAAAGCCTGCACAGCAAGCCGTACGGCAGGGATGCGCAGTCAACGCAACGTCTAGGACTCAATCAATCCGAAAAGAATCGGATGACGTGTATCGACGTTACAGAATCAACTCTTATCCAGACCGTAAGCAGAATGCAAAGTACGAACTGCAAGTTCCGCGTAGGCACCGTCAATAAGAATGGAAATCTTGATTTCCGACGTCGTGATGGCTTTGATGTTGATGTTTTTTTCAGCAAGTGCCTTGAAAGCGCTGGCCGCAACGCCCGCATGGCTGCGCATGCCGATGCCGATGACCGACACCTTGGCCAGACCCGTCTCGTTCTGAACAACGTCAAAGCCGATCTGCGTCTTGTTGTCTTCCAGAACCTTGATGGCCTTTGGCATATCGCCCGAGGGCACGGTGAAGGTCATGTCGGTGCGCGAACCATCTTCAGAGATGTTCTGCACGATCATGTCGACATTGATATGGGCTTCGGCCAACGGTCCGAAAATGGCAGCAGACACGCCCGGCCGGTCTGACAAGCGGCGCAGCGAGATTTGTGCTTCATCCTTGGCATAGGCGATGCCGGTTACGACTTCCTGTTCCACGATTTCTTCCTCGTCACAAATCAAAGTACCGGGCGGATTGATAAGGTCACCCATGCCCGGCGCATCGGGATCCTCGAAACTGGAGCGTACGAAGGTGCGAACCTTGTGCACCATGGCAAGTTCGACCGAGCGAACCTGCAAGACTTTTGCGCCAAGAGACGCCATTTCCAGCATTTCTTCGAAGGCCACCTTCTTCAGGCGGCGCGCCTTCGGCACGATGCGCGGGTCGGTCGTATAGACGCCATCGACATCGGTATAGATATCGCAACGGTCTGCCTTGACGGCAGCAGCGATGGCAACAGCCGACGTATCGGAACCACCACGACCCAGCGTCGCGATGCGGTTGTCCGGGCCCAAGCCCTGGAAACCGGCAACAACGGCAACCTGGCCTTCACCCATGCGGCGAATGATATCGGAGCCATCAATATCCAGAATGCGGGCGGCGCCATGGGCGTTATCGGTGCGGATCGGGATCTGCCAGCCCTGCCAGGAACGGGCATTGATGCCCATGGACTGCAAGGCAATGGCCAGAAGACCCGAGGTCACCTGTTCGCCGGATGCGACGATGGCGTCATATTCGCGCGCATCGTAAAAGGAGGTCTCCTTGGAACCGGCAACCTTCGGCGTGTTCTGAACCCAGTCCACCAGCTCGTTGGTTTTGCCAGACATGGCGGAAACGACGACGGCCACTTCATGGCCAGCATCCACCTCGCGTTTCACATGCCGTGCGACATTATGAATGCGTTCGAGATTTGCGACGGACGTGCCGCCGAATTTCATGACAATGCGAGCCATAGTTGACCAGTACCATCCCAATTTGCCACCGGACGCGGTGGGCAAGAGCACAACCCAGTCGGCCTCCCCTGAAGGAAAAGGCCTCAAGTTGCGGGTCTCATAGCGAAAAGGCATGGTCCACGCAATGCCGTTTATGGACCGCACGGTACGCCTTGAAGGCGAAGCCGAACCCCACACGCGTGTTCCAATGCGACAAGCGTACCGCTGTGGTCTGTACAAACCTCGCCATTTCCAGTATGAGCGCGTCAATTCAACTGGCTGAATGGCCGAAATGGCCCGTGTCGGCTGCTTTATAACCCTTATGATCTAATGGTTTCAAGCGGATGCAGGCAGCCCAATATCCGAAAGACGGTATATGACAGAAACCCAGGGTATCGCCCCGGCGATTGCACAGGCGTTGGAAAAACGCGGCTATAAAGATTTGACACCTGTTCAGAAGGCGATGCTTGCGCCTGAGCTGGATGGACAGGACGCGCTGGTTTCCGCCCAGACGGGCTCTGGCAAGACCGTTGCCTTCGGCATCGCCATTGCGCCGACGCTGTTGCAGAAGAACGGCCGCTTCGGCCCCGCAGGCGCCCCGTTGGGTATCGCCATTGCTCCGACGCGCGAACTTGCAATGCAGGTGAAGCGCGAGCTGGAATGGCTTTACGAATTCACCGGTGTCTCCATTGCTTCCTGTGTTGGCGGCATGGACATCCGCGCCGAACGCCGCACGCTGGAACGCGGTGCCCACATCATCGTCGGCACACCCGGCCGCCTTTGCGACCACATCAAGCGTAAGGCGCTGGACCTTTCGTCCATTCGCGCCGTGGTGCTGGATGAGGCCGACGAAATGCTCGACCTCGGTTTCCGCGAAGATCTGGAATTCATTCTGGAAGAATCGCCAGCGGAGCGCCGCACGCTGATGTTCTCGGCAACCGTTTCGCGCAGCATTGCCAAGCTTGCCGAAAGCTACCAGAAGAATGCCGTGCGCGTTGCAACGACATCCGAGCAGAAGCAGCACGTCGATATCGAATACCGCGCCATGGTGGTTTCGCCATCCGACCGCGAGAACGCCATCATCAATGCGCTGCGCTTTTATGAAGCCCGCAATGCCATTGTGTTCTGCTCCACCCGCGCCGCCGTCAACCATCTGACAGCACGCCTGAACAATCGCGGCTTCTCCGTCGTGGCACTGTCTGGCGAGTTGAGCCAGAACGAGCGTACGCACGCGCTGCAGGCCATGCGCGATGGCCGCGCCCGGGTCTGCGTGGCGACGGACGTTGCTGCACGTGGTATCGACCTGCCGGGGCTGGAACTGGTTATTCACGCCGATCTGCCGACCAATTCCGAAACATTGCTGCACCGCTCGGGCCGTACCGGCCGCGCGGGCCAGAAGGGCGTCAGCGCGATCGTTGTGCCAATGAGCCAGCGCCGCAAGGCCGAGCGCCTGCTGGAAGGCGCGAAGGTCAGTCCCGCCTGGGTGCGTCCGCCATCTGCCGAAGAGATCATCGAACGCGATGGCGAGCGGCTTCTGGCCGATGCGTCCCTGCAGGAAAACGTCAATGACGACGAGCGCGATTTCGTTACCAAGCTGCTGGAACAGCATGGTGCCGAGAAGGTCGCCGCTGCTTTCGTGCGCCTCTATCATTCCGGTCGCTCTGCACCGGAAGATATTGCCGAGGTTTCGCTGGATGGCCGCAAGCCACGTCGCGACAGCTTCGAACACGTGGAAAACAACGAACCGCGTCGCGACCGTTCCGACTTTTCCGACAGCGGCTGGTTTACACTGTCTGTGGGTCGCAAGCAGAATGCCGAACCACGCTGGCTTATTCCCATGCTCTGCCGCTTCGGCAAGCTGACACGCCAGGACATCGGCGCGATCCGCATGCAGCAGACCGAGACCTATGTGGAACTGGCCGCAGATGCGGTGGACCGTTTCACTTCGGCGCTTGGCAAGGACATGATGCTGGAAAAGGGCATTCGCGTGAAGGCCATGGACGGCAAGCCCGACATGACCGGCGCCAACCGTGAGGACACGCGCCCACCGAGAGCGCAGAAGAAATTCGTCAAGTCCGACAATGCTGGCGGTCGTCCCGGCGATGACAAGCCCTGGAAGAAGAAGGCCAAGCCTGCCGGAGACCATTCGAGCGGCGGCAAGCCAGCAAAATTCGAAGGCAAAAAAGACAAGCCTTTTGAAAAACGCGGGCCGAAGAAGCAGGATCGCACCTAACGAAAAACCCGGCGGATATCTCCGCCGGGTTTTTTCATGTCATGCAGCCTTGTTGGGCTTATCGCGGTGGGCAACCGGGCGAGCCGACGATGCAGCCGAACACCTGATTTTCCTGTGGCGGTCTTGGTGGCAGATTGCCATCGGGACGCGGTCTGCCACTGCCATCCGGGCGGGGGCGGTTGAAATCGCTGCGATTGGGATCGCGATCCCTGTCGCGCTGTCTGTCACGCTCAAGGTCGCGGACGGAGTTGCGGTCGCGGGAGTCGTTGTTCCACTGCGGACGGTCATTGTCGTTGTCACGCAGGGAAGGACGACGCCGATCATCCTGATTCCAGTCGCCATAGCGCTCTTCCCAACGGCCATCATTCGGGCCGCGGCCACGCGGGTCATCGCCACGCTGATCGCGCCATTCATCGCGAGGTGGACGGGGGCGATCATAACCACCGCGGGGCGGCGGCGCATTCCAGTATCCACCACCGGCCGGACGGCGCCAGCGGTCACGCTCACGATAGAAATCGCGGTCACGGTAGTAACGGTCCCAGTAGCGGCCGGCTTCGAATGTGATGATCGGCACGCCGAGATCACGGTAGTAGCGCGGCTCCACATAGACACGGTTCTGGCGATAGATGGCCTGGACGTAACGGCCAGCAACCCAGCCGCGACCATAGCTGAACGATACATCGCACCACGGCGTGTCGGACAGGCAGCCATGGATGGTCAGCGGTTCGCCGTTGGGAATGACAACCACGGCGGGATAGGCCGTGCTGGGGCCAGACCGCATATTGACATTGGCCGTGGCGAAACCCTGCGTCGCCGCTTCAGCCATGGCCGGGGCTGCAACAAGCGCAAGCAGCGCAAGGGCACCAAACAGTTTCTTCTTCACTTCATTCTCCCTCAAGCACAGGCTTGACCGCCGACATCGGCTTTCAACGCTGCAGAAAATACGCCCTTGATGATGAACGCAGCATGAAACGAAAAGCCCCTGATTTCAGTTCCTTGCGACAGGAAGGCGCAGCTCTGCTGGCTGTGATGATGGCGGCCGCCCCTTGACTTCACAGGTCAATCATCCGACTTCAGGGACAGGACAGAATGGAGCATCACCATGAGCGAGAGCGCAAAGACGACCGTCGACCAGAGCGAAGTGGACCGCTTCTCCGCCATGGCTGCGGAGTGGTGGAGCCCCACCGGCAAGTTCCGCCCGCTGCACAAGTTCAATCCCGTTCGGTTGGATTATATCCGCAACCGCGTCTGCGCCAATTTTGGCCGCGACCCGAAGGGCCACCGCCCGCTGGAAGGTCTGCGGGTTCTGGATATCGGCTGCGGCGGCGGTCTGCTGTCCGAGCCTGTGGCGCGCATGGGTGCCGATGTGGTGGGGGCCGACCCTTCTGAAAAGAACATCGGCATCGCCTCGACACACGCGCGCGAAAACAATGTGCCTGTGGATTATCGGGCCGTGACCGCCGAGCAGCTGCAACAGGCTGGCGAGACCTTCGATGTCATTCTCAACATGGAAGTGGTGGAACACGTGGCCGACGTCGACCTGTTTGTGGCGACCTGCGCAAAGATGGTGCGACCCGGCGGGCTGATGTTTGCCGCCACCATAAACCGCACGCTGAAAGCCCGCGCGCTTGCGATTTTCGCTGCTGAGAACGTGCTGCGCTGGCTGCCGCGCGGCACCCACCAATATGAAAAGCTGGTGCGCCCTGACGAACTGGAAAAGCCGATGCTTGCAGATGGAATGGAGATCATCCATCGCACGGGCGTTTTCTACAATCTCCTTCAGGACCGCTGGAACCTCTCCCCGGACATGGAGGTGAACTACATGGTGCTGGCCAAACGCCCGGCCTAAGCGCCACCGGGCGATACCTCAGTTGACGTCATCCTGCAGCACCGGAAGGGGTGCGACCTCGATACCCTCCTCAATCAGCGCCCGGGCTTCCTGCGCGCTTGCCTGGCCTATGATGCCACGCTCTTCCGCTTCGCCATAATGGATCTTCCTGGCTTCTTCCGGGAATTTGTCGCCGACATCCTCGGCATTGGCACGGATGGTGGCGAGCGTTTCCCTGATCTTCGCGAAAGCCTGCTTCTGGGCCGTATCGAGTGCCAGCGTGCGCGTGGCCTCCTTTTCGCGCGCGGTTGAGACCGAGGGCGCCATCAGCATTTTGGAAACCTGTGCCGAGCCGCAAACCGGGCAGCCGATCAGGCCGCGCTGATGCTGGTCGTCGAAATCGGCGCTACCGGAAAACCAGCCCTCGAACTCATGGGCTTTTTCGCAACGGAGCGAATAGCGGATCACTGCTGGCGGCCTCCCGCAGCAGCCGCGTTCCTGACCGTTTCGAGATTGAAATCGCGGGCGTTTTTCAAATTGGGAATCTTGCTGCGGGCCGCAGTGACCGCGGAAGGATCGATATCGGCAAAGACGATTTCCTCGCCCTCACCGCCTGCGACCGCCAGAACGTTACCCCAGGGATCGACGATCATGGAGTGACCAAAGGTCTCGCGACCATCTTCATGGGTGCCGGCCTGCGCCGCGGCAATCAGAAACGCCCCGTTCTCGATTGCGCGGGCGCGCAAAAGGACTTCCCAATGCGCCTCGCCCGTCTGGCGGGTAAAGGCGGCGGGAACCGTAAGGATTTCAGCGCCTGCCACAGCTTCGGTCCGAAACAGCGACGGAAAACGCACGTCGTAGCAAATGGCAAAGCCGAATGTCGCCAGAGGCAGTTCCGCGACACGCGCCTGCGTGCCGGGTTCATAGGCCGAGCTTTCGCGCCAGCTTTCACCATTGTCCAAGTCGACGTCGAACATGTGAATCTTGTCATAGGTGCAGATACGCTCGCCATCGGGCGCAAACAGGAAACCGCGATTGGCGATCTTGCCATCCGGGCGGGCGATGGCGGTGGAGCCAACATGGACGTAAATGCCAAGCTCGCGCGCAAGCTTTGCAGCCGTCAGCACCACGATGTCGCCTTTTTCATCCTTGAGGACCGCTTTTAGCGCGGCGCGATCCTTCTGGATCGCACCCGTCATTTCCGGCGTCTGAACATAGACCGCGCCCTGGCTGACTGCCTCGCGAATGAGCCGTTCCATGGTCTCGGCATTGGTTTTCGGATCGGTGCCCGAGCACATCTGGATTGCGGCGGCCTTGAAGCTCATCTTTGCGTTCCCTTATGTCGTCGTCTTGTCGATGTCAGTTGGCCAGAAGCGCGTCCAGCTGGCCGTCGCGATCCAGCGCGTGCAGATCGTCACAGCCGCCGACATGCTGCGTGCCGATGAAGATCTGAGGGAATGTGTTGCGATTGGATTTATCCATCATTTCCTTACGGTAATCAGGATGTGCCGTGGCATTATATTCGGTAAACTCGACGCCCTTGCTCTCCAGAAGAGCCTTGGCACGGGCGCAATAGCCGCAGAAATCCCGTGTGTAGATCGTAACGGATGCCATCAGTCATATCCCTTGCATTATGGGCCTGTGGGCCCGTTTCCCTGCCGTGTCATATAGGCCCGGAAATCGCCATTGCAAAGGTCAAAACAGTGACATCTGCGGCGCCGGCCTTCTTCAAACGACGCGCCGCAGCCGACACCGTCGCACCTGTGGTGTAAACGTCATCGACAAGCACGATGCGCTTTCCCGTGATGTCCCCTTCCCGCCCTGACGCGATGCCAAAGGCCCCGCGCACGTTCTCCTTGCGGGCGCGGGCCGACAGTCCTACCTGCCTGCTGGTGGGCTTGATTCTGACCAGGGTGGACGCCAGCAACGGCCTTGAGGACAGCGCCGACAGGTGACGGGCCAACTCCGCTGACTGGTTGAAACGGCGTGCCAGAAACCGGCGGCGATGTAGCGGCACCGGAATGATATAATCACACGCCTTTACCGCCCCATCGCCCGCCCGCAGCATCCATGATGCCATCAACCGGGCAAGATCGGTTCGGTCGAGATATTTCAGCTGATGCACCAGCCTGCGGGCCGCACCTTCATGAATGGTCGCCGCCCGCAGACGCTCGAAGGGCGGCGGCTCGGCAATAGCTTGCGCACTCAGGACAGCAGGACCATGATCACGGGCAAAGGGAATGCCGAGCACCTCGCAATAGGGCCGCTCGATGAAATGAACGCCTGCCCAGCACGACACGCAAAACGCGCCGCCCTTTTGTGTCTGTCGGCCGCAGCCAACGCAGGACGGCGGATAGACAATATCCGCAACGGCGCGCGCGATACCGCCCAGCACCGAGGCGCAAACACCTCTCGAAAACAGCTTTTCCCCGTAGCCCATGGAGTTGACAATAGGCGCGAACGGGTGCCTTTGCGACTGCAAAGTTTGGATGGATGATGCCATGGACATAGTTTTCGACCCTCGTCTGATTGCCGCCAACCGCAAGCGCGCTTTGCACCTTGGCGACAACAAGGCCCTGTTCCTGCTGGACATTGCCGCGGAGGAGTTGGCAGACCGGATTGCCATTGTCGAGCGCCACTTCGAAACGGCGGTGGAGTTGCACGGCGCAACGGGTGTAACGGCGCAGCGCCTGTTGCAGACCGGTAAAGTCGACGCCGTGACAAGGGTGGAGACCGACGCCGAATTTGCAGGCGATGGCGAGGCCATCGAGGTTGCGCCGCTTGAGGACGTGCCGCTGCCACCGGCGTCGGCAAACCTCATCGTATCACCGCTATCCCTGCACCTGACCAATGACACGCCCGGTACGCTGATCCAGATCCGCCGTGCATTGAAGCCCGACGGCCTGTTTCTGGCCGCCATACCGGGAAGCGGAACGCTGCAGGAGCTTCGCGATGTTCTGTTAACGACCGAGGCGGAACTGACGGGTGGCGCAAGCCCCCGCGTCGTGCCCTTTGCCGATGTGCGCGATGTGGGTGCGCTTTTGCAACGGGCGGGCTTTGCCCTGCCGGTCACCGATACGGAAACCTATACGGTGCGATATGACTCGATTTTACCCCTGATGCGGGACCTGCGTGCCATGGGCATGGCGAACCCGCTGACTGGACGCAGCCGCAGACCGCTGAACAGGCGCTTTCTGATGCGCGCAGCGGAACTCTACGCGGAACGATACAGTGATGCCGATGGCCGCATCCGTGCCACTTTCTCGATCATATATGTTTCCGGCTGGGCACCGCATGAAAGCCAGCAGAAACCGCTCAAACCCGGTTCGGCGAAACATCGTCTGGCGGACGCCTTGAAGACAGCAGAGATCAAGCTGCCGCCGGGCGGAAAGTGACGGTCAAGAGGATTATCAGGAGCTAGCGTTGGTGAAAGTCGTCGCCACCAGATCGAACATGGCCAGAATGCTGTCGCGAATGCTTTCCATTCCCACGATAACGGCCACCGAAATGATGGCAATGATCAAACCATATTCGATTGCGGTTGCCCCTGTTCGATCATTGCGGAGCGCGATCAATTTCTGCACACCTAAGCCCGCCATCCCCGAAATTCCCTTGATCCTGTGCGCAGGACGCGCCGCAGTTAATGCAGATTGCAGCCTACAGCAACAAAGTATGCAAAGCGTTACACGGCGAACCGCCGGAGTGCCACGCGCACGAAATGCGTCCATACCGTGTAGTGCAGCACGCCGAGACGATACCGCTGCGGCTTGCAGCAAGATTTTGCATTCATTTTTTAGGCAATACGCATTGATCTTGCTGCATAATACTGCAGTAATATCCGCATCCGCGCCCGGAAAACGGCCTGCCGTGCTTTTGCGTGGAGCCTTTCAACAACCAGACGGTTATTCCACGGCCTGCAAAAAGTTTGAACGATGAGCACGATGAACCAGCTTGAAATCAATGGTCCGCTTCAGGATTTCTTCCAAAAATCCACTATTGCGCTGGCAATGTCCTTTGCCGACGCAGACAACCGCCTCGCACTGGTCAATGACCCCTTCTGCAAGCTGACTGGATATGACAGCAGCGACGTGCTGGGCAAGAATTGCAGGTTTTTGCAAACGAGCCCGTCTGGAAAAAAAGCACCTAACGATGAGGCCCGTGCCAAGATCCACGACTTTTTGCGCGCCGACGGCCCGGCAACCGTAAGAACACCGATCGTCAACTTCAAGAAGGATGGCAAGCCCTTCGTCAACCTGCTGTTCATGTCAAAACTGACCGGAGGATCCGGCGTGGTCAGGTATATCCTCGCCTCGCAATTCGACATCAGCCGTGCCCATCCAAATCTGCTGCAGGACTACGAGTCCGAGCTTGGAAGCGCGCTGACTCGGATAAAGCCACTTCTTGACGACCACAACATCATGATCGAAGGCACGCTTGCGACGATCGCCAATTCGACGACGACCATCGCCCAAGCAAAACTGACATTGGCGGAACTGGAACAGAACTCTCCGTATTGACAGTCAAGCTTTCGAAATTGCAAGGACAGAATTTGCCTCAGGAACCTCTCGTTCACCCCGTACCCGTTGTAGGCGTCGGCTCGTCTGCCGGTGGCCTTGAAGCTTTGCGCGAAATGCTAAGCCCCGCGAAAGTTCCAACCGGTCTAGCCTTCGTCGTGGTGCAGCATCTGGATCCACATCACGAGAGTATGCTGGCGGAACTTCTTGATCGTCACACTCAGCTGAACGTGCGCCAGTGCGAAGGTGGTGAGGAGATTGAAGCCGACACGGTGTTCATCATTCCGCCTGGCAAGGGGCTGAGCATTGAACAGGGAAGGCTCGTGCTAAGCGATTTTGCGCAGCCACGTGGCTTGCGACGCCCCATCGACGACTTTTTTGTCTCGCTCGCCAATGACCAGCAGGCCAATGCGGCCTGCGTCATTCTCTCCGGAACAGGAGCCGATGGTTCGACCGGTCTGCGTGCGATCAAGGAATATGGCGGTCTTTGCGTCGTACAGGATCCCGCCACCGCAAAATATGATGGCATGCCAGTCTCAGCAACCGGCACCGGCCTTGTCGATTTCGTGGAGCCGCCACAAAAGATACTCGCCTGCATCGGCGGGTTCTTCTTTCGCAGGAGCCAAGATGTCGATAAGCGGGAGGCATCAAAGGTCATCGATATCGTCGATGACCTTTGCGGGGCGCTGAGACGCACGATCGGTCACGACTTCACGGGCTATAAACAGACGACATTCGTGCGCCGTGTAGAGCGTCGGATGCATGTGCTGGGCATCAGCAAGGGCTACGAATATCTTGCCCGCGTTCAATCAGACCACAGCGAATGCGACGCGCTTTTCCGCGATCTCCTGATCAATGTTACGCGGTTTTTCCGCGACCGGCATTCGTTCGATGTTCTCTACGAATCCGCCATCAAAAAGCTGATGGAGGACGCGGAAGGAACCGAAGAGGGTGTACGTGTCTGGATTCCCGGCTGTTCCAGTGGTGAGGAAGCCTACACGATTGCCATTCTGTTTGCCGAGGCTGCGAGAGCGTTGAATATGCCATGCAACGTGCAGATTTTCGCCACTGACATTGACGAAAGCATGTTGAAGATTGCGCGCGATGGCTCCTACCCGATAGCGTCTCTGGCCGACATTCCGCAGGAGCTTCAGGAATATTACGTCATTCCCCACAAGGAGCGGTTCAACTTCATCGGCCAGATTCGCGATATGATCCGATTTTCGGGTCACAGCCTGATCAAGGATCCGCCTTTCTCCAAGGTTGACCTGGTATCCTGCCGCAACCTTCTGATCTATTTCGATGACACGCTTCAGAAAACCGTCATGCCACTGCTGCATTACGCAATCCGCCCGGGTGGCTTTCTGTTTCTGGGCTCATCGGAAAGCGTGGGGCGTTTCGACAGCGTGTTTTCGGTGATCGACCAGAAAGCGCGCCTTTTCGAGCGACTGCCGGGCTCGCCAAGTTATCCGATTCCGCTGCCGGGTGAGCGGCATGAACGCCACAAGGCCATTTCTCGGGCCGAAACACCAAAGATTTCTGACACCATCGAACAGATGGCCACGACCCGCCTTATGGAGCGCTACGCTCCTGCCAGTGTGGTGCTGGACAGCGACGGCCAGATCGTCGCTGCCTTCGGACGCTTGAGTCGCTACTTTGAGTTCCCCGTGTCCGGCACCAACGAAACCAGCGCCGCCACACTCGCCCGCCCGGGTGTAAAGGAACAACTCGGTGCCTTGGTGCGACAGGCGAATACTTTGAGGCGCAGGGTGGTGGCGCGCAATATCGACGTCGTGACCGATTTTGGCATGCTGAAGACGGAAATTGTCTGCGATCCGTTGGAAGAAAACGCATTTCTTCTGGTGTTTCAGGAGACCTCCACATTCACCCCGCTTGAGCCAAGTGAACTGATTGAGCTGGAGCCGGGCAACGGCCATGTGGAGGCGTTGGAGCGGGAACTGCGCTCTGCGAAATACAGGCTGCGGTCAGCCACCGAGGAACTGGAAACAGCCAATGAGGAGCTGAAAAGCTCCAATGAAGAAATGATGTCGATGAATGAGGAGCTTCAATCGACCAATGAGGAACTGACGACGGTCAACGACGAACTGAAGTCCAAAGTCGACGAGGTCACTGTCGCAAACACGGATCTGCGGAATTTCTTCGATTCGACCAGTCTTGCGGTTATCGTGCTGGACAGGGGCATGAGATTGCGCTCCTACACGCGGGCGGCAACGGCGATGTTTCCCCTGCAACCGACAGACCGCGGGCGTCCACTTTCCGATGTCGCGAGCCGCTTTCCTTCCTTCGACTTTACGGCCCGCGTCCAAAGCGTGATGGAAGACGGTTCGGAATATAACGAGACGGTGCTCGACAGGGAGCAGGAGCGAACGTTTTCGTTGCGTATCTTGCCCTATCGGACCGCCGAGGGGACCATTGACGGCGCAACGATCGTAATGACCGACATATCCCATGCCATCAATGTCGAAAGCCAGCTGGCTGCCGAGCAGGAGCGGCATGAGCTTGCAATCGAGGCTGCTGGCATCGGTGTATGGGAATATCTGCCTGACCGCGGCGAGTTCGTGCTGGGCGGTGCCGCGATGGAGCTCCTGCAGACACGCGACGGCACGCCTGCCTTGCAAGCCGTGCTTCAGAATTTCAACGATGTCGACCGTCAGCAGCTGCGCGATGCGCTTGATGCGGCAGTGGACGGCCATACCGGCTTCGAGCTGACATCCCGCATCACGGCGCATAACGGTCGCCCAAGGTGGCTGAAGACCTTTGCTCGGCACGTGGCAGAGAGCGATCCTGTTCGGATCATCGGCGTCAGCGTCGATGTGACGGCAGAGCATGAGCTGTCGGAAGCACGCGAATTGATGCTCAACGAAATGAACCACCGCGTAAAGAACCTCTTTGCGATGATCGGCGGCATCTTGCGCATGGCAGCGCGCAAGCACGACACGGTTCAGGGTCTGGTAAAAGATGTCGAAGGGCGGATCCTGGCGCTCGGAAGCGCCCATTCGCTTGCATCCAACCAAAAGCGGACATCTGCGGTACCGGTGCATGAGCTGATCGACACCATCTTGACGCCTTACAACCGGCACGCCTCGATTAAGGTCGAAGGGCGAGACTTCCTCATCGCCGTCAACTTCATTACACCGCTGACTCTCATTCTTCACGAATGGTCTACGAACGCCCTCAAACATGGTGTTCTCGGCAAATCCGAAGGTCAGCTTCGGATCAACTGGCGTGAAACGGAAACAGAAATTCATTTGGTTTGGAACGAAATCGGTTCTGAGCCCGTTGAGGAGCCGGGAGCGGCCGGTTTTGGTACGGTTCTCATGAAAAGTGCTGCCCGGCAACTGGGCGGCGCAGTGACAACCGAAGTGGACGGGGCGAGCCTTACGCATACCCTGACAATGCAGATCAAGGTACGACATGACGCATAAGACTGTTTTGTTGGTGGAAGACGAAGTTTTCGTCGCGATGGACATTCAGATGACGCTTGAAGACGAGGGTTGGACCGTCGCGGGACCGTTTCCAAGCACTGAAGAAGCTCTGGATTATCTCGCCGATAACACGCCCAGCTGTGCCATTCTTGACGTGCGCCTGACTGATGGCGACGTCTTCCCTGTCGCTGATCGCCTGCGGGAAGCCAATGTTCCCTTCGTCTTTCATTCCGGTCACGCCGATGGAAAGGCATTAGAACGCGAATATCCCGAATCCGCTTTTTGTCAGAAGCCTTGCCTGCCGAGCAGTCTGATACAACAGATCGAGAGACTGCTGGACGCCCCGGCACCTCGACGGACCGCGAGCGCCTGAGGCGACTTCGAAAAAATTAACCGCTTTTCGCGGAACCTTTCCGAGCCAGCGACATTCTAACACCACGTGCTGCGTTCCAGACCCACCGAAGTGGGGCCGGGCGCGGCTTTTTGATTCCAGATCTTAAGGAACAGTGTCATGACACAGAAAACAGTTGTAGAGGTTTGCGTGTCTGACAGAGATGGAACAATGATACCATTTGGCATCACGAACACCGAGCAGGCGCAAGGCCTGCCCAGCGATTATGATTTCACGATTAGGGAATACGACGCTGAGGGCTACAGCTGCGAAGCGGACAGAAACCCCGAAGATTCCATCACTCCTTAAGCCGTTGGCGACCAATTTGTGATCGCGCTAGGAGGCCGCAAGGACCATTGGAGGCTCGTCGTTCTCGTCCGGGTTTGGAAGCGGCTCATCGTCAGGTAAACGGTCAGGCTCTGGTTCACCCACGGGTGGGACAGGTGGCTGAGGCGGGAGCGGTGGTACCGGGCCCGGCACCGGTTCTGTTGGAATAGCGGTCATAGCAAACCCTTCCTGTTATAGGCGGGCAATGGGCTTGAAGTCGCCGTTCGGTCCGCTTGCGCTTGCCGAGATCAGTCCGTTCTTGCCCCGTTGCCCGCCTCATTTCTCGAAAGGTAAACGCTCCGATGGGAAAGGAGTTCCTAAAAAGGCATTATGCGAAGCCAAGCGCGCTGCGCGCGACTTCCCGCTGGTCTCCATAGTCTCGCAGGTGCGCTTCATGACCGTACTCGCGCACAAAGCCTAAGTCGGACTTGTCGTCTTTCATCTGAAGGAAGGCATCGGCATAGGTGCCGGTCTCGTCTCCATCGACGATGGTGTGCGGTGCTGCTTTCAGAAAATCGAACATGGCTTCCTCCCTATTCGAGCATCATAACGCATAAGCTGCGGCCTGCGTTCCCTCCGAACGGAAGCAACAGCTTAAATGCATTATAGCAAACATATCACACAGATTTTTGACAATCCGTTACGGTATTGCGTCGAATATGATCACGGGGCCGGACCGGACGATTGCCGCAACACCAGGTCCACCGGCCAGAGTTCCTGACACTCCGCAACGGGGCGTCCGGCGATGATTTGCAGCAGCAGATCCGTCACCCGCTCTCCCGCCATGCGCTGAGAAGACCGGGTGGTCGAGAGCGAAGGCAACATGCTTTCCGGCGTAAGATACGGAAAGACGTCATCATGGGCGATAACGGACACATCCTTGCCGATGACGAGCCCGAGCTGGCTGGCCGCACGATAGACGCCCTGCGCCGTCATCATCGCGCCAGCCACAAAGGCGGTCGGGCGGGCAGCCTGCTCCAGCAACGACCGGGCAAACTGGAAAGCGGTTTCCTCGCTGAAAGCGGCTGACAGCACCAGACGCGGGTCGAACTCGACCTCAGCGCCGCCAAGGGCATCCCGGTAGCCGTTCTCACGGTCGATGACGAAGGTGCGGCCCTTGGGACCGTTGATGAAGGCAATCCTGCGGTGGCCGCGCTCCAGAAGATGCGTTGTCGCAAGACAGGTTACCGCGTGATTGTCGATATCGAGCCAGGCATGTTCGAACTTGGTGCGTGAGCGCCCGTGGACGATGAATGGCACGCCGAGCTTGTCCAAAAGCGCGATACGCTCGTCATCGGGGCGCGGCGAATGAATGATGATTCCATCCACACGACCGCTGGCGGCAAGGCGCGAAAAGATGCGCAATTCTTCGCCAAGATCATTATCGGTGGTGACGCTGACGACGATGTCCGTATCTTCGGACTCGAGCCGACTTGCCATGCCGCCCATGAATTCGGAAAAGAAATGGCCTCCGCCGCTGCGCCCCATGACGACGCCGATGGCCCCTGCCCGCCCGGTCACCAGACGAACGGCATTGGCGTTGGGCCGGTAACCGAACTTGCGAGCCGCCTCCATGACACGCTCGCGTGTTTCTGGGCGCACCTCGGGGTACCCGCCTAGCGCGCGACTGACGGTCGTCGCAGACAAGCCGACCTTTTCCGCGAATTCCTTGAGTTTCATGAGTCCCCGCCGGATTTTTCTTTTGAATGCGGCCATCAACAGAAAGTTTCAAGCGGCAAAGTTTTGAAAGCGGTTTCAATACACCACTTTCAACTCCAATAATATATTGGAATCACATGGAAACTTTGCGACATTTTACCCGTTAACAGGCTGAATAGCGCTTCAAGTGGGACCCATTGACACTGTGCTTCGAATTTGCCAGCTTTGCGAAGTCGAAAGCGTTTTCAATTTAGAGGATGATTGAAATCGGCATGGAGGAGTTTTGACGATGAATGTTTCAATGAAAGTTTTGTTCCTGTGCGGCAGCGTGCTGTCCACGGGCTTCGCAGCGCAGGCTGCCGAAATCTCGATGGCCCTGAATTCGACGGGCAAGAACGTGAACTTCATTCGCGAGCGGCTGGCGGAGTTTGAAAAGCAGAGCGGCCACAAGGTGAAGATGGTGACAATGCCGCCTTCGTCTAGCGAACAGTTTAGCCAGTATCGCCTGTGGCTGGCCGCCGGAAATACGGATATCGATGTCTACCAGACCGACGTGGTGTGGGCACCCCAGCTGGCGGAACAGTTTGTCGACCTGACGGACGCCGCAAAGGATGTGGTCGCCAAGCATTTCCCATCCGTGATCGCCTCGCAGACCGTTGATGGCAAGCTGGTGGCCATGCCGATGTACACCGACGCGCCGGCTCTGTTCTACCGCAAGGACCTCTTGGAAAAACACGGCAAGCAGCCACCCAAGACCTGGGCTGAGCTGTCGCAGACAGCCAAGGAAATCCAGGACAAGGAGCGCGAAGCCGGACAGAAGGATATGTGGGGCTTCGTGTTTCAGGGCAGCGCCTATGAGGGCCTGACCTGCAACGCGCTGGAATGGATTGCCTCTGCCGGCGGCGGACATATCGTTGAAGCCAATGGCGATATCAGCATCAACAACGAGAAGGCCGCAGCCGCCCTTGAAACCGCCAAGGGCTGGATTGGCACCATTTCCCCGCCGGGCGCCCTTGCCTACAAGGAAGAGGAAGCACGCGGCGTCTGGCAGACCGGCAATTCCGTCTTCATGCGCAACTGGACCTATGTCTATGCGCTTGGCAACGGTGACGACAGCGCCATCAAGGGCAAATTCGGTGTCGTGCCTTTGCCCGGCGGTACCGAAGGCGAGGCAGGCGCCTCTACGCTGGGTGGCTGGAATGCGGCAGTTTCCAAATATTCCAAGAACCAGGAGGCAGCCATCGCGCTGGTGAAATTCCTGTCTTCCGAGGAAACGCAAAAGAAGAGAGCCGTCGAGCTTTCCAACATGCCGACCATCGCATCGCTTTACGATGACAAGGATGTGGCCGCCGCGCAGCCATTCATGCCGTTGTGGAAGCCTATCTTCGAGACCGCGGTTCCGCGTCCTTCGGCTGCGACAAAGGTGAAGTACAACGAGGTTTCCGCCAAGTTCTGGGGTGCTGTTCACAACACCCTGTCGGGCACCGGCACGGCCGCCGAAAACCTCGAACTGCTTGAAGTCGAGCTCACCGATCTCAAGGGCAACAGCTGGTAATCAGCCTTAACAGTCAGGCGGCCCTAACCTGCCGCCTGACCACTGCTAAACCGGTGGGACCTTTCCATGACCAAAAACGCTTCTCCGCCGCCTGCGGCTGCAGCAATGACGGGCTCCGATCTTCAATCGGAACGTCTGCGCGCCGCCTGGCTTTTTCTTGCACCGACATTTCTCACGCTGGCATTGGTTGCCGGATGGCCGCTGGTCAGAACCGTCTGGTTCAGCCTGACCGACGCATCGCTGACCAGCCTTTCCGACGCCCAGTTTGTCGGGCTGAAGAATTATCTTTCCTGGATCACGCTGAGCAGCGGCCGCACCATCTATCGCGGCCTGCTTGCCGACCCCGCTTGGTGGGGCGCGGTGTGGAACACGCTGAAGTTCACGCTGGTTTCCGTTTCCGTCGAAACCGTGCTGGGCCTGATTGTCGCGCTCGTTCTGAATGCCGAATTCAAGGGGCGGGGCATTGTGCGCGCTGCCATTCTCATTCCATGGGCCATTCCAACCATCGTATCCGCGCGCATGTGGGCCTGGATGATGAACGACCAATTCGGCATTCTCAATGACATGATGCTGAGCCTTGGGCTCATCTCGCAAAAGATTGCCTGGACCGCCAATCCCGAAACGGCGATGACAGCGGTGCTGATCGTCGACGTGTGGAAGACGACGCCCTTCATGGCGCTGCTCATTCTCGCCGGGCTGCAGATGGTGCCGAAGGACATGTATGAGGCCGCCAAGGTTGACGGCATTCATCCGATCAAGGTTTTCTGGCGTGTCACGCTGCCGATGATCCGGCCTGCGCTGATGGTCGCGGTCATCTTCCGGATGCTGGATGCCATGCGGGTTTTCGACCTCATCTACATTCTGACGCCCAACAATGCGCAGACGAGAACGATGTCTGTCCTTGCCCGCGAGAACCTGTTCGATTTCGACAAGTTTGCCTATGGCGCGGCCGCGTCGACCATGCTGTTCCTCATCATCGCATCCATCACCATCATCTATATGTGGCTTGGCCGGGTGAACACCGATGGAGATGCACGATGACCGCTTCATCCCTTATCAAGTCGGCTGCATTCTATGCGCTGGTCGCCATCATCGTCATCGTGGCGGTGTTTCCCTTCTACTACGCAATCCTGACAAGCTTCAAAACCGGCACGGCGCTGTTTGAAGTGAACTATGTGCCGACCAGCATTTCACTGGCCAATTATACAAATGTTTTGGGCAATGACAGCTTCCTGCGCAATCTTGGAAATTCGCTGATGGTTGCCTCCTGCGTGGTGGCCCTGTCACTGTTTCTTGCGGTTACCGCAGCCTATGCACTGGCGCGGGTGCGGTTTAAAGGACGTTCGCTGCTCCTGCTGACGATTCTTTCCGTCTCGATGTTTCCGCAGATTGCGGTGCTTGCAGGACTGTTCGAGTTGATTCGCTGGGCCGGTGTCTTCAACACGCCACTTGCGCTGATCTTCTCCTACATGATCTTTACCCTGCCCTTCACGGTGTGGGTTCTGACCACATTCATGCGAGATCTGCCTGTCGAAATCGAGGAAGCGGCCATTGTTGACGGCGCGTCACCCTGGGTCATCATCACGCAGGTCTTCATGCCCTTGATGTGGCCGGCACTTGTGACAACCGGTCTGCTGGCCTTCATCGCGGCGTGGAACGAGTTCCTGTTTGCACTGACATTCACCTCGTCCAACGAGCAGCGCACGGTGCCGGTGGCTATTGCCCTGCTGTCGGGCAGTTCCCAGTTCGAAATTCCCTGGGGAACCATCATGGCGGCCTCCGTCATCGTGACCGTTCCTCTCGTCATCCTTGTTCTGATCTTCCAGCGACGCATCATTTCCGGCCTGACCGCCGGTGGCGTCAAAGGTTAGGAGACCCATTCATGACCAGCATACAATTGCGCAATGTTCGCAAATCCTTCGGTGCCTTCGATGTGATTAAGGGTGTCGACATGGACATCCGCTCCGGCGAGTTCATGGTGTTCGTCGGCCCGTCCGGCTGCGGCAAGTCCACACTGCTTCGGCTGATCTGCGGCCTGGAAGAAATCACCAGCGGAGAACTGGCCTTTGACGATACGGTGGTGAACCGTCTGGCGCCCGCCGCCCGTGGTGTCGCCATGGTGTTCCAGTCCTATGCGCTTTATCCGCACATGACCGTGTTCGAAAACATGGCCTTCGGTTTGAAGCTTGCGGGCTCCACCAAAGACGAGCGCCGCAAGCGCGTGGAAGTGGCAGCGGAAATGCTGCAACTGACGCCCTATCTCGAGCGACTGCCCAAGCAGCTTTCCGGTGGCCAGCGCCAGCGCGTGGCCATTGGCCGGGCGATTGTGCGCGATCCCAAGGTTTTTCTGTTCGATGAGCCGCTATCGAACCTTGATGCGGCGCTGCGCGTTGCAACCCGTCTCGAAATAGCCAAATTGAACCGCAGTATGCCCGACACGACAATGATCTATGTTACCCATGATCAGGTGGAGGCCATGACGCTTGCAGACCGAATTTGCGTATTGCGTGATGGCCGTGTGGAGCAGGTGGGCACGCCGCTTGAACTCTACGAGACACCGGTCAATACATTCGTGGCAGGCTTCATTGGATCTCCCAAGATGAATTTTCTGACGGGCAAATTGGCGCAAGCCTATGGTGCGCATACGGTTGGTATCCGGCCTGAACATATTACTGCAACGGCCGCCGACAGTGGCGGTTGGGAAGGCGATATCGTCCATTCGGAAATGCTGGGTTCCGACAGCTACATCTACGTTGACATGGGAACGGAAGAGCCGGTGGTGGTGCGCGAAGACGGCGTTTCTGCCCGCAAGACCGGTGACAGGCTGACCCTTCTTCCCCTGCCCGAACACATCCATCGCTTTGACGCCGAGGGCAAGGCCCTGCCCAAAGCACAAACACGCGCCGCCTGAGGCGCTCGACACACATCTTCACCGGCTGTTCTCCCACATGCCGGAATTTCAAGGAGCATGACATGACCATCAATACCGTCGTCTGGGGCGAGAACATCCACGAACATATCAACGAGACCGTTCGCTCGATCTATCCCAACGGAATGCACAACACGATTGCCGACGCGCTGAACACTTCGCCCGACATCAATGCGACCACTGCCACGCTGCAGGAGCCGGAGCACGGCCTTTCGCAGGAGCGGCTGGACAAGACAGATGTTCTGGTGTGGTGGGGCCACAAGGACCACGGCGCCGTCAACGACGAGATCGTCGAGCGCGTGGCCAAGCGCGTCTGGGAAGGCATGGGCCTGATCGTTCTGCATTCGGGCCATTTCTGCAAGCCGTTCAAGCGACTGATGGGAACACCCTGCGCGCTGAAATGGCGTGAGGCGGGCGAACGCGAGCGCATCTGGACCATCAACCCGCGCCACCCGATTGCGGCTGGCCTGCCGGAACATTTCGAACTCGAGAATGAGGAAATGTATGGCGAGCAGTTTTCCGTGCCTGAGCCGCTGGAAACCGTCTTCATTTCCTGGTTCCAGGGTGGCGAAGTCTTCCGCTCCGGCCTGACATGGCGGCGCGGCGCGGGCAACATCTTCTATTTCCGCCCAGGGCACGAGACCTATCCGACCTATCACGATGCCAATGTCCAGAAGGTCATCAGCAACTCTGTGAAGTGGGCCTACAACCCCGCTGGCGCGCTGACCTCCATTCACGAGGCCCCGAACGTGCCGGTTGAGCAGGCACCGGAAAAGATTGAGGAGCGTGGTCCCAAGCTGCACTCCGCAGGCGAAGCAGGCTACAGGTAATCAATCATGAAACTTCTTATTCTTGGAACAGGTGGCATGGCCAATACCCATGCCATGCACTTCTCGCAGATTTCTGGCGTCGAAGTGGTCGCAGCTGTCGATGTGGATGACGTCATCGTGCGGGCCTTTGCCGTGCGCCACAATATTCCAACGACCTTCACATCGCTGGACGATGCCATTGCCTGGGGCGAATTCGATGCCGTTGCCAATGTCACGCCGGATGCCATTCACCACCCGACCAGCCTGAAGCTTCTGGCGGCGGGCAAGCATGTGTTTTGCGAAAAGCCGTTGGCCGAAACCTATGCCAAGGCCGCGGAAATGGCCGATGCTGCGGAAAAATCCGGCCTCGTCGCCATGGTCAACCTGACCTACCGCAATGTGGCACCGCTGCAGGCCGCGCGGCAGATGGTTCTGGATGGCAAGATCGGCAAGATGCGCCATCTGGAAGCCTCCTATCTGCAAAGCTGGCTGGTTTCCAAAGCCTGGGGGGACTGGATGACCGAGAGCAAGTGGCTCTGGCGCCTGTCCACCAAGCACGGCTCCAACGGCGTGCTGGGCGATGTGGGCATCCACATTCTCGACTTCGCATCCTACGGCGCAGCCAGCGATGTCGACCGCATCTTCACACGCCTTAAGACCTTCGACAAATACGAGGGCAACAAGATCGACGTCTACGATCTCGACGCCAATGACAGCTTCACCATGACCGCCGAGCTTGAAAACGGCGCCATGGGCGTGATCCATGCCAGTCGCTGGGCAACGGGGCACCTCAATGAGTTGCGCCTTCGCTTGCACGGCGACAAAGGTGCGGTCGAGGTGATCCACACGCCCGACTATTCCACCCTGCGCGGCTGCCTCGGCGAGGATGTGGAAAAAGCGATCTGGCGGGATATCGAGGTGGAGCCGGTGGAAACCAACTACCAGAAATTCGCAAAGGCCGTGATGGAAGGTGGCAAGGCAGACCCGGATTTCCGCCACGCTGCGAACCTGCAGAAGGTGCTGGATCTCTCCATCGTCACCGACCGCGAAAGACGCGAAATTTCGGTCACGGCGTGACCGGTTTCTCTCAGCAGAAAACCAAAAGAGGCGGCCTTAGGGTCGCCTTTTTCTTTGCCCGCGCCGGTGAAATGAGTGCATTGCAGCATCGCAATTCCGCTTGCCATGAAATCATATTATGACTTTAATGTTAGATACTACCAATTTACGTTACGACCTTCAGATCGTTGATGCGGGCATGTCGCTGCGGTCAGATACGCAAAGCAAAGGGTAAAGCAGTGAAAATCGCCATTGTAGGGTGCGGATCGCGTCACAAGATGTTCCGAGATTCCGTGACTGAAGATTATGCGGACAGGCACGAAATCGTCGCCTTGTGTGACAGCAATGCTCATCGGCTGGGAGAGGCTGCAAAGGCGATTTCCAGGCCCGGCACCAACGGCGTTCCCACCTACCTTGCCGAGAATTTCGACCAGCTGATTGCCGAGCAGAAGCCTGATACGATCGTGGTCGCAACGCCGGATTTCCTGCATTCGGATTATATCGTGCGTGCATTTGAAGCGGGATGCGATGTTATCTGCGAAAAGCCCCTGACGATCGATCTTGCCAGATTGAAGCAGATTGTCGATGCGCAGGCCCGCACGGGACGCAAGGTCATGGTGACCTTCAACTACCGTTATTCGCCTGCCCGCACGCAGATCAAGGACATGCTGGCATCCGGCGTGATTGGCACCGTGACCGCCGTAGACTTCCGCTGGCACCTCGACCGCGTCCATGGCGCGGATTACTTCCGGCGCTGGCACAGGCAGAAGGAAAATTCAGGCGGCCTTCTCGTCCATAAATCCACGCACCATTTCGATCTGCTCAACTGGTGGCTGGCATCGGCGCCAACACAGGTTTTTGCTTCTGGCCAACGCGCCTTCTACCGTCCTGAAACCGCCGTTGCTTTGGGGTTGCAGGACCATGGGCCCCGTTGCGCAGACTGTCCCGTGGCGCAGCGATGCGCCTTCCGGCTGGATCTTTCCGCAGACGAGCAATTGCGCTCTCTTTACCTCGATGCCGAGGACGAGGATGGCTATTTTCGCGATCGTTGCGTGTTCGATGCCGATATCGGCATAGAGGACACGATGCAGGCCCATATCCGCTACGCCTCCGGCGTAACCGCCAACTATACGTTGACCGCTTACTCTCCATGGGAAGGCCTGGAAATCCGTTTTCAAGGCACGAAGGGGGAAATTACGCACAAGCATGTCGAAGTGCATGGCGTCTTTGGTGGCGTTCGCGCTCATGCCGATGAGGAAGCGGTGACGACGGAGTTGCACCTGGCGGGCGAGAAGCCGGTGATGATCGACGTGGCTCAGGGCAAGGGCACCCATGGCGGCGCTGATCCTGTCATGCTTGGCTACATATTTGCGCCCGATACCATGGAGCCGGACCGCCACAGCCGCGCATCGGACCATATATCCGGCGCATGGTCCATTCTGACGGGCATAGCGGCAAACGCATCCATCGAAACGGGATCTGCCGTTGATATCCAGACAATGCTGAGATCACGTGGCATCCGGATTTAGTGCTGACTGAATGGAGATAAATGTCCCAGAAAGTGGAAAAGCCTGCCGCGGGAGGAGGTGCGGCAGGCTTTAAACTTGATCGACAACTGGGAGGAGGAGTGTTGTCGATCCACATCTCGCGACGCTGGGAGGAGGAGTGCGTCGCTTCGATGATTTAAATATAGCGACGCTGCCGGAATTTAACAGAGCCAGTCTCGCAATGCAGCAATGCATTTATTGCATAGGTGGCTAAACTGTGCCCGGTTTTTCATCACATTCCTGTTGGGGGTGCGTGATCAGCTGTCCCTGTGCACCTGAAACCCGGCAAAGGACTGGTTAACCGGCATTATCTCAATGCTGTTGATGTTGATATGCTTGGGCTGGGTCGCGACCCAGTGGATCGTGTTGGCGATATCATCCGGCATAATGGGATTGACGCCCTTGTAGAGCGTATCCGACGCATCCTGATTGCCGCCCGTCCGCACCACGGTAAACTCGGTTTCGCACATGCCGGGTTCGATTGACGTAACCCTCACACCCTTGCCATGCAGGTCAGAGCGCAGCCCCAGAGAAAACTGGCGCAGAAAGGCTTTTGTGGCGGCATAGACATTGCCACCGGCATAGGGCCAGTGGGCGGCGACGGAGGACAGGTTTATGACGACGCCACGCCGCTCTATGAGACCTGGAAGGAGGTGATGCGTGATGTTCAACAGACCGGTGATGTTTGTGTTGACCATGGTGTGCCAGTCCTTGAGCGGAACCTGGGGTGCTGGCGCTGTGCCAAGTGCCAGCCCAGCATTGTTCACCAATATGTCTACGTCTCGAAATTCCGCTGGCAAGGCCGCAAATTGCGATGCCATCGCCGCTTCGTCGGTAATATCGAAAACCATGCTGTGGAAGTTCTTGCCGAGTTCGTCTGCCAATGCCGCAAGACGATCTGCGCGGCGGCCCGTGCCAATGACTTTCCAGCCGTCCCTCGCGAAGAGACGGGCGGTCGCCAGACCGAATCCCGAGGTCGCCCCGGTGATGAGAATTGTTCCGCTCATATGAATATCTCCCGCTATCAAGCTGTCTTTTTAAGAAGTGTCTCGGCTGCCCGTCGAAGGCATTCCCTGAAGGCCGTCAGGTCGGTGTAAATTGCATCTGCCGGCGCGTCGCCCACGACGACGGCACCGCCTCGCCGAACGATGCCGCCATGGAGCATGAGATTGTCCGCCATATCGAAATTCTCAATGGAAAGTCCATCGGGGCCCCGGTACCGTCCTGTTTCGTCCTGCGTCGCCACCCCACCATAATGGCCCAGGATGCGCGTAAAGTGATTGGCGGCGATATTGGTATAGGCAAAAACCGGCTTGCCGAGGGCACACATGAAGCCCAACTCGTAGCTTGTGCCAGTATCGGCGGCAATACCGCGAAAGGGTGTGAGGTTGGCGATGACAGCATCCGCTTCGAGCATCATTTGCTCGTCGATGGCATTGATATTGCACCCATGGCCAATTTTCGTATCCGCGGGTGGTATTTCCAAGTCGCCCGGAGAAAGGGGCGTAAAGCCTGCCTGACGGGCAAGGTCTGCCTTTGCGTCCAGCATTTCACGTGCATTCGGCAGAAAGACTTCCGGGCCGGCGAGATAAATTTTGACTGACATGGGGATGAAGCACTTTTAAGAACCAGAGACTAGGAAGGCACCCTACCGCGCGCCTTCATGGCCGCGCAAGGCCGCATCCGCCATGAAAAGCGCGATGAAGCGGTATCGCAATCAAGCGCTTTCGGTTATAGCCCCAACACCAATCCAGCCGTGGAGAGAAGAATGGCAGCGACGATCCGTTATCATGAAGGCGATATTTCAAAGGCCGATGCTGACCGCTACACCGGCGCAATCGCCATCGACACGGAAACGCTTGGCCTGATACCGCGTCGAGATCGCCTTTGTGTCGTGCAGCTTTCCTCCGGCGATGGCAGCGCAGACGTCATTCGCATCGCCGCCGGACAGACGTCAGCCCCGAATCTGGTTGCCATGCTGGAAGATCCCGCGCGTCAGAAAATCTTCCACTATGGGCGTTTCGATATCGCTGTGCTGTTCCACACCTTCGGTGTCACATCCTCCCCGGTCTTCTGCACCAAGATCGCATCGAGGCTTTGCCGCACCTATACGGATCGGCACGGGCTGAAGGACAATCTGAAGGAACTGCTTGAAGTCGACATCTCCAAGGCGCAGCAATCCTCCGACTGGGCGGCTGAAAAGCTTTCCCAGGCCCAGCTGGAGTATGCGGCTTCCGACGTTCTTTACCTCCACGCCCTGCGTGACAAGCTGACTGCCCGCCTGCTGCGCGATGGCCGCTATGAGCACGCCGAAGCCTGCTTTGCATTCCTTCCCACCAGAGCCAAGCTTGATCTGCTTGGCTGGGAAGACACCGATATTTTCGCCCACAGCTGATCGTCGGCACCCCTGATACGTAAAATGACATTGACTTCGCGCCACCTTGGTTAGCGGATCGTTAATCTTTTGCGGTCACTCTCTCCTTAGATGATTCGACATTTCCGTTTCGCTATTGGTTTGCAAGACCCGCGACCTTGAGCGATCCACGCACCGCATGAGCGGTCGCCCATAGGACCTGTGATGTCGCAGAGATTCCCATCCGGGAAAGGTGCGAATGTAGCTGATACGCGTCGGCGCAGGACGTTCCGGCCTATCAACAACAAGGAATTGCTGCCATGCTGCCGCCTGTCAGCGCCGTTTCGGCGGTTGATATCTCTTTTCAGCCAGCCAGCACCCGTGCGGAAAACGTAATACCGGCGGCTGCGGCAATCGCTCCGCTCCAGATTGAGCAGGAAGATGCAACAGCGGGGGCCAGCGCAATGGCGCGCGCGGTTTCAGGAGAACTGCGTCTGGCACAGAATGCCGGTGTCCTTGCCGAAACACTCGGAAAACTGCTGAACATTGCCCGCATGGATGGCGAGGCGGCCGAAGCCTATATCGATCGCCTTGTGATCACGATGCAGTCCCTGCCTGCCGACGAACGTGCCGCGCTGGAAAAGCAATTGGGTACCATCCTGCGCGGCGTCACCCTTTCCATGCTCACTGATGCCCTCAGAAACTCGGCAGGGCCAGATGCGGCGCGGCTTGCCGTCATGTTTGAACTTGCCCGTTCCAGCGGCGGCGCGCGCGGCGCCAAGCCGCCGATCTCTTCCTATTTGCAGGATCTGATACCCGCCAACCTGACAGCGCTGCCGCTGCCGGTTCGGGGTGTTTCCATCGCACCAGCCCTGCCCACCAGCCCAATCTCGGAAGCAGCGAAAACCGCCTTGCTGCTGGGTAGCGGAGACGAGCAGATGCCTCGCCCGCTGTCTCAATCACAAGGGATTGGCACCCCCTCGCAAAGCGCAAGCCTGACGCCACCCGCGGCGTCTTCGGGTAACCCGCCCATCCGCATAAGTAACGCGACAGCACTGCCAGCGCAGGCCTCTGTACCCACACCGGCTGCCGGGTCCGCGAGCATAACATCTGTCGCGCCCGGGGCCACGCTTGCAATAGCAGGAGGAAGTGACGGCGAATTCCCACCTGCATCGGCAATGCGTCCTATACCGCCTCAGGCTCAGAACCTTTCGGTGGATGTACATGCCGTCAGGACCACGCTGCCCGAAGAGACGGCAACCATCGGAAGGGCACCGACAGCACCACTCCAATCCGCTGATGGTAAGGCCCCTTCCGCTTTGCCCCACCCATTCGCTGCTGCTTCAGCCAAGGACATGGAAGGCCTGCTTCTGGCTGCGCTTCTTCGATCACCCCCAGCCCAGGCGCAGGTTTTGGATGAGGCAATCGGACTGCCGCCGCAGGCCCTCCCGCCTCAGGATGAGCAGCTCGCAAAGCAGCACGCTATGGCATCGCCAAACATGCCGGCCTCAACGAAGGACAGTGCGCAGGAAGACGCGGTCTCGGGCACACTGCCGCGCCACGAGGCAGCCGTCGCGCATAGATCAGGACCGGCGACAGAGCTGGATGCCGCCCTTTTTACCCAACCCGGCCCGCATTCCGCAGCAGCAGCGATGATGGCCAAGGAAGGAATTCCGCTTCCCTTCGTTCATTATCCCGCTGGAGAAGACGAGCATGAGGGCGATGCGCCGCCGCGCGGGCGGTGGCCATCCTCCGAAGGCGGATATGAGGAGGACAGTGGCGAAAGCCAACCAGATGGCGGCTCCGAACAGGAGGAGCGTGCGGCCGCCAATGACGAGATTATCGACCGTTCCCTTTCCGACGGCGCGAATGATGATGCATCGGCGGGCAGTGCCGAATCCTATTATCTGCGGATGAGCGACGCGTCCTGAGACGTGAGCAGATCGAACAGCTGGCGCCTGCATGGGGCGACAAAAACTAAAAAACCCGCCGGATTGCTCCGGCGGGTTTCTCATTTCAAAGGCAGGGACGATTACTCGCCGCGGTTCTTCAGAGCCGCGCCAAGGATGTCGCCGAGCGAAGCGCCGCTGTCGGACGAACCGAACTGAGCAACAGCTTCCTTCTCTTCTGCGATTTCCAGAGCCTTGATCGAAAGCATGACCTTGCGATCCTTCTTGGAGAAGTTGACGACGCGTGCGTCGAGAACCTGACCAACCGAGAAACGCTCAGGACGCTGATCGTCACGATCACGTGCCAGGTCGTTGCGGCGGATGAAGGATGTGAGGTCTTCGTGTGCAACGAGCTTCACTTCGATGCCACCTTCGTTCACGCCGATGACTTCAGCGGAAACAACGGCGTTCTTGCGAAGTTCGCCAGATGTTGCGGCTTCGCCGACAGCATCCTTGCCGAGCTGCTTGATACCGAGCGAGATGCGTTCCTTCTCGACGTCTACATCCAGAACGACGGCCTTGACGGTATCGCCCTTGTTGTATTCCTCGATGACCTGCTCGCCTGGACGGTTCCAGTCGAGATCGGACAGGTGAACCATGCCGTCAACGTCGCCTTCGAGGCCGATGAACAGGCCGAATTCGGTCTTGTTCTTGACTTCGCCTTCAACTTCAGTGCCGGCCGGATGGCTGTAGGCAAATGCCTGCCATGGGTTTTCGAGGGTCTGCTTGAGACCGAGCGAAATACGGCGCTTGGAAGGATCGACTTCGAGAACGACAACGTCGACTTCCTGGCTTGTGGACAGGATCTTGCCGGGATGTACGTTCTTCTTGGTCCAGGACATTTCGGAAATGTGGATCAAGCCTTCGATGCCTGGCTCCAGCTCGACGAATGCACCGTAGTCGGTGATGTTCGTGACGGTACCAGAGATCTTCTTGCCAACCGGGTACTTGGCAGAGATGCCATCCCATGGATCCGACTCGAGCTGCTTCATGCCGAGCGAGATACGGTGGGTTTCCTGGTTGATACGGATGATCTGAACCTTGACCGACTGGCCAATGTTAAGGATTTCCGAAGGATGGTTGACGCGGCGCCATGCCATGTCGGTGACGTGCAGCAGGCCGTCGATGCCGCCGAGGTCAACGAACGCACCGTAATCGGTGATGTTCTTGACGACGCCGTCAACAACCTGGCCTTCTTCGAGGTTCTGAACGATTTCAGAACGCTGCTCGGCGCGGGACTCTTCAAGAACCGTACGACGCGATACAACGATGTTGCCGCGACGCTTGTCCATCTTGAGGATTTCGAAAGGCTGCGGGTTGTGCATCAGAGGCGTTACGTCGCGGATCGGACGAATGTCGACCTGCGAACGCGGAAGGAAGGCAACAGCGCCATCCAGATCGACGGTGAAGCCACCCTTGACCTGGTTGAAGATAACGCCTTCGACGCGCTCGCCAGCTTCGAACTTGGCTTCGAGCTTGACCCAGCTCTCTTCGCGGCGAGCCTTCTCGCGCGACAGAACGGCTTCGCCCAGAGCGTTTTCAATGCGCTCAACATAAACTTCGACTTCGTCGCCGACCTTGAGAGTGCCGTCCTTGGACTTCGCACCGAATTCCTTCAGCGGAACGCGGCCTTCGACCTTGAGGCCGACGTCAACGATTGCAACATCCTTTTCGATCGCCGTAACGATACCTTTGGCAACATAGCCTTCAGCAAGGTCGTTGGAAGAAAAGGACTCTTCGAGCAGGGCTGCGAAATCGTCGCGCGTGGGTGTAGCTACTGACATTAAATCTCCTGAGAGTGCTCCGCAAGGAACACAAAGCGCCGGGGGTTCGCGTTGATCACTCCCGAAATCCATGCCCGCCTCTTGAACATTGTGAGGCTTTCCGGCGCAGGACATGCTTTCGGGACATTCCGGTCTAAACGGGGTCCGAACTTTCGGGATCCCCGCAAATCTCATTTCTTCAGAGCAGCATCGATGATCGACTTGGCTGCCTGAAACGCCGCCTCTATACCCATTTCCGACGTATCAAGCAAGTGCGCGTCTTCAGCTGGTTTCAACGGACTGTCGGCGCGACCCATATCGCGCTCATCACGCGTCTTCACATCCGCGAAAACGGCGTCGAAATCCGCGGCATTGCCAGAGGCAACAATCTCGTCATATCGGCGTCGCGCACGGACCTCCGGCGAAGCCGTGACATAGAGCTTTACCTGCGCATCCGGGCAGACGACCGTACCGATATCCCTGCCATCCAGCACCGTGCCCGGCTCCTTGCCCGCAAAGCCACGTTGCGCCTCAACCAACGCGCGCCTTACAGCCGGCATGACCGCCACTTTGGAGGCGGCCTCCCCCACCTCATGCCTTGCCAGCACAGCGCGGTCCAGCCCCGCCAGATCCAGCGTCAGCGCCGTCCGCTCGGCCACGGTCTCGTCATTCAGCGGCAAGCCAGCATCCAGCAATGCCTTGGCTGTGGCGCGATACGTCAAACCCGTGTCCAGATGGTGAAAGCCGTAGACCTCGGCGATCCTTCGCGACAGCGTGCCTTTGCCTGCGGCAGCTGGACCATCGATAGCAATGGTGAAAGTCATTATAATATATCCTGCTCTGGCGTAACGAAGGATGATGCTGGTGCTTCTTATAAGTGCCGATACCGATCATCAAGAGAGGCGTGAACCTGGGGCGCTCAGACCGCTCTTGAAGTTTATCTTTGACAGGAAAGGCATCAGCGATTAATGGGACCGGCTAGAATTTACCGTCTACTGCCGGAAACACGGCGTAAACACCGAACTCATCTCACAATTTGAGGCTTAGACAGTGGCAAAAGCGGACCTTGGAACCAAGCGCACAGACCCGGATACCGGCAAGAAATTCTACGACCTGAACCGCGATCCCATCGTATCTCCTTATACGGGCAAGTCCTGGCCGCTTTCCTTCTTCGAGGAAACGACTGCCGCTGCCAAGATGGAGCAGGCTGAAGAGGAAGATGTTGCCGAAGTCGATACCGAAAACACGGAAGTCGAACTGGTGCCTCTGGAAGACGCCGATGGCGATGCCAGCGCTGATGAAATTCCAGATATCGACGGCGACGACGATGTCGAACTCGACGATGACGACGATACATTCCTGGAAGCCGACGAAGACGAAGATGACGACGATGTTTCCGACATCATCGGCGTGAACGGCGACGACGACGAGTCCTGATTTCCACACAATTTTTCGCCCGGCGTCAAAAAAATGTCGTCGGGCGAATTTTTCGGCTTGCCAATGCACCACAGCGCAAGTATCAAGCCGCCACCGAACGCAATCAAACGCTTCGGTTCCCGGAACCGGATAAATGCCGGAACCCTTATGGGGCTATAGCTCAGCTGGGAGAGCGCTTGCATGGCATGCAAGAGGTCAGCGGTTCGATCCCGCTTAGCTCCACCAAATCCTTCAAATTCGTTTCTCCACGCTATTTCAAATCATCATCCGGCGCATTGCTCATACTTGACCGAATACGTTGCTGTTGCGTCGTTCATGCGCGTTTGATCGAAGAAACAGTCCGCGTCCTGTTTGCCGTGCGATAATATCGAGGAACATTCGGTCCTCTGGCGTGTTCCCCATTCAACCTGACTGAAAAGACCATCACAACCGAACGACGCTTGTCCTCAATATTTTGGGGCTGGTGGAGTTTGACCGTTGGCCTGATCCGTCTTCTGGAACTCAGCAAGAAGGAACGCCCACATGAAAGCTCTGACATGGCACGGAAGCGGCGATATTCGTTGTGAAGTGGTGGATGACCCGATCATCCAGGACGACCGGGACGCGATCATCAAGGTCACCAGTTGCGCAATCTGTGGATCGGATCTTCACCTTTATGGCGGGTTCGTGCCCGGCATGCATTCAGGTGATGTCATGGGCCACGAGACCATGGGCGAAGTGGTGGAAGTCGGCCGCGGAAATTCCAAGCTTAAGGTTGGAGACCGGGTCGTCGTCCCATTCACCATTTCCTGCGGCGATTGCCGCATGTGCAAGAGCGGCCTGTTTTCGCTTTGCGAACGTTCAAACCCATCCGGCGCAATGCAGGCCAAGCAAATCGGTTATCCCACAGCCGGACTGTTTGGCTACTCCGAAATGTACGGCCGATTCCCTGGTGGCCAGGCTGAATATCTTCGTATTCCCTACGCGGATGTCGGGCCCATCAAGGTGCCTGAAGGTCTCAGCGACGAACAAGTGCTGTTTCTAAGTGACATTTTTCCGACAGGTTATATGGCCGCGGAAAATTGCGATATCAAACCCGGGCAGACCATTGCCGTATTTGGCTGCGGACCCGTAGGCCTTTTCGCAATCAAGTCTGCTTTCCTCTTGGGTGCAGAACGCGTCATCGCTATCGACACAATTCCGGAACGTCTGGCACTTGCCCAGCAGTCTGGCGCTGAAACGCTGGATTATGATGACGAAGACTTGCAGCAGCGCATTCTCGACATGACCAACGGCCAGGGGCCCGACGCCGTAATCGAGGCTGTCGGCATGGAAAGCCATGGGACCGGAGGCGTCATGGAAACGCTTCAGAGCAAGATAACATCGACAGAGCGGCCCTACGCCCTCAGCCAGGCCATTCTTGCATGCCGCCCCGGTGGCACAGTTTCACTCCCCGGCGTTTTCATCGGCTCTGCCGTACCAACGCCGCTCGGTGCCTTTGTGGGCAAGGGCCTGACCATGAAAACCGGGCAGACGCATGTCCAGCGCTACCTTGAGCCACTGATGCAGTTGATTGTGGATGGCAAGATTGATCCATCGTTCCTGATCACGCACCGCATTGGCCTCGAAGAAGGGCCAGATGCCTACAAGACTTTCCGCGACAAGACCGATGGTTGCGTAAAGGTCGTCATTCGCCCGCACGGTTGACACCCGAGCGAGCAACAAAAGCGTCAGTATTTTTGCAATTACAGGGTTCGTTACATGCTTGATAATCTGGCTCTTAAGGATGGACAGGGAAACAGCCGGGCCGAAGAAGCCTGGGGACCTGTCTTTGTTGCAGGCGGAACAAGATTTCGCCTGTGGGCTCCCGCTCAGCAACAGGTAAAACTCCGCCTTTCCGGCGATCATGCGATGACCCGTTCCGACGATGGCTGGTTTGATGTCTTCATCGACCACCAGCCATTCGGCGAAACTTACGGGTTCGTGCTGGACGACGGGCGCGTGGTGGCAGATCCAGCCTCGCGCCAGCAATTGGGCGATGTTTTCGGCCCGTCGGTGCTGACCGACCCCCGTGCTTACAACTGGGAAAACCAGGACTGGCGCGGGCGACCCTGGCACGAAACGCTGGTCCAGGAGATCCACATAGGTACCTTTACGGAAGCGGGAACCTTTGCGGCGGCAGCGGAAAAGCTCGAACACATTGCACAGATCGGAATAACTGCGGTCGAAATCATGCCGCTCGCGCATTTCCCTGGATCAAGGGGATGGGGCTACGATGGCGTGCTGCAATATGCGCCCCATAGCGCCTATGGCTCTCCCGATGACCTGAAGGCCTTCGTTGACAAGGCGCATCGGCTCGGCCTGATGGTTTTCCTCGACGTCGTTTATAATCACTTTGGCCCCGAGGGGAACTTCCTCGGCGTCTACGCGCCTGAGTTCTTCCGCGAGGGGCAAGACAACGACTGGGGTGCGCAAATCGATTTCAGTCGACAGCCCGTAAGACGCTATTTTATCGACAATGCGATCCATTGGCTGAGAGAGTATCACCTGGATGGTCTACGGCTGGATGCGGTAGACGCGATCAAGGATGACACCAAGCCTCATATTCTCGAGGAAATTTCCTCAACGGTGCGGCGGTCTTTCACCGACCGTCAGGTGCATCTGATGATCGAAAACCCGCCGAATGGCACTGACCTTCTCACGGAGGGGCTTTTTATTGCGGACTGGAATGACGGATTCCACCATGTCATCCGTCGCATAGCCACCGGCGAAACGTCCGGTATCTTTGAAAAATTTGCCGACCACCCATTCGACAAGCTGCGCAAGATCATGTCCGACGGATATCTGGAGCCTGGCGAGCCGATTGTCGGCACGGAGCTTCCTCCGAGCGAATGCCTGCCCCCTACCGCCTTCATTCACTTCCTGCAAAATCACGATCAGGTTGGGAACCGGGCCATGGGCGACCGGCTGCATATGACAGCAGACGATGATTTTTACCGGGCACTGACGGCGATGCTGATCTTGTCCCCGCAGGTGCCGCTGCTGTTTATGGGGGACACCTATAAGGACGAAAGGCCGTTCCATTTCTTTTCCGACTACACGGGGGAACTGGCGAAATCCATCCGCGATAATCGGCCGCCACAGGCCGAGAATTTCGGCGGCTATCCTGAAGGAAAATCAGAGAAGGATATTCCCGACCCCAATGCTAAGGCCACGTTCGAAGGATCAAAGCTAGATTGGGCGAAGGCGGATACCGCTGATGGCAAGGAATGGTCCGCCCTGCTGCGGCGGTTGATCGAAATTCGTCGTGAGACAATCATGCCCTGGCTTCCAGAAGCTGGAGCATATTCCGGCCGCGTGGTGGAGGCGCCAGACGACTGCGTGTTTGTCGACTGGAAAATAGGAAGAGCCATCCTGCAGTTGCGCCTCAATCTTTCCAATCAGCCCGTTTCCGTCCATGATGTCGGAGAACTTATATGGCCGGAACAGACTGCTGCGGCTTCTTCAGATGTCATTCCCCGAAGCGTTTCGTTTTTCTTCAAACATCCCTGATGTGCTGATTTCCGGCCTGCATAGGGCCGGAAATCGACCTCTTCCGAGGTGAGACTCTCAGACTGCGTCAGGGGTGCTGGGCACCGGTGGCGCAGACATACACGGAATATAGCGACCTAGTTGCCGTAATGAACAAGCGGTTGCGGCGCGGACCACCAAAGGTAAGGTTTGCAACTGTCTGCGGCACAAGGATTTTGCCGAGAAGCGTTCCATCAGGCGCAAAACAGTGGACTCCATCTCCAGCACTCGTCCAGACATTTCCCTCAGTGTCCAGACGAAAGCCGTCCGGCAACCCCTTGTCGATGGTTGCAAAAACACGGCCATTGGTCAGACGGCAGCCATCCATCACGTCAAAGACACGGATGTGTCTTGGCCATGTCTCGTCATGGCTCGAAGCCGAGTCAGCGATGTAGAGGAATTTTTCGCAGGGAGAGAACGCAAGGCCGTTAGGTTGGCCGAAATCATCTGCGACGATGGTGAGGTCTCCGCTTACAGGATCGAGACGAAACACGTTGCGGGTGGCAAGGTCGGGCTTCGCCTTATAGCCCTCATAATCCGACATGATGCCGTAGCTTGGATCGGTAAACCAGATGCTGCCATCCGACCTGACAACCACGTCGTTGGGAGAATTCAGCCGCTTGCCTTCAAAGCTTTCGGCCAGCACCGTGATGCGGCCATCCAGTTCGGTACGCGTTACGCGGCGCCCGCCATGTTCGCATGTGATCAAGCGGCCCTCTCGATCCCGTGTGTTGCCGTTGGCGAAGTTGGACGGTGTTCGAAAAATGGAAACGTCGCCGCCGGATGCGTAGCGCAGCAAACGCTGGTTCGGGATATCGCTGAAAATCACGCATTCCAGATCAGCGAACCAGACCGGCCCCTCGGCCCAGCGGCAACCGCTGTACAATTCTTCCAGAGCCGAACTCGGGACAATCAGGTGGCGGAAGCGTGGATCGTGGATTTCGTAAATCCCGGCGCGGGCGTTCGGCATGATGGTTTCCGGTAATTGTTGTTGTGATTTCATGCTGTTCAACGCGCCGATCCGGCGGGTCGGCTGGCAACAACGATGACACTGATGATGATGAGACCCGTCATGATCAACCGCACACCGGCACCGAACCCGTAAGTATTTAGCATCGACACGACCAGGAACATGAACAACGAGGCGCCCCAGATGCCGGGCACATTGGAGTTTCCGCCCGCCACCGCCGACCCGCCGATAACGACGACCGCAATCGACATAAGCAGATATTCCGCGCCCATGTTGAGTGCGGCACCGCCGGAAAAGCTGGCCAGAAGATAACCGCAGACGGAGGCAAGGACGGCACAAAGGACATAGGTGGCCAACCGGCAACCATCCACGGCAATTCCGGCCATGCGGGCTGCAAAGGCGTTCTGTCCGATGGCAGAAATCCAGCGCCCGAACATTGATCTGTCCAGCAGCCACCAGACACAAAGCGACATGAGAAGCGCAACGATGGCCGTGTTGGGCACCCCGAAACTTGTGCCTGTGCTGAAGGAGGCGAGCGCTTCAGGCGGTTTGACCCGCAGGCCGCGATTGTACCAGATGGCCGAGGACTGCACGAGAAAGCTCATCGACAGGGTGGCGATGATGGGCGGTATGCGCAGATATTTGATCAGGCCATAATTAAGAATGCCGATGACAAGGCCAATCGTAACAGAGACCAGAAGGCCGAGCAGGATCATGTTGTCCTGCCCATCCATGACCTTCAGCGCCACCGTTCCTGATAGCGTGATCGTTGCCGGAACGGAAAGATCGACATTACCCGGCCCGAGCGTAATGACTAGCATCTGCCCCAGACCGACGATAACGGAGAAAGCGGCGAAGGTAAGCGTGGCCTGCGAAAGGCTGGCCGTGCTGGCGCCGCCGGTAAAGAGAATGGTCACAAGCCACGTTGCGAGGGCGGCAACGAAGGACCACAGCCAGGGCTTTCGGGAAAGCTTCGCCAGGCGGTTCATAGCGTCTTCTCCTGCCGTCCGCGGCGATTGATGACAAGGCGCAAGGCCAGCACGATGATGAGGATGCCGCCCTGCGCGCCGATCTGCCAATCCGGCGAAATGCGCAGAAAGGACAGGAAGGACCCGGCGAGGGTAAGCGTTAGCGCGCCGATGACGGCACCAACCGGCGAGACCTTGCCACCAACGAATTCACCACCACCGAGGATGACGCCCGCAATCGACAGCAAGGTGTAGCGAAGGGCGATGTTGGCATCCGCCGATGTGGTCAGCCCCACAAGGGCCATGCCGGCAGCAACGGCGAAAAAGGCAGCGGTAGCATAGGCGGCACCTTTCAGCGCCAGCACGGACCAGCCCGCGCGGGCAACAGACCGGCTGTTGCCACCGACGCCGCGAAGCAGGACGCCGAATGTGCTGCGCATGATCAGCAGATGGGAGACGACAGCAATCACCACGCTGGCGACAATGGCCATGGGCACCATAGGCGGCTTTGAAATCAACACGGCGCGAAGCCATGCCGGGGCCTCGCCGCCAGGTGCTGGCAGGATCAGCACCGCGAGACCACCCCAGACGAAACTCATGCCGAGCGTGACGACAATCGAGGGCAGATCGCGCAGGGTGATGATAACGCCGAGAAGTGCATAGACCCCGACAGCGCAGGCCAGAATGAAGCAGGCAAAGACCGGTTGCTGCGGCATGTAGACCGCAGTCACGCAGGCGGTAAAGCTGACGAAGGTGCCCATGGACAGATCAAGATCGTTCACCGCCATGATGATCATCTGCGCGATGGTGGCCAGCGCGATCGGAACCGCCAGGTTGAACAGCAGATTAAGCCCGTTATAGCTCATGGCGCGCGGCTGCATGTAGAACACGGCACACAGCAGCACCAAAAGCGACAAGGCTGGAATGAGGATCGGCAGAAAATTGTTCAGCGGGTTTTTCATGCGGCCTCTCCCGCAAAGGAAGCGGCAAGGATATTGTCCTCGGTAATGCTGTCGCCCTCCAGTTCCGACACGATGACGCCATCGCGGAACACATAGACCCGGTCGCAGAGCCGTACCTCATCCATTTCCGTCGAGTACCAGATGAAGGTTCGCCCGGCAGCGGCCTCGCGGCGCAATGTGGCATAGACCTCCTGTTTGGTGCCGATATCGACACCGCGCATGGGATCGTCCATCAAAACGATGGCGGCATCGCCCGCCAGCGCGCGGGCAAACAGGACCTTCTGCTGATTGCCGCCCGACAGTGACAGGATGGGGTTGGTCATATCTGGTGTGCGAATGCCCATGCGCTGCTTCCAGTCCTCGCCATAGGCCGTTTCAGCGCTGCGGTTGACGGCCGCACGCCGGGAAAGGGCGGGGAGATTGCCGATAGTGAGGTTGCGCAGGATGCTCCAGAGCGGGAAGGTGCCGTTCAGCGCCCTGTCTCCCGCAACGAAGGCCATTGGTTTGCTGGCCGAGGGAAACCATTTGCTGCTGCTTTCGGCAAACAGGTCAAGCAGCGTCGCGGTCTGTCCGTGCCCGCCCAGACCGGCCAGGCCGATGATTTCGCCTTTGTGGGCGTGGAAGGGAATGGTGGAACCCGCGACGGCGGGAACGTCAATGACCTTTGTGGCGCTGACGTCGACGGAGGTAGCGTTGCGCGTGCTTTCCTTGACCACGCTGCCCATGGCCTCCACAAGGCTGCGGACGGTGAAATCCTGCGACGGCCGTGAGGTCACTACACGCCCATCCTTCATCACGACGATGCGGCTGGAGGTGGAGAGGATTTCGCCCAATATGTGGGAAATCAACAGCACCGCCCCGCCACTGCCGACAAAGCGGCGTACATGGGACATCAACTGCCCTGCAAGCTGGGCATCCAGCGACGATGTCGGCTCATCCAGAATGACGAGTTTCGGATCTTCGGTAACGCTGAGGAAATTGATGGCAATTTCCACCATCTGCCGTTCTGCGATGGAGAGCGAGCCGACGGTTGCGAGGCAATCGATACCGTGGCCGGGAAAGATATCGTTGAGCGAGGAACGGATAAGGGTTGCCGCCCGGCTGCGCCAACCAAGCCCTGAGAGCCCGCCATGCATCAGGCGGGTGTTCTCGACAACGGTGAGGTTGGGGCAAAGCGACAGTTCCTGAAACACGCAGCGTACGCCGTGCGCGCGGGCCGTGGCAATGCCACCGCCCTCATCTCCCTCATAGGCGATCTGGCCGTGATGCGGAGACAATCCACCATTGATGACATTGACGATAGTCGACTTGCCCGCACCATTATGGCCGACAAGCCCCACCGCTTCTCCGGGGCGAATTTCAAAATCGACGCCATCAAGCGCCTTGACCGCACCGAATTCGACGCGGACCTGGCGGACCGACACCACCGCCCCGGTTTCTGACATATCCGTCATTCCACGCTGCCGTCTCTTGTGTAAGGGATTTCAAGTCAATGATGCATCACCCGGCAAAGCGTGCCGGGTGAAACGTTCAACACCTGCCGTGCGGTGCCCGCCTACTTGGCGGAGGAAATGACGGCCTTGGCGTCTTCCAGCGAATATTCGACATTGGCCACGCCACCCTTCTGGGTCGTTGCAAGGCTCTTTTCGAGACTGGCCTGATCGATGCTGAGGAATGGTACTGTCAGATCCTTCTTGACCTCCTGGCCATCCAGAATCTGCTGCGCCACCCAGAAGGCGAGCGTCGAGACACCGGGCGCGATGGAAACCGACATGGTTTCATAGCCGCTGGCATCCTTCTGCTTCTTCCACCATTGCAACTCGTCTTCACGGTTGCCCATGATGATGGTTGGCGTCGGGCGCTTGGCGGCTTCAAAAGCCTGCGCCGCACCATAGCCATCGCCACCCTGGGTCACGACAGCCGCGATTTCCGGAAGGCTTGGCAGAAGGCCCGCGACGGCACGCTGCGCCACATCCTGTGCCCAGTCTCCATGCACGGAGCCGACGATCTTGAACTGCGGGAACTGCTTGACGCCCTCATGGATGCCGGCAGAAATCTCGTCATCGACAAAGACACCGGCCAGGCCGCGGATTTCCAGCAGATTGCCGCCCTTGGGCATTTTCTTGGAAAGATACTCGACCTGGCTGCGGCCCATTTCCTTGAAGTTGACGGCGATGCGCCATGCGCAGGGCTCGGTCACGATACCATCGAAGGACACGACCGTGATGCCAGCATCACAGGCTTCCTTGATGGCGCCGTTGAGCGCGGTCGGCGATGCCGCATTGACGACAATCGCATCATAGCCCTGCAGGATCATGTTCTGAATCTGCGCCGCCTGCTCGGTCGCCTGATTTTCGGCCGTGGTGAACGGATCGGCGGCCGCAACGACGCCGGACTTGACGGCGTCCTTGGTCACCTTGTCCCAGCTTGTCAGCATGGCCTGACGCCAGGAATTTCCGGCATAATTGTTCGACAGCGCAATCTTCTTGGCCGACGTTTCCGCAACAGCCGTAGATGCAACAGTGCTCAGCATGGCGGCAGCGGTCGCCGCTAGAATGAATTTCATGGTCATGTCTCTCTCCCTGGGTGCCAGTCCCGCCGGCTTCTTCCGGTGCCGCTCCTCAACGACGTCAGTTCCGGAAGTTTTTTCTCTGGAGCGTTCCTCCAGCGGCAATGATGATGCTCGAATTCCCAGATGCTGTACAGACACATCTGGGCCACGCAGCTGCGGGTTCTAGCAGATCAGTTGCGGTTTCCCGCAAGACATGGGACCTGTGATAAGGAATGAATAGAGACGATACGCAACGTCCGGGAGGGGTGGCGCGTATCCGGGAGGAGACCATGATTGAGGACGCTGCGGCTTCTTCGTTTCGCCAGTACCTGACCATTGCCAGGCTGCTGGCAGGGCAGCTGGATTTCCAGTCGGCCATTCGTACCGTTGCGCAGGAAATCGCGCAGATCATTCCGCACGACCACATGGATGTCTGCATCATCGCGCCGGGCAGCACCTTTCACACAGCCTATGAAAGCGGGCTGGAAACCGACTGGAGCAAAAGACCGCCAGCGCTGATCGAAAACAGTCCGTTGCGGGCGCTGCTCGAAGGCCAGACGGACAGTTTCATTACCGCCGATGCATCGCTCGATCCACGGTTTCATTTCGAGGGCTCGTTCTGCGATCCGATCCACGAACACGGTCTCAAGAGCCGCCTGCATGTTGCCTTGAAAGTCCATGGCGAAACCATCGGCGCGTTGTCCTTCTCCAGCCTGACGGTCGATCATTACGGGCCGCGCGATCTTGCCCGCGCGCAATCCATCGGCGATCTTCTGGCCCCCTATTTCTATGCCATCAGGGCTGCCGAGCAGGCCAAGCAATCGGCCATTGTGGAGGCCGCAGCCCGTGTGCGCGAGGAGGCGCTGCGGCAGGGCGCGGCGCGCCTGACTGAACTTCTGGAGGCGGAGCGACAGCGGATCGGCATGGATCTGCATGACCAGACGCTTGGCGATCTGACCCGCTTTGCCAAACGTCTGGAACGGCTCAGCCTTCTGCCATCCGTGCCCGGTCAGGATCTGAAGCCGCTATTTCGCAGCCTGCAACAATCAATGCAGGATCTGCGTCAGATCATCGAACAGGCTCGACCTTCGGTCCTGCAGCTTTTCGGCCTTGTCGATGCCATCGAAAACCATCTCGAACGGTCGACCCGTGACAGCGGCCTGTCCATGACCTGGGGCCTGAAGGACGGCTCCGACGGCGAGAGCGGCAGGCTGCCGGCCAATGTCGCCATTGCGCTTTTCCGCATCGCTCAGGAAGCCATCAACAACGCCATCCGCCACTCCCAGGCGGACCACATAGCGGTTGCCCTGACGCGTAACGACGACGCGCTGACGCTGGCCATATCCGACAACGGCATTGGCATCGGCGGTGGCAAGACCGAGACGAACATTGGCAGCGGACTTGAGAACATGCGTGTGCGCGCACGGCTGATAGGAGCGCGCTTTTTCTGTGGTGGCAGGAATGGAAAAACCTATGTGCGTGTGACGCTGCCGATTGCGCAGGAGGAGAAAACCCCATGAAGGTTCTCATCGTGGAGGACGATCCGCTTCATCGTTCCTATCTCAACGAAGCGGTCAGAGCAGCGCTGCCGGAATGCGACCTCGTTCTGGAAGCTGGCGACGGGACGGCGGGCGAAAAGCTCGCCCGTGACCACCATTTCGAGTGGATCGTCATGGACCTGCAGATGAGCCCTCGAAACGGCATAGAGGCCGCACGGACAATCTGGCGCGAGCGCCCGCAGACGCGCATTCTTTTCTGGTCCAATTATGCCGACGAGGCCAATGTGCGCGGCATTGCACGCATCGTGCCCGATAATGCCGCCTATGGATATGTGTTGAAATCGGCCTCCGACGAGAGGCTTCGCCTGGCGTTGCGATCCATCTTCATCGAGGCGCAATGTGTCATCGACAGCGAAATACGAGGTATGCAGCAAAAGAGCCTTGGCCATCTGCAGGGTTTCAGCGAAACCGAATATGAAGTGCTGATCGACATCGCACTCGGACTGACCGACCGCATCATCGCGCGACGCCGCAACCTTTCACTCAGGAGCGTGCAGAACCGCCTGCAGCAAATCTACGAAAAGCTCGGTGTCTATGAGCGGTCGGAAGCGGGCAAGGAACCGCGCTACAATTTCAGATCGCGCGCCGTGACCGAGGCAATGCTGCGCAAACTGCTCAATCAGGTCACCCTGGAACGTGCCGAACTTGATCTGCAGGACTGGCTGCGACGGCACGCTTGAAGGCGCGGAACCTTACTCATCCACCGCATCACTGCGCTTGAAGGAAATCGTCACGGTCATTCCCTTGCCCGGCTCAGACTCCACTGTGATCTCGGCATTGGCGTTTCGTTTGACCGATTCCACGATCATGGCGCTGAGCTTGCCGCGTCTTGGCCAATCCGACGCTTCGGCAAGACCTATGCCGTCGTCGGTAACAAGAATCTTGCAGCCAGTATCGTCCACAACACAGCGAACGGCGATCAAACCGCTGTCGCGCCCGACAAAAGCGTGTTTCAGGGCATTTGTCATGAGTTCGTTGATCACGAGGCCAACCGGCATGGCGACGTTGACCGAGACCGGCCAGGTATCGATCTTGAGATCGAGACGAATACCCTCGACGGCATGGGCCGCCATGACCGAAGACGCAATCTGGCTCACATAAATGCCGAGATCGACTGTCTCTGTTTCCTGGCCGCTATAGAGGGACCGATAAAGGATAGAGAGCGCATCGATCCGTCCTGCCAACCGGCCGAACTGAATGCTTTCTTCCTTGCCCTGTGCGTTGCGGGCTTCCATGCGGATGAGCGCCGTGATCATCTGGAGATTGTTCTTCACCCGATGCTGCAGCTCTTTGAGGAGAACATCCTTTTCCGCGAGGCTTTCACTGAGCGCTGCCGTGACATCGGATCTTTCGCGCGAGGACATGGCCAGAAGGCGAAACAGCGGCTCTTCGGATTCATCGACGATCGTATTGGACCAGGCATCCACGACGAGGGTTGCCTCATCGGTCTGAATGGTGAAAGCGCCGAGATATTCCTCGTTCTCCAAAAGTGCAGCGGCCAGTTCCGGACCATCGGCAAGCGGGGTGCCCACAGGCAGCACCGACCATGGCTGGCCCTGCAGCTGCTCCGAAGGCAATGCCGTCAACCGCTCGAATTCGAGATTTCCATAGACGATCTGCTCACTGTCGCCAAATTCGGCTACAGCAACCGCAAAGGGGACATGGTCGAGAAATTGCCGAAAACGATCATCATCCAACGCGGCTGCAAGATTGGGAAGATCGGCGATATTGGCAGGGCTTGGCTGGTCTTTTGAAATGTCATTCATCTGTGAAAATGCTTTCCTGATCAGCCCTCCATAGCACGCCGCAAGCCCGACACACACTGGTTTTTTTGGGACCGGAACCGCAAGAGCGAAAGCACCGATTCATCAGGTCGCAACCGGCAACTGAAAGATGTGGCAGAGCACTTGAAACCGCAGGACCGCGTCCTCACTTTCCAAGAAAGCAGCCAGCCCGATACCTGCCACAGTTGTGAAAGATACTTGAGAAATGTCAAATTTGTGGTTTGCGAACACAGCGCTCGCAACAATCCATTTCATCGTTTAGTTATATACAATATGCGTCCGTTATCTCCAGTATCGGGCTCTAGCCTTAAGCGTTAATCCAGGAAGAAATATGCGAGATATCTTGAGTAAAGCAACCACCGGCGTCGAAGGGCTCGATGATATCCTGTCGGGCGGGCTGTCCCGCCGCCATGTCTTTCTGCTAGAGGGCTCTCCTGGAACTGGCAAGACGACGGTCTCTCTTCAGTTTTTGATCGAAGGTGCGATGCGGGGCGAAAAGTGCCTCTACATCAGCCTTTCGGAGTCGGAAGAGGAGCTGCGCGACAGCGCCGCGTCCCACAATATGGTTCTCAATGAGAACATCGAAATCTTCGAGCTGGTGCCGCCGGAAAGCCTTCTGGACAGCGACCAGCAACAAAGCCTTCTCTACTCCTCCGATCTTGAACTGGGGGAAACCACCAAGCTCATCTTCAGTGCATTCGAACGGGTGAAGCCCGACCGCGTCGTGATAGACAGCCTTTCGGAAATCCGGCTGCTGGCCCAGAGCTCGCTGCGCTATCGCCGTCAGATCCTCGCCCTGAAGCATTATTTTTCGAGATCCGGGGCTACCGTCCTCCTGCTGGACGATCTGACAGCCGATGTGCTCGACAAGACGGTCCACAGCGTCGTCCACGGCGTTATCCATCTGGAGGAACTTTCGCCCAATTATGGCTCAGAGCGCCGCAGGGTTCGCATTCTCAAATACCGTGGACAGGCTTATCGTGGCGGTTACCATGACTTCGTCATTCGCACGGGCGGCGTTGCGGTCTTCCCGAGATTGAGGGCGATTGAACACAAGACATCCTTCAAGCGCGATATTTTAAGCACCGGTATCGAAAGACTGGACGGGCTCTTAGGCGGAGGCATCAATCGCGGATCCAGCACGCTGTTGATCGGCCCGGCAGGCACCGGCAAGAGCATTTTTGGCTTTCAGTTCATCGATGCCGCCATCAAGCGCGGCGAGAAGGCAGCCGTCTTCGTTTTCGACGAAGAACTTGGCCTTCTTTTCGACCGTATGCGCGAGATCGGCATCGATCTGCAGAAACTGCGCGACGAGGGCTTGCTCCACATCGAACAGCTTGACGCCGCCGAGTTGTCGCCGGGCGAATTTGCGCAGCGTGTACGCGAAAGAGTTGCGACCTACGATGCGAAATCCGTGCTGATCGACAGCGTCAATGGCTACCAGGCATCCATGCCGGAAGAAAACGCTTTGATCCTCCATATGCACGAATTGCTGCAATTCCTGAACCGCCAGGGGGCCAATACCTTCCTGACAGTTGCCCAGCATGGACTGGTCGGCGACATGAAATCGCCTGTCGACGTCACCTACCTGGCCGACACGGTGATTCTGCTGCGCTATTTCGAAGCGGCCGGACGGGTCAGACGCGCCGTCTCCGTGATCAAGAAGCGCACCGGGCACCACGAGGACACCATTCGCGAATACAAGATCGACGATCGCGGCCTGACGCTCGGAGAACCCGTTTCCGGCTTTCAGGGCGTGCTGCGCGGTGTGCCGGTGTTGACAGAGCCACCTGGACTTGCGCTCTCGGACAGGAGTTCGGAAAATTTTTGAACCCGGACATCAGGCTATCGTCTACGCGCCCACCGGCCGGGATTACCAGATCGCCGCGGCCCTTCTGAAAGAAGCGCAGATAGCATCCAGACCTGTTGAAACGCTCGCCGAGATGGTCGGGAGCCTCAACGACGACGTTGCCTTCGTCGTCGTGATGGAGGAAACCTTGCGTTCAGCCGATCTGCGCTCGCTTTCGGGATGGGTCAGTGCGCAGGCCGCATGGTCGGACCTCCCCTTTATCGTGCTCACCCATCGCGGCGGCGGCCCGGAGCGCAATCCGGCGGCACTGCGCCTGTCGGAAATCCTGGGAAATGTGAGCTTCGTGGAGCGACCATTCCACGCGACGACCTTCATCAGCGCGTCGCGCACGGCTTATCGAAACCGTCTGCGGCAGTTCGATGCGCGCCTGCAGATCGAGGCTCTGGCCGACGGGGAACGATGGTTGCAGACAGCATTGAACGCTGGTCGTCTGGGCTCCTGGGAGCTCGAGCTTGCTTCGAAGACCTTGATCTGTTCGGCACGGTGCAAAGCAATATTCGGTTATGAATCTGACGATCGTTTCGACTACGATCTGCTTATTGCCGGTGTCCACCCCGATGACCGGGCGCGAATGCAGGCGGCCATTCAGGACACGATCGACAGCGGCCGGGAATGTGCGATTGAACACCGGATCGTCTGGAAAGACGGGTCATTGCACTGGGCCGCAATCAACGCCAAGCTCTATCGCGACAGACAGGGCGTCGCGGTCAAGATGGTAGGCGTTTGTGCTGACATTACGGAACGGATGGAGGTGCTGGAGAAACAGCGCCTGATCAACGAGACGCTGGAGCTGAGGGTTGCCGAGCGAACGGCGGAATTGCTGAAGGCCCATGAAACCATGATGGCGGAAATGGAACATCGCCAGCGCGCCGAAGAACAGCTTCGCCAAGCATTGAAGATGGAAGCAATCGGCCAGTTGACCGGGGGTGTCGCGCATGATTTCAACAATCTGCTGATGGCGGTCATGGGCAACCTGGAACTCTTGGCCAAACATGCCGCGGGCGATGACAGGGCAATGCGGCTGATTGACGGGGCGCTGAAAGGCGCCAAGCGCGGTGCATCGCTGACCCAGCGTCTTCTGGCCTTTGCCCGGCGTCAGGACCTGCAGGTCAAGCCGGTGGACATGCCAAGACTTGTGGAGGGTATGGAAGATCTGCTGCGGCGGTCCGTGGGCTCCGGACTGGTGCTGGATTGGTCGTTGGAGGCCGATATGCCCCTGGCACTTGGCGATGCAAACCAGATCGAACTGGCGCTCCTCAATCTTGTCGTCAATGCCCGCGACGCAACGCCGGATGGTGGCACGATTTCCATTGGGCTGCGAAAGGACAGCAATGCGCGTGCCACGCCAGAGCTTGCCGCAGGCGACTATGTCGTGCTGTCGGTTTCAGACACGGGTGTCGGCATGGACCCGGAAACGCTGAGAAAGGCAATAGATCCGTTTTTCTCGACCAAGGAATTGGGCAAGGGCACCGGCCTTGGCCTGTCGATGATCCACGGACTTGCTCTCCAGCTGAAAGGCGCGCTGGTTCTGCGCAGCGTGAAAGGCGACGGCACGACCGCTGAACTCTGGATCCCGATCAGTGACAAAATGCCGGAGCAGTCTCACGTGGTGGCTGCAGCGCCGCTCCCTGACAATTCCGGCGACAAGCGCCTGAAAATCCTGATGGTCGATGACGATGCGCTGATTGCGATGAGTTCCGTCGACATGCTGGAAGATCTCGGACACGATGTGATCGAGGCGAATTCCGGTATGCAGGCGCTCGATATTCTGTCGCAGGACCCGACATTCGACCTGCTGGTCACCGATTTTTCCATGCCCGGAATGAATGGCGCCGAGCTGTCGCGAAAGGCGCGGGAGTTGCTGCCCGGCTTGCCGATTCTGATCGCCACCGGTTATGCCGACTTGCCCGAAGGCACCGATCTTGAGATCACCCGGCTGGGCAAGCCATACACGCAGGATCAACTTGCCAGCGAAATCGCCAAGGTGTTGAGCTCCAACACCGTGTAAACGGCAACGCTATTCTGCCGCAAGATCGCCTGTGGCCCGCATGAAGCGGGCCAGCGCAACCCCGGCATTGAGCATATGTTCGCGCATCATCAGGCTTGCCTGTGCGGCATCGCCCTGCATCATCGCCCGGATGATGGCCTCGTGTTCGTTGTTGGACGAATGCAGGCGCTGCGCATAGCGTAACTGGGTGCGCCTGAAGGGCAGCAGCCGACCGCGAAGCCGCATCAGTTCCTCGAACAGAAAATCATTATGGGCACTGCGATAGAGCAGTTCGTGGAAAGCAAGATTGAGCTCATCATATTGCTCGAAGTTTTCCTCACGGGCGGCAACCGAGGCCTTCTGGTGAATGTCGAGGAGTTCGGCACGCTCCACCCCGGTTATGCGGTGTGTGGCAAGGCCTACGCACATGGCCTCGATCTCCGCTGTTACTTCAAACATCTGCATGAGGCGCGGCAAGGTCAGTGGCAGGACGAAGGCCCCTTTGCGCGGCCGTATTTCCACCAACCCGCTGGCTTCGAGCTGCCGAAGGGCCTCACGAACCGGGGTGCGAGAGGCCGAAAACCGGGCGCTCAGCGTCCCCTCGTCCAGCACAGAACCGGGGCGGATTGTACCGGTTGAAATCTCATCCGACAGCACGACGCGAATATGCTCACTGATCGAACTTCCGGTGGTCATCGGGCTCTCCTCGCTTTCAGAATATCCGTGACACCAAGACAATGCGCCTTGGTGTCACGCGAGGTTCAGTATCATCGTTGAAGCGACGGCTAAAGTTCCAAATCCGCCTGTCACGCGGCTTCTTGCCTGTTCTGCCTGTTTTCGATGAGGTCATCGACGACGGCTGGGTCTGCGAGGGTCGAGGTATCGCCGAGCGCGCCGAAGTCGTCCTCGGCGATCTTGCGCAGAATGCGGCGCATGATCTTGCCCGAGCGCGTCTTGGGAAGGCCGGGCGAGAACTGGATCTTGTCAGGCGTGGCGACAGGACCGATTTCGTTGCGCACATGCTTGATGAGTTCTGCCCGCAGCGCATCGTCACCCACCTGCCCCGCCATCAGCGTGACATAGCAATAGATGCCCTGACCCTTGATGGAATGCGGATAGCCGACGACGGCCGCCTCCGAGACCAGATTGTGCGACACCAGCGCCGATTCGACTTCTGCCGTGCCCAGCCTGTGGCCCGAGACATTGAGAACGTCATCCACACGCCCTGTGATCCAGTAATAGCCATCTTCATCGCGACGGCAGCCATCGCCGGTGAAGTACTTGCCCTTGTAGGTGGAGAAATAGGTCTCGACGAAGCGCTGGTGATCGCCATAGACCGTGCGCGACTGACCCGGCCAGCTGTCGACAATGCACAGATTGCCATCGGCTGCACCTTCCAGCACCTTGCCCTCGGCATCGACCAGTTGCGGCTGCACGCCGAAGAAGGGTCGTGTGGCCGAGCCGGGCTTGAGATCGGTCGCCCCCGGCAGTGGCGAGATCAGAATGCCGCCGGTTTCCGTCTGCCACCAGGTATCGACAATCGGGCTCTTGTCCTCGCCCACCACGTGGTAATACCACTCCCAGGCTTCCGGGTTGATCGGCTCGCCCACCGTGCCGAGAAGGCGAAGGGACGAGCGCGAGGAACGCTTTACGAACTCGTCGCCCGCGCCCATCAGCGAGCGCAGCGCCGTTGGGGCGGTGTAGAAGATGTTGACCTGATGCTTGTCGATGACTTCCCAGAAGCGACCCTGATCGGGAAAGTTCGGCACGCCCTCGAACATGACGGTGGTGGCGCAATTGGCGAGCGGTCCGTAGACGATGTAGGAATGGCCGGTCACCCAGCCGACATCGGCGGTGCACCAGTAGATATCGCCATCATTGTAATCGAAGACATATTCATGCGTCATCGACACATAGACCAGATAGCCGCCGGTCGTGTGCAGCACGCCCTTGGGCTTGCCGGTGGAGCCTGAGGTGTAGAGGATGAACAGCGGATCTTCCGCCTTCATCTTTGCCGGTTCGCAATAGGGTTTTACCGAGGCGACTTCCTGATGGTACCAGAGGTCGCGGCCCGGCGCCCAGTTGGTCTTGCCGCCGGTGCGGCGCACCACCAGCACCTTGTTGACGATGACATGCTGGCGTGCGGCGATGTGGATGGCCTTGTCGGTGTTTTCCTTGAGCGCAATCGGCTTGCCGCCGCGCACGCCCTCGTCGCAGGTGATGACGAAGGTGGATTCGCAATCGACGATGCGACCCGCCAGCGCATCCGGCGAAAAGCCGCCGAAGACCACGGAATGCACCGCCCCGATGCGTGCGCAGGCCAGCATCGCATAGGTGGCTTCCGGGATCATCGGCATGTAGATGGTCACCCGGTCGCCCTTCTTGACGCCGTGCTTCTTCATCACATTGGCCAGACGACACACCGCATCGTAAAGCTGGTTATAGGTGATCTTCTTGTCGATATAGGGGTTGTCGCCTTCCCAGATGATCGCCGTGCGCTCGCCATGGGTCTTCAGATGCCGGTCGATGCAATTGTAGGAGACATTCGTCAGGCCGTCCTCGAACCACTTGATCGGCACCTTGCCCTTGAACGACGTATTCTTGACCTTGGTGTAAGGCTTGAACCAGTCTATCCGCTTGCCGTGCTTGCCCCAGAACCCATCCGGATCCTCGACACTCTGCTCGTACCATCTCTGGTAACGCTCATTGTCGATCTTCGTGCGTTGTCTCGCGGACTTCAGGACCGGATATAGTTTCTGGGACATGTGCATCCAGCTTTACTGTTGACGTTGACTGAGGGGTGCGATCCGGGCTGGCATCAAAGCCAGCCGGGAGCCACGAAGACGAGCCATGCGAGAAGCGGGCCCGCAGCGACGACAAATGCGCTGTAGTAAAGCAACGTCTTGAAGAACTTCGTCTGATCGACATTCTGGGCGTTGGCGACAACCAGAGCGCCGTTGGTCGAGAAGGGCGAAACGTCAACGATGGTGGCGGAAATGGCGAGTGCCGCAATCATGCCCGGCGTACCGATTTCACCCTGCATGAGCATGGGAACCGCAAGCGGGATCATAGCCCCCATAACGCCGACCGAGGAGGCGAAGGCCGAGACGATGCCGCCGATATAGCACAGGAGAAGGGCAGCAACGAGCGGCATGGCCAGTGCGGACACGGAGTTGCCGACATAGGTGATGGCGCCGGATTTCTCCAGTACCGAGATGTAGGTGATGACACCCGCGATCAACAGCACGGTTGACCATGCAATCTTGTCGACGGCGCCCTTCTGCCCGCGTGGGCAAACCAGTGCCAGAACGACAGCGACGCACATGGCGACCAGACCGACATTGAGGCTGAATGCCAGAGACAGAATGGCCAAGGCGGCAAGACCGGTCAATGTCAGTGCCTGCTCCAGATCAAGCTTGCCGCTCGTCGTGACCTCAGTCATTTCCGATTCACGTTGGCGCGGATCGATCGCCATATGACCGCCACTGCCGCGCACATCCACGGATACGCCCGGTGTGAAGACGTCGCCGGAACCGTTCGCGCCAGCAGCCGCTTTCGATTTCCTGCCCAGAACCATGGCTGCGCCGATGGCAATCAGCAGGTTAAAGCCGAGGCTGGCGAGGAAGAGAACGGTTTCGTCACCCGGCAGGCCAGCGCGCTGAACCACCTGATTGGTGATGCCGCCATAAATGCTGATGGGAGAGAAGCCACCGCCCTGTGCGCCATGGATGACCATGATGCCCATGAGAAGCGGATTGATGCCATATTTTGCCGAAAAGCGCAGGGCAATCGGGGCGATGATGGCAACCGCCGCCGGGCTGACAGCACCAATTGCAGTCAAAAGCGCCGAGACGAAGAACATGACCCACGGAATGGCCGATATGCGCCCCTTGACGGCCCGAACGCAGGCCCGAACCAGCCAGTCAACCGTACCGTTGTTCTGCGCGATCGCGAAAAGATAGGTGATACCGACAAGCGTGACGAAAAGGTCACCCGGAAAACCTTCGAAAATCTGCTTGACGCTCATGCCGACGACGAGCGTGCCGATGATGAACGAGAGGGCAAAACCCAGCGCGCCCATGTTGATCGGCAGGGCAGTCGCCACGATAAACATGACGACGAGCCCGAGTATAGTAATGACTTCTGATGACATGACAGCTCCTCCCGAAAGCCAGTGGGTCGGAGTGGAAGCGGCACCCTCTTGCCGTTCGCCATCCGTGCGGCGTCCCCGCACAACCCATTGGGGTATGTATGCGCAAAAAACGCGAATAGGCAATAATGAATTTATACGTTGATAAAATTTGAGCTGCGGAATACATATGGGCGCAAATGCTGTGGAGGCGCATTCATGTGGACTAAACTTGCGACAAACCGCGCGAGCCGATTGGAACGGGCTTCACCGCTCTCAAACGGCAAGGTGGTCAAAGCAGATGCGATCATTGCTCTCATGGAGGCCGTGATTGAACCGGGCGATCGGCTGTGCATCGAAGGCAACAACCAGAAACAGGCCGATTTCCTGGCAAAGGCTCTGGCAAATGTGAATCCGCAAGTGGTTCACGATCTGCACATTGTCCAATCGGTTCTGGCGCTGCCGGAACACCTCGACGTGTTCGAGAAGGGCATTGCATCCAAGCTGGATTTTTCCTTTTCGGGACCGCAGGCGGCGCGTCTTGCAAGGCTCTTGAGCGCCGGTCAGCTCCGTATCGGCGCGATCCATACCTATCTCGAACTGTTCGGTCGGTACTTTACCGATCTTACTCCGCGCGTAAGCCTCGTTTGCGCCCAGGCAGCGGATAGAGCCGGCAACCTCTATACCGGCGGCAACACTGAAGACACGCCTGTTATCGTCGAATCCACAGCGTTCCGACAGGGCATCGTGATCGCCCAGGTCAACGAGATCGTTGACGTGCTGCCGCGTGTCGACATTCCCACCGACTGGGTCGACTTCGTCGTGCAAAGCCCCAAGCCACACTACATCGAGCCGCTCTTTACGCGCGATCCGGCCCAGATTTCGGAAATTCAGGTGTTGATGGCGATGATGGCCATCAAAGGCATCTATGCCGAATATGGCGTGACGCGCCTCAACCACGGCATCGGTTTCGATACCGCAGCAATCGAGCTCATCCTGCCAACCTATGCGGAAAGTCTCGGCCTCAAGGGAAAGATCGCCACCCACTGGGCGCTCAATCCGCATCCGGCGCTCATTCCCGCCATCGAGGCAGGCTTTGTCCAGAGCGTGCATTCTTTCGGCTCGGAACTGGGCATGGAGGGTTACATCCGCGCCCGCTCGGACGTGTTCTTTACCGGACGCGATGGCTCGATGCGGTCCAACCGGGCGCTGAGCCAGACGGCAGGCCTTTATGCCTGCGACATGTTCATTGGCTCCACCCTGCAGATCGATCTCGATGGCAACAGTTCCACGGCAACGCTAGGCCGTATTGCCGGATTTGGTGGCGCCCCGAATATGGGATCGGATGCCAGAGGGCGCAGGCATGGCTCGAAAGCATGGCTGAAAGCAGGCGAAGAGGCCGCGACTGGCACTATGCCGCGCGGCCGCAAGCTCGTCGTCCAGATGGTGGAAACCTTCCGAGAACATATGGCACCGGCCTTCGTGGAAAAGCTCGACGCGTGGAAACTGGCCGAATCCGCTGGTCTCGACCTGCCGCCGGTCATGATCTACGGCGACGATGTAACCCATATTCTCACCGAAGAGGGCATTGCCAATCTGCTTCTGTGCCGCACGGCAGAGGAGCGGGAGCAGGCCATTCGTGGTGTTGCGGGCTATACGGCTGTCGGCCTTGGTCGCGACAAGCGCATGGTGGAAAATCTGCGGGACCGTGGCATCATCAAACGGCCAGCCGATCTGGGCGTCGATGTATCGCTGGCAAGCCGCGATCTTCTGGCAGCCAAATCGATGAAAGATCTCGTACGTGCATCGGGTGGCCTTTATCGCCCCCCTGCACGGTTCCGGAACTGGTGAGGTTCGACGATGGAAAAACTGGAATATGAATTTGCAGGCGGCACTGTTCTGGCAGCTCGCAACAAGCCCATCCTGTCCGGCGTTCTCGGCTCCGGCAATCTCGAGGTGCTCGTCGAGTCCGGCGATCTCGCTGGCAAATGCCGGGTAGAAGTGGAAACTGCGGCGGTTGGATTTGGAACGATCTGGCAGGCGGTGCTATCTGATGTGTTCGACCGCTGGAAGATCGGCGACGTGAAAGTGTCGATCAACGATGCAGGCGCAACGCCCGCCGTCGTGGCACTGCGGCTGGATCAGGCACTCCAGGCCTATTCGGGCAAAAGCAGCGAGGCGACATCATGAGCAGAAGCTGGTACGAAGCAACAGCGCGTGAGCGCATTGACGGCCTGCTGGACGCAGGCAGTTTCATCGAACTCCTTCCTCCGCAGGACCGCATGACAAGCCCGCATCTGCGGGTCCTCGGCTCCCCCGCCGCCTTCGATGATGGCGTGGCCGTCGGCAAGGGACTGCTGGACGGCAAGCCCGTCCTCATCGCCGCGCAGGAAGGTGCCTTCATGGGCGGCGCGGTGGGCGAGGTGCATGGCGCCAAGATCACCGGGCTTCTGGAGCGCGGACTGGACGAAAAGCCGAGTGCGGTTCTGCTGCTGCTGGAATCCGGCGGCGTGCGGCTGCATGAGGCCAATGCGGGATTGATCGCCGTTTCCGAAATCATGCGCGCCATTCTCAATCTGCGCGCCGCCGGTATTCCCGTCATCGTTCTCGACGGCGGACGCTACGGCGTCTTTGGCGGCATGGGCATAGCATCGCGGCTTTGCTCATCGATAGTCATGTCGGAAGAGGGGCGGCTTGGCCTGTCCGGGCCCGAAGTCATCGAAACCACCATGGGCGTGGAGGAATTCGATGCATCCGACAAGGCTCTCGTCTGGCGCACGGTTGGCGGCAAGCATCGCTATATCCTCGGCGAGACCGCAGGTCTCGTTTCGGATGACATGGATGCGTTCAGAAACGCAGCGATTGGCCTTCTCGGCACGGCAAAACCTCTCGATCTCGATGGCGTTGAAGCGGAACACGCTGCACTCTCTGCGCGCCTTGCCCGTTTTGGCGACGTGCAGGATGCTAGCGATATCTGGTCGGCACTGGATATTGCCGATGTGGACAGGATTCCCCTGATGACAACGGAGGAATTCCACCAGGCCGTCGATGGAAGGAGAAGCGCATGATGACGCCGGAAGTTTTGTTCGACCGCCTGTTTCCGCAAGGCCACGACATTTCCTCAGAGGGTCTCTTCTTCGCGGGGACTGCAAAGGCTGGTTCACAACCGGTATCGGTCATCGGCACGCGCGAAAAGGCGCATATCGGCATCGATCTGGCCATGCGCATGGCGTCAGAGGTCATTCGCATCATGAAGGAGCGTCCGGGCAGCCCGATCCTGCTTCTGGTGGATACTGCCGGTCAGAAAATGAGCCGCCGTGACGAGCTTCTGGGCCTGAACGGCTATATAGCCCACCTGGCCAAATGTATCGATGTGGCGAGACGTCGAGGCCATAAAATTATTGGCCTCGTCTATGGAGAAGCCGTCAGCGCCGGGTTCCTATCGTCCAGCCTTTTGGCGGACGCCTGCTATGCGCTGCCGGAAGCCGAGGTAAGGGTGATGAACCTGCCCGCCATGTCGCGTGTGACGAAAATTCCCGTCGAGCGGCTGGAGGAATTGTCGAAGGACAGCGCGGTCTTTGCTCCAGGCGTTGCCAATTACGTCGCCATGGGTGCAGTGCGTGAAACCTGGAACGGCGATCTCGCCAGTGCATTGGTTAAGGCGCTGGAAGAGAACCCCGATCCCGGCAGCGATACCCGCCGCAACTACGGAGAAGAACGCAAGGGACGGACGCTGGCACGTTCCGTTTCTCATCGGGTGCGGCATGATGCGGCCTGAAAGGCACCGCTTCGTCACGCTCAAATCCTCGTGGCGTGAACACGCGATCCTCTCTCCTTGCGGTATCGCAGCGGGTGAACTGCTTCCTGACTGGGTTGATGCGGGTCGTCCCCTGATCGTGGCTTCCTCCGCCGCAGGAGACGACGAGACGACAATTCGCCTCGGTCTTTCGACCCCAGAAAAACGCAGACTTGGACTTTGCGTGGCCCTAGAGGCCATCAATCGCGTTTTGCCTCCTGTCGCGCTCGAAGATGCCGCCACCAGTGCGCCGGATGAATGGCAGGACACCATTCGGTTGGTATCAAATACAGCAGTGCGGTTCGGGCTCAGTCTCTACGTCTTTGGGTCTCTGGCATGGACACATCTTTCCGGCGAAAACCATTTGCGTGCTGGCTCTGACCTCGATCTGCTCGTTTCCACCTCTACTCCCGAAAGCTACCTTGAAGCCGTTCAGTCGCTTCTCGACATCGCTGGAAAGCCGCGACTGGATGGGGAGTTGCTGCTGACAGACGGTTCGGGCGTCAATCTGCGGGAATACGCTGCGCGGCCCAGCCGGATCCTTATCAAACAGCATGGTGGGCCGAGACTGGTTGAATATTCTTCGCTCATGTCCGTTGCAAGGAGTGCCGCATGACCACGGTGCTTCACCCAGTTGCGGAGCAACCGCGCATTGTCCGGCGGGATAGCAGCCGGGTGCTCGGCAGAATGGCGATCCGTTCGCTCTACACCGAGCTGTCGCTTTATCCGAAACCCGGCCTCGTCAGCCCGGTCGACAACGGTGCCCATGACGATATGAGCATGGCCACCTTCATGCGCAGCCTGTTTTCGCTCAGGACCTATTTCGTCCAGATTGCTGCCGCAGGCGGGTTTGAAAGCCGGTTCATCACCCTCAAGCAACTGGGCATGGATGCCGAAAGACGCATGTTGACAGCCACGGCGGGTATCAACACGCACCGGGGAGCAATTTTCAATCTCGGACTGCTTTCCGCCTCTGCTGGATATCATATAGCCAACCGCTTGCCGCTTGATACCGATGCAATCTGCATGACCGTCGCCACGCTATGGGGCAAGGATCTAATGGCGGACATGCCAGTAGACTCAAATGGCTCACGTGCGATTGCCCGACATGGTGGCCCCGGAGCCAGAGAGCAGGCGGCGTTGGGATACCCGGTTCTGAGGCATGTGGCTGTACCGACATACGACAATGCGTTGAAGCAGTCAGGCGACCGCAATTTGGCAGCGTTGCAAACATTCTTTACGCTCATGTCCGTGCTGAACGACACGAACATCCTGCATCGGGCTGGACGTGAAGGACTCGATTACGTGCACCAGCAGGCACGCGAATTTTTGTCTGACGGCGGCGTCTTCGCCTCTGGCTCCATAGACCGCGCCGCAGAGCTGAATCGGGCGTTCTCTCAACGCCGCATCTCACCGGGAGGAGCGGCTGATCTTCTTTCATGCGCTATTTTCCTTCATGATGTGAGGGCAGGCCAATGACGCTCGGCATTCTATGTCCCGGTCAGAGCGCACAGGCTCCGGAGATGATCGATCGCCTGCGCGACGCGCCAGAGGCAACCGATGTTTTCGTGGCATTTCAGGAGGTGATGGGCAGCTCGATTTTCGAGGTGGTGAGGCAGGGGCGCCTGCACGAGAACGCCATTGCACAACCGGTCATCTGCGCTGTGGAACTGGCGGCGTTCCGGATTGTCAGACGCGCCCTTCCCGCGCCCGATTACTTCGCCGGCTACAGTATCGGTGAGCTGGCAGCATATGGATGCGCCGGGTCGATCAGCGCGAGGGACCTGATCCACCTGGCAAGCCTGAGGGCATCTCTGATGGACGCGGCTTGCCCGACACCTTCCGGCATGATCGCCATTCGTGGCCCCCGGGAAACGAGTGTGTCGCCGATATGCAGCAGCAACGCCGTTCATATCGCAATTCGCAACGGCGAGGACCGCTTTGTCGTCGCTGGACCTCTGGACAATATCGCGGGCGCGGCAAGGGATGCCGAACAACGCGGCGCGCATGTCACACCTCTTCCCGTGCGTATCGCTTCCCATACGCCTTTGATGCATTCGGCCGTCGCTGCCTTTGCAAAGGCATTGGAAGCGGCGGATTTCAAAAGCCCTACCGCGCCGGTCTTGGCCGGTATCGATGGCGGAACCGTTCGTTCTCGCGAAGTCGCCATCCAGCGGCTTTCCGCCCAGCTGGAGACATGCATCGACTGGCGTGGCTGTATGGAAAGCCTCAAGGAAGTGGGCTGCACGACACTGCTTGAACTTCTGCCCGGCGGTGATCTTTCCGCAATGGCCAGAGACGCCGTCCCTTCCATCGCCTCGCGATCGATGACCGAGTTCAAGACACTCGATGCGGCCGCAGAATGGGTTTTGCGCAAGGAGGGCTGAAACCGCTTCGCGCTGCCTTTCCGCGACTTAGCTTGAATGCGCGGGAAGCGTGGCGACCAGATCATGTTTCCTGCGGGATAGGTTGCGCTTGACCGCCATGAGCAAAGCAGCTGCGATGGCGGAAAAGCAGAAAGTCGCCAAACCGAGACCTTCAAAGCCAATGATGGCGACAATGGCGCCGCCCAGCGCCGGGCCAAGTGCAGCGCCCGTCATCATCATGGCAGGTGTCGCAGCGACGGCCCGGCCTGAAGGATCAAGCCGGGACAGCACACCGAAAAGGAAGGTGTGGGTAAACAGAACAATCGATGCGTAAAATAGCGTTGGCGCAGCGAAAGCGTTGAAAACAGTGGCGTTAGTCAATGTCAGCGCCAGAGCCGCCTGGGTGAGTGCGCCAGCGATGCCGACCGCCAGCGCGGGTAAGCGCCTTTGCAGCAGGACTGCCAACACTCCCGGCATGAGATTGATGAAACCGAGCAGAACGAGAAGTATCTGGACCTGGCTCGCGTCAAAGCCGCGCGTCGCTGCTATGCGTTCGATGAATGCAAAGACCATGGACTGATTGAGCATCAGGCAAACGACAGCCGCTATCGTCAGATAGGCAATGAGCGGGACACGGCCAGCGCCGGATTTGGCTTCAACTCCAGCCTCATCTGCAGCATCCTCTCCTTGCGTGGTCTGCTCGGGGAAAAACAGCGCGATAGCGCCCGCGCCAATCGCCATAATGACGACCTGCCCGCCATAAGCTGCGATCTCACCGGGGATGAATGCGAACATCAGGACCGCGAGAACTCCCACCATGACATTTGCAAGCCCGAAATGGCGATGCGGGTTTTCCGTGCGTCCAATACTGCCATGGACCATGGACAGGGCGGAGCCGACGCAAAGTCCCGCTATGCCGTGGATGGCAAGAAGCTTGCCGAAGCTTGATGGAGCCACGGGAAGACCCCAGGCCCATGAAAAACAAAGCGCTGCGGCACAGAAACCCGCAAATGCGATCCAGCGGGGCGACAGGCGATCGAACCTCGGCGCCAGAATGGTGCTCATAACCACGATACCGCCAAGGAAAAGCGTCACCGTCAGGCCCGCCTGCTCTGGTGCCAGCCCATAATGCGCCATCAGTACTCCAATCCAGAGTGGCAATGCCGCCAGATCGATCGTTCCGGCCATGTGGCCGACGTAAAGCGCGGCGATACCGCGCAGACCCTTGCGATTTGACATGTTTCCTCCTCCCGTTTTTAAAAAAGCCCACCGCCTCCAACGGTGGGCTGGCATCATCCGGCCGTTATGGGCAGACCGGCAGTTCTACCCAGCTCGCGCCTTTCCCGGTCTTGATCTTCACCTCCCCGCCGATTCGCTGATGCTCCGGCGTGACATGGAAGAAGGGGAATGAGCGGAAGACGTCGCGCGTCGACACCTCGATGATAAGGCGGTGCCCCTTTTCAAACACCGCGCTCGTCGGTCCCACTGCAATGTCGATGGTGACCGTTTCTCCGGGTGCAGGTGCCTTTTCGCAATCGCGCCGGTGGACCGGACGGTGAGAACCGTCGATCATTCGATCGGGGTCAAGCTCACGACGGGACAGACGTCCCCAACCCAGACCAAGAGGCGTCTCGGGATTGTCCAACCCGTCATAGACGACTTCCGTGCCGTCAGGTGCGATGTCGCGCAGGCAGACAAACAGGTCCGCATCACCTTCAGACGCGGTGACCGTCAGGTGCACCGTGACCGGGCCGACCAGCCGCAAATCGTCTTCCAGCGGTTTGGACGTGAACACCGCGTTCCAGGATTGCTGCAACGGGCGGCTCAGGCCATCCTTGATATAGGCTTGCATCACCGATTCATTCATGTGAACCGCATGGTGTTCGCTGTCATCTTCAGCCGGCTTTTCAAGCCGCGGCGGCTCAATCGGGACTGCGAGAAGATCGGCAGTGGCCGACCCCTGTACCGGATCGCTGCTCAAGCTCATGGCCTCGGCGTCCAGTTCCCATTTCACCCACTGCGTCTGCGGTAGCGGCCATTCCCTGGCCTCCATCCACTCTATGGCACCGGGTCTGCGCACGCAAAGCGTCAGCGGCGGTGTCTCCATCATACCGTTCTGAATGTCCTTCAACCAGAAATCCATGAACTTCTTTTGCGCGGCATATCCCTCTTCGCTGTAGTAGGGCTCAATGTGGCCGCCGATATGGGCACGCAGCCATTTGTGCTTCGAGGCGGACTGGCAAAACAGATCGAAATGCTGCTGAAGCGACAGCAGCGAACCTGTCCAGTTCGCCGCAGTCAGGAACGGAACGTCGATGACAGAAAGATCGGGTGTACGTGCCGCCCAGAACTCATCGAAGAAGGGGTGAGCTATGGCCTTTGCGGGCCAGTTCTCGCGCATACGTTCCAGCTCCTGCGGCGGCAGCGTTCCATAGCCATGCTGGTTGGGCACGATCCACGCGTCAAACCAGGAGTTGACGAAGAAGGTGTTGAACATGCCTTCCTAATAGGTCATCTCGTAATTGTCGCCGCCAACTTCCCAGGGGATCATGCAGGTGAGGTGCGGTGGCTTGTGCGTTGCCACTGCAATTTGCGTTGCCGAGAGATAGGAAATTCCATTTAGACCGACTCGACCGGTACACCAGGGCTGCACGGCGATGGCTTCGATTGCGGCGGCGTAATCCTCGATATCGCGCGGCGACCAGACGTCGGCTACGCCCGGCGAGGCACCAAGCCCGCAGGCATCTACGATGACGACAGCATAGTCATCCGCGACCCATCGCAGAATATCGGGAGCCTCATAGACCGCGTACTCGTTCTTCATAGAGATGCGCGCGTAAACGGCTGGCTCTTTCGTTTCGAAGTGAATGTCCTTGCCGTAGGGCGTAAAGCACATGACTGCGGGATATTGCTGCGTCGTATCAGGCCGGTACACGTCTGCCATAACGATCCGGCCATCTTCGACCTCAATCGCCACATTCTTATCGACACGCATCTTGCCATCGACAAATGAACGAAACGGCGGACGGGTGCTGAAAGTCCTGGTTGCTATCGGATTACTGTCGGCTTGGTTGTTCATGGTCTTCCCTTAAAAAAAGGTCATGGCGAAGCAACCGCAAGCCATCGAAATGGCGTGACGAGTTGTTCGCAGATCTAGTGGACTGAAGATTCGATTTTGGTGCCTGCCAAACAGGCTGGAAGTCACCAACGAGTCATGGTCGGGCAGGATGTATCACCGCCGATATGCCCGCCTGAACGTCGAGCGAAGCAGGTGCCGCGAAACTTCGTGTTAAGGACTAAAGGCCATTTGTTTCCTCCCTGTTGGACACCCTCCAGTGTCGCCTATGGGTAGCTAAGCACATTGCGCACTATTTAAAAAATCGATTGTTTAAATGCGTACTATCCGCAATATGGATATGATAGGCATGGATATCCCGGGAGGTTACGGGGATGCGATTTCAGGGTCTTGATCTCAATCTTCTGGTTGCGCTTGACGAGCTTCTGACGGAGCGCAACCTGACGGCAGCGGCGAACAAGCTCAATCTGAGCCAGCCCGCAATGAGTGCCGAGCTGGCACGCCTGCGATCCTATTTCGGTGACGACCTTTTCAGAATACAGGCGCGCGGCATGGTGCCTACCCCTGTTGCCGAGAGCCTTGCAGGTCCCACCCGCGATGCGCTCCTGCAGATCAAGGCTATGCTTGCCAAGCGGGACGCCTTCGATCCGTCCACGTCACGTCGATGATTTCGGGTTGCCTTGTCAGACTACGCCATGCTCGTGTTGTTTTCTTCCGCCATGGCACAGATTGCCAGCGCGGCACCCAACATCACATTTGATCTGGTTCCATTCGATGACAAGCCCGATGAACTGATCCGTCGCGGTGAGGTCGACTTCCTGATTTTCCCGAATATCTTCCTGTCTGAAGCTTTTCCCCAAGCAAGGCTTTTTGAAGATCGGCTGGTCGCAGTCATCTGGGAGGGAAATAGTATTGTCGGAGAATCCCTGACATTCGCCCAATATATGTCGATGGGGCACGTCGCCAGTCAGTTTGGGCGGTCACACAAACCCTCCATCGAGGACTGGCTGATGCTTGAACACGGGGTAAAGCGCCGTGTCGAAGTTGCGGTTCAGAGTTTTGCGATGGTCCCTCATCTGCTGGTAGGGACAAATCGGGTCGGAACGATGTGCAAACGCCTTGCGGATGAGGTTGCCAAGACCATGCCCGTACGCGTGATGGACCTGCCAATGCCACTGCCCTCCTTTACGGAAGTCATACAGTGGTCGCCAGTACACAATGGCGACCTTGCCGCCGAGTGGGTCCGCAGCATCATTCTGGATGACGCCGAACGCATGAAGTGAACTCCGCCTGCCAGCGTCGAAATACTATATGTAAAAACTTCGGCAGCACCCGTCAAAGCAATCGACACTGAAATCTCCAATCCCGTGCAGGTGAAAGGCGCCTGGAATGCGGTCTGACCAGCATGACCAAACCGCCGTCGTATTTTGGCAAACTTAAGCGGTCATCGCACCGGCCACATATCCATGAAACGAATATCAACTATCCAAACAATCGATTTCGCAAATGGAGATTGCCGTGCCAATTTCCTGTCGGGAAGAGAGGCCAGTCGGCGATGACACCGCGGCATTTGGCAGACATCTGTATGCCTTGACGTCGGCGTGAAGTCTGAAAGTTCCGGGCCCCATCCTCGTTTTTAACCGGTAGGGAGGAACTATTTGCCATGGAAAAATTTATCGAAGCCCTCGGTGTTAATGTCATTTTCGATCCGACGACTCCCTTGTCGGCATCGGAGCCGCCCGTTCCTGCTGTCGACACCAGAACAGTCGAGCTCAAGAAAGGCTATGTCCATGTCGAAGGCGCACTGGCCTTGACCTGTGACATCACGTTCGAACAGGATGTTGCGATCCCGCTGCGAGACGGAACCATCCTCTACGGTGATATTTTCCGTCCTTCCAACCAGAAAAATGTGCCCATCATTCTGGCCTATACGCCCTATTGCAAACGCGGCGGTTGGTGGAACCTGAATTTCAATGCGACCAAATTCGGCGTGCCACAGAGCACGCTGTCCGGTCTTCAGTCCTTCGAGGCACCAGACCCTGCAATCTGGTGCGATGCCGGCTATGCCGTGGCTGTCGTGGATGCCGCCGGCACGTCGAATTCCGGCGGCGATGAAGTCTTTATGGGCACGGCTTCAGGACGCAACGTCTATGATGTGATCGAGTGGCTCGGAGAGCGCGACTGGTCCAACGGCAAGGTTGGCATGGCCGGAAATTCCCAGCTCGGCATGATCCAGTGGGCCACCGCCGCCTTGCAGCCACCGCATCTTGCCGCCATTGCACCTTGGGAAGGCCTGAACGACAGCTATCGCGACGTTGTCATGCGTGGCGGTATTCTGGATACGAAATTTCATGACAGGGACATCGCAGCCTTCATCTTCGGCCGTAACAATCGCGAAGCCCTGACGAAGATGGCGCAGCGCTATCCGCTCTACAATGCCTATTGGGAGGACAAGCGTCCCGACCTGAAGGCGATCACGGTGCCCGCCTATGTCGTGGCAAGTTTCACAAGTGCGATCCATCCGCGCGGAACGCTGGAAGCATTCCGTGGCATGGCCTCGGAGCACAAATGGTTGCGTGTCCACAACAATCAGGAATGGCTCGATCTAGCCGATGCGGGCAGCACGGCGGATCTCCGGAAGTTCTTTGACCGCTATCTCAAGAACATCGACAATGACTGGGATGAAACACCGAAGGTACGGCTGTCCATTCTCGATCCCGGCGGCGAAGATCAGGTCAATCGGCCCGAAACGTCCTGGCCGCTGGAACGCCAGGAATGGCGCAAGCTCTATCTCGATGCGCAGTCCTTCGGACTTTCGGACGCACCTCTTACACCCTCATCGGTGGCGGAATATGCCGGTGACGATCTGACACAATGCGTCAGGTTTTCGAAGGTGTTCGAAGAGGAAACCGAAATCACCGGCTACCTCAATCTCCACCTCTGGGTCGAGGCGGCGGATGCCGATGACATGGACCTTTTTGCCGCCCTTTACAAGGAATCGGCCGTCGGGAAGCGTCTGCATCACATCACGCTTATTGGCCCGCAGGCGCGGGGTTTCGTGAAATCGCTTGAACAGGATGGCAAGCTGCCGGGTACCCTCAGCTACACCGGCCCGCTTGGTCGCCTGAGGGTTTCGCAGCGCGCCATCGATCCCGAGCGGTCGACGCCATCGGAGCCGCTGATCACCCACAAAAGCGAGGAGCGACTGATTCCTGGCGAATGCGTACCAATCGAGCTTTCGCTGTGGCCAACATCCATGGTGGTCCATGCTGGCGAGCGGCTTGTTGTTGAGATAGCGGGGCACCCCGTTGGCCCCCATGCTCACGGAACGCTGCCAGGGGCCATTCTTGATCTGCCGACACGCAATCACGGCAGGCACCGGATCCGCACGGGAGAGCGCTACGACTCCCATCTGCTGTTCCCGGTCATTCCGTCCCAGCAGGCAAAAAAATAGACCAAACGGGAAAGTGGCCGCCGTGGGCGGTCATTTTCTTCATCGGAGCTCAATCACCAACCAGCCGATAACCAACGCCTGGCTCTGTCTGAACGATTTTTGGCTGCGCCGGATCTTTTTCGATTTTCTGGCGCAACTGACCAATGAAGACACGCAAATAATGCAGATCCTCTTCATGGGCAGGCCCCCACACGGACGTCAGAAGGGTTCGATGTGTAACCACGCGGCCAGCATGATGTGAAAGCAGGGCGAGGAGGTCGTATTCCTTGGGAGTCAGGCGAATGGACTGACCGTTCCGCGATACGATGCGTTGAACCACATCGATCACCAAACCATCCGCATTGACCAGCGATGGTGCCTTGCTGGCATCCACGCGGTGGCGCATTGCCGTTCTGATGCGGGCGGTAAGTTCGCCAATGCCAAAAGGCTTTTCGATATAATCATCCGCCCCCAGATCGAGAGCAGCAATCTTCTCTGCCTCCCTGTCCCGTGCGGATAGGATGATGATGGGGATGGTAGACCAGCCGCGGAGGCTGGCGATAACGTCCTTGCCATCCATATCGGGAAGCCCCAGATCGAGAATGACCGCATCGGGCGCTGCCGTTGCAACGGCCTTGAGGGCATCGGCGCCGTTTTCCGCCTCGATGACGTCATAGCCTGCAGCGGCCAGCGCCGGCCTAAGGAAACGGCGGATCTGCGGCTCATCATCAACAACGAGAATACGGGCAAGCGTCATGTCAGTCCTTGCGTTCGGTCTCTTTCCTCTACCGGGAAACGCATGACAATACGAGTGCCTCTCTTCCTCACAGCCGGGCTTTCGGCATGGATGCGCCCTCCAAGGGCTTCAACGAAGCCACGGGCAATGGAAAGACCAAGGCCGGTGCCGGGAGAGCGACCATCCGTTTTGGAGCGGCGGTAGAATTTCTCGAAAATTCGATCAAGCTCACCGGCCGGAATACCCTTGCCAAGGTCCGTTACCGAGAGCACCACCTCCTTGCCATCACAGCGGGCGTAGACATTGACGGCATCGCCGCCGCCGTATTTGGCGGCGTTGTCCAGAAGGTTGAACAGGACCTGTTCCAAGAGCACGCTGTCACCACGCAACAGCGGCAGGTCTGCTGCAATGCCCGTTTCGAAGGGCTGGGCTGGAAAATACCTGCGCGCCCGCGCCACGGCAGAGCGGACCACATCGCCCACATCGACCCAATCGCGCTTGGCTTTTAACGTTCCTGTCGAAATCCGTGTCATGTCGAGAAGGTTTGCGACAAAACGGCTGAGACGCGCGCCCTCTTCTTCTATGGACTGCAGAAGATCGTCGCGGCTTTCGGGCGTCATCTTCTCGCCAAGCTCTCGCAGGCTCGTCACAGCACCGGTGATCGTGGCAAGCGGAGTGCGCAGATCATGCGAAATGGAGGATAAAAGTGCCTCCCTGTAACGCTCGCTTTCCAGCCTCACTGCCTGCTTGGCGCTTTCGGAAGACAGGCGTGCGCGGTCAATCGCGGTGGCAGTCTGGTCTATGATTGCGGAGAACATGCGCTCGGCGTTTGAATCCAGCGCCTCGCTGCCCACCTCGTATCCGCAGACACCGACCACGCCATGCGGGCTGGTCAGGGGTCGAAACTGGAAGCGGCAATTTGGAAGCGTTCCGGTGCCGGCACCTGCAGGTTCGTTTCTGGTATTGGCCCAGCGTGCGGCGGCAATCTCGGCAATACCAAGCTCCGTATCGGGCGGCCAGGCTGCAGCTGTCTCCAACGTATCGCCACTTGCCCGCAGAAAGACGATGTTTCTGTTGATGCCGGCATGAAGCTGGCTGACGGAAGCCCAAAGCACCTCATCGACATCGGCGGTGCCGGATAGCTTGCGGGCAAAATCGTACAGCGCCTGCATGGCGGCGGCGCGGGCACGGGCGGTCTTTGCCTGTTCGCGGATGCGTGATCCGAGACTACCGGCCAGAATGGCCGCCACGACAAAGATGCAGAGCGCAAACACCTCATGCGGCGAGGCGATGGTGAATGTGTAAAGCGGGGGTATGAAAAAGAAGTTGTATGCCAAGGCGGACAGCATGGCCGCCATGAGGGCGGCAGCAAAACCGGCATAGGTCGCAGCGGCCAGGACAGCAATCAGAAACAGCAGTGATATATTTGGTAGATAAACGATGCGGTCGATCAGCGCGCCGATCAAGGCGGCCGGCAAGACGCATAGAAAGGCAATGCCAAGTGGCTTTGCAAGAGTGGGAAGTTTTGGCCAGGCTCTCCTCGTAGACGCCTGACGGCCCGATTTTTCATCGGCAGTGACGAGGTGAAGCCCTATGCCGCTCATTTCCCGCGTCAACGCATCGGCAAGGCTGCTGCGCAACGGGTTTCGAAACCATGAGCGACAGTGAGAGCCGATCACGATCTGCGTGGCGTGCTCCCGTCTGGCAAGTTTCAGGATTTCCGTCACGAAGTTGCTGCCGGTTATGCGCCGTGTCTCCGCTCCCAGTTTTTCGGCAAGCCGGAAGGTGTCATCGATGCGGCGAAGCTCGTCATCATCAAGGGTTTCACGGTCTGAATGCGCAATACTGACGACCAGCCACGGCGCATTCAGCCCAGATGCCAGGCGGCTGGCTACCCGAACCACCTTCTCCGACAGGATGTCGGAGCCGATACAGACCAGAAGCCTTTCTGACGTCGCCCACGGTCCTTCGATTGCGTTCTGACGCAGATAATCTATCATCTGGTCATCAACCCGGTCTGCGGTGCGCCGCAGGGCCAGCTCGCGCAATGCGGTCAGGTTGCCCAGGCGGAAAAACCTGTCTGCGGCGCGTTTGGCGCTTGCCGGAAGATAGACCTTGCCCTCCTGCAGTCGCGTAATGAGCTCGGCGGGCGGCAAATCCACAAGCACGACCTCATCCGCCTTCTTCAGGACAGTATCGGGAACTCTCTCGCGCACATTCACGCCGGTGATCTGCGCAACCAGATCGGAAAGGCTTTCAAGATGCTGGATATTGAGCGCGGTCCATACGTCTATTCCGGCTTCTATCAGTTCCTCTATGTCCTGATATCTTTTGGGATGGCGAAATCCTTCGGGATTGGAGTGGGCCAACTCATCCACGATGATCGTGCCCGGCTTTCTCGCCAGAGCAGCATCGAGATCGAATTCCTGCAAGTCCTTGCCGTGATACGCCACCTGCACACGAGGCAGCTTTTCCAGACCAGCCAACAGAGCTGAGGTTTCACTGCGCCCATGGGTCTCCGTCAGCCCCACGACGATTTCAAACCCGTCTGCGGCCAATCTCTGGGCGCGGTTGAGCATCGCATAGGTCTTGCCGACGCCCGGCGCAGCGCCAAGAAAAATCGTCAGCTTGCCCCGGCGGTCTTTATCCGCCAGGGCAAGCAATGCGTCAGGGTCAGGACGGTTGGTCCCGTAAGGCTCGTTCGTCGGCATTCAATATCAGCTCTTGAGCGCATCCAGCGCAAGGTTGAGTTCTAGCACATTCACGCGCGGTTGCCCGACAATTCCGAAGGCCGCACCCTCGATAGTTTTGTCAAGCAGAGCCCTGACCTGCTCGACAGGGAGTTGCCGCGCAGCCGCGATGCGATCGACCTGCGCCAGGGCAAATTCCGGCGAGATATGCGGATCAAGGCCCGAACCAGATGTCGTCACGGCATCTGCGGGGATGGAGCCCGTAATGCCGGTGGATTTCAACCGCTCGACATCGCCCGCAACGCGATCACGCAGCTTGGCCGATGTTGTGCCCAGGTTCGAGCCGGATGAAGCCGATGCATTATAGGGATCGGGCGACGTCGCGGACGGACGAGACCAGAAATAACGCGGAGACGTGAAATTCTGGCCGATGAGATCGGAGCCTATGACCGCATCGCCGCGCCTGATGACGCTGCCATTGGCCTGTTGCGGCATGAGCACCTGCGCGATGCCGGTGACCGCAAGCGGATAGGCAACACCGGTGACGAGCGTCAGAAGAACGAGAATGACAAAAGCGGGTCTGACAAGTTTCAACATGATTTACACCAGATGCAGGGCCGTAACGGCCATATCGACAAGCTTGATCCCGGCGAAAGGCAGCAAAAGCCCTCCGAAACCATAGATCAGAAGGTTACGGCGCAAGAGTGCAGCAGCACTGGATGGCCGGTAGGCTATACCCTTCAGGGCGAGGGGTATGAGTGCGATAATGATGAGCGCATTGAAGATGACCGCCGAAAGGATGGCCGATTGCGGCGTGGAAAGCCCCATGATGTTAAAGGCGGTGAGTGCAGGATAGGTCGTTACGAACAGAGCAGGGATGATCGCGAAGTATTTTGCAACGTCATTGGCGATGGAGAATGTCGTCAAAGATCCGCGCGTCATCAGCAACTGCTTGCCGATTTCAACAATCTCGATGAGCTTCGTCGGGCTGGAATCGAGATCGACCATGTTTGCGGCTTCTCGCGCAGCCTGGGTTCCGCTCTGCATCGCAACGCCCACATCCGCCTGCGCCAAAGCGGGCGCATCATTTGTGCCGTCTCCACACATGGCGATCAGACGGCCGCCCTGCTGCTCGCGGCGGATATAAGCGAGCTTGTCTTCAGGCGTGGCTTCGGCGAGAAAATCGTCGACACCGGCTTCAGAAGCGATGGCCGCGGCCGTAACCGGGTTGTCACCCGTCACCATGACGGTACGGATGCCCATGGCACGAAGCGCTGCGAAACGCTCCTTGATGTCAGGTTTGACCACGTCTTTGAGATGAATGACGCCGAGCAGACGTTTCCCATCCGCCACGCCAAGCGGTGTACCGCCCGAACGTGCGACGCTGTCCACCGCCTGCATGAATCCGCGCGGAGCATCCTTGTCCGTCAGTCCGGTAAATTTCAGGACCGCATCGATCGCACCCTTTCGCAACTGGTGAGACCCCATATCGACGCCTGAAAGACGGGTCTGTGCACTGAACGCAATCGTGCTGTCGACAACGGCCTTTGGAGTGGAAAGGCCAAACTCTCCGGTCGCAAGTGCCGCAATGGAACGTCCCTCCGGCGTTTCATCCGACAGGCTGGCAAGAAGCGCTGCCTCGGCAAGTTGATGCTGCGTTACACCAGGGGCGGGAATGAAGTCTGCCGCCATTCGGTTGCCGAAGGTGATCGTGCCTGTCTTGTCCAGAAGAAGTGTATCGACATCGCCCGCGGCTTCGACCGCACGCCCCGATGTGGCAATGACGTTGAAGCGGACAAGGCGGTCCATCCCGGCTATGCCGATTGCAGAAAGCAGCCCACCAATGGTGGTAGGAATGAGCGTAACGAGCAGCGCCGCGAGAACCGTGACCGAAAGGACGGTGCCGGAATAGCCTGCCAGACCCCAGATAGTCAGGACGATGATCAGGAACACAAGGGTAAGGCCGGAAAGCAGGATGGACAGGGCGATTTCATTCGGTGTCTTCTGCCGTTCTGCCCCTTCGATGAGCGCAATCATACGGTCCACAAAACTGGCACCCTGCGGTGTGGTAATGCGGATCTTCAGCTGATCGGACAGAACCTGCGTTCCCCCCGTGACGGCAGAGCGATCGCCACCGGACTCGCGGATCACGGGGGCGGACTCGCCGGTGATGGCGCTTTCATTGACGGAGGCAACGCCTTCGATGACCTCTCCATCTCCGGGGATGAGCTCTCCCGCTTCCACCACCACCACGTCGCCCAGCGCGAGCATGGTGGCGGGAACCGTCTCGATGGTGCCGTTGGCGCCAATGCGACGCGCGGTGAGATCGGAGCGGCTGCGTTTGAGGCTTTCCGCCTGTGCGCGGCCACGTCCTTCCGCCACCGCTTCTGCGAAGGTGGCAAACAGGACCGTGAACCACAACCAGGCGGCAATCTGGCCAGAGAAGCCAGCCGCGCCGTTGCCTGCCAGGGCGTCTCGAACAAAAATGACGGTCACCATAGCGGCCACCACTTCCGTCACGAAGATGACGGGTGTTCGTATGAGTTGTCGAGGATCGAGCTTGACAAATGCCTGCTTGATGGCGGGCAAGATGATGGCTGGATCAAAAAGACCAGGTTTTTCCGGCTTTTGTGACATTTATTGTTTTCCTTTAGAAGGTCTGACCGGCCAGCATGGCGAAATGTTCGACGATGGGCCCAAGTGCCAGAGCCGGGAAATATTGAAGCCCGCCCAGGATGAGGATGATACCGACCAGAAGTCCGACAAAGAGCGGACCATCTGTTGGGAAGGTGCCGGTGGAGGCGGGAACGCGGACCTTTGCGGCAAGCGAACCGGCGATAGCCATGACCGGGATGGCGTAGGCGAACCGTCCGAGCAACATGGCGAGCCCAAGCGTTGTGTTGTACCAGCTGGTATTGCCCGAAAGGCCACCTAAGGCCGAGCCATTATTGCCCGCGGCAGACGTAAAGGCATAGAGGATTTCCGAGAGACCATGAGGACCAGCCGTACCGATACTGGCAACGGCAGATGGCAACATGGCCGAGACCGCCGAAAATCCAAGGATGGTCAAAGGCAGAATGAGAACGGCCAGCATGGCGCATTTCATTTCCCGTCCCTCAATCTTCTTGCCCAGAAACTCCGGGGTCCTGCCAACCATCAGGCCAGCGACGAAGACCGCCAGAAGAGCAAAGACGAGCATCCCATAGAGGCCCGAACCGACGCCACCGGGAAGGATTTCTCCGAGCTGGATCAGAAACATCGGCACCAAGCCGCCTAGTCCCGTAAAGGAGCCGTGCATACCGTTTACACCACCATTCGAAAGGCCGGTGGTAACGGCGGCATAGAGCGCGGTCATGGCCTGGCCGAAGCGCAGTTCCTTGCCCTCCATATTGCCCTGTAGGGCATCAACGCCAAGCGCGGTGACGATGGAGTTGCCCGACGCTTCCGCCCAGTAGATCGTTGCAACACCGGCAATGAGCAGGATAGCCATTGCCGACAGCAGCACCCAGCCCTGGCGGCGATTACCGACCATCTGGCCAAAGGTATAGACCAGCGCAGAAGAGACGCACAACATCGCGAAAATGTTGATGTAGTTCGAAAATGCGGTCGGGTTTTCAAAGGGGTGGGCCGCATTGGCATTGAAGAAGCCGCCGCCATTCGTTCCCAGCTGCTTGATAGCTTCCTGGCTGGCAACCGGCCCAAGCGAGATGACCTGCTGGGCACCTTCAAGGGTCGTTGCCGTCACGCTGGCGTCGAGCGTCTGGGGCACGCCGGTCCAGACAAAGACCAGTGCGATGACGAGTGCCAGTGGCACAAGCACGTAAAGCGTCGCCCTGGTCATATCCACCCAGAAATTGCCGAGGGTCGTTGCCTGTGAACGCATGAAGGCGCGCGTAAACGCCATTGCCATGGCAATACCAACCGCCCCCGACAGGAAGTTCTGGACAGTCAGGCCGACCATCTGGCTGAAATGACTCATCGTCGCTTCGCCAGCATAGTTCTGCCAGTTCGTGTTGGTGACAAAACTGACGGCAGTGTTGAATGCGAGATCAGGCGGAACACCGACAAAACCCTGCGGATTGAAAGGCAGATAGGCCTGCAGCCGCAAAATCCCGTAGAGGAAGAGGAAACTCGCCAGCGAAAAGGCCAGCATGGAAAGCGTATAGGCCAGCCAGCCCTGCTCCTTGTCCATGCTGGTGCCACAGGCACGGTAGATGCCGCGCTCAATCGGCACGAGAACAGGAGAAAGAAAGGTCCTTTCGCCCGAAAACACCTTCGCCATATAAAGGCCCAGCGGTTTGACGACGCAGAGCACGGCGAGGAAGAGGAGGCTGATCTGCAGCCACCCGATAATGGTCATGGAAATTCTCCCCGAAGGTCAGAAGCGCTCGGGACGCAACAGCGTCACGACGAGATAGACGACAAGAGCGCCGGCCACGGCCAGCGCGAGCAAAGCTTCGATCATGCCGTCCTCACAATGAGCTGAGCGCGCGGGCGTAAAGGGCAAAGCCAATCAGCACGCAACTGCCAGTGAGAATGAAGACAATGTCGGACATGTGTTTCTCCTATGATGAGGAGGCAACCTTACGTCCGGACCGCGTCAGGGTTCGATTGGGAATAAAGGTAAGGCACATAAGGAAAACATAAAGAAGAGCGCCACCCGTCTAGACCGGCTCTCCTTTATCGAGCTTCTGCAGGAACAGGCGGGCGCTCTGCCTGTAATCCTCGCGTTTTGTATCGCTCATCCGCCGCCATGTCGCGTAAGGCTGGGCCAGCCTTCGATTGCCCGATAGCTTTTCGGCATTTCTGTCCAGAAAATCCCAATAGAGCGCATTGAACGGACATGCCCCCTCGCCGGTCTTGCGGTGAACGTCATAGCGACAGTTTTCGCAGTAATCAGACATTCTGGAAATATAGGCGCCGCTGGCGGCATAAGGTTTCGATCCGAGAAGGCCGCCATCGGCAAACTGGCTCATGCCGATCACATTGGGCAGTTCCACCCACTCATAGGCATCAGCATAGACTTCTAGATACCATTCGTGGACGGCATGGGGATCAAGCCCGGCAAGCAAAGCGAAATTGCCTGTGATCATCAACCTCTGAATATGGTGGGCGTAGGCGTTGTCGATGGTTTCACGGATGACCGTTGCCATGCAAGCCATGTCGGTTTTTCCGCTCCAGTAGAAGTCCGGAAGCGGCCGGCTGGCGTCAAGGAAATTTTTTCGCGCATAGTCGGGCATGAACATCCAGTAGACACCCCGGATGTATTCCCGCCAGCCAATGATCTGGCGGATAAAGCCTTCCACGGCATTGATGGGGGCATCCCCCTGCAGGTAGGCCCTTTCTGCCGCCTGGCATACGGCCAGCGGATCGAGAAAGCCGATATTGATGTAAAAGGAAATGAGCGAGTGGTTGAGGTTCGGATCGTCTCTCACCATCGCATCCTGCGTTTCTCCGAACCGGGGCAGAAACTCGACAATGAACGCGTCCGCTGCCTTTTCGGCATCTTTGCGCGTTACCGCGAACGAAAATCCCTTGGCCTTGCCCATATGGTCGGGAAAGCGCGCATCGACCAGTTCCATGACGGAGCGTGTCGTTTCATCCGGTGCGAAGGTTGGATGACGCGGGCGGAACAAGTCGGTCTTTGCAGGGGCCCGGTTTTCGCTGTCATAGTTCCATCGTCCGGAAACCGGCTGGTCGCCTTCCATCAGGAGACCGGTCTTGCGGCGCATTTCGCGATAGAAAAACTCCATCGTCATCTGTTTGCGCCCTTCGGCCCATTGCCGAAAGTCTTCATGGGAGGCAATGAACCTGCGATCGGTCCTGATATCCACGGACCGGCCCATCTGCTCTTCCCAGTTTTGCATGGCGTGCAACACGCGCCATTCCCCCGGCTCGGTCACAACGATATGTTCCGGGTTGAGGCTGCCAACCGCCCTCTTCAGTTCTCCAGTGAAAGAGCCGGTGTTTTCATCATCATCAAGCCTGATATAGCGGACCTCGAACCCTTTGGCAGAAAGCTCTTCTGCAAAATGCCGCATTGCCGAGAGGATAAGGATTATCTTCTTGCGATGGTGGCGAACATAGGTCGTTTCCTCTGCCACCTCGCACATGAGAACCACGTCGTTGGCGGGGTCAGCGCCCTCCAGCGACGAAATCTCAAGGGATAACTGATCGCCCAGAATGAAGATGAGATTGCGGCAACGGGACATGGCGGGACTCTCTGACGTTTCGAATGAGATACGAAGGCGTGAGCTCAACGGATCAGGGAACGATCTGAGCAGAAAAAAGTGCCGCAGACGGTACAATGTCCCGCGATTGGCGTTCGGCAAGGCACCGATTTGAGTATGGGATAGCAGAAATCCACAGGGCTTGGCGCGGCATTTCTACGACTTTCAGGGCCAGTTTTCGAGATGAGCGCAATCCGTTCCGACGTCGCTTGACACAAATGAACTAACTGGTACAAACAATAGTGTTACGGCCGTCAGCGCGGGAGGCGTGGACGTGCAGTTTGACATCCACCACGGTAAAAGGCGGTGGCGGCTGTGAGGAAAGAGCAGAGAATAGCTCTGGCCGAAGAGGGAGGATGAATGTCTTACACGCTTGATTTTTCGGCTGTCTATGACCGCCTGCCCGAGTTGCTGCTTGCGTGCCTTGCCACGATCGGGCTGGCACTGGCGGGCATGTTCTTCGCGATGATCATCGGCGTTCTCGGTGTCGTCGCGCGCGGTTCGCGTTTCAAGCCTCTGCGAGCGCTCGTCATCGGCTTTGTCGAACTCATCCGCAACACACCGTTTCTGGTCCAGATCTTTTTCATCTTCTTCGCGCTTCCCCAACTGGGCCTGCGGCTGAATCCGACAACCACTGCCGTCGTCGCGCTTGCCTTAAACGGCGGCGCCTATGCCATCGAGATCATTCGCGGCGGTGTGGATGCAATTCCCAAAGGTCAGGTCGAAGCAGGCCTTGCGCTGGGACTGCGACGTGCGCAGATCTTCCGCCACATCATCCTCAAGCCAGCCCTGCGCGCCGTCTACCCATCCTTGACCAGCCAGTTCATCATGCTGACGCTGACGACCTCTGTCTGCACATCCATTGCCGCATATGAATTGACGTCGGTTGCCCAGAGGATCGAGGCGGAAACGTTCCGGTCCTTCGAGGTCTACTTCTCGATCACGCTGCTCTACCTCGTCATTTCCTCCCTGATGATGGGCGTTTTCTCGGTGATTTCTCGCCTTTCTTTCAGCTATCCGGTCAAGTAAGGGGAAACAATGACGCCTATCGGTGCCAACGAATTGTTTTTCCTGATGCAGGGCCTGAAATGGACGCTTGCACTGACGGTCATCGGCTTTATCGGCGGCGGTATCTTCGGCCTGTGCGTGGCGCTTGCCAGAACTGCGGAAAGCCCCATCGGGCAGCGTATCACCGCCGGTTATATCGCGGTGTTTCAGGGCACGCCGCTGCTCATGCAGCTTTTTGTCGTCTATTACGGCGTTGGGCTGGTTGGCCTCGACATCGACGCATGGATCGCGGTTGCCATTGCATTTACGCTTCATGCCAGTGCCTTTCTGGGTGAAATCTGGCGTGGTGGCATCCAGGCGGTGTCAAAGGGCCAGACCGAGGCCGCCAAGGCGCTTGGGCTTCACTACGTGTCCCGCATGAAGGACGTCGTCCTGCCGCAGGCTTTCAAGATATCGCTCCCGGCGACAATCGGCTTCATGGTCCAGCTCATCAAGGGCACGTCGCTGGCCGCCATTGTCGGCTTTGTTGAACTGTCCCGCGCCGGACAGATCGTTTCCAACCAGACCTTCAAGCCTCTGACGGTTTTTGCCATCGTTGGCCTGATCTACTTCCTGATTTGCTGGCCGCTTTCTCTTTGGGGCGCCAGCGTCGAAAAGCGACTGCAGACTGCATCGCGATAGTATCCGTCATCAGCTTTGTTAGGAGGAGCAAAAGATGAAATCCAAGAGTGTAAAACTAAACCGCCGCGCCATTCTTGCATTGGCCGCTGCAACGGTCACATTGCCATTTATCGCACCGGTGGATGCCTTTGCAGGCACGGTCGATGAGGCAAAGGCCAAGGGCAAAGTGGTCATCGGTATTCAGGGCGATAACTCGCCTTGGGGCTTCGTCAATTCGAGCGGCGTTCAAGATGGCCTCGATGCCGACATTGGCAAGGCTTTTGCCGAATACCTCGGCGTGAAGGCTGAGTTCGTGCCGCTGGCCGTTGCCAACCGCATTCCAGCACTGATGACCGGCAAGGTCGACGTTCTCTTCGCCACCATGGGCATGACCGCCGAGCGTGCGAAAACGATCCAGTTCTCGCAGCCATATGCCGGCAACGTCCTGTCCGTCTACGGACCGAAGGACAAGAAGATCGCTGGCTTTGACGACCTTTCCGGTGTCGCTGTCGGCGTGCCGAAGTCGAGCGCGATGGACACGGCAATTACTGCCGGTGCAGGCACAAAGGCCAACATTCTGCGCTTCGATGATGACGCAGCCAACATTCAGGCTCTCATTTCCGGCCAGGTCGAAGTTGTTGGCGGCAATCAGTTCTACGGCGACCGCCTGAATGCAGCCGCAGCAGGCAAGTACGAATCGAAGTTCGATCTGACGACCCTTTACAACGGCGCAGGCACGCGTCCGGGCGAGAAGGACTGGAACGAAACGATCAACGCCTTCCTGACCAAGATCAAGGGCGATGGAGAGCTCGCGAAGATCTACACCAAGTGGATGAAGCGCGACGTTCCAAGCTTCCCGGCATCCCTGCCTGAGATCCCGTTCACAGCCAAGTAATGAAGGAGGTTACCATGCCGCAAGATACCGCCGCGCAGGTTCCGCTGATTGCCCTTGAAGGGGTGGAGAAGTGGTATGGAGCCTTTCATGCCCTGAAGAACATCAACCTTTCGGTTCGCAAAGGCGAGAAAATCGTCCTTTGCGGGCCGTCCGGCTCGGGCAAATCGACCCTGATCCGCTGCATCAACCATCTCGAAGATACCCAGGGCGGCACGATCACCGTCGAGGGAACGAAGCTGACGAGCTCTGCCGCCGCAATCGATACCGTTCGGCGCGAAGTCGGCATGGTGTTTCAGAACTTCAATCTGTTCCCGCACAAGACAATTCTCGAAAACTGCACTTTGGCACCGATGCGGGCAAAAGGTCTTTCCAAAGCCGAGGCCGAGACAATCGCTCGCAAATATCTCGAACGCGTTCGCATTCTCGATCAGGCGGAAAAATATCCGGCCCAGTTGTCGGGCGGCCAGCAGCAACGTGCGGCAATTGCCCGGGCATTGTGCATGGAGCCTAAAGCCATGCTGTTTGACGAGCCCACATCGGCGCTGGATCCGGAAATGGTCAAGGAAGTGCTGGACACGATGATTGGACTTGCCCGAGATGGCATGACCATGATCTGCGTGACCCACGAAATGGGCTTTGCCCGTCAGGTTGCAGACCGCGTGGTGTTCATGGCGTCCGGCGAGATCATCGAGGAAGCCCCGCCTGAAGAGTTTTTCCGTGATCCCAAACATCAGCGGACACGCACGTTCCTTGGCGAAATTCTCGCCCATCACTGACGAGACGACGGACAACAGCGCCAGATGCGGGCTGGGTCACCACATCAATCGACGAGTATGCATTCCATGACAGACAGACCATCCCTGAAAGTCGGGCTGATTGGTGCCGACATCCAGCTTTCCAAGACGCCGCCCATGCATATGCGCGAGGGCCAGGCGCACGGGATCGACTATTCCTATGAGCTGATGGACATCCACGCGCGAAATCTGCCGGAAAGCGCCCTGCCCCAGCTGCTGGATGAAGCGCAGGCACGCGGCTTTGCAGGCTTGAACATCACCCACCCTTTCAAACAACGCGTCATTTCCCACCTCGACGCCCTTTCGGACGATGCCCGTATGCTCGGCGCGGTCAACACCGTCGTCTTTCGCGATGGAAAACGCACCGGTCACAACACGGACTGGTACGGCTTTTTCGAGAGCTTCAAGCGGGGCTTGCCCAATGCGAAACGCGACCGGGCTCTCCTCATCGGCGCGGGCGGCGCGGGAGTAGCGGTCGCCCACGCGGCGTTGAAGCTCGATATCAGGCATCTCGATATCTTCGATCAGGACAAGGAGCGCGCCCGACAGCTGGCAGAACAGCTCAACGAGCGTTTCGGGAGCAAACGCGCCTTTACGGTCGAAGCGCCCGAGAAGTCGCTTCCCCATGCCGATGGCTTGATCCACGCCACACCTGTGGGGATGCCAGCGCATCCGGGAATTCCGGTTGCGGAAGAGCTCCTCGAAAGCCGTCACTGGGTCGCTGATATCGTTTATATGCCGCTGGTGACAGCGCTCTTGGCAGCAGCGGAAGCGAAGGGCTGCAAGACCCTGCCCGGCGGCGGAATGGCCGTGTTCCAGGCGGTTGGAGCGTTCCGGCTGTTTGCCGAGCGGGAGCCAGATTCTGACCGGATGGCAGCGCATTTCAAGGAATTGTGTGAAGCCGAGGCCTTGGGATGAGACACGCAGCACCGCAGCCAAAGCTCTGTTTGAACTTGTCTGCGGGTAAGGCCCTAATCGCCTGTTCCGATGGCTTCCATGTGGTCGACACGAAGCACGTAGCGCAAGACCATGTCGGCAACATGCCTCGACAAGGCCTCCTGCCCCTCATCGGTGAACAGCTTTTCCCCAAAAATGAAGGAAAAGGTAGCGGAATTCGACACGTTGAAAAAGGAAAGTGCGCTGATCTGCCAGTGCAGTTCCAGCGCTTCGATGCCAGCGCGAAAGACGCCCTTTTTCTGACCTCTGGCAAGAACGCCCTCCAGCGCTTCGATTGCGGGTCGGTTCAGCTGACGGATGGTTTCGGACGCCTGCATATGTCTGCCGTGATGGACGTTTTCGATCATCACCATGCGAATGAATGCCGGGTTGCGCCGGTGATGGTCGAAGGTGAAACGACAGAGCTTTTCAAGCGCAGCCCGTGGCTCCATATCGTCAAGCTCAAGATCGCTTTCGCCGCCGCGCACCTTCGCATAGGCCTCTTCAAGCACCTGCTGATACAGGCCTTCCTTGTCGCCGTAATAATAGTAGATCATGCGTTTGGACGTGCGGGTGCGCGCAGCGATTTCATCGATGCGCGCACCCGAGAGACCGTTCTGGGAAAACTCTTCCATCGCCACCGAAAGAATGTCGCGCCTGACGCCCTCAGGGTCGCGCTTGGCCTGCCGCGTTGCGGTTGGCCTGCTCAAAGTTGCGGCTTTCGTCATTGTTCCACCCATTAGCGGTCAGCCCATCCCAAACCGAACCCGTATTATTAACTAATTAGTACATAACACCGGAAAGGAAGGCAATATGGTCACCTCTGGCACGGAGAAGCAAAAGCTGCCGATGCGGACTTCCATCGCAACAGTTTCCATCAGCGGAGAATTCCCCGAAAAGCTGGCCGCAATCGCCAAGGCGGGCTTTGCCGGTGTCGAAATCTTCGAGAATGATTTCCTGACCTACGACGCCTCACCGCGCGAGGTCCGCGCCATGGTTCGTGACCACGGGCTGGAAATAACATTGTTTCAGCCATTCCGAGATTTCGAAGGAATGCCCGACCAGCATCGGCAGCGGGCTTTCGAAAGAGCAGAGCGCAAATTCGACATTATGGGCGAGCTCGGCACAGATCTGATGCTGATCTGCTCCAACGTCTCGCCGATTTCGCTTGGCGGAATCGACAGGGCCGCAAATGACTTCCATGAGCTCGGGGAGCGTGCTGCGCGCCACGGACTGCGTGTCGGCTATGAGGCGCTGGCATGGGGTCGGCATATCAGCGACCATCGCGATGCGTGGGAAGTCGTGCGTCGTGCAGATCACGCCAATGTCGGTATCATCCTGGACAGTTTCCACACGCTTTCACGCAAGATCGATCCCAACTCGATCCGCTCCATTCCAGGCGACAAGATCTTCATCGTCCAGCTAGCCGATGCCCCTCTCTTTGACATGGATCTTCTTTATTGGAGCCGTCACTTCCGCAACATGCCGGGTGAAGGCGATCTACCCGTGGTGGAGTTCATGCGGGCCGTTGCAGCGACGGGCTATTGCGGACCGCTTTCGCTGGAGATTTTCAACGACCAGTTCCGCGGCGGCTCGGCCCGTCTTCTGGCAGAAGATGGCCATCGGTCCCTGATCAACCTCATGGACAAGGTGGGCCGACTGGAGCCAGACATTCGTATTGCGGCACCGCACATGCCAGACCCCGTGGAAACTTCGGGCGTCGAATTCGTCGAGTTTACCACCGGACCATCGGAAAAGGAGCAGCTGGAGACATTGCTGGGCTCGCTCGGTTTTAGCAAAGCCGCACGCCACTGCAACCGCGAAGTCGATTTGTACACACAGGGCGATATCCGCATCGTCATCAATACCGACAGCACTGGAGACAGTTTCGCGGGCGCTTCCTATTCGGTCCACGGCACGAATGCCTATGCTTTCGGGCTTGGCGTCAAAAACGCGGCTGCAGCCCTGGAGCGTGCTGCGGCCCTGGGCGCGACCACATTTCTTGAACCTAGAAAAAGCGGCGAGGCGTCTATCCCGGCCATTCAGGGTGTCGGAAACGGCGTCATCTACTTTCTTGACGGCTCTCCGGCCCTTTCAGACATATGGAAAAAGGAATTCGTGCCCGTCGAAGGTTCCATCGGCGCCGATGCCGGTTTGACCAGAATAGACCATCTCGCCCAGACGACGCGCTATGACGAAATGCTGACATGGCTGTTGTTCTATACGTCGATATTTTCGATGCGGCGCACATCCATGGTCGATGTGGTGGAGCCGGGCGGGCTTGTCCGCAGCCAGGCAATAGAAAGCCTACCCAAGCCTGATTTCCGCCTGACCATGAACGGCGCAGACAACCGCAAGACCTTTGCCGGCAAGTTCCTGGCTGAGGGCTTCGGCACCAGCATCCAGCACATTGCTTTCTCCACCGATGATATTTTCGCGACCGCAAAGCAGCTTCATGCCTGCGGTTTTCAGCCTTTGCCGATTTCGCGAAACTATTATGATGATCTTGAAGCCCGTTTCGGACTGGAGCCGGAATTGTCAGATGCGCTGCGCGCATCGAGCATTCTGTATGATCGCGATGAGAATGGCGAATATTTCCAGATTTATAGCCAGACCTTTGGCGAAGGCTTCTTCTTCGAAATCGTGGAACGGCGGGGCCAATATAATGGCTACGGTGCGATGAATGCCCCATTCCGCATCGGCGCGCAAAGACGAATGTCTCGCCCGGCAGGAATGCCTCGGGATTAAAGAAGACAGCGCTCGGAGTTAGTTCTCTCTGCTTTCGTGCCGGAAGCCAAGGTTATCCAGACCCCGGCGGACTTCCGGCGCGTTCATGAACAGCCTCCATAGAATACCGGAGCGATAATTTTCCATCATCGCGACGATAGGCCCCTGATCTATGGCCAGATGCGTGTCTGCAATCCAGTTCGACCCGGGCGCAAAGGCATCGACAAAGCCATAGCGACCGATGAGCTTGCCATCCTGATAACAAGCAAATGCCCGTATTGCCCGGATTGCCTCGTCGGGCATCACCGGAAAAGCAGATAGGGCAGCGGTGGGTGCAATGACACCGTCATCGTTGGAAGGCGAATGAACGCGATATCCGTTCGGGCCATCGCTCGCCGTCATGCCCCAGAAATCCTGCCCGGAAAATTTCGACAGGCAATAATCGTGGTTGATGCGCGTATGCGCTTCCACCTGCTCCTGATAGTGACAATAGCGGTCTGACAAACCCCTCGGGTCCAGTCCGCAGAAGGAATATTGCGAGAGAAACAGCGGGCCACCAAATGGCTCGCCTAAAGGCAGGACTGTGCCCATATAGCTGTTACCGTTGACCATTGCCCCTGAGCGCGCCCAACCTTGATGATAGTTGATGGCATTGATGGAATGGTTCTGCGAACCTGCGGCGAGGATGTAGCAAACCAGCGCCTCGTTCCAGCCGCTGATGGCAATATCGAAGCACCATCGGTATTTCGGGCTCCAATGCCACCACAATGGCCCATCGGACCCTTGTGTGTACCAGTCCCATTCCGCCGCGGTTACAAGATCGTGGGCGAGGTTGCGGAACCTGGTTTCGGCCAGCGTCAGCCCTGAGAAGTACTCGCGGGCGCAGATCAGCCCCTGCAACAGAAGTGCTGTTTCCACCAGATCACCGCCATCGTCCTTCGGACCGAATGGAATGACCTTGCTGGTCCCCGCATCCACGAAATGTGCAAAGGCACCGTGGAATCGCTTCGCCTTTCGCAAGCTGTGGACCATTGTCGTCACACGTTCCAGAGCCTGGTCGCGTGTGATCCAGCCTCTCTCGGCACCGACGATGATAGCCAGAAAGCCGAAACCGGTTCCGGAGATGGAGGCGATCTCGTTGATCGGCGTCCCGTCGGCTCTCAGACGGTCGCGCACCAGTCCAGATACCGGATGGCTACCGAGCCAGAAATATTCAAATGTCCGGTGATGGATGTCGTCCACATCATCAGGTACCGCTTTGTCTGGCGACCGAATGCTCTGGCCGAATGCCGTAACCCTGGTATCCAAAATGCTGTCCGGTCTCGTTACGATACAGTGCTTATCGTCAACTACATCAGCATATTAGGGCAGCTATGGGGCAAAATGAAAGCTTGGCCAAGATCGACAGAAGGCGTCACGTCGTACTGTCGATTTTGGCCAAGCGCGGTCATTCGTAGATGACCACCACGTCACCGGACTGAAGGTAATCACCTTCTTTTACCCGTAACCGCACCGTGCCGGATTTCGGCGCGATGAGTTGCGTTTCCATCTTCATGGCTTCCATCACCGCGACGAGATCGCCTTGCGACACCTCGTCGCCATCGGCCACCTTGAATGATTGCAAGGTGCCTGAAACTGGGGCCATGATGCCGTCCTGCTGTGTGGCGGTGGAAGTTGAAGCCGCAGGCCGATCTGTCCCAACCCCGCCTAGTCCAGCCAGCAGAAGGTGAGGCAGGCCGACACTTGTCCGTTTGCCATCGATTTCCAGCCATGTGCGGATCATCGTGGCGTCGTCAACCGGAGCGGGCCGCTCCATTGCTTCCGGGATGTCGGCAAAATCGGTTTCAATCCAGCGCGTATGAACCTTGAAGCCGTCCTCAGCCGTAAAATCGGGAGAGTCGATTGCGGCACGATGAAAGGGAAGAACGGTGGCGATGCCTTCGATCTTGAATTCCTTCAGCGCACGGCGGGCGCGGCGCAAAACCTGTTCACGGTCCGCTCCGGTCACAATGAGTTTTGCCATAAGCGAGTCGAAAACACCGGGAATGGTCGATCCCGTGACCACGCCGCTGTCGAGCCGGATACCGGGTCCAGACGGGGGCTCGAAGAGCGAGATCGCGCCCGGTGTCGGCAGGAAGCCACGACCGGGATCTTCGGCATTGATACGAAATTCCATCGAGTGACCACGGGGTTCCGGGGTCTCGGTCACGCGCAATGCATGGCCCTCTGCGACGCGGAACTGCTCGATGACAAGATCGATGCCCGTCGTTTCTTCTGTGACAGGATGCTCCACCTGAAGACGTGTATTGACCTCAAGGAAGGAAATGGTGCCATCTACTCCCAGCAGGAACTCGACCGTTCCGGCGCCTGAATATTTGGCTGCGGCGCATATTGCCTTCGCAGCTTCGTGGATTTTCTGCCGCTGCTCGCCACTTAAGAACGGCGCGGGCGCCTCTTCGATCAGTTTCTGGTTCCGGCGCTGCAGTGAACAATCGCGGGTTCCAAGCACGACCACATTGCCATGCTTGTCGGCTATGACCTGCGCTTCGATGTGACGTGGGCGATCCAGAAACCGCTCCAGGAAGCATTCGCCGCGCCCGAAGGCTGCCGTCGCTTCACGAACGGCGGAATCGTAGAGATCGGCGATCTCATCAAGCTTCCAGGCAACCTTGATGCCACGTCCGCCACCGCCATGTGCGGCCTTGATGGCCACCGGCAGGCCGTGTTGCTCTGCGAATGCGACAACCTCGGCTGCGGTCGCAACCGGACCGTCGCTGCCTGCAACAAGCGGGGCGCCGACACTGGTTGCAATGCGGCGTGCCTCGACCTTGTCACCCAATATCCTGATCACCTCAGGATCAGGGCCGATCCATATCAACCCTGCATCGATGACGGCCTGAGCGAATTCAGCCCGTTCCGACAAAAAGCCATAGCCGGGGTGAACCGCGTCGGCACCGGAGCGGCGGGCAATGGCAATCAGCTTTTCGATGTTCAGATAGGTGTCTGCGGGTCTAACGCCTTCCAGCGCATAGGCCTCATCGGCGAGCCGAACGAAGACGGCATCCTGATCGGGGTCGGCGTAGACCGCCACGGATCCGATACCATAATCGCGACAGGCGCGGATGATGCGCACCGCAATCTCACCGCGATTGGCAATCAGTACTTTCTTCATGGCTGCTCTCCCGATATTTTTGTTTTCCTGGTCGCAGCAATCTCTGCGAAGGGCCCAAGCGGGCGAAACTGTATCTTGGCGTTGATGGGTATCTGGCCCGCGAGATCAAGATGATACTCTGCAACAGCGCCCACGACGGGATATCCACCAGTGAGCGGATGGTCCGCGAGGAACAGAACTGGCTGCCCGCTATGGGGAATCTGGATCGCGCCGGTCGCGGTGCCTTCGCTTGGGAGTTCTGCACTGTCCCTGCGCTCCAGTGGCTCATCACCCGCCAGCCGAATGCCCACGCGGCTCGACTGGGGTGTGACCTGCCAAAGCTGGCTCGTCAGTGTTTCGACACCTTTTTGCGTGAACCAGTCCGTCCGGGGACCATAGACAATGTCGAGTGTCACAGTGTCACCGGAGCTGGGCAAATCGAATGCCGGAAGCTCATGGATTGAAACGGAGGAAAGCCCGCTCTTGTCATTGCGCAGCTCCAGCACGGATCCCGCCACGATGGCCTCAGGCCCGACGACGGCGAGGGTATCCGTTGCAGCGCTTCCCAAGACCGGCGCGACATCAAAGCCGCCGCGAACCGCGAGATAGCTCCGCATACCCTTAGCCGGATTTCCGAATTTGACCCCATCGCCTGGTTCGAGGGATATCGGAGTGTATGTTCCAGTCTCAAAGCTGCAGGATGCGCCTTCTACCGTGATGACGCATGGCGCGCCTGCCACGCCGATCACGGCGCGCGTCGTGCTCTTGAAGGAAAAGCCGCCCAGTGTCAGTTCCAGACAGGCCGTGTTGACGGGATTGCCGACAATGCGATTGGCAGCGTTGAACGAGGAACGATCGAGAGCCCCCGACGCAGACACGCCCTGACCGGTCTGCCCGAAGCGTCCCAGATCCTGAAAAATGGCCGGGATCGGTGCTGACAAAACTTCAAAGCGGGCGGAATTGGAGGTCGAGCGGACATCGGCGCCCGTTGATGGGGTCTCAGCCGTTTCAACCTCTTTGCCGGACTTCTCCATATCGAAAAACCGCACGCGATAGCCGGGCTGCAAGATAGCGCCAGGGTCCCGTCCAATGTCCCACATTTTCAAAGGCGTGGTGCCCAGTATCTGCCAGCCGCCGGGGCTGTTTTGTGGATAGACGCCGCTGAAAGCACCCGCGAGAGCAACAGATCCGGCCGGAATACGGGTGCGCGGGCTTTGACGGCGCGGCACATGCAGGGCTGGATCGCCACCGACGAGATATCCGAAGCCGGGAGCGAAGCCACAGAATGCGACCGTAAACTCACTCTCTGTGTGGCGACGAATAACCTCTTCGACACTCAGACCCGTCAGTTCGGCAACGTCGGCGAGATCCTCGCCATCGTAACGAACCGGAATTTCAACCAGCTTGTCCGAGGGCACGATCTTGGCAGACAGATCACGTGTTGCGATTTCACAAGCCAGATCTTCAGCACTGATATCGGCGGGCCTGAAGCGGATCATCAAGGTACGGGCAGCGGGCACCGTCTCCTCAATGCCCTTGATGGGATTTGCTTCCAGCGACGCGAACAGGGCAAGCGTCTGATCGAGATCGGCGAGCTCTACCAGAACGGTTGTGAGGCTTGCGGGGAGAAAGCGCATTCTGTCCTCACGCATGATAGGCCGAATCCGGGATGTCAGTGATGAACATATGTCCCGGCGAATGGGTAATTGCGAAGGGAACGCCGGATGCCATGACCGCAGCCTGAGGTGTGACACCGCAGGCCCAGAACACCGGGACTTCACCCGGCTCTATGCGCACGGCATCTCCGAAATCCGGTTTGGCCAGATCGGCAATCCCGATTTCCTCGGGCGAGCCAATGTGGACAGGAGAACCGTGAACCGCAGGGAACCGTCCTGAGATCGTTGCAGCATCCGCAACCCGCGACGCCTGGATGGGACGCATGGAGACGACCATGTTGCCCTGTAAGCGACCGGCCGGACGGCAGGGCTGGTTCGTCAGATACATCGGCACATTGCGCTTATCCGTCATGTGGCGGATTTCGATGCCTGCCTCCACCATCGGCGTTTCGAAGGTGAAGCTGCAACCGATGAGGAATGCCACGAGATCGTCGCGCTCGGCCCAGGCAGCCGTCGCGTCAGCGGTTTCCTCAACCATCTTGCCATCTCGCCAGATTCTGTAGAGAGGCAGATCGGTGCGAAGATCCGCACCCGGCGCAAGCAAGGTCGTCGGCACGCCGGGATCGGACACGTCCAGCACCGGGCATGGCTTTGGATTGCGCTGCGCATAAAGCAGAAACTCGAAAGCCCAGTCTCGTGGCAGGACAATCATGTTCGCCTGGGTAAAACCGGGCGCGATGCCCGATGTCGGCGCAACCAGGCCATCGCGATAGCTTTGCCTTGCGTTGCGTGCGGCAGATGCATCGGTGTGGCTCAGAAAGGATGTTGGGTTCATGCCTCACACTCCCTGTTGCGTAATGGCAAACGAACGGATTGCGATGGCTTCAGCTTCGAACCGCTGACGGATCTGCTTCGCGATAGCGACGGCACCGGGGCTGTCGCCATGAACACAGATGGACTGCGCATCGATTTTGATGATGCTTCCGTCGATGGCTTCCAGGGTTCCCTCACGCGCAAGCTGAACCATGCGCGCGGCAATCGCATCCGCATCATGCAGGACGGCACCCTCTTCTCGCCGGGACACCAACTGTCCCTGCGGTGTGTAGGCACGATCGGCAAACGCTTCCGACACCACCGACAATCCGGACTTGCGGGCCAGCTCCAGAATGGGCGCGTTGGCGAGCCCCATCAGAACCAGAGAGGAATCAATGGCCTTGATCGCATCGATGACGGCCTGGCCCTGCTTTGCGTCATTGGCGATGCGATTGTAAAGGGCGCCATGGGGTTTGACATACCGGACAGACGCACCTGCGGCCGAAGCGATGCCTTTCAGCGCACCGATCTGGTAAATCACATCGGCGATCAACTCATCTGTGGTGACGTCCATGTCGCGCCGGCCAAAACCGACGCGATCCGGGTAGGAAACATGGGCTCCAATGACCACGCCATTGGCGACGGCGGCCTTGACGGTGCGATAAATGCCCGCCGGGTCACCCGCGTGAAATCCGCAGGCGATGTTGGCGCTGGAAACGACGGAAAGCATTGCGCCATCGTCACCCATGCTCCAGGCACCGTAGCTTTCACCGAGGTCGCTGTTCAGATCAATGGAGGCCATGTTTTTCTCCTTACGCCGTCAAGAGTGCGAAGATTGGACCGATGGATTTGTAGCCCATGTACCACGTGAGCGCGCAGGCGATAACGCCAAGCACAAGAAGCCAACGGGGATAACGATAGCCTTCCATCAGATCGGAGCGCGCCCAGGCCGCATAAATGAAGATGGACAGACCGATTGGAAGGATGAGACCGTTGAGTCCGCCAACGAATACAAGCATCTGAGCCGGTGGCGTGGTGATGACCATATAGAAGAAGAGCGATACTGCGATGAAGATGACGGTGGCGATGTTGCGGCCACGTTCGGTGATATTCTTGTTGAAGATGGTGATGAAAGACACCGAGGTATAAGCGGCACCAATGACGGATGTGATGGCAGCAGCCCAGAGAACGACGCCGAATATTCTCAGACCTATATCGCCAGCCGCAACCTGGAAGGCCTGCGCCGCAGGGTTTGCGCCCTTGCCCGAGACATCGATGGCAACGCCGCTTGCGACAACGCCGAGGATGGCGAGAAACAGCACGTAACGCATGACGCCGGTCACCGCTATGCCTGTCAGAGCTGCCCGGTTTACAGAACCGAGATTTTCAACGCCGACCATTCCCTTGTCGAGCAATCTGTGGGCGCCGGAATAGGTAATGTAGCCACCGACGGTCCCGCCAACGATGGTGGTGATCGTCGCGAAGTCGATCGTGGATGGGAGAAATGTCTGGAACAGCGCATCTCCAACCGGTGGACCAGATGCAAAAGCAACGTAGACGGTCAGCACGATCATCAGAATACCGGCAAAGATGATGAACCGGTCGACAGCCATGCCAGCGCGCTTGGAAAGGAAGATGCCGATGGCGAGGAGTGCGCTCAGCACGCCGCCCCACTTGGGATCAAGGCCGAGCATCGCATTCAGACCAAGCCCGGACCCGCCGATATTGCCGATGTTGAAGAACAGCCCGCCGACGATGACAAGAATGGCGAGAACATAGCCAGAGCCAGGGATCGCCGCGTTGGCGATGTCGGACGCTCTCATGCGGGTCAAGGTGACGATGCGCCAGATATTCAGCTGCACCACGAAGTCGATGACAATCGAGGCGAGGATTGCAAAGGCGAAGGCCGAACCGAGTTTGGCGGTAAATGTTGCCGTTTGCGTGATAAAGCCAGGCCCGATGGCCGATGTTGCCATCAGGAAGATGGCAGCTGTGAGCGACGCGCGTCTTGACCGGGCGAACTCGACAGTCTGGGCAATTTTTGTTTGCTCCATGGATTTTCTCCTTATTGCAACCGCCCCTCGCGGTGCATTGTTGGAAATCTTGTCCGCATCTACAAAATTGTCAATATTGTTGAACAATTAAATTTTATCGTTCTTTCATTTTGAGCAATATTTGGGACGAATGCGTTGAAAATAAGCAGGATTTTTACGTGCCATGCCTATTATTTATGGTATTGCAACCCACAGGAGACAGCCGATTTCCCGTTTCCTCAAGCCAGCTATTGCCAGATGAAGAGAAACCCATGACCGAACCTTTGCCGCTTGCGGATCGTGTGGCGAAAGATATTCGCGACCTCCTGATCACGGGTGCACTTGCGCCGGGGCAGCGGCTCTCAGAAGCGGCTTTCAGCGAGAGACTGGACATTTCGCGCAATTCCCTGCGTGAAGCGTTCCGGCTTCTTACCAAAGACGGGCTGTTGCGACACGAAGCCAATCGCGGCGTCTTCGTTTCCGTCCCCAGCACTGACTCCATCATCGATATTTACCGCGTCAGACGAATGCTGGAATGCGGCGCCCTGCGCCAGGCATGGCCCAAGCACCCGGCGGTGGCAGTCATGCGTGGGGCGGTGGAGCACGCCAGAAAACAGCATGATCTGGCTGACTGGCGCGAGGTTGGCAGCGCCAATATGAAGTTTCATGCAGCCGTGGTCGATCTTTCGGACAGCAGCCGATTAAGCGATTTCTACGCACGCGTGGCGGCAGAACTTCGCTTGAGCTTTGGACTTCTGAAGGATCCAGAGCAGCTTCACTCCCCCTTTGTGGACATGAATGCGCAAATTCTTGAGCTCGTCGAAAAGGGCGAGGTCGTTGAAGCAGCGTCCCAGATGGAGCTTTACCTCAATCTGTCGGAGCGGACAGTTTTGAAGGCATTGGAGCGCATAGCAAGGTAGCCCCCGGCGCGCTTACTTATTGGTGGAAAGCTGAAAGCCGATGTGCCATGAGGAGCCAGGAAAAGATGCTGCTTGAGGCAGCATCGTCTGACCAGTCGAAGAGTGTGCCATGCAGGATAATACCAACGGCTCCGTAATCGTCATTTCAAGCCACGTCATGCGTGGCTCCGTTGGCAACCGGGCCGCTGTATTCGGGCTGGAGACGCTCGGTTTTCCGGTCTGGGCCGTTCCCACGATTGTCCTGCCCTGGCATCCCGGCCACGGCCCGTCAACGCGCCTGCGCTTCGACAATGGCGATTTCGACAGGGCAATGCAGGAGCTTGCCCAATCCCGTTGGTCTGGGGAAGTCCGCGCTATCCTGACCGGTTATTTCGGCAGCGCAGAACAGGTCCGCTCGGTCGCAAAGCTCATTCGGGAAATGAAGGAACGCAACCCCGACCTGCTCTATCTGTGCGATCCTGTCATGGGCGACAAGGGCGGCCTTTACGTGCCCGTCGAAACGGCACAGGCCATTCGCGATGAACTGGTGCCACTGGCAGCCGTTGCGACACCCAACCGCTACGAGCTTGCCTGGATGAGTGGCGCCGAGCTTGAGACCAACACTGATATCATGGATGCGGCGCTGGCGCTTGGCCCTGCAAAGATGCTCGTTACATCGTCCGTTCCGATGATGAGTGGTGGCATCGGCAACCTGTTCCTGAGCGGAAGCCACGCCCTGTTGGCCGAGCATCGTGCCATCGAAAACGTGCCCAATGGGCTGGGAGACCTTCTTGCCTCACTTTTCCTGGCACGCCTGCTTCAGGGTTGCAGTGATGAAAAAGCGCTGCAACTGGCCACAGCCAGCGTCTTTGAAGTTCTGGCCAGAACGATGAAGCGCGGCGTCAACGAACTGACACTGGAAACCGACGCATCCAGCCTTTCCACACCAATGGCAATGGTTCAGATGCGTCATCTCTTGCATCCTTCCCGAAGCAAGCGCAAATAGCGGAGCGAAAAACGGGTTTCAACGCGCTGGCTTCGATGGTGAGGCTGGCCCCAAGACGATGGTACTGCGATATCATGAAAGATTTTCCAGACTACCTGCTCAACGGCTACAAAAACTTCATGAGCGGCCGTTACATCGATGAACGAGAAAGATACCGCGTCCTTGCCGACACCGGGCAGAAGCCGCAAACGCTCATCATTGCCTGTTGTGACTCCAGATCAGCACCGGAGACCATTTTCGACTGCGGCCCTGGCGAATTGTTTGTCGTCAGAAACGTCGCCAACATGGTGCCACCCTTTGAGCCGGATGGCCAGTATCACGCAACCTCAGCCGCCATCGAATATGCCGTTCAGGTCCTGAAGGTCAAAGATATCGTTGTTATGGGTCATGGACGTTGCGGCGGTATTCAGGCCGCACTCGATCCCAACCTCGAGCCCCTGTCGCCCGGTGACTTCATCGGCAAGTGGATGAATCTGGTCAAATCGTCCGCCGAGCAGATCCAGAGCAACGATGTGATGACGGCGTCCGAACGCCAGACTGCGCTGGAGCGCGTCTCGATCCGCAACTCGGTCAAGAACCTGCGCGGCTTTCCCTTTGTGAAAGCGCAGGAGACAGCCGGCAAGGTGAAACTGCACGGCGCATGGTTCGATATCTCGACCGGCGAATTGTGGGTGATGGACAGCAAAACGGGCGACTTTCGCCGCCCGGATTTTTGAAGTCTGAAAGCGATCGGCGGCTGACCTATTGGCCGTCGATTGCCTTACCGATGAAGGCGATCGACTGTTGATAGACACTTGCTGCATTCCATCCCTGGATTGCCGCAAAGTTTGCCTGTCCTTGCTGATATCCCGCACCACGCTGCCAGCCGTGACCGACGAGGAAGTTTGCGGTCGATGCCAACGCATCTGCACGTGAGCCGACGAGGTCTATACGACCGTCGCGATCGAAATCGACGCCATAACGAACCACGTTGAGCGGCAGGAACTGGGTCTGGCCGATTTCACCATGGGCAGCACCCTTTGCCGTTGTGCTGAGATTACCGCTACCGACAAGCTTCAGGGCAGCATAGAGCTGTTCGGTAAAGTAGTCGGAACGACGGCAATCATAAGACAGAGTCGCGACGGCAGACAGCGTATGCTGGTTGCCCATGAAGCCGCCAAAGCCGGTTTCCATGCCCCAGATTGCCAGAAGCGGGCCGGCAGGCACACCATAGGCGCGTTCGATATTGGCAAAGAGCGAAGCGTTGTTCTTCTTCATTGTCTTGCCACGGCTGATGATCGCCTGACCGCCGCGCTTTTGCATGAATTGCTCAAATGAGAGCTTGAAACTGTGCTGACCACGATCGGCCCGAATGGTCGCCTGATTATAGGTCACATTCGAGAAAGCCTTGTCGAGAACGGAGGGGCTGACGCCGCGCCCTGCAGCTTCCTGTTTGAACGCACCGACCCAGGCGTTGAAGCCTGCTGATGTATTGCCGCATTGCGCCGCCAGAACCGGTGAGGCCGCAAGCGCCGCCGCCAATACTACGCCAACGGAAAAAGCTTTCATTGCCCGCATGAGAATTTGCCTTCAATATTTTGGGATTATACCCAGACCTGTCGCCACACCGCAGAGAATGCTTGGATTTTCAAATTGCCTAGCTAAGTCATAACCGGCAAATAAACTGCCCGTGATGCAGACACATCGGAAAACCCGCCCATTACAGCAGCTGAGTGGACGGGTTATAGTTAATAGATGTTAAAAAACCGTATCAGGCAGCAGCCTTGCGCGGCTTGATAAGACCCCGGTTGACGAGAAGCTCAGCAATCTGGATCGCGTTCAGGGCAGCGCCCTTGCGCAGGTTGTCGGAAACCACCCAGATGTTGAGACCATTCTCAACAGTCGCATCCTCTCGAATACGCGAAATATAGGTGGCATCTTCACCAGCGCATTCAACCGGCGTGATGTATCCGCCATTTTCATGCTTGTCGATAACAAGGCAGCCGGGGGCTTCCCGCAGGATGTCGCGAGCCTGATCGGCCGTGATTTCGCTTTCGAATTCAATATTGACCGATTCCGAGTGACCGATGAAGACGGGAACGCGCACGGCGGTGCAGGTGACCTTGATCTTCGGGTCGAGCATCTTCTTGGTTTCGGCCAGGACCTTCCACTCTTCCTTCGTGTAACCGTCTTCCATGAAGACGTCGATGTGGGGAATGACGTTGAAGGCGATGCGCTTGGTGAACTTCTTCGCCTCGATCGGGTCAGCAACGAAGACCGCACGGGTCTGCGAGAAGAGCTCATCCATGCCTTCCTTGCCGGCACCGGAAACGGACTGGTAGGTGGAGATGACCACGCGCTTGATCTTGGCAAAGTCATGCAGAGGCTTCAAGGCAACAACAAGCTGTGCCGTGGAGCAATTGGGGTTTGCAATGATGTTGCGCTTGCTGAAGCCCTCAACCGCATCGGGGTTGACTTCAGGCACGATCAGCGGAACGTCCTGATCATAGCGCCAGGCAGAGGAGTTATCGATCACGACGCAACCTTGCGCGCCGATCTTTGGTGACCACTTCTTGGATACATCGCCACCGGCCGACATCAGGCAAATATCCGTGTCGGAAAAGTCGTAGTTTTCCAGGTTGGATACCTTCAGCGTACGATCTCCATAGGAGACTTCGGTACCCTGGCTACGAGCCGAAGCCAAAGGAACGACTTCGTCTGCCGGAAACCCGCGCTCGGCGAGAATATTGAGCATTTCACGACCGACATTGCCGGTAGCGCCTGCGATTGCAACTTTGAAACCCATGATAAAGCTCTCTTTCTGCCTCTCCTCTTTTTGGTGAGGGGAACCCGCATAACTGCGGCTTCCTTCTTCCCCGACCAAACCGGGGAGAGAGCGGCGGGCCAGAGACGTCAGACGGTTTTAATCGTCGTTTTGGCCGTAATTCGGATGGAATAGAAAAAGCGCGATTCGCCACCGGCAGACCCTGCCGGATTGTGCATGACAACCATGTCTTGGACATGTCTGATCAAGATCGCGCTCCTTTTCGAGGCAAACCTATTATGGTGTTTCGACTATCTGTCAAGCGCAATCAAAGGGCAAAACCGTCTTCACGCTGCCAAAGCCGCTCCAGCCATCAGCAATTTCAAACCCCTTCCTTAGACTAAAGTCATAAGCCGAAAGCATTGCTCTTCCTTTTGCTAATTATCTGTCACTCTGTTGTCAGGTGCATCACACCGCAAGGGCAGCCTGGAGGAGAGCGTGGCTGCAGGTGATGCGTCGATTGACATTCTGTGGAGGACAGACAATGGCAAACATAGCGACCGCAACTGCGGAAAAAGCCCGTCCGATGACGGGTGAAGAGAAGAAGGTAATCTTTGCCTCTTCTCTTGGAACAGTGTTCGAGTGGTATGACTTTTACCTTTATGGATCGCTGGCGATCTATATTGGCGCGAACTTCTTCAGCCAGTATCCGGAAACAACGCGCAACATCTTCGCGCTTCTGGCATTCGCCGCTGGCTTCCTCGTGCGTCCGTTCGGCGCATTGGTGTTTGGCCGCCTGGGCGACATCGTCGGACGCAAATACACCTTTCTCATCACAATCCTGATCATGGGCTTTTCCACTTTCGTGGTGGGCATTCTGCCGGGCGCTGCCCAGATCGGCATTGCCGCTCCCATCATCCTCATCCTGCTGCGTATGCTTCAAGGCCTGGCACTGGGTGGCGAGTATGGCGGCGCGGCGACCTATGTTGCCGAGCACGCCCCCAATGGCCGCCGCGGCTATTATACATCATGGATCCAGACGACAGCGACACTCGGCCTGTTCCTGTCCCTCGTCGTCATTCTCGGTGTGCAATTTGCTGTCGGTCGTGAAGCCTTCGCCGACTGGGGCTGGCGCATTCCGTTCCTGCTTTCCGTCATCCTGCTCGGCGTTTCCGTCTGGATCCGTCTGAAGATGAATGAATCCCCTGCCTTCAAGAAAATGAAGGAGGAAGGCAAGACATCCAAGGCTCCTCTGAGCGAGGCTTTCGGCCAATGGAAGAATGCGAAGATCGCCATCATCGCACTTCTGGGCGCAGTCGTCGGTCAGGCGGTCGTCTGGTACACGGGGCAGTTCTATGCGCTGTTCTTCCTGCAGAGCATTCTGAAGGTCGATGGCCAGTCCGCCAATATCATGGTGGCATGCGCCCTGCTTCTTGGCACCGGCTTCTTCGTATTGTTCGGATGGCTTTCCGATAAGGTCGGACGCAAACCCATCATCATGGCGGGTCTGGTTCTGGCCATGCTGACCTACTTTCCGCTGTTCAAGGCACTGACATGGGCAGGTAACCCGGCTCTTGCGCAGGCCCAGGCTTCAGTCCGTGCGACCGTCACCGCCGCGCCTGGCGACTGCCGGTTCCAGTTCAATCCAACCGGCACGGCAAAATTCACCACATCCTGCGATATTGCCACCGCATTCCTGACAAGAAACTCCGTGCCCTATGACGTTGTCGAAGGGCCTGCGGGTCAACCAGCAACGGTCAAGATCGGTGAGCAGACCATCACCAGCTACGACGCCATTGCCGCAGGTGCCAACGCTGCCGCCAATGACCGTGCCTTCCAGAAACAGATCAACATCGCGCTCCATGACAGCGGTTATCCGCTGGTACGCGGTGCCGCGCAGGTTCCGGCTGCCAAGCTCGATGCTTTCATCGCCGCGAACCCTGAACTTGGCCTCAACGCCGACGCAGTGCGTGCAACACCGGCAAAGACGGTTCCGGCAGACAAGCTTGTGGCCGATAAGCTCTTGACTGCGGCAGAGGTCAACGGCGTCACTGAAATGCCTGTCTACAGCGTTGCTGGCGGTGGTACCTTTACCATGGTTGCCGATCCGGCAGCCGTGAACTGGGTTGTCATCATTGCCGTGCTGACCGTTCTCGTCATCTACGTGACCATGGTCTACGGCCCGATCGCAGCGCTTCTGGTCGAACTCTTCCCGACCCGCATCCGCTACTCCGGCATGTCCCTGCCCTACCACATCGGTAACGGCTGGTTCGGTGGTCTTCTGCCCGCAACAGCATTCGCCATGAGTGCGGCCAAGGGCGATATCTATTATGGCCTGTGGTACCCGATCATCTTCGCAGGCATTACACTCGTCATCGGGCTTCTGTTCCTGCCGGAAACGAAGGATCGTGACATTCATCAAATGAACTGACAGAACCTTTGATACTGAAAACCCGGCGATACCATCGCCGGGTTTTTTTATGCGAGATTTGAAAACCTCCGTTTGTCAGGCAAGGTCAGATGGACCTGAGAGACACCCGTTCTTCCAACTCAGCCGCTTTTTCCTTCCGCTCGCTGTAGCGATCGGTCAGATAGGTCGAAACATCGCGGGTAAGGATGGTGAACTTTACCAGCTCCTCGCAGACATCGACGACGCGATCATAATAGGACGACGGCTTCATCCGTCCGTCCGCATCGAATTCCTGAAACGCCTTGGCGACCGATGACTGGTTGGGGATGGTAATCATCCGCATCCAGCGACCGAGAATGCGCATCTGATTGACGGCATTGAAGGACTGACTTCCGCCGGAGACCTCCATCACGGCCAGCGTCTTGCCCTGTGTCGGGCGCACGGAACCGATTGCCAGGGGTATCCAGTCGATCTGAGACTTCATGATGCCGGTCATTGCGCCGTGGCGTTCAGGACTGATCCAGACCTGCCCTTCCGACCATTCGGAAAGCGCGCGAAGCTCCTGTACCTTTGCGTGGCTGGCAGGTGCCTCGTCTGGAAGCGGCAATCCGGCCGGATCGAAAAGCCGCACCTCGCATCCAAACCGCTCAAGCAGGCGACGAACCTCGAAAGCCAGCAGACGGCTGTAGGAAACTTCGCGGAGAGATCCATAGAGGATCAATATTCTGGGCTTATGCGTCGAGAATGCCGTTTGCAGCATCGCGGGCTCAATCGGCTGAAGGGAGCTTTCCAGAAGCGCTGGGAATGTTTCAGACAATACGCTTTCCTTCCTGATCGAGAACCTGCTCTCCATCTTCCTTGGTGAAAGACCCTTTGAAGGCATCAGCAGGAAGGATGTCGAGCACAACTTCCGAGGGCCGGGCAAGCCTGGTGCCGAGCGGAGTGACGACGAATGGCCTGTTGATCAGGATCGGTGTCGCGATCATCGCCGCCAGCAACTCATCATCGGTCAAGTCCGGATTGTCGAGACCGAGTTCGCCGTAGGGGGTGCCCTTTTCACGAATTGCCGCGCGCACGCTCAGCCCCGCATCCGAAATCATCTTCGCAAGTTGCTCTTGCGATGGCGGATTGTGGAGATATTCGATGACGGTTGGCTCAATCCCCGCGGCTTTGATCAAGGCAAGCGTATTGCGAGACGTTCCGCAGGCCGGGTTGTGGTAGATGGTGACATTCATATTCATGTCCTTTCGGTAGCTGCTGCTCGTTTCGAGACTGCAGGCGATGCTTCGTACCAATCCTTCGAGCGGTTCACGATCCAGACGACAGACAGCATCACCGGAACTTCAATCAGGACGCCGACGACCGTCGCCAGGGCCGCACCGGACTGGAAGCCGAACAGGCTGATTGCCGCTGCAACGGCCAGTTCGAAGAAGTTGCTGGCGCCGATCAGGGCGGATGGCCCGGCGACGCAATGCCTCTCGCCCGCCATTCTGTTCAACAGATATGCGAGCCCGGAATTGAGATAGACCTGAATAAGGATCGGTACAGCCAGCAGGGCGATGATGGTCGGCTGGGAAATGATTTGTTCGCCCTGAAATGCGAAGAGAAGAACCAGCGTCGCCAGCAGGGCAACAAGCGACATGGGCTGCAGCTTTGCCAAGAGGCTGTCCAGTGCGCGACTGCTTCCGTCCGCGGTCAGCCGTTTTCTTAAAAGCTGCGCGATCACAACCGGGACGACGATGTAGAGACCGACAGAGAGCGCCAGTGTTGCCCATGGCACCGTGATTGCGGAAAGCCCGAGCAGCAAACCGACGACCGGCGCGAAAGCGACGACCATGATGGCATCGTTGAGTGCCACCTGCGACAGCGTAAACAGCGGTTCACCACGGGTCAGATTGCTCCAGACGAAAACCATGGCGGTGCATGGTGCCGCAGCCAGGATAATCAGCCCTGCGATGTAGGAATCGATCTGATCTTGCGGGAGATAGGGGCGGAACAACCACCCGATAAACAGCCATCCGAGAAGCGCCATTGAGAACGGCTTGATCGCCCAGTTTATGAAAAGCGTAACCCCGATCCCGCGCCAATAGGACCCGACCTGCCCCAGCGACCGAAAATCGATTTTCAACAGCATGGGAATGATCATCAGCCAGATCAGGATTGCGACGGGAATATTGACCTTGGCAATCTCCGCAGCCCCAATCATCTGGAAAAAGCCGGGCATCAGATGTCCAAGGGCTACTCCAACTGCGATGCAGAGAAACACCCAGATCGTCAGATATCGTTCGAATGTGGACATTTCACTCGGCCTTTGCGGACTTGACCGATGCGCCTTCAAGCGAGCCGATCTGGCGAACGTGCTGTTCGAGGGCCAGGCGGTCAAGCGAGGCGATTGGCAAATTGATGAAGGCGGTGATCCGGTTTTTCAAAAACCGTGCAGCTTGAGCGAAAGCGCGCTGAATTTCGACCTCAGTCCCAACCACAGCCGCCGGATCCTCGACGCCCCAATGGGCGGTCATCGGATGGCCGATCCATACCGGGCAGGCTTCACCGGCTGCGCTATCACAGACGGTGAAGATGAAATCCATCTCCGGGCTGCCAGGCTCAGCGAAAACATCCCAGCTCTTCGACGAGAAGCCCTGCGAATCATAGCCGAGCGCATTCAGTTCCTTCAGCGCATGGGGATTGACTTCGCCCTTCGGCTGGCTTCCGGCGGAATAGGCTTTAAACCTGCCTGCACCTTCCTTGTTGAGAATGGATTCGGCCAGAATAGAGCGGGCGGAATTGCCCGTGCAGAGAAACAGTACGTTATAAATTTTGTCAGTCATGGGTGTGGTCCGTAATGAGGTTGGTGTCATGTTCATCGTCATGATGGTCGCCTACAATTACAAATTGACGACATCTGGTGGGTTGCAAGCACCGCAGCCGGCACATCAGCACGCGGCAGCGCTGTCGAGCGCCTTGTAGAGACGGACGTCGTCACCGGACACTTGGCAAAGCGTGATCGCGCTCAACATGGCTTCGCCAGCGGTGCGCAGCATGGCGTCAGTTCTGCAATCAGCGGCGCGCAAAGCTCGGTCGATCCGCCACAGCAGTCTTTCAGCAGGAACAGCGTCAAGTCGCGCAAAGCGTCGAGGTCGGCCCGGTAGATGATTGATCGGCTCTGACGCTCGCTTCTGACCAAGCCGGCACGAGAGAGTGTGGCCAGATGGGCAGACATCGTGTTCTGCGGAACATTGAGCAGACGCGCCAGCTCTCCAGCTGGCACGCCATCGGGCTCGTGGCTCACGAGCAATCTGAATGTCTCAAGCCGCGTGTTTTGAGCCAAGGCCGCGAGTATCGAAATAGCATTTTCGTTTTCCATATATCCAGATTAATGGATTTATTATTCCCGTCAAGACTTTTCAGAACTTCGTTGTTAACTTCGAAATCATGGTCAATCTGGGCATTGCCCTGGCATGGGTATCATTCCATGAGCATTGGTAACGGGACACCTCACGGCGCGGATGTCCCTTTCCGCCTGGACATCGATTTTGTGCCCCAGGCCAAGCGGAAACTAGCCCTTGTGAAATTTCACAACATGTTTTATATCGGCATGAGGCTGGCTTTCTGGATCGCAGTGGGAGGAGACCGGAGATGGCACGCAAGCAAACCAAGCCCGAACTCGTAACCGACGGCCAAAAACCGCAGCGGGCAAACCGGGTGAATTTTTTTGATCTCGCCTATGAACGGATCGAAGAACTCCTCATCAATTGCGAGCTGAAACCCGGCCGCCAGTTGACCCTTCAGGAACTGCAGGATGTGACAGGCCTTGGCCGCACACCTGTCCACAATGCCGTCAGCAGGCTTGCCGCAGATACACTTCTCATCGTTTTGCCGCGACACGGCCTTCGGGTTGCCCCGATCGATCTGGCGCGGGAGCGGCTGCTTCTGCAATTGCGCCGCGATATGGAGCGGTTTGTCGTGCGCCTGGCAATCGAACGCGCCAGCCTCTCCCATCGCAATCAGATGCTGCATATAGAACGCGCGCTGCGCGAGCGCCGCGACAAGATTACCCTGACCGAATTCAACCTTCTGGACCGCCGGATAGATCAGATCCTGCTTTCTGCCGCGAACGAGCCTTTCCTTGAGCATACGCTGCGCCCATTGCACACGATTTATCGTCGCATCGGTTTTATCCACCACACATTGACGCTTGGGAAGGCAGATCTTTCACAGACCGTCGACTGCCATCTGTCGGTGCTCAATGCCGTCGCCAATAGACATCTCGACACCGCGATATCAGCAACCGATGCACTGATCGGCTTCGTGGATTCGATGTTCGACGAGATGGAGGTAGGGATGGACCCCCGGCTTCTGGACTGTAGCATCGAGCCGATTTTCAATATCTGAAGCGTAGGAAATACCGCGCAATAAAGCCAATTGCGCGGCGTCTCACTTTATCTTCGACGCTGAAATATCACGAAATTCTAACTGATGGTGACGCTGGGGAGGTGTCGCTACAACGCTCAGGGAGGAGCAAGAATGAAAATATCTATGAAATCACTGATGGCGGCCACGATGGTGGCTGCTCTGGTCCCTTGGGGCGCCACAGCATTCGCAAAGGAGAAGATCACTTTCGCAGCAGCCGTCTTTGCCGAAGCCGGACGTGGTGACCGCGTTAAAGCATGGCTTCAGAAATTCAACGAAAGTCAGGATAAGGTCGAAGTCGAAGCAATTGCGATTCCCTTCTCCAGCCTGGCCAATACCGTCTTCACCCAGATGGGTGGCGGTGGAGGCCCGGATCTCGTTCGATTTGACCAGACCGATTTTTTTGCTGCGGTGCCGTCCGGTCGGCTGCTGCCACTCAACGACCTGATCAACGACAAGGACTATGAATTCCTGGGGCCCGACCGCTTCATGAAGGTGAAGGACGTTCGTTACGGTCTGCTCTTCGATACCACGGGTTACGCCCTGCTTTACAACAAGGATATCCTGCCTGAGCCGCCGAAGGACTTCGATAGCTTCCTGGCTGCCGCCAAGGAAAAGACGAAGGATGGTACCTTCGGCTATGCTTACCGCGCCACGATGGCCGAGCGCGCAGGTTTCTGGCAGGATTTGTGCAATTATGTCTTCGGCTTTGGCGGCCGCTGGAGCGACAAGGATGGCAAGCTGACGCTCAACAGCCCAGAGGTCATCAAGGGTGTAGAAGCCTATAAGAAGGTTTACGACGCAAGCGTAACGCCAAAGGGTGCTGATGCAGCAACCTATCGCCGCATGTTCTGGGAAGGCAAGATTGCCATGAACGTCGACAATGGCGGCGTGGCAGCCATTTTCCACCAGAACGCGCCACAGCTGCCCTTTGCCGCTGCCCCTTCGCCGTTTCCTGACAAGGCCCAGGGTCTCATCATGACGGCGCTTGTCGTCAATGCCAACACCAAGCACAAGGATGCGGCCGGATCATTTATCAAATGGGTCTATTCGCCCGAAAACCAGAAAGCCCTTCAGGCCGCCATGGGAACCGGCGTCGGCACCAAGCTGGATATGTCCGCCGAAGAACAAGCCAAGCAACCCTGGCTTAAAGTCTACGAGGGGCAGATGCAGAACGCGCTTCCGCAACTCGTCATGGGGCACGAGAGCAAAACGCCTGAAATTCAGCAGATCGTCCTGGAACAGGTGCTGAAAGTCCTTCTCGAAAATGCAGACCCGAAAGAAGCGATGGACCGCGCGCAAACTCTGGTCGAGCGCCGCGTTCTTCGGTGACACAACAGCGGAGGCTCGACACGGGCCTCCGCATAACCACCCGCTTTCAGTTTGAGGTCAATCATGGAACGCGCCCGACACGTTCGAGCACGGCTAGACGGCCACCCGTGGACGCCATATCTCTTCGCCGCCCCTGTCGGCATCTATCTTCTGCTATTTCAGTTCTATCCGCTGGTACAGCAGCTCTACATGAGCTTTACCGCGACGGACCTGTTGACACCGGATATCAATCCGTTCGTCGGCGTGGAGAACTATGCCTTCCTGATTGAAGACGGCGAACTGTGGAAAGTCTTGTGGGTTACGGCGATCTATACGCTGGCCTGCGTGATCTTCGCTATCGGCGTCGGCCTCGGATCGGCGCTGCTTCTCGATTCTCCGTTTTTCGGGCGCGGTGTCGCCCGCGCGCTTGTCACCATTCCCTGGGCAGCGCCTTCGGTGGCAGTCGCCCTTATCTTCACCTGGATTTTCAATTCCCAATACGGCATCTTCAACCGCATCCTGACTGCTTTCGGCCTCCCATTGGGCAGCGAAAACTGGCTGGATAATCCAGGCCTGGCTTTGCCAGCCATTCTCCTGACCACCGTGTGGCAAATCTTTCCGTTCTCATCGGTCGTCATTCTTGCAGCACTTCAAGGTGTGCCGCAGGAATTGAAAGAGGCGGCCGTCATCGACGGCGCAGACCGCCTGAACATTTTCAAGACGGCAACCTGGCCCACCATCCAGCCGACCGTGCTGATGCTGACACTCTTCGTCACCATCTGGTCTCTGCGACGCTTCGATCTCATCTGGCTGATGACGCAGGGCGGGCCGATTGGAGCGACCAACACCCTCGTCATCGAGCTTTACCGACAGGGCTTTGTCTATCGTGATCTCGGCACCGCCGCCTCCTTCGGCATGATCGGTCTCTCCATCGCTCTTCTGGTGACCGTCATTTATTTCAAGGTCACCCAGATGACCGAGCAGGCACAGGGAAAACGGTGATGAGCACTCGACACAACGGCCAGCACCTTCGCATCCTCTTGGTTCTTCTCATGCTGGGCTTTGCCGCTTTTCCGATCTACTGGATGTTCGTGACGTCGATGACGCCGTCATCGGAGTTGTTTGCGACCTCGCCCCGGCTGCTGCCGGAATGGTCGCAACTCGGCATCTACCTTGAGGTTTTCAACACGATACCGGTCGCAACCTGGCTGAAAAACAGTTTTCTCGTCGCAGCGGGAACAACGGTGCTCAGTATCCTGCTTGCAGTCTTGCCAGCCTATGCCCTGTCTCGCTTCAGGTTTACGGGGCTGGCCCTTCTGGGCTTCGCCCTGTTTGCGACGCAGATGCTGCCGGAAGCAATGCTGGTGGTGCCGCTTTATTCAATCTTCGCGGACCTCAATCTTTTGAACACCGCCTCTGGCCTCATCCTCGCCAATACCGCCTTTGTCGTGCCGGTCATAACGTGGATCATCAAGGGCGCCATTGACGGCATACCGATCGAAATTGAGGAAGCGGCGCGGGTCGATGGATGCTCACGGCTGGATATCGTGCTCGGCATCGTCATTCCGCTCATCGCCCCCACACTCGCAGCCGCCGCAGTCATTTCCTTTTTCCATGGATGGAATGAATATGTTTTCGCTCAAACGCTGATCAGCAGCGAGAACATGCGGACCGCTTCGGTCGGTCTTGCAAGTTTCGTCGGCGAGCTTTCCACGCCCATCCATTCCGTCATGGCGGTCGGCGTCATCTACACCCTGCCTGCCATCGTCTTTTATCTTTTCGCCCAACGCTACGTGGTCGCCGGAATGACCGCTGGCAGCGTCAAAGGCTGATAGGAACCTGTCATGTCCGCTATCGAGCTCATCAATATTTCCAAGAAATTCGGCGCGAAGGAAGTCATTCGCGATATCGATATCTCCATCGATGAGGATGACTTCCTCGTTCTGCTGGGTCCCTCCGGCTGTGGAAAATCCACGCTGCTGCGAATGCTGGCAGGGCTGGAAAGCATTTCAGGCGGTCAGATCATGATTGGAGGCAAAAGGGTCGACCAGCTGCCGCCGGGTGATCGCGACATCGCCTTCGTTTTCCAGTCCTACGCACTCTACCCGCATCTCTCCGTTCGCAGGAACATGTCCTTTCCCCTTCTGATGCAGGAATTTCGCCTGTGGCACCACCTGCCTTTCATTGGCGGCATTGCAAAACGCCGCATTGAAAACTCTGCTCGCATCGTTGAAAAAGTCGGCAGGATTTCGAAAATCCTGGGCTTGACGGAGATGCTGGACAGGTTTCCCCGCACATTGTCCGGCGGACAGAGACAGCGCGTTGCCCTTGGTCGCGCCATGGTACGCGAGCCTGAAGTCTTCCTTATGGATGAACCGCTCTCCAACCTCGATGCAAAGCTGCGCACCTCCATGCGCTCGGAAATATCGAGGCTCCATAAGGAGATCGGGGGAACCTTCGTCTACGTGACCCACGATCAGGTGGAAGCAATGACGATGGGCACCAAGATTGCCCTTATGCGAGATGGCATCATCCAGCAGTTCGGCACGGCACGGGAAATCTATACCGATCCGGCAAATACCTATGTCGCGCGCTTCATCGGCACACCACCAATGAACCTCATCGTCGCGAAACACCAGGGAGACATCTTGACGGTGGGATCAACAACCGTTCCCATCAACCTCCCCACTTCCGGGACAGAAAGCGATGTCCTCCTTGGCGTAAGGCCCAACGCAATCACATTGACCACCGAGCCCAGGCCGGGCTCACTGCGTGGCGAGGTTGTCATGGTCGAACATGTCGGTGCCGATTCAATCATCGCCGTGCGCCTCACCGATGGCAGGACAGCCCATAATGACGACGGTGACCTCGATGCGGTCATGGTGACAGTTCCCGGCTATTGTGAATTGTCGATGGGACAGCCGGTATCGCTCACAATCGATCCTGATCAACCAATCCTGTTTTCGGCCACGTCTGGACAGCGGATAGCCAAATCCGGCTAACGCCCAGCCGGGCTGCCCGGGGCGGGTAATCCGAGCCGCCCCATGGAAAAGTGGTCAAGCCTTGGAAGGGGGACGACAGAAAGTCGATCCCCTTCACATCTGCATTGCCTTTTCTCTTTGCTCACGACGATGGAAGCGGCGAAGTCCTAGGCTACGTCGCCGGGATCATGCGGTTGTGTCCATGCCGAACCGATCACCCGTGACGCTTCCGCTTTGCGTCGCTGACGATCAACCATGGTGATGCCAGGCTTCCGTGGGCGCTCCCTCTCACTTCACCGGTCAATTGATCCGTCAGTTCTCTCGACGTCACTCCTGGATTTGAGGTAGAGACGATCGAAAGTGTTCAGAACTTGCTTAAGTGCATTTACTGGGCCATCTCGTTGATCCAAACAGAGCCAATCTTGATGACAACGGATGACTGCCACTTTCGATTCTACCAAGGAGATAGTGTGACCGAGCCGCGGGATACGAAGACAAGAATCATGGACTCCGCCGAGGCGCTGTTTGCCGAAGCCGGCTTTGACGCCGTTCCCATACGCGAGATCATGCGCCGCGCGGATGCCCGGCTTGGTTTGATGAGTTACTATTTCGAGTCGAAGGAGGCTCTGCTCGAAGCCGTCATCGCGCGGCGGATCGATGTCCTGAGCAGTGAGAGAAAGAATCGTCTGCTCGTTTTTGCCGGAACCAGTGAAAGCTCGATCGAAAAGATCGTGGATGCCTTCATCGATCCTTTTCTTGAGATGATGACGACGAAAAACGACGGCTGGCGAAACTATGGCAGGCTGATTGCCCACCTTGCCCAATCAAGCCGCTGGATCGAGCTCATCCATAGATATTTCGACGCAACGTCCGAACTTTTCATTGCTGAACTCAAGAGAATTTGTCCGAATGTACCAGACGACAAGGTCGTACGCGGATACGTCTGCACCGTAGGGGCGATGCTGCACATATTCTCCATCACCGGCCGGATGCGCATGTTATCCGATGGCAAAGTGGATGATGAGGATATCGCCAAAAGTGGCGCAGACCTGAAGACATTCATTTCCAGCGGCTTGAAAGGCACGTTAACTGAGGGCGAGAGACGGAGCTAAACGTCCTGGCATCAGCCCACATGCCTACAGATGCAGAAAAGTGGGGTGTAAGGGCAGAGATGAGGTGGAGGAAATCAGGTGACTGACGAGGAAACCGGAGTGCCACCAATTAGCGAGATGTTTTTAAAACCGGTCGCGTAATTATCTTTCAAGACAGGGCTGTGAACGCAAGCGGCGACGGGGCCCTATAAAGCCGCGTCACCTTCGCAATTTGCCTGTCAGTGCTTTCGTTACCCGCGAAAGCTCAGCGCGACCCGTGACGTCAGCAATCCATAAGGCCGTTTCCGCCAGCTGCTCCAGGTCTATATCGCGGCAAAGGCCAAGGTCCTGCAGCAAATAGACCACCTCTTCCGTCGCGACGTTGCCGGCTGCCCCAGCTGCATAGGGGCAGCCGCCCAAACCGCCGACCGAGCTGTCGAAGACGCGTATTCCGGCATCCAGTGCGGCCTGAATATTGGCGATGCCCATGCCGTATGTATCGTGGAAATGGCCAGCGAGCGCCGATAGGGGAGCTTCTGCCGCGACCGCTTCAATCATCCGCTTCACCCTGGCTGGCGTGCCCACGCCGATCGTATCACCCAGCGATACTTCACGCGCACCATTTTCCAGCAGCAGACGCGTGACGCGCGCCACAGCGCGGGGATCGATTGCTCCCTCATAGGGACAGGCGATGGCGCAGGAAACGTAGCCGCGCACCGGCAGTCCGGCCAGCCGGGCAGCTTCGAACACCTGACGAAAGCGCGCAAAGGACTCATCGATGGAACAGTTGATGTTGCGATGGGAAAAGGTCTCGGAGGCAGAAGCAAATACCGCGACCTCTCGCGCTCCGGCTGCCCTTGCAGCCTCGAAACCCTTGATATTGGGCGTAAGCGCCGAGAGAGTGACATTCTCCAGCTCGGATGCCCTGGCGCAGGCCATCATCACATCTGTACTGTCCGCCATCTGCGGAACCCACTTCGGCGAAACGAAAGCGGTGGCTTCGATATGGTGAAGCCCTGCCTTGGCAAGACGCTTTACCAGCTCGACTTTCACCTCCGTCGCAACAATCGCGGCTTCGTTCTGCAATCCGTCCCTTGGGCCAACCTCTACGATGACGACCTTGTCTTCGTTTGCTCGCTGCATCACCCTATCCCTGTACCGCAGGCTGGAAATCGACGAGTTCCGCCCCTGCCAGCACCTGATCGCCAACTGCATAATGGAAGCTGGCAAGCGTTCCATCTGACGGCGCAGTGATCGTGTGCTCCATTTTCATCGCTTCCATGATGAGCAAAGGATCTCCCGCCTTAACGGATGCGCCGGCCTCCGCAAGAAGCGCAATGACCGAGCCCGGCATCGGCGCACGAAGGCCGCCGCTGCCGGTCTGCGTGCCGCTTTCCCACTGGAGATCAGGCAGTCGGCGCACCACATAGCTCTGCCCGGAATGGAAGACATGGCGGTCGTCCGCATCCTTGACGATTGTCGCCTCGCATCGGCGCTCTCCAAGGTACACGCAAATTGTCGCTTCGGCGCCGCTTCTGCGCGCATGACCTTGTGCGAAAACAGATGTGTCCCGCGCAGAAGAAAGCGCTAACGTCCAGCCCTTACCCGAGGAAAAGGCCGTTATCTTGCAAGTCTCACCCCTGCAGGAAAGCTCGATCCGACGTTCTGCTCGACCGCTCAGCCTCCAGCCGTCAATCGCCGTCCATGGTGATGCGTTTTGCTCTGGCTCATCACGCAGAAGTTCGTCCAGAGCCGCGAGATACCACACCTCGTCAGGGACCGGTGAAGCGGCAAACAATGCCTCCTGTTCGCGCTCGATCAGGCCAGTATCGAGGTCGGCCCCGGAAAAGGATGGTGTCTGGACAAGGCGGCTGAGGAAGGCGACATTGGCGGTCAATCCGACGATCTGGATCGAGCCCAGTGCTTCGCCCATGCGTTTCAGCGCCTCTTCTCGATCCGCCCCGTGGACGATCAGTTTGGCAATCATGGGGTCATAATGAGGGGATATGGCATCGCCTGCGTCAACCGCGCTGTCTACCCGCACCCGGGCATCCGTTGCGGGCAGCCTTAGATGCCTGATGGTACCGATTGACGGCAGGAACCCCGCGTCCGCGTCCTCCGCATAGATACGCGCCTCTATAGCGTGCCCCATCAAAAGCACGTCCTGCTGGCGTAGCGGCAATGGCTCGCCGGACGCAACGCGCAACTGCCACTCGACGAGGTCAAGCCCGGTCACCATTTCCGTGACAGGATGCTCCACCTGCAGGCGGGTGTTCATTTCCATGAAATAGAAGGATCCGTCCTGGTTCGCGATGAACTCGACGGTTCCTGCCCCGACATATCCCACCGCTTTTGCCGCCTTTATAGCAGCAGCGCCCATGGCGGCACGTCGCTCATCCGTCATTCCGGGTGCGGGCGCTTCCTCCAGAACCTTCTGGTGCCGGCGCTGTACCGAGCAGTCGCGTTCATTGAGATGGATGCAGTTGCCGAAGACATCCGCAAAAATCTGGATTTCTATATGGCGCGGCTTGAGGATATATTTCTCGATAAGAACATGATCGTCGCCGAAGGCGTTGCGCGCCTCGCGTTGGCAGGAGCCGAGCGCATCGGCAAAATCCTCCGGGCGGTCGACGCGCCGCATTCCCTTGCCGCCACCGCCCGCAGAGGCCTTGATAAGGACGGGGTAGTCGATAAGGTCCGCTTCGCGCTGAAGCAGCGCCGGATCATTATCCGCACCGTGATATCCGGGCACGAGCGGCACACCCGCCTTGCCCATCAGCTCCTTGGCGGCCGACTTGGACCCCATGGCACGAATGGCGGCCGCAGGTGGACCGATGAACACGATGCCGCTCGCAGCGCAGGCTTCGGCAAAGTCGTCATTTTCAGACAGGAAGCCGTAGCCGGGGTGAATGGCCTCGGCGCCGGTGCGTCGCGCCGCAGCCAGAATCCTCTCGGCAACTAAATAGGATTCACGGGCAGATGCAGGTCCAATGAGGATTGCTTCATCCGCAAGCCGCACGTGCCGCGCACCCGCATCCGCCTCGGAATACACAGCCACCGTAGCAATGCCCATGCTCCGCGCGGTGTGAATGATGCGGCAGGCGATTTCCCCGCGATTGGCGATCAGGATCTTCTTGAACATGACTTTAACCTGATCCTTTCGGCCGCTCTGCGATCCAGCCGGGATCGCGCTTTTCGAGGAAGGCAGAAAGACCTTCGCGTGCCTCCTGGCTCGCCCGGCGCGCTGCGATCAGCTCCGCCATTTCCGACACCAGCGCGCCGTCAATGGTGCGCCCTGAAATCCGCCCGACCAGCGACTTCGCTTCCTGAACAGCCTGTGGGGCGCCTCTCAGCAGAGCGGCGACAATCCCCTCGACAACGTCATCGAGACTGTCCCTGTCGCTGACCTCATGAACGAGACCCAACGCATGTGCGCGTGTCGCGTCCATACGCTCCCCGGTCAGAAAATACCGGCGGCAGTGGCGTTCACCGATCGCGGCGGCAATCAGGGGGCTGATAACGGCTGGGATCAATGCAAGCCTGACCTCCGATGTCGCAAACACCGCATTTGGAGCAGCGACTGCGATGTCGCAGGCTGCCACCAGCCCCATACCGCCGCCAATGGCTGCACCCTGAACACGAGCAATCAGCGGTTTGGGGCATTCACGCAATGCCAGGAACATGCGCCCCATGGCCGCAGCATCGGCAGCATTGTCTTCAACGGAGGCAGCGCCTTGCCGTTTCATCCATGCAAGATCTGCTCCCGCCGAAAAGTTCGCCCCGCGTCCGGCAAGGACCAGAACACGCACACGCGCGTCTTTGGAAAGCATCTCTATGACATCAGTCATTTCCCGAACGAGGTTTTCATCAAAGGCATTGTGCTGTCCGGGCCGGTTCATCCAGACCGTTGCGACCTTATCATTTATCTCGAGTTGAAGCGTTTTATAGGTCATGGGAACCTCACATGCGGAAAAGGCCGAAGCGCGTTTCGCCAATCGGCGCATTCAGCGCGGTCGAAAGCGAAAGGCCAAGAACGCGACGGGTCTGGGCAGGGTCAATAATGCCATCGTCCCACATCCGTGCGGTCGAATAATAGGGATGGCCCTGCCGTTCATATTGGTCACGGATGTTGTTTCTAAACGCATCTTCTTCTTCGCCAGGCCATGTCTCTCCCTTGGCGGCAGCGCCGTCACGACGAAGCGTTGCAAGAACGGATGCGGCCTGCTCCCCACCCATGACGCTGATGCGCGCATTGGGCCACATCCAGAGAAAACGCGGACTATAGGCACGTCCACACATGCCATAGTTTCCGGCACCAAAACTTCCGCCAATGACGAGCGTGAGCTTGGGAACCGCCGCTGTGGCGACAGCTGTCACAAGTTTGGCCCCGTGCTTGGCGATGCCTTCATTCTCATAGGCGCGACCGACCATGAAGCCGGTAATATTCTGCAGAAACAGCAGGGGAATGCGGCGCTGTACACAAAGCTCTATGAAGTGCGCACCCTTCAGAGCCGCTTCACCGAATAGAATGCCATTATTGGCGATGATGCCGACCTGCATCCCATAGAGCCGGGCAAATCCCGTCACCAGCGTCGTGCCATATCGCGCCTTGAATTCGTCGAAACAGGAGCCGTCGACCAGACGGGCAATGACCTCGCGCACATCATATGGTTTGCGTGTATCCGAGGGAATGATGCCGTAGAGGTCTTCGGCGGGATAGATTGGTTCGTCGTATGGTGCGGCGGCAATGTTCTGCTCTGGCAATGTCGAAACGATGCGTCTGGCAATGTGGAGAGCGTGCGCGTCGTTTTCAGCAAGATGGTCGGCAACACCGGAGATGCGGGTGTGCACGTCTCCACCGCCAAGATCCTCGGCCGTGACGACTTCACCCGTCGCCGCCTTTACCAGAGGTGGCCCTCCCAGGAAGATGGTGCCCTGCTCACGGACGATGACCGTTTCATCGCTCATGGCGGGGACATAGGCCCCACCCGCCGTGCAGGAGCCCATGACAACGGCGATCTGGGCGATCCCTGCCGCCGACATCTGTGCCTGATTATAGAAGATACGGCCGAAATGATTTTCGTCCGGGAAGAATTCGTCCTGCAGAGGCAGGTAACCACCACCTGAATCCACGAGATAAAGGCAGGGAAGACGATTTTCTGCGGCGATTTTCTGGGCACGCAGATGCTTCTTGACTGTCATCGGGTAATAGGTGCCGCCCTTGACGGTCGCGTCATTGGCGATGATCATGCATCGGCGGCCTTCGACATTGCCTATGCCTGCCACGATGCCGGCAGACGGTGCTTCACCGTCATACAGCCCGTGCGCTGCGAGCTGACCGATTTCAAGAAATGGCGATCCCGCATCCAGCAGGCGATCGACGCGTTCGCGCGGCAGCATCTTCCCGCGGCTTGTGTGGCGTTTGCGCGCGACGTCACCGCCACCCAAGGCCGCCTGCGACGTTTTACCAACGAGATCGGCAACCGCATCGGCCATCGCCTGCGCATTGGCGCGAAATTCTGCCGAAGCGGAGTTGATGCTTGTTGACAAAGGGTTCACGTCCGGCCTCCTCTACTGCAGGCGTTCCCCCGCGCCGGCAATTATTGACTTTCGCGTAATCTAACGTTTCAAGATACTCAAATCCCGTCAAAGAATTGATGGATAGTGCCAAGGGGGTAGGGGTCGATGACCCATGCAAGAACGCCGTCCGGCTTTGCCTCGGCCATTGTTTCCGCCTATCACATGCGGGGCATGAACCCGCAGGAAGCGCTTGACGCAGCCGGTCTGGCACTTGGTGAACTTCATCCGGACAGCAGGATTACGGCGGACCAGCTTGAGCGCCTCTCAAACCACGCCATGCGGGAGCTGGACGACGAGGCGCTTGGCTGGTTTTCCAGACGGCTGCCCTGGGGAAGTTACGGCATGTTGTGCCGCGCCTCCCTGCCCTCCGCCACCCTCGGCATAGCCATCGCGCGCTGGTGCCGCCATCACAACCTCATAGCGCAGGATGTTGAACTCAGCCTCAAAGCCGACAGACATCTGGCTGAGGTTCGGATCGAAGAGAAGCGCGACCTTGGCATTCTGAGAGAGTTTTGCCTGGTAAGCCTGCTGCGCAATCTGCAAGGTGTGGCCTCCTGGCTCGGCGACACGCGCATACCCCTGATCGATGTCGAATTTCCCTTTGCGGCACCGGCCCATGCTGAAAGCTACCGCTATCTGTTCGATGGACCTGCCTCGTTCCGAGCAGAGCTTACCACGCTTCGTTTCGATGCGGCCTATCTGGCTCTGCCCGTCCTTCGCGATGATGCCGCCCTGAGGCAGATGCTGCGCCGCCCGCTGCCGTTGATGGTGCGCCAGTATCGCCGTGACCGTCTCCTGTCTCGCGAAATCCTGCGCTTGCTGGGCGATATGCCTGCGGCGAGTGCCGATGAACTGGCCGAGAAGCTGAATCTGTCGACCCGCAGCCTGCACCGGCACATCAAGCAGGAAGGGACCTCGTTTCAGGCTCTGAAGGATCTTTCGCGCCGCCGTCTGGCGGAAAGACTGCTTGCATCGACACCATGGCCGATCAAGCGAATCGCGCGCGAATGCGGTTTTGACGCCGAGGCAAGTTTTGTGCGGGCGTTCAAATCCTGGAGCGGCCAAACCCCACGCGCTTATGCTGTCAACGCCCGCCAGGGCAGGTCGGTGCACGCCAAAGCGTGAAAGCTGCATGGGATCGCGATGCCTCCCTGCAGTTGTCTCAATGCGTCAATTCTTTGGCAGGATTTGATGCCTGTTCGACTATAGCTTTCCCGAAGATCAAGACGCAACCCGGTGGGACGGGGCGCTGATGGGAGGGGACCTGGATGATCGAATTCAATGCCGCGGTGGTGCGCCAATGCTGCAATCCCGTGTGAGCGGCGACCGGATCGTCCTGCATCTGCCGAACGGCTGGCAATGGGTGGTTGCCTATCACGCAATAGCCAGGCTGGGTGCGGTCGTCGTGCCTGCAAATTTCCTCCTCAGCGCCGAAGAGGTCTCCTATATCGTTGAGGACTCCGAAGCGGCTGCCCTGATCGTTCCGGCGGAACGCCGTGCCTCTTTCACGACGAGAGCCCAGGTTTACACGCTTGGGGAGGCACCGGAGGCCGAAGAATTGACCCGCCTTCTCGACGGTGACTACATGTTACCCGTCGAGCGCAATCCGGAAGACCTTTTTACCATCGGATATACGTCCGGAACGACCGGTCGGCCCAAGGGCGCGACCATGAGCCATGAAGGCCTTTTCGCCAGCCTTTCGGGAACAGCCACGATCCACGTCCGCCATGAAGGCGACGCGGTGTTGACGTCCCTGCCTTTCCCGCATGTTTACGGAAACATCGTCATGAACGCGACGTTTCTGGTCGGTTCGCGGCTGATTACAACGCCGCGCTTCGATGCAGCTGAGGCGTTGCGCCTCATCGGCGAGGAAAAAGCCACCCTTTTCGAGGGGGTGCCGACCATGTTCTACCAGATGCTGGCCCACCCCAGTATCGGCGATGCCGACTTGAGCAGTCTGACACGGTGCACCGTCGGCGGGCAGACCATGCCGACCGCCAAGATAAATGCCGTCACAAGCCGCTCTGGATGTCCGCTTCTGGAACTGTGGGGCATGACCGAAGTTGCAGGGCCTGCCGTTACCCATTCGCCATACTGGAGCCCGAGACCCGGTTCCATCGGCTTGCCGATGCCCGGCTTTGAGACACGTATTGCGGATCTGGAGGATTCGTCGCGCGACGCAGCACCGGGTGCAGCAGGTGAACTCATGGTGCGCGGCACCATGGTCACCAAGGGCTACTGGCGCAACGAAGCTGCCACAAAAGAAACCATCAATGCGCAGGGCTGGCTTGCGACCGGCGATATTGCACGTGCTGACAAGGACGGTTTCATCTTCATCGTCGACCGCAAGAAAGACATGATCACTACCGCGGGCTACAACGTCTATCCTGCTGAGCTTGAGCAGGTCATTGCCATGCACCCGTCTGTCGCAATGGTCGCCGTTGCCGGCACCGCCGAGAAGGGCGAAATCGCCCAGGCTTTCGTCGTGCCTCACCAAAATGCGGTCTTGAGTGAAGAAGACCTGATCGCCCACTGCCGCAAGCATCTGGCATCCTACAAGATTCCGCGAAAGGTCATTTTCGTTGAGGATCTTCCTAAAAACAGCACCGGAAAAATTCTACGCCGTTCGCTTCGAGAAGCTCAGGCAAGCGTCTGACGGCGCTTTGCCTTCATCACTATGTGCGCGTCCATGCGCGGGGAATGGGAGGTTCCATCATGTCCGTGAATTTCAATGCAGACTATACGATGACCATCGACGGCAAGGCAGTCACGGCCGCGTCGACATTCGAGGTGTTCAATCCCGCAACGGAAGAGGTGATCGCAACCGCACCTGACGCCAGCCGCGAACAGCTGGAAGCAGCCGTTTCCGCAGCCAAGGCAGCCTTCCCCGCATGGTCGAAACGCCCCTTGGCCGAACGTCAGGCCTTCGTTGCACGTCTTGGCGATGCCATCGAAGCCCATGCGGCCGATTTCATGCGGCTTCTGACGCGGGAACAGGGAAAGGCGTTCAAAGGGGCCGAGTGGGAAGTCGGCGGATCTTCCATCTGGTGCCGGGAAATCGCCAAGCAGGAGCTGCCCCTACACGTCGTCGAGAAAACCGATGACCGGACAGTGGAAACAAGGCGCGTTCCGCTCGGTGTCGTCGGTAGCATCACCCCATGGAATTTCCCGATCCTCCTTGCCGTGTGGAAGATTGCACCTGCGCTGGTTGCCGGCAACACCATGGTCCTCAAACCATCGCCTTACACCCCTTTGTGCACACTGAAACTGGGTGAGATTGTCCGCGACATCCTCCCTCCGGGCGTCCTCAACATCGTATCGGGCGGCAACGAGCTCGGCTCGTGGTTGACCCAGCATAAGGACATCAGCAAGATCAGTTTCACCGGTTCCACAGCCACTGGGCGCAAGATCATGGAAGCGTGTTCCGGAAACCTCAAGCGCATCACGCTGGAGCTCGGCGGCAATGACCCGGCAATCGTTCTGCCTGACGTAGACATCGAGAAAACAGCTGAAAAACTATTCTGGGCCGCCTTCCAGAACAGCGCCCAGTTCTGCGTGGCTGCCAAGCGGCTCTATATCCATGAGGATATCTACGATGAACTGGCAGCGGCGCTGGTGGCCTATGCCAGAACCGTGAAAGTGGGCAATGGCGCCGACCAGGGCACGGATCTTGGCCCGATCCAGAATCGGATGCAGTTTGAAAAACTCAAGAACCTTCTGGCAGACGCAAAGGACAAGGGACTGCGTTTCCTGCTGGGCGGCGATATCGGGCAAGGCAAAGGCTTCTTTGTCCCCGTGACGATCATCGACAATCCACCAGAGGACAGCCGAGTGGTGGTCGAAGAAGCCTTCGGTCCCGTCCTGCCTCTTCTCAAGTTCAAGGATCTCGACGATGTCATCGACCGCGCCAACAACACGGAATACGGCCTGGCGGCCTCCGTCTGGGGCAAGGACGTGGTCAAGGCACGCAGCATTGCCGAGCGGATAGAGGCAGGCACTGTCTGGGTAAACGAAATCCACAGTTTCTCACCGCATGTGGCATTTGGCGGCCACAAACAATCGGGTATCGGGATTGAAAATGCGCTTGAGGGCTTGAGCGAATACACCAATTCACAAACACTGGTCATCAACGCAGCTGCCTAAGATGCCGGCCTCCGGAGCGGCGCATGAATGTGCCGCTTCCTTAAACGCGTTGCTTTTGGGTGGGGACGGTTCTCCGTCGACGTGCATTTCCAAGGCGACTTGTTTGTCATGCGACGGAGAAAAAGAACGCTTTCAACATCGCATGTCTCCTTAAAAGTCGATCACCATGTCGCTGAGCGGAATTGACTGGCAGGTCAGGCAGCGGTCCGTGTCAAGTTCGGTTTCAACGGGACAGAGAAACTGCCCTGCGGTCACCCTGACCGCGCAGCTTTCACATTGCCCGACCTGCCAGCCGTTTGGTAGCAAGAACCTTATGCCAACGACCGCCATCACGCGGCTAGACGGCTAAGACAATCCAGTGGACGCAGGCTAGCAGGCAGGTGTCTATCATGGCGACGATCTGTGAAACATAACCCCGCTTATGGATAAGGGGCCTCGCTTCGCTTTGCCTGCGTCCTCAATTGTATTCTCACTCTTAATCTGCGTCGCCACAGGCGGCTGTAATTAGCAGGAAATCAAGCGCAATATAGAGAATGCTGCGAACACATGTTTCATTGACGCCTCTGTAAAGTCTAGCGAAACGCTACAACAACAAATATGAACAGTTCCAAGATGATCAGAGGCCCAAATGAAAAAACTGATACGATCGCTGAAAGCCCGAGCAAGAAAACTGGTGAACGCAAAAACCGTCAAAATTGACGGAATAAGGCTTATTTCCGATGAAAGGCGAGTGCCTGCTTACCTCCGCCGCTTGATGTTTAAAGACGTTTACGAGGACACGGAGAGGAACCTGTTGCTCAAAACGGTGACGCCTCATTCGGTCGTGGTAGAGTTAGGCACGGGAATGGGGTTTATATCCATGCTTGCGGCTAAAATATGTGGTGAAAAGCGCGTGTTCACTTATGAGGCGAACCCCCTAGTTGAGCCGATAATCAGAGAAAACTACGCGCTAAACGACATACATCCTCATCTGACCATGAAGGCCGTGACCAAAGATGGTCGGGACTTGGAATTCCATGCAGCAGAAAATATCATCTCGTCCAGTGCGTTTGAGCGCGATACACCGAGCAAGCGTTTCAATGTAAGCAGCATTGCTTTCAACACTGTTTTGGAACTCAGGTCGCCTGACATACTCATTATCGATGTTGAAGGAGCCGAGCATGAACTGCTTGTCGGTGCGAATATGCACACTGTTCGTGATATCATTGTTGAGCTTCATCCGCACATCATCGGTGAGGACAAAGTCGAACAGGTGTCTGCCTTCCTGATCGCTCAAGGATTTTCGAAAAATGCTGTTGACCGCAAGACCGCGCACTTCTCAAGATCGCTGTAACGCGATTGTTAAGGGTTAAATCGAAAGCCCTAACACGTCCCTCAACATCGCTATTTCCGGCGCGGACAATACTGTAGCGCGGCCAGCACCTCCCGGGAAAGCAGCGCCAAGGAGGTCGCGGGCCCGTATCCCAGAGCGCATCATATGGATCCAGGTACTAAGCTGCCGTGTGGATTTTTCTGAGTTGCCCCCGTGCCGCTCGTGACCGCATCCATGCTTGCGGCTTAATCTGTCATACCGCGGATGGAGTTTAACAATTTGCAAGTCGGCTCAAGTGCTGGAAGTCAACAACTTTGTGAAAGACCCATTCCCGTGAGGGCTCATCCAGGCCGACAGACACTTTGATAGCATCTGAAAAACCGCTGGAATGTTGTTGTTTAGGGTCAGCATGACGGAGAATACATCGCCAAAAAAGCTGTCGCTGGTGTCGGACACATCAGCCATGAAAATGTCCCACGCGAACAAGGGTTATAAAAGGTGGGACAAAAACATCTTAAAAGCACAACGATTTCAATGGATTTCAAGCTGTAGTGGTGCCCCTTGCCGGAATCGAACCAGCACTCCTCTCGGAACCTGATTTTGAGTCAGGCGCGTCTACCAATTCCGCCAAAGGGGCACTTTGGATGCTTACATCTTGGTATGTCGCGGACTATACGAACAAGCCATGGGAGGTCAACTTATTTTTGCAAAATTAGTGCGCTTAGAAGACAGCACGTACAGCGCTTGAATTGTTGACGAAGGTGCGAATTGCAAGCGTCGCTGGACTGGATTAGAGGCTATGGAGCGTTTTCAATTCGGGCCGCTTCGCTGGGTCATATCATGGGCGGTCCCAAGGCCGCGTAGAGTGAGGAATTATAGATGGAAAGTGCAGTTTCCGCAGAGAAGAACCGAACAATTTCGGCGGTTCTGGTCACCGCTGGAATGATTTTCACGGTGGGCTCTGCACTTGGGTTCCAGCATATCGGCGGATATACACCGTGTGCGCTATGTCTGTTGCAGCGCGATCCCTATTATTATGCGATACCCGTCGGAATTCTGGCGATTGCGGCGGCCATGTTCAAATTGCCGTCATGGCTGACACGGTCCGCGCTCGTCCTGATCGGGATCGCGATGCTGATCGGCGCCGCTCTTGGTGTTTATCATTCCGGTGTTGAATGGGGCTTCTGGCCAGGGCCCATTACCTGCTCGACCGGAGCGCCTTCATTGACCACGAATGCCGGAAACCTCTTGAATGACCTCAACGCTGTAAAGCCGCCATCGTGCAACGACGCTGCACTGCGCGTCCTTGGCCTTTCCTTTGCCGGATGGAACGTGATTGCAAGCGTCATTCTTGCAGCCATCGCGTTCTTCGGAGCGAGCCGCAAGACGGCCTGAGGCTCTTATGGCTGCAGTTCGGTATCCCAGTACAGATAGTCCATCCAGCTTTCGTGCAAATAATTGGGCGGGAAAGACCGCCCATTGTTATGCAGGTCCTGAACGGTTGGCTGGTATGGCTTCTGACTAGGGAACATTCCGGCAATCCGGGGCAGCTTGCTTCCCTTTTTCAAATTGCAGGGCGAGCAGGCCGCGACAACATTGTGCCAGGTCGTTTCGCCGCCATGTGCGCGCGGGATGACGTGATCGAAGGTCAGGTCGTCCTTTGAGCCGCAATACTGGCACTCGAACTTGTCGCGCAGGAAGACGTTGAAGCGGGTGAAAGCCGGATTTCGGGTTGGCTGAACATAGGTCTTGAGGCTGACAACACTTGGCAGCTTCAGGGAAAAGCTTGGTGAACACACCGCGTGATCATATTCTGCGATGATGTTTACACGGTCAAGAAACACGGCCTTGATCGCGTCCTGCCAGGACCAGAGCGACAAGGGATAATAACTCAGCGGCCTGTAGTCTGCGTTCAAAACGAGCGCGGGCAGGGCCTGTGGTGAAACTGCAATCGTCAAGGGCGTCTCCTGATCGATTCGGCATCTGCACCTGTATATTAGGTCTGTTGTTACAGGATTGTGAAGCCCATAAATGAAGTGCTAAAAGAAAGGCTTATTTCAGGCATTCGGCCATAAAACAGCGCTTGCTCGCAGGCCGCTTCCACTAGGCCAATATCTTCACGAACGCCACTCGAGCGGGAATTAACGATCAGCAATTCCCGCCATTGAGCCTCCCAGGTCGCCTCAGGTTTTTTCGACGTCGGCCGTCATATCGAAGCTGGCAAGTTCGCGATTGACAATATCGCGCCAGCTTCGGTCTTCGATCAGTTCCTGAGGGAAAAGTCCTGTGATGGAAAACAGGGGGGCGGAGGGATCTTGCCGGTCAGCCTGCCGGATTGCGGCCAGGATTTCGTCGCGACGTGGGTCGTTCAGATCACCGCGCTTGTGGATTGAGGCAATCCAGAGCGCGACAACATAGGCAAATTCCCTTGCCTCCCCACCAGCCTTCAACGTTTCTACAGCTGCGGCAAGAATACGTTGCGGCAGCTTCTGGCTTGTGTCCATCGCAATCTGCGTGTTGCGATGCGCAATCGTCGGATTGGCAAAGCGTTCCAGCAGTTGATGTTTGTAAGCGGGAAGATCGATGCCGGGCACGGCGCCAAGGGTAGCGGTTGCGGCCTCCATATGGCGCTGGACGATCTCAACGAATTCGGGGACGGCCATCACGTCGCGCACGAAGTCGAGATCGTGTAGAATACCCAGATGGGCGATGAGCGTGTGAGAACCGTTGAGCAGACGCAGCTTCATGTCTTCGTAAGGCGCAACGGCATCGGCAAATACCGCACCCGCCTCTTCCCATGCGGGCCTGCCTGCAACGAAATCATCCTCGATGACCCATTGCATGAACGGTTCCGTCTCGATTGCCAGCCGGTCCTCAGCACCCAGCAGTGCGGCGGCGCGGGCGCGTGTTTCGTCCGTTGCCGCCGGAACGATGCGATCCACCATGCTGCACGGGAATTTTCCATGGCTCCCTATCCAGTTTGCCAGGGCCTGATCCCGCCTGCCTGCCATCTCCAGCACGAGACGACGCACCACCCTGCCGTTGGAGGGCAGGTTGTCGCAACACAGGACCGTAAAGGGATCAATCCCCCTCTCCCAACGTCTGAAGAGGCCCTCGACGAGAAAACCGATGACGCCTTGCGGCCTGGTTGGTTGCGCGATATCGGCCGCCACCGCTGGGTGATGGAAATCAAGACCGCCCGTCAGCGGATCGAGCCCATAGGCCTTCTCGCTCACGGTGAGCGTCACGACGCGGATATCCGGGTTTGACAAATAGTCCAGTACGTCCTGCTGACTTTCAGCGGCACAAAGCCAGTCGACTGTCGTGCCGATCACCTCTGCTCTATCGCCTTCGGCACTGCGCACGATGATTGAATAGAGACCATCCTGCTTTTCCAGGGCACGAACGGGTTCCGGGGAGCGCAAATTGACCGCAACAATACCCCATGGCCCAAAGCTCTTTTCCAGCGCGCGCTGCGTATAGACCGCCTGATGGGCGCGATGAAATGCTCCAAGCCCGATATGGACGATACCGGGTTTAAGTTCGCGCCGGTTAAATGAAGGCGACAAGACCGCATTTGGCAAAACGGTAGAATTCGAAAGCGTGTCCATGGGCCTATACTCGACCGTAGTGAGGATGAAGAAGGGCGCGCTCTATGCCGCGGAGTTCCGCAAGCCCCTTGAGACGCCCAATGGCGGGATAGCCGGGTTGCGCGCCGCGCGTGAGATCATCGAGGATTTCCTGCCCATGGTCCGGCCGCATGGCAATACGGTGGTCTTCGCGCCCTTCCAGACGTCGGCGCTTTTCCTCCTCAAGCAATGTGGCGATGACGGCGACCATGTCCGTTGCCCCCTCCAGATGTTCATCCTCGAAGAAAGAGCATGGAACGGCCTCCGTATCACGCGTGACATTGCGCAGATGCACAAAATGAATGCGGTCAGCAAATCGTCTCGCGATCTGTGGCAAATCATTGTCCGGACGGGCGCCCAATGAACCGGTACACAGGGTCACGCCGTTGGCTCTGCTATCGACCTTGGAAAGCATGTGCGCATAATCGGCCTCTGTCGACAGGATACGCGGCAAGCCCAGCAAGGGCCATGGTGGATCATCCGCATGGGCGCAGATGTTGATCCCCACCTCCTCTGCCACAGGCACGACCTGCGACAGGAAATCGACCAGATTGGACTGGAGCCTCTCGCGATCGATGCCCTGATAGGTTTTGAGTTTTTCCAGCAGCTGTTCCAGCGTGTAGCCATCGGCAGAACCCGGCAGACCGGCACCGATGTTTTTGCCAAGGGCGGCGATCCTGTCGCCGCTCAATTCGGCAAAGCGTTTGGCGGAGGCCTCGATCAGCCATTCCGGGTAATCATGGTTCGCGTCCGGCCTTTTGAGAATGTGGATATCAAAGGCAACGAAATCGGTCAGGTCGAAACGCATCGCCTTGGCGCCGTGGCGGGTTTCCCAGCGCAGGTCGGTGCGTGTCCAGTCCAGTATCGGCATGAAGTTGTAGCACACGGTGCGAATGCCGCTTCGGGAAAGTCGCCGCAGGGTTTCCTGCCAGTTGACGATATGGGCTTTCCAGTCTCCGGTCTGGGTCTTGATGTCTTCCGACACCGGCACGCTTTCCACCACATCCCAGTAAAGGCCACCCGCCTTTATGTCCCGGTGTCGTTTCTCGATCTCATCCACCGGCCATACGGCTCCGGTGGCAATGTGGTGCAGCGCACTGACGATGCCCTCGGCACCGGCCTGTGCCGCATCCCGCACCGTTACCTTGTCAATTGGCCCAAACCAGCGCCAGGTATGCTTCATGTCTATGTCCTTCAGATATCAGTTCGAGCCGCCGAGGAGGATCTGCACCTTGCAGGCGACGGATCTGTCGCCTGCCTGTTCGAACGCCTCGGCAACGCTTACGAGTGGAAATTCGTGGGAAATGATGGGCCGCACGTCGATGGTGCGGTCCGAAATGAGTTTGACGGCGAGCGCAAATTCCTGATCGAAACGCTGGGAGCCGCGCCAGACGATTTCCTTGCCGACGAGAGCATTGAGCGGGATGGTCATGTCTCCGGTCACGCCCACCTGCACAATCGTGCCGCGCGGTCTTATAGCAGCGAATGCAGAGCGCAGGGCAGGTCCGGCAGCGGAACAATCGAAGACAATGTCGAAACTGCCCTTGCCTTCCTGGAATGGTGCAAGCCCTTGCGGATCGGTGAGAACGTTGATTGTGCGGGTTGCGCCCATGGCAACAGCACGAGAAAGAGCCGCATCGGCAAGATCGGTTACGACGATCTCTCCGGCACCGGCGTGCCGTGCGGCAGCCACCGTCAACAGGCCAATCGGGCCCGCCCCGGTCACCAGCACGCGGCTGCCAGCCACGTCGTGCGCCTGCGCAACGGCATGGAGGCAGACGGCCAATGGCTCGGCACAGGCAGCTTCGGCGGAGGTAGAATTGTTTTCGAAAGCAAAACACTGTTCTGCCGGCACCACAAGCCAGTCCCTGAACATGCCCTGCTCGTGCGGCAGGCGCATGGCGCTGCCCATGAAACGCATTTCGAGACAATGGATCGGCAGGTTGGACTTACAGTAATGGCACTCACCGCAGGGCTGGGACGGGTTGACCGCAACAAGCGCGCCAATCGCCAGTCCACTTACGCCCTCCCCTAGTGCCTCGACATATCCAGATGCTTCGTGGCCGGAAATGATTGGTTCTCGCACCTGGACAGGGCCGAAACCACCATCCTGATAATAGTGCAGATCAGAGCCGCAGATGCCGCCTGCGGCCATGCGCAGCAGCACCTCCCCGACGCCGGGCTGCCTGACGTCCTGTGTTTCGACCTTGATGTCCTGTTTGCCGTAAAGACGCGCCACGCGGGTCAACATGCACTTCACTCTCGTATGGGTGGGAAATCCCGCGCGAATGATCGCGCGGGGTGATGACTTAGCGGATCAGGCCCATTTCCGTCGGCAGCCACAGCGTGATGGCTGGCACGAAGGTAATGAGGATGAGCGCCACGAAGAGTGGCACCAACCAGGGAAGAATGGCCATCGTCGTGCGTTCCACCGATAGCCGCGCGACGCGCGACAGCACGAACAGCACCATTCCCAGCGGCGGATGCAGAAGGCCGATCATCAGGTTCAGCGTCATGATCAGCCCGAAATGCACCGGGTCGATATCGAACTGCAGAACGAGCGGCAGCAGGATCGGCACCAGAATGGTGATTGCAGCAATCGTATCGAGGAAGCACCCGACAAACAGCATCAGCAGATTGACGAGCACGAGGAATATCCACTTGCTGTCCGTCAGGGTAAGGATTGCTGACGATAGAACCTGCGCCGCCTGACTGACCGTCAAAAGCCACGCGAAGACGGAAGCTGCCGCAACGATGAACAGCACGGAGGCCGTTGTTTCGATCGTCTCAAAGGTCGCCTTCGCCAATGTCTTGAGCGTCATGGTCCTGTAGCGGACGAGACCGAGAAAGAGCGACCACAAGACCGCCGCAACCGCCGCTTCGGTGGGCGTGAACCACCCCATCGTCATACCGCCGATCAGGATGACCGGGGTCATCAAAGCCATCACGGCGGAAAAGTCGAAATACCAGTCACAGACGATCAGAACCGCAAGCACGATGACGATTGCAAGGTTCAGCGACATGCCCAGCATTGTCAGCAGATAAATGCCGACAGGCACCATCATGACGACCAGCACTTCCAAAGATGCGCCAAAAATCGTTTTCAGGCTGAATGGCGTGTCCGAACCCCAATTCTTGATATAGGCGAAGGCCGCCACGGTGATCATCATCAACAGCGTCATGACGACACCTGGAACGATGCCAGCCATGAACAGCGCGCCAATCGAGACATTCGCCATCATTCCATAGATCACGAATGGCAGGGACGGCGGGAAGATTGGACCGAGTGTGGCCGAGGCGGCGGTGACGCCGACGGCAGCCTCCACCGGGTATCCATGGTCCTTCATGGCCTTGATTTCGATGGTGCCGATACCGGCCGCATCGGCAAGGGCTGTTCCGGACATGCCGGAAAAAATCACCGAACCGATGATGTTGACCTGCGCCAGCCCGCCTTTCATCCAGCCAACAAGTGCGACGGCGAAGGAGTAGATGCGGCCGGTAACGCCCGCAACATTCATCAGATTTCCCGCAAGGATGAAGAATGGCACCGCAAGCAGCGGAAAGCTTTCGACACCCGCGATCATCCGCTGTGCCGCTATGATATCGGGAGCAACGTTGTAGGACACGATATAGAGCAGCGACGACACAGCCATGGAAATGGCGACGGGAAGGCCGATGAGCATCAGAAGAAGGAAGGAACCGATGAGAACCAGCATCTTACACTTCCTCCACGCTTTGAAACTCTTCAGGCCGTTCAAGAACGGAATAGCCACGCCGCAGATTGGCGACGAAGACCTGAATGGACCGCAGGAACATCAGCACGAATGCGGCAAAGACCGTGTAGAAGACGATGCCGCGCGGCAAGGCCACCGTTACCATCTCCTCATCCGCGACGATATCGAGATACCGCCACATCAGCCAGGATGCATAGGCAAAGAAGCCCATTCGCAGCACATCCACGGCAAGCGACATGATGCGCGTCACATGGGGTGGCAGGTAGTGATAGAGCACGTCCACCTGAATATGGCGTGACAGGCGCACGCACATCACGGAGCCCATGAAGACGACGCCGATCAGGCAGTTGACGGCGATTTCCTCGGTCCATGCATAGCTGTCATTGAGGACGTAGCGCGTGAAGAACTGCAGGAACACGCAGCCCGTCATGACCCAGAAGAGGGCAAGCGTGATCCAGTCTTCGAACGAATAGACAGAGAGATCGGTATCCGGCGGCGCCTCATCGAATGTATGGGCGAGTTCCTCAGGCGTCACCTGAGTGTGAAGTTCCTTCGACATTGAATTGTCCCGGCTGAGAAGAAAGGGCGGCGCGATCCGAAGACCGCGCCGGATGCGGTCTATTGAATGGCGCGAATGGCTTCCCAATCGGCCTTGTCATAACCGAAGTCCTCGAACTTCACCTTTTCCAGCACGTTTTTCTCGAAATCGGCCTTGTCGACTTCCGTCACCGAAAGACCGCGCGCCTTGAAATCGTCGACCAGCTTGTTTTCCCGTTCCTCGATGATCTTGGTCGTCTTGGTTGCCGCTTCCTGCATCACCTCGACAAAGATCTTCTTGTCCTCGTCCGAAAGGCTTGCCCAGCGGCTCTTGGAAACGACCGTGTTGAGATGATCAACGATGTGTCCGGTCAGAATGATGTTCTTCTGGACCTCGAAGAATTTCTTCGCCTCGATTGTTGTCAGCGGATTTTCCTGCGCATCGACGGTGCCGTTCTGCAGCGCCAGATAGACCTCGGCAAAGGCAATCGGCGTGGTGTTTGCACCACAGGCCCGCGGCATTGCGAGATAGGCGGGAACATCGGGCACACGCATCTTCACGCCAGCAAGATCGCCGCATTTGGCGATAGGCTTGTTGGCTGTCGTATGGCGTGTTCCGTAGTAGCTGACTGCCGTAATGACGTTGCCGGTCTTGTCTTCATAACCCTTGGCGAGCCGTTTGAAGACATCGCTCTTTTTGTAGGCGATCAGATGCTCAGGGCTGCGGAAGATATAGGGGAAATAGGTGACACCGATGGGCTTGTAGTCGCGGGCGGCGAAGCTGGAGCCGGAGATGATCATATCGACCGTACCGAGTTTCAAGCCCTGATTGATATCGACTTCCTTGCCAAGCTGCGAGGCGGGGAAGACATCGATCTTGTAGCGTCCTTCGGTGCGCTTTTCGATCTCCTTTGCGGCCCAGACGGATTCCGTATGGAATGGTTCGGTCGTCTCATAGACATGCGCCCATTTCAGCGCGGTCTGCGCCTGAGCCGAACATGCGGCGGCCAAGGCAAGAGCGGTTGCGCCTAGCAAGGCGGATAATCTTGATATCATTGTATTCCCTCCCGGATTGAAATCAGATCGTCTTGTCCCGGCACCGCCCTCTCTCCTGACGGCGCCGGTTTTTCCTACGGCTCCTCCCCGAAGCTTTCGGAAAATCTTTTCTGCGACAGCGTAAGATGCCGCCGCATTGCGTTGCGGGCGCCGACCGCGTCCTTGGCTGCAATGGCGTCGCGGATCACGCGATGCTCCTCAAGCGCCAGTCGCCATGTGTGGGGGCCTTCGAAATGGCTTGCCAGCCTCTCGAAATAGGGTGTCATCCGCCGGTCGAAGATCTGACCCGTCAGGCGATGAAGTGTCGCGTTCCCAACGATATCGGTAATTGCCGTGTGGAAGGCGCGGTCTTGCACCAGCATGTCGACGGGGTCCCCGATTGCCCGTTCCATCTGCAGCAGGCATTCGTCGAGATGCTTGATACCCTCAGGCGTCGCCATCATCGCCGCCTCTTCGGCGATCGCACCTTCGATAATGCTGCGTGCCTGCAGTATCTCGAATGGGCTGTCATTCTCGTCCACCGGCAGAACTTTCGATGCAGCCTGAGGCGTTCGCTGGCTGACATAGACGCCGGAGCCCATGCGAATCTGGATATGACCCTCCACCTCGAGAACGATAAGCGCCTCGCGAATGGTGGGGCGGGAGACGGCAAAACGCTCTGCGAGATCACGCTCGGCAGGCAATTTTGCGCCGGGAACCAGTTCCCCCGTTTCGATCAGCGCACGTATCTGGTCCGCGACCTGCCGGTGCAGGCGGCGCGGCTCCAAAGCCACGAACATGAAGTCCTCCCAGACTGGTAAAATGGTCTTACCAATTACGGCGCAGTAAAGCGCACCCTGCCGCAAAGTCAACTGGTGAGTTATGAATTGTTAATATTTGTCTATCGGGCGCGTTTTGACGATGCGCGTCTGCCTGGAGCCGGCGATGGCAAGCGGCGGGAATCTCATCAGAACGTCAAATCCGCACTTATTCGGAATCTTAGGCATCAAATTTGCCGGTAGCTGCGCCTGAAATAGACAAGTGCTTCGTCTTCGTCGCTTACGATGGATTCCACCACATCGCAGATCAGAATATCATGTGTGCCACCATCATGCACTGTTCGAATGCGGCAATCGAAAGAGGCGAGCGCACCGGAAAGCAGCGGCGAACCGGTTTCATGTGTGGTCCACTCCCCTGCGGAAAAGCGCACATCCATAGGGGTTTTACCGCCGAACAGCGCGCTTAGATCCTGCTGGCCCGCCGCAAGCGTATTGACGCAGAGAACACCGTTTGCGGTCACATATTTGTAAGCGGAGGAGTTGCGGTTAAGGCAAACCAGCAATGTCGGTGGATTGTCCGAAACGCTGCAAACTGCCGTGGCGGCAAAGCCCGCCCTTCCCTCAGGCCCATCGGTTGTGACGATGTTGACGGCACCGGCCAGTTGCGACATGGCGTTTTTATAGTCCAGGCTGCTCTGCTCGGCAGTCTTGGTCTCCATCTCGGCATCCTTTGTAAGAGACAGCGTCTGCATCTTCTCTATCCTTTTCAGTTTCTTGTCACGCCAGAAGGCAGGCATCATCGAAGGGCAAACGCGGCAGACGCGCGAACAGTTTCGACGTGTCGCCATAGCCGAGATTGATGAGGAAATTGGATTTCCACGATGTCCCGGCAAAAAATGCCTCGTCGACCCTGGCCTTGTCAAAGCCTGACATTGCACCGGTGTCCAGCCCTAGCGCACGTGCAGCCATGATCAGATATCCCGCTTGAAGGCTGGCATTTCGAAAAGCCGTTTCTTCAGCCATCGCAGGGCTTGAGGTAAACCATGCTCTCGCGTCCGTATGCGGAAACAGGAAGGGCAATTTCTCATAGAATGTTGCATCCATTGCAGCAATCACAGTCACCGGCGCCGTCATGGTCTTCTCAAGATTGCCCGAAGAGAGGCATGGTTTCAGCTTTTCCTTTGCCTGAGGCGACCGGATGAAAACAAATCGGGCCGGGCAGCAATTGGCCGATGTCGGACCCATTTTGGACAGATCATAAATCTTCGCCAGAAGCTCGTCGCTCACTGGCTTGTCCTGCCAGCCATTGTGCGTACGGGCATCCGTAAACAATGCAGCAAGTGCCTGCTGGTCAACTGTCATATCTCAATACCTTATCAAGCTTTGCGAGCGAGCAGAAACCTTTCCAGCTCGCGATTGAAATCATCCGCTTCGGTTATGTTCACCGCATGTGCCCCCGCGTCAAAAACCATGAGCTCGGCATGTTCCAGTCCTTCGGCAAGGCGCAACGAGCGCGTATAGGGCACGAGCAGATCATCCTTGGCAGCGATGACGAGAGTGTTGCTCTTTATGTCCCCAAGCCGGTCATCAATGTCGAAACGGCGCAACGCGTCTATGCGGCGCAGAACATTGTCCCTGCCCTGGAAATGGGCGACGCCATGGAGATCGTCGCGGGCCAGACGCTCTGCATTTTCGGACATCCACACCGCTGGATAGAGAAACAGCGGCTGCGCCCGCACAAACGCCTCGACGCCTGTGTTTTCCAGAAGGGCAATTCTGGCTTCGAAGCAACGCAGGGAGTGCTCGTCCACCTTGCTCCAGGCATTGATGAGGACGAGACGGTCCAGATAATTCGGCCAGCGCAGTGCGATATCAAGTCCGATGAGCCCGCCAAGCGCATGTCCCATGAAGTGAAATCTTGCAATACTTAGTTGGCTTACGATCTCCATGACGTCATCTGCCATGGCGGCGATGCCACCGTCCACGGGTACCTCTCCGCCGGTTCGGCCGGTGCCGCGGTGGTCATAGATGACGACGCGGAAATGCCGTTGCAGCACGTCCATCTGCGGCGCCCAATAGGCCCCTGCCCCGCCCAGACCCGAAGACAGGACAATTGTTTCCGCATCCGGCTCCGTTCGACCCGAAACCTCGAAGTGCATGTCACGCCTTCCTGTCATCGGCTGCCGATATGGGCAACTGTTGCGATTTCCACGAGGGCATCGGGCTTCACCAACCCGCACTGAATGCAGTAGCGCGCGGGCTTGTCTCCGGGAAAATACTCGGCATAGACCTTATTGACCGCCTGGTAGTTCGCCCAGTCGGTAATGAAGATGTGGTTCATCGTGACATCCTCCATCGTGCCGCCGGCAGTTTCGATGACGGTCTTGATGGTTTCCAGCACATGCCGTGTCTGGGCTGCGGCATCGCCGACATGCACCACATCATTGTTCTTGTCGAAGGGCAGCGTGCCAGAGACATAGACGACGCCATCGGCAAGTGTGCCGGGAGAAAAGGGCGCTATCGGCTTTTGTGTGCCTTCAGGAACGATAATGGTCTTTGGCATGTCTGTTCTCCTCTTGAAGTTTGATCAGTCTTCCATCGGGGCTGCTTGCGAGATGACGGCGCAGAAATCATTGACGGTCGCCACCCAGCCGAAGAATTTCTCGACATTGTAGACGGTCGCCTGCTGGATGAAATCTGGACCCAGATGGTGGGTCGCGTCCTCCAGCATCACCCCGAAATATTCGAGATGGAACGCGTCGCGCAGGGAGCTCTCGACACAGACATTGGTGGCAATGCCGACGAAGACGAGATTGCGGATGCCCCTCGCCCGCAGTACGCTGTCCATGTTGGTGTTGAAAAAGCCGCTATATCGCGTCTTGGGTACCAGGATATCACCGGGTTGCGGCTGCAGCTCGTCCACAATGGCGTAGTCCCATGTGCCCTTTGCCAGCAGCTTGCCCTGCAATTCCGGCCGCGCCCGCATGGTTTTCAGGGCGTTGGACTTGTGCCAGTTGGGAGAACCCGGCCCACCGGCCTCGACATAGTCACTGTCCCAGCCATTCTGGAAATAGATGACCTGCACCCCGGCGGCCCGCGCCGCATCAAGCGTCTTGCCGATATTGGCGATGGTGGATTTCGCGCCGGAAATATCAAAACCGGCGAGATCGACATAGCCGCCTTCGGTCGAATAGGCGTTCTGCATATCCACTACCACGACTGCGGTTTCGCTGGGTTTCAACGAAAGCGGCTCCGGGCGCGCGGGCAGCGTTACGCTGTCCAGGTTGCTTCTGAGAGGCTGGTAACCGGAAATGCCGCTATCGGTCATTCTGCGGCCTCCAGCACGGTGGTGATGTGTTGACGGCTCTTCATCAGGGGCTGCACATATTTGCCGAATTTCTCGATACCCTCCACAAAGTCATCGAAAGTCAGCATGACGCCACCCGTGCCCGGAACTTCGCTCATCTCGTCCAGCATGGCCGCGACTTCCTCATAGGAGCCAATCAGCGTTCCCATGTTGATGTTGACGGCTGAGACAGGGTTCGCCATGTGACGGACATTGGTATCGGCACCGGACTTCGTATCGACAGAGCTTTGCAAACCAAGCCATTTGATCGCTTCCTGATCGGCGCCTGCCTTGTAATGCTCCCATTTTGCCCAGGCGTCCTCGGATTTTTCCTCAGCCAGAACCATGGTTAGCACCACGGAGCGGACATCACGGCCGGTTTTTTCCGTCGCCGCCATCAGCCTCGTATTGGTCGGCGCAAAGGCGGTGGGCGTGTTCACACCGACGCCGAAGCAGAAACTGTAGTCCGCGAACTTTGCGGAAAATTCCATGCCCTTATCGGAAGAGCCGGCACAGATGAGCTTGACGTCTCCCTGCGGCACCGGCTTCATCCGGCAATCATCCATCGTGAAATACTGGCCTTTCAGGTCCGATTGTCCCTTGGTCAGCAGTTCCTGTAGGACGGTGGTGTATTCGCTGAGATAGGCGTAGCGGTCGCCAAAATAATCATCGCCCGGCCATAGACCCATCTGGCTGTATTCCGGCCTTTGCCACCCGGTGATGAGGTTGATGCCGAAGCGGCCGCCGGAAATGGAATCGATGGTTGTCGCCATTCGTGCCACAATTGCTGGCGGCATGACCAATGTTGCCGTCGTCCCGAACAGCTTGATCTTGGACGTGACTGCGGCCAGCCCTGCCATCAACGTGAAGGATTCCAGATTGTAGTCCCAGAACTCCGTCTTGCCACCAAAGCCCCGCAGCTTGATCATTGAGAGCGCGAAGTCGAAGCCGTATTTTTCAGCGGCCAGGGTTATCTGTTTGTTGAGCTCGAACGTCGGCTTGTATTGCGGAGCGTTCTCCGAGATCAGCCAGCCGTTGTTTCCGATGGGAATGAATACGCCGATTTCCATGTGCATTCTCCAGTTAGCGCCCGTATCAGGTTCTCACATGGGAATGCAGGTTCTGTGCCAGTTCTTTATTTTAAATGACTTCAATGACTTGATAGGCGCACACTTCAATAATTTTATCAAATGATAAATTTTTTATCGTTCGGTAAATTTATGTGCTCAAATTTGGAGCAGCGATTTCAGAGAAGCGCGGCGGTGCCGCGTGTATCGCAGCAGCTTTCTTTTTTACTTTGCGATGTATTGCTGTGGCCGTGCTCGACCAAAAAAGAGGCGCCGCACTTTCGAACGGCACCTGTTGAAAAACACGCTGTCGTCTTCACGCGAGTTAAAACGCTCAGGCTTCAGATTTCGCCTGGTCTTGGCTCAGTCCATCTGGACATTTGCATTCTTGACCACAGGCTCCCACTTGGCGATTTCCTTTGAAACATGCGCCTTGAGTTCATCGGGAGTGGAGCCGACGATCTTCGCGCTGAAATCAGCCATGCGGGCGGCGACATCAGGGTCTGCCAGTGCTTTTTTCGCAGCAGCATTGAGGACATCGACTGCTGCTGCCGGAGTGCCAGCGGGTGCAAAAAGCGCATTCCAGGTGTAGGTCTCATAACCCGGCACCGTTTCGGCAATAGTTGGCACGTCAGGGAAAGAGGATGCGCGCTCCGCAGTCGTGACACCCAGCGCGCGCAACGTCCCGGATTTCATATGACCTGACGATGATGGCAGGTTGTCGAACATGATCGAAACCTGATTTCCCAGAAGATCGTTTAGTGCCGGGCCTGACCCCTTATAGGGCACGTGCTGCATGGATACGCCCGTCATGGCCTTGAACAGCTCACCCGACAGGTGAAGCGGCGTTCCGTTGCCGGAGGACGCATAGGCGTATTTGTCGGGTTCAGCCTTCAACAATGCAATCAGCTCGGCAATCGTCTTTACCGGAAGCTGAGGATTGACCACGAGAACATTGGGCACGACGACCAGCAAGGAAATCGGGGCGAAATCCTTTTCCGGATCATAGGGCTTTGTCTTGAGAATGAGCGGGTTAAGCGCATGTGTAGCGACGGTGCCCATCAGGATGGTGTAGCCATCCGGTTCCGCCCGTGCGACGCGGTCTGCGCCCAGATTGCCGCCAGCGCCGGCAACATTCTCGACCACGACCTGCTGGCCAAGCTCCTGCCCCATTTTCTGGGCGATAACGCGGGCAACAACGTCCGTCGAACCACCCGCTGCGAAGGGGACAACGAGAGTAATTGTCCGATCAGGGAAACTTTGCGCCTGGCCTGATCCGGCAAATGAGAGAAAACCGGCTGCTGATGCAGCAAGCGCCAGCGCAGCGCGCCGGGTGAAATGCTTGTAAGTCATTGAACCTCCTGTGGAGCGGCCTCCCCGCCACCGTGCCAGTTTAGCTCAAACCTTCTCCAGAGCAAGCAACACCTAAGTCTTGCCCGCCCGGAGTTAAACCATCATTTCCCGTGCATAGGCATGGACCGTCCGAAAGGCGTCCTGCGCACCGGCAATCGCCCGGCCTTCTTCCTCTTCACTCAGATCGATAGTGTCGAGCGCTGCGACAAAGGTGCGCCAATGCAATCCCCGCCCCTCAGGCGCACCGGCCAGATGTCTCGCACCGAAGCTGTCATCAAGGCCGAGTTTCGCGGCGTCCTTCAACAGAAACGCAGCCCCCAGATTTGAACCCTCAACGACGTAAAGCCAGCCAAGGGCTTCTGCGAGATCGAAAGATGTATCCTCCGCACGGAAACGGACCTCTCCGCCTGCAGGTGCTGCAATGTCCAAATCTGCAAGATCCTGATCGACATAGCCAAGACGTCTACGGCCCTTTAGATCGGGAAGAAGCTCGCTTAGACGCTCATTGGCAAAGAGTGCATCGAGATCCCTGTGAAAGAGATATTGTGTCTGAACGAATTTTCCGAAATTGGCACGGTTTTCAAAGGGTTTTGCAGACATGATAAAGCTGTCGAGCTCCTCATGCGCCTGGCGCGTCGCTGCTTTGAGGCGTTTCGTCCGGCTGGGCTCAAGCTCGGGTGTGGTCGTCGCCAGTTCTGCAGCAGTCATATTCGTTTCCTTTCAAGCTCAATTACGGACATAGAAATCTTTCACTTCGGAGTCAATTTATGCCTCGCTCCTTTGTTGGAACGTCGAGATGACTTTTGGTCAGCATAGCGAGCGGGCTGGTGAAAGATGTGATGTCATGCGTGCCCGAAGCAGAGCCATCAGCATTGGCTTTATGGAGAACTGCATGGTTTTCGATTTCTCCGTAAGAGTTCTGAGATAGCCTCCGGCTGATTGAATCACGTCGGACTTCTCAAGAATGCACGCTATGATTGCGTTCGTATTCTGTGTTCCCATAGCCTGCTCGGCTTCATCATAAGCGGATTGGCTGATGGAGAGCATCGATTTAACGACATTCCCTGCATGTTTCAGATCATTCCAGTCTCTGACCGCACCGCCTGGACCGTAAAGGGTAATTTCCGGACACGCCTTGAGGAGTGTAGCGAGATCAAAACCTGCTTTGCTGACGGCTTCCAGGTCTTTTTCAGAATTCCTGACTGCACTGACAGTCTTCGATGCCTGATTGGTTGCAGCAAGCTCAACATTCGAGACTTCGTTCTTGGCCGCCGGCTGCTCATCTTCAATAAGGGATTCGGATTCTGAACTCTGTATAAGCCGCTCATTTTGATAGGCATTGGCGCTTATTTTTTGGCTTTCTACGTGTTTTTCCAGTTGGTTAGCCATTTCAGCACGCAGTTTTGAAAGATCTGCGAGAAGAAGCTCCAGAAAAGGGGCCTTTGATTTGCGATCGAGGGAAGAAATCAACGTGACGTAACGATTTCGGATGCGATCCCAGTCTCCCTTTATCTGATCCTCAATAGCGATTTCACCGAACTTGACGATGTCGCGGCGGCAGAGGGTGATTTTCTCCCGCAGTCTTTGGAGGTGCAGGCGTTCCTCGACGACCTTTTCGGCGATTGATTGGATCTCGTCCGCGCGGGAAATGAGCGGAGCAAGAGAAAAACCATAGGCATCACTAATGCCGCCGCTCCGGTCCTTCCTGGCATAGCGCTTTCCATTCGGGCTGTCCTTGCGAATAATGAGCCCGGCTTGAACCAATGCTGCCAGATGCCGACGCAGTGTCTGCTCCGGCATTCCATGAGCACGCAGGGAAAGCTGCTGATTCGACGGGAAAACCACAAGACCGTTTTCCTCAGACAGTTCTGCCTTTGGATAAAAGCTGATCAGTGCATTGAGCACAGCCAATGACCTGTCGGAAATACCGAGATGGGGTCGGGCTTCGCAGGTTGCTCGAAACAACTTCCATTTATCTATCGAACGCGCAGGATCGATGTTTCTCGACGCAAACTGGGTTGCGAGCAGGCCAATAGAAACCCCTCGCCGCCCGAAAGGCGTCGTTAGATTATCACTGTTCATGTCTTTCACCTTCAAAAAGGCAAAAGAAAATCGCTCACCGAAAAAATATCGATGCCAAGACTCTTGACTATGATTCGCGGAAATGAGATTCTTTGGGTGCTTAGATCAAAGAAAGGCTTCCGTGCGGCAACGTTCGGGGGCTTTTTTCTTTTGTGCTTACTGCTCCTGTTAGTCGTTAATCGGTTATGACGGTCTCACTGCTTGGAGCGATGCTCTTCAAACAGCGTTTGTAGGTGTTCGAGAACGAAGGCGGCGAACTCTGGTGCCTGCCGACGATCGATCGAAATATCGAGCCTGTTGTCCGTCTCGACAATCTTCGCCAGCTTCTGGCCGCTCTCGGTGGAGAGAACACCAGTCTTCTTTGGCTCGGGCTTCGGCTTCAGAAACTCCAGCAGTGATTTGAACCGCTCTTCGGATGGAAGACGCGCTACGCTATCGTCACGAAGATAGGCGCGGGCAGCCTCATTGACCTTGGACGAAGAAAGTTGTTCGGCGAGGTCCATCCAGTTACGACGACCGACGCCAGGCGCAGGCCCGATGCTATCAACGATATCGTCCGGAATACGCCCAACGACAGACAGCATGTTTGACAGATCGCCCTTGTAGAGAGACATGGCGGCCATGATTGTCTCACGCGTGAACCGCATCTGCAGCTTCTGGGCAAAGCGGGCCTTTTCGATATAGCTGAGGTCCCGGCGTTCGTTGTTTTCCTGGCCCTGGGCAACAACAAGCTGCTCATCGGTTAGATTTCTGACGACGGCGCGGACAGGAATGCCAATTTCGGCAACGGCACGCAAGCGGCGGTGACCGAATGCCACCTGATAGCGACCGGGATGGTCAGGGTGAGGGCGGACCAGAATTGGAACCTGCTGCCCCTGTTCACGAATAGCCTCGACCAAGCCAACATCGGCCTCTATTGACGACGGCATACGGTCGGGAATGAAGGATGGATCGACATCTGCAGGATCGAGTGCGACGATCGTCAGGCCTTCAGCGAGCTTCTTTTCGATTTCTTCTGCGCGCCTTGACCGTTCAGACACCTCGTTGAGCGACTGCCCGATCATGCCGACGGGCGAGTGAACGACATCAGTCACCAGTTCTGGCGAACCAAGAATGGGACGAATACGAGGACGTGCGCGCTCTACAGGCGCATCATTGTTCTCACTGGACTTACCGCCGAGGTTGGCGAAGATTTCTTTTCTGCTCATGCAGTCCTACCCCAGGCCTTCTTGATCAGGCCTTCAATTTCAGCATTTACATTTGTCATGGATTCCAGTGCGCGATCGTAAGTCGATCTGGTGAACTGGGTACGCTCCACCTCAAACAGGGTCTGGTTGGTCAAACCGGCGTCTGAAACGGCCGTCGTCTTGAGCATGGGATGATTGAGAACATGCTCGCCGAAAATCGAGCGCAAGAAAGCGACCATCTGATTTTGAGGTCCGTCGCTCGGCTCAAATCGGGTCACAAGATAGCGCATCCAGTGATAGTCCGATGTTGCGCCAGCTCTGCCGATTTCGGCGAGCAGGTCGCCTGTCATCGCGAGAAACTGGTTCATGGACATCACGTCGAGCATCTGCGGGTGTACGGTGACAAGAACGGACGTTGCCGCGGTCAGTGCCGACAGAGTGAGGTAGCCCAATTGCGGTGGGCAATCGATGACGACGATGTCGTAGAAATTTTGAGCCTGAGCAATCGCCTGACCGATACGGGCGAAGAAGAGCGTATCGCCAGGAGCGCGGCGCATGAGGGCACGTGGCGTATCATGCTCGAATTCCATGAGCTCCAGATTACCCGGGATGATATGGAGATCCGGAATATAGGTCCCACGGACAATCTCGGCGATCGGCCGCTGTTCCTTGTCGTAGCGAATTGCGCCGTAGAGCGTCTCGTTTGGTCCGACGTCCAGTTCAGGCTGGTGGCCGAACAGCGCCGAGAGACTGGCCTGTGGGTCGAGATCGATCGCCAGAACCCGATAACCGCGCAGGGCAAGATATTGTGCGAGATGCGCAGACGTTGTCGTTTTTCCAGAGCCGCCCTTGAAATTCATGACCGCGATCACCTGAAGGTCTTCACCTTCACGGCGGTGCGGAAGATAACGACGTGTGCCGCGGGCTCCCTGATCCAGAAACTTCCTGATCTCGTGAATGTCTTCGACGGAATAGCTGCGCCGCCCGCCACTGTTTGCCACGGCAAGCTCCGGCTGCTCGGAAGCGATCTGGCGCAGGTAGGCCTCACCAATACCGATAAGCTTCGCTGTTTCCGATGGAGAAAAGTTTCGCATGCTTTTTTCGGCAAGCGGTGCGAAGGTATTTGCATTGTGTGCTTGCAGCTGCGCAGACAACGCGGCCGAATGCTGTAATATGAGCCCCGTGAGATCGGGTGCCTTGCCAGCAGATTTCAGATCGGCGCTTTGTGTCATATCTCATCTTTTCCGCTTGTTGGATCAGTTGCGGTTTTTTCCGCTGAAATCGGTTTTTACCGCAACTGGGATATAAGCGCCGATTCTCTTTCCGGTGCAATAGGCATTTGTGTTACCAAGACATGAATCTTTTCAGGCTGGTAAGGGCGTTTTTTTGCAGTGGACGTGAAAGATTTTCCCGTCTGCGGCGACTCTTCTCAGAAAGTTTGCCGCGGCTAACTTCAGGATCTTGAGGCGAGCGTCTGTGGATTGATCCGTCGCTGGCGCTGAATGGCACCTCCCAATTGCGGAGGGCGATGTCGGGACTGCGTTAGTCACCGCATAAATTTCGTCGCGCTCGGCTGCTCTAACATGCGCAGATATCTCTCATGATATATTCCGGGATGGCTGCCGCATTCGCTCTCGGATGCGGGTGAAGCTTTAACGGTGCTGGGCAGCGAACTGTGCTAGATGCAAGAATGTCGTATCGATTTTTGAGCTATAGTTATTTGCTCTCGTTCTTTTCCCTCCGTTGACTGCCAAATTTGGTTGAAGGTGGGGGTGGGTGTGAGCTTGAATTTCACCCATCAGTGTTGGTGCCTAAAGTTTGCCGCGGCTAACTCGATCGAGGCGCGCGCCACCCGTTTGAGATCGCATCGTTAGATTGCCCCGCGCAATGACGAGAGCATCGATGCCGGTCCGCGTTAGCTGATAGCTTTTGCCCCGACGTTGCTTCACTAGGCATGAGGTCATTCTCTGATGTGAGAGGGTCGCTTGTACGGAGCGCGAGGTCTGCCTTGTTCAGTCCTCCTTCTGATTGCTGAATTCCCGACCTCACGCCGGTTGAGGTAGGCATCCGTGATCGCAGACGGACTTGACCTTGAGATCGAGCTGCGCCGGTCATAGCGAGTGTTTCTTTTGTACCCAATGATCCTGTCTCCAAACCGAATCCATCGGTTGAGCAAATGCCTCTCTGAGAGACGGGACAGATGCGCCTAGCGCGATGTGATCACTCAATCGGCGGCTAGATTTCGAGCACTTCGCTCGTTCCATCGAGATCTTTGGTGAGCTTTTGTAGATGAGCAAAACGGCACCATGGGGTCGTCGCATGATCTGACTGCCACGCGTAAATGTCATTTCAGGTGCCTTGACAGGAGCGCGGACTTGGGGGATTACTTGCTCGTCCTAGGCTGAAGGCCAGACTCATCGACGCCAACGGAGCGTCTGAGCAACTCAGGACAAACAATCGAGAAAGCTTTGAAAAGCGTTATACGAAGTGATGAAACGAAACGCCGTTTTCGCTTTCATTTCCCTGTTTTTCCTGAATGAAAACAGTTCGATGATGTGATGTAAAATTTAAGAAAAATTTAGCGTTTGAACCAGGGCGACCGTTGGCCGCCCCGGCTGCGTTCTGGCGTTACGCAGCGCGGCGCAAGGCATCTCCGATAATGGAAACGATGTCGCTGATCTGACTTTCCTCGATGATCAGGGGAGGGGAGAGTGCAATGATGTCGCCCGTGACGCGAACCAGCAATCCCTTCTTGAAGCAGTCAACGAAGACATCGTAAGCGCGGGTTCCCGGAGCACCGTCCCGGGGCGTGAGTTCGATAGCACCGACGAGACCGAGGTTTCGAATGTCGTGGACGTGAGGAGCACCCTTTAGCGAATGGAGGGCTTCTTCCCATGCCTGAGCGAGGGAAGCAGCGCGTGTCAGCAAGCCTTCCTTCTCGTAGATTTCGAGCGTCGCGATACCCGCGGCGCAGGCTACCGGATGTCCGGAATAGGTGTAGCCGTGGAAGAGTTCGATCTGGTTTTGTGGTCCCTGCATCAGCGCGTCATAGATGCCGCGTTTTGCAAAAACCGCCCCCATGGGAATGGCCCCGTTGGTGATGCCCTTCGCGGTGGTCACCAGATCCGGCACCACGCCGAAATAATCCGTCCCGAATGGTTTGCCGAGGCGACCGAAGCCGGTGATGACTTCATCGAAAATCAGCAGGATGCCGTGCTTGTCTGCAATAGCGCGAAGTAGCTCCAGATATCCCTTAGGCGGCAGGATGACGCCGGCAGACCCTGACATGGGTTCAACGATAACCGCAGCGATCGTTTCCGCACCGTGAAGGGCAACCAGGCGCTCAAGATCTTCCGCCAGTTCGACGCCGTGCTCGGGCATTCCCTTTGAATAGGCGTTGCGATCGACATCGAGTGTGTGACGCATATGGTCTGCGGAAATCTGCGGGAAAACGCGTCTGTTGTTGACCAGCCCGCCAACGGAAATTCCGCCGAAGCCGACGCCATGATATCCCTTTTCACGACCGATGAAACGGGTGCGGGTGCCTTGGCCGATTGCTCTTTGATACGCGATCGCAATTTTAAGCGCGGTATCGACAGATTCCGAACCGGAGCCGGTAAAGAAAATACGATCGAGCTGGGCATCAGGACCGCCGGGCGCATTCGCCGCGAGTTTCTCGGCAAACTCGAAGGCAATCGGGTGGCCCATCTGGAACGTGGGGGCGAAATCCATGGTCGACATCTGCCGCTCTACAGCGGCGGTGATGCTCTTGCGGCCATGGCCGGCATTGACGCACCAGAGACCGGCGGTGCCGTCCAGAATCCTGTTGCCGTCAATGTCGGTGTAATACATGCCTTCGGCACTCGCCAGAAGGCGAGGGGATTCCTTGAACTGGCGGTTGGCAGTAAAGGGCATCCAGAAATTTGAAAGATTGGGCAGGTTTGATTTGCTGTTGTGATCCATTGGGTTTCCCTCTTAGAGATGCCTATCAATCCTGCACTTATCGCTATCGAACAAGTCTTTTTCCGCATTGTCCTAGGCAATTGTTTGAGGAAGCAGAGATCTAAATATGTCTCGGTCGCTGCGTGTGCTGGAGCCGATGGGTGAGACAGGGCAAACACCGCTCACGCATTGGCCCGAGACAGAAGCTCCTGCGTTTCCATGGAATAGAATTCTGTGCCGACAATGGCGTCGTTGAAGACGCATGGCTCGTTGGATGGGTCATGATCTGCCTGCCGCGGCCGGACATCGAGGCGCGCCACTACATTGTGACGCCCGGATTGCCACAGTGGAGAAAACCAGGCCTTGGCGTGGTGGAAATGGCGACTGTTACCAATTGAACCTGGCGATCAGGCATCGGTGGAGGGTATGAAAGGTCTCGGCGAAACTGACCTCTATAATTTGTCTGGAAATATCGATCAAAGATTGACAATAAAGAGTTTTTTTGAATTATAAGATGACAACTTTATAAGGTAAATGTCATGTTGGCGATTCTCGCGGACGATTTGACCGGTGCGCTGGACTCGGCAGCGCCGTTTGCCGCACGCGGGCTTCGCGCGGATGTTGCGCTTGACCTGACGGCCGTGGCCGAAATCATCGCGGACAAGCCGGATGTCATTTCGATCAACCTGAACACCCGCGAGATCAGCGCCGATGAGGCAAGGTTTGCCACGGCTGCAGCGATTGGCTTCTTGCCAGCCAGGACGCGTCTCTTCAAGAAAGTCGATTCCAGGCTTAAGGGCAATATTGCCGCCGAGCTCGAGGCCATCCCATATTCCCGCGCACTTGTCGCACCTGCCATTCCGGCATTTGACCGCATTGTAGAGGCAGCGCATGTCAAAGGGCATGGTATCGATACACCGATCTCAATTGCGGAGTGTTTCGGGTCGCATTTTGTCCGTGTCGAAGCTCCAGATACGCTGTCTCATGACGACATGGAAGATGTGCTTGCCGCAGCCGAGAACGACGGTACTGACCTTCTGATCGGGGCGCGTGGCCTTGCCGAGGCGCTTGCCTGCCGCATGACGGGAGGGGAAGTCCCGCAGGTGGCGATCGTGCCGCCTGGCCGAGCCATTTTCGTTATTGGCTCGCGCGATCCGATTACACTCGCCCAAATCGACGCACTGCGCGCGACGGGCGCGGTGAGTTATGTAGCAGCGCCAAACGGTCATATCTCTGGTGGCCTTGAAGCCAATGCCGCGCTGACATTGATACAGGCAACGCCGGGTCCCAGTGAGACAACCTCGCAGGCGGTTGCTGACGCTCTAGGTGGCGGCCTTGGGGCCATTCTATCCAGGAATGACGCCACATTGCTTCTGTCTGGCGGTGCCACGGCGGATGCCGTGATGCGAAGCCTTGGTGTATCCCGGCTCCATCTCCATGGTGAATGCTTGCCGGGCTTGGGTGTTGCCTCCGAAAATGGGCGCTATATCATAGCCAAATCAGGCGGGTTCGGCCATTCCGATACCCTTAAGATTATTGCAGAGATGGTTCTGCGGAAGGCAAGTTGAGACATGGGACTGGAAGCCGGAATCGCTCGCAAAGGCCTTCCCGACATCGTGTTCGAACGCATGTTGCGGGCGATCAAATCAGGTGCCTACAAATCTGACGAGCGGCTGCCCACGGAACACGAACTTGCGGCCGAATTCGAGGTGTCCCGTCCGGTTGTTCGCGAGGCTCTCAAGCGCCTTCGCGACCAGGGTCTGATCTATTCCCGCCGTGGTGCGGGGAGTTTTGTCCGCTCCGTGGGCTTAAGGCAGCCGCTCGGTTTCGGGCAGCTGGAAAATGTCGCCGATCTCCTCAATTGCTATGAATTTCGCCTGACACTCGAGCCTGCCGCCGCTGCGGCAGCGGCCAGCCGCCATGATGCTGAAAGTCTGAAAGCCATCAGGCAAGCGTTGGAACTGCTCCGCGACGCGACCAACAGACAATCGCACCGCGAAGATGCTGACTTCCAATTTCATCTTGCTATCGCGCGCGCCGCGCAAAACACCTATTTCTCGACAGCCATGGAAGCCCTGAAAGACCACATTGCCGTGGGAATGAAATTTCACGGTGCTTCGATCAGACGGGAGGCCTCTGGGCTGACCCGCGTTTTTGCCGAGCATGAGGCTATCGCCAACGCAATTGCGGATCGCCGGGAGGAGGATGCGCGAAGGCTTATGTTCGAGCACCTTCAGGGATCGCGTGGAAGGCTTTTTCAGGCGTCGCAATAGTCTTTCGCTGATTCACGAGACTGCACGAACTGACAGATTGAAGGGCAGCGAGACCGCGCTGCCCCGATGGTTCGCGTCAGAAACTGGCTCTATAGATAGCAAGAACGTCATCAACGCTCATATCGGCCGGATTGTTGTCCATCAACCGACGGATGGCGTGGGCATCCTCAGCGTAGCGGGATAGATCGGTTTCCGTCGCGCCGTGCCGGGCAAGCGACATTTCTATTCCGAGATCGCCACAGAACGCCAAGGCGGCGTCACGTAACTGCGCCTGAGAAAGGCCACTCCCGAGACCGAGCGCCTCGGCAACTTCTGCTGTCTTTGCCGAAACGACTGGCTGGTTGAAGGCAAGGACGTGCGGAAACACGATGGCATTGGCCAGACCATGCGGCAGGTGTAGCAGCGTTCCAAGCGGATAAGCAATGGCATGACCTGCCGCCGTATTGACGGGCCCGAGGCAAATGCCACCATAATAGGAGGCCAGCAGCAAGCCCTCGCGCGCTTCACGATCCGACCCGTCACGCACCGCTCGGCCCAGATATTTCCCAACGAGGTGAAAGCCCATCCTGGCGAAGCCATCGATCATGGGATGCGCACGCTTGTTGGTAAAAGCTTCGACACAATGCGCCATCGCGTCCACGCCTGTTGCGGCTGTGACCGCTGGCGGTACGGAGTAGGTCAGCTCGGGATCTAGAACTGCGAGATCGGCAATCAGATGGGGGCTTTCAACCGCGATCTTGTTGCCCTTGACCGGATCGGTGATCAGAGAGCGGATGCCCGCTTCGGAACCTGTACCCGCAGTGGTGGCAATCTGCGCCAGCCGCGTGCGCCGGCCAGCCACCCTGTTGGGTCCTGCGACATCTGCGAGCGTCTGCTCACCATCCCACATCGCTGCCACCAGCTTGGCCACATCCATGACAGAACCTCCACCCAGGCCTATCACCAAATCCGGCTTGGCCGTACGTGCTGCCGCAAGTGCCGCATCGAGCGTCGAGATTTCCGGTTCGCCCGAAATAGCATCGAACAAAGCGACTTTGCCCGGTAGCTTCAGGCGCTCAACGAAGCTGCCCGTGATCGGTGAGGCGATGACCAGCGTCGACGAGACTTCGCCGACCCAGGTGGAGACGTCTCCGATCGTTCCGGCACCGACGATCAGCCGTTTTGGCTGATGCAGGGTAATGACTGGGGTGCTGGTCATGCCTGCGCTCCCTTGGAAGTGCTGCCAGCCACAAGCTTGCGGGCATAGGCGATGGCGGACAACATATTGCCGTGGTTGGCGATGCCCTTGCCGGCGATGTCGAAAGCCGTGCCGTGATCCACAGAGGTACGGTCGATTGTCAAATCAACGGAAACATTAACCGCCGTATCGAAAGCGACGAGCTTGATCGGGATGTGTCCCTGATCATGATACTGCGCCACAACAAGATCGAACCCGCCGGAATAGGCGCGGTGAAACACCGTGTCGGCGGAAATCGGACCATAGGCATCAATGCCTTCGGCGCGAGCGGCGGCAACAGCAGGCGCGATTTGGTCGTCGTCCTCTGTGCCGAAGAGACCATTTTCACCGCAATGGGGGTTGATACCGGCAACCGCGATACGTGGGCGCTCGTAGCCGGTGCGTTTCAGGTGTTCGTTGCCAGCTTTGATCGTCGCGAGGACCCGTTCCGTCGTTGCCCGGCGGATCGCCTCCTGCAACGATACGTGGGTGGAAACGTGGATAACCTTCAACTTTTCCGAGGCCAGCAGCATATAGGCGGCGGCTGATTTGGTCAGGCTGCGCAACATGCCGGTGTGTCCATCATAATGGTGACCTGCGAGATTGAGCGCTTCCTTGTTGATGGGGGCCGTGACGATGCAGCCGATCTTCCCGGCTTCGGCGTCGCGCACTGCCTTCTCGATAAAGCGGAACGCAGCGTCACCGGCGACGGGCGAGAGCTGCCCCCAGGCCAGTGGTGCACCCTCGACCGTCAAATCGACAACGTAAGGCGCCAGATTTATATTGACATTCAGCGCCTTGCGAGCCGCTTCCAGGGTTGGAAGATTGCCATAGATGCGGGTGGCGGCGCGGTTCGCTTCATCCATCTCGGCCAGCGCCCGTACCGTGATTTCAGGCCCTACGCCGCAGGGGTCGCCCATGGTAATGCCAATGATATTGCTCATGATTTACTCCCGTCTGCCGCATGTGCCCAGCCCGGAGCCAGACGAACATATTTGATAGCGCGCCGATAATAGGTATAGGCGATGTGAAGCGAGCCATCGGCTCCCTCAAGGAGCCACGGATAGGACATTTCCTTGTTGTGGCCATCGATCGAATTGTTCGAAAGGCAGGTGCCAGGCCCCTCTTCAATGATGATCCGCTGCGGAAAGCTTTTTGCGCCATCGCTGGAAATGCAGACGCTGACAGGCGCGCGCGGCACACCCCAGATGGGCACGCAACCGCCATCGGGGTCGGCATCTGGCCGGTCGTCATCTTCGCCCAGCTCATCATAAAGCGAGGCGCGTCGGTCGCTCGACATATCGGCATTGATGGGATTGCAGATCATCGCGATGCGGCCATCGTGCAGACGGATCGCGGCGATCGAGGAATTGTTGTTGGGCACATCCGTTGGCTGAGGTTGCGACCACGTGCGGCCGCCATCAACACTTTCCGTGCGATAGACGAAATCGGACTGACGACGGCGAAACACCGCTGCCAGCTTTTCATCCCCGATGGAGACCGGGCTCATATGCACACAGCCAGTGGACTGGGCGACATCCTCCAGACGCCAGGTCTCGCCGCCATCTTCGGAAATGCCAACCGCAGCACGGTCATGACTGCCGTTCCATTTCTGGCCTGGACGCTGGATGCACCGGAAGATCGGTAAAAGCCATGCACCATCTTCGCGAACCATAAGCGGGGCACGAACGAAACAGCCGCGCGGCAGGTCGAGATATCGCCCGTCGCCAGCCGTCAGTCTGGTCGGATCCGACGCGTCGCGCGAAACCTGCGCCATGCGGATACGGCATTCATCCTGATTGCCGGATGGCTGCGACGTGTGGAACAAATACAGTGTCTTGTCGGGTGCCGAAAACAAAACCGGGTTCTGCTCGGAGTGATCGGGATCGAAGCTCAGCCGCTGCGGTTCGCCCCATTGATCGGACCCTGCCGTCAGAACTGACGCGAAGATGGAAATATCCGACTTTCCTTCCAGCGTGCCACCGAACCAGGCGCAGATGAGCGCGCCATCATCGGTAAGGTGCAGGAAGGATGCATGGTTCTGAATCATGGGCGAGGCCAACACGGCTTCGTGTCGCCCCTTTCCAGCAGCTTCAACCTTGCCGGTCATGACGGTTGCAATCATTTCAGGCGTCATTTTGGCCTCCTCTTACAACCACGAAAATCATCAAATTTGCAAAGTTGTCAAGTTTGAAAAATCTCGTCAGTTGCAAACTTCAGGTCGCTTCGGCGTCATAAATAATTGTAAATACTGTATTTTATATGTTTGTATTTTGCACAAATAGATCGAAACGAATAATTAATTTGACAAACTTGCCGAGAAATTCCATGTTCAGCGTCAGCCCAGTTAAGGCGCCGTCGGGCAATGATCCGTCTACGGTGGCGCGCAGGGTTTCACGGAGGAATGCTTTCAAACCGCGCAGCAGTCATGCCGTCGCGAGGTGAAGATCAAGCGGTGCGACCAGCACCCACAAGGGAGGAGAATGACATGAAAACCTCGCGTCTTTTCGGAGCTGTTCTGGGTTCCGTTCTCGCATTCGGGCCCGGCATCGCGCCGGCCAACGCCGCCTCGACGGACATCAAGATCGTTTTGCCTGAGGAGGCCGACCTGCTTGAGCCCTGCATGGCAACGCGCTCCAACATCGGCCGCGTCATCATGGAAAATGTCAGCGAAACGCTGACCGAGCTCGATGTCCGCGGGAAGAAAGGCGTCATGCCGCGTCTGGCAGAAAAATGGGAACAGACAGGCGATGGCGTCTGGCGGTTCCATTTGCGTCAGAATGTGAAATTCTCCGATGGCAAGACGTTCGGTGCCAAGGATGTCAAATACAGCTTTGACCGCATTTTCAGCGACAAGAATATTTGCGAGTCGCGCCGCTATTTCGGGGGCATGAAGTTCGACGTGAAGGTGGTTGACGAAAACACCATCGATTTCAAGGTTGACCCGGTTCAGCCGATCCTGCCTCTGCTGCTGTCGCTCGTTACCATTGTTCCAGAGGGAACGCCGCTGGAATTCGTGCGCGAGCCTGTTGGCACCGGCCCTTACAAGCTGTCCAACTGGACGCCGGGCCAGCAGATCGTTCTCGAGGCCCGTGACGATTACTGGGGCAAGAAGCCTGCCGTCACAAAGGCCACCTATCTGTTCCGTGCTGATCCGGCCGTTCGCGCCGCCATGGTTCAAGCCGGTGAAGCCGATCTGGCGCCTTCGATTGCCCAGGTGGACGCCACCAACGACAAGACAGACTTCTCCTATCTCGACAGTGAAACCGTCTACTTGCGCCTTGATGGCAACATAGCGCCACTTAACGACGTTCGCGTTCGCAAGGCGCTGAACCTTGCCATCGACCGGCAGGCCTTTATCGGCACGCTCGTTCCGCAGGATGCCGTGCTTGCAACAGCTTTGGTGCCGCCAACCACGCTTGGTTGGAACCCTGACGTCAAGGTCTTCCCTTACGATCCGGATCAGGCAAAGAAGCTGCTGGAAGAAGCGAAGGCCGCTGGCGTTCCGGTCGACACGCCTATCACCATCATTGCCCGCACAGCCAATTTCCCGAATGTGACGGAAATCATGGAAGCCGTGCAGGCGCAGTTGCAGGAAGTTGGCTTCAAGGTCGAGCTTCGGTTCGTCGAAGTGGCGGAGCACGAGGTCTATTACTCCAAGCCCTTCAAGGAAGGCCGTGGCCCGCAGATCGTCGCTGCCATGCACGACAATTCCAAGGGTGACCCATCCTTCACCATGTTCTTCAAATATGACAGCAAGGGCACGCAGTCCGGTTTCGCCGACAAGAAGGTCGATGATCTGATCGCCCGTGCCTCTGCTGCCACTGGTGAAGATCGTGCAAAACTCTGGTCGCAACTCATGACTTACGTCCATGACGATCTGGTTGCCGATGTCCTCCTGTTCCACATGGTCGGTTATTCGCGGGTGTCGGAACGCCTGGATTTCAAACCAACCATCGCCACCAACTCCATGTTGCAGCTCTCTGAGATCGGCCTCAAGCAGTAAGCATGAAAAGGCACCATCCGACCCCTGATCGATCATCATCAGGTCGGGAGGGTGGTGCCCGTCAACAAAGGTCAGGGCGGCACGCATCCCGTTGCCATCCTGTCCATTCAACAAGAGGGCGATTGATCGTCCTGTCGATGTGAAGTGGACGGCGCAATGCCAGTCGCCCATTCCAGCTTGATCGAGGTCTCAATGCTCAGATTCATCCGCAAACGCGCCCTCGCCAGCCTTATCTCGCTGATAGGGCTTCTGATCATGGTGTTTTTTCTCTCCCGCCTGACCGGCGACCCCGCTTCCTTGTTTCTTCCCGTGGAAGCCTCCGCTGAAATGAAGGCCGAATTTCGGGCGCTGCATGGGCTGGACCAGCCACTCCTCGTTCAATTTGTGCAATATGTCGGCAACGTCATGACCGGCGATCTCGGCGAAAGCCTGCGCAAGGCCCGCCCCGCTCTCGACGTCGTTCTGGAAGCTTTTACCTGGACGCTTTGGCTTGCGGTTATCACGATGACGCTGGTTACCGTCTGTGCCATCGTCGTCGGGTCGCTGGCTGCGTTCCGCACGGGTGGTTTCTTCGATCGCTTTTCCTCGATGGTCTCGCTGATCGGGGCATCAGTGCCTGATTTCTGGCTTGCCATCGTTGCCATCGTCGTATTCGCCATCCAGCTCTCCTGGCTGCCAACGTCAGGCACCGGCACATTCTCCCACTGGATTTTGCCGATCTGCGTTCTCTTCGTTCGCCCCTTCGGCATCATCGTGCAGGTCGTGCGCGGATCGATGATCTCGGCGCTATCCTCCGCCTACGTCAAGACGGCCCGCGCCAAGGGCGTAAAATCCGGCCCAATCATTTTCATCCACGCACTGCGCAATGCGATGCTGCCCGTGATTACCGTGATCGGCGACCAGGCCGCCAGCCTGCTCAATGGCGCTGTCGTTATTGAAACGATCTTCGGTTTCCCCGGTGTCGGCAAATTGATGATCGACAGTATTCTACAGCGTGACTTCAACGTCGTGCTGGCGGCAATCCTTGTCACCGCTTTCGCAATTTTCCTCATGAACCTCGTGATCGACCTGGCCTATGCTTTGCTCGATCCGCGCATTCGCTATTGAGGATCGACATGAACATGGCCTCTCAATCCCCCAAAACCGCCGATAACGGCATGGCAAAAGAACCAGTTACCGAAGAAGCGAGCGCCATCGTGCGTATGGCGCGCATGCTGTGGGCAGACAAGTTTGCACTCTGCGCCGCAATATTCCTCGTCGTCGTGATAATCCTCGCGATCGTCGGACCCACCCTGCTCAATGAGCTCGCCACCAAACAGAACCTGAGAGGCCGCAACCTCGCGCCCTTCGATTTCAGTCGCGAATGGTTCATGTGGCTCGGTGCCGATGCGCTGGGGCGCCCGCTCTGGCCACGCATCATCGCTGCCACCCAGAACACGATCCTGGTCGCGGCCGGTGCCGTCTTCATCTCTGCCGTTGTTGGTACACTGCTGGGATTGATAGCCGGCTTTTCATCTCAACGCACCAGCCAGATCATCATGCGGCTTGCAGACGTCATCATGTCCTTCCCCTCCCTGCTCGTGGCCGTGATCGTGCTTTACATTCTCGGCTCTTCGATCCTCAACCTGATGCTGGTCCTGTCGATTACGCGTATTCCCGTCTATCTTCGCACCACCCGCGCAGAAGTCATGGAAATCCGCAGCCGCATGTTCGTGCAGGCGGCACGCGTCATGGGCGCTTCTTCAAAGCGCATTCTGTTCCGGCATATCCTGCCCGTTGTTCTGCCGACGCTGACGACCCTGGCGACGCTGGATTTTGCCTATGTCATGCTGGCGGAAAGCGCCCTTTCCTTTCTTGGCATCGGCATTCAACCGCCGGAGATTACCTGGGGTCTGATGATCAGTCAGGGCCGTCAGTATCTTACCAATGCCTGGTGGCTGTCTTTCTGGCCCGGTCTGGCGATCATCCTGACCACGCTATCGCTCAACCTTCTGTCCAACTGGCTGCGTATCGCGCTTGATCCCGTCCAGCGCTGGCGCCTGGAGATGAAAGGACCGAAACATGGCTGATCATTTGCTGGAGGTACGTAATCTCTCGGTGGATTTTTACACCGCGACGGGCACCGTCCACGCTGTGCGCAACATTTCCTACCATCTGGATCGCGGCGAAACGCTTGCCATTCTGGGTGAGAGCGGTTCAGGCAAGTCTGTTTCCTCCTCCGCAATCATGAACCTGATCGACATGCCGCCCGGCAAGATTTCATCCGGCGAAATCCTGCTCAACGGCAAGGACCTCCTGAAAATGGGTGCGGATGAGCGTCGGGCCGTCAATGGCCGTTTCATCGCCATGATTTTTCAGGATCCACTCAGCCACTTGAACCCGGTCTATACGGTGGGCTGGCAGATGCGCGAAGCCCTGAGAACCCACGGTATCGATAACCGCCAAGCGCAGGCAGAAGCCTTGCGTCTGTTCAAGCGGGTCGCCCTCCCAGAACCTGAAAAGGCACTTGATAAATATCCACACGAATTTTCCGGCGGCCAGCGCCAACGCGTTATGATCGCCATGGCTCTGGCGCTGAAACCCGACCTGCTGATAGCCGACGAACCAACGACGGCGCTGGACGTGACGGTGCAGGCGGATGTTCTGGCGCTGTTGAAAGAACTCCAGCGCGAAACCGGCATGGGCGTGCTGATCATAACCCATGATCTCGGCGTCGTCTCAGAAGTTGCCGATCGCGTTGTGGTGATGGAAAAGGGCGTGCTTGTCGAAAGCGGCACCGTCCGGGAGGTCTACCGCAATCCACAGCACCCCTATACAAAGAAGCTGATCGCCGCTGCCCCCGGCAAGGGCGAACTGCACGAGCCAGCTACCGATGGCGAGCCGATCCTGAAGGTACGCAACGCGCGCAAATCCTATGGCGGTTTTGAAGCTCTCAAAGGCATTTCCTTTGATCTGAAGGCTGGTGAGACGGTTGCCGTGGTTGGAGAAAGCGGCTCTGGAAAATCCACACTGGCCCGCATCCTGCTGCGGCTCGATGACCCCGACAGCGGTACAGCACACTGGAAGGGTCAGGATCTTTTTGCGCTTTCGCCGGGCGAGCTGTTCAAACTGCGGCGTGATCTGCAAATGGTGTTTCAGGACCCGACACAATCGCTCAATCCGCGTATGACGGTCTATCAGTTGATCTCCGAGGCCTGGGTCATTCATCCGGAGATACTGCCTAAGGCCAAGTGGCGCGCACGCGTCGCAGAATTGCTGGATCAGGTCGGGCTGTCGCCAGAGCATATGGGTCGCTATCCCCATCAGTTCTCAGGCGGACAGCGCCAGCGTATCGCCATCGCCCGTGCACTGGCACTTGAACCGCAGCTGATCGTCTGCGACGAAGCGGTCTCAGCACTCGACGTATCGGTACAGGCGCAGGTGGTCAGCCTGCTCGACAAGCTGCGCCGGGAGATGGGGATTGCTTTCATCTTTATTGCCCATGACCTGCCTCTGGTGCGCGATTTCGCGGATTACGTCATGGTCATGCAGAAGGGTGAGATCGTCGAATTCGGCACGGTCGGGCAAGTCTTCGACAATCCGCAGCAACGTTATACGCAAGCCCTGATCTCTGCCACGCTCGACCCTGACCCGGACGTGCAGGCAGCCAACCGCAATGCCCGCCTCGCCAGCGTTTCCTGATTTGAATGACCGGAGTAAAGCCGATGACCAAAAAAGCCTTTGTCGCGATCGTAACCTGTTTCAATGATGACGAAACGATCAACTACGAAGCCACCCGCGCACAGGTTCGCCGTCAGGTGGTTGCTGGCAACAACATCATGTGCGCTGGCACCAATGGTGACTTCACCGCGCTCACCCATTCTGAAAAAATCCGGCTGCTGGAGGAAGTGGTTGATGAAGTTGGCGGCAAGGCCGATGTCATCGTCAATGCCGGAATGCCCGCAACTTTCGAGACGCTGCAGCTTGCCAGAGAATTTGACCGTATCGGCGTCAAGGGCATCGCCGTCATCACGCCGTTCTTCATTGCCTGCACGCAGGACGGCCTCGTTCGCCACTTCTCGACGGTGGCAGATGCGGTAAACACGCCTGTCTATCTCTACGATATTCCTGCGCGCACCCAAAACCACATCGAACCTGAAACGGCGCGCAAGCTGGCAGGCCATGGCAACATTGCCGGCATCAAGGATTCCGGAGGCGCACAGGAAACACTGGAGGCCTATCTGCAGGTTTCAAAGGAGGTTGAAGGCTTCGAGGTCTATTCCGGTCCCGATCATCTGGTTCTCTGGGCGTTGCAGAACGGTGCTGCGGGCTGCATTTCCGGCCTTGGTAACGCCATGCCGGATGTTCTTGCAGGTATTGTCAAAGGCTTTAACTCAGGGGACATCGAGGAAGCTGAACGGCACCAGTCCGTCTATACCGCTTTCCGTACCGACCTTTACGCCCATGGTTTCCCCCCTGCCATGGTCAAACGCGCGCTGTATTTGCAAGACGCGTCTGTCGGCGCCAGTCGACAGCCGGCGCTGATGCCTAATGCTGAGCAGGACGCCAAAATTCGCGACATCCTGCAAAAATATAATCTGCTGTCCGGGGCGGACGCTTAAAATATCGCAGAAAGCGATATGGCAGGCCGAAAAAGCGGCGCGTCGTCACAATGCGCCGCAATATCCAGGTCAACTATGACCTTTTGCTGTACCGCTCATTTACGGAAAGCGTTGCGGCCCGGCGTAGACAGGCCGCTTCCCCTTATCCAGCTGTATTTGGCACAAGGCTTTCATCGTTCAAGTTCAATTCCCCGGTGTCGATGAAAGTTTCCAGCATGTCACGGTAGGGGGTGATGTCGATGTTGTTCCTCGCCAGCCAATCGGCGTTATAATAGGTGGCGGCATAGCGGTCGCCGCTATCGCAGATGAGCGATACGAGCGAGCCCTGCTTGCCTTCCTTCATCATGGCCGAGGCAATCCAGCACAGCCCGAAGAAATTCGTCCCTGTCGAACCGCCGACCTTTCTGAACAGGCGGTCAGACAACACGTGCATGGCGGCGATGGATGCGGCGTCCGGGATTTTGATCATGTGATCGATGACACCGGGAATGAAGGATGGCTCGACTCTGGGGCGACCAACCCCCTCTATGCGGGAGGGTGTGGCGCAGGTGACGTTGCGATCCCCTGAGACATAGGACGTATAGAAAGCGGAGTGCTCGACATCGACCACGCAGAGGCGGGTCTTCAGATTGCGGTAGCGAATATACCGTCCGATCGTTGCCGATGTGCCGCCCGTGCCCGCATTCATCACCACCCATTCGGGCTCCGGATGCTCCTCGCTTTTCATCTGTTCGAAGATGGAGTCAGCAATATTGTTGTTTCCGCGCCAGTCCGTTGCCCGTTCCGCATAGGTAAACTGGTCCAGATAGTAGCCTCCGGTATCAGAGGCCAGTTTTTCCGCAGCAAGATAGACTTCCGACGGGCGGTCGACAAAATGGCATTTTCCACCGAACCGCTCGATGGCCTCGACCTTTTGCGGGCTGGTGGAATGCGGCATCACTGCTATGAATGGCAAATCGAGAAGATGAGCGAAATAGGCCTCGCTGACAGCTGTCGAGCCTGAAGATGCCTCTACAAGCGTGGTTCCCTGCGCAATTTTGCCATTGCAGATGCCGTAGAGAAAGAGAGAGCGTGCCAGACGGTGCTTCAGGCTGCCGGTGGGATGGGTCGATTCATCCTTGAGATAGATCGAGATGCCGCGCAGCCCCTTGAAAACGGGTTTGACGAGATGCGTATCGGCAGAGCGCCGCCCGTCACCCTGAAGGATGCCGATGGCACGCCGTGCCCAATCACGATTTTCACAGGCGGGCAGGGCGGTAACGGGCGGCATATGCAGACATTCTTGCATCAGGCGTCACTCCGCTCAAGGGAAATCGAGCGCTCTGGCCCATAAACAGGACATTCAATAACCGCGGTCGTCACGATGATTTATCTCTCCGAGATGGCAATTTTAGAAATAATTTCTATTATATTGTCAAAATTTGGAAAGTCTATCCCGCTGGCCGCTTCCGTCTCTAATTTTGTCAGTTTGCAAGCCCCCATACGTGCCTGGGGGCTTCGCTCTATTGGGCAAGAGTCATGCTCTTGCTGGCCTGCGCCGATCTAGTTCGGCAGTTTTCCGCCAAGTTCATCCTCGATATGGACCTTGATGATCTCGTCAAAGGATGTTTCCGACTTGAAACCGAGTGATTTCGCCCGTGTTGCATCGAAACCGGGCGCCCAGCCCGCGACCATTTTCATGATTGCCTCATCCGGCTTTCGCTCGATAAGCGCGACAGCGCTGTCGCCAGCAACTCTCCGCAGCGCTTCGATCTGCTCGCCAACGGTCGCACTTAGTCCCGGCATCGAAAGCGCCCGGCGCGGGCCAACCTTTTCGAGGTCGATCGTTGCCCCATGGATCAAAAATCCGACCGCTGATCTTGGAGATGTGTGCCAGTGGCGAACGTCTTCCGGGACTGGGAGGATAGCAGGTTTGCCGACAAGTGGTTCTCGCAGGATGTTGGAGAAGAAGCCGGATGCTGCCTTGTTCGGCGCTCCGGGGCGGATGCAGATTGTCGGCAGGCGGATGGCGATGCCATCGAGAAAGTTGCTTCGGCTGTAATCTGACAGCAGCAACTCGCATATTGCCTTTTGTGTGCCGTAACTGGTGAGCGGCGTGGTGTGATAGTCGTCGGCGATGGGGTAGGGTAGGGGCGCGCCAAACACCGCAATCGATGACGTGAACACAAGGCGCGGCTTGTAATCGTCCACACCATTGGCCAGCCTGATGGCATCGAGGAGATAGCGCGTGCCGTCGAGGTTGATCCTGTAGCCCTTTTCAAAGTCCAGTTCGGCTTCGCCGGATACAATTGCGGCGAGATGGAAGATGACATCGGGTCGCATTTCGACCAGTTTTTCAGCTTCCCCCGGCGCAGACAGATCGCTTTCCATGCAAGTGACAGTGCCGCTGAAGCCGGACGGTTTCGCAGGCACGATGACGTCTACCAGCGTCATGGCATCAATCGATTTGCCCCCCAGATGGCCATCGCTGGAAAGCCTGTCCGCCAATTTGCGACCGACCATTCCAGCCGCGCCAATGATCAATATATGCATGTTCTCTCCTCCGCTTGTTCACCGGGATCGTCAGTCGCCGCGACATTCTGGCGAACTGAAAAAATCCGATTGTAAGGTTGTCTGATAACCTTATATTGTCGAGTTGAAAAGGGATATGCCGCGCGCCTGTGGACCAGTTAGCGCGCCATGCGTCTCCGACGAGGCGCAGAGAAGAGGGAAAAATGGATATAAACACCGATCGCATCGTAGGAGATCTGCAGCGTGCCTTGTTAACCGCTCTCGGTGGCGGCGTCGTTTTGACCGACCAGGGCGAGATATCTCGCTATTGCAGGGACTGGCACGGGGATGTGACGAGTGGTGCCGTGGCTGTTTTACGCCCCCGCTCGACCGAAGCGGTGAGCGCGGCTGTTCGTGTCTGCAGTCAACTCGGCATCGCCATCGTGCCGCAAGGTGGCAATACGGGACTTGTATTGGGAGGCATTCCAGATCAGCCGGAAAATCAGGTGGTTCTCAGCCTGGAACGCATGACAAGCCTGCGAAAGATCGATGCGGATGATTTCTCTGCTGTCGTGGAGGCGGGCTGTATTCTGTCTGAATTGAAGGATCGCGTTGCGGAACAGGGCATGTTCTTCCCCTTGGCGCTTGGTGCACAGGGTTCATGCCGCATTGGTGGCAATGTTTCTACCAATGCAGGAGGTATCAACGTATTGCGCTACGGCATGACGCGCGAGCTGGTGCTTGGAGTGGAAGTCGTCCTGCCTGATGGCACCATTTATGATGGCCTTTCAACCTTGCGGAAGGATAATCGCGGCATCGATCTCAAGCAATTGTTCATCGGGGCCGAGGGTACGCTCGGCATCATCACCGCCGTCTCACTGAAGCTGATGCCGCATCCTGACCAGATCTCCACCGCCCTTCTGGGCGTGAATTCTCTTGATGATGTCATTGCATTGTATCGCCGTGCCCGGCGTGATTGTTGCGATCTTATGTCCGCATTCGAGTTCATGCCACCGCTTGCCTTCACCCTAGCAAGGGAAGCCATGCCGGATCTGCCCCTGCCGCTTTCAACCAACTATCCCGCCTATGTACTCATGGAAATTTCGGGCTCTGGTCTGGTTGATGTCGCCGATTTGATGGAGCGATTTCTGGAAAACGTCATGACGGACGGACTTGTGCTGGATGGGGTTATCGCCGCCTCCCAGGCGCAAGCCCGCAATCTGTGGCTGGTGCGCGAAGGCATGAATGAAGGGCAAGCAAAGCGCGGTGCGCATATGCGCACTGACATCTCCGTGCCGCTTTCACGCCTTGCCGATTTCGTACGCGACGCCGAAGCGGCGGTTACGCGCGCCTTGCCGGACTGCGTCAGCGTATCCTATGGCCATGTCGGGGATGGTAACGTTCATCTCAACGTCTTGCCTCCCACCGGCCTTGCAAAGGTTGAAAGAGACGAAGCGATTTACAGGGCAAAGGTCGTGGTGAATGAGGTCGTCGATATCTACAAGGGCAGTATCAGTGCCGAACACGGTATCGGTCGGCTGAAGAGATCCGACTTCGAAGAGAGATTGGCTGCGCCGCAACGCACCTTGCTGACGGCCGTGAAAAACGCGATTGATCCGGCTGGCATCATGAACCCCGGCTGCCAATTGAAATTCGAAGGCTTATCGTAGAATAGTCTTGCGACACCAAAGGCGGACACATGCATGGCAGCGGACTTTAGCCAGATCAGACGTAATGAGCATCTACCGGCACGTATAGCCGGTCACATTGGCAAGGAAATCGCCGAGGGCCGCATCCTGCCGGGCGAAAAGCTGCCGACCGAGCATATTCTGGCAAAGACTTTCGGCGTCAGCCGGTCCGTCGTGCGGGAGGCAATCGCCGAGTTGCGCAATGAAGGTCTGGTGGAAACGCGCCAAGGCATCGGTGCCTTCGTTTTGGAAGGGACGGGACGCGGTTCCATCCGTATCGAGCAAACCGACCTTTATGACAGGGAAAGCTTTCGCAGCCTGTTCCAGCTTCGAATGCCGCTTGAAATTGAAGCGGCGGGTCTTGCCGCCGTGCACCACGATGCGGAGGATCTGCGGAAGCTGGACGAAGCGCTTGCGCAAATGACGGGTGCGGAAAAATGGACTGATCAGGGCATTACCGCCGATCTCATGTTCCATCGTGCGTTGGCGACCGCCACACATAATGAGTATTTTCCTTTGTTCGTCGGCTTCATCGCGGAAAGAATCAGTCTGGCAATCAATGCCGCGCGGGCATCTGCGGTGCTGGAGGAAATTGTCGAGACGACGATTGCCGAACATGTCGCCATTCGCGATGCCGTCGTGACGCGCGACCCGTTGAAGGCTCGTGAGGCAATGCGACATCACGTCGAAGGGGCGGCCTCGCGTCTCGCGCTGACCCTTGAGATCTATTAGACGACGCTGGACCGGTTCCTGTAGAAACTTCAAATTTACCGCTTCAGGAGTGCTGGACATGCGGAATAAGTCATACTAGAAGTTTCGTGAGGACAATTGTCAGACATCCTGACAATTGGGCAAGCGGCGCTGGAGGGCGCGCTTGCGAGCATATTTGGAGGGTCATCTTTGCCGCTTGAACGTGTACTGCGCGCAGAATCCATTCTGCCTGACGATGTCGATCACGCCCTGCTTCTCGGGCGGGTGTGGTCAAATCGTTTGTCGGGCCCCTGCATCGTCATGATCTCTGAGGGTCGTGTCCTCGATCTCACGAGCATGGCAGCGACGATGTCGGCACTGCTGGAAACCGAAAATCTGGCCGAAGTTCTTAAGGATTCCAAGGGCTTTGACGATCTGGGCAGTTTGCAAAGCTTTCTGGATGGTGAGACAGGCAAGCTGCTCGCTCCCATTGATCTGCAGGCGATAAAGGCGGCCGGCGTCACCTTTGCCGACAGCATGCTGGAACGTGTTATCGAGGAGCAGGCCAAGGGCGACCCGGCAAGGGCACAGGACATCCGCGCGCGGCTTGCGCCGGTCCTCGGTGACAGTCTCCGCGGCCTCGTTGCCGGCTCGCAGCAGGCCGCCAAGGTCAAGAAGCTGCTTCAGGATATGGGCCTGTGGTCACAATATCTGGAAGTCGGCATCGGCCCGGATGCTGAAATCTTCACCAAGGCGCAGCCGATGTCTTCCGTCGGGTGTGGCGATCTCGTCGGCATCCACCCGATTTCGCAATGGAACAATCCCGAGCCTGAGGTGGTCCTCGTTCTGCGTTCGGATGGAACGATCCTTGGAGCCACACTTGGCAATGACGTCAATCTTCGCGATGTTGAAGGGCGCTCGGCGCTGCTTCTGGGCAAGGCGAAGGACAACAATGCGTCATGCTCGATTGGCCCCTTCATCCGCCTGTTCGACAGCAATTTCACGATGCAGGATCTCCAGAAGGTCCGTGTCGCTCTCGAAGTTCATGGCGAGGACGGCTTCGAGATGACGGGCGAAAGCCCGATGGAAGCAATCAGTCGTTCCCCGGACAATCTTGCCTCGCAATTGCGAAACCGAAATCATCAATATCCCGATGGCGCTGTCTTGTTCCTTGGCACCATGTTCGCTCCGGTCAAGGATCGCCGCGGCCCCGGCGAAGGATTTACTCACGAGGTCGGTGACCGCGTCGATATCTCGACAGCCAGTCTCGGACGTCTGGTCAATTGGGTGGAGCGAACGGATGCCTGCCCGGAATGGACATTCGGCGTGCGCGCGCTCATCCGCAATCTGGCGGAACGCGACCTTCTGGGGAGGGCTTGAGCCATGCAAAGAATATCGGATCTTTTTTACCGCTTTCTTGAACTGCTGCTGATCGTCCTGCTCTCCGGCATGGCCATCATGGTCTTCGTCAACGTGATCCTGCGCTATGGTTTCAATTCCGGCCTCAATGTCTCGGAGGAACTTTCTCGCTATTTCTTCGTCTGGCTGACATTCATCGGCGCGGTCGTCGCGTTCCGGGAACACAGTCATCTTGGCATTGAAACGCTGGTCATGTTTCTTTCGCGGCGTGGCCGGATTTTCTGCATGATCCTGTCCAACCTTGTGATCATCCTCTGCTCCAGCATTTTCTTTTGGGGCACATGGAAGCAATTTCCCATCAACGCCAGCATGGCTGCCCCGGTAACGGGCATGTCGATGATCTGGGTTTACGGGATCGGCCTGTTCACCGGTGCAGGCATGACCATTATTGCGCTCGAACGGGTGCTTCGTCTGGTCACTGGACGGGTAACAGATGAGGAAATTGCCGCCTTTGCCGGGGAAAACCTGACCATTGAGCAATTGGCGGAGCGCACCTGATGACACTTCTCGTCTTTCTAGCGTCGCTTCTGGGTGCAATGGTCATCGGCGTGCCTGTGGCATTTGCCCTGATGTTTTGCGGTGTCATGCTCATGTGGTTCATGGGCATGTTCAATACGCAGATCATCGCGCAGAACATGATTGCCGGTGCCGACACCTTCACGCTTCTGGCAATCCCTTTCTTCATTCTGGCCGGCGAATTGATGAATTCCGGCGGATTGTCTCGCCGCATCATCGACTTTGCAATCGCCTGCGTCGGTCATATCCGTGGCGGGCTTGGCATCGTGGCAATTCTTGCGGCCGTCATCATGGCCAGCATTTCGGGATCTGCAGCAGCCGATACGGCTGCCCTTGCCGCCATTCTGCTGCCGATGATGGCCAAAGCCGGATATAATGTGCCACGCGCTGGCGGATTGATTGCGGCCGGAGGCATTATCGCACCTGTCATTCCCCCATCCATGGCGTTCATTGTCTTCGGTGTGGCTGCCAACGTTTCCATTACCCAGCTCTTCATGGCGGGTATCGTGCCCGGCGTTCTGATGGGTTTGTCGCTGGTGATCGCCTGGCTGATCGTGGTTCGCAAGGACAAGGTAGAGCCTTTGCCGAAGGCACCGATGTCCGAGCGGCTCCATGCCACCGGACGTGCCGCATGGGCACTGGGAATGCCGGTCATCATTCTCGGCGGCATCAAGGCCGGCGTCGTGACACCAACCGAAGCGGCAGTGATTGCGGCTGCCTATGCCATGTTCGTTGGCATGGTGATCTACAGGGAGCTGAAGCCGAAGGATTTGCCACGCGTCATCTTGCAGGCTGCCAAGACCACATCTGTCATCATGTTTCTGGTCTGTGCGGCGCTGGTTTCGGCGTGGCTCATCACGGCTGCCAACATTCCTGCCGAGATCGCCGGATATATCGAGCCTCTGATCGACCGCCCGACACTTCTGATGTTCGTTATCATGGTGCTTGTGCTGGTGGTGGGAACCGCGCTCGATCTGACGCCGACGATCCTTATTCTGACGCCCGTCCTGATGCCCATCATCAAGCAGGCTGGCATCGATCCCGTCTATTTCGGTGTGATGTTCATCATGAACAACTGCATCGGCCTCATCACGCCGCCGGTGGGTGTCGTGTTGAACGTCGTCAGCGGCGTCGGACGCATTCCGCTCGGCAAAGTCACCATCGGTGTCTGGCCGTTCCTGCTGGCCCAGACCATCGTTCTGTTTCTGCTCGTCCTGTTTCCGGACCTCGTGCTCGTGCCTGCTCGCTGGCTGCGATAGCAGCCTGACGCCATACTGTCGTTTTCAATGATCCAGGGAGGATATTATGAGAAAACTGCTTCTAGCCACCACGGCAATCGCCCTCAGCCTGTCAGGTGCCCTTCCGGCATCGGCTGAGTTCAATGCCAGAAACATTCGTATTTCCAACGGCATCAACGCAGACCATCCTGTCGGCAACGGCATCAAGGCCATGCAAGCCTGCCTCGATGAAAAATCCGGCGGCAAACTGAAGATTACTGCCTTCTGGGGCGGTGCTCTTGGCGGCGACCTGCAGGCGACCCAGGCCCTTCGCTCCGGTGTGCAGGAAGGTGTGGTTACCTCATCATCGCCACTCGTCGGTATCATTCCGGCGCTCGGCGTTTTCGATCTTCCCTTCCTGTTCTCGACACCGCAGGAAGCCTATAAGGTGCTTGACGGCAAGTTCGGCGACATGATGAACCAGAAGCTGGAAGCCGCAGGTCTGGTCAATCTCGCCTACTGGGAGAATGGCTTCCGCAATCTTTCCAACTCGGTGCGCCCTGTGACGAAGTGGGAAGATTTCTCGGGCATGAAGGTTCGTGTCATGCAGAACAACATCTTCCTCGACACATTCCAGAACCTCGGAGCCAACCCGACGCCGATGGCCTTCGGCGAGGTGTTTTCCGCCCTTGAGACCAATGCCATCGATGCACAGGAAAATCCCTATGTGACGATCGATACATCCAAGTTCTTCGAGGTTCAGAAATACATCACCGAGACGAACCACGCCTATACGCCGTTCCTGTTGCTTTTCTCGAAAGCCATCTTCGACACATACACAGCAGAAGAACAGGCAGCCCTCCGGGAGTGCGCGGTTGTCGGACGTGACGAGGAACGGAAGGTCATCCAGGAGCTGAACAAGACCTCGCTCGAGAAGATCAAGGAGGCCGGGCTGAAGGTTAATGTTCTCTCTGCGGAAGAGCAGGCCCGTATCCGTGAGAAATCGATGGTCGTCTATGAAAAGCACAAGGCCCAGATCGGTGCTGACGTTGTCGATGCCATCATGGCGGAGCTGAAGGAAGCTCGCAAGTAATCCCAGCTCGCCAATCGCAAATGGAGGGTCGAGGTCAAAAGCCTCGGCCCTTTTTTATTGGGCTGGTTTCGGTATCGCCGCTTTGCGCCCACGTGGATGACCCTTGCCGCAGGAGGCGGGAACGAACTGCGCCTGGGGCTGTTAGATGCACATAAGGAGTTTCTCAAATGAACAACAACGATCCTAAAAGTGCAGTAGAGGGTGATGCAAAAGGCCAATACGCGCCTTCGCAGGCCGATCCCAAAGCTTCGGGAGTGGCGAGTGCGAAGCCCACAGTCGTCACGCATTCGGAAGACGCGACCGTCAACCGCGATTCCCCTCGAAAGGAAAAGTCGGACAAGGACTGGGACGTGAACTTTGACGAGACTGATCCAGACAAGTCCTGAACAGCAGAGCATCAATTGACCTCCGCGACACGGCTCCCTCAAACCGAGGGGGCCGTTTCTCATTATCAGCGCGATGAGTTTTCTAAACTTATCATATGTATTTTGAATTACTAAAATATAGCGGCGGCTGTGGACCCCGTGACTAAAAATATCCGGTCGTTCTGCTATCTGCTCTGATTGAATATTAAAAAGAAAATCGGAAAAATAAGTAATAACAATAAGATCGTCGCTCCGACGGCAGCAGCCTACGGCGTAGCTTTAACCGTTTTTCGCTCGTAAAGTCAGCGAGTCACGCTCGAAGCATCTCGTTTCTTGATTGACCTTTAGGTTGTTTTTCCAACGAAACGGGCCTGTCTTCATCCCGGCTCTCAGCGGTCGAGCATATAAATTTCTTGTAACATCGTATAAGTTAGGCTAACTCATCATTTGAGTTTGAGCAGTCGTCCGGCTGTTCTGGGAGAAAGCTTGGGAGGTACGAATGCAAAGAAATTCTCTGAAGGCGCTGCTGATGGGTTGCGCAATCTGCTGCGGCAGCATCGCGACCGCCCAGGCGGAAAGCATCAGCGTCTGGTCCCGGCAGACCGATGAATCCATCAGCGTCCTGAAGGCGCTGACCGATGCCTTCACTGCGGAAAGCGGTATCACGGTGGAGACTTTCAATACCGGGATCGACTTCGAGCAGCGCCTTGCGCGCGCTGCGGCAGGTCGGACCTTGCCGGATATCGTGCTGAATGACACCACTGCCATGGGCCAGATGCGGCAGATGGGCATTCTCGAAACTATTGATGCCAGCAAGATCGACGGTAGCCAGGATGTTTCGGCTTCGGCCTGGGACGGCGCCAAGGCGAACGATGGCAAGATTTATTCCGTTCCAATTTCCGCCCAGTCCTTCGCCATGTTCATCCGCAAGGATTGGCGCGAAAAGCTCGGCCTGCCCCAGCCAAAGACCTGGGAGGACGTGCGCAAGCTCGCCGAAGCTTTCACGAACAAGGATCCCGATGGCAACGGCAAGGCAGATACGTTCGGCATGGCGATTCCCGGATCGACCACAAGAGGCTACGCCAGCTGGTTCATGAGCAGTTTCATCTGGCAGGCCGGTGGCGATTACGTCAAGCAGGAAGGCGATGGTTTCGTTCCGACGCTGAATACGAAGGAGGTCGCGGAAGCGCTGACCTACATGCGTGGGATGATTTGCGACAAGCTAGCGCAGCCGGGCGCGATCAATGCCACAACGGGTGACACCCTGCCGACATTCCGTTCCGGGCAGACGGGGATTTTCGTTTCCGGTCCGTATCACATTCCTCAGCTGGATGCAGAACCGGGCAAGGATGTCGTTGAAGTGGTGATGATGCCAGCGGGTCCCGGTGGCGTTGCTTCTCTTGCGGAAGGCACCAGTGCCTATCTCCTTAAAAGCGTGAAGAACGTCGAGGCTGCAAACAAGTTTCTGGCGTTCCTGATCTCGCCAAAGGGACAGGAGATTGCGATGGCGCAAGGCTCTGGAAAGACACCTATTGTCCGTTTGCCGGTCAACAACAAGGTCGATGTCAACAAGGTCCGCAACGATCCGCGCTGGATGGTCTTCAAGGAAACATTCGACAAATACGGACACTACATGCCCGCTGTTCCCAACTGGACTGCGATCCGTACCGTCACGGGTGAAGGCTTCAACCGTATTCTGGCGCAATGCGATGCAGATGTCGCCAAGGAACTCGAAGCGCTGAACAAGCAGGTCGCGATCGAGCTTAGCGGGCAGGATGCCCTGTCGGCTTCCCAGCAGTAAATGTTCTTCCCGCGTTGCCAAAAAATGGCCGCGCGGGACAGGCCCTGTTCAGCGAGGTGCACATGTCCGTCACATCCCAGGTTTCCCCTGTTGGAAAAGCAGCCGTTCGGTCTGCGCCCAAACGCCACCGCGCCCGAAAGAGCTTTCGTGCATCCTTGACGCCATGGCTGTTTCTGGCGCCTGCCTTGATCATTTTCACATGGTTCAAGTTCTATCCCATGGTGTCGGGCTTCTCGATGTCCTTCTATGACGTCCAGTTCTACTCGGACAGCAAATGGGTTGGGCTGGACAATTTCTACCGCGCTTTCAACGATCTGGCCTTGAGAGAGGCAGTGGTTCACACGACGATCTACGTCATTGTAGCGACGCTTTCGGCCTCCTTCATCGCCTTCTTCATGGCCTTGGCGCTTGAAGGGCCAGCGCGTCACCTCTCCGTCATCCGCACGGCGGTCTTTCTGCCAGCGATTACCAGCGTCGCCATTATCGCAGAAATCTGGCGCATTCTTTTCAATTCGGCAGATTACGGTCTGGTCAATTCCGTCATCGGCTTCTTTGGCATTGCGCCGCAAGGGTTTCTGAGTGATCCCAATCAGGCACTGTGGGTGCTGATCCTGATGAGCGTATGGAAAAGCGCGCCCTATGACATGGTCATTTTTGTCGCCGGGCTGGTTGGCGTCAACCGTGAACTCTATGATGCGGCGAGCGTCGATGGAGCAAGCCACTGGCGCAAGCTCTGGCACGTTACGCTACCCGGAATCATTCCGTCCATTTCCGTCGTTCTTATGCTGTCCTTCATTCGCGGTTTCCGGGTCTTTGCGGAGGTCTATGCCACCACCGGCGGCGGCCCTGCGGGATCTACTTCCACCATCATGACGCACATCTACAAGGTCGGCTTCGAAGAGCTGAATTACGGCTACGCGTCCGCCGTCTCCCTGATGCTGCTTGTCTTTACCGTTCTGCTGACGGTTCTGCACATGACCATCAAATCCAGACTTACCCGCTAAGGAGGCCATAGATGAAAACTCCCCTCTGGCTGACCCTGATCCGGTATGTTCTCTATGCGGTGCTGATTGCCGTCTTCGTAGGCCCATTCTGGGGTGCACTCGTCACGGCATTCAGTGGCGTCAGCCTCAAACCCGGTGAACTGACGCTGATCCCGCAGAGCCCGACGCTGGAAAATTTCCGCATCGCCCTCGTGGACATGAAGGTGTGGCGCTACCTGACGAACTCGGTAATCGTCGTGATTGTCGGCACCGCCTTGCAGGTTACCGTCAGCGCGCTGGCGGCCTATGCGCTGGCGCGCAAGAAGTTTCGTGGTGCTGCTGTCGTCAGCCTTCTCATCCTATGCACGCTCATGCTGCCTGAAGAGGTCATCGCCATCCCGCTTTATCTGGTGATGCAGAAGGAACTGCCGATCATCAACGTTTCGATCTACAACACCTATCTTGCAATGATCCTGCCGGTGGTGGGGTGGGCTTTTTCGATCTTCATGCTGACGGAGTTCATGCGGGCAATCCCGCTTGAGCTGGAAGAGGCTGCCCGCATCGACGGTGCAAGTGAATGGCAGATATTCTTCCGCGTCATCCTGCCTCTGGTCAGGCCCGCACTCGGAACCGTGCTGATCTTTGGCTTCATCATGATCTGGGATCAGTATCTGCTGCCTCTCATCGTCGTAAACGACAAGGATCTGATGACGCTTCCGGTGGCACTTGGCTCCCTGCGCGTGGACGATACGATTACACCAAACATACTCGTTGCTGCGACGCTTGTGGCCATGGCGCCGAGTGTCATCGTCTATCTCCTGCTTCAGCGGCAGTTCAATCGCGGCATCATGGCAGGCGCGGTCAAAGGCTAATTGCGCCGAGGCGCCAGTATATTCAGGAGGAAAATATGGGTGCAGTATCCCTGCGGAATGTTTCCAAGTCATTCGGTGCCGTCGATGTCATCAAGGACGTGTCCATCGACATAGAGGATGGCGAGTTCTGCGTGTTGATCGGGCCGAGTGGCTCGGGCAAATCGACCCTGTTGCGCATCATTGCCGGACTGGAAGAAGCCAGCAATGGCACCATTGAGATCGGGCAGCGTGACGTGACCGACCTGGAACCGAAAGAGCGCGATATCGCCATGGTGTTCCAGAGCTATGCGCTCTATCCCCAGATGACCGTGCGCGAAAATATGAGCTTTGCGCTGCGTCTGGCGAAGCGCCCCAAGGAGGAAATCAAGAAGAAGATAGACGACGTCGCGCATATGCTGGACCTTGAAAAACTCCTCGATCGCCTTCCCAAGGAGCTTTCCGGCGGACAGAGGCAGCGTGTTGCCATGGGGCGTGCCATCGTGCGCAATCCGTCGGTGTTTCTTTTCGACGAACCTCTTTCCAATCTGGATGCGAAGCTGAGAAGCCAGGTTCGCGGCGAAATCCGCGACCTTCATCAAAAATGGAACACCACCTCCGTCTATGTGACCCACGATCAGGTGGAAGCGATGACGATGGGTCAGAAGATCGTTGTGTTGCGGGATGGACGTGTCGAACAGGCTGGAACGCCTCTGGAACTTTACGATCTGCCCAACAGCGTGTTCGTCGCAAGCTTCATCGGCTCGCCAGCCATCAACCTGTTCAAGGCGAAGGTGAGCGAGGACGCCAGGACATTGCTTCTCGACAATAGTCAGAAGGTGCTGCCCATACCCGGCAATTATCCAGACGCGCGCGGGCGTGACGTGATCATCGGCGTGCGGCCGGAATATCTGGAAATTGTCTCTGAAGATACCGCTGATGCATTGCCTGCAACCGTTCACGCTGTTGAGACGACGGGTTCCGATACCACTGTCATCTGCGACAGTCCGGTAGGGCAGATCCTAGCCGCGTCCAAAAGCAGGAGTTTGCTCAACGCAGGAACAAAAATCGGCCTCAAAATTGCCGAGGGCAAGGCATTGATCTTCGATGGGCAGACCGAGCAGCGTCTGAAACCGGCCAGTTCGTGACCCGCAAAACCACTGGAATGAAACGGATCTGGTGACATGACCAAAGCTGGTACATCGGTCTTTACGGCTGAACGGATCGCAAGGACCGCTTGCACCATCGGGGAAACGCCCGTTTGGGAGCCTGAGCATGATCGCGTGACATGGATCGATGTGGCTGCTGGATATCTCCACAGAATGACGTTCCCCGATGCGACCATCGAGAGGTTCGCGCTACCGACAAGAGTGGGTGCGATCGCCTTGCGGGTGGATGGTGGTTTCATTGCTTCGACGGAGCGAGGTTTTGCAACGCTCGACATCATTGACGGTCAGGTCTTGCTTGAAGCGGGCTACGGCCCGCAACTGGAAGCGGGGTGGCGCATGAATGATGGCGCATGTGACAGGCAGGGACGTTTCTGGTCCGGGTCAATCGCGCCCAACACCTCGACACCAGGCGCTTTCGGCACATTGTTCAGCATCGGAAACGGCGGCGAAGTCGTTCAAAGGGGCGGAAGCTTCCGAACGCAGAACGGCCTTGCCTGGAGCCCGGACGGGCTTTGCATGTATGTCTCGGATTCCAAGCCGGGCTATTCGCAGGTCATGGTGCATGATTTCGAACCATCGACAGGACATTTTAGTGGCGGACGCCTGTTTGCCGATGTCGAGACACTGGGCGGACGGCCCGATGGAGCGGCAATCGATGTCGACGGCTGTTACTGGATTGCCGCAAGCGACGGCGGGCAGATCGTCCGTCTGACACCCGATGGCGTGGTGGATGCGCAGATCCGGATAGACGTGCCAAATCCCACGAATATCTGCTTCGTCGGTCCCGACATGAGAACGGCGTTCATAACGACTCTGCGGGCCGATGGTGTTGGCCCGGGAGGCGATGTCTATGCCGTGCATCTTCCGTTTCAGGGCATGAGTGAGCCTCGATACCAGCCAGGCCTGTCGCAACAATCGCAGGGATAGCGAAATTGATTGTCGTCTTTATCCCCCAAACCAAAAGACCCCAACCGGAGTAACGATATGTATCTCGGCACACAAATCCCGGCCCGCCATGATGACGATTACAGGGTGATGAAGCAGCTCGGCGTCAGCAATGTTTCCGCAACGCCGCCCGGCGACTGGCGCACGTGGGACCGCCCGACGCTGGAGGCATTCCGGGAGAAGGTGGAGAGTTTCGGTCTGACGCTCGACATGACGCAGTTGCCGATGCCCTCGACGCGAGTGGACAGAGACGTTCCCTGCAAGGATATCATGTTGGCTGGCCCGGAGCGCGATAGCCAGATCGATGGCATCTGCCGCCTGATCGAAAACTGCGCAGCAGCAGGCATTCCGTCCGTCCGGTACAATTTCAACTACATCGGCATTCCAAGAACACCCATGGAACCCGGCCGGGGTGGATACATGGCTGAGGCATTTCGACTGGATCTTGCCAATCCGGACGAGCCGACACCAGCCGGTATCGGCGATATCGATGAGGACACGATCTGGGAGCGGGTGGATTACTTTCTGGCGCGTGTGGTGCCTGTTGCCGAATCCGCCAATATCCGCCTTGCCTGCCATCCGCACGATCCAGCCACGCCACCAGGCTATATGGGCGTAACGCGCGTTCTGGGATCGGTAGAGGGAATGAAGCGGTTCGTTTCAATGCATGAGAGCCCGGTTCACGGTCTCAACTTCTGCATTGGCACCCTTGGAGAAATGGTCGAGGATGTCGGGCAGGTACCGGAAATCACCCGCTGGTTTGGAGAGCGGGGAAAGATCATGAATATTCACTTCCGCAACATCGTCGGTAAGCGCTATTCGTTCCGGGAAAGCTTTCCTGAAGACGGCGACATCGACATGCCCGCTGTCATCGATGCATTGCGTGATACCGGCTACAAATACATGGTCATGCCTGACCACGCGCCGACGCTTTCCGGCGAAAACCAGCAGCAGGTGGCCTTCGCATTTTGCTACGGCTACATCGCAGCTCTGCTGCAAACCCGTTGCTGATGCAAAGCCAAACCGGTTGAAGTTCCGCCTTCGCGATAACATTCCAGCACACTATGTCAGGTAGTCTCATGTCTCTCTCCCCCACGATCCATATTGCCGCACAACCGGACGACCTCACCGAACAGCTGCAATCGCTTTTCGACAGGCATGAAGGCATGCTGCACATCGTCCTGGAGCCGGGCATTCACCGGTGCGGCGGGTTGCGTCTGCGCTCTAATCTCACGATCGAGATCGTCAAAGGTTCAGAACTGCATTTCATTCCCGATTACGAGGCCTATGCCCACACCATGGTTGCGATCGTCGCGGAGGAAAGCGATCGCGCAATGATGACTGCGGTCGGAGAGAGCAATATTGCCCTCGTTGGAGGTGGCCGCATATTCTGCGCGGGATCGACGCTCTATACCCATGGTGAGGATGGCGACATGGGCACATTGGTCGCATCGCGCTATCGCCCCCGCATTCTCGTTCTGGACGGCTGCAAGAATATCCGCATTGAAGGTCTGCGGATCGACGATTCACCAATGTGGACGATGCATTTTGCTGCCTGCGATACTATTCAGGTCAAGGGTGTGGCGGTCGATAACGACCGGCGTATGCCCAACACGGATGGCATCGTGATCGATGGCTGCCGAAACGTGGACATCATCGACAGCGAGTTCCGCACGGCCGATGATGGCATCGTGCTGAAGACGACACGACGTGAGGATGGAACCCTTACCGGACCATGCGAGAATGTCTCCGTGCGCAACTGCGTCGTTGAAAGCAGATCCTGCGCCCTCAAACTTGGTACGGAAAGCTTCTCTGCGTTCCGCAACATCTCCTTTGAAGATGTCCGCATTGAAAAATCCAATCGCGGTCTCGGAATTTTCTCACGTGATGGCGGGGTGGTTGATGGCGTGCGCTTTGTCCGCATTTCTGTGGATTGCCACGAAACGCCGGCTGGTTTCTGGGGCTCGGGCGAAGCTATCACGATTACTGTGCTGGACCGTCGACCAGAGGAGTTTACGGCCGGCAAGGTCTGCAACGTGCTTATCGAAGACGTCGAAGGCACGATTGAAGGTGCGATCAATATGGTCGCCGAAACCGAAGGCGGCATTTCCGATATCACATTGCGAAACATCGCATTGGAGCAAAAGGCAGGCCCACTGAAGACGGGACTGCGCTACGACATTCGCCCGACCATCGATGATCGTTTCGACCGCTTTCCGATTGGAGATAAGAGTGCCGGACGCGTCAACGCCTGGCGCTTTGGCCCGGATGGCCAGATTATTGGCCTGATTGCATATCCGGGTGGGATGCCAGCCATCTTTACCAAGGGTGTGTCCAACCTTGTCACCGAAAATATCAGGATCGGCCGTCCCGAGCCGCTGCCGGAAAACTGGAACCGCGAGATTGTGGTGAACGCTGCTGCTTCAAGCTGACAGCAGCGTTCACGACATTCCTATTGTGGGCTGACGAGCTGGCCTGCCAGTCTGAATGGGCTGGCCACGGCGGCACCAGCTGCGTCGAAAACAAAGGCGCCGATGTTTCTGCCATTCGTGCGCATTTTTGTTTCCGCCTTGTCCAGATTTCCTGCAAACTTTGCCAGCGAAGCATATCGGTCGTGGCCAAGCCCATCTGACGACTGCAGCGATGAAATGTCGATGACGGTGAGATGCTCGGCTTTGGCGGTTTTTTCGATAATGGGATCGTGGATATCCAACAGGCCGACGCGAGGACGTTCTCCTCCGACGAAACTGGAGATGCTGAGTGCGTTATCCTGTTTCGAGACAAGCAGAACAATGGGATTGCGGATACGGCCAATATCCTTGAGCTGTGCCTGGAATACGTCGGTGTCGATATCCGGTGCCGCCAGCACAATTTGCAGCTTTTGCAGGACGTCGTCACGGCCCTGAAGTTTCAGCTGCCTTGAGACTTCCATCGAGAGAAAGCCTCCCATGCTGTGTCCGAACAGAATGATGCGTTTGATCTTTGGTGATCGCCCAAGTGCCTTGAGAAGCGCATCCAGCTCCGTGCGTGAATACAAGACGGCATCCCTGTCGGCGACGTAGCCGGCAACGCTTGCAGCCGAGGGCCAGGAGAACATGATCGGAGGGCTCATTGCATTGGCGTCTGCGGCAACCTGCGCTGTTCGAAACAAGGCCTCCTGGTAGGAATAATTGTAGCCATGCACGAAAACAGCGACTGTCCCATCGAATCTGGCCGCCTGCGTCGCTTCCCGCACAAGCGCGTCGAGCGAGAGCTTTTCGCGTTCAAGCACGATGTAATCGCGTTTCGGGTCCGGCTTGGCGGTAGGGTACTTTATCGCCGCACCGTTTCTGTCTTTCGGAATGGAAAAAACGAAACGGTCGTAATGAAGGTTTTGGCCCCACCGGTTTCCAAATGTCCCGTCCTTCGTTTCGCGATCGCGATTGGTGACCGCAAGCACGCTTAGCGTTTCAGCTGCGTCATTTTTCAATGCCACGGGCTTGAGAACATCCGGGCTTGGGCGCGAAACGCAGCCGGTCAGGGCAAACAGGACTGCAATCACGCTGAGGAGACTGAAACGGCCTCTGTCGCTTCTAGAGAGGGAAAGAAACATCATGGGGGTCGCTTTATGGAGGGAAAAAGGTAACGGGGCGTCTGGCGCCCCGTCTCTTAGCAGGCAGGTGCCGGCGTGTCTGTCGGCTCGACATCATCTTCGCGTGGAATTCTGAACCAGGCAACATAGAGAGCTGGAAGAAACAGAAGCGTGAGAACCGTTCCGACAACGATGCCGCCCATCATGGCGTAGGCCATCGGCCCCCAGAAAATCTCGCGAGAGATGGGGATCAGAGCCAAGGTGGCTGCTGCCGCCGTCAACATGATCGGCCGCATTCGGTGTTCGGTCGCTTCTATGACGGCTTTCCAGGGCGACATGCCTTCACTTCGCAGTTGTTCGATCTGCACCACAAGGATGACCGAGTTTCTGATCAGGATCCCGATGAGGGCAAGAACACCGAGGATCGCCACGAAGCCCATTGGCGCGTTGCTGAGCAGGAGCGCGGCGACGACACCGATAAGAGCAAGCGGGGCAACAGCAAAGACAAGGAACAGACGACTGAAGCTTTGCAGCTGCAGCATCAGGATCGTTGCCATTGCCAGCAGCATCATCGGCGCAACCGCGGCGATTGGCCCCTGCGCATCGGCACTGGATTCCACCGAACCACTAATCTCGACCTTGTAGCCTGCGGGCAATGTTTCCGTGAACTTCGCGACTTCGGGCTTCAAGCGTTCGACAATGGTTGCCGGCTGCGTCGTGCCCAATACCGCAGCCTTGATGGTGATGGTCGGAATACGGTCTCTGCGTCCAATCATGGGCTGTTCGAGTTCATAGCGGAACTTCGCGACAGCCGAAAGAGGGACGGATTTGCCGTTCGAACCTGCCAATTGGAGGTTCTTCAAGGTTTCGATAGAGCCGCGTTCGACGTCTTCTGCCCGACCGATGACGTCGATCAGGTAGATATCGTCCCGGATCTGCGTCGTGGACGTTCCCTCTACAATATCGTTGAGCAGGGTCGCGATATCCTGGGACGAAACGCCGAGCTGCCTTGCCTTGTCCTGCAGGACATCAACCTTCACCACACGCGATGGTTCGTTCCAGTCGTAGGTCATGTTGGACAGGAGCGGATTGGAGCTGATGATGGTGCCGAATTGCTGCGCATATTGGCGCACCTTCTGCACATCAGGTCCGCTGATGCGATATTGAACCGGCTTTCCAACGGGTGGGCCAATATCGAGCAGTTTCACAAAGGCGTCGGTGCCTGGGAATGTCTGCGAAAGGTAAGACTGCAGATCATCTTTCAGCCGATTGCGCGCTTCCACATCCTTCGCCACGATAACCGTCTGGCCGAACCAGCTTGCCGGGCTCTGAACATCGTAGGACAGGATGAAACGGGGTGCGCCTTCTCCGACATAGGTTGACCAATGATCGATATCGCCGTTTCCGACAAGCTTGTCCTTCTCGAACTGGGCCATTTGCCTGTTGGTTTCGGCGATGGTGCTGTTTTGCGGCAAGCTCCAGTCGATGATAAGTTCAACGCGGTCCGATGCCGGGAAGAATTGCTGCTGAACGAGACCAAGGCCGCCAATGGAAGCGCCGAACACCAATACCGTCGCTCCAATCGTGAGCCAACGCCACCGCATGGCAATCAGAAGCAGCCAGGCAAAGGCGCGCGCAGTACGTCCCTTTTGCTCATGATGCGATTTCATCGTCTTCGGAAGGATGACGACGCCCAGCAATGGTGTGAAGACCACCGCAACGATCCATGAAACGACGAGCGACACCGCGATGACGACAAAGAGCGTGAAGGTAAATTCGCCAGCCGCGCTGCTGTTCAGGCCGATGGGAATAAAGCCTGCAACCGTGACCAGCGTTCCCGTCAACATGGGGAATGCGGTAGACGTGTAGACGTAGGTTGCTGCCTTTCTCAGGTTGTCGCCAGCCTCAAGTCGCGACACCATCATTTCGACGGCAATCATCGCATCGTCCACGAGCAGGCCGAGCGCGATAATGAGCGCACCGAGTGAAATTCGCTGGAGCGAAATGCCCGTATATTCCATGAACACGAAAGTGATTGCCAGCACGAGCGGGATGGAAACGGCAACCACAAGTCCTGCCCTAACGCCAAGGCTGATAAAGCTGATGGCAAGCACGATCACGACAGCCTCGAAGAGGGCGGTTGTGAAGCCCGAGACCGCTTCCTCAACGACGGCGGGCTGGTCGGACACGCGATTGACCGAGACGCCAATGGGAAGGTCGGCAACGACACGTTTGATTTCTGCGTCGAGATTTTCGCCGAAGGTCAGCAAATTGGCGCCGGGCGTCATGCCGATTGCAAGACCAATTGCGGGCTGTCCATTGAAGCGGAACAGCGACGATGGAGGGTCGACATATCCGCGCTTGATCGTCGCAACGTCGGTCAGCGGGAAATAACGGTCATTGACCCTCAGATTGATGGCTTTGAGGCTTTCCTCGGATGCAAATGCACCGCCCACTCTCAAGGCAATTCTTTCAGGACCGGCATCAACGAAACCGGACTGCGTGACCGCGTTCTGGGACTGCAGTGTCTGGATGATGCTCTGTCGGTCCAGTCCGAGCGCGGCAATCTTGCGCGTCGAGAATTCGAGATAGATGGCTTCGTCCTGCGCGCCGATGACGTCAATCTTGCCTGCATCCGGCACTGTCAGAAGCTTGGCACGGGCGTCCTCGACAAGGTCGCGCAACTGGCGCTGGGAAACGCCGTCTGCCGTAAAGGCGTAGATGTTTCCGTAGACATCGCCAAATGTATCGTTGAAGAATGGACCGACGACACCGCTGGGAAGATCTCCCTTGATGTCGCTGACCATATTGCGAACGCGGACCCAGTTGCCACTGACGTCCCTTGCCTTGGTGGTGGGAAGCAGTTCGACATAAATCGTCGTTTGTCCGGCCTTGGTCTCGCTGCGCGTATAGTCGAGTGCATCAAGTTCTTCGAGTTTCTTCTCGATGCGGTCCGTGACCTGTTTTGTCACCTCCTCTGCGGAGGCTCCCGGCCACTGCGCATTGATGATCATCGTCTTGATCGTGAAGGAGGGGTCTTCCTCACGGCCGAGATTGATGTAGGAGAATGCACCCGCCAGGATGAAGATGATCATGAAATACCAGACGAGCGAACGGTGCTCGAGCGCCCAGTCGGAAAGATTGAACGGTTTCACTGGGCATTCTCCTGGTCAATGCGAACGGCCTGGCCGTCTTTGAGTTGGTTCACGCCCGCCGTCACCACGCGGTCGCCGGCATTGATGCCTTGGGCGACGATCACAGTGCCGGTTGAGGCTGGGGTAGCTTCAAGGGTAACTTCACGGGGAGATACCGTGCCGCTCTTGTCATCCACGATCCACACGAAGGTTTTTGCACCTTCCTTGCGGATGGAAGACGAGGGAACCTTGATGACGGGCGCCGATGTCGCCGTGGCACTTGCCATGATGACGGCTCCCAGACGCAAGGCTTCCGGAGGATTGATCAATGTCAGTTTCGTGCGCCGCGTGCGGGTCGCATCGTCGGCCTCGGGTGCTATTTCACGAACGACAGCCTTGGTGTGAATTGCCGGATCGAGCTGCAACGAAACATCGAATTCCGCGCCGGGCTTGAGAAGCGAGCTTCCGGCCTCCGGCACGTCGATCACGGCATCGCGTTCTTCCGGCCGCGCCACTGTAACAACGCTTTGACCCGCGGAAACGACCTGCCCGACCTCGGCAGATGTTGTGGTGACGACACCATCGAATTCGGCCAGGAGGCGGGAGTAGCCCAGTTGCTCCTCTGCCTTATCAAGGTTAGCCTTCGCCTTGTTGACATTCGCTTCAGCGGTAGCCCGCTCCTGCTGTGCGCTTTCAAAGGTTGCTTTGGCCGCGGACTGGCGCTCGAACAGGGTCTGTTGGCGTTGTTCATTGGTTGCCGCATTTGCCAGCTGTGCCTGGGCATTGGACAAATCCGACTGCGCGCTTCTGACGGCCAGTTCAAGAGAGAGTGGATCTATCGCGGCAAGGACCGCACCTTTTTTGACGACGTCCCCAACCTGGACATTTCGTGCCACGATGCGGCCGAGGATGCGAAAGCCGAACTGGGTCTCGATGCGTGCTTCCACCGTGCCGGGGAGGCTGAAAGCGACTTCCGGTGCCGGCTGTGCAACCATGAAAAGCACAGGACGAGGCTTTTCGGCAGGCGCTTCATCCTGTTTTTCGCAGGATACAAGAAAGGTCGCCGCAAGAAGCAGCGATATCAATGTTGCTTGGACCTTCATTGGGCGGCTCCCTTGTAGGCCACGACTTCGCCGGCAGACAGGAATTTGTTGCCACTGGTCACCACGGTTTCTCCCTCGGAAAGTCCCGCGCGAACTGAGAAGCGTTCATTTGAATAGTCTGCAACTTCTATCTTCCGCAAGGACACGGAACCTGCCTTGGGATCGACGATCCAAACTGCGGGTTGTCCGGAAATCGATGCCATTGCCGACCAGGGCAATTGCATCATGCTTTTCGGCTTGTAACGCGCGGTCGCGGCGACGGCGCTGCCAAGGCGAACATCAGCATTGGCGTCCAGCGCCAGCTTTATCCTCACGGTGCCAGACGATGTATCGATGGTTGGAGATACCTCACGGACGGTCGCCTTGATCGGTTGCCCGCCTGAAAGCATACGCACCATGATATCGTTTTGAATTTCACCGCCAATAAGAACGCTTTCGTCCGCGTTGATCACCGCATCGCGGGGGCCATCGTGCGCCAGCGTGAAAACCAGTTGTGCGGCCTGCGCAACTTGTCCAACTTCGGCGTTTCTTGCGGTAATGATGCCATCGGCATCGGCTTTCAATTCCGTTTGCTCAAGGGCATCGCGGGCAGTATCCACCTGCGCCTGTGCGGACTGGACCGTGCCCTGTGCTGTCAAAAGCGCTTCCTGCGCTTGGTCGAGGGCGGCTCTGGTGGTCACACCGGTATTGAAGAGACTTTGCTGGCGGTCGAAGGCCTGTTGCGCCTGCATCTGCTGCGCTTCAGCCGACTGAAGTGTCGCCACCGCAACCTGAAGATCGGCTTTCTGCTCCTCCGGGTCGATGCGGGCGAGAATCTGGCCCTGCGACACGTGGTCGCCGACGTCGACCAAACGTTCGGTTATGCGGCCGCTAACGCGAAAGGAAAGATCGGACTGAACGCGCGCGCTGACTTCTCCCGTGATCGAGATTTGATCGGTGGATTCAAGCGATTTGACCTGAACCGTTTCGACCAGACGCTTGGGCTTTTCCACCTGCTGGTCGTCGGGTGTGCAAGCGGTCAGGCCCGCCAGGGATGCCGCCGCCAGGGCACTAATAGCAAGACTTCTCATCTATTGCCTCTTGAACCGTGATGAAACCCTGATACATTTGACTTACCGGACAGTCAATGAAATTATTGTATGTTCGAAACGGCTGAAATTTAATGGTTAAGGATAGCATATGAAACGGCTGACGCGCGCCGAGCAAAAGGCACTTCGGCCCACCCAAATTCTTGAAGCAGCATTCCTGGAATTCGTGGAACGCGGCTTCGCGACGGCGAGAGTAGAAGATATCGCAGAGCGCGTTGGCGTAACGAAAGGCACTGTCTACGTCTATTTCCCGACCAAGGAAGAGCTTTTCGCAGCAATGATCCGCTATACGGCTTCGCCACTCGATGATCTGGTGGCGGAGAGCCGTGAGTTGAAAGGCACATGCCCCGAGCGGCTGATTGCGATGTTGCATCTGCTTTACAAACGGCTTCTGGACGACAAGAGGCTTCGTCAGCTTCTGAGGTTCGTCATTTCGGAGGGCACACGCTTTCCCCAGGTCATCGCCACGCACCACGATGATCTGATCGCGCCAATCCTGGCCTGCATACAGTCCATCCTGGACGAGGGCGTAGCCAATGGCGAGTTTGTCGGGGGCCCGCGGGCCACGGCGCGCATCGTTTTTGCTCCTCTCGTCGCAATAGCTGTCGATACACTGGTCCACGGTGATAGCCGCGAACTGGAGGTGCCCGACTTCATGGCGGCCCATCTTGACCTCGTGATGGGCAGTCTTCTGATCCGAAATCAGGACCGTTGAACGCCTGATGTGCTTTTCAAAAAAGACTTGGCAAAATAAATTAAACGGACGGTTCATTTATTTTTTTGAAGTGTAACCTGATGTGGCATCCCTTCATTGGTTGAGGAGGCCAAGAGGGCGAGGCGGCATCGATGGAGGATTTGCGTCGTGCCGAGGCATGTCCGCGTTTCTATGAGGTAACCGGCGGGGCTATCCTGATCGACGGTATCGATATCAGGGAGATGACCCTGAAGTCGCTGCGCTCCAGCATCGGCATTGTCGCACAGGATGTTTTCCTTTTTGCAGGCACGATCCGCGAGAATATCGCCTATGGCCGTCTGGGTGCCACGGAAAGTGACATCGAGGAGGCGGCGCGGCGCGCAAGGCTCGACACTGTGATTGCGGCTCTTCCGGGCGGCCTCGATACCATCATCGGCGAGCGCGGCGTCAAGCTATCAGGCGGCCAGAAGCAGCGGCTGGCCATTGCCCGCATCTTCCTCAAGAACCCGCCGATCCTCATTCTTGATGAGGCAACCTCGGCGCTCGATACCGAAACGGAACGCGCGATCCAGCAGTCACTCGCCGATCTCTCCCAAGGCCGCACGACGCTGGTCATTGCTCACCGGCTCGCCACCATCGCCAATGCCGACCGCATCCTCGTTGTAGAAGACGGCCACATCGTCGAACAGGGACGCCACGCAGACCTTATCGCCCGAAAGCATGGTCGCTATAGCCAGCTCCATGCTGCCCAGTCCGCAGGCCACGTGACTGCTACCAGCGATCAGATGTCCTTTGCGGTGTCGGTTTCTGGCGATTGACGAGGGAGGAAGGCGAACGCGCCTAAATCGCCATTGCTGTATCTCTCCACCTGTGCAGGAGCGCAAAGCAAGGCCGTTTGCACAATGGAAGCCGCCAAAGCGGGCGACGTAGCGAGTAAGCCTGCATATCGCCTGCCCGGAAATGAATGTCCAATACTGTCGCGCGGTCGCGTCTTCAATGGCGTCCTGTGAGTTAAAATAATTTGCTGAATATTTGAGCGCCAGGGGTTGCGCACGCTTCACACCGATCATAAACGTTATAGCATTACATGGGGCACTGAGCGTAGATGCCTTTAGGATGGAGCTACAGCGTCGTCGTGACTGATATTTGCCTGACCTCTGACAATCTAACCCGCGCGTCGTGGAGCATCGCGCTTCGGGAGCAGGAGCGAGTGTGTCCAGCATCGTGTCTTCGCACCGCGGTCGGCTGCCGACGAACCTGCACCTGCCTCCAACGTCATGATGCTTCACGGCGTTAAACCCCGGCATCTATGACCTACCGCAGCTGAGATGCCGTCTAGTGAGACGAAGAAATCCACAACGACAATGTTATGTAATATCATTAAAAGGAGAGAAGAATGGGACATTTAATTCGAAGCGTATCTGCGCTGGCGCTGTCAGCGACCCTTTTGGGGTCGGTGGCTCATGCGCAGGACGATGAAGACAGCAAGACGCTGTACCGCGTCTTTGTGGGAGACCATAAGGATCCAAAGGTCACGGCGTTTGATCTGAGTAAGCCCGAGAAGCGCTGGACGTTCAACACGGTCGGCCAGAATAAGCTGTACAGCGTCAATGAAGGTGCAAGTGTCGTCGCCGTTCAGTCTGACAATGATGCCGTCAACTTTATCAATAGTGGCATTACCCTTCACTCTCATGGTGACCATTCCGACATCGAGATTACCGATCCGCAAGTCGTGACAAAAGCCCTGACCGGCCCGCGCCCCTTTCACGTCATTGATCACAACGGCAAGATTGTCATCAACTTCGACAAGGGCGGTTACAACGAAATCGTTGATGCACATGAACTATCCGATGGCGAGATTGAAACGACACGCCTGAAACAGGCCCGTGCTCATCACGGTTTTGCCGCGCCTGTCGGAAATGGCTGGGTAACCACGGTTGCCTCCGATGCCCCGGTCGAAGGCAATGTGGCTCCGACCCGTGTCGGCTTGCGTGCGGTTAAGGAAGACGGCACGCCCACAGGCGATGTGGTGACCTGCACAGACATTCATGGTGAAGCATTTTCTGGCGCCTTCCTCGCCGCTGGATGCAAGGAAGGTATTTTGGCGGTGACCGCGAGCGCTAATGGCCCAGTGGCCAAGATGCTGACCTATCCCGCCGCTTTGCCGAAGGACCAGACCACCGGCACCCTGCTGGGCGCAAAGAGCATGCAGGTATTCCTCGGCAACTACGGTGCCAGGGGTCTCGTCGTCATTGACCCCGCCGATGAGCCGCACTTCCGTTACATCGAGCTCCCCTTCCGCCGTATCGACTTTGCCCTGGATCCTGTCAACGTTCGCTTTGGTTATGTGCTGACGGAAGACGGCACGCTGCATCAGATCGACATTCTCGGCGGCAAGATTTCCAAGGGCGCCAAGGTAACCGAACCCTATTCCATGGACGGGCACTGGAACGATCCGCGCCCTCGGATCGCCCTGGCTGGAGACGAAGTCGTCATGAGTGATCCCAACGCCGGACTGGTACGTCGTATCTCCAAGACGGACCTGAAGGAAGTCGGCGCGATAAAGGTTGAGGGCAAGCCCTACAACATTGTGGTTGCTGGTGGCAGCGGCCAGGTCCATGAGCACGCTGACGGTGAAGCACACGACCATGCCGGTCATGATCATGCTCACAGTCATGGCGACCCGAAAATCTACGCCGGTTACTTCGAGGACAACCAGGTAAAGGACCGCCCGCTTGCTGACTATGTTGGAGACTGGCAGTCAGTCTATCCTTACCTCAAGGATGGTAGCCTTGATCCCGTCTGGAAGCATAAGGCTGAAAAGGGAACGGCAACCGTAGAAGAAATTCGTGCCGAGTACGAAGTCGGATACAAGACTGACGTAGAGCGTATCACCATCGACGGCGATGTCGTTACCTTCTTCAAGGACGGTCAGCCGTCGAAGGGCACCTACGCCTATGATGGCAAAGAAATCCTGACCTACAAGAAGGGCAATCGTGGCGTACGGTTCATCTTCAAAAAAACAGGCGGTGACGCGACGGCTCCGCAATACATCCAGTTCAGCGACCACGGAATTGCTCCGAACAAAGCAGACCATTACCACCTCTATTGGGGTAACGACCGCGCAGCCTTGCTGAAGGAAGTCACCAACTGGCCGACTTATTATCCGTCTTCATTGAAGGCAGAAGAGATTGTCAGCGAAATGAAGGCTCATTAATCGACCAAACCAACGACGACAGCATCCGGCCTTCACTGGACGGATGCTGCTCCATCGGAAAAGTTCATTCCTTTTGTTAAGCGGGGTAGGGCTCAATCTGTGCGACATCAGTTTCCGCGCGGCTGCCTCGCGCCCACCCCGCATTATCAACAAGTCCCTGTCGCAGATTTTCCGGAAGTCGCTGGTTCGATTTCGTTCAAGAACTTGGAAATGTCCTAAAACAGCGCGACACTCATTCATGTTACTGTTAAACCCCCGTCTCGCGTTGAAGACGAGCGGTTGCTTCTTGATAAGGGACCGATCTCGTTCTTGGTAAGCCAAACACTCAGTCACAAGCGATTGTTGAAACGGGCGGCGAAGTCAGCGTCCTCAGTAAAGGAGTATTCATTTGCCGGAATTCGAACAGACATTGTCTGCGGGTACCTTGATTTCCATAGCAGTGGGCGCGGTTGCGCTTCTGTTGTTGCTCATCATAAAATTTCGCGTTCACGCCTTCGTGGCACTCATTCTCGTCAGTTTCTTGACCGCGCTTGTCACGGGCATACCGACGGCAAACATCATGAATACGCTCACGACAGCCTTTGGCTCCACGCTCGGTGGCGTGGCGCTTCTCGTGGGGCTTGGCGCGATGCTGGGCAGGCTATTGGAAGTATCCGGTGGTGCGCAGGCTCTGGCCGACGATCTTATCCAACGTTTTGGCGAGCAACGTGCGCCTATGGCTTTGGGCATCGCATCTCTTTTCTTCGGCTTTCCTATCTTCTTTGACGCCGGCCTCGTCGTTATGTTGCCTGTCATGTTCACCGTCGGACGCCGTCTGGGCGGAAGCCTCTTGCTTTACGGAATACCGGTCGCGACTGCGTTTTCCTGCATGCACGTTTTCGTGCCTCCCCACCCTGGCCCCGTCGCCGCATCTGAATTGCTGGGCGCTGATGTTGGCCTGCTCATTATCGTCGGCCTCATTGTTGCTGTGCCAACGTGGATCGTGGCGGGTCATTTCTTCGGTCAGTGGATCGGGAAGCGCATCTTTTTGCCGGTGCCTGACGATGTCTCGGAAGCAAAATCGTCTGACGATGGCGTCTCCTTACCCAGCTCCGGCCTGGTGGTTGCGCTTTTGCTTTTGCCGCTGCTGTTGATTTTCATGAACACGGGGCTTGATTTCGCGCGCGCGCAGGAATGGGTGAACAAAGATGCTGGCTGGTTCCAGCTCTTGCGCGCCATAGGGTCCACACCGATCGCACTCCTCATATCGGTTCTCGTCGCGGCCTTTGTGCTTGGCCCGATGCGCGGTAGAGACCCTCTGAAGGTCGAGCGTATCGTCGATTCGGCTCTTGGTCCGGTCTGCTCCGTTATTTTGATAACCGGGGCCGGTGGCATGTTTGGTGGTGTGCTTCGCGCATCCGGTATTGGAAACGCGCTTTCGAGCGCGCTAGCGGATATCGGCATGCCCGTCTTTGTCGCCGGCTTCCTGATCGCCACGGCGCTGCGCGTTGCGCAGGGTTCTGCGACCGTCGCCCTCATCGCCGCGGCTGGACTTATCCAGCCTGCGGTCCAGGCGGCGGGTTACCAGGGTGTGGAACTGGCGGCTATCGTCATCGCAGTTGCATCGGGTTCAGTCATGCTGTCCCATGTCAACGATTCCGGGTTCTGGCTTGTTGGTCGTTTCTTCAACATGGACATCAAGACCACATTCAAGACCTGGACCGTGATGCAGACGCTGGTGGGGCTCCTCGGCTTTGCTCTGTCGGGACTGATCTTCACTTTGGCTTGAAACGAGCTTTGAAAAATGACAACCACCGGTCAGCTGGCATCCGTCAGACCGGTGGTCGTCTTACACTCCGATCAGTTCGACTTGGAGAGCAGCGCTTGACGTTGACCTGTGGGTGGCGGACCTTTATCCGTTAAGAATGACACCAGACGTAGAAGCCAAAAGCCCCTTGGCAGGGCGGATCGAACAGCTGCAAAGCAAGCTGCGCCGTATCGAACGCGGACGCGACACATGGGCTCTGCGCTGGCAGGCGGTGCTCGCCGTGATCGATGTCAGCATCATCGCATTCTTTATCTTCGGCCCTTTCCTGCGCAGTGGGCCGTCATATCTGATTATCGATTATCTCATCGCAATCTGGATCCTGGCCGAAATTCTCGCGAGGGCTTTTGCGACCGGCTCAGTCGTGGCATCCCTCAAGCGACCGATGACATGGATCGACATCGTCATACTGGCAACGCTTCTGTTTCCCAATGCTCTCTTCAACTTCGCATTTCTGCGGGCAATGCGATTGTGGGCGGTCGGCGAGAGCCCGCTCTTTGCTTTCGTTCTCAGACGGCTGGGTTGCCATCAGTACAGGGACGTCGCTCGCGCATCGCTTAACTTTTTCGTTTTCCTGTTCATGGTAACAGGGTTCGTCTACACTACGTTTTTCTACCACCAGAGCGGTCTTATCGGCTTTGTCGATGCGCTTTATTTCACCGTCGCCACGATGACCACGACGGGCTTCGGTGACATCACCTTGCCCGGGCCGTTAGGAAAGTTAACGTCCGTTGTCACGATGATCGTTGGTATCTCGCTGTTCGTCAGGTTGGCACAATCGATCGTCAGGCCCTACAAGGTCATGTACCCATGCGAAAAATGCGGTCTCCAGAGGCACGAAGTTGACGCGGTCCACTGCAAGGCTTGCGGTCATTTGCTGAACATTCCGAACGACAACGATTGACGGTGTCATTGCGTTTGCCCTTTCAATAGCCGGTGTGCGATAAGCGCCGGTTCTACTCCCGCCGGTGAAGCGAACATCACCTGTGCCAGTTCCGCCGCATCGTTTTTGAGATGGATTCGAATGACATCACGCTGGGCATGGTTTTTTGCAAAGGTTGCGCGCCGCATCTGGTTTCGGGCGACATTGTTCTCGATACTTGCCGTTGCCACCGCTCTCATCGCCATTGTTGTCAGCCCGTTTATTCCAAGTGACCTGCCGACCAAAATCGGCGCTGACGCCGTTGACAACATCCTCGGCATTATTGCTTCCAGCATGCTGACGGTGACAACATTCTCCCTCAGCACCATGGTCTCAGCCTATTCGGCGGCAACCAGCAACGTCACGCCGCGCGCGACAAAACTGGTGATGGAAGACAGCACGACGCAAAATGTTCTGGCAACTTTCGTCGGCTCATTCCTGTTCAGCCTCGTCGGTATCATTGCGCTGAGTACGGGCGCTTACGGTGATCGCGGACGGGTCGTTCTTTTTGTCGTGACCATTGCGGTTATCGTGCTGATCGTCGTGACACTGCTGCGCTGGATCGATCATCTCTCACGACTGGGCCGCGTGACAGAGACGACTGAGCGGGTGGAGATTGCCACCATCGACGCCATGCGCGCGCGACGTCAGAGCCCTTATCTCGGTGGCAAGAGGTTAACCGATGAGAAGGATATTCCGGTCTCGGCGATCGATGTTTTTATCGACAGAATTGGCTACATCCAGCATCTCGATACCGGCGCACTGTCCAAAATCGCAACGGACGCAAGCGCGCGCATTTTTGTACGCGTGATCCCAGGACAATTGATCAATCCTAAATGTCCGGTAGCATCCATCTATGGTGTCGCAGAGGACAAGATCGCAGACGTCCTGGCCTCGATCCGAACATGTTTTTCCGTGGAGGATACCCGATCCTTCGATCAGGATCCAAGATTCGGCGCATCGGTCCTTGCCGAGATTGCATCCCATGCCCTTTCGCCCGCGATCAATGATCCCGGTACTGCGATCGATGTCATCGCCCGTGCGCTCCGCGTCCTAGCAGTCTGGGACGAACCTGTAGAGGCCTCGGATCACGAAGCCATCCCATATTCAAATGTCTATGTCCCGGCCATCCAGCTCGATGACATTTTCGACGACCTGTTCACGCCGATCGCCCGCGATGGCGCAGCGATTGTCGAAGTCGGCCTTCGCCTCCAGAAGGCTTTTGGTGTTTTAGCACGGTTCGACGCGCTTGGCTTTCGAGACAATGCCATCCGACATTCGACGGAGGCGCTATCTCGAGCTGAGCTTGCTTTGAGCCTGGAAAGCGACAAACAACGCGTAAGAGCAGCTGCTCAGACTGTCTCCTGCGAGACCGTTTAGGACGCTATGACTAGTCGCCCGGCGTAGGTCGCGACAGCTTCTCACTGCCTGAGATACTTATAAAATCGCCAGTTCCACTGCGAAGTTATCGGGTTGATCAAGCCCAGCGCGCCAGGGGAGTTCATCGTAGATTTCCAGTCCGGGCGCATCGCCAAACTGTTGCAGCTTTTCCGACACCCAGATGATGATGGCGCGGTAGGAGGAAAACACAGTGTGATACGGCCCACGATGTCGCGCCCGCGCAACGCGGCTGCGTGGCAAAGACATCGCTGAGAAAGGTGTCCCATGCAGTGAGGCAGGCATGGGTTGCGGTGCTTCGATCGCGCAGTCGTAGCGCATCAGGCCACGCGGAGTGATCTGCGGGTCATCCAGCGATATGCCAAAGAAGCGCTTGCCCCGCGTGTCGATTTCGGCTTCCTCCAGCAATCTGGCAAAGGCTTGCCAATACTCGCCCACACGGGCATGCGAACCGAAGAAGCGCACGGCCAAAAGGTTCAGCGTATCGCGTGAGTCTGCGCTGACATGCCGGGCAAGTTCATACTCATGCGGTTCAGACGGTGTCGCGGCAGCACGGGACCACACCCTGTATTGGCTTGGCCCGTGGCCGAACTGCCGCAAAAACGCCCGCGAAAAAGCTTCCGTACTGTTATAACCGACCGCGACAGCAATCTGCAGAACGGACGTCTCCGTCATCTTCAACAGCATTGCCGCCGTCTCAAGCCGTTGGCGCCGGGCAAAGGCCCCCACGGTTTCGCCCATTACTGCGCTGAACCGGCGCTGAAAATGGTGCAGGCTGAGCCCCGCCTGTGCAGCAACGGCCTCGAGCGGGACGATCGGCAAGGCAGAGGCGCGATAGCCCTCCATCGCGCGCAATGCATTGAGGATAGCCGGATCATCCAACAGCATGGGCGGGAGACGCGTGCGCAGGGGCGGCTCTAGCGGTCCGATGGAAGGCTGCGAAAATTCCAGCGCACCGGCAATGGAGTTTTCGTTGCGTGTCGGCTCCTGCGCGGAACGGGTATCGGGTTCAAAAATCATATTAAACCTCAAATATATTTTCGGCCCGCGAGCCGCTGCACGTGGGCAATATGCACCCATGCATAAGCCATAAAAAAATGATTCACAGCAGCACAATGCTTCGAAAACAAAAAATTTTACAAACCGCATTTTCGATCAAAAAGCAGTGCGTGCTGGTTGCTACCCTGCGCGCAAAATATGCGAATTGCGGCGCGTCGGTTTAACGCAGTGAAACGAAAAGGCACGGACGGCCACCCCCTGGCAAGCAGCTGTTCAACGGCGGAGCCGGGCAATGGATCACGTCGAGATGTGTAGTGGAGCCACAAGATTGGGTCTGCGGTTTCGTCAACAAGTGGAACGTCGAGCCATGCGGCTCTTCGCGGGAATGAGGCACTCCGTGCGGAAAACGTCCGGGCTGGTGAGCGAAATTGAAGCATGGAAAGCATGGCATGAAGAGCGAAAAAAGTGAGACCCGCGGCAAAGACACACCCTCCCGCACCGATCACGCTAAATCACGCGCCGAAAAAGCGGCGCTCGCCCACAGCGGCCATGTCGGCTTGCGCCTTGTGGCATCCCCTCTAGCCATCGCAGTCTTTGGCTCCACGCTTGCGCTTCCACAGACCGGCTTGGCGGCAGACGCGGCTGGCGGTGCCGTCATGACGATATATGGCGGGATAGGGGGAGCCGGAAACGGTCACGGCGGTGCCGGTGGCGACAACAACGGCTCCGGAACCATCACGAACAACACGTCCTCAAGCAGCAATGGCGCAGGTGGCAATGGCGGCACCAGCGCTGTCGGCGCAGCCGGAGGCAGTGGTGGCGCGGCGGGAAGCGTTGCGACCGGCCCATCCATTGCCGTGACCAGTGATATTACTGGTGGCGATGGTGGTGATGGGGCAGCAAGTGTCAGTTATAGCAGCGGCGGCGGCGGTGGCGGTGGCGCAGGTCTGCAGGCAGGCAGCGCCAGCATCACGGTCAGTTCGGGCGTCAACGTTTCTGGTGGCAATGGCGGTGATGGCGGCGCGTCCCACAGTGGCGGCGGCGGCGGCGGTGGCGGTGGTGCCGCGCTGGTCTCCAACATTGCAGGAGCAACCATTGGCAATGCGGGCACACTGACCGGCGGTGATGGAGGAAATGGTAGTAGTGGCTATGCCGGAGGTGGCGGTGGCGGCGGTGACGGTTTGCTGGTCGCGGGCAGCAATACGACCGTCACCAACACTGGCAACATCACAGGTGGCTCAGGCGGCGCAGGTGGCTCAAGCGGCACGCCGGATGGCAGCCGGGCTAGCTATAGCGGCACTGGTGGTGCCGGTATCGACCTGATGGGGGGCAACAACACAATTATAAACAGCGGCAACATAAGCGGCGGCAATGGCGGATTAAGCAGCTTCAGCAGCATGGCTGGCGGTGTGGGCATCATCACCTATGGCGACGATACGATCACCAATAGCGGCAGCATTTCGGGCGGCATGTCCGGCAATGGTGCGACGCGTGCCAACGCCATCCTGTTCAACGGTACAGGAAATCGGCTTGAATTGCTCACGGGCTCGGCCATTACGGGCAATATTGAATTTGCCAACAGCAGCGGCGGCACCATCGCTGCGCTCAACAGCGGTATGAATTTAACCAACGCAATCGTGCTGGGGAACGCCTCTGCGCTGACCTTCGACACCAGCACAGGACAAGCGCTTGAGGCATCCGGCATCATCTCCGGTTCAGGAACAGTGGCCGTCAGCGGCGGCACATCCGCAATCGTTTTTAGCGCTAACAATAGTTACACAGGAACCACCGCGATTTCTTCTGGCGCCACATTGCAGCTCGGCAATGGCGGTACGACAGGCAGCCTCGGCACCGGCAATGTCGTCAATGACGGCACGCTGGGCGTCAATAGAAGCAACACGGTCTCAATGAACAATAATATGAGCGGAACCGGTAACCTGACCCAGGCTGGCACCGGCACCACCATTTTGAGCGGGAACAACAGCTATACCGGCACGACAACTATTTCCTCCGGGACACTGCAAGTCGGCAATGGCGGTACCTCGGGCACGCTCGGCAATGGCGATGTGGTCAATGACAGCGCCCTCGTCATCAATCGCAGCGACAGTCTAACTATTGGTAGCTCGATCAGCGGCACGGGCACGCTCACCCAGGCTGGAACCGGCACCACCATTCTAACCGGCGGCAACAGCTATGCGGGCACCACGACCATCTCTTCCGGTACGCTGCAGATCGGAAATGGCGGCACGACAGGCACGCTCGGCGCGGACAATTTGGTCAACAACAGCGCGCTTGTCGTCAACAGAAGCGGTAGGCTGACGCTCGGCAACTCGATGAGCGGAAATGGGACCTTTACGCAGTCAGGCACCGGCACGACTGTGCTGACCGGCAACAGCGCAGGCTATAGCGGCAATATCTTTATCGACAGCGGCGTCTTCCAAGTTGACGGCATTATTGGTGGAAACACAACGGTCAGAAGTGGCGCCACGCTTTCAGGCGCCGGAACAGTCGGCAGTACCGTCATCAACTCCGGCGGCATACTTTCGGCAGGCGGCAACAGTATCGGTACGCTCACGGTTGACGGCACGCTCCAGCTAGATGATGGCTCCACCTTCCTCGTGGATATCGCAGGCAACGGCACCAGCGATCTGGTAACCGCAACCGGAGACGTGAGTGTCGACGGCACCGTCGTCGTCACAACGCTGGATTCAAAGAGCAGCTATGTCTCGGGTCAGACCTATACCATCCTTTCGTCCGACACGAATCTGACAGGCACCTTTGATGGTGTGACGACCAGTTCTAGCTTTCTCCAGCTACAGCTCGATTACACGGCAACAGGGGTCGAGCTGATAATCACCAAGGTCGGAAGCTTCGCAGACGTCGGCTATACGCCAAATCAGCGGGCCACGGGGCAGGCACTCGAAACGCTGACGCAGTCTGGCTCTTCGCTTGCACTCTACAACAAACTGTTGATGCTGTCGGATAATGAGGCCGCGAGCGCTTTCGACATGCTGAGCGGCGAAATCCATGCCAGCCTGAAAACGGCGATATTGGAAGACAGCAGTTATGTGCGGGATGCCATGACGGCGCGCCTGCGTGGGGCTAGGAATGACTGGGACGAAGGCTTCTGGTCGTCCGGCTACGGCGCCTGGGGCAAAACCGGTGGCGACAGCCCGAACGCGGCCAGACTTCAAACTTCGACAGGCGGATTGATTATCGGTGGTGACGCATCGCTGCCCGGCGACTGGCGCGTCGGCATCGCGGCAGGCTATGGAAAGTCCCGTGACACACTTGATGATCGCGCCTCAAGCGCCGACATGGATAGCTACACCGTTGGAACCTATGCCGGCACACAGGTAGGCAAGCTTGCCCTGCGCATGGGCCTCAGCAATAGCTGGCACACAATCGACACCAATCGCAATTCCAGCTTCTCAGGCTTTGAGGAGAACAACAGGGCAGCCTACGACGCCCGAGCTATGCAGGCCTTTGGTGAAGCGGCTTATGTCATCACGGATGGGACCACCACATACGAGCCTTATGTCGGGCTGGCTTACGTGAACCTTCATACGGACGCCTATGATGAGAATGGAACCGCCGGGCTTCATGGAGAAAAAAGCAACCAGCAGGTGATCTACAGCACCCTTGGTGCCCGAATGGATACGCCCCTGCAACTCGGTGACAAGACCGGCCGGTTGCATGCAGGATTGGGCTGGCGCCATGCGGAAGGCGATACCACCTCTTCGGCAACCCACGCCTTTGACGGGTCTGATGCGTTTACCGTGACGGGCGTCCCCATTGCTGGCGACACAGCGCTTCTGGAAGCCGGGCTGAATGTGCCTCTGCGGGACGATGCAGATTTCTCCCTTTCCTACAAGGGCCAGTTCGCGTCACATGCGTGGCAGAACAGCGTCCTGGCAAATCTGCGTGTGAGGTTCTAAGGCATCCTCTCCATCCCAGCTCCTTCCGGCCCCTGCACCCACTTGCCAAGCCGGGAGGAGCAGCGTCTTGCCACGTATTTTGTCGGTTAACTAGCTGTTGGCCACTACGTTGAAAATTTTGCTCGCGATGTAGCGGAGTGTAGCCATAATTCTGAATGGGCGTGTCGCAAAGCTGGCGATAGGGCGCAATGAGCCGATAACCACGCAGCATTTATGCCTCGTTGACCTTTTAATGTCCGAAGAGGCTCGCGAGCAGATCGCTTTGATCGTTGACGGTCCAGTCGCCGGAAAAGCCGAAGCCTTTCTGCAGCCACAACATCGCTTCGAGCCCGGTGATGATTCGGCGCGCCTTTTTGGAGGGCTGGAAGCCCCGATCTTGGCCATTTCCAAATTCTGCGAGTTTGTAAAAGGCCTGCTAGAGGTTTCCGATCACACAACACATTCCGCTAGTGGGCGACGAAGATAAGGCTTGCATCGCTAACTATAGAAACGTGCTGATATGCCGATTTGCCCGCTTCCAAGCTGTCTTGCCGAAGAATGGCGTTTACGATTTCCTCGTGCTCCTCATAAGACTTGCGGAGTCGACCCTGCAGGCGGAATTGGGCGCGGCGGAAGGGGGCGAGCCGCGCGCGGGTTTGCATGACCATCTCGGCGATGTGGTCGTTGTGTGCGCCACGATAGAGACGGTTGTGGAATTCAGTATTGTAAGCGGCATAGTCTTCCTCGGCAGCTTCGGCAACGAGGCGTTGTGATTGGCGGTGCTCGGTTGCCAGAGCGTGCCGTTCGTCAGAGGTCATTCTCTCCGCGCAAAGCCGGGCACAAATTGCCTCCAGTTCGGCCATCGCCTCGAACATGGAGTGAAGATAGGCGCCTGTGACATTCGTCACGACAGCACTGCGGTTCGGTTCGCGTTCCACCAGCCCCATCGCACCCAGCTCTCTTAACGCCTCGCGCACAGGTGTTCTTGATACTTCAAAACGTGCTGCCAGCGAGCCCTCATCCAGTTTCGTACCTGGCGGCATCTTGCCCGTAACGATCATGTCAGCAATCGAGCGCGTCATCTGCTCCACGGTTGTTCCGGTCCGAATGACCTCTCTGCGTCTGACCTGTTTCACGAATTCCGCCTGCTTTCCCTCATGGCATACAGATGACGCCCGCGACCTGCGATGTCAAATCCGGTGCGGGCGTATGTGAAGTTGCATGCAAAAACCACACCATCCGGCTGGACCACACACAGCTGGAATAGCGGATTGCCTGAAGGCTGTGACGCACATTTATTCATCTTCAGGCATGCTTAATCTGTATGCACTTTTTATGCTTGCAGCGATACGAAGAAATATATCGATATATTTCAGTGCCTTGGAATCTGGCATGCGCATTGCATACACTTTGATGCGTACAAAACTCGCCGTAGCCCCAGGGAGCATCTCGATGACCAAATTCCTGCCTATCAATCGCCGCCACTTCCTTCAGACATCGGTTGCCGGCGCTGTCGCCGGTCTGGCTCCGGGCTTTCTTGGTGCCAAGGCCTCAGCACAAACCGCACTCACGGTCGGCTTTATTTATGTCGGCCCAAAAGATGACTATGGCTATAATCAGGCCCACGCCGAAGGTGCTGCCATCATCAGGGCGATGCCGGGCATCACCCTGATTGAGGAAGAGAATGTTCCAGAGACCGTCGACGTTCAAAAGACCATGGAGTCGATGATCAATCTCGACGGTGCCACGCTCCTCTTCCCGACGTCCTTCGGTTATTTCGACCCGCATATGCTGGCCATGGCCGCCAAATATCCCGATGTCCAGTTTCGCCATTGCGGCGGTCTGTGGCAGGAGGGAAAGCACCCGAAAAACACTGGATCCTATTTCGGCTATATCAGCCAGGGACAATATCTGAACGGTGTTGCTGCCGGTCACGCCACCAAAAGCAAGAAGATCGGCTTCGTTGCGGCAAAGCCAATCCCGCAGGTGGTCCAGAATATCAACTCCTTTCTTCTGGGCGCACGCTCCGTTGATCCAGCGATTACCTGCCAGGTGATTTTCACAGGCGAGTGGTCGTTGGCCGTGAAGGAGGCAGAAGCCACCAATGCTTTGGTGGACCAGGGTGCAGATGTGATCACCTGCCACGTGGATAGCCCGAAAGTCGTCGTTGAAACGGCAGCCGGTCGAGGCGCCTTTGTTTGCGGGTATCATGCCAACCAAAGTCCGCTCGCTCCCGAAAAATATCTGACGGGCGCGGAATGGAACTGGGGCAATGTCTACAGCAAATTCGTCAAGCAGGCGCAGGACGGCGAGCCGCTGGGCAACTTCGTGCGGGGCGGCATCAAGGACGGCTTTGTCAAGATGAGCCCGCTAGGTCCCGGCGTGTCCGAGAAAGCGCGCACGCAATTTGAAGCGACGCTCGCCGAGATCAAGACCGGCAAGTTCTCCGTCTTCAAGGGTCCGCTCAAGGACAACAAGGGCAATGAGGTTGTCGGTGCTGGAAAAGCCTATGCCGAAGATGCCATCGAGCTGGAAAGCATGGCTTACCTCGTTGAGGGCGTTATCGGCTCCACCTCCTGATTGGCACGAGCGGGGAAAGCACCATGACCTCAAAGGCAAACAACCGGGCCTTGGCCATTGCGTCTGACCATCCCTCCGCGCTGCGGCCACTTCTCGCGTGGTTGGCGCGGCGTGCCGAGCCCGCGGCGATCACGGTCGGCGCGGTGGCCGTGGGGCTGGCGCTTTTCTCGCTTTTCATTCTCGCAGTGGGCAAATCACCGCTCATGCTGTTTCAGCTGATGTATACCGGCGGTTTCGGCAGTTGGTTTTCGGTTCAAAACAGCCTCAGTCGCGCGGCACCTCTGCTTTTGACAGCCCTGTGTGTCGCCCTGCCTGCGCGGCTCGGCCTGATCATCATCGGTGGTGAAGGTGCCGTCGTTCTGGGCGGCGTGGCAGCAGCAGCGGCGGCTTTGCCGCTTGTCGGCACAGCATCGCCCACCATGGTAATCGCGGCGATGGCGTTAGCGTCCATGGCGATGGGTGGCCTCTGGATCGGCTTTGCGGGCTTTCTGCGTCACTACAGGGGCGTCAACGAAACGATTTCCTCACTGCTTCTGGCCTATATCGCTATCGCACTAATGAATCAGCTTGTTGAAGGGCCGTTGCGCGACCCGGCAAGTCTCAACAAACCTTCGACTGCACCGCTGCCTGCTGAGTACATGATGGGAGACATTCCCGGCATGGATGTTCACTGGGGACTCGTCATCGGCATCGTTGCCTGCATCGTCTCATGGGTTCTCATCGAGGTGACAAGCGTCGGTTTTGCCGCACGCATCGCTGGCGGCAATGTGCGTGCTGCACAAATTCAGGGGCTGCCGGTCGGCAAACTGATCTTCGGTTTCACGGCACTGGCAGGCTCTTTTGCAGGTCTTGCAGGCATGATCGAGGTGGCAGCGGTGCAAGGTAGCGCCAATGCGACAATTGCCGCCGGTTATGGCTACACCGGCATCCTTGTCGCCTTTCTGGCCCGCCACAATCCGCTGGCCATCATACCGGTTGCGATCCTCCTGGGCGGCCTCGATGCCTCTGGCGGCCTGATCCAGCGGCGCATGGGCCTGCCGGATGCCACCGTTCTGGTGCTTCAGGGGACGCTCTTCGTCGTCATCCTGTTCTGCGAGATGTCTTACGGCCGCTTCAAGGTCTTCAATCCCGATCTGTGGAAAAGGAGTTGACGATGGACGACACCGGTATCGGCATGTGGGGTGTCCCCCTTGCGATCCTCGCGGGCGCAATCCGGGTCTCGACGCCCTTCATCTTCGTCAGCCTTGGTGAGACAATCACCGAACGATCCGGCCGCATCAATCTCGGGCTGGAAGGCACGCTCGTCTTCAGCGCCATGACTGCCTATGGCGTGGCTGTCATGACCGGATCGGCGTGGCTCGGCGTTCTCGCCGCCATGGCCGCTGGTGCAGTTTTCGGTCTGCTGCACGGCTGGATCTGCAAGTTTCCGAAGGTCAACGATATCGCTATTGGCATTGCAATGATGCAATTCGGGCTCGGGCTGGCCTTCTTTCTCGGCAAGTCCTTTATCCAGCCGGTCGCACCGAAGCTGCCTTCGATCCCGCTCGGCGGGTGGTCGTCGCTCGGTCAGGTACAGGCGGCTCTCAATATCAACGTCCTGTTCTTCGTCGGCGCAGCACTTGCCCTCTTCCTCCATTGGGCTTTCAAGAACACGAAGACCGGCCTCATCCTGCGCGTTGTCGGCGATAGTACCGATGCGGCCCGCGCCATGGGCATCAACCCGGATCACGTGCGGTTGCTGGCGACGGCAGCGGGTGGCGCATTGGCGGCCATTGGCGGCGCCTATCTGTCGCTGTTTTACCCCGGCACGTGGAACGAAGGCATTTCGTCCGGTCAGGGCCTCATGGCCGTCGCGCTGGTCATTTTCGCCCGCTGGAACCCCATCGGCTGTTTCCTTGCCTCCCTTCTCTTCGGCGGCGCGGGTGCGCTGGGCCCGGCACTGCAATCGGTGGGCGTCACCCAGGGCTATTACCTGTTTTACGCCGCCCCTTACGTGCTGACGCTTGCCATTCTGATCGCCACATCCTCGCCTGTCCGGTCCATGGCCGGGGCGCCGGGTGCGTTATCGCTGACAAAATAAGGAAGACGAATATGAATGGTCTTGGTGGCCTCAACAAATCCGACCATGGTGTCGGCATCGGCCTTGTCCAGCTGCAACTGCCCGTCACGGTGACGAAGGCGGATCTTGCCGCCCAAACACAGGTCATCGTCGATCTCGTTGCCAAGGCGCGGCGCAACCAGCCGGGCATGGACCTCGTCGTGTTTCCGGAATACGCCCTGCATGGCCTGTCGATGGATATCAATCCCGACATCATGTGCACGCTGGATGGCCCGGAAGTCGCAGCCTTCCAACAGGCGTGCCGCGACAATGCGATCTGGGGCTGTTTTTCCATTATGGAGCTGAACCCCGGCGGTATGCCCTACAATTCCGGCATCGTCATCGATGATACCGGAGAGTTGAAACTCTATTATCGCAAGATGCACCCCTGGGTGCCGGTCGAGCCATGGGAACCGGGCGATCTCGGCATTCCTGTCATCGACGGGCCGAAGGGTGCCAAGCTGGCGCTCATCATCTGCCACGACGGCATGTTCCCGGAAATGGCCCGGGAATGCGCCTATAAGGGTGCGGAAATCATGATCCGCACGGCAGGTTATACGGCACCGATCCGTGAGAGCTGGCGCTTTACCAACCAGTCCAACGCCTTCTGCAATCTGATGGTCACAGCCAATGTCTGCATGTGCGGCACCGATGGTACTTTCGACTCCATGGGTGAAGGCATGATCTGCAATTTCGACGGCTCCATCATCGCCCATGGCACCTCCGGTCGCGTCAACGAGATCATTACCGCTGAGGTCCGGCCCGATCTCGTGCGCGAGGCTCGTCTTGGCTGGGGCGTGGAAAACAACATCTACCAGTTTGGCCATCGCGGATATGTGGCCGTGGCGGGCGGCGCGCAGGACGCGCCCTATACCTACATGCACGACCTCATCGCCGGGCAATACCGCCTTCCCTACGAAGATGCCGTGAAGGTGACGGATGGCACCTCCTGCGGCTTTGAAAAGCCCACAAGGCTTTATGGAAAAATCTCAAAACCGGCTGACAAATAGGAGAGACATCATGGATGCGAAGGTTGAAACCGCAGGGCATTATATCGCTGCCGATCCCTATCCTTGGCCCTATAACGGGGCCTTGAGGCCGGACAATACCGCGCTTGTCATCATCGACATGCAGACTGACTTTTGCGGCAAGGGCGGTTATGTCGATCACATGGGCTATAATCTGGCCATGGTGCAGGCGCCTATCCAGCCGATCAAGTCGGTGCTCGCCGCCATGCGGGCCAAGGGCTATCACGTCATCCACACCCGCGAGGGGCACAGGCCTGACCTCGCCGACCTTCCGGCCAACAAGCGCTGGCGCTCGCAGCGCATCGGTGCTGGCATTGGTGATGCCGGACCCTGTGGGCGCATTCTAACACGTGGCGAACCGGGCTGGGATATCATTCCGGAACTCTACCCGGTCGAGGGTGAGACGATCATCGACAAGCCCGGCAAGGGCTCCTTCTGCGCCACGGATCTTGAACTGATCTTGCACCAGAAGCGCATCGAAAACCTTATTCTCACCGGCATCACCACTGATGTTTGCGTCTCCACCACCATGCGCGAGGCGAATGATCGCGGCTTTGAATGCCTGCTGCTGGAGGATTGCTGCGGCGCGACCGACTACGGCAATCATCTAGCAGCCATCAAGATGGTGAAGATGCAAGGCGGTGTCTTTGGCGCGGTCTCCAATTCCAAAACGCTGGTGGAGGCACTTCCCTGATGCCGTCCATGCGTGCCCATGTCTATCGCGTTGCCGCAGACGGACCCGATGACGTCTCCGGCGTCGAAGCCCTGATTGCACGGGGCCTCGATCCGAGAACCATCGTCGCGGTCCTTGGCAAGACCGAAGGCAATGGCTGCGTCAATGATTTCAGTCGCGGTTATGCCAGCCAGAGTTTCGAAGGGCTTTTTCGCCGCTACGGGATCGAAGGCGTAACAACCGTCATGTCGGGCGGCACGGAAGGCGCGCTATCGCCGCACTGGACGATTTTCACCCGCGAGGCGGTCAACGCCTCGGGCGAGCGGGCGCTTGCCATCGGCACATCGCGCACACCGCACCTTCCCTTCCACCATCTTGGTCGACGCGAACAGGTGACGATGGTGGCAGAAGGCGTGCGCGCCGCCATGCGCGATGCCGGTATCGACAATATCGCAGACGTTCATTTCGTTCAGATCAAGTGCCCGCTGCTTACCCTTCGCCGCATTGAAGAGGCGCAAGAAGGCGGAGAGACTGTTGCAACGCGTGACACGCTGAAATCCATGGGGCTTTCACGCGGAGCCTCGGCTCTGGGTGTCGCAGTCGCATTGGACGAAGTCGAAGCCAGCGACATAGCGGACGCGGACATCGGCACACGGCAAGATCTGTTTTCTGGATGCGCCTCCACCTCGGCTGGCGTCGAGCTGACGGATCACGAAATCATTGTGCTCGGCATGGCAGACGGATGGTCCGGCCCCTTCGCCATAGACCATGCGATCATGCAGAGCGCTATCGATACCGCTTCGGTACGCGCGGCGCGCGTCCGTTTGCCTGAAAGGGCGAGGATTGCCGCAGTCCTTGCCAAGGCAGAGCCTGATCCTTCCGGAAAGGTCGGCGGCAAACGCCACACCATGCTGGACGATTCCGACATTTCCGGCACCCGGCATGCGCGCGCCTTCGTCGGTGGCGTACTGGCAGGCGTCTTCGGCATGACCGACCTCTATGTATCCGGCGGTGCCGAACATCAAGGACCACCCGGCGGCGGGCCTGTCGCCATCATCGTTGAAAAGGAGAGTTGAGTTGAGCGTCATTCGCGATACGCCCCTTCCACAGGCTGGCCGCGCCATCGGCATCCAGACCCTGGCCATGACGATGCGCTTCGGCAGTTTCACCGCCCTCGATAACGTCTCCATCGACATACCCGCTGGCAGCTTCCACGCTCTTCTTGGAGAAAACGGTGCAGGCAAGTCGACCTTGGTCAAATGCATCATGGGCTTTTATCACGCGACGTCAGGCTCGCTGTCCGTCAATGGTCGAGAGGTATCGGTCGCTTCTCCCAAGGATGCAGCGCTTTATGGGCTTGGCATGGTCTATCAGCATTTCACGCTGGTACCGTCGCTTACGGGTGCTGAAAATCTCGTCATCAGCCGCGCGAAAGTCCCTGCCGTCATCAGCTGGGCGAAAGAGCGTCGCGACCTTTCCAACTTTATGGAGCGTATGCCGTTTCGTATTCCGCTGGACCGCCCGGTCAGCGAACTTGCCGCTGGTGAAAAGCAGAAGCTCGAAATCGTCAAGCAGCTCTATCTCGGTCGTTCCTTCCTCGTGCTGGACGAGCCGACGTCTGTTCTGACACCGGCGGAAGCTGACGAGATGCTGGGTCTGGTGCGCGGCATGACCGAGCGAGGCGAACTGACGGTCCTGATGATCAGCCACAAATTTCACGAAGTGACGAAGTTTGCCGATTCCGTCTCGATCCTGCGGCGCGGCAAACTCGTCGGAACTGGAAAGATCGGCGATCTGTCCAAGGCCGACATGGCGAAGATGATGATCGGCGATGTGAAGCTTGCCGAGCTCGATAGCCGGCGACCGGTGCGTGAGACGGCTGACCCCGTGCTGAAAGTCGATGGCATCACCGCACCCGATAGTTCCGGGTTGAAGACCATCGACATCGCTCACCTTGCCGTTCGTGCCGGCGAGATCGTCGGCATCGCTGGAATCTCGGGCAATGGGCAAAAGGAGCTTGGCGAAATTCTCGCCGGACAGCGACCGATCACGACCGGTCGCGTCACCGTCAACGGCGGGACCTATGGAGCGACACGCGCTGAAACCCGCAAGAACAATATCCGCTTTATACCGGAGGAGCCGTTACAGAACGCGTGCGCGCCGAAAATGACGGTGAGCGAAAACCTGGCATTTCGAAGCTTCGATCTGAAAGCCAATGGCAAAAACGCCATGTGGCTGAACAGGCGCAATATGCGCGAGAAAGCGAAAGCATTGATTTCCGATTTCAAGGTAAAGACCGCGTCCTCCTCGTCACCCATTGCCGCACTTTCAGGTGGCAACGTCCAGCGGGCGGTTCTGGCACGTGAACTCACAGGGGATGTTGATCTCCTCATCGTTTCCAATCCCTGCTTTGGCCTCGACTTCTCGGCAGTCGCGGAGATTCGCGCTCGCATCATGAAGGCCCGCAATTCCGGCACAGCCGTTTTGCTGTTGTCGGAAGACTTGGACGAGTTGCTGGAAATGTCGGATCGCATTCTGGTCATCTCGGAAGGCAGGCTGGTCTACGAAACACCTGCGCTCGGCGCCGATATCGGTGTCATCGGCGCTCATATGGCAGGACATCACTGATGGTCGAAATCAAAGCCCAACCCTTTGCTTTTCCAGCGCGGCTGAAGGAAATGGCGCTCATCGTTATCGACATGCAGCGCGACTTTCCAGACCCCGGAGGCTTCGGGGCGAGCCTTGGCAATGATGTGAGCGGAATCGCCAGGATCGTTCCTGACGTCAAGCGTCTGATCGAAGGCTTCCGCACAGCTGGTCTGCCCGTCATCCACACGATGGAATGCCATCGCCCCGACCTTTCCGACCTTCCCCCTGCCAAGCGCGATCGCGGCACTCCCTCGCTGAGGATCGGCGATCTCGGCCCGCTGGGTCGCGTGTTGATTGCCGGGGAGCCTGGGACCGCGATCCTGCCGGAACTGGCACCCATCGAAGGCGAGGTCGTGATCGAAAAACCGGGCAAGGGGGCATTTTACGCCACCGGTCTTGGGGACGTGCTGAAAAGCAAGGGCATAACACAGCTCGTTTTTGCCGGCGTAACGACCGAGGTCTGCGTGCAGACGACAATGCGGGAAGCAAATGACCGTGGTTTCGAGTGCATCCTCGCTGAAGATGCGACGGAAAGCTACTTCCCCGATTTCAAGGCTGCCACGATTGCGATGATCCGCGCCCAGGGTGCCATTGTCGGCTGGACGACAAAGATAGACGACATTCTGGAGGGGATTTCCCATGCCTGAGACAACACGCCCATCACTGACATCGGGCGGATGGAAACAGCTGCCTTTTGAAGCCTTTCGCGAGGGCGTCACGATCCACTGGATTCACCGCTTTGAAGGCGACCAGCCGGGCGTCGCGCTTCTCAAATACGAGCCCGGCGCAGCGGTACCGCGCCACCGCCACGAGGGCCTTGAAACCATTCTGGTGCTGGATGGCATCCAGTCTGACGAGACGGGTGACTTTGATTACGGCAGTTATATCGTCAATGCGCCGGGCACGGAACACTCCGTCTGGAGCGCAAGCGGATGCGTGGTGCTGATCCAGTGGGATCGGCCCGTGACAATATTGAAAGAGGACATGGCTTAATGCGAACGACACCCGCGCTCGATATCACCTCTCTGCACAGCTTCTACCAACAGGGTGGCAGCATTTTCGAGATCATAGAGGCGGTTTTTGCCCGTATCTCGGAAGTAAACGATCCCGGCATTTTCCTCCATCTGGCCGACAAAAAATCCCTGATTGTTGAGGCGGAAAAACTGGGGGGCTATGATCCGGCCAAGCCACTCTTCGGCGTTCCCTTTGCTGTCAAGGACAACATCGATGTCGCCGGCATGCCCACCACGGCTGGATGCCCTGACTACACCTATCATCCCGATAAAGACGCGACCGTCGTTCGTTTATTGAAAGAGGCTGGCGCTCTCGTTATCGGCAAGACCAATCTCGATCAGTTCGCCACCGGACTCGTGGGCGTTCGCTCACCCTATCCGATCCCGAGGAATGCCATCGATCCGACGCTCGTCCCGGGAGGGTCGTCATCCGGCTCGGCAGTGGCGACGGCCCATGGCATCGTCAGCTTCGGGCTCGGCACCGATACCGCTGGCTCCGGTCGCATTCCGGCGGGTCTCAACAACATCGTTGGGCTAAAACCCAGCGTCGGGGCCCTATCTTCGACAGGCGTCGTGCCTGCCTGCCGGACGCTGGACTGCGTCTCCATCTTTTCGCTTACGGTTGATGACGCATGGAGGGTGTTTTCCGTTGCGGCCCAACAGGATGAAACCGACGCCTATTCAAAAGACCTTCCGGCCAAAGGCTATGGGTCCAGTCCGCCTGTGCTGAAGATCGGCGTTCCCGCACTGCAGGATCGGAAATTCTTCGGTGATGAGGCTATGGCGGCGGCTTATTCTGATGCACTGAAAACGCTTGAAGAGCACGGTCATCATATTGTTGAAATGCCTTTTGCCGATTTCTACGATGCCGCCAATCTTCTTTACGAGGGCGCTTGGGTTGCAGAACGCTATGCGGCCGTGCAATCATTTTTTGATACAAAAGAAGAAAGCTTCCATCCGGTCACCCGGGAAATCTATAGGGGTGCGAAATCTCTCACCGCAGCGGAAGCCTTCAACGGGTTCTACGCCTTGCAAGCGCTGAAGAAAAAGCTTGCCCCCGCCATTGCCTCGGTCGATCTCCTTTGCGTGCCGACCGCGCCGCGCCACTATACGCTAGCTGAGCTTGCGGCAGAACCGATCCGAGAGAACTCTCGCCTTGGCACCTATACCAACTTCGTCAACCTGCTCGACATGTGCGGCATTGCGGTTCCAACAGGCAAGCGCCCGGATGGTCTGCCAGCCAGCGTGACCCTGCTTGCACCCTCCGGCAAGGACGGCTTGACCGCGACAGTTGCGCGCGCGCTTCACGGCGCCAGCGGCCTTCCACTCGGCGCCACCGTGCGGCCCGAACCTGCAGCCACCGCCGCGCCTGAGCCTGAGGCCGAAGCCGGCGGCGAACTGATCGATCTGGTCGTCGTCGGGGCCCATCTGTCCGGCATGCCGCTTAACCATCAGCTCAAAGAGCTAGACGCCGTGTTCAAACGCACGGCCAGAACCCAAGGCTGTTATCGCCTCTATGCCTTGCCAGGCACCACACCCGCAAAGCCAGGCATGGTGCGTGTCGGTGAGGGAGAGGGCGGCGAAATCGAGGTTGAAGTCTGGGCACTCGCTCCCGCAGCCTTCGGCACCTTCGTCGCCTCGATACCCGCCCCGCTTGGTATCGGAACCGTAACCCTTGCAGATGGCACCACGGCAAAAGGCTTTCTCGCCGAGCCGATTGCTTTGGTAGGAGCCTCAGACATAACGACGTGGGGCGGGTGGCGCGGCTATACTGTCGGAAACAGCAATTTTTAAGCTTTGAAGATTTGGTGCATATTCGCTGTAGCAGAGGGATAGAGTTTTAGGTGGCCGAAGCTGCCGATAGTGATCTACGCGGCCCGCCATACATTTCGGAGAGGATAGCTAGCCGCCTGCTTGGTGAAAACAATATCGAGACCAACCCATTTCAGGCTAATTGCAGTCAATGCATTTTCTGACCTGCATGCATCAATGGCATGGTATAGTCTGCCATCCAAGCTATTTCCTTCTAGAGGAGAGCATCCGCGACCTGGCATCCAGGAGTTGATCAATAGCCATCGTGTCTTCTGAAATTGGACGGCCAGGAGTTGACGAACAGCGCCCTGCCAGTCCCAAGCCGACATTCTCACCTCAGAACGTCTGGATCACATTCTCGCCTAGGATATCTCCCTTCGACCACGCCTAGTTCATTCCTAGGATGTAAAATTATTTCTTTTTTGGTTCCACTCTTGGAATATCTCTCCTCGCTGCGAATAACGCCTTTGGCTATGTTTGCCGCAAACGAGGAGTCATCGATGTTTGCCAAAGCCATTACTAAAGCTATTTTCGGGGTCTCCATTTCGCTTGCAACACTGGCGAGCACTCAGGCTTTTGCGGATGCCACGCTTGACCGGATAAAGGGTCGTGGCAAGCTGACCGTTGGCGTTATTCTCTCAGGTGCGCCGTTTGGATTTATCGATCCAAAGTCGCAGGAGCAGAAAGGCTACAATGTGGACCTCGCGAAAGCGCTGGCCGCGGATCTCGGCGTGGAGCTGGAAACAGTCACTGTGACGCCGCCAAACCGGGTGCAGTTTCTGCAGCAGGGCAAAGTCGATATCCTCATTGCCAACATGCAATATACTGACGAGCGCGCCAAGATTCTCGACTACGTGCCAACCGCTTATGACCGGGCCGGTGGCGCTGCTGTCGTGCGCAAGGATAGCGGCTTGAAGGATTGGGCTGATCTCAAGGGCAAGCCGGTGTGTATCTCGCAGGGTTCGAATTATGCCCAGCCGCTGGCGGAAGAATATGGAGCCATCGTAAAGGCTCTGCCAAGCCAGCCTGAATCGCTGCTGGCACTTCAGGGCGGCAATTGCGTTGCAGCGGTGCATGTCGGCGCCACGGTGGGCTTGCTGCTGGTTGACCGTGCAGACGAGTGGAAAGACTTTGCCATTCCGTTTCCAACTGAGCTGATCCCGTCCGACTCGGTGATCTGGCTGCGCAAGGACGAAAGTGACACCAAGACTGCTCTTGATTCCGCTGTGAAGAAGCTTCACAAATCAGGCAAGCTGCTTGAGATGGCGAAGGAAAACCGCTTGCTCAATACCAAGTATCTGGAAGAAGAGAACAAGAAGCTTTCTGCCGTCCAATGAGCGGAAGCCCGCGGTAAATCCTGATGAATGATGTGAATTTCACAAGCCTGTTCGTCGACCTGACGAGCAGGCTTGGTCTCAATTATGAATTCCTGGCAACGGGTTATGAGGCGCAGATCTGGCGCGATGGTTTCATAACCACGCTCTATCTTGTCGCCATCACTATTCCCGTCAGTCTGGTATTCGGATTGATTTTTGCAGGCTGCCTCACATCAGGCAGGCTTTGGCTGTCTGCGCCGGTGCGCGCCTTTGTTGAGCTGACCCGCAACACGCCGACACTTGTGCAGCTTATGTTCAGCTTTCTCGTACTGAACACATTTGTCTCCAACCTGTTTGGCGGGGCGCAGCACAATCCCCTGTCTCCCTTTTTCTGGGTGGTTGCCGTAGTTGGGCTGCATGTCGCGGCGCTGCATGCGGAAGCCATCCGCGGCGGCATTGAGGCTGTCCCGTCATCGATGATCGAGGCGGCGCGAGGCATGGGCTTCAGCCAGTTCGAAATCCTGCGTTATGTGCAGATACCGCTGGCGTTTCGCGCTTGCCTGCCCGCTATTGTCAACGGGCTGATCAGTCTGGTCAAATCGACAACCGTGGGCAATGCCATTGCCGTCAGTGAAATCACCTATGCGTCCATCATGGTATGGACACAGCGCGACAACGTCGTTGAGCTGATGATTGTCCTTCTCGCCTTTTTCAGCCTGATCAATTTTCTCATCGCCCGCGCCGGTTCGTGGGTGGAGCGAAAGCTGGCCGTTCCGGGATACGGGTTATCAGCATGACACAGACCCATGCACCCAAGGAAAGCAGCGGTATTCTGCGTTATGCCGGGTTCGTTGCCATGCCGCTTCTGGTTGTCGTCTGGTCCCTTGTTGACCTGACACTGGGCAAGGAACTGGTGACGTGGCTTCCCTATCTTGCGTCCGGCTTTTTGATGAATATTTTGATCACACTCTGCGCGATCACGATCGGCACGACGGCAGGTGTTTTGCTCGGCCTCATGCAACTGGCGCCTTACTGGTTCATTCGCTGGCCAGCGGCCATCTACGTCCAGATTTTTCGTAACGCACCGGCGCTCGTTCTGATCTTTGCAACCACCTACATCTTTCCCTTTGAGGTCGTATTGTTCGGCAACTATCTGGCGTTTCCTGACTGGATCAAGGCGGTGATCGGCCTTGCCATTCTTGCCAGCGCCTACATAGCCGAAATCACCCGGGGTGCCGTGCTTTCCATACCGACGACGCAGTGGGAAGCGGCCAAGGGGCTTGGCTTTTCCCGCATGCAATCGCTCCGTTTCGTCATCCTGCCGCAATGTGTGCGCCGCTCGCTGCCACCATGGATGAATGTCGCGTCTTCGATTGCCATGGGTACATCGCTTGCTTCGCTTGTGGGCGTGCATGAATTGATGCATGCCGCGACCGACGCCAGCACCGCGGTACGCAGGCTTGATTTCACCATTATTGCCTATGTTGTCGTCATGGCTGCGTTTTTCACGCTCTGCTACCCGATATCCCGGCTTACCCGCCGCCTCGAACAGCGTTTCAACGCGGGCTGAAGGATTTTGACGATGACCGCATCGAACGATTCCGAAATCGTGAAACTTGAAGACGTCCACCTGTCTTTCGGCAATACGCAGGTGCTCAAGGGCATTGATCTCACCGTCAATAAAGGTGACGCCGTCTCGATCATCGGTCCCTCCGGCTCCGGCAAATCGACCCTGCTGCGCTGCATCAACGCGCTGGCCATGCCGCAAAGCGGCAGGATCACCGTGGCGGGGGCAAGGGTGGACACGCTGACGAAAGAAAGCGAGCGTATTGAACTTCGCAAGCGTGTTGGCATCGTGTTCCAGCAATATAACCTGTTTCCGCATCTGACCGTTCTCGACAATATCGTGCTTGCGCCGACGCGCATTCTGGGTGCCGACCGCACGGCGACCGAGAAACTTGCGCGCGAATTGCTGGAGAAAGTCCGGCTGTCTGAAAAGGTTGATGCCTATCCCGGCCAGCTTTCCGGTGGCCAACAGCAGCGCGTGGCGATTGCCCGTGCATTGGCCATGAAGCCGGAACTCGTTCTGTTTGACGAGGTTACATCGGCGCTCGACCCTGAAACGGTGGGCGAGGTTCTGTGGGTTATCCGCGACCTCATCCGTGATGGCATGACCAGCATCCTCGTGACCCACGAAATGCGTTTTGCCGAGGAGATCAGCGACACGGTTGTGTTTACCGAAAATGGCCGCGTCGTGGCCCACGGTTCGCCGAAGGAGATTTTTCACGATTCCGACAATTCCCGTATCCGACAATTCGTCGGCGGCTTGTCCGGTGCCCGCGCCTCGGTGCGTGACGGCGAAGGTATCTGACCATGGAGAATGCCAAATTCACGACTGCCTTTGCCAAGGCAATCGTCCAATCCGATCCGAGCGGGGATCACGCTGCAATGGATGCGGCGCGCACGGCGATAACGGATTTTCTGGCCTGTATGATTGCCGGAGCCAACGATCGCACGGCGGGTATTCTGGCCAATGCCATCGGTGCCGATTTGCCGGGAAAGGCAATCCTTGTCGGACATAGTAGACAAACAGATCCGCTGGTCGCGGCAGTGCTAAATGCATATGCAGGCCATGTGCTGGATTATGACGATGTTCATGCAAGCGTTCGAGGGCACCCGACAACAGTGATTGTGCCTGCACTGCTGGCGCTGGCCGCAGAACGAACCTTCAGTGCAGATGCTTTTATCGCGTCTTACATTGTTGGGCTGGAAGCCATGGCGCGGCTGGGGCTTTCTGTGGGCTCCAGGCATTACGAAAACGGATTTCATGCCACGGCAACGCTTGGGCCCGTGGGTGTCGCAGCCGCGATCTGCCACCTGAGCGGCGCATCAGTGCAAGAAACTGCCGTTTCGCTTGGACTGGCCGCGACACAGGCTGCCGGGCTGCGGTTGCAGTTCGGGTTTGATGCAAAGCCTTATCATGCCGGCATGGCCGCACGGTCCGGCCTTCTCGCGGCACGATTGGCAGCGGCAGGCTTTGGTGGCGCGCCTGATTTTCTGGACAATCCGGTCAGCTTCTACGCCGCCTATGCATTTGGCGCAGCACAGCCGGAACTGACGAGCAAAGACTGGGGTGAGCCATGGCAGATCCTGTCACCCGGCCTGACGCTCAAAGCCTATCCCTGTTGCACGGCGAGCCATCCTGTCGCCGCGCTCGGCATCGACCTTCACGGCGAAAAGTTGAAAGCCGAGCAGATTGACAGGATCACCTTCACCTATCCGCCCGGGGCGGATGCGGCTTTGGTCGTGACAAGCCCGCGCAATGGCATCGAAGCGCGGTTTAGCCCGGAATATGTGTTTGCCGCCGCATTGCTCGATGGCACATTGCGGCTTGACCATTTCGATGAACGTCCGGTCGAGAGCCGCATCATGGCGCTCGCCAGCCTTGCCGGCCGCCAACATGATGAAACGGCACCGCGCATGACGAGTGATCCGACCACGCGTTTTGTCGTGCTGGATATTGCGCTCAAAGATGGCAGCACTATCCAGCGTCGCTTCAATGGTCTGCCGGGCGTGACTGATCCGACGCAAAAATTCCAGGACGCAACTGCGGGCAAACCGATTTTTGCAGATATTCCGGACCTTGTGCGCAGCATGAGGAGTGAGGCAGATTTTGCCCGGCTTCTTGAACTGCTTAATCAGAACTTCGTTTGACGAGAGATTTTACCATGAGTGCCAAGAGAAAAATTCATCTGGGTCTTTTCCTTCAGGGTGCGGGCCACCACGTTTCCGGATGGCGTCACCCGAATGCGGAAGCAGGCAGCGAAAACTTCGATCTGCTGCGCCGCGTTTCGCAAATGGCCGAGCAGGCGAAGTTCGATATGGTTTTCCTGGCGGACGGCCTGACCAGCGGTGTGGATGCGCATCCGTCGACAATTGCGCGCTTCGAACCGCTGACATTGCTTGCCGCACTTGCGCTGGTGACTGAGAAGATCGGTCTGGCCGCGACGTCCTCGACCACCTATGGCGAGCCTTACCACACAGCGCGCTCCTTTTCCTCCATCGACCATCTCAGCCACGGTCGTGCCGCCTGGAACATCGTGACGACATCCTATGCCCGCACGGCGAACAATTTTTCGAAATCGCACCCGGAGCATGACGAACGTTACGCGGTGGCCGAAGAATTCGTCGATGTCGTTCGCGGACTGTGGGACAGCTGGGATGATGACGCCTTTATCAAAGACAAGCAGAGCGGCGTCTATGCTGACCCGAACAAGGTGCATATGCTTGACCACGCGGGTAAATATTACTCGGTCAAAGGTCCGCTCAACATTCCCCGTTCTCCACAGGGCCATCCGATCCTCATTCAGGCCGGGTCATCAGGCCCCGGACAGGATCTCGCCGCCCGCACGGCTGACGTGGTGTTTACGGCTCAGCAGAGCCTCGCCGAAGCGCAGGCTTTCTACAAAAGCCTGAAGTCCCGCGTCGAGAAGTTTGGCCGCAGGCCCGACGATGTCGCCGTCATGCCCGGCTTCCTGCCGGTGATCGGTCGCACCTCCAAGGAAGCAGCGGAAAAACTTGCCGAGCTTGACCAGTGGACAGATCTGAAAAGCGCCATGCCGCTTCTGGAAGAGCGCATCGGCCACAGCCTTGCCGACTACGATCCCGATGGTCCTCTGCCGGATCTGCCGATATCGGACCAGTTGCGCAGCCGGGCCGAATTGCTGACGGCTCTTGCACGCCGCGAAAGCCTGACGATCCGTCAGTTGGCCCTGCGTGTGGCCGCCGGTCGCGGCCATCACATCGTCCTTGGCACGCCAGTCGAAATTGCCGACCGTATGCAGGAATGGTTTGAAGGACGCGCCGCCGATGGCTTCAACGTCATGCCTCCCTTCTTCCCGGAAGGCCTTGAGGACTTCACGCAGCTTGTTGTCCCGATCCTTCAGGAAAAGGGTCTGTTCCGCACGGAATATGAGGGGTCAACGCTGCGCGATCACCTCGGTCTGACGCGCCCGCCGCTGTAACGAACCCAACACATCCAGCGGCATCAGTAGCGCATCTGGTCATCTCTTTCTCCGGTGCCAAGCAAATCACATGGCGGGATCGTCTCGAACGATATCGGCGTCTGTCGGACGTCGTGACCTAATGCAGCGCCTGGGTTGCCACCGGCAGGTCTTGACCGCGTGAGACTTAGGACGGGGACGATTCCTTCGCCTGTTTGATCTCGCGCCTTCCAGTCTTCGCCTTAAGCCATACAAGTGCGTCATCCAGAAAGGTGAAGACCACCGGGATGACCAGAAGGCTTAGGAAAGTGGATGTAATCAATCCGCCTATCACAACGACACCCATGGGCTGGCGAAAGCTTGAGTCTCCCGAGACGAGACTGAGAGCTGCTGGCAGCATGCCCCCGGCCATAGCGATGGTCGTCATGATGATGGGGCGTGCTCGCTTGTGGCAGGCATCGACAAGGGCATCATAACGGGACATGCCAGCCCGGCGCGCCTCGATTGCATACTCCACAAGGAGGATGGAGTTTTTTGACACAATCCCCATCAGCAGGATCAAACCGATAACGGCGGGCATTGAAAAGCTGGTTCCTGTGAGCACCAAAGGTAACAGGGCCCCGCCAAGCGCCAAAGGCAACGCCATCAAAATCGTGACGGGTTGCAGGAAATCATGAAACAGCAGGACCAGAACCGCATAGATGCAGAAAATGCCGATCGCCATGGACGTGCCGAAACTGCTGAACAGTTCGCTCTGTCGTTTCAATTCGCCCTGCTCGACGAATTTCACACCCTGCGGCAGGTTTTTATAGCTGGGCAGTTGTGCGGCCTCTGCTGTCACCTCGGAGAGGTTTCTGCCATTCAGCTCTACTGAAAGCGATACGTTGCGCGATCGGTCAAGTCGGTCGATCTGGCTCGGACTGGAGCCTATGGAGATATCGGCGACAGCTCCTAGCGCAACCTTGCTGTCCTTACCCTCGACGGGGACAAGTGAGATCGCATCAAGCGATTGACGGCTCTCGCTGTCAAGCATGACACGGATGGCGATCTGGCGTTCGGGCAGATTAAGCTTCGACAAGGCTGCATCATAGGCACCCGCCGTCGCCACTCGAATAGCCTCGGCAATGGCCTTGGACGTAACACCAAGCGAGGCCGCTTGCGCAAGATCGGGTTTGATGGTGACCTCCGGCGTCTGCATGGCCGCAGAGGAGGTGACATTGCCGATGCCTGGAAGAGTGCGCAGATCAGCCTCAAGGCTCGCTGCCGCATTATCAAGAAGATCAGAGTCGTCGCCTGCTAGCGTGAGCGTGAGTTTTGTACCGTTGCCTCCAGAGCCTATTTCCAGACGAACGCCGGGCAACTGCTCCAAGGCTTTCCGTATGTCATTCTCAATCTGCGCCTGCTTTATATCGCGGTCGTCGATCGGTGTCAGATTGACGACGAGCGTGGCACTGTTGGTGCTTGAGTTCGACGTGCTGTTCATCCCGCCCGTAGAGGCAGTGCCAGTTGCCTGAAACACCGAGGTGACGTGGTTTACACCTGCGATGATCTCTGATGCCTTTCGCGCCGCCTCGTCGGTCGCTTCAATCGTCGATCCATATGGCGTGGTGAGGGTAACTTGCGTCTGGCTATTGTCAGAAGCCGGGAAAAAGCCTGTCGACAAATGCGACAACAGCAGGATCGTTAATGCCAGAAACCCGACCGTCCCAAGCACGGGAATCCAGCGGCGGCGTAATGCACCTTTCACAAGCCAGAGGTAACCGCGCATAAGGCGGCCGTCCTCGTCATGTGTCTTGCCGCTGGCCTTCATCATATATGCCGCCATCATTGGCGTTACCAGTCGCGCAACCAGAAGCGAGGCGAGAACGGCAACCGACGCCGTGATACCGAACTGCTTGAAGATAATGCCGGGAATGCCCCCCATGAAAGCGGTTGGGAGGAAGACCGCGACCAAGGTAAACGTGGTGGCAATAACAGCAAGGCCGATCTCGTCAGCGGCCTCCATCGCTGCCTCGAAGGGACTTTTGCCCATGTTGAGATGTCGCTCGATGTTTTCGATCTCGACAATGGCGTCATCCACGAGAATTCCCACCACGAGGGAAATCGCCAGCAGGGTGATGGTGTTCAACGTATAGCCAAGCAGATACATCACGAGGAAAGTCGGAATGATCGACAGCGGCAGGGCAACAGCCGCCAAAAGCGTCGCACGCCAGTCGCGCAGAAACAACCAAACGACGAAAACGGCGATCAGGGCGCCCTCATAGACCATGTGCATAGAGGATTCGTAATTTTGCTCGGTGGGCACGATGGTATTGTAGGCTTCCTCAATCGTCACGCCTGGATTGGCCGCGGCAAATGCCTTCATCGCGTCGCGAACTTTCTCCGTCACTGCCGTATCCGAATAACCTTTTGAACGCTTGATCTGAGCGGCGATTACGGGTTTGCCGTTCAGGTACGCAAGCGAGGTCAGGTCGTTGTGGGTATCCGTCACCGTTCCGAGTTCGTCCAGTCGAACCCAACTCCCGGCTGGCAGAGGGATAGGTAAAGACCGGAGCTGTTCGACACTGTCTGCCGTTGCCAGCGTCCGGACAGACTGACTTTCGCCGCCAATCCTGCCCTTGCCTCCAGACAGATCAGACTGGACCGCTTCGACCTGGCTGTTGACATCATTCGCGGTCAAACCGAGGCCCTCGAGCAGATTTGCGTTGAGCTCTACCCTGACTTCTCTATCGACCCCTCCGAGGCGGCCGACTTCACCAACACCGTCCACCGCCATCAGCGCGCGCGACAGATCGTTGTCGATGAACCAGGACAGCTCTGCAGAATCCAATTTGTCTGAATGCACGACGTAGGTGATGAGTGGCGAGGCGTTCAACGACTGTTTCGAAACGATTGGCGCGTTCATTTCTTCCGGCAGGTCGTTATTTGCCTGGTCGACAGCACTCTTGACCTCATCCAGTGCTTCCTGGGTGTCCTTTCCGACCTGGAAGGCAACAGAGATGCTGACAGAACCATCGGTAATCGTTGTTGTAACGGAGTCCAGCTTGGAAAGGCCCGTGAGTTCATCCTCGATCTTGCGAGCCACTTCCGTTTCGAGCTGCGACGCCGCCGCCCCATCCAGCGAAGCACTGATTTCGATGGTTGGAAGATCCATATCGGGGAAATTCTGGACGTCGAGACGATTGAAGGCCCACAGACCACAGGCGGTCAACAACACGAAAAGCAGAACGGGCGGAACGGGATTGCGGATGGACCATGAGGAGAAATTCATTTTGCTCGCTCCTTCCCGGCGATCGTGGCACCGTCAGACACTCTGACAACCGAGCCATCTGCGAGGAAAGCGCCACCTGCTGTGACGACCCTGTCCGCCTTTTCGATACCAGAAACGATCTCAACACGGTCGCCCTGTCGGCGGCCTGTTTCGACGCGCTTGCGCGCAACGGTTACCTTGTCGGCCTCATTCAGAATGAAGACATAGGAAAATCCGTCCCGGAGCGTAACGGCGGTCGCTGGCACCGTCAGTGCATCGGTGTGGTCGAATTCGAAGTAGCCGCTGGCGAGTATGCCGGTCTTCGGGGTTTGCATTCCTGCCTCGGGCTGAAGGGTCACATAAACCGTGACCCGACCGTTATTCGTGGACGTGGTGGGTGAAACCAACCTGACCACGCCACTTATATGACCGTCAGGCGTCGGTATAACTGCTCTGGTTCCTTGCTTTACATCGGCCAACCGCTTGACCGGCAATTCGGCCTGCCATTCGACCCTGCTCTGCCGGATGAGCTTGAACAGCTCGTCACCGGCATTCACGACGTTACCGAGAGAGGCCGAACGTGCCGATATGATCCCATCATCGACGGCATATACCTTTGTCCGGTTCAGTGTCAGTTGCGACGATGCCAGCGCTGCTTTCGCAGAGAGAACGTCGGCTTTTGCCTTGCGCTCGCTGATCAGATACTCCGTCGTTTGCTGCTTCGACAACGCACCGGACCCCGTCAGTCCTCGGGCGCGATCCGCATCCGCAACCGCTTGATCCAGCGCCGCTTCCTGCTTTTCGACGGTGGCCCGTTGCTGTTCCAGATCCGCCTGCGCCGTATCAGCGGAAAACTGCACCAGCAGGTCTCCCTTTTTAACTGTCGCACCGATATCTGCTTTGACGTCGATGATTTTAAAGCCGCTGACCTCGGCGGCGATGACTGCCTCATCCCATGCGGCAAGCCGACCACTTGCCGGAATAGTCACCGGCCAGTTCAAGAGCTGAGGATTGGAAACGCTGACTGTCAAAGCTGCGGCTTGAGAGCCGGTCTGTGCGGCGTCTTCGCTGCGGGCCGAGTGTGGCATGAAAGTTATGGCAACCGCCATGGCGAGAGAGGAAAAAGCGAAGCTACGCATCAGTGTGTTCCAGTCGTGAGGGCATTCGAGGCGCCAGACGGAGCGGACCAACCGCCTCCCAGGGACTTGTAGAGTGCGATCCAGTACCGGACCGCGTCGCGCCTGATTTCGATGAGTGTTATGGCGGCAGACTGCGCAGAGCGACGGGCTTCTTCGCGGTCCAGAATACTGGCCCCGCCAGACTTCCAGTTCTCATCAACCGATCGGAAATAGCTCTGGTAATTGTCGGCTGCAATTTTGGCGTCGTTAATACGCTTCAACGCGGTATTGACGTTGATCAGCGCTGTCTCAACGTCGGATACTGCGGTCAGAACGCCGGATCTGTAGCTTGCGACAGCAACGTCGTAATCCGCGACAGCACTTCGCACTGCCGCCCGTCGCGTGCCTCCATCGAACAGCGGTATCGATAAGGCAGGACCAAACGACCAGGGAACCGACCTGCCGGATACGGTAGCCTCGCTGATGGAAATCGATCCACTTAAACTCAGACTTGGGTAGAGATCAGCTTTTGCTGCGCCGACATCTGCGATCGTCGCTGCTACCTCGGCCTCCAGAGCATTGACGTCAGGCCTTTGCCGCAAAGCCTCTGCCGGGACGGAGGTAATGCGCACGACTGACGGCTGTGGAATACGGCTCTTTCCCTTATTGAGCAGCTTTCGAACCGAAAGCTCGTCTGCGGCCGTCAGCTGAACAATCGACTTGACGAGGATTTCACAATCCCCGTGTTGAGATGTCAGGCTGGACGACGATGTTGCCGCGCTGGCTCGCGACAGCGCGAGATCGGCGGTCGAAGTAAAGCCAGAATCTGCGGATTTTTCAGTGGCCCGTATCGTCTCTCTTTGCGACGCAAGCTCATCTCGATAAAGCCGTTCCAACTGGCGGCAGGCGCGATATTGGACGTAATAATCGCCCAACTCAGCCGCGACGGAAACGCGTGCGTCATGCCACGACCAGACCTTGCCTTCAGCTCTCGCAGCCGCGGCTTGTGTCTCTTTCTTGGTCTTTCCAAACAGATCAAGCTCCCAGGAGGCATCCAGTCCGCCACTCTTGCTCGTTCCGGCTCTGATTTTGTTGAGGTCATCTCCCTTGTTTCCCTCACGCGACGCAGAAGCGGACCCATCGAGTGACGGGAATAGGCCAGCTCGTGCCGAATCGAGCGACGCGCGGGCCTTATCGATGTTGGCAACCGCCTCCTGAATGGAGGGATTCCCTCGCTCTGCCAGATCGAGCAATTCCGTGAGCGAAGGATCTTTAAAACTGGCCCACCAGTCTACGAGATCAGCGGAGCGGCCACCATGTGGCAATGTCTCGTGCCAGTATGAAGCCACGACGGAATGGGAAGGCTTGAGGTCGCCAATGGCCGTGCAGCCAGTTAGCGACACAAAAGTAGTGACGATGGATATGGAGGAAAAAAATCTGCGCATGCGTTAAGGCTGCCTTGAGAGCTGACGCCTGCACTATAGGGATGGTGATGTTAATGTCGGTCAAGAACGTGTTAAGTTATGTAAAAGTGCTGTATTTGCAGGCGCCAGGCTTTAGAGGTGGAAGCATCGACGCGACGGATGCAAGATATGCCCAAGGTGCTTTTAATCGACGATGACATCGAGCTGACAAATCTGCTCTGCGAATACCTGACCGAAGAAGGCTTCTCTGTTACCACCACGAACGATGGCAGAACCGGTGTGGCCGCAGCCACAACCTCGTCGATCGATCTCATTGTTCTTGACATCATGATGCCACGCATAAACGGCCTCGATGTGCTGCGGAAAATCCGGCAGGTCAGCGATGTTCCGGTTTTGATGCTCACCGCCCGCGGAGACGACATCGATAGAATTTCCGGCCTCAATCTGGGCGCGGACGATTATGTTGCCAAGCCCTGTTCGCCAGGAGAGTTGGCGGCTCGAATTCGCGCCATTCTGCGTCGTTCCGGCCGGAGCGAGCGGGATGGATCACTGGAAATGCTAAAGACCGGCGCACTGATGCTCTATCCGTCAAACCGCAGAGCGGAGTGGCACGGTTCCCAGCTCGAACTGACGGGTACCGAGTTCAGCCTGCTCGAGGTTCTTGTCCGGTCCGCCGGGCAGCTCGTATCCAAACAGGATATTTCCCTTCGCGCCTTCGGCAAACCTCTGACGGCATTTGACCGTCGCATCGACGTCCATATCAGCAGTATCCGCCAAAAGCTTGGAACGCGCGAAGACGGGCAGCCCTGGATTCAGGCCGTAAGAGGACGCGGCTATCAGCTGTTAGAGGGCTAGCGATGCATCGACTGTTCTGGAAATTCTTCACCGTGGTTTGGCTGGCCATGGCAGGGTCAATAGCGCTGTTGTTTGCCATCAGCACCCTGTTCCAATCTCCTTTTGAAGAAGAAGTCACCAGCCGCGAAAACAGGCTTGCCTTGGACATAACGGCCCAGGTCTTGCAATCAGATGGATTGGACGCTGCACAGAAGCTGGTGGCAGCCATGCAGCGCACCGGTCGAGAATTATCCATTCGCATCAGCCCGGTTGGTCCAGCAATCGACTGCGTGGTAAAGGCGGGACATGATCTGATCTTGAACACGGTAAGCGACGGGAATTGCTACGAGGTCGAAATTGCCGGCTCGCATCAGGGTGTCATTTCGAAAACCTGGCCGCGGACAGTTCCATGGTTGGCCGCACTTCTGGCGGCAGCGGGAGCGGCTTACTGGCTCGCTCGATACTTTATCACCCCTGTAGAGCAACTCAGATATGGGCTGCGAGCCATAGCAGATGGCCAACTTGATGTTCGAATAGCCCATACAATTGGCAGCAAGCGCGACGAAGTCGCCTCTCTGGCGCACGACCTTGACATTACGGCAGCACGGCTTCAGGAACTCCAGATTGCACAGCAACAGTTGTTTCACGATGTCTCTCACGAGATACGCTCGCCCCTGTCTAGATTGCAGGCAGCCATAGGCGTTCTACAACAAAACCCAGCGCGGTTGACGGCAATGATCGAGCGGATGGGGAAAGAGGTCGAGCGCTTGGACGAATTGGTCGGGGGAATTCTGACTCTGGCCAGGCTTTCGGAAAGACAGGCTACCCGCTTTGACCGGCAAACCCTCGATGTTGTCGATCTTGTCAGAGAGATTGTCGAGGACGCGAGTTTCGAGGGCCAGTCCCGCGATATCAAAGTTCAATATGAAGGCGTCGATACATTCGTCGCTTCGGTCAATGGTGAATTGATCTACCGGGCTCTAGAAAACGTGATCCGCAATGCGATTGCCTACACCCGAGACAAAACGTCTGTTCTGGTCACCTCGAAGGTCCACGGTCAGCAACTTACGCTGTCGATCCAGGATGAGGGCCCCGGCGTAGCGGAGGCGGAACTGGACGCTATTTTCCAACCGTTCTCACAAAGCTCGACCGTCACGACCCGCTCGGGCTTTGGCCTCGGCCTTGCCATCACACGTCGCGCCGCCGAATGGCATGGCGGCGGCGCATTTGCCACCAATACGCCGTCAGGCGGGCTGCGCGTAGACATCACCATTCCAGCGAGTTGTCGAGATACAGGACAATGAGCTAGCCGGCGCGAGAGATATCGCCGGCGCTGAACCCTGTGTGGACGGCGGATTTCGTCACGTGCAATGGGCCATCGAACCAGTGAACCCTATCTCGAGCAGCCCGGTTTCACAGCGCAGTACGGCAAGTCTCACGATCAACTCGCAAGATTCTACCAACTCGTCACTAAGAATGCATCCAGGAATGCAAGGCCATCAACGGAAATGGTGAAATCTAAAGGCCCACCCTCAGTCCAATCTCGTTGAATTTTTCTCAGGTGAAAGCGCCTGCTCAAGAACCGAGCTGGCGAGCCGGGCTGTTGCTAGCAAGCGGGTCAGGTCGCTGCCATTGCGCGCCTTGGCTGAAAGCCCGGACATTGTTGTACTGATATAGTCGGTAACGCTTGCAGCCGCTTCCGGGTGGCGTTCGCTGATATAATCGCGGATTACGGTCTCTGCAGCGATAGTGCAGGCCAGCGCCGCTTCGCGCACTTCTGTGTCGTTGCAACGGGTGCTCTCCAACACAAGGCAACCGGCTGCGGGATCGGATGAATAGCGACGCGCAGCCTCCTCTAGAACCTCAGCGAGAGCCTCCGCAACCGGACGATCTGCGCGCAGAATCTCTTGGAGAGGAATGGCCCCGGTCGTGGCCCAGCGGTCGAGAACGCGAGTGTAAAGGCCCGCCTTACTGTCAAATGCAGAGTAGAAGCTGGGAGGATTTATGCCCAGCGCCTCTGTAATATCGGCGACACTGACTGCATCGTATCCACGCGCGTGGAAGAGCTGTTGAGCCGTCATAACTGCGTCGTCCGGATCGAAGCGACGAGGACGTCCCCTCACTTTTGATATTTTTGTAGGGTTCATTATAAAACTCGTTGACTTTGATTTCAGCTTCTTTATGTAGCATATACTACATTAATTAGCAAGGAGATCGCCATGACCGCATTCCAGGATAAAACAATTCTCGTGCTCGGTGGGAGCCGCGGCATTGGCGCAGCAATCGTGCGGCGTTTCGTGTCCGATGGCGCTAAGGTGACGTTCACCTATTCCGGCTCACGTGAGGCGGCGGAAAAACTTGCCGCCGAGACAGGCAGCACTGCGATCATGACGGATAGCGGCGACAGGGACGCTGTCATTGCAACGGTGAGAGAAAGCGGACCCTTGGACGTGCTGGTCGTCAACGCCGGCTTTGCAGTATTCGGCGACGCTTTGGAACAGGATCCTGACGCCATCGATCGTCTTTTCCGGGTAAATATCCACGCGCCCTATCACGCCTCTGTCGAGGCTGCCCGGCAGATGCCTGACGGTGGCCGGATCATTGTCATCGGCTCTGTCAACGGGGATAGAATGCCCGTGCCTGGCATGGCCTCCTACGCTCTCAGCAAGTCCGCCCTGCAGGGCATGGCGCGGGGGCTCGCGAGAGACTTCGGCCCGCGCGGCATTACAATCAACATTGTACAGCCAGGACCAATCGACACAGATGCCAACCCGCAAGATGGTCCGATGAGAGATCTGATGCATAGCTTCATGGCCATCAAGCGTCATGGCCGACCCGAAGAAGTGGCAGGCATGGTAGCCTGGCTGGCCGGGCCGGAAGCCGGTTTCGTGACCGGCGCCATGCACACCATCGACGGCGCGTTCGGGGCTTGAGGTAACTATTCTCTGATTGGGCAAAGCCAACCTTCCTCGCAATAGAGCAGGTTGATGCGATTGAAACCGGACGGCTATCCATCACGCTGAAGCAAGATGAACATCGAGGATAGCCGAACCGGCGGCGCTCATTAGCCAGATCGAGCAGCTTCGCACGTAACTCGACCTCCGGCGGTCGAGAGGATCGATAGCGGATCGTCTTTCGGTCGGCGGATATGATCTGGCAGGCCCGCCACTCCGAAAACCCCCTTGTAACCTTGCTCGTCCCTCAGCGCTTGTTTGGCCTGATCTGATGACGCAGTTCCACCAGTCGGTCCAGTGTTTGCAGCGTTTTGTTGCGGTTCTTGCCTGCCAATGCCAATGTCAGGGCCTCGACGAAAACGAGTGAAGCGCTGTGCATCGCGACCTTTTCCTTTTTGGCGCGAGGCAACACGATGGTTGCTTTCGTATGTTGCGCCAAAGCCGTTTCCTCTTTACCGACCAATGCGATGATCGGAACCGAAAGCCGTTGAGCCTCGGCAATTGTCGTCATCACTTCCCGGTGCGGGCGGCCGTGGGCGAGGATCAGCAGGACGTCGCCTTCTTCCATCTGGACGATCTGTTCGGCCAGCATGATGCCAGTTCGGTTCAACTCGTAAGACTGAAAGCCGGATCTTATGAAATTGCGCGACGCGTAGGTCGCTATGATGCCGGATGCGCCGATGCCGAAGACGCCGATTTTCCGGGCCTCGCTCAGCAGGTTGACGGCTGTTGCGATTGATCGGCGATTTTCTTCCGACGACATGGCCTGCATGGCATGTCCCATATCCGCTACCACAAAATCGACAGCCGAATTGGCATCGTCCGAAAGCTCTTCCGCAGTCGCCGCCATTTTTTCGGATGGTGAATCGGTTGCGCCAAGATGGCTTTCCAGCGTTTCCTTGAGGTCGACCAATCCCTCGAAGCCCAATGCCTGGATGGCCCGGATGACGGTTGCATCCGAGGTTCCGAGTTCCCGTCCGATCTCCAGCGCGGATTGTGCCAGAACCGTATGCCTGTGCTTGTCGATGTAATCAGCTACCGCGAGCAGACCAGGAGAAAGCGTAGCCCGTTTCTTCTTCAGCCGCTCCCCAAAAAGGTCTGTGTGTCTTCTCTTCAACACGGAATTGCGCATCGATACCTTGGTCTTTACGTCAAAATTAGCAATTGTCGCACAGTGCCCGCACATGGCAGATTTTGCAAAGCCGAAAGCTTCATCGAACCATCGGGCGCGGCGCTATCGAGGATTTGACAACCGCAGTCATTAAAGCCATCGCCGCATAGCTGTTGGATATGGCCTCTTCCCGGGACACCATGATGTAACGCCCTTGAATGCAGGCTTTGAGAAAGCTGCAAAATTCAGGCACGACTTTTTCCATGGCGGCGATTTCCTCCTTCGAGGTTGCTCCAGTATCCGAGCGATAGGGATCGAAGATGAAATCGGCATCGACATCCGCAAGTCGCTCGCCGCTTACTTCTATGCGTCCGCCCTCGGGAATATCGTCAATGATCTTTGGAAAGCGAAAGCCCGCATCTCTGAGCACCTGACCTAGCGCGCGGTAGGTGTGGTAAATGCTGATCTTGCCATTCAGCGGCTGAATGACCGAAACTGTAGTGTTACCCGTGTCGACTGCCGTCTTCAGTTCCGCAATGCCTGCGCGATATCGTTGGTCGAGAATGGCGAGCCTGTCCTGCGTCTTTGTCAGTTCCGCAAGCTTTTGATACGCATGCGCGGTCCCAAGGCTCGTGGGGTCGAGGACGATGGTTGGCGCGATTTTTTCAAGCGTGGAAACCGGGGTAGGACGTCCGGTAGCGGTTATGATCACATCCGGTTTCTGTTCAGCCAGCGCTTCAAGATCGATATCGACCGCGCCGAGAAATGCCATGTCAGAATTGCTGAAATCGACGCCGGTCAGTATTGCACTCGAACGTAGGTAAGGCTTGCCGTCGGTACCGATCCTGCCATGGCTAGCGATGGGCAATATGCCGAGTTCGATCAAGGGAATGGTGACATCGATATCGTGCAGCGAGGCAATGCGCAGGGTCCTGTCAGGGAGTTGGACGCTACGGCCTGCATCATCGATGAAGGTGCGCATCTCTTCTGCTGCAAGCGGGTTTAAAACCGATAGAAAAAAACATGCGATAAGAAGCAGGCGCATGATGTTGCCTTTCAAAGTTGATCGCGGCGACGCCACAGAAGGAGAAGAAGAACGGGTACACCGATCAGGGCCAGAACGATGCCTGCTGGGATTTGCAGGGGTGCAAAGGCCTTGCGGCCAACCGTGTCTGATACCACAAGAAGTGTAGCACCAATCAAGAAGCTGCCCGCAAGAAGCGATTTTTGCCCGCCACCGATAAACATCCGCGCCGTATGCGGCGCGATGAGGCCGACAAAGCCGATGCTGCCCACGCAGGACACGGCGGTCGCCGTCATCAAAACAGGCGCGCAAAGGTGGATGATGGCAAGCGTCTTCGCCGGCACACCCAGGCCGACGGTTGCGCTGTCTCCCAGAATCGAGACATCTGCCCAGCGGGCGGTGGCGAACATCAGGATGCAACCGGTGAGCAGGCCCGTAAGCGCTAACGGCACCATGTCCGGCGTCACGGTTGCGAGGCTTCCCGCCAGCCATGTCAATGCAATCTGAACGCGGTCAATATCCGAAACGGTGATCAGCAGCGAGATGACAGCGGAAAGCAGCCAGGAAAAACCGATGCCGATCAGCACGAAGCGCAGGCGTGACAGTGACCCGGCAATGAGAGCGACTGCCGCCGCGACCGCAAAGCCTCCGGCCATTCCGAGGAAAGGCCGAAACCCCAGGGGCGTATGCGGAAAAGCGATGATCGCGAGGACAATCACCAAAACCGCTCCTTCGCGCACTCCCAGCAAGCCCGGGTCGGCAAGTCCGTTTCGCGTCAGCGACTGGAGTGCCGCACCTGAAAGCCCTAGCATGGCACCGCAGCTCAAAGCTATGATCGTACGCGGGAGCCTCAGATCGCCGATGATGGATAGGCCGGTGGCGTCTGCCGGGTTGCTGGCCAACGCCAAAAGCTCGTTCCAGCCCGCTTGCCCGCTTCCGGAGACCAGCGCCAGCAGGCTGACAGAGAGAAGCCCAATAACGAGCAATGTCACGACGAGCATGCGCCGGGGATGAAGTCTGAGACCAACTGCGTGACATCGCAGGAGCCAATAGCCATTGCCGAGCTTTTTCACCGTCATCGCAAGACCCTCGCGACGACGATAATGAAGACGGGTGCCCCCACGAAGGCAGTCATCAGCCCCGTCGCCAGATCGTGCGGCGCGGCGATTGTCCTTGCCGCTATATCAGCGGCAATCATGAGATTGGCGCCGAGCAATGCGGAGAGCGGGAGCGACATCATATGCCGCCCATCCGCTAAGCGGTGGGCAACACCCGCAACGATAAGGCCAACGAAACCGATTGGCCCTGCGAGCGCGACGGATGAGCCGCAGAAAAGGGCAGTGGCGGCAAGACCGATGAGTTTCGTTTGCCTCACGGGCACGCCAAGCCCCGCTGCCGTCGCATCTCCCAGAGCCAGAACATCGAGCCGAAGCGCGATCCATACCGTCAGACCGAGAGCAATCGTAAGCAGCGGCAGCGCGCTGGAGATGTTGGCAAGCGAAATGCCTGAGAGGTCCCCGGCCAGCCAGAACCGCATCTGCTCCAGCGTTTCCTGGTCGAGGATGAGTATTGCCGAGACGCAGGCCGAGGCCAGAGCCGAAAGCGCGATGCCACAAAAGGTGACCTTCGAGATGGTCATGCCCGTGCGTCCCGCAGAAGATAATGCAAGGATGATCGCGAAGAGCACACCGCTTCCCATGGTCGCCGCAAGCTGGCGGCTCATCGAAAGCGCCAGCATGTTCGCGGGCAGCGCCGTCATGATGACGATGGCGAGGCTGGCTCCGGCATTGAGGCCGAGGATATGAGGTTCCGCCAAGGGGTTTCGCAAGATCGACTGCATGAGACGACCTGCAATCCCGAGAGATGCGCCGCAGACGATGGCGGCAAGCAGCCGCGGCAGGCGCAGCTTCAAAAGTATCTGCTGTTCAAAGCTCCCATGGTCGCGGGCAAAAATCGTATCGACAATGAACTGTGCCGATACCGGTCGCGCGCCGACGCCGAGATGAAGGAGGCCGAGCATCACGATCATGACCAGGCCACATGGCAGCCATAGAGACCGAAATCCGTTGCCGGTACTTTTCATCGCCGCAGTCAGGCTCACGCGACCTGTGTCCTGGGGTGAGGATCAGGCAAAAAGATCGGCTTGCCGGTTGTGGGGTGCCAGACGGATGTAACCTTCGTATCAAAGACGGTTTCAATATGTTCCACTGTGCATTGCTCAACCGTTTCAACGACGTGATGGATCGCGCCACCCTTCATAAGGACTAGTCGATCCGCATATTGAAGGGCGGCATTAAGGTCGTGCAGCACGGCAACGATGGTCTTGTTGGCCGTGCGTGTCAGGCTCGATAGAAGCTCCATGACCTCGACCTGATAGCGAAGATCGAGAAATGTCGTCGGCTCATCAAAGAGAATTGTCGCTGTGTCCTGTGCAAGGGCCAGTGCAATGAAGCAGCGCTGCCGCTGGCCTCCCGACAGGCTATCAACCGTTCGCGACGACAGCTCTGCAATGCCAGTCATCTCCAGGGCGCGGTTTACCGCGTCCTCGTCGGTCTCATCCCACGACATGAGGATTCCGCTATGGGGGTACCGTCCACGCGACACCAAGTCGTAAACCTTGAGGCCTTCAGGTGTAAGCGGCGCTTGCGGCAGAAGCGAAAGCTTGCGCGCGACGTCTTTTGTGGGCAGCTTGCTGATATCGTGTCCATCCAGATGCACGGTGCCGCCCGAGGGCTTCAGGATGCGGCAGAGAACGGAGAGCAGGGTCGATTTGCCTGATCCGTTCGGTCCCGCCAATGCGGTGAATTTACCCTTGGGAATGACCAGCGAAACATCCGAAAGCACCGTCGAGCGCTGGTAACCCGCAGTTACAAGCGCGACATCAAGCGCGTTGCAATCGCCGTCAGTTCGCATTCACTCAGCCATTTCGTTCAAAAAAATATACGCGTCGTGTCTATTATATGAATGTAGTAGTCAACAATAATCAACGGATGTGGCCTGCAGGTAGCAGGCTAAAATCGGGCGGCAGGTGTGGTTTAGAGCCTGTTACGCTCCCCTTCGGTCCCGCGATTTCGATTGAAGGCCGTCCGTTTTCCGGATTTTAAAGTTGACTACTACATTCATGAAAATCATGAAGCCCTCTTGAGAGATTGATTTTGCATTCATGGGGACTGAATGAACATGGGATTCGACAGATGCGAGATGCAGGCAGCATTGATCGTGCTTTCGGTGGCGGGAAGCCTGAGCGCTCCGCCGGCGATGGCGCAGGAGATCGCTACCATTAAGAAGTCGGCCCGTCAGTCTGAGCAGGGTCAAAGTATCAAGACGGAAAAATCTACCGTTCTCACGCCCATCGTTGTCGACGGTTCGGGCGCTACGAATGGTTATCAGCCAAGATCGACCAGTACAGCCACGCGCTCCGACACCCCGCTGATCGATATTCCCCAGGCGGTCAATGTCGTCAGCCATTCGGTTCTGGAAGACCAGAACGCCACCAATCTCGATGAGGCACTCGGCAATATCAGTGGCGTTACCCAGACCAACACGCTGGGCGGGACGCAAGATTCCATTATTCGCCGTGGGTTCGGTGACAACAGAGACGGATCTATTCTTACCAACGGATTAAAAACAGCCATCCCGCGTTCGTTCAATGCCATGACGGATCGTGTTGAAGTGCTCAAAGGTCCGTCCTCCACCCTTTATGGCATTCTCGATCCTGGCGGCATGGTCAATGTCGTGACGAAGAAGCCGGAAGAGACGTTTTCAGGCGAAGTCTACGGCAACCTTTCAAGCTTCGGAGGTGGCACGACGGGCGTCGATGTTACCGGCCCGATCGAAGGCACCGACCTCTCCTATCGCCTGATCGGCGAATACAAGGATGTTGAATACTGGCGCAACTTCGGTGAGAGCAAGCATTGGCTGGTATCTCCATCTCTGAAATGGACCGGTGAAGATACCGAAATTACCGCGACCTATATGCATGAGGATTATAGCGTGCCCTTTGATCGGGGCACGATCTTCGACACGACCACGGGCCGTGCCGTGAATGTGGATCGCAAGATCCGTTTTGACGAACCCTATAACATCACTGACGGAAAGTCCGACCTCTTCCAGGTCGAGATTGACCACCGGCTCAATGATAACTGGAATCTTGGTATCGATTACAGCTACAGCCGCAATGTCTATTCAGACAACCAGGCACGCGTATTAGGCTATAATGCAACGACTGGCGTCCTGACGAGAAGAGCGGACGCGACGGATTATTCCACGATTTATAATAACGCCGTGCGCACAGATCTTACCGGAGAGGTCGATGTCGGAGGAATGCAGCATGACCTCCTGATCGGGGCGTCCTACGATTACAGCGACACGCTTCGCACGGATATGCTTCGTTGTGGAAACTCTACCAGTTTCAATATGTACAATCCCGTTTACGGCAATCTACCCGAATGCTCGACTGTCTCCGCATCCGATAGCGATCAGACTGAAAAGCTTTCGACGGCATCTGTCTATATGCAGGATTCGGTTCATCTCAGTGACCAATGGATTGTCGTCGGTGGTTTGCGATATCAGTATTATGACCTGCTCGCAGGCAAGGGGCGTCCGTTCAAGAACAACACCGATAGTTTTGGTGACGCCCTCGTTCCCAATGCGGGGATCGTCTATAAACTCACCCCAGACGTTGCCCTCTACGTGAATGCCGCCAAGACGTTTCGCCCGCAATCTTCCATTGCCAGCCTGTATGGCTCTCTGAAACCGGAAGAGGGGATTTCCTATGAGATCGGCTCGAAATTCGAGCTTCCCTCCGGGCTGACGGCAAACGTCGCTCTCTATACGTCAGACAAGGAAAACGTTGCGTATAGCGCGGTTGAAAGCGGTGTCAGTGTTGTCAAGGCGGCGGGGCTCGTTCGCGCACGGGGTGTGGAGATGGATATCGCCGGTTCACTCACGTCTGACCTCGATATCATCGCCAGCTATGCTTATACGGATGCTGAAGTCAAAGAGGGAGAAAACGCGGGCAAGCGGCCCGTCAATGTCGCCCGTCACACTGGTTCACTGTCTCTCGCCTACGACATGGGTGAAGTTGGTCCCGCCGGCAACAGGTTGAAAATTGGCGCGGGCATCCGCGCGGTTGGCGACAGGGCGGGTATCAATGACAACTCTTACGATCTGCCCGGATACGCCGTTGTCGACGCTTTCGCAGCATACACTTTTGCATCAGAACGACCGATCACCGTTCAGCTCAATCTTAAAAACATTTTTGATCGAACCTATTACACCTCTTCTATCGGAAGCACGGCCTTTGGAAACCAGATCGGAGAGCCGTTCAATGCTACGTTGACAGCACGCCTGAACTTCTAGGTGAGGTCTGTGCTTGCCGCTAACCGTTGGGGGGTATGCGTGTTGGTCCTCAAAAGAAGAACCTCTCTTGCGCGAGCAAAAGAGGTTTCAGCAACAATTTCATTCAGGCGACACAATCACGCTTCTGCGTAGTAGGTCTCAACGAGGCTTGCCTTCGGCTCATCGCTTTCGGTCTCACTGAGCAATGTGTTTTTAGCGACCGATGGGTCCTTATGGACGATAGCGTCGAGAAGCCCGCGAAGTAAGCGTTCTTTCTGCACCTCTTCAGCCCGGCTGCGGGCAGCTTCCGCCGCGGCTTTTTCTTCATCGGCAAAACGACGCGAGGACAATCTTGCTTCAATAACATCAAATCTGAAGGTCTGTTCGGTACGGGCAGAAACATGTGTTGATGCCGGCTGGTCAATACCGACATGCTCTGTCGTGCCGGGCTTGGACGGCGAGGTCGACTGGGGTGTAGACCCGTTATTGCCCTGCACCGGCGCTGGCCAAACGGTACTATCCTCTTCGACGGATGCCCCGCTCTCGGATTCGCTGCTGTTTGCGTTTGGCTCATCGGCGGCGGGTTCGGCATCAGTTGATTGCGGCTGCTCCTGTGTGCCAGTCGGCTCAGGTGCCGGGTCCCCTACCGCTTCCGATGAGTCTGCTGTTGTGGGGGTGGTTTCTGTGTCTGGGCCTGCCGAAGGCGACTCTTCGTTGGCATTTTCTGGTGGGGAAACGGTTGACTGGTCTTCGCCGCTGACGGATGAGCCATCTTCGGGCGGAGCAGAGGACGTCGGTTGTTCTTCTCCACCACCGGCAGATTCCGCTGGTAATGGACTGGACTGTTCCGTGCTTGCCTCCGTAGACGCACCATCGCTCGCCGATGGCGCATTGCTGCTTTCCGGGGCGTCAGATGTTTCGCCTACTGGTTCAGAACCTGAAGACGGCGACGGCGATGGCGAGTAAGTGCCGTCGTCTGTATCTGTATCTTCGTCATCAGCAGGGGCAGGGGTACTGGCTACAGGCTGGGTCGAGCTTGCAGGCGAAGTGGAGCTCTGGCTGGACGGAGCAGGAGAAGACGCATCACTTGTCGTCGTGCCCGACGAGCCAGTTGTGGTTTGTGTGCCCGACGTTTGCGTGTTGGAGCCGGCGTTCGTCGGAGTCGATTTTGGTGGAAAGAGTGCTTCTAACATGAGGGCGTGCCAAAGTTGCGATTGGCTGACTTGCTAAAGCTTGCCCCCTCAAATTTATGTGCATTTTGATTATCAAATTTTAATGAATTAGCGGAGCCTGCCTCAAGAGCCGCGATTATGGTCAATAACAACTTACTTTTATCGCGGTGCCCTGTGCTCACCTTTGCCGCGGTTGTCGTCGACGTCTGCTCAAAGCGCACTCACCGCAACGCGGATCACGACGCTATTTACCCGAAATCCCTGCAACAAATGGCACGGTAATCAAGCGATCTTCTGCGCGCCATTCGATATGACGCCGCTGCTAATGAGGGTGTGCTGGGGCACATGCATCGATTTCCGGTGTTGAAACGAGTAGCCTGCCGGTGGGACGCGAGTTCTTCAGACGAATGTCAACGTCATAGCCCCTATGATCACATAGGGTCTGGTGATGCTAAGGTCAGAGAGAGGCTCGCGAATGACGACCCGTTCGCAGGCCTATCGGGATCGCAGCGGATGCCGACGGTTCCTGTCTCGTCAAAAGCTGCGATCCTCGCCTCCAGCCGTCATAATTTCTCAGCACCGCAATGAGAGCTAATGTTCTTGAGGTGCTATCTCAGCCACCCACTGCGGTCTGGTTTGCGTCTGTTGTCAGGTAAAGGCGTGTGAACTCGCTCGCCTTCATCGGGCGCCCGTAGAGATAGCCCTGTCCTTCGTCGCACGCATAGTGCTGCATCAGATGTTCCTGTTCGAGTGTTTCAATGCCCTCAGCAATCACTTCGAGGTCAAATCCCGCTGCAAGTTTGGCGACCGCTTCAACGATTGCCTCATCTTTCTTGTTGCGCTCGCTGCCGCTGACAAACGATCGATCAATCTTTAGCCGGGTGACAGGATAGTCCTTCAAAAGGCTAAGCGATGCGAAGCCGGTTCCGAAGTCATCGAACGCAATTCCTACGCCGAGCGAGCGGAGGTAATGAAGGGGCTCCATAATTCGCTGTTCATTTCGCAGAATGATATTTTCCGTTATTTCCAATTCCAGCGCCGTTGCCGGTAAATGGCTGTCCGCAAGCGCTGCCTCGACGGATTTCGCAAAATCCCGGGTCCTGAATTGTGCTGCAAACAGATTGACGCCGATCCTGAAATGCTGGCAACCGGCCTGCCGCCAATGCGCTGCCTGCGCACATGCCGTGCGCAATATCCATTCGCCCACGGGAACAGCAAGAAGGCTTGCTTCCAGTACAGGCAAAAAGGCGGCAGGCGAGACAACACCAAGCTGTGGATGGTTCCATCTTATCAGCGCTTCTGCACCGGACAGGCTGCCATCGCTGAGCTTGATCTGAGGTTGGTAATAGAGTTCAAACTCCTGATTTTCCCAGGCTTGGCGGATTGAGGAACTCATGGCTCCCTTCTTCAAAGCCGTTTGGCGAAGCTCAGGTGTGAAGATGCGCACGAGGTGGCGACCGTCTGCTTTGGCCTGATACAGGGCCAGATCTGCGTTCCCCAGCATCCGCTCACTGTCGTCTTCCGGCCCCGATTTCAGAGAAATGCCGATACTGGCCCCGATATGGATGGGCTCGTTCTCGAATTCTATCGGTTCCTCGATAACGGAGATGAGGGTCGAAGCAAGCTGACTGGTTTTTATCGGGTCGACCGTTTCAGACATCACGATGACAAACTCGTCCCCACCCAGCCGGGCCACCATATGGTGGTCAGGAACGCTTTCTCTCAGACGGCGTGCAACAATCTTGAGGACAAAATCCCCCGCAGAATGCCCCAGCGTATCGTTCACGTCCTTGAAGCCGTCCAAATCAAGAAGGAGGAGCGCCAAAGGCTCATCGTCTTCGCAGGCCTGACGAATACGCCGCTTCAAACTCGACCTGTTTGCAAGGCCGGTCAGATCGTCGTATTCCGCAGCATGTTTCAGCTGTTTAACAGCTTCCAGACGGCTGGTTATATCCCGGATAATGGCCCCGAATTGCGGCTCGCCCGCCTCGTTCCATTGAGAAAGGGAGAGCTCTATCGGAACTTCGGAGCCGTCACGACGCTTCGCCGTCAAATTGATGGAGGTTCCAATGATGCGAGCGGGACCGCCGGATGCCACTCTGGCGAGACCCGCCCCGTGCCTGGCACGCATCGCGTCCGGCATGATGATGTCGAGAGGTTTGCCAAGCGCTTCTTCCTTGGAATACCCAAAAATCTCTTCTGCAGAAGCATTCCATGACGTGATCTGGTTTTTGCCGTTTGCGCAGATGATGGCGTCTGGAGATGTGGATGTGATGTTGATGAATTTGTTACGGCTGGTCTCGCTTTCCCGTTCCAACCGGCGCAATTCCATTCTTTCAAGGACCATGGCTGCCAGATCCTGAAGGACTCGCTGGTCACGAGCCGAGAACGTCATCCTCGGTTTCGGATCGATCAAACATAGGCTTCCAAGCGCATGTCCTTCAGCCGTGATGAGTGGTGCGCCAGCATAGAAGCGAATGTTCGGGTAGCCTGTAACCAACGCATTCGTTCGGAAGCGCTCATCCTTGGATGCATCCGGTATGACAAAGACTCTGGATTCCATGAGTGCGAAGGTGCAAAACGAAACATCTCTTCCGGTTTCGCACACATCCAGGCCGATACGAGCTTTAAAAAATTGCCGATCACGATGCACCAGAGAAATCAAAACGGTCGGGACGTCGAAGATTCGTGACGCCATCTGTATGATATGGTCGTATTCCCGCTCGGGCGCCGTATCCATCAGCGCGAAGCTATCCAGAACCTCGATTCGTTTTTCGTCATTATTGGGAATCGGGTAAAGGCTCATCACAATCGCTCGCTGGATTTATATCACAAATGAGCAAAAGCGAAAAAGCTTAATGCAGAGTGATTCCAAGACGAGAATTTGAGCCAGTACATCAAACCGTGCGATTAGCCTTTATGAGTTCTAAATAAATTTAAAGTGGTTCTAACTGAAGTAAAAAATGACATCAGTGCAAACAGATATGGGCGACCCACGCTGGCCGCCCATAATCCAAGCTATTCGTTTATTGTAGCCGTCGCAGTGTCCGATCATCTTCGCAAAGAAATTTGAGCGGACATTTTATCTGCGATTTTCCTAGAACTCTTCCCAGCTTGCTTGTGCCGCTGCGGTAGCTGAGGCACTCGCCGCCCGACGAGGGGCCACAGCTACGGATGGGCGTTGCGCTGCCGCGTGGTAATTTGCCGATGGTGCGCTTTTTGTCGTTGCCTGCCGCTTGATCTCGACAGGCTTTGCTGTTTGCGAGTGTTTCACAGCTTCAAAACGGAACTGATCGAGCAATTCGAACAGCGCGGCAGCTTCGTTGGCGAGTTCGTGGCTGGCCGCCGTTTGTTCTTCCACCATGGCAGCGTTCTGCTGCGTGCCCTGGTCAACTGAATTGATGGCCCGGTTGATTTCGCTCAGTGCAGTCGACTGCTCACGGGAGGCCTCCACGATCGCTGTAATATCGCCATTGATGTTCTCGACATGTGACGCGATCTCCTGCAGAGCCGTCCCCGCCTTCGTTACCAGCGCCACACCATTGCTGACGTAGGAGCCGGATGCGGTGATGAGGGTTTTGATCTCCTTAGCCGCTGTCGCTGAGCGCTGTGCAAGTTCACGCACCTCTTGAGCAACCACGGCAAATCCTTTGCCAGCCTCACCGGCGCGCGCCGCTTCGACACCGGCATTCAGTGCCAGCAAATTCGTTTGAAACGCGATTTCATCGATCACGCCGATGATGTTGGAAATTGCTTTCGACGATGCGTCGATCTGATCCATGGCGCTGATCGCTTCACGAACGACATTGCCCGAGTGATTGGCGTGGTCCTTGGTGCGAGCAACAAGACGACCAGCTTCCTCGGCACGCTGGCTGGAATCTTTCACGGTGGTCGTGATCTGTTCCAGGGCGGCAGCCGTTTCTTCAACAGAGGCCGCCTGCTGTTCTGTCCGCTTTGCCAGATCGTCTGCAGAAATACGGATTTCGTTAGAGCCAGCGGTAATCGCCTGGGCATTCTCTGCAACCGCAGCGAGCGCGAGCTTTAGTTTCTGGGATGCCGAATTAAAGTCCGTTCTAAGCCTCTCCAGGGAGGGGATGAATGGTTGCTCGATCTGCTGGGAGAGATCTCCGTCCGCAAACCTTGTCAATCCTAGCGCCAGCTGCTCGACATTTTGAACGCGACCGGTGATGTCGGTGGCAAACTTGACGACTTTGATGATCTTCCCGCTCGGGTCGAACACCGGATTATAGGACGCCTGGATATGGACATGACGTCCACCCTTGCCAATGCGCAGAAATTCGTCCGCGACGAACTCACCCATGCGCAATCGGGTCCAAAATTCCAGGTATCGTTGGGAGTTTGCCTCCGTAGGCTCTACAAACATGCGGTGGTGTTGACCGACTATTTCGTTCAGCGAATATCCCAGCGCCTTCAAGAAGTTTTCGTTGGCGGTGATAATCTTGCCTTCGGGTGTGAATTCGATTGTCGCCTGGGCGCGTGCGACCGCAGCCAGCTTAGAACCACTGTCCAGGCCATCCATCTTGGTCTGTGTGATGTCGTTTGCGAACTTGATGATCTTAAGCACCTTTCCACTGGTGCTTTTCACGGGGTTATAGTTCCCTCGAATCCAGATTTCGTCGCCATTCTTTGCGATGCGCTTGAACTCGCTGCACTCAAATGTGCCGCCCTGAAGCTTTCGCCAGAATGCGGTATATTCAGAAGAACCAGCATATTCTTTATCGACAAAGATGCGATGATGCTGTCCGATGATTTCTTTCTCGGTGTACCCCATCAAATCGCAAAAATTCTTATTCGCTCTGAGGATAGTGCCGTCCGTCTCAAATTCGATGATGGCGAAGGAGAGATCGAGTGCCGAGAGGACCAGATTGGAGTTGGAAGCAAAAATGTTCATCATGGAGCGCGCCTGGAGTGAGGGAATTGCTGTGACGGTTATATCCCAAGATAATTAATATATTTTACTAAAGTAGAAATTGCATTTATGTGGGCGCCCAGGTCGTCTTACTCCAAGGCGTTTGGTGCCTTGCAAGGGTCAGTGGGATCAGATCATTGCAGTCGGCAAGGCAGTCCAACGGAGTGCCGAAGGGTTGAGAGAGGCGGTATCGGCCGACTGACAGCCGCGAGTGCAAGGCCGTGAAGAATCTCTGTGAATTGGAGATTTTGGGCGAAAGGCTATGGAAGCAGCACAGCTGCAATTCTTGAAATGCCGCTGAGCAGCCAAGCCAAATGGGCGAAGTAGACTATTCATACTCCGAAGAAGGATTCTTTGCTTCGCCAAAGAAATTGAAGTGGGGGGCTGCGGTTTGAGCCCTTTCAAGGGCTAGGAGCATGAGTGGCTGAGGCGTGGATATTTCCACGCCTCGAGCTTTTCAAGCTTCGATGAAGCAGCCGAGCCGGGCCAGAGAGGCATCGACCCAAGCACGATCATTTTTGCCCAGTTTGATGTTTTCCATCTGCTTCGTTTCGGCCGCATGCTTTTTCGAAGCGGCTTCGAACACGGTTTCGACTGAGGCAAGCGGGACGGATAGAAGACCGTCGGCATCGCCGCAAATGAGGTCGCCGGGTTCGATGACCATGCCGTTGATAGCGATGGGTACATTCACTTCGCCGGGGCCATCCTTGTAAGGGCCGCGATGGGTTACGCCTGCGGCAAAGACGGGGAAGGATCCTGCCAGCAGTTCTTCGCTGTCCCGAATGGCGCCGAAGATGACGATGCCGCCGAGGCCGCGTTGGGCCGCGTGCGCAACCATCAATTCGCCGATGATCGCATTGCTAAGATCACCACCGGCATCAACGACGACGATGTCGCCCGGCTCGGCGATGTCGAGGGCCTTGTGAACCATCAGATTGTCGCCGGGGCGGGCTTTGACAGTCACGGCTGCGCCGACCATGCGCGGGCCGGTATAGAAAGGACGCAGCGGCGCGCCGCCAGCCGTCATGCGCGACATGACATCGCTGACATTGGCGACCGGGAGCGTTCTAAATTTGTCGACCCAGTCAGCGCTGACATTCTGCTTACGCTTGCAGACTCTGAAACCTAACATTTCAATTCCTCCGTATTGTGTTGGGTGGGTTAGTTCTGTTCGAGGTTCTGGTTGGCCAGTGCACGCCGGTCGAACGGCACGCCGGTGAGCACATCGACAATGTGCTGTGCGCTCTGCACGGCCATGTTGCGCAGCGCCGAACGGCTCGCGCCGCCCACATGGGGGGTGGCGATAAGGTTTGGCAGCCCCCAGAACGGATGATCCTGTGCCGGGGGCTCCTGTTCGAAGCTGTCGAGCGCGGCCCCTGCGATGCTTCCTTCTTTCAAGGCCTCTAGCAAAGCAGCTTCGTCAATCACGGCACCACGTGATGTGTTGACGATGAAAGCGGCTGGCTTCATCAGCTTCAATCGCTCGGCATTGATGAGATGATGCGTCTGTGGCGATAGAGGGCAGTGCAGGCTAACGATGTCGCTTTCTGCCAGAATGTCCGTCAGCTCGCGGCTAACTCGCGTGCCGTCCGCGTCCTCTGCAAATGGATCGTAGGCGCTGGTTTCCATGCCAAGCCCTTGGGCAAGCTTGGCGGTTCTGCGGCCGATTTCACCAAAGCCGATAATGCCGAACTTTGCGCCAGCAAGGTCGCGACCGACATATTTTGTCTTTGGCCAGGCACCGCCTTTGACCGTGTCGCTCAGCGTGCCGATATCTTTCATCAGCGTTACAGACAGGGTAATCGCCAGTTCCGCGACCGATTGGGCATTGGCAGCAAGCGCGCGCAGCACGGGGATGTTACGGGATGTTGCGGCATCCAGATCGATATTGTCTACGCCGCTACCGTGTTTCGCGATCACGCGAAGACGCGGCGACGATCCGATGACCAGATCGTTTATCTGCCCCTGGCGTACGAGGATGGCATCGACTGCGTTGGTCCTTGCGATGTCGGCAAGATTTCCAGAACCGCTATAGCCATCGGCGTAAATCGTCTCGATTCCATTTTTTTGGAGAAGTTCCGTAGCTTCGGGCGCCAGTTGCGCGCCTGTGACGAGAACCTTGTGACCTGTGGCAGCCGCCGCGGACGGGTTTGCGGTCGCCGCCGCCCTATTGATTTTGCTCACTAAAACCTCCCGAATTTCGGTGCGTCGCTGCGCATGGGAGCGACGGTTGACGAATCCTCATTATCGGGTATTGTACTAAATGAAAAGGTGTTGTACTCAGTACAACGCTTTTTTACGGGAGGTTAAGACCAATGCCAGGCAATTCTTCAGGTGTTGCAGCTGTTGAACGGGCTGTTTCGATGCTGGAAGCTTTCACGGATGTCGACTATGCGTTGACGCTGGGTGAGCTTGCGCGTCGCACTGAACTCGACAAATCCACGGTCCTTCGCATTGCGCGTTCGCTCGCCAAATCCTCCATGCTCGTCCGCAATGAAGATGCCAGCTGGCGGCTCGGCCCCAAGCTGGTGCGTCTGGGCGGGCTGTATCAATCGACATTCAAATCTTCCGCCGTTGTTGAGCCTTTGCTTGCTCAAATCAGCGATGAGAGCGGCGAGAGCGCTGCCGTCTATATCAAGGAAGGCGATGTGCGCGTTTGCCTTCATCGCCATGATTCAACGCAGTCGATCCGCCATTCCGCCCGTGTGGGCGATACGATGCCGCTGGATCGCGGTGCGCCGGGTCGCGTCATTCTGGCGTTCACCGGTGTTTCCGGAAAAATCTACGATGACATTCGCGCCCAGGGCTTTCACGTCACCATCGGTGAGCGCGATCCGCAGGTCGCCAGCATCGCCGTACCCATCTACCGTGAAGGTCAGGCCCTGTTCGGTTCTCTGGCCTTGACCGGCCCGCCATCGCGTTTTGGCGATGAGGCCATATCCAAAAATCTCGAAATTCTCCGCGTTGCCGCTCGCAAGCTGAGCACCGCGCTTGGAGGAAATCCCGGCTAGTATCCGAGCGGGCGCCGGGCCTGCACAGCGTTCCTTGGGAGGAGCATATCGATGAATATGATGAGGATTGCAGCTTTGGCAGCCGGTACCTTGCTGGCGACAATCGGTTCTGCACAGGCTGAATGGCCTAAAGATCGGCCAATTCAGATGATCGTCGCCTTTGCACCGGGCGGAAGCACCGACGTCATGGCGCGTGCCATGCAGCCCTATCTCGAAAAAGAACTCGGCGCAGACATTGTGATCGAAAACCGTCCGGGTGCGTCGGGCGAAATCGCCTATACCGCCTTGGCAAAGGCCAAGCCGGACGGCTACACCTTCTCCTTCATCAACACACCAGGCTTCTTGTCCATGCAGGTGCAGAGAAAGCTGGGTTACGATCCGAAGACCATCAAGCCGGTTGCGCGCATCGTCGATGATCCGGCAGCTATCGTCGTTCCCGCGGCATCGGACATCAAAACTCTGGCGGATTTCGTCGCGGCCGCAAAGGCAAAGCCCGGTGCGGTTTCATTCGGCTCATCGGGCATCGGCACGGATGATCACCTCGCAATCATCATTCTGGGATCGGAATCCGGCACGACGATCACCCACATCCCTTTCAACGGCGCTGGTGAAACGCGCACGGCCATCCTCGGTGCACAGGTTACCGGTGGGGGTCTCAATGTCAGTGAGTTCGGCGGAAACGATACGTCGGGTCTGCGTATGATCAACACATTTGGAAAAGAGCGCTCGCCGCAGCTTCCAGACGTACCGACTGCCATTGAGTCCGGTTTCAATGTCGAGATGACATCAGAGCGCGGCATCGCCGCTCCGCGTGAGGTACCGGCTGAAATCACGGATCGTTTCGCTGCGGCCATCAAGGCAACGCTCGACAATCCGGAATTCCAGAAACAGGCCAAGCAGATGGCCTTGCCACTGGCCTATCTCAGCGGACCTGATTGGGAAAAGGAAATGCCGACACGTCTCGCCCGTTTCCAGAAAATCTGGGATACAACACCTTGGGTGCAGCAATGAGCACGGAGCCTGCAGTCAAAGGTCGGGACCATCCCGATATGCTGGCGGGCGGCGTGATGATATTTCTGGGAGCGCTTGGCCTTTGGGCCGCGCGCGACCTGACATACGGCACTCCGGCGATGATGGGCCCCGGGTTTCTCCCGAAGTCGCTGTGCGCCATCATTGCGCTGATTGGTGCGGTCGTTCTCATCAAGGGTTTGTCCAAACCCCAGGAGGCGTTGGACGCGATCAACCCCAAGCCGCTCATCATTCTGGTCGTGGCCATTGCAGGGTTCGCCTTTGCAGCAGAGCGTTTCGGCTTCGTACCGGCGACCATCTGGTTGCTGGTCGTCGGAAGCCTTGCCGACCCGGAGTCGCGCTGGAAAGAGATTTTTATCTCGACCGCCGTGCTCACCTCTCTTGGCGCGCTCCTCTTCGTTTACGGACTTGGCGTTCAGATGCCTATCTGGCCCTTCTGATTGCCTGTCCTGACTTGATCGGATCATTTCGATGGCATTTTTCGACGTACTCATGCTTGGCTTCTCGGAGGCCCTGACACCCACCAACCTGATGTTCTGTTTCCTCGGCGCGCTGCTGGGAACGCTGATTGGCGTGTTGCCCGGCATCGGACCAACTGCAACCGTGGCAATTCTGCTGCCGGTTACTTTCTTCCTGCCGCCGCTCGGCGCCTTGATCATGCTCGCGGGCATTTTCTACGGGGCTCAGTATGGCGGATCGACAACGGCTATTCTGGTCAATCTTCCTGGCGAGGCCTCGGCGGTTGTGACCGCGATCGACGGTTATCAAATGGCCAGAAAGGGCAGGGCGGGCGCCGCCCTTGCCATCGCGGCACTCGGATCTTTCTTTGCCGGTACTGTGGCAACCATTGCACTGGCGATTGCCGGCCCAACGCTGTCTTCCTTCGCCCTGTCCTTCGGACCGGCCGAATATGTGGCGCTGTGTATCTTCGGTCTGCTCGCCGCCACCATTCTGGCTCATGGTTCGGTGGTCAAGGCCATCGGCATGGTGTGCCTGGGCCTCGTGCTGGGCATGGTCGGTATCGACGTCAACAGCGGGTCGGCCCGCATGACATTTGGATCGACCGATCTTTATGACGGTATCGATTTCGTCGTTATCGCGGTCGGTCTGTTCGGCATTGCGGAAATCGCCACAAACCTTGAATCCAAGGAGGTTCGCGGTGTCTTGCAAAGCAAGATCGGCAGGCTTTGGCCGACCCGCGAAGAATTCAAGGATAGCTGGGCGGCCGTGTTGCGCGGCACCGGTGTCGGCACCATCCTGGGCGTTCTGCCGGGTGGTGGCGCAACCTTGAGCGCGTTCAGTGCCTATTCGGTCGAAAAACGTATTTCCAAGACGCCGGAGAAATTCGGTCACGGCGCTATTGCAGGTGTTGCAGGGCCGGAAGCTGCGAATAATGCGGGTGCGCAGTCTTCGTTCATACCGCTTCTGACACTTGGCATTCCGTCCAACTCGATCATGGCCATGATGCTGGGTGCAATGACCATTCACGGCATTACGCCCGGCCCATCGGTCATCCAGAACCAGCCGGAATTGTTCTGGGGTCTCGTCGCCTCGATGTGGCTCGGCAACGCCATGCTGCTCGTCATTAACCTGCCGCTCATCGGTCTTTGGGTAAAGCTGCTGCAAATCCCTTATCGCCTGATGTATCCTGCCATTCTGCTGTTCTGCTGCGTCGGTGTGTACAGCGTCAGCAATCGTGGTTTCGATGTGGCTTTGGTGATCCTGTTTGGCATCTTGGGCTATGTTCTGCGCAAGGCGAAATGCGAACCGGGTCCGCTTCTGCTGGGCTTCGTTCTAGGTCCGCTTCTGGAAACCAACCTGCGCCGCGCCATGCTTCTGTCGCAGGGTGACTGGCTGGTCTTCTTCGAGCGCCCCATCAGCGCGGTGCTTCTGGCCGTGACAGCGCTGATGCTGCTGACCCTGATCCTGCCAACCATCCGCAAGAACAGAAAAGCCGCCTTCGAAGCGAGCGAAGACTGACAGAGGGGCGCCGCGAGGCGCCCTTTTCGCTTCGGTAGGGAAAAGAAATTGACCTGCGTCGGCATGATGCAATCTGTGAGCTATCCATGACATTACCTATTCCCGGCTTTTCGTCTGCTCGCCGTCTGCGCGGCGTGCTCTCTCTGGACGATTTCGAGAGCCTTGCGCGACGCCATCTGCCAAAGCCGCTATTTGGCTATATTGCCGGGGCCAGCGAGACCAACGCCTCGCTGCGACAGAATGCTGCTGCGTTTCAGGACATCGCTTTGCTGCCGAGGGTGCTGCGAAATGTCTCGGGCAGAACCACAAAGACCACCTTGTTGGGCGAGGAGTGGAACGCCCCCTTTGGCATCGCACCCATGGGCATCAGTGCCTTGATGGCCTATCGGGGAGATCTCGTCTTGGCGAGAGCAGCGCAGGATGCCGGTATCCCCATGATCATGAGCGGTTCGTCCCTGATCCGGCTTGAGGAGATCGTCGAGGCGGCGCCCCGATCATGGTTCCAGGCCTATCTTCCCGGTGAGCCGGATCGGATCGATGCGCTGATCGACCGCGTCGCATCGGCGGGGTATAAAACACTCGTGCTGACCGTCGATACCGCCGTCCTGGCAAATCGCGAGAACAACATCCGAGCAGGTTTCTCAACACCGCTACGACCAAGCGCTCGTCTTGCCTGGCAGGGATTGAGCCACCCGGCATGGAGCATCGGCACCTTCGGTCGCACGATCCTCAAGCATGGCATTCCCCATTTTGAAAACTCCTATGCCACGCGCGGTGCGCCTATCCTTGCGTCCAACGTGATGCGCGACTTTGGTAAAAAGGATCATTTGAGCTGGGACCATCTCAGCCGGATCAGGGAGAGGTGGGCTGGAAATCTGATCGTGAAAGGCATTCTTCATCCCGAAGATGCGGCCATTGCCGTACACCGCGGAGCAGACGGTATCATCGTCTCCAACCATGGCGGCAGGCAACTGGACGGTGCCATCGCGCCACTGAAAGCACTTCCGGCAATAGTAGATAAGGTGGGGCCTGGGACAGTTGTCATGATCGATGGGGGATTTCGCAGAGGCACCGACGTCGTAAAAGCGCTGGCCCTCGGTGCTAAGTTTGTTTTCGTCGGCAGACCGTTTCTATACGCGGCGACGGTTGGTGGCCAAGCCGGTGTGGCAAAGGCTGCCGCTATCCTTATGGATGAGCTTCATCGCAACATTGGCCTGCTTGGTCTCACGGGAATTGACCAATTGTCTTCCGCGGTCATCGAGCAGCAATAAGTCGACCAGGCATTGCTGTCTCTTCCTAACCGCCTGCCAGCCATAATGCGCTGCCAGAATTTCGACGGTATGAAGCACCGGGTCGTCGTTGCGCCTGCGTTGACGTGCGGCAGTCGGGCGTGGTTTGGAAGCGACGCATTGGTCGCCCCTATTTCCACATGCCGCGCATGCGTGCGCCGACATCAATGCGGATTTGCTGGGCACTGCGTTCAGACGCTGCGGGTGAGACTTTCGGCCAGGCCATTGGTTCGAAATACTGCAACAGGGTCGCCGGGATGAACCGGCTTCTGGCAGCGTAAACATGCCGATCGCCCTGCGAGTTCTGACCGTGGGTGAAAAACCGCTGCGGCGTAATCAGCGACAGGCTGTCCTTGGCACGCGTCATGCCGACATAAAGCAGGCGTCGCTCTTCTTCGAGTTCCTGCGTCGTTCCGGTGCCGAGGTCCGACGGTATGCAGCCATCGACGACGTTGAGCATGAAAACGGAGCGCCATTCCTGCCCCTTGGCCGAATGGATGGTCGACAGGATGAGGTAGTCTTCGTCGAGCAGCGGGACACCCGCCTGATCGCTGGTCGCATCCGGTGGATCAAGCGTCAGTTCAGTCAGGAAACGCTCTCGGGAAGGGTAGCCGCTGGCGATTTGCTCGAGTTGCAGAAGGTCGGCCTTGCGCGTGTCGGCATCTTCATGGATGCGATCAAGATGCGGTTCGTACCAAAGACGGGCCTGCGCGATATCCGATGGCCAGCCTTCATGGGTTTTTCGAAGGCCGCCCAACAGTTGAACGAAGGACGTCCAGTCCTCCCCCGTCTTAAGTGGCGGCGGAATTTCAGCAAGCGCCAAGAGCGGTTCGGGGTCGGATGCGATCGTGTCGAGAATGGTGCCAGCTTTCTTGGGACCAATGCCAGGCAGCATCTGCAGAAGACGGAAACCGGCCACCCGGTCACGGGGGTTCTGGGCGAAACGCAGGACTGCCAGCATGTCCTTCACATGGGCACTGTCGAGGAACTTCAGGCCGCCGAATTTGACGAAAGGAATGTTGCGGCGGGTGAGTTCTACTTCAAGCGTGCCGCTGTGGCTGGAAGTGCGAAACAGCACCGCCTGCTGCTTCAGCGTCATCCCGACCTCGCGGTTTGCCAGCACCTGCTCAACGATGAAATTCGCCTGTTCGGTTTCGTCCTTGACGGTCACGAGTTTCGGTCGCTCCAGCGACTCCCGTTCCGTCCACAGGTTCTTGGTGAAACGCTCGCGCGCAAGCTCGATCACGCCGTTGGCTGCTGCCAGAATGGGCTGGGTCGAACGGTAATTGCGATCGAGCGTGATGACGTCCGCTGCCGGACTGAACGATGCCGGGAAGTCGAGAATGTTGCGAACTGTTGCTGCCCGAAACGAATAGATTGATTGTGCATCATCACCTACGACGGTCAATCCCCGTCCGCCGGGCTTGAGCGCCATCAGGACAGACGCCTGCAGCTTGTTCGTGTCCTGATACTCATCCACCATCACATGGTCGAAACGACTGCCGATATCGTCGGCGAGTTCGGGATCGCTCACCATCTGCGCCCAGTAGAGCAGCAGATCATCGTAATCGAGCACGTTCTGCGCCTGCTTTGCCTCGACATAAGCTCCGAACAGTTCCTTCAACTGTTCCTCCCAAGAGGCGACCCATGGATAGTGCTGGCGAAGAATCTCGTTTAGCGGTGTCTCCGAGTTAACGGCGCGCGAGTAGATCGAGAGACAGGTGCCCTTGGTCGGGAAACGGCTTTCGGTTTTGGAAAATCCAAGCTCGTGGCGCACGAGGTTCATCAGGTCGGCGCTGTCTTCCCGGTCGTGGATTGTGAAGTCGAGATTGAGACCGATCTGCTCGGCATACATCCGCAGCAGTCTGGCACCGATCCCATGAAACGTACCCGACCACGCAAGCGCGTCAGTCAGGACGGCAGCATTGGCACCCAGAACATTGCGGCAGATACGCTCGACGCGGCGGGCCATTTCCGAGGCGGCCCTGCGCGAAAAGGTCATGAGCAGAATACGGCGCGGGTCGGCACCATTGACGATAAGGTGCGCCACACGATGCGCCAGTGTATTCGTCTTGCCGGAGCCCGCCCCAGCGATGATCAACAATGGCCCCGCTGCGTTGCCCTCAGCCAGCCCAACGCCATGCTCGACGGCCTTGCGCTGCTGCTCGTTCAGTTTTTCCAGATAGGCAACCGCCATCCCGTTTTCCTTGATGTGTGCCTACTTTGAATTCGGCATGGAAGAATCCTCTTAAATCGAGAGTGACGCTTCAAAATTGCCTTGCGAACAAAGTAAGAACTATCAGGTGGCAGAGATATTGAAAAGTCCTTCATTAGCATGACGCGATAGTCGTCAGTCTTACGGGTCGAAGCTTTCGTGTCAGCCTTCAGCGACGTTTGAAGACCACATCGCAAGTGCTCTTCACACCATGGGCATTGTAGCTGTTCGGGAGGCAGCGTACGTCTGTCATTGGCCAGCACAAATCACAGGAACTTTGAAGAGTCTCGCATGTTCGGCATGTGAAGTCTTTGGAGGAATACCTAATGATACGTCGTGTTACCGGCGCTGCGTCAATTTTCGCAGCACTTCTTGGCTGCAGTGCGTCTTACGCCCAGCAGGGCGATGGAACTGAAGTCCAGATCACTACAAACGTTTTCAAGCCCAATAAGGTCGCTGCGACGAGTGAGCGGATTGGTGAGTTGAAGGTGCCCGACGGCTTCTCCGTGAAGCCATTCGCCCAGGGCCTTGGCAATAGTCGCATTATCGAGGTCTCCGACAAGGGATTCATCTATGTCAGCCGTCGGGAAGAGGGCGATGTGCTGCTCCTCAAGGACGAGAATAACGATGGCAAGTCCGATGGCGCGCCTGTCCAGGTCGTGTCCCGCGCACAGGCGCATGGGCTGGCAATCAAGGATGACAAACTCTACCTTGTCACCGTGAAAGAGGTCTTCGTTGCCGACATCAATGCCGATGGAACGCTTAGCGAACTTGAGATGATCATCGGCGATCTGCCGGATTCCGGCCAGCATCCAAACCGTGTTCTTTCATTCGGCCCTGACGGAATGCTGTACATAAGCGTCGGCTCTACCTGCAATTCCTGCAACGAAAGCAATCCTGAAAACGCAACGATCATTCGCGCGACGCCGGATGGCAAGAGCAGAACGATTTTCGCGTCAGGCCTGCGCAACACGATTGGTTACGATTGGCAGCCGCAGACTGGCGAACTCTGGGGCCTGGATCATGGCATCGACCTGATGGGCGACGAGGTTCAGGCCGAGGAACTCAACAAGATCGAGCAGGGCAAGCAATATGGCTGGCCGCATGTCTATGGCGCGGGTGACATATATCCACAGTCCACGCCAGTTGGCGGTGTGACAAAAGAGCAATGGCGCGATCAGAGCCAGCCGATGGTGATCGGTTACACGGCGCACGCGGCGCCCATGCAGATGAAGTTCTATAAGGGAACGGCCTTTCCAGCGGAATTTGCGGGAGATGCTTTCGCTACCATGCGGGGATCATGGAACCGAAACCCGGCATCAGGTTACGAAATTGTCCGGGTTCACTTCGAAAACGGTCAGCCCAAAACCATCGAGCCGTTCCTGACCGGCTTCCTGACGGATGGCGGCAGGACGCATTTCGCCCGTCCGGTCGGCCTTGCCGTCGCTAAAGACGGCTCGTTGTTGATGGCGGATGATGCCAACGGCGTCATTTACCGGATTGCCTATACGGGCGAAGCCAAAAAAGCAGAGACCGCACCCACGGCCCCCGCCGATGTTATGGAAGCACAGGCGAAAAAAAGCGCAGATGTGCCATTGGCTTTGAAGCGGCCCGAGACGGAGTCCGAGGGAAAGATCACCGTCTCCACAGATGCTTTCTCGAACAATGCAGCAATGCCCACGAGATACAGTGAATATGCTGATGGCGTTTCGCCTGCGCTTCGCTGGAGCGCTGTGCCAAAGGCTGCGTCTTACGCCATCATCATGGAAGATCCTGACGCTTCGCCGCTCAAGCCCTTTGTCCATTGGTTGGCGTGGAACATCCCCGCGACAGTGACGATGCTTCCAGAAGGCTTGCAGGAACAGCTTCGCCTCGTGGAGCCGGAGGGTGTTTTGCAGGGTCGCAACACATCTGGAACACACGGTTATTTCGGACCAAAGCCACCTGCGGGTGACAAGCCTCATCACTACCATATCCAGGTCATCGCACTCGATTCCATGATTGATCTGCCACCGACGTCCGACCGCGATGCGCTTTTGGCTGCCATGTCTGGCCATGTCATCGGAAAGGGTGAGGTCGTCGGGACTTATCAGCAGAAGATCGAACCACCCAAGCAATAACAAAATGTCACACCGTAGTTTCAAAGGAAATCTTATGCCTATCTCACGTACTTCCATCGGCGCCGCGAGCCTTGCGGTCCTCTTGCTTTCTTCTTCGGCATCCGTATGGGCCCAGCAGCCCGCCCCGGCGCCAGCCCAACCGGCTCAGCAGACGCAGCCGACTGAACAGGCGAAGCCCGATGCCCAGATGCAGGCTGTCCTGGACGCGCTGAAGGGGCTGGATGCCAAACCCTTTTCTGGCCTGACCGTGCCGCAGGCCCGCACGCAGGCAAGTGCCGCCGATGCCGCGCGCACGGTGCAGCGGGACAAAAAGATATCGCCGATGCCAGAGGCGGGTGTTGCGACAAAGGATATTGCCATTCCGAGTGCCGGCGGCGCGTTGCCAGCCCGTGTCTATGTTCCCGAAGGCAAGGGGCCATTCCCTGTCGTGCTGTACTTCCACGGCGGTGGCTGGGTCGTGGCTGATATCAATACCTATGATGCGACGCCAAGAGCGCTTGCACTTGGTTCGAAAGCCATCGTTGTTTCTGCAGATTATCACCATGCGCCAGAGAGCAAGTTCCCGGCGCAGCATGACGATGCCTGGGCTGCCTACGCGTGGACCGTTGAAAACATTCATACTTTGAATGGTGACGCCAAGCGGATTGCTGTTGCGGGTGAAAGTGCCGGCGCCAATCTGGCCGCCAATGTTGCTCTGATGGCGAAGGAAAAGAAGACAACGATGCCGGTGCACCAGTTGCTGGTCTATCCAATCGCTGGCAACGACATGAACACGCCGTCCTATCAGGAAAATGCCAACGCGGCACCGCTCGGCAAGGCCGATATGGAGTGGTTCGTTTCGCATGTCTTCGCGTCCAAGGATGAGACCGCCGATCCGCGGATCAATCTCGTCGGTCGCAATGACCTTGAGGGACTGCCATCTGCAACCGTCATCACTGCGCAGATCGACCCGTTGCGTTCTGAAGGACAGGCCTATGCCGATAAGTTGAAGGCAGCGGGCGTGATGGTAAATGCGCTGAATTACGAGGGCGTGACCCACGAATTCTTCGGAATGGCCAAGGTGGTGAATAAGGCGAAGGACGCTGTCGATGCTGCCAATGCCGACCTCACGAAAGCATTTTCCAAAACGAAGTGATCGCGTCACAAAGGACCATAACTATGAAATTTTCAAATCTATCCTACCTCGCATTATCCGCTGCCCTTTTGAGCCAGCCGCTCATGGCGCAGGAACAGAAGCCAAAACCTGCTGGCGATGCCGCACCCATGATGGTCATGGACCGGCCAACCTTCGTCAGCGTCGTCTCGAGCTCCAACGAGTTCGAGATCAAGTCCAGCGAACTGGCTTTGCAGAATGCGGAGTCCGGCGATCTCAAGGACGCGGCAAAGATGATCATCGCCGACCACCAGAAGGCGGGTGCTAAGCTCAAGGGTATCTTGGATAAAAAGGGAGAGCCATTGCCATCCCCGATCGTCCTTGCACCCAAGCAACAGAAGATGATGGATCAATTGCAGGCTGCCAAAGGCAAGGACTTCGACACGCTTTACCTCGACATGCAGGTGCAAGCACACATGGAGGCGATTGCGCTGTTTCGAACCTATGCAGGGTCCGGTGACGACCAGACCGTCGTTGGGTTCGCGAAAGAAACTCTACCCAGCCTTGAAACGCATCTGTCGCACGTGAAGATGGCCAGCGCCAAGCACTAACACTGCAGAAATGCCCCACTGACGAGCCTATGCCTTCGGCGGTCCTTAGCAAGCCGCTCGAAGGCATTTTCCTGTCAGCCGATAAGCGCCAAGCCGTAGCGACCTCGTCGCAGTGAAGTGTCGTGGCCACTCAATAATCCGGCTAAGAAAAATCCACCCCAAATTCGGAACCCGCCTTTTCGGACCGAGTTGAATGCAACGACTATCTATTACGTCCGGAATCGGTTGAAGCGGAGGGATTCATTTGAATGATTGGCTCTTATCAGTTGGCGTTGAACTAAACTTCTTCCCGCATCTGATTGCATTGTTGGTGGCATATGTTCTGGCGCTCCCAATTGGTTGGGACAGAGAGCAGAATGAGCGAAGTGCGGGATTGCGGACATTTCCCTTGGTCGCGATTGCAGCCTGCGGCTTCATACAGGCCGCAGAGACGATAACTCTTGGCAATGCTGAGGCAACAGCCCGTGTCGTGGAAGGTCTCATCAATGGCGTCGGTTTCATCGGGGGTGGCGCGATCCTCGTCGGTAAAATGGGAACGCGGGGCACAGCGACAGCGGCCAGCATCTGGGCTACGGGCGCCATCGGTGCCGCGGTTGGGCTAGGCTCCTATGATACTGCCATTGTCCTTTCGATCGTTACCTTTTTGACACTTCGGGTGATGACGAACTTCAAGTCCCCGGCAAACCCGGTTCGCCTTCAGGCCGATAAGACGGAGGATGAAGGACATTGACGACGACCTTTGCCCAGAAAAGCGCTTAAGCAACTCTTGAGCTTTTTCGGATAAGCTTTTTTTCAGATGAATTCATTGTCGGGGGGACAAATGGGCAATCGGGTTCGTAAACCTATTTGGGTGAAAATGACGGCTTACGGCTTTGGAGCCGTTTTGTTTGCGAGTGCGACTATCGGAGGGCAGGCATGGTATGGCCAGTCCATTGCGAATGAAGACGCACTTCGCAGCAAGGCAAAAAGCGACCTTTCTCTTATTCAGACGGATATGGGTGCGACGCAGAGAGCGGCGGCGGCAGTCGCCTTGGCGATCGCCAGCGATCCCGACACCGCAAAACTCATTCTTGGAAAAGAAAAGGACGCTATCCTGGCCAAATACGGGTCCGGCCTTCCTGCCATCTCCAAGGAAGGTGGCCTGCAATTTGTGACCTTCATCGATGCGAAGGGCGTCGCAGTTGTGCGCCTTCATGCCCCTGACAAGTCTGGTGATGACATGACTGGCCGTCGCAAGATGGTTGTCAAAGCTCTTGCCACGGGCAAGGTCGCCGCAGGCATCGAGACCGGCCGCGCCAGCATCGGCATGTATGCGTCAGCACCGGTTATCGCTGACGGCAAGCTCGTTGGCCTCATCGATGTCGGTACTGAACTGTCGAACCCCTATTTCGGCCCCATTGCCGATCGAATCGGCGGCGAGATCGCCGTCAATGTGGTGGCCGACGGAAAACTTCAACTTCAGGCATCAACACTGGACGGAAAGTCCATGCTGACGCCAGAGCAGGTCAAGGCGGCTTTTGAAGGCAAGCCTGTGTCCGAGACGATACTGTCGGAGGGAAGGGATATCGTCGTTCAGGCTGTACCCTTTACGAATTTCTCGGGCGAACCGCTTGGCGTCTTCGAGGTCGGAGCGGACGCTACGCAAATTCTCGCGGCAAGCTCCCGATCGCTCTGGACAACGGTTGCCGGAAGCGTTGCCGTGTCACTGCTCTCGCTGATCGGCTTCCTCCTGTTTGCCCGGTCTTTCTCGAAGGTGATTGGCAATTTGACAAACACCATGTCACGACTGGCAGAAAATGACCTCGACGTAACGATCGAAGGCAAGGAACGCCCCGACGAGATAGGAGCGATGGCGTCCGCCGTTCAGGTCTTCAAGGAAAATGCCGTACGTGCGCGCTCGCTTGAGAACGAGGCAACAGCCAGCCGTCAACAGACCGAAGAAGAACGCCAGAGGGCGAGTGAGCTCGAACACAAGCGGACGATCGAGATGACGGAAGCGACCCGTTTGCTTGCCGACGGATTGCATAAACTCTCTCTGGGCGATCTGACCTATCAGATCAAACAGCCGCTTTCTGCGGATTTCGAAAGTCTTCGCTCTGATTTCAATCAAGCCGTCAGCCAGCTTCGCGAGACATTGAGCGCCGTTGCGCAGTCCACCTCCGCAATCGACAATGGCTCACGAGAAATCAGTTCGAGTGCAGATGACCTGTCACGCCGTACGGAGCAGCAGGCAGCTTCGCTTGAGCAGACGGCGGCGGCGCTGGACCAGATTACGACGAATGTTGCCAACTCCACCAAGCGTGCGGACGAAGCGCGCAGCGTCGCCATCCAGGCTAACCAGAGTGCGCGCCAGTCTGGCGCAGTGGTGGCCTCTGCCGTCCACGCAATGGGCAAGATCGAACAGTCCTCGGGCCAGATTTCGAGCATCATCGTCGTTATCGATGAAATTGCATTCCAGACGAACCTGCTGGCCCTTAATGCCGGTGTAGAAGCGGCCCGCGCCGGTGAGGCCGGAAAAGGCTTCGCTGTCGTTGCACAGGAGGTTCGCGAACTGGCCCAACGGTCCGCAAAGGCTGCAAAGGAAATCAAGGAACTCATCCGCAATTCAAGCGCCGAAGTTGAAAGCGGCGTGACGCTGGTGAGCCAGACGGGTGATGCGCTGAAGGCCATCGAAGAATATATTGTCACGATCAACCAGCATATGGACGCCATTGCAACATCGGCTCGGGAACAGTCCGTGGGTCTTGCGGAGGTCAATACCGCCGTCAACCAGATGGACCAGGTCACACAGCAGAACGCTGCAATGGTGGAAGAGGCAAACGCTGCCAGTGCGACGCTGGCAAATGAAGCAAGAAATCTGCGAGAGCTGGTGTCGCGCTTCAAGGCGGACAATTCGTCAGCTAGGCCAACCTCTGCCTCGCCAGACGTCGACAAGCCCCATTCTTCGCCCGCAAGAACGATGTTGAAAAAGGTCGCCAGCTCGTTTGGATCGAACGCGGTTCGGGACGACTGGCAGGAGTTCTGACTCCTTTCAGCGAAGTGAGTGGCCATCAGCCATAGGACATCAGCCGTTCTGGCACTCAGTCGCCAATTGGGCTTGCTGACCGGGCCCCTTTGTACGAGGGACCCGGCAGATGCATCAAGCTGTTCTCAAGTCGAGCGTTGCACGGGCATCGGCAGGTGTCGCAACCTGCCGGTTGGCTTCACTGACGATGCGACCGGCGCGGTAAACGAACTCGGCATTTGATGCCGCAAGGCGGTTCTTGGCGTAGAGGACGTTATCCTCCATACCCACGCGGATGTTTCCGCCCATGGCCACTGCCGTCATCAGTATAGGCATATGTCCGCGACCGATGCCGATTGCCGACCAGTGAGCGTCCTTTGGAAGCAGGCCTCGCAGATAGACGAGGTTCTCGACCGTCGCCGTCGTTCCCCCCGGTGCGCCCAGGACGAACTGATAGTATGCGGGGGCCTTCAGGACCCCCTGTTTGAGATAATACTCGGAGTTATAGTACATTCCTGCGTCGAAGATTTCGATCTCGGGTTTTACGCCGTTTTCGATCATCACCCTTCCGAGCTTTTCGAGAAAATGCGGGTGATTGATGAAGAGCGTGGAGTGCGCCCAGTTCATCGAACCGCAATCATAGGAGGCCATTTCGGGCTTCAATTCCACGAGATGCATCATACGGGTCTCGTCGGTGGCGTTCAGGTCTCCTGACGTGGTGAGGTTCAGCACGATGTCGCACCGTTCCCGGATGAGGCCGACGGTTTCGCGGAATTTCCCGATATCCATCGTACCTGTGCCCTCATCGTCCCGCATGTGGAGATGAGCAATAGCGGCACCGGCCTGCCAGCATTCGAAGACGTCGTCTGCGATCTCGCGCGGTGTTAACGGAATGGCGGGGTTATGTTCCTTCGTCGGCCACGCACCCGTCGTGGCGACGGTGATAATGGTATTTTCGTTCATCTTAACCTCATAGGTCCTTGGGGCCGGAAGACGCCTTTTGGGCATCTATGTTGGGCAGGGTAAGCATCGTCAGCCCTGCAAGCAGGAAGAAACCGGCGCAAATCATAATGCCCGTCGCAAAACTGTATTTCTGGGCGATGAAACCCATGACAAACGGTGCGAAGGCAGAGATGCCGCGCCCGATATTGAAGCAGAAACCGGCGCCAAGGGTGCGAATGCGGGTTGGAAAAAGATCGGGCAGATATGACCCCATCAACCCGACAAAGGCGGTAAAGAATGCGTAGACCGGTCCCATGACGAGCAGCGCGGTGGGATCCGTCATCGAGATATAGATCGGCAATGTGATCGCCGTTCCCAGGAAGGAAATCACGACCGCTTTCTTTCTGCCGATACGGTCGGCGAGATATCCGAAGACATTGTATCCGATGAACATGCCGACGTTGAGGACGATGAAGAACATGAACGCAGTATTGGCGGGAAGTCCGCGTTCCTTGATCATGAACATTGGCAGCCAGGTGCTGGCGCCCCAATATCCGATCAATCCGCAGCTTGCGACGAGCGTTGCAAGAATGGTGTTTCGAGCAAGCTCGGGAGCGAAAATATCCTTCACCGACGTCATCGCGCCGTCAGACTTCGCCTTTTGCCGCTGCCATGCCTCCGATTCCGGTACGAATAGCAGGTAGTAGATCGCCGCAAGCATTGATCCGCCACCGGTTAGAAACAATGCGTGCCAACCAAATTGCGGGATGATGAGGTAAGCCAGAAACGAGGCGACCCCCGCACCGACCGGGAAGGAAGACAACACGAAGGACGCAGCTCTGCCTCGCTGGTGCGAGGGCCATGTTTCCGAGATATAGGAGACAATGATGCTCCAGACGCCGCCAAGACCCAGACCCGCGAGGAAACGCAGAATGAGAATCTGGTGCCAGCTATTTGTCAAGTAGATCGCCATCGTCAGCAGGCCGAAGGAGGTCAGGCTCCAGAACAGAACCTTGCGGCGACCAAAATTGTCCGCCGCCCAGCCAATCGCGATGCTGCTGAAGCCGATGCCGACCATGGTCGCGGTCGCCAGCAATCCGCCATCCGCTGGTGATATCGCCAGATCCGTGATGATTGCTGGCATTGCCATGGCAAGAAGAAAGATATCCATGGCGTCAAACATGTATCCGGCAAAACCACCGATCATCGTATGCCATTTGACATCAAGTTTTTCAGAAATTTGATTTGAGTTGTTCATGGCCATATCCCCCCTTTAAGCGTCAAGAACCGCAACAGCGCGACACCAGCCCGCGCTTGCGTTTTTGATCTTGATCGGGAAGCAGGAGAGCTTGAAACCGAACGGCGGCAGAAGGCCGAGATTGGTCAGTTTCTCCATGTGGTAATACTCTTTTTCGATGCCGGCGAAGTGCCCCTCCCAGATGATCGAGGCATCTCTGGTCTTTTCGAATTCCTCGGCAATCAGGCTGAGTGGGCGGTCCCAGCTCCAGGCATCCGTACCTACAATCTTTACGCCCTGTTCGAGAAGGTAGAGCGTGGCCTCACGGCTCATACCGCATCCTGCGGAGAGGTAATCGGCAGAGCCCCATGCTGTCTCGGCGCCTGAACGGATGACGACAATATCGAGCGGCTTCAGCCTATAGCCAATGCGCTTCAACTCGGCCTCTATGTCGGCTGCCAACACTTTGTAGCCATTCGGCTTTTGGGAAAAATCGAGTACGACTCCATCCGAGAAGCACCATTCCAGCGGTGCCTGGTCGATCGTGCGGGCTGGCTTCCCGCCATCCATGGTCGGATGATAATGCCAGGGCGCATCAAGATGAGTGCCGCTATGTGTGGTCAGGCTGACATATTCAATCGCCCAGCCCAGTCCTTTTGGCAGGTCGGATTCCTTCGCGACAGGAAAGAACTGCCGCATATGCTCTGCGCCTTGTCTGTGATCCCGATAGTCTATCGTCGTCGACATGGAAGGCGGATCGCACGGCGTTCCATCCTCCAGCGATACGCTGAGGTCGATAATTCTCATTGGTTCTCCACCCAATTATACGGTCACTGCAGATGCAGTGGTCCCCCCATTTTTCCTCTCACCACCGTGCCCGAAGCCCGGCGCATCCGAAGGTTAGAAAAAATAGACGTACGTACAACCTTTTTTAATCTGACAGCTGTTTTGTTTTTCAGAGGGTCAACGAGTGACCGCAGATTGGGAAAATCGATCACACACGGGAAATAGCCGCGCTGCTGCCGACGGACGTGCTCCTCCAGAAGGCCGTCGGGTTAAAACTGGATCTCTGATGGAGTGGAGGAAAATCAGCGTCGGGTCGTCGAGACGCTAAGGCCCGACAAACCTAGGGGGGTGGAATAGGTGAAGTGGATTTCGACACTTGCGACAAAACGAAAAACAGGCGGCCGGGTTTGGCCGCCTGTTTTTGGGTTGCGGGTGGGCGCTTAGAACTCTTCCCAGCTATCCGGTGCCGCAGCGGTGTTGCCGCCGCCTTTACCCATGGCGCTCGCGACCTTCGCAATCATGCGGCGCGCAGGGGAGGGCGCCGGTTTTTGATCGCTTTTGACGGCGACTGGCTTGCTTCTTGCCGCCTCGACAGAGTCGATGCGGAACTCGGACACGATCTCTCGCAGGCGTCGGACTTCTTCGGCCAGCGTGGAACTGGCGGCTGTCGATTCCTCCACCATAGCAGCGTTTTGCTGCGTGACCTGGTCCATCTGGTTGACCGCAGTGTTGACTTCCGAGAGGCCGACCGACTGTTCACGAGCCGACGTGGCGATGGCATCGAGTTGTGAGTTGACGACCACAACCTGCTCTTCGATGACCTTTAGTGCGTCGCCCGTTTCCTGAACCAGCCGCACGCCTGTGCTGACCTCGTCGACGGAATTGCGGATGAGATCCTTGATTTCCTTTGCCGCCTGCGCTGAGCGCTGAGCGAGTTCGCGCACCTCCTGTGCAACGACAGCAAAGCCTTTTCCAGCCTCGCCAGCACGTGCCGCTTCGACACCGGCGTTCAGAGCAAGAAGGTTGGTCTGGAAAGCGATTTCGTCGATGACGCCGATGATTGATGAAATCTGGTTGGAAGACTGCTCGATACGCTGCATTGCGGATACTGCGTTGGAGACAACCTCACCCGACCGGCGCGCAGACTTGTTGGCTTCCATTGCCACGTGGCGAGCGTCTTCTGTCCGCTTTGACGAGCTTGAAACGTTGGTGGTGATTTCGTCCAGAGCCGCTGCAGTTTCTTCCAGAGATGCGGCTTGCTGTTCGGTGCGCTTCGAGAGATCTTCGGCGCTTTGGCTGATTTCGCGAGCCCCGTTATCAATGGAGCCGGTAGCACTCGCCACTGCCCGCAAGCTGTCGCACAGCTGTCTGACGGCTGCGTTGAAGTCCGATCGCAGCGATTCAAAGTCTCCTGCAAAAGGTTCGTCCAGCTGGAAAGTAAGATTGCCGTTCGACAGTTGCCGCAGACCTTCTGCCAGTCCGGATGTAGCCTGTGCCATCTCTTGCGTACGCTGACGCTCGACCTCGGCGTTGCGCAGCCGCTCCGCTTCACCTGCACTGCGGGTGGCCTCTGCGGAGCGTTCGAGGTCCAGGGCACGCAGTCCATTGTCCTTGAATACCTGCACGGCCTTGGCCATAGAGCCGACTTCGTCACGCCGATCAATGCCATCGACAGCAACATCGAAGTTTCCAGTGGCGAGCACGCTCATCGTGTTCGACAGGTTGCCGATAGGTTTGACCAGCCAAGCTCGCACTGCAACAAAGCCAAGCACGAGTACCGCGAGGATAACGCCTGCCACAAGGCTTAGCGTTTTCAGCGCCGTGCTGTCGACGAAGGCCGATTGCTCGTCACCCATGGCGTTTGCTTCTTCCGTGACCGCTGTCGTTACGGCTGTAAAGCGCGGTGAAAGGCTAGCGAAGGCCGGTTGGCATTCTTTCAGAAAGATCGCCTGCGAACTGGAAATATCCGTCTCCGACGTTGCGGCCCGTCCTGCTGCAATCGTTGCCGAGCAGGTCTCATTGAAGATCTTGAGGCCATCCGCCTTCAACTGTTTGATGTCGCCGTTCTCAGGCAAGAGGGTGATTGCTTTGTCGATGAATTTCTTGAAGCTGTCCTCGGCATCCTTGATGGAAGCAGCGGCACTGGCATTGTTTTCCGCAGTACGGGCCATTAACAGATCGCCAACACTTGCGCGAAATGCCTGCAGGCTGCGGTTTGCGCGCGCCAGAGACAAGGCTGCGGTCTGGTGACCATCCATAAGAGACTGATAACTTTCATCAATTTTATGCAGTTGATTGGTCTGGTAAACTGCGAGGGCGACTGCGAGAAGGCCGAAGGTGGCCATGATCGCGAGAAATTTTCCGACGATAGGGACGTGCTTCATTTTGTCTCCTGGATTGCATCTTAGAGGGGGTTATTTTTTTGATGCCACTCACAAATAACGCCGCAAAAGCCACTGGGAGGCGGCACACGGCACGCATGGGTGTTTACTCCGTGCCTAGATCGTCGGATCTCACAGAAACGGGCCGAACTGGGCGCAGTCGAATGGCGGCTTTGACGGCCCCATCCAGGCATCCGATTTGTCTTTCAAATGAAATGAGAGCAGCACGCCTCGTTCGTCACGATATTACTGGTCTCTGTCAGTAACGCGAGTGGAATATACGAAGTAAATAATTTAAACATAGTTAATTTTTAATATGACCGAGAAAATAAAATATAAAAAAATATTTTTACCAAGTAATATTTTGTGAATACATAAATTATTTCCTTCGATTTCTTGATTTTGATCAATTTTCCCTTCTGACGGGAGATGAAATTTTTGAATTAAAAATTTACACATGAATGATGCTGCTCTTAATTTGTTTTAAGTGCAAAGTTTCGCGTCATACTGACCGCGTTCCTGGATTTTAGGAAGGCGACAAAGGCGCGGGCGAGGTGGTGGAGGCGTCGACAAACGCAACGCGCCCGGTCTTATTGCCGGGCGCGAAAATTCATATACGTCTGTGGTGTAGCGCCGGAAGAGACGGAGCAATTCGGCAGGTCGGTATGGCAGTTCTGCCTGTTAGGCCGCGATACTGCTCAGCATCTCATCGGTCGGCGGTAGCGCCAGTGCCTCAAACAAGGGTTTGGAGAGGAGGTAGCCTTGCACCAGAGACACTCCGAGGTCTCTCAGGGCTGCGAGTTCTCCGCCGGTCTCAACCCCTTCGCACAAAGGAACGATATTGAGATCGGCCAGCATGTCGAGCGTGTGTTTGACGATCTTTCGCCGTACGGGGTCCTTGTCGATGCCACGTATCAGATCCATGTCCAACTTGACGATGTCAGGTTGAAAATGTGTGAGCAGTCCAAGGCCCGAATGGCCAGCACCGAAGTCATCAATCGCCGTCTGGAAACCCATCTCCCGGTAGGTGCGCAGGATGTTGAGGATGTGCGCAGTGTCCAGCTTTTCTGTCTCGGTAAATTCGAAAATGATGCGATTCAGCGGGAAGCCGGTCTTCATGGCAGTGGCAAGCGTCAGGCGAATACAGGCACGTGGCTCGTAAACGGCGTTGGGCATGAAATTGATGGAGAGCTTGGCGGTGTCGGCCGGGTCGTACAGCTTTGCAGCAAGCTCGATTGCTTTCACCCGGCATTGCTGGTCGAAGGCATATCGATTGCTCTCGTCGACCTGCGTCAGAACGGAGCCAGCCCCTTGGCCCTCTGCACCACGCACCAAAGCCTCATGTCCGAAAATTGATCCTGTCGTGATATCCACGATAGGTTGGAACGCCATCGAGAACGGCAAATTGAGAGCCGCACCCTCATGGCAGCCTTGGCACTTCGTCGACATTAAAAACCATCTCCATCTTTATCTTAAATCAGCATATGCAAATTCAATTAAATATCCCTTCTTTTGACCGGATTAAATCGAGCAAAAAAGCGGTAATTTGCTGATGATTGCTCCGGCCTCGCCCATTGCTTAAGTCGCCGTAGCCATTACGGAACAATTGAAATCGTAGGACGCGAGCGGCTCTCCATGGCCGTACGCAATCTGCTCGCAGAAGGCTTGGCCTACGCCTTGGGCACGGGTGTCAAATTTTCCAACGGGGAAAGCTTCAATGCCGACGACGTCGTTTTCACGCTCAACTATATCGTCGATCCCGCAAACAAGATCGTGGTCTATGACAAGGTGAAATGGATAAAGTCGGCTGAACGGCTGGACGATTACAACGTCCGCGTCCACCTTCAGGCAGCTTACCCCGCCGCTCTCGAGCTGTTCAGCATGTCGGTGCCGATTTATCCCGACGAGTACTATCAGAAGGTGGGTGCGTCTGGAATGTCCACCAAGCCTGTAGGCACAGGTCCCTATGAGGTCGTATCCGTTACGCCGGGATCGAGCATCACGCTCCAGAAAAACCCTGAATATTTCGCAAGTCCGAAGCCTGCGGCGAAGATTTCCAAGGTCGAAATCCGCACCGTCAGGGACATCAATACGCAGCTTTCCGAACTGATGTCGGGCAATCTGGATTTTATGTGGCAGTTCCCCGCTGAGGTAGCGCAAAAGCTGAAGAGGGCGGGCGATTTCAAGGTCGAATCGGTCGAGACGATGCGGATCGGCTTCCTCGTTCTTGACGCCATGAACCGTTCAAGTCCCAAAAGCCCGATGGCCGACATCCGGGTTCGAAAGGCAATGAACCATGCGATCAACCGAGATGCTATCGTCGCTGGTCTGGTCGGTGAGGGTTCGAAAAAAAAGCCAGCGCCTGCTCTCCCATCCAGTTCGGATGCGAGACGGATGTGACCGAATATAATTATGATCCCGCAGAGGCAAAGAGATTGCTGGCGGAAGCCGGCTATCCCAACGGCTTCACGGTCGAGATGGGTGCCTACCGCGATCGATTGCTGGCAGAAGCCATGATCAATGATTTGGCGGCGGTCGGCATCAAGATCAACTTCAACATGATGCAGAATTCAGCCCTGGGTGCACGACGAATGGAAGGCTCCATGCCTTTGGCTTATCTGACGCATGGCTCCAGCTCGATCGCCGATGTCTCGGCTATCACGCCTGAATTTTTCGGCTTGGGTAAACAGGATTATGCGGGAGACAAGGAAATTGCAGCACTATTGAGTGCCGCGGGTTCCACGATCGATGTCGCGCAACGCAAGGAGAAATATTCCGCCGCCTTCAAGCTCATTGCAGACAGGGCCTACTGGGTTCCGCTTTGGACCTATCCTTCGACGGTTGCAACATCCCAGGAACTGAACTTCAAGGCCACATCCGACGAGCTCGTACGCTTTTACGACATGTCCTGGAATTGATAGGAAGCCGCTACGCAAGCGACAGCGTAGCGGCTTTCATCCACGTGTGACCGGATGAGAAAGATGACGATCCATTAGCGAAGCGTTGCTGAAAACAGAACGCTTCGTTGCTTTAGCTGCCACTACCCATCAAGAACTCTGTCGCCATACTCTTTCGCCAGCCGCTATAAAAACAACATCTGCGGTGAGACGAGAGGAACAAATCAATGAACAAATTCACAGCCAATGGCTGGGGACTGCATTTTATCGTCCTGGCCATCGTCATTGTGGCGGAGGTCATCGGCATCAGACGGCTGCCTATCGGGATTGGCACCGTGGTGTTTCTACCGATCCTTTACGCCTTTGCCATCGGTATCGCACTCAACCCCCATATCCTGAAGAAAACAGCGGCACTTATTCCACCGAAAGCGGTGAAGTTATCGGGCACGATGATCACGATTGCGATCATGCCCTTTATTGCCCGATTTGGAACGACCGTCGGTCCGCAGATCGATGCCATCATCGAGGCGGGGCCGGCGCTGGTCATTCAGGAACTGGGCAATCTGGGTACGATTTTGATTGCGTTTCCTGTGGCCGTCTTTCTGCTGCGCATGGGTCGCGAGTCTATCGGCGCGACATATTCCATCGATCGTGAGCCCAACCTGGCCGTCATTGCAGATCGTTACGGGCTGAACAGCCCTGAAGGCGCGGGCGCCATGGGCGTCTATGCGACGGGCACCCTCATCGGAACGTTTGTTTTCGCCATCATGCCGCCTTTGATTCATTCCCTGGGCTGGTTCGATTACCGCGCTCTTGCCATGTCCTGCGGTGTCGGTTCGGGCAGTATGCTTGCAGCCTGCACGGGTGGACTGGTTGCCATCATTCCCGAGAGCAAGGACGTCATTCTGGCTCTGGCTGCTGCCAGCAACATTCTGACATATGCGACGGGTCTCTATGTCGGCCTGTTCGTTGCCCTGCCGCTCACGGAATGGCTTTACCGCAAGGCGCGCCCGAACGACCCTGCCAATTCTGCCCTGAAGGAGACACGTGTATGAGCATTCCTCACGCCACCCCCGTGGAACACGAACTTCCGCAGCATGGTGAAGACGAGCGCAAGATCAACGTCATCAGCTATTCCGGCCTTCTGATCGTTGCCTGTGCCATCGGCCTTGTCTCCAACTGGATCGCTACAGGCACCAATCCCATTGTCGCCCTTCCGGGAATGGTGGTTCTTTACGCCCTTTCCGTCGCAGGGCTGCTGATGGCACGTTACATCCCCTTGTCTCTTCCCTCCGTCGCGTGGACATCCTTGCTGGCCATTGTGGTGACGATCCCCGGTGTTCCCGGTTCCGCCTGGACACTTGCGCAGGTTCAGTCGCTGAACTTTCTGGCGCTGGCCACACCGGCGCTGGCCTATGGTGGCCTTGCCCTGACAAAGGGTGAGTTCGACATTGCGCGGAAGTCCGGCTGGAAGATCGTTATCGTGGCGATCTGCGTGATGTTCGGGACCTATATGGGCTCGGTCGTGATCGCTGATCTTTCATTACGGCTGAGTGGCAACTAAGAATGACGTGTGGTCGCCATGTTCGGCGACCACACCCACGACGAAAGGGAGTGACGCGATGGTTTCGATTTCGGGCGAAGAGATAGAAGAAGCGATTGGCTGGAGACACCATCTTCACCAGCATCCTGAACTCGGCTTCGAGGAACACGAGACATCGGCATTCATCGCCACACGTCTGGCGCAGTGGGGATACAAGATCCACACAGGCTACGGTAAAACGGGCATTGTGGGCACTCTGTCCAAGGGAAGTTCGCAACGGGCGATTGGCATCCGTGCCGATATCGATGCCCTGCCGATTGCCGAACAGTCAGGTGTTTCCCATGCCTCGCGCACACCCGGCAAGATGCACGCATGTGGACATGATGGCCATATCTCCATGGCGCTTGCAGCGGCGCGTGCTGCAAGCCGGTCCGAATTCGACGGAACCGTCCACTTCGTCTTCCAGCCTGCCGAGGAAAACGAAGGCGGCGGAAGAGCCATGGTCGAGGATGGGCTGTTTCGCGATCTTCCCATGGACCGCATCTTCGGTCTGCACAACTGGCCGGCGCTCGAGCTTGGAAAGCTGGTGGCCCGCGATGACCGGATGATGGCGGCTTTCGGAACATTCGAGATCAAGGTTACCGGTCGGGGCTCCCATGGCGCAATGCCGCATGAGGGGGCAGACCCCATCGTGGCGGCGTCCCAGATCGTCTCCGCGCTTCAGGCGATTGCCAGCCGCAATGTGTCGCCACTCGAATCCGCTGTTGTCTCCGTCACCCAGATCCATGGTGGCGACGCCTGGAACGTCATTCCCGAAGAGGTTGTCATCAAGGGAACGACACGCTGGTTCGAAGAAACCATCGGTGCAAAGATCAAGGATCGCATCTCGGTCATCGCCAACAATGTCGCTGCAAGTTTTGAATGTAGCGCGTCCCTGGATTATCTCTCCCGCTATCCCGCGACGATCAACGATCCCGAAAGCGCACGGATCGTGCGTCAGTCGGCAGCCAGCCTGTCGGAGATCGAGATCGTTGATGCGCAACCGAGCATGGCCGCAGAGGACTTTGCCTTCATGTTGCGTGAAAAGCCGGGATGCTACTTCTGGCTTGGTGCGAAGAAAGAGGGCAGAAATCCGGGCCTGCATTCGTCCTTTTTCGATTTCAACGACCAATTGCTGCCGTTGGGAGCGCGCATGTGGCTGGCGCTCATCGATAGCCAGCTTCCTAAAGCCGGATAGATCACGCTGGCGTCCATGACATATTGACTGCATTTGCTTGATGGCAAATATGCTGCCATGGAAACGCTGGATGCCAAAGCCTTAAGAATATTCATTGCCGTCGTGCGGTGTGGTTCGATCCGTAGCGCCGCTGAGCATCTCGGCGTCGCTGCTTCCGTCGTCAGTCGCCAGATCGCTGATACCGAGAAGAATGTCGGCCTACCCCTCTTTAACAGGACCAGCCGTGGCGTCGGTTTGACGGATGCCGGGGGCTTGGTTCTGGACCATGCCCAGCGCGTCATCGAAGACAGCGGCCTGCTGTCTGAACAACTGAACCAGTTGCGCGGTGTTCAGCAGGCGCGCGTGCGTGTGTGCTGCGGCGAAGGATTTCTGGGAGATCTCATCGAGCACGGGCTTAAAAGTTTCGCCAATGTGTATCCTTCCGTCAGCTACAATCTGACGCTCGGCAGTACCGACAAGGTGCAGGAAGATGTTGCAAACGGCGATGTCGATATCGGTATTGCCTACAACCCGGTCATAGATACGCGCATTCGTTCGCTGGCTATTTCCCGCCAGCCGCTGTGTCTGGTTGCTGCACCGGGGCATCCTCTGCTTCTCGAGCAGTCGGTCTCTCTGGAAGCCTGCCTTGAAGCGTCGCCCTACGCGCTTCTGACCAAAGGGCATGGCGTCACCCAGCTTGTGAGCCGCACCGCTGCGGATGTCGGTTTAGCCGTGGCGCCCATGTTGGAAACGCCATCTATCGATGTGCTCCGGCGTTTCGTCATGGCGGGGCTGGGAATAACCTTTCTGCCGCGCTTTGCCGTCACCACCGAGATTACTAGAAGCGCACTCGGCGTGGTCGAGCTGAGCGATCCCCTGCTTGCTCAGGCAAGCGCCTACCTCATGGTCAAGGCGCGTCGTCGGCTGCCGATATCGGTCGAGCGTCTCGGCAGTTTCCTGGCGTTCGAAATGACCGCTTTCCAGCAGTAAGTTGCGTTGCTTGGCGAGCAACGCGCTGTTCCCTGTCGACCAGCTATCGGGATCACACGAATAATGACAGCCTGTCTTCTTGATTGACCGCCTTATTGCTCGGGCGGCAACGCGAAGAGGTTTACAGAATGTCTAACAATAATAAGGGAATAGTCGGGGTCGTCGGCCTTGGCAGCATGGGCCTTGGAATGGCCCAGACATTGGCAGCAAGTCAATTCGAGACGCTTGGATTCGACCTGTCGGAGGAGCGTCGGGCGCTGGCAGCGAAAAGCGGTGTGACGCCGGTTTCAACGATCAGCGAACTTTTCGAAAAGTCAGCATTTCTCGTCTTTTCGCTACCCACGGCAAAGGACGTTGCCGGTGTCGTCAACAACCACATCGGTGTTCTCGACGCCCGTCAGGGGCAAAAGATCGTCATCATCGATACCTCCACCTCCGAACCGGATGTGAGCAGGGAACTTGCCGACAAGCTGGCAGGGCTCGGACACGGCTTTCTCGATGCTCCGGTCAGCGGCGGACCAGCCGGTGCGGCGAGTGGCAAGCTGACCATGATGATCGGTGGCTCGGATGAAGATGTGGCCGTTGCGGGGCCGGTTATCGAGGCCATGAGTGCCAAGGCGCTGCATGTGGGACCAAGCGGCGCAGGCAATGTTGCAAAGCTGGTCAACAACCTTCTTGCTGCGGCGCACATGGTTACGACCAGTGAAGGACTGAAACTGGCCGCTGCGGCCGGCATCGATCCGGAAGCTGCATTGCGTGTGCTGAATGCGGCTTCCGGCCGCTCCATGATCAGCGAGGTCCATTTCCCGACCTGGATCATGTCCGACCGTTTTGATAGCGGCTTTTCAATGGGGTTGATGCGCAAGGACGTGCGGCTGGCAAGCGAGTTGGCCGCCCGCACGGGTGCAGAGCTTCCGCTGGCAGATGCGGTGGCAAAGCTTTGGGCAGGTTCCACCGAACTCAACGACACAGACGACTTTACCCGCATGGGCGCTTTCAAAAGCGCAGGGAAGTAAAGGGAGATGACGATGACAGATATGAGCACCGCGCAGGATCAGGGCGCCCGCATTGGCGAGATTTTGAAGAGTGTAGCGGGTACGACTGAGATCGGCAGCTTTGTTGACGGTCAGATGGTCAACGGCGGCGGCGATGAGTTGTCGCTGACCGATCCGTCCAGCGGCAAGGTTTTTGCGACCTTCAAGGACGCCGACCAGAGCGTTATCGATGCAGCGATGGATGCCGCAGCTAAGGCGCAGAAGGAATGGATGAAGCTGACGGCCTCCGCACGCGGACGCGTCATGTTTGAGATCGGTCGTGAAATCCGCGCTCATGCCGATCAGATCGCCGAGATCGAAAGCCGGTCCGCAGGACGCCCCATTCGCGATATTCGCGGTGAGGTGGTCAAGGTTGCCGAGATGTTCGAATATTATGCGGGCTGGTGCGACAAGATCCATGGCGAGGTCATTCCTGTGCCCACGTCTCACCTCAACTATACCCGCAATGAGCCTATTGGTGTCGTTGTCCAGATCACGCCGTGGAATGCCCCGCTGTTTACCGGCGGCTGGCAGATCGCACCGGCGATTTGCGCAGGCAATGGCGTCGTCATCAAGCCATCTGAACTCACTCCGCTCAGCACCATCCTGCTCGGCATTCTGTGCGAAAAGGCCGGTGCGCCGCGCGGGCTCGTCAATGTCATCGCGGGCCAGGGCGTTACCGCCGGACAGGCGGCTGTCACGCACTCCAAGACGGGACTGGTTGTCTTTGTCGGCTCTGCCTATGCGGGTTCCCTCATTGCATCTGCCGCCGCCAAGAGCGTTGTGCCGTGCATTCTCGAACTTGGTGGCAAGTCCGCCAATATCGTTTTTGAAGATGCCGACATCGACCGGGCCATTCTGGGCGCACAGGCCGCCATCTTCGGCGGTGCCGGGCAAAGCTGCGTGGCAGGATCAAGGCTTCTCGTCCACCGCTCCGTGCATCAGAAATTTGTTGAAAGATATGCGCAGGCCGCAAAGCGCATACCGGTCGGCAACCCGCTTCTCGATACGACGCAGATCGGCCCAATCAACAACTTGCGCCAGTGGTCGAAAATCGACGAGCTTGTGCAGAAGGGCATCGGCGAGGGGGCGACACTCGTCGCCGGTGGCGGCAAGCCGACTGAACTTCAGGAGACCGGCGGATTCTACTACGCGCCGACAATTCTGGACAATGTCTCGCCGCAGGCAACCCTTTCCAAGGAAGAAGTCTTCGGCCCTGTCGTCGGTGTAACGCCTTTCGACACTGAGGAGGAAGCCGTCGCTCTCGCCAACGACAACCCCTATGGTCTTGCAGGCGCTGTCTGGACACAGAATGTCGGCCGTGCACACCGTGTTGCTTCGCAGGTGCGTGCAGGAACCTTCTGGATCAACGGCTACAAGACGATCAGCGTGATGTCGCCATTTGGCGGCTTCGGGAAGAGCGGCTATGGCAGATCGAGCGGTAAAGATGCGCTTCTGGCATACACGCAGACCAAGAGCATCTGGGTAGAAACAGCTGCCCAGCCTGCTGTCGCTTTCGGCTACGTCGCCTGATAAATTCTGGTCTACGCATGTAAAACACCCGGCAACTGAAAAGTGCCGGGTGTTTTGCGTTCAAGGGGTCACAAATGGTTCAGCCGAAGGCCAATGTGACGTGGCAGGAATTTGTCGTATCGCCATAAAAAAAATTGGCGACTCGAAGGCCGCCAATTCGGTTTCAGCCTGTGCACGCTCTCATGGGATAGCGATAACGGCCTCGATTTCAACCTTTGCGCCCTTGGGCAGGGCTGCGACCTGATAGCAGGCGCGGGCCGGATAGGGCTTCTCGAAAAATGTCGCATAAGCCGCATTGATATCGGCAAAGGCGCCGAGGTCCGTCAGTAGAACCGTCGTCTTAACTGTGTTCGAAAGGCTGGTCCCGCCGGCTTCAGCGATGGCTGCAATGTTTCGCAAGCATTGTTGTGCCTGCGGAACCGGGTCCTCACTGTTGAATTCCCCGGTTGCCGGGTCGATCGGCAGGGCGCCGGATACGAAAAGCAGATTGCCCGTGCGGATCGCTTGCGAGAATGGGCCGACGGCGGCTGGCGCTTTGTCTGTGTGCACTTCTTGCAGCATTTGTTATCTCCGATAAAAGCTCGCCCTGGAAACCTCGCCGCTGGGCAAGGCAGCGGTCATCACGTGCCCGCCGCCTTTTCCCATCGAAAAGTTTCGACGGCCGCACCTTGGTTGGTTTATCCAGGCTCAGACTCAGCCCATGCGTTCTGACGCGTAGGAACCCGGCGATGGCGGGAAGACCACCGTCTTGTTGCCGTTGATGAAGACGCGGCCATGAATGTGCGCGTGGATGGCGCGGGCGAGAACCTGACTTTCCACGTCACGGCCAAGGCTGACATAATCTTCGGCGCTTTGTGCGTGCGTCACGCGGACAATATCCTGCTCGATGATCGGGCCCTCGTCCAGATCCGCCGTTACATAATGGGAGGTCGCACCGATGAGTTTCACGCCGCGCTCAAAGGCCTGCTTGTAGGGGTTCGCACCCTTGAAGCTCGGCAGGAAGGAGTGATGGATGTTGATGATCCGGCCGGACATCTTCCTGCACATATCATCCGACAGCACTTGCATGTAACGGGCGAGAACGATGAGTTCCGCGCCGCTTTCTTCAACGATGCGCATCTGCTCGGCTTCGGCAACCGGTTTGTTTTCCTTGGTCACCTTGATGCAGTGGAAGGGAATGTCGTGGTTTACGACGACGCGCTGATAATCCATGTGGTTGGAGATCACGCCGACGATATCGATCGGCAGCGCGCCGATCCGCCAACGGTAGAGAAGGTCATTCAGGCAGTTGGCCGAAGCGCGACACCATGAGGATGACCTTCTTCTTCTCCATTTCATCGGAGAATTCGGCGTTGGCTTCGTATTTCGCAGCAATGGCGCCGAAACCTTCACGCAGTTGGTCGAGTGTCCGGCCTTCTTCAGACTTGAAGCTGATCCGCATAAAATAGCGTCCGGTATCGGCGTCGTCGAATTGTGCGCTATCGGAGATATTGCATCCATTGTCTGCCAGATAGGATGCGATGGCTGCGGTAACGCCGCGGATAGAAGGGCAGGCGACGCGCAGGGCGTAGCGAAACTGACTGCTGGTCATGGTTCGGTTCCCGTTTGTAGTTAGGCTGCCAGCCCATGCTGGCGGCGAAATGCTGTAAGTGTGTTGGAAAGCAGGCAGGCAATCGTCATAGGTCCCACTCCGCCCGGAACGGGAGTAATGGCTCCGGCATGGCCCGCTTCATCATAGGCGACATCGCCGACGATCCGCGATTTACCGTCCTGAACGATCCGGTTGATGCCGACGTCGATGACCACGGCGCCGGGCTTGATCCAGTCGCCGCGCACAAGGCCGGGACGGCCTACGGCAACGACGAGGATATCGGCAGCTCTGCACAGTTCCTGAGTATTGCGGGTCTTGGAATGCACGATCGTGACCGTGCAATTGGCGTTGAGCAGCATCTGCGCCATCGGCTTGCCGACGATGTTGGATTTTCCGATAACGACCGCGTTCAATCCCGCCAGATTGTCACCGAGCCGGTCCTTCAGCAGCATCATGCAGCCAAGCGGCGTGCAGGGAACGAGCGCTGGCTGACCGGTGGCAAGGCGGCCGGCATTGGCGATGTGGAAGCCATCGACATCCTTGTCGGGATTGATGGCCTGGATGACCGCGCTCGGATCAAGATGCTTTGGCAAGGGTAACTGCACCAGAATGCCGTGAACCTGCGGGTCGGTGTTGAGCCGTTCGATCAGGGACATCAACTCCGACTGCGAAGTCTCGGCCGGTAGCCGGTGTTCGAAGGAATTCATCCCGGCAGCTACGGTCTGGCGGTGCTTGGAGCCCACATAAACCGCGCTTGCCGGATCATCGCCCACGAGCACGACGGCCAGGCCAGGGACTTTGCCGGTTTCGGTCAGCAGGCCAGCGACATCGCTCTTGAGGTGCTCGAGCATACCGGCTGCAAAAGCCTTGCCGTCGATGACGTTTGCTTGTTGAAGTCTGTCCATTCCCATGTCGTTGTCTTTCCTGAGAGCGAAGATTGGCCTGAAAGCGAAGAGCGGCCTGAGAGCGAAGAGTGGATGCATCAGGCAGGTATGAAGATGCCGCGCGTGCAGGCTGCCCGCGCGGCATACATCAAGCGTTCGGGCGATGAGATCTTGTATCAGTGGCCGTAGACGGGGAAACGGCGGGTCAGGTCGGCAACAACTGCCTTGGCACCTTCAACCACGTCGTCTGCCTTGCCTGCAGCTTCAGCATCGATCAAATCAGCGATGACGTTGCCCAATGCCTTGAACTCGCCTTCCTTAAGACCACGCGTCGTGGCGGCTGATGTTCCCAGGCGCATGCCTACCCATTCAGCCGGACGTGGGCTGTCGCCAGGGATCGGGTTCTTGTTCGATGTGATGTTGGCACGCGCCAGAACCACCTCGACCTGCTTGCCGTTCAAGCCCTTGCTGGAAAGATCGAGCAGCACGATATGCGTATCCGTTCCGCCTGACACGATGCGGATGCCGCGCTCGATGAGCGTGTCGGCAAGTACCCGCGCATTCGCCTTGACCTGATGGGCATAGACCTTGAAATCGTCGCGAAGTGCTTCGCCGAGGCAGACGGCTTTCGCGGCCAGAACGTTGCTGTGCAGGGAGCCCTGAACGCCTGGGAATACGGCTGCCTGGAGTTTCTTGAACCACTCTTCGTTGTTGGTCAGAATAAGACCACCACGTGGTCCGCGCAGCGTCTTCGTCGTGGTGCAGGTCACGATATCGGCATGTGGAAACGGCGATGGGTGAGCGCCACCTGCCACGAGACCGGCGATATGCGCCATATCGACCATGAAGTAAGCGCCGACCTTCTTTGCGATCTTCGCCATGCGCTCGAAGTCGAGTTCGCGCGGATAGGCCGAGCCGCCCGTAATCAGCAGCTTTGGACGAACCTCTTCGGCAATCCGTTCCATCTCGTCATAATCGATGACTTCGTTCTGCGGATTGACATTGTAGTTGTGGGCCTCGAACCAGCGACCGGACAGGTTGGCCTTCATGCCGTGCGACAGGTGGCCACCGGCTGCCAGATCGAGCGCAAGAACCTTCTCGCCCGGCTTCATCAGAAGGAAGAACACGGCCAGATTGGCCTGGGTGCCGGAGTGAGGCTGGACGTTGGCATAAGCGCAGTTGAACAATTGCTTGGCGCGGTCGATCGCCGCCTGTTCCACCACATCGACAAATTCGCCGCCGCCATGGAAGCGGTTGCCGGGGTAGCCTTCCAGCGTCTTGTTCGTCATCTCATGGCCGAGTGCGTCGAGCACCGCGCGGCTGACAATGTTTTCAGATGCGATAAGCTCGATCTGGTTCTGCTGGCGGTCTCGCTCATTTGCAAGCGCGCCTGCAACGAGAGGATCACGCTCCTCGACACTGGTTGCGAAAAAAGCCTTTGCCACGTTGTCCATGGTCCCTCTCAAAAAGTTCCGTTTTCCTTGAGATGAGAAACTAAAGTGGAGAACGATCCAGAAAAAGTTAATAATATTTTCTTATAGCGTAAGCTGTGCTAATCATTTTCCGTCACCGGGAGAGAAATCATGGACGTTGGCCGACTGCGTGCGCTCAGAGAATTGTCGATCCGAAAAACAATGGCGGCTGTGGCAGAAGCGCTTTACGTATCCCCTTCTGCGGTGTCCCAGCAAATTGCATTGCTGGAAGAAGAGGTTGGCATAAAGCTGATAGAGCGGCGCGGACGCGGGGTCGTCATGACACTGGCGGGCCAGAAGCTCGTGGAGCGTGCGGAAAAAATACTGACGGAAATCGAATCCGCCAAGGTCGATATCTCTGAGCTGAAAAGCGTGATCTCGGGCGAGTTGCGCGTAGCCGCATTTCCATCCGTTGCGGCCGCACTCATTCCGAAGGTCGTGCGTCAGCTGTCGGAAATCCACCCTCATCTCACCATCCAGTTCGAGGAAATGGAGCCGGAGGAAAGCGTTGCGGCACTTCGCAGTTGGCATACGGACATAGCCATCATCGATGACCTCAACATGCCAACAGGCGCGCTGGACCCGAACATAGAAACCATCTACCTGACCGAAGATGTATTCAATGTGATGGTATCCAAAGACCACAAGCTTGCCGAGCAGCCGACCGTAAAACTGAAGTCACTCCGTGACGAACGGTGGGCAATCGACACGGCCTCGGAAACCTACAACAGCATGCTGGTGGAGGCGTGCCGGTCCGTTGGCTTCAAGCCCAACATTGTTGCGCGCTGTAAGGGCTTTGAAGTCACCATTGCCATGATCCGCGAAAACTACGGCATCTCGATGCTGCCGGGTCTGCGCGCCAGCCACGACCTTGAAGACGTATGGGTATGCAAGGTCGTGCCGGAGATCAGGCGCAAGATCTTCTTGGCGTTCCGCAAATCAGAGAAACGAAGCCAGGCGATACAGATTTTCATCGATCACATGATGGCGAAATCAAAGCCCTGAATGGCGGATTGAATAGGCAGCTCTCAGGCCGCCAAAGCCCTCTCAAGGAACGATTCGTACTGGTCCTGTGGCACGAACAGGCCGCCGGTTGTCCAGACCACATGGGTCGCCTTTCGCATATCGCTTATGCCCTGCTGTTGGCAAAACTTTTGGCCGGAGCGATGATTGACGAGGAAATCAGGCCCGGCGAAGGCCGCCGCCGCCGATGGCTCCAGTCGAATGTTCTGCGTTTCGTGGGAAAGGCGCAACCAGCGAAAAAGATCGGCGTCTTTGACCGTGAACACGCCCGCGAGCATGTTGCGCATGACCCTTGCGACAAAGGCTGACATTCTGGCAACGGCCATTCCGTCGGCTTCCGTGCGGTTCGTCAATCCCACGTCATAGACAGATACGAGTTCTTCCGAACCGCTCATCATGTGAACCATGGCACAGGGAGACTCGACGGGTTCTACGAAAAAGCAGTGTACGTTATCACCAAATACTTTTTTGGCACCATATGTCACACCGCCCGGCGCGCCGCCGATTCCGCAAGGCAAATAAAGGAAAAGCGGATGTTGCGCGTCCACCACGATCCCAAGAGCGTGGAGTTGCTCGGCAAGTTCCGATGCCGCAACGCTGTAACCGAAAAACAATTGTTGAGATTGCTCATCGTCCACGAAATAAATCGAGGAATCCTGTTCTGCCTCCAGCCGGGCGTTCTCCACAGCGACCGTGTAGTCGGCCTGATGCTGGACGACATCGACGCCGAGCTTGGTAAGCCGTTCAACTTTCCACGGCTTTGCGTCCGAAGACATGTGAACGGTAGCCCTGAAGCCAAGCGCGCGTGCAGCAACGCCAACGCTAAGACCGAGGTTGCCGGTACTCCCAACGGCGATGGTGTATTTGGAAAAGAGTTCTTTCGCGTCTTTTTCGGAAAGCTTGCGGATATCATCGTTCTTTCCAAGGATTCCCTCACGGATTGCAAGAGATTCCGCAAACAAGAACACCTCATACACCCCGCCGCGCGCTTTTATCGAGCCCGCCACGGGAAGAGCGTTGTCGGCTTTGACCAGCACCCTGCCGAACGCCTCGCTGCCGTAACCAAGTGCCTCGCGAAGTGCCGTCAACTCAATGAGATCCGAACGAATGGCGCCTCCGCTGGCCTCAAGCTCTGGAAAACAGGTCTGAAGCAAGGGTGCAAGTCGTTCCCAGTTCGCCTTCGCCTCGTCCACGAGCTGTGGCCGAACAGGAAGATGAGCGTCATTGATCGACCCGTTTCGATACTCGGTGTTTAGCCACAGCGTGGGACGCGAAGCCAGAACATCTTCGCGGGCTGGGTCGTCTGGTAGCGTTATTGTCATGTCCAACCTTCAATTGTATATCTAGCCGTGTCAGCTAAATCGAACCCGGATGCTTCGGTGCATGGTTGCCCGAAATTTAAGATGAAAGCCCACCATCTGCATCCTCTTTCCCGAACATTAGACACCGTCATCCGCGAATAAAAGTTAATACTTTTTTGTGATTACATTACCTCTTCTAATCAATCGCTCGCGATCGGGTCTCTACATTGAGATAATTTGGTCCTCACAAAAGGCCCCCGAAATCTTAGAGCGAGATTGGTCGCCGCCATCGGAAAATCGATCTTGCGAGCGCCATAGAACCGACGTCACAAATGGGCAGGACTGCTTCAGGATGAGGTCGAACTGATAGGTTCGCCGAGGTGCTGCTTCTGCGATGCTCTCCAGAGAGCGTGAATCCAGATGGCTGGTTTATGCCTCGCGCTTGCAACAGATGGGTCTTTCGAAGAGCAGTGAGCCACTGCAGAACATCGGCACCTTCTCATTCTCGCGTGAAACGAGCATAGTTCGAACGGTCGACATTTTTCTCCGCGTTCCCTGAGGCATCCGCAAGACGCAGATGCATATGGCCTCCTGCTGGTCCGGCGGACAATAGTCTGTTCTTCAGGGGCCTGTAATATGATGCAGATTTGCAACGCTCGGATGTTGTAAGGTCAAGTTGCAATAAGGTGATTGAAATACTCATCTTTCATCGATTAGTTACCCCTCACTAGGGTTACTGGTGTGAGGGGATAATGACATTTTTTAATAATTTGCGGTCACTTCGTGGCTCGACGGCCATTGCCATAGTGGCAGGGGCAGTTTCTATCGGGCCGGGCACGCCGATTGCGATGGCTCAGGATGCTGCGACGACTGAAGAGGATACAACGACACTTCCAACGATCGTCGTTACCGGGGAAAAATTTGGACGCGATCAGTTTACTACCTTCACAAGTGTCGAAGTTTTTACGGGTGGAGAGCTTCATGATCTCGTCCGGCCGACACTCAATGATGCGCTGAACAGCGCGCCCAACATCCGCTCATTTTTGAGCGGCGAAGGTAATTCTGACATTGTAATTCGCGGTCTAAGCTCCGAGGGTGTAACCGCTCCGAGCCGCTCGAACCCGGTCATTTCTGTGGTGGTGGACGGTGCGGAACAGGGTGTTGAGGCAACGCGGCGTGGAACGCGAGGCGTCTGGGATGTCGAGCAAGTCGAGGTTCTGCGTGGCCCGCAATCCACTATACAGGGGCGCAATGCCCTCGCGGGCTCGGTCGTCATCAAGACGAAAGATCCGACCTATACTCCGGAAGCAAGTTTTGAAGGCGTGACTGGAACTGACAAATACAGATCGGGCGCCTTTGCCGTTTCAGCACCGATCGTCAAGGACGAATTGGCATTTCGTATCGCGGGACAAGTCTTCCGTGGAGAAAACGGTATCCACTATGTCGATCCGTCTATTTCAGATGTAGGCGAAAACGAATTCGAGGAAATTCGCGGCAAGCTGCTGTGGGAACCAGCCGAATGGGCCGGATTTAAGGGCCTTTTCACTGTCAGCCGCACACATGACAAACCGGCATGGGGGGCTGTGAGCGGTCCTGACTTCTTCGCTAGACGTTTCGATGCCACGACTGCAGAACGGCGGGATACATACGTCAACCGTTACATCGCCGACTTGAGTTATGAATTTAACGAAGACTGGAAAATACAGTCGATTACCTCCTTCGTAGACACGGATGTGGATATCAACTCTCCTCGGACTTCGACGCTTACGGCGTTTCAATTCATTCGCGACGACACGCGTGAGGGCGGTGATTTCTCCCAGGATATCCGCTTGACCTACGGATCGGAAGATTCGCAGTTTTCGGGTGTCTTCGGTGTTTTTGCGGGCCGATCCACCTTCGATCTCGATTCGAACATTCAGGCGGTTGCAGACCCGTCCATTCCGTTCATCCTGCCATTTCAGCTGCTACAGGCAAAGAACGAAAGCGAGACAGTCGCGCTCTATGCGGACACCCGCTACGAGTTCGTCGATCGCTGGACGTTGCTGTCGGGTGGACGTTTGGTTCATGACAAAGTCTCGGCAAATTACACGGGGAGCCTTCTCGATATTTCCACGTTCGGGTACGTCCCTCTTACCGAAAACAATTCGGTTTCAAACACCGAGTTCCTGCCGAAGATCGGCCTGGCCTTCGAATTGGACGAGAATCAAAATCTGGCCGCGACCGCCACTAAAGGCTACAGACCGGGCTTCTCTGAGCTTGTGATTGGCACCACGACAGTCAACAAAGTCGACCCTGAAACTCTCTGGGCCTATGAACTTGCCTACCGTTCCAAGTGGCTGGAAGACAGGCTGCAGGTTAACGGCAACATCTTCTACTACGATTATAAGAACCAACAGGTTCCGCTTGAATTCGACCCTCGCTTCCCTGGCCAAACAATCAGCCTCAATGCTGCGGAATCGCATTCCTACGGTGCGGAACTCGACATTCGCTACAGTTTCGATAATGGCCTAGAGCTGTTTGGTGGCTTGGGTCTGATGAAAACAAAATTCGATAAGGGCGACTTCGCAGGCAACGAGTTTCCCGAAGCACCGTCTCTCACCGCCTCTTTCGGTGGCATTTACAAGCATGAGAGCGGTCTCTTCGCAGGTGGCGACGTGTCCTTCACCGATGGCTACTACAGCAAAGGCGACGTCAACAATCTGCGGTCGCTTGATTCGTTTACTGTCTTGAACGCAAACGTTGGCTACGAGAAAGACAACTTCAAGATCACTGCCTTTGCCCAAAACCTTCTGGATGAAGAGTATCTGACCTCGATTGCGACCAATGGACAAACCGCCACAGTCGGCGAAGGTCGATCATTCGGCATACGCGTAAACGCCACCTTCTGAACAATCTGACAAGCCCTTCAGGCTTCTTCAAACCCGCCAGGCCGTCCAGCTTGGCGGGTTTTTCGTTCTACGGGGTAACGTCATCCACGGGAACGCAGATCGGAGCCTTGCTCTGCGGTTCGATCATGATCGTCACATCCACATCGAAGACGCGCTTGACCGTTTCTGGTGTCAGGACATCGGCGGGTGCACCTTCGGCGACAATTGCACCCTGTTTCAAAAGGACGAGATTGTCAGCGTAGCGGGCCGCCTGATTGAGGTCGTGCAGGACCGCAACGACGGTCACGCCGCGTTCCCGAACAAGCTTTTGCGCCAGACGCAGCGTATCGATCTGATGGGATAGGTCGAGAAACGTGGTGGGTTCGTCGAGCAAGAGAACGCTGGTTCGTTGCGCCAGGGTCATCGCAATCCAGGCGCGCTGTCGCTGGCCGCCCGAGAGAGTATCAAATGTCTCGCCCGCCAGATGTGCCGTGTCGGTCACCGCGAGCGCCTCTTCGCAGGCTTCGTCGTCCTCCTTCGTCCAGCGGCCAAAAAGGCTACGATGCGGATAACGGCCCTGCCTGACCAGATCCTTCACCGACATGCCCTCTGGTGCCGACTGATTTTGGGAAAGAAGCCCGATATGTTGCGCCAGTTCCCTTCGCCCAAACGTCGAAATCGAGCGGCCGTTCATCATCACGCTGCCGTGCTGTGGCCGGATAAGACCAGCCAAGGCACGCAACAGGGTCGATTTTCCGCAGCCATTGGGACCGAGAAGCACCGTGAAGGCCGCTTCAGGAACGGAAAAATCGAGTTTGCGCAGGATAAGCCTTGCACCGTAGCCGATCGAAGCCTCGTGCGTTTGAAGGATAGGGAGGCCAGACTGTTCAGACATTTCTCTTCCGCCACATGAGATAAGCAAAGAATGGCGCCCCCAGAATAGCCGTCATCAAACCGACGGGCAGCGGCGCTGGCGTAAACAATGTGCGCGCCGCAAGGTCAGCTCCCACCACCAGAAGTCCGCCAGAAAGTGCCGTGACCGGCAGCATGAGGCCATGAGAATGCCCGACGAGCGAGCGAGCAATGTGCGGCGCGATGAGACCCACGAATGCCAACAGACCGGCCGCAGCCACTGCGGCACCAGACAGGACCGCGCAAAGGACGAACATCACGGCACGGATCAGTTCGACGCGTTGCCCTCGCGCCCTTGCGGTCTCGTCGCCCAAGATCAGCAGGTCCATTTCCCGCGCGATCAGGGCACTGCCCGCCATGCCGATCGTGAGCCATGTCGCAAGCGTGCGGATTTTATCCCAGGTGCTGTTATAGATGCTGCCGGAAAGCCAGACCATCGCGCGCTGCACCGCCTGGGGCTCTCCGAAGGTCGAGATGAAGTTTGCTCCGGCCCCGGCGAGCGAACTGAGGCCAATGCCGATGAGAATGATGCGCAGCGAAGAGCTGCCGCTGTTCCATGACAGGGCATAGATCGCGAGCGACATTGCGAGGGCTCCGGCAAAAGCAAGCCACGACAGCAGGTGTGTGGGAGGCACCTCAAACCTGACGATGACGATGACCGCTGCAAGGGCCGCGCCGGCATTGACGCCGATCAGACCCGGTTCCGCCAATGGATTTCGCAGCACTGACTGGGCAATCATGCCCGCAACGGCAAGCGACGCGCCAACAAGGAAGCCCATGACGAACCTTGGAAGACGAATATCGCGAATAATCTGTATGGACTGTGCATCCGCCGCCGAACTGTCGGTGAGGACCGCAAGGATCTGCGCCATTTCGATATGGTGGTCGCCAATCGCCAGAGCCGCAAACAGCATGGCGACGGATAAGCCCAACAGGATGAGAACGCTGCGCATCAACCGATCCCACCGGCGCGCGACCGCGCCAGCCAGATGAAGAATGGCGCGCCCACCAGGGCAAGCGTCACGCCAACCGGGACGTCGATACCGGTCAGACTTCGTTGCAGACCGTCCGCCATAACAACCAGTAAGGCCCCCGAAAGCGCACAGAAAGGCAAGATCCAGCGATAATCGGTGCCGAGGCTCAAGCGTACCATGTGTGGCACCACAAGTCCGACAAACCCTATAGGGCCTGCCAGTGCGACCGAACTTCCTGCCATCAGGACCACCAGGGCTCCCGCAACAAGTCTCCATAACAGGACATTCTGCCCCACCGCTTGCGCGACATCCGCCCCGAGACTGAGCGTCGTCACCTCCCTTGCAAGCAGCAGAGTGGCGGCGACTCCAGCAAGCGCAAAGGGCGCAACGGCTGCGACGGAAGCCATTTCCTTCCCGGTCAATGAACCAACCGACCACAATCTGATGATGTCAATGGCCTTCATGTCAAAGATCAGGATGGATGCGCATATCGAGGCGAGGAAAACGCTCAGCACTGCGCCCGACAGGGCAAGCTTCACAGGCGTTACACCCGATGCGCCCGCTGACGCGATCACGTAGACGATGGCCCCGGCGACAGCGGCGCCTCCGAAAGCAAACCAAAGGAAGACAAGCGGCGATTGAGCGTCGAATAAGACGATGGAAATAACCACGGCAAAGGCGGCACCTGCGCTTATGCCCAGCAAATCCGGGGAAGCCAATGGATTGTTCGTAACCGCCTGCATCAGGGCTCCGGCCACACCCAGCGTCGAACCCACGATGATGGCGGCAAGAACGCGCGGAAGCCTGATTGTGGAGATAACCAGATCCTGATGGGTTGTTCCCTCTGAAATGATCGCAGACAATGCATCGCTGAGTGATATCGCGGTGGTCCCTATGGTCAGTGACCACAGGCTTAAAGTAGCAAGCAGCAATGCCAGCAGGCCGAAAGCAACAATCCGTGTCGCAGGGATGTTACGCCCCGCCGACTTGATGACCTCCATGTCAGGGCCTCGGGATGATGTAGGTTTCGATGTCATCGAGAACCTTGTTGGCCGAAGCTAGACCGCTGAACTCCATCCAGGTCGCTGCGTCCACGCGGTAGACGCGGCCCGCTTTCACAGCTGGCAGCATTTTCCAGAACGGACTGGCGAGCACCGCCTCATGCCTGCCGCTGGTGGCTGAATCGTTGGATCCGCCAACGATATAGAGCAGGATATCTCCATCCAGCCCAGCCAACCCCTCGAAATCAAGGCGTTTCGTACCGACCTTCTTTTCGGATGTTTCGAAATCCGTGCGCTTGACACCTGCCTCTCGCAGCACCTCAAACGGTGCCCATGCGTCCGGTTCATCGAGGTAGACCTGGAATTCCCAAGGCGTGATGCGAACGACGGAGACGCGCAAATCCTTTGGAATCCGCTCGCGAACAGCCGCAACGCGTTTTTCATAGTCAGCGAAGCGATCTTCGATTTTACCGTCGACGCCGGCGACGTTTGCCAGCGTGCGATAATATTCTTTCCAGTTCGCCCCAGTCAGCAGTGCCGTGGGTGCCAGCCGCGATGCCATCTGGTACGCTTCCTCACCCAGGAAGTCGCTGCCAATGATGAGATCGGGCTGAAGCGCGACGATTTTTTCAATGCTGGGCTCCATGAAAGACCCGAGATCCACCACACCCGCAGCCTCGGCTTTTGCTTTCAGATCTTTATCGCTCATCCCGAAAAGCGGCGCGCCGACGACAGGCAGGCCAAGCTCCAGTGCTATGCCAAGGCTGAACGTCGGGACAAGGGAAACGATACGCTTCGGCTCCTTGGGCGCACAGAGAGGCGGATGGAGAAAAGCGCCTTGCTGGATAAGCCTGCCGTCGCATTGGGCGAAAACAGGGGTAGACAGCATAATACCTAGTAAAGCCCAAACGACGACTCGCATGAAGAACCTAAATATGAGGTTTGTGTTCATGTTAATTAGCCCGCCGAGCCGGCCGGCGCAATATGGAGAGAGCAGCGTGATGCAACCACAAAACCCTTGCACCGACCGGTGCTGCACATAGAGCACAGCTGCCGGCAGACCGCTGCCCGTATCCTTGAAGTGCAATTCGTCTCATCCGCTCCTTTCTCGAAAAAAACCGGCGTTTGACCGCGTTCATTCCGGCAGAGGCGTCTCGGATGTGACGGCTGTCGATGCATGGTTTGTGGCGGTCCTTATTCCGCGATACCTGAATTCGTAGTCACACGGTATCGGGGTTTACAGGCTGCCCGGTGGGGCTATTTTCGAGGCTAGCTCGCGTGTCGATGTGTGGTCAGTGTGGCGGAGCCGGGCGAAGGAGTTCGGTAGCCGTGCTGCATGACGGGGCGAGTGTGGAAACGGGCCTTCCCGGTGATGCCGGTAGCGCCATTGTCTTTGCCTGAATTCGTGGAAATCAAAGTGTTCGGATCGTTCCAGCATTCTCTTTCGCAGTCAGATGCGGATGCCGACGCTATGTCGTTGAAATGGGTCATTCTGGCGATTGCGTTGATCAGCGGCGTTGTCAACGTGCTGGCACTGACCTCGCCGCTTTTCATGCTGCAGGTTTATGACCGGGTTCTGGCGAGCGGAAGTGTGGAGACACTGGTCGGATTGGCGATCCTTGCCACGGGCATGTTTGTCATCCAGGCGGGTCTCGATATTATCCGTGCCCGCATCCTGCTTCGTATCGGTGAAGCCTTCGATGCCAGTTTGTCGAAGCGCGTCCATGACGCTGTCGTTCGGTTGCCGCTTTTGGGGCACTCTCCGCGAGATGGGCTGCAGCCGTTGCGGGACATGGATAATGTTCGCAGCTTCCTGGCCGGTTCGGGGCCAACCGCGTTTTTCGACCTGCCCTGGATGCCGCTCTATCTGTTCATTTGCTTCGCGTTCCATTTCTGGATTGGAATGACCGCGCTAGTGGGCGCCATTTGTCTCATTGCCCTGACGCTTCTGACGAACCTTTTTTCTCGCAAATCCATCCGCGAGGTGACGGCGCAGAACATGCAGCGCAATGGCCTTCTTGAGGATGCCAGACGCAATGCCGAGATTACTCGGGCGATGGGCATGGGCAAGCGCGTTGCGTTTCGCTGGGCAAGAGTTAACCGCGCTTATCTGGATGCCAACCGAAAGGCCGGTGACGTTTCTGGCGCGTTTGGAAGCATCTCCAGAATGGCGCGCCTGATGTTGCAGTCGGCAATTCTGGGTGTCGGTGCCTATCTTGTCATTCGCCAGGAAGCGAGTGGCGGGGTGATGATTGCAAGCTCCATCATGATGGGGCGGGCGCTGGCACCGGTCGATCTGCTGATTGCCAGCTGGAAGCCACTGTTGATGGCTCGGCAAAGCTGGGCGCGACTGAAGGACTTGCTGACGAAAATCCCGAGGGACAGTGCGATGACGCCTCTGCCTGCGCCGCAAAGGGAACTGCGCGCCGAGGCTCTCATCATCGTGCCTCCCGGTGAAAAAAAACCGACGGTAACCGGTGTGCAATTCATTTTGGGCGCCGGAAGTGCGCTGGGCGTTATCGGTGCCTCGGGCTCGGGCAAATCCACCCTGGCACGCGTGCTTGCCAATGCCTGGGTGCCCGCCTCCGGCAAGGTCCGGCTTGATGGCGCAAGCCTCGACCAATGGGAGCCGGAACGTCTGGGCTCCCACATCGGATACCTGCCGCAGGATGTGGCACTGTTCGATGGCACGATTGCTGAAAACATTTCTCGCTTTGATGACGAAGCAGATCCCGCTGCGCTCGTTGCTGCGGCAAAGGCTGCAGGTGCGCACGATATGATCCTGCGTTTTGACAAGGGTTACGAAACGCGCGTGGGCGAGGCCGGTTCGGCACTGTCTTCCGGTCAACGACAGCGGATCGGTCTTGCGCGGGCGCTCTATCGCGATCCCTTCATCGTGGTGCTGGACGAGCCCAATGCCAATCTCGATGCCGATGGCGAAGCTGCTGTCGTTGCCGCCATCGCCGCGGTGCGTTCGCGGCGCGGCATCGCCATCGTCATCGCACATCGGCCAAGCGCGATGGCCGCGGTTGATCTCGTTCTGGTCATGGAAAATGGGCAGCAACGTGCGTTCGGCCCTCGCGACGAGGTTTTGTCCAGGGTCTTGAAAAAGGACGGGCAAGGGGATGTCCCACGGCAAGGATACCAAGCCTCTGGCCACGGCGTGATGCCGATCCGCGCCGTGGCGAGGGGTGAGGCAAAAGTGCCCGACTTGCAATTGGCCGAGGTGAAGGCGAGGGAACCCAGCGATGTCTGAAACCAAGCCCTTTGATCTTCAACGCTCCCTGCGCAGGCATCTCCAGGCCGGTGTCTTCGTTGGCGCGCTTCTGGTCTGCGGGGTGGGTGCCTGGGCGTCGACAATCGTGCTGTCCGGCGCCATCGTGGCGCCTGGGCAATTCGTGGTCGAATCCTATGTCAAAACCGTCCAGCATCCAACGGGCGGGGTGGTCGGTGAAATTCTGGTAAAGGAAGGCGATCAAGTCAAAGCCGGTCAGGTCGTCATGCGGCTGGACGCAACGCAGGCCCATGCCAGCCTCTCCATTGTCAGCAAAAGACTCGATGAGCTAAAGGCGAGACTGGCAAGGCTGGAAGCCGAGCGGGATGATGCGCCGAATATCGCCTTTCCCGAAGACATGACGGCTCGCCTTGATGATTCCGATGTTGCGTCTGCGCTGCGTAGTGAGGAGCGGCTCTTTCAGTTCCGTAAGGCTGCCCGCGATGGCAAGCAGGCGCAATTGCAGGAGCGCGTCGCGCAATTCCAACACGAAATTGAGGGGCTGAGGGCGCAGGAAGCTGCATATGCCGACGGAATCGACGTGTTGAACCGCGAAATCACGTCGTTAAGCGGGCTTAGGCAGCAGGGTGTGGTTTCGGATCAAAGGTTGAATGGCCTGAAAACGCAGATTGCCACTTTCGGAGGAGAGCGCGGCGAGAAGATTGCCTATCAGGCTCAGGTGCACGGGCGCATCGCAGAGACAAGGCTTCAGATACTCCAGATCGAGCAGGATTTGAAATCGGAAGTCAGTCGAGAATTGCGTGAGGTGCAGGGGCAGATCGGTGAGTATGTCGAGCGGAAGGTGTCTGCCGAGGATACGTTGAAACGGATCGATATCGTTGCGCCACAGTCTGGTACGGTCCATCAGCTTGCCGTTCACACCGTGGGTGGCGTGATTGGCCCGGCAGAAAAGATCATGTCGATCGTGCCAGCCGAAACGGATATGGCGCTGGAAGTGCAGATCGCGCCAAAGGACATCGATCAGATTAGTCCTGGACAGGCAGCTCAGTTGCGCATGTCTGCATTTAACCAGCGAACCACGCCAGAGCTATCGGCGCATGTTACGCGCATTCCCGCTGACCTCACCACGAATGAAAGGACCGGCGCTTCCTACTATGTCGCACGACTAAAGGTTGATTCACACGAGCTGGAAAAGCTGGGCAATCTTCGGCTTGTACCGGGAATGCCTGCCGAAGCGATGATCAAAACTGGGGAAAGAACAGCTTTCTCATACCTCCTGAAGCCACTATCGGACCAGATAAACCGGGCGTTCAAAGAATGATCAAAGCAAACTCTAAAATATGCAACCTATTGATTTTTATTATTTATGTATCGCAAAAATAGTATTTTACCTGGTTTTCCGAAGCTGAAAATTAGTTTTATTCACCAACGTATTTATGCCTAAGCTATTTAAATCATTTTGTTATTTGGCAATTATTCAATTTGTTAACCTCGTTTAAATCAGTTTTATTGAAACTCGCCTCCCATAAGTCGCTTCATGAGGAAGTGGCCACTTTAACGACAGCCCGATGATAGCCATGCAAACAATAGTTGCGCTTCATGGCTGTGTTTGTCGATTAATCTTGGTTTACTGAGGCTCCCATATGTCTTTTCTTCAAAACGCGAAAATTCGCACCAAAATACTTTCCCTGATAGTTCTGGTTGCACTCTTGGGTTTTATGGGCGTCTCCTATGTCGCCAAGAGCTTAAAGGATGCCGATAACCGCTATTCCAAGTTCATTGCCGAAGACTCCCTGGGCTCGATCGAGTTCTTTCGCGCCAATAGCTCACTTATTTCTATGGGCTATGGCATGACACTGGGTGTGGTGCTTCGTGAACAGGGTGGCGACACCTCCAAGATTGAAGAAGTTTACAAGAATGACATCGCGAATGTGTCCAGCAGACTTGAGAATGTAAAGAAACTGCTGCCTGAAATCAGTGCTGATGTCGATCCATTCATTGCCCGGGTAAAGACCATTTCTGCTTCAGGTGACAAAGTTTGGCAGCTGGCCCGTAGCGGCGATTTTGCCGGCGCTCGCAAGACGCTGACTGAACTCCAGCCCATGATAGACCAGTGGCGCACCGACATCCGTGTTACGAGTGAGCGTAACCTCAAGCGGATCGGGGAAAAATCGGACGCCTTGACCGAAGTTACGGACTCGACGATTTTCAGTGCTCTCGTTGCTCTTGGTGTCATGTTCCTTTGTGCAATCGCGGCTTCCCTTTTCGTGTCGACGCAGGGCATCACCCGTCCGATTGAACTCTTGCGGGCACGCATGATGTCGCTGGCCAAGGGTGAAACCGAACAGGAAGTCGGTGGCCTGGATCGACGCGACGAAGTCGGCCAGATGGCCGAAGCCGTTGCGGTATTCCGCAACAACGCAATTGAGCGTGAGCGGCTTGAAGCCGAGGCCATCGCCAATCGTAGCCTGTCTGAAAAGGAGCGTATTGCGCGCGAAGAGCAGAAGGCGAAGGAGGCGGCAGATACGTCCCATGCGGTCGATAGCCTGGCCGATGCCCTTTCACGACTGTCTGACGGTGATGTCTCCTATCGCATCAGCCAGCCATTTGCCCAGCATCTGGATGTCGTCAGAGCCAACTTCAATTCTTCTGCCGAAAAGCTGCAATCCGCTCTTACCCGGGTCGCAGGCAATGCGCGGGGTATCGATGCGGGCGCCAACGAAATCCGTTCCGCAGCCGACGATCTTGCCAAGCGCACGGAGCAGCAGGCCGCGTCGGTCGAGGAGACCGCAGCAGCACTTGAACAGATTACCACCACCGTCAAGGATTCCACGCACCGCGCGCAGGAAGCCGGCCAGTTGGTCGCCAAGGCCAGAGTTGGCGCCGAACAATCCGGTGACGTGGTTCGCAAGGCTGTCATCGCGATGGAGCAGATCGAGAAGTCTTCTTCCGAGATATCCAACATCATCAGTGTCATCGACGAAATCGCCTTCCAGACCAACCTTCTGGCGCTCAACGCCGGTGTGGAAGCGGCCCGTGCCGGTGAAGCAGGCAAGGGCTTTGCCGTCGTCGCGCAGGAAGTGCGTGAACTGGCACAGCGCTCGGCCAGTGCGGCCAAGGACATCAAGGCCCTGATCATGACCTCCAACTCCCATGTGCAGGATGGCGTGCAGCTCGTTGGCGAAACGGGTAAGGCGCTTGAAACGATCGTGACTGAAGTACAGGAAATCAACCGTCACGTCGTTGCTATCGTGGATGCCGCGCAAGAGCAGTCCTCCGGTCTGCAGCAGATCAACACTGCCGTAAACCAGATGGATCAGGAAACGCAGAAAAACGCAGCCATGGTGGAAGAGCAGACCGCTGCAAGCCATAGCCTGGCGCGCGAAGCGGAATCGCTGAACCAGCTTCTTGCCCAGTTCAAGCTGGGTAGCGGGCAGGAAAGCCCTGTTCGCACAGTCTCGTCCAATGAAAGACCTGTCCAGTCACCCGCTCGTGCCCTTGGCCGTAAAGTCGCCACCGCTTTCAATGGCAATGCAGCGGTAAAGGCTGAGTGGGAAGAGTTCTGAGGTTTTCTGTCGCCTGCGTAGCGAGGCCATAAGCCACGTTACGCGTCGCTCTGTGAACGCACACGAAAATGCTCTGCCCATCGAAATTATGGGCAGAGCATTGGCATATGCGGAATTGACTAGAGAGCGCGGTAAAAGCCCAGGGCCTCTTCCAGCTCCGTCTGCTCGTAGCCGAAATGTGACCGAACCACGCGGTCGATAAGACAGAAGGTCTCCTTTGCTTGCGCAAATGTTTCGGCGCCAGGGTCGGCGAGAAGGGCTGCAACATTTTTCGAAAGCGTCAAAAGCAATTCGTGGATCACGTCGTGTTCCTGCATGAGGCGTTGGATGACCGCTTTCAAGCCGTCGTTCGCCCCCGCCAGAATGACAGGGAATATGTCACCATCTTCAGCGGAGTGATGATAGTTGAGAAACTCGCATTCCCGCCCGCAAAGGTTTCCGAACCGCACATAATTTCTCATCATATCGAGCGTTTCGATCTTGGTCGCAAGCGTTCCGGCGTCCAGCTCGCCCGCTTCCACCTTCAGCATCATGGCCTTGGTTTCGTCGAGCGCGTCGATATGCATGGCATGGATCATGGCCAGCCGCTTTCCCGCCATTCGATCTGCCGCAGTGGCTTGCGGAATTGGCGGTGCTCTGGGGCGTGTATCGTCTTCGAGAAGGTCAAATACGTTCATTTTCAATCCATGGCGATCTGCTCACAGGGAGCGTTGGGGGGATCGGATTTCCTGTCGCCGCTTGAATTAGGCACGAAGGTCTCTATCTGCAACTGCGAGAGGAGTTGGTAGCGTGTTTGTTTGAATGATCGCCGCAAGCGGTGCATGAAATATATATTTTATTGGTAGAGCCGAGGTTGGATTAATATGACCATAAGACATATACTTGAGACGCGACGCGCCAGCCCGGATGAGATACTCGCGGCTTTCGACGGCCTTGAGCCAGCGACACTCGATTTCATGACTGGACGCTGGCGGGGTTTTGAAATCCGCACCGGCCATGGGCTAGATGGCCTTCTGGAGCCAAGTGGCTGGTACGGCAAACTGTTCGAAAGTGCCGAAGCGGTGCATCCGCTGCTGTTTTACGGTCCTGCGAAGCGCAGTCTTTATGCTGTCGATCCGATGCTTGTGCCATTGTTTGCCCCGCTTCCCCGTTCATCCGTTCTTGGTCTGGCAATGAAGGTAGCGCGGCCGCTTTTGCAGACGAGCCTGCCGAAGGCAAGATTGCGGATGATCGAGTTTCGAGGGCGCTCGACAGCGACCATGGCCTATGACAGCAAACCTATCTTTGATCATTTCGCGAAAATTGATGATCGCCGTGTGCTGGGCATCATGGACCTGAAGGGTATGCCCGGTCCCTATGCGTTCTGCCTTGAGCGTGATGATACTCCAATGGAGATAAGGCTTTAGTCATGACGGATGTAACTGTTATCACAGGTGGCGCCAGCGGTCTTGGGCGTTTACACGCGCTTCGTCTGGCCCAGAAAGGCGGCTACGTCGCCATCATCGACCTCAACCGGGAAGGATTGCAGGACGTCAGCGGGCACGATTCCCGCATCAAGCCATTCTCATGCGATGTGACGGATCACGATGCACTCGAGGCGACCGTGGCCGAAATCGAGCAAACGCTTGGACCCGTAACATGTCTCATCGCCTGCGCAGCAATCATGCCGGGCGGTGAACTTGCAAAGACCGACCCGGCCAAGATCAATAAGGTCATGCAGATCAATTATTGCGGCATGGTCAACGCCACCGGCGTCCTCCTCAAGCGAATGTTGCCGCGTCGCAAGGGTGATATTATCATTTATGGCTCGACAGCCGGTATTGTCCCCATCGATCGGTTTGGCGCTTACGGCGCAACGAAAGCGGCGGTCAATCATTATGCGAAAGTACTCATAAATGAGAACCGCAACAGCGGTCTGCGGTTTCAACTGGTATGCCCGCCAGCGGTGGACACCCCGCTGATATCGCAGGTCGCAGAAGCGGGACCTGACTTCTTACGAAATGGCCGGACATCGATCTCCCAGATGGTCACGCCAGAGGTTGTCGTTGAATCTGTCGAGCGAGCTCTGGAGACCGGGCGCGAGGTCAACTATCCAGGCCGTGGCAAGTTGATTGAACTGGCATATCGTGCCTTCCCCGGTATCGTGCGCAGGGTTTCAAATAGTTGAATGTGAACGCGGAGACCTGTCTCGCTCTCAGTTGCTGCTTTGACGCCTCAGGTTTTCGCAGAATTGAAAGGATATCACGGTAGAAAGCGATCTGCCCAAACCAGTGTCTCATGTTGTATTCGATATCGATCAATTAGAAATATTTGAATATTCTCGATCGGAAAGGTGATGTGAGCTTTAGCGAATGGTTGTACTAAAAAATATTCTTTCCTGTATTTGCAATAGTTGGCATCCGTAATTTTTTATCAATCAATGATTTTTATTTTCCTTGGCGGGTGAGCGCACTGCGTCGTCAAGGGGGCTTGAATGCATATATCGGTAAGAAAATTTTCGTTTCGAACACAGTTGACGATGCTGGCTCTGGTGCCGCTGCTCGCGACCATGGTTCTCGGCGGCATTCTCAGCCAAAGCGCCTACACGAATTTTCTGGGACTGGAGAAGGCGGTCCACCTGGTGCGTCTGGCCCGCGCGGGTGCCGCACTTCAGCGCTCCATGCCAAATGAAGCAAGTGCGCTTCCGGCCGATAGAGCAGCTGCGCGTAAAGAGACGGATGATGATTATGCAAAATTGATCGATGCATATGACACCGCATTTTCTGATGGAAATGAGGACGCCGGCCTCGCGGCCTTGAAGGCAAAAATGGTTCAGAACTTTGCCAATATCTCGGAATATCGCAGAAAGGTCGACAGCGGCGACAAGGATACCCTTCTGCCTTTAAAGCATCTCCAACCCATATCGGCTGTCGGTCTGGACATTACCAGTCGAGCAGGAAGCCTTGTCGAGGACTCGGAACTGTCGCGCGCCATCCGCGGTTATTACTCGTTCCTGCAAGCCAATAATGGTTACCTTATCTATGTCACCCTGGGTCGTAAGTATGCCCAGAATGGGTCGCTTCAGTATGATGACCTGAAGCATCTTTTCGCAGCCAAGGGGCTGATCACGAATGCTTTGAAGCCGATGCAGGAATTCTTGCCGCAAAAGATTATGGATGAGCAGGAGCGCTTTTGGCAGTCGGCTGATGGCAAATTCATTGCGAACATCGTCGACAAGATGACCAACAATGTCAGCAGTGCTCCGAGCACCGCAGACCTCAGCACCTGGAACGCGGCCATGAATCTACGCCGTGACGCCTTTGCGACGATGTCGAGGGCGATTGTGGACGACATAGGTGATCTGGCACAGACGAAAATCGATGTGGCGAGCCGCCATCTCACCTTCATGCTTGCCAGCCTCGGACTTTTGATTGTGCTGACGGTCGCCTTGTCCCTTTCAGTGTTCAAGGCACTCTCTTCGGCCATTCGCGGTATCTCTGGCCGTATGGGCGCACTTGCGGATGGCGATCAGGAAAGCGCTATTCCGAGCCTCGGGCGGAAGGATGAAATCGGTGAGATGGCTCATGCGGTCGAAATTTTCCGACAGGCAGCCATTCGCAACGCGGAACTGGAGGCAGATGCCACGTCCAGCCGCTTGCGCGCAGAGGCCGAGCGCGCAGAAATGCAAGCTTTGGCCGAGGCAGAGGCGGAAAGTCGTCTCGAACAGGCAACGCGCACATTTGCTGCCAGCCTGAAGCGACTTGCGCAAGGCGACATGCAGTGTGAAATCGATACACCCATGGCACCACAGTTCGAAGGCTTGCGCGCGGACTTCAACACATCGCTGCGTCAACTGAGGGATGCGCTGCTTTCCGTCGGAAACTCTGTCGAAACCGTCACAGGCGGCGCCAGGGAGATATCGGACGCATCGGACGATCTCGCCAAGAGAACCGAACAGCAGGCGGCATCCCTGGAGGAAACCGCTGCAGCACTCGAACAGATTACCTCTAACGTGGTCTCAACGTCCAAGCGCACATCCGAAGCCCGCGATATCGTCCGTGATGCCCGCAGCCATGCGGGACAATCCGGCGCAGTTGTTCGCAATGCGGTTGCAGCCATGGAGCGGATCGAGGAAGCATCGCGCCAGATCAACCAGATCATTTCTGTCATCGATGAAATTGCATTTCAGACCAACCTGCTGGCACTGAATGCCGGTGTCGAGGCGGCGCGTGCCGGGGAGGCCGGAAAGGGCTTTGCCGTGGTTGCCCAGGAAGTGCGTGAGCTTGCTCAACGCTCGGCCAGAGCGGCCAAGGAGATCAAGGGCCTGATTAACAACTCCACGCTGGCCGTTGCCGAAGGTGTCAAGCTGGTCAGCGACACGGGCGAGGGGCTCAACACAATCGAAGAGCTTGTTCAGGTCATCAACACGCATATGGACGCAATTGCCACGGCGGCAGAAGAGCAGTCGTCGGGCCTTGCGCAGGTCAATACCGCAGTCAACCACATGGATCAGGCCACGCAGAAAAATGCGGCCATGGTCGAGGAAATGAATGCGGCAGGAGCAGGGCTCGCGCTGGAAAGCCGCAAGTTGAGCAACCTCCTCTCGCAGTTCCAGCTTGGCGCCAGCAGTCATCAATTGCGGATGGCTGCCAGCCAGATGAAGACCGGAATGGGGTCCTCGGAGGGTGGCTATTCGTCATCGACTGGTTATCGCGAGAAGGCGGCCTAGGTCAGGCAGCTCATCGTTGCACAAGGGTTTAGAAAGGGGCGCGGAAGCACCCCTCTCCAGATCCGAAAGTTCAGAAATTGACAGAGACTGCCCGGGCTTCCGCAGGGGCAGTCTTTTTATTTCTTAAACAGAAACGCTGTCCACCGGACCCAGCCATTCATGTGGATTGGTTATCCTTACGGTTTCGCGGACATCGCCAGCATTTGCCGCCAGTATCAGATCATATTGCCCCTTCTCCGACCGGAAAGCAGCGGCCTCGACGTCGTAATAGCTGAGGTCGCGCAGTTTGATTTTCAGGGTAACGGTCCGGGTCTCGCCGGGCGAAAGTTCCAGCTTGGCAAAGGCCCGCAGCTCTTTTTCTGGCCGAGATACCACTGAGTTTTGTGGGCGCACGTAGAGCTGGACGACTTCCGATCCCTTGCGGTCGCCGACATTGGTCACGTCCAACATAACGTTCAAGCCGTCTTCACCCATGGTTTCTGCCGAGGCTCTGGCGTTCGCCCACTCAAAGCGCGTATATCCCAAACCGAAACCGAATGGAAAAAGCGGCTCGATATTGCTGGTGTCGTGGTGTCTATATCCGACGAAGACGCCTTCATCATAGCGAACATGGCCTTCTTTCCCGGGGTAGACGAGTGGATTTTCTGTAAATGCCGAGTTGTCCGAGAGAGACTTTGGAAATGTTTGCGGCAAGCGCCCGCCGGGTTCCTGATCGCCGAAAAGGACATCGGCGACGGCGTTGCCCAACTCTTGGCCGGGATACCACATCTGCAGCACCGCCTGCACCTTTCCAAGCCACGGCATTTCCACGGGCCCGCCCGTTTGCAGGATGACGATCGTGCGTTGGTTGACGGCAGCAACCCTTTCGATCAGTTCCTCCTGTCGACCCGGCAAGCGCATGTCCGGAAGGTCGAGCCCCTCCGTGTCCCACTGACCATTGCGACCGACGAAGAGCAGGGCAACATCGCAACCTGCCGCCTTTGCGACGGCCTCGTCCATGGCGTCATCACCAAGCGGTTTCTCGACGCCGAAACGGATTGCGGTCAGATGGATGCCGTCATCGGTCGGTGCCGGCGAGCAATATTCGATTGTCACCTTATACCGGCGGCCAGCCTCCAGCGTCAGCGTCTGGCGCTGCTCATTGTTGGCGGTGCCGAAATAATTGTCGCCGGGGCTCCAGCCGTCATATCCGTTGACGAGCAATGCGTCGTCTACATGCAGCTTTGCGAGCCCGGCATTGGTCATGCCGAAGACATGCTCGCCCGCTTGTGCAGCAACATAATGCGCGGTGATCCGTGCGGAAAAATCGGCCGGATCAAGCTCTGGCGATGGCAGGTCAAACCAGAAGAATTCGCCCTTGGAGGCCGTCTCACGGCACACCGGCGCACCGTCAAGCGTCCTGCCCTTGAAATACTCGACCTCCATTTCCCCTTCGAACACGTCGATAAGGCGGTTGTTGCTGCAGCCGGCGGCGTAGTGAACATTGTTTGCGTTGGAAAGCGCCGAGCCTATTCCTTCCAGCGGGCTGACCGTGTAATGCGCGGCAATCTGAGCGCTTCCGCCACCCATGACGCGTGCTTCCCGCGCATTGGGGCCGATAACGGCAATGCTGTCGAGCGTGGTCTTCGAAAGTGGCAAGGCGCCGTCATTTTTCAGCAACACGCAGCCATCCGCGCCAATCTTGCGAATAAGGGCGCGATCCTGCGGCAGGTCGAGGGCGTGCTCGGTGAGATCGGGTGTGGTTTCAAAAGCCCCGACCTTCGCAAGAAGGCTGAGAATACGGCGAGCAGCCTCCCGCACGGTTGCTGCGTCGACATCACCTTTGCGGACGGCTTCGACAAGCTTTGCGCCGCGGTCGCGGCTTGGGCCCGGCATTTCCAGGTCCAGCCCGGCATTGACGGTGGCGGCGGTCGAATGTGATCCGAACCAGTCCGACATAACAATGCCGTCAAATCCCCATTCCTTGCGCAGCACCTGCGTCAGCAGCCATTCGTGTTCACTCGTATAGGAGCCATTCAGCCGGTTATAGGATGACATCACCGCCATCACGCCCGCAGTCTTTACCGCATGTTCGAAGGGCAGGAGATACAGCTCCCGCAGGCTGCGCTCATCAATATCCGAAGATATCGTCTGCCTCTCGATTTCGGATTCATTCCCGACAAAATGCTTGATGGTCGCAGCGACGCCCTTGCTCTGCACGCCCTTGATATAGGCGACCGCAAGTGCTGCGGTCAGCAGCGGATCTTCGGAATAGCATTCGAAGTTGCGCCCGTTCAGACCGGAGCGGTGAATGTTGACTGTGGGCGCCAGAAGAACGGACGCGCCTTTGCTTTTGGCCTGCCCCGCCAGCGCCACGCCCATCTGTTCCACAAGGGCCGGATTCCATGTCGCGCCCAGCGCAATCGCTACCGGGAAACAACCTGCCTTCACGCCAGCCACCAGTGAGCCCGCACCACGTGCCCCGTTCGGGCCATCGGTCACCTTGATTTTCGGAACCCCAAGCCGTTCCACCGGCACCGTCGTCCAGAAGTCAGCTCCTGACAGCAGCGAGACCTGTTCCTCAAGTGTCATCTCTCTCAGAATTTTCTCGATCATCCAAACCTCCGTTGACGAATTGCACTGTCATATTGCGCGCGGCAGGGTTGTCCTGCGCCATCCCCTCTAGCGCGTAGCACGTATCAGGATACAGCTCCAGATGATCGAAATAGGGCGTAAATCACCGCCCGGATATTCAAACGAAATAATTCACTTGATATTTACATTCAGAATGTATGTATACGAGATTATGCGGCGATGCGTCTTGTCGTCCGGCAACACCCGTGCATCGAAAAGGTGGAAAATGGTCCAGAAAACTCAGTTCCGGCGTGGGCAGACGGTCGGCCTTGCCCTTATCCTCTCAAGCGTCGTCCTTCCCGGGAAGGTCATTGCCCAGCAACCTCCAACTCCCAAGGTCACGGTGGAGGAAGCAAAGGTCGAAGACTTCACGCTGACCGCCCGCCTGCCAGGCCGCATCAAGCCGTCCACGATTTCCGAGGTCCGGCCACAGGTCAACGGCATCATCCGCGAACGTCTTTTCGAGGAAGGCGCGAAGGTCGAGGCCGGACAGGCTCTCTACAAGATCGAAGACGAGACCTATGTCGCAGCGGTCGAATCGGCCAAGGCGAATGTGGCTCAGGCTCAGGCGAGTTACGACTTCGCTGTTGTCGACGCGCGACGTGCGGAAGAAACATTCGCAAACAATGTCGGCTCTGCGTCCAATCGCGACACCAAGATCGCTGACCGGAACAAGGCGCAGGCTGCACTTCAGGTGGCGCTTGCGCAGTTGAGAACCGCTGAAATCGATCTCGATAGAACGACCATCAAGGCACCTATTTCGGGTGTTATCGGCTTTTCCGACGCGACTGCAGGTGCGCTCGTGGCCGCGCAGCAGACGACAGCATTGACGACAATCCGCGCGCTCGACACGATCTATGTCGACGTCACGCAATCGGTAAACGATCTTTTACGGTGGAATTCCGACAAGCGTGCTGGCGGTGGCCAGGCCATGTCCGTCGCAACCATGATCCTCCCCAACGGCCAGACTTATCCCATCAGGGGTGATCTGAAGGCTGCCGAGCCTCGTGTCGAGCCGACAACCGGCATGGTGACCCTTCGAATTTCCTTCTCCAATCCGGACCATAAGCTGCTGCCTGGTCTTTATGTCGAAGTCGAACTGCCACAGGCCGTCACCAAGAATGCGACACTCGTGCCACAAAGCGCGGTGATGCGCGACGCCAAGGGTCAATCTTCCGTTTGGCTCGTGGAAGATGGCAAGATCGTACCACGTCCGGTCACAGTCGTTGCTGGCGCTGGCAATCGCTGGGTCACGAGCGATGGTCTAAAGGCAGGCGACAAGATCGTCATGACCGGCTTCCAGAAGGTGAAGCCAGGCGCACCGGTCGAAATTGACACGCAGCCGGTGGTACAGCCAGCCGCTCCGGCAGGGAGCAACTAATCCATGGCGCGGTTTTTCATAGACAGGCCCATCTTCGCGTGGGTCATAGCGATCATCATCATGGGGCTCGGCGTCCTGTCGATCCTGCGTTTGCCCATCTCGCAGTATCCGTCGATTGCCGGACCCGCCGTCGTTATCGGCGCAACCTATCCCGGCGCATCGGCTGAAACGGTCGCCGATACGGTCGTCCAGATCATCGAAAAGGAAATGACGGGGCTAGATGGCCTGCGCTACATCGAGTCGTCGACGACCTCGACAGGTCGCGCCTCCATCACACTCAATTTCTCGCTCGGTACTGATCCCGATATTGCTCAGGTTCAGGTTCAGAACAAGCTGAGCCAGGCCGAGGCCAGCCTGCCTGCGGAAGTCACCCGCCAGGGTGTTACGGCCGAAAAATCCACGACGGGCTTCCTCATGGTTATCGCTCTGATTTCCGATGACGGAGCTCGCACTGCGGTCGACCTTTCGGATTATCTCAACTCCTACATGGTCGAGCCGATCTCCCGCCTTAAAGGCGTTGGCAAGGTTGAAGTCTTCGGTTCGGAATATGCCATGCGGATCTGGCTGGATCCGCTGAAGCTGAAATATTACGGCCTGTCCCCCAACACCGTCATCAATGCCATCAGCGCGCAGAATGCACAGATTTCTGCGGGTTCGTTTGGTGCGATGCCGGCACCCAAGGGGCAGCTGCTGAATGCGACGGTGACCGCACAGTCACTTTTGAAGACACCTGCGGACTTCGAGCGTGTCGTTCTGCGCGCCGATACGGATGGAGGCTTGGTCCTTCTGCGTGACGTCGCTCGCGCTGAACTGGGTACGGAAAACTACGAAATTGCTGGTTTCTACAATGGCAAGCCCGCATCGGGCATGGCTATTCAGCTCGCATCAGGCGCAAATGCGCTGGAGACGGCGGAGCTGGCCAAGGCGAAGGTTGCCGAACTCGGAGAATATCTTCCGGCGGGCGTGAGTTACGTCATTCCCTATGACACAACGCCTTTCGTATCGCTTTCCATCGAGGCGGTGGTTCACACGCTCATCGAGGCGATTGCGCTCGTCGTTCTCGTCATTCTCCTTTTCCTTCATAACTTCCGCGCAACCCTTATCCCGGCGCTTGCGGTTCCAGTCGTGCTTCTTGGCACCTTCGGCATCATGGCAGCGCTTGGTTTTTCCATCAACACGTTGACGATGCTGGCCATGGTCCTTGCCATCGGTCTGCTTGTGGATGATGCGATTGTCGTGGTGGAAAACGTCGAGCGTATCATGCGCGACGAGCATCTCGATCCGGTCGAGGCGACAAAGAAGTCCATGGTTGAAATCCAGGGCGCTCTCATCGGCATCGGTATGGTGGTTTCAGCGGTTTTCGTGCCGATGGCATTCTTCGGCGGTGCCACCGGCGAAATGTACAAGCAGTTTGCGGTTACCATCGTGTCTGCCATGGCGCTGTCGGTCATGGTCGCATTGATCTTTACACCGGCTCTCTGCGCCACGATCCTCAAGGCGCACGATCCCCATGCCAAGGCCGGGTTGGCCGTTCGGTTCAGCAACGCTTTCGAGCGTCGCTTTTCCTGGCTTACGGATCGCTATGGCAAGGTCGTGTCCGGCTCTGCGAAACGACCGATCCGCATGTTCCTCGTCTATCTGGTTCTGGTTGGCGTCATGGTGTCGCTTTACCAGAAAACGCCCACATCCTTCCTTCCGGATGAAGACCAGGGCAGCCTCCTGACGATCATCCAGACCCCGCCCGGAACGACTGCCGAAAGCACGGAAGCCGTGCTGCGCAAGGTCGAAAACTATTACATGAACGCCGAAGGGAAGAATGTTGCGTCCGTATTCTCGGTGCGTGGATTCTCCTTCGCCGGGCAGGGCCAGAACATGGGCATGATGTTCGTCAAGCTCAAGGATTGGAAAGAGCGTGAGGGCAGGGAAAACTCCGCCCAGGCCATCGCGGCCCGCGCCTTCGGCCCTCTGATGGGCGGCATCAAGGAAGCGATCGTCGTTCCGCTCGTGCCACCCGCCGTCACGGAACTGGGCAACTCCAACGGCTTTACCGCCTATCTTCAGGCGCGCGCTGGCCAAAGCCATGAGCAGCTTCTGGAAGCCCGCAACATGCTGCTTGGCATGGCTGCCAAGAGCCCCAAGCTCATGGCGGTTCGACCGAACGGTGTGGAAGACGCCTCCCAGTTCGAACTCAACATCGATTGGGGCAAGGCTGGCGCGGTGGGATTGAGTGCGGCGGATGTCGGCGCGTTCCTGACGACCGTGTGGTCAAGCTCCTACGTCAATGACTTTCTCTATGAAGGTCGTATGAAGCGCGTCTATGTTCAGGGTGAGCCGGATGCCCGCACCGGGCCTGAAGATCTTGCCCTGTGGCGCGTTCCCAATGGCAACGGCGACTTTGTCGATCTTTCGACCATTGCCAGCCAGAACTGGGTTTTCGGACCCCAGCAGGTCAGCCGCTATGACGCCTTGCCAGCCATGGAGCTTGAAGGGTCTCCCGCAGCAGGCTTTTCCTCGGGTGAGGCGCTGGCGGAAATGGAAGCGCTTGCAGCAAAGCTGCCGCCCGGCTTCAGCCTGCAGTGGACGGGTATGTCCCTTGAGGAAAAGGATGCTGGCGCGGGGGCTCTGCCGCTTTACGGTCTGGCGCTCGCAACCATGTTCCTTTGCCTGGCTGCCCTATATGAAAGCTGGACAATTCCGGTCGCCGTCCTGCTCGCCATGCCGGTTGGTATTCTGGGAGCGCTTCTGGGCGCATGGATCGGCGGTCAGTCCAATGGCGTCTATTTCCAGGTGGGACTGCTGACGGTCGTCGGCCTCACCGGCAAGAACGGCATTATGATTGTCGAATTTGCCCGTGAGCGCATGGCCAATCTGGGTGAGGGCGCATTCGACGCGGTCTGCCAGGCAGCGAAGCTTCGCTTCAGACCAATCTTGATGACGTCTCTTGCCTTCGGCTTGGGTGTCATTCCGCTGGTCATTTCCACCGGTGCCGGCGCCGGCGCTCGCCACGCCATTGGTTATGCGACCTTCTTCGGCACGGTAACGGGCACGCTTCTGGCAATTGTCATGGTGCCGGTGTTCTTCGTACTGGTCACGAAACTGTTCCGCTCCCGCAAGGCGAAACAGGCAGAACCGAAAACAGTGTAACGACGGAACCGACTGTCCCGACGCGCAAGGCCCGTCGGGACAGTCATAAGCCGGGAGGCGGATGGCGGCTGGGTCTGGATCATTTTTTAGCATGCCGCTGATTTGCTTTGCCCTATTTCACCATATAGAAGCATATTCGAAAATAGGTGATTAGAGAGGCGTAGGGTGAGAAGAACCAAGGATCAGGCTGCGGAAACCGGGCGTCAGATCTTGCAGGCTGCCGAGACCCTCTTCCTCGATAAGGGCTACGACAAGGTCAGCCTTGAGGAAATCGCCACGCAGTCCGGCGTTACCCGCGGCGCCATTCATTGGCATTTTAAGAACAAGCAGGGTCTTTTACTGGCGTTGAGAAACGGTGCGCAGGAGCCGTTCCGGCGTTTCGCCGACGAACTTGCCGAGGGCAAGGGCTGTCCTTCCATCGAAACATTGATCGACATTATCCAGGACATGTTCGCGCGGTTCGAAAAGGACCCGCGCCAACGCGGTCTGCTGCTTGTCATGATGCGGCTCGATATTGTGCTGACGGAAAATGACGAGGAAGGGCAGGATACGTTTCCAGAAGAAATGAATGATCTCCTTCTTCGCATTTTCACCGCCGTCGACGCAGGCCCGGGTCTCGCGGCACCCTGGACGCCTGAAAAGGCCGCCTCCATGGTTTCTGCCATCGTCGGTGGGCTCGTGACGGAATGGGCATTGCGGCGTGGCAAGTTCAGACTTTGCGTGGACGGCGCGCTTTTCATCCGCACCCTGCTGTCGGGCATTCAGCGGCAGCCATTGCAGTGACACTGACGTCAAAAGAAGAGCAGGTGCATGGCAGTGCTTCCGGGCCAAACTCGAGCGTGTCGAACGGAGCCATGCTCCATCTTTATATCGACGGCTCTTACGATGCTGCCAGAAAGAAGGGCGGCTGGGCTTTCGTAGCGACGAGCGACGAAAACAGGATCACTTCGTCCCATGCCGGTAGCTTCGATGGCGATAGCAACAATACGCTGGAGCTCGTGGCTGCCGTCAAGGCGCTTGAGTGGGCCATGACTAACATAGACGCTGCCGCCATCACCATCTGGTCTGACTCAAACTACGTCGTGGAAGGGTGCAATGTCTGGCGCCCCATCTGGAGCAATAACGGCTGGAAGCGTTACAATCCGAACCCGAAAAAGCGCAGCCGAATTATACCGGATGCGGACCTGTGGAAGAGCATGGACCTCATGCTTCGGCAAAATCCAGGCGTCGGGGTTGCATGGTGCAAGGGCCATAATGGAAATGTCGGCAATGAGCTTGCCGACAAGCTTGCCAGAGAGGCCAGCTCTTAAGGCTGGCCAACTCGCAGCGGTCGTGTCAGGCAGGCTCAATCCGCACCGGCACCGATTTTGCAGCAGGCGTTTTGCTTTCTTCCGCATATTGCCAGAGCGGTATGAGAGGGTTGCATTCCGGGTAATATGCAGCACAAGTTCCCGATGGCAGGTCGTAATCGATCACCTGAAAATTGGTCATCGTCCGCAAGATCCCGTCATCGACGGCGGTGGTGATGCGTGCCAAACCGTCCTTCGCAATGCCAAGCCGGATGCGATCATCGGCGCTCATCATCACGATCATTCGCGATTTGTGGATGCCGCGCAGGCGGTCATCGTAACCATAGACCGTGGTGTTGAACTGGTCATTGGACCTCAGCGTTATAAGCCGCAACACATCGCCGTCCTCGGCGGCAGCAAAACTGGCGTTCAAGGATTTCGGCAGCTTGAAGTTCGCCTTGCCGGTGTCCGTGTGCCATTCGCGGTGGCGTGCGGGCACAGGTCTGGGGAAGCCGCCGGGTATGTCGAGCCGCCCGTTGAAGTCCCTGAATGGCTCGGGATAGGTGGCCTCGATGGCGTCCCTGACCAGCGCATAATTATTGACCCAGTCTTCCCACGGCACCTTTGGGTTGGGTTCCAGCGCATGTTTGGCGATCTCGGCGACGATGCGCGGTTCCGACAGCAACTCCTCATGCGCGGGCTTGTACTTCCCGCGCGAGGCGTGGATGCAGGTCGTCGAATCTTCCATGGTCACGATCTGCGGCCCTGACAGCTGCTCGTCGATCTCCGAGCGGACCAGCGTGGGAAGAATATAGGTCGTCGCCGCTGTTACCAGATGGCTGCGGTTCAGCTTGGTGGCAATCTGCACCGAAAGGTCGAGATCGCGCCATTTGCGCTCCATCAGTTCGCTCTCGGGGATGGCACGCACAAAGTTGCCGCCAAGGCTGATGAAGGCTTTGACCGTTCCCTTCACAATGCCTTCGCAGGCCTCGATGGTGTTCAGTCCATCTTCGCGGGGTGGCTCAAAGCCGTATTGTTCCGCAAGAAGGTCGAGAGGAACAAGCTCGGTCTTCTCAGAAATGCCGACCGTACGCTGGCCTTGAACGTTGGAATGTCCGCGCACCGGACAGATGCCTGCGCCGGGCTTGCCGATATTGCCGCGCATCAGCAAAAGGTTGATCAGCGTTTGAACATTGTCCACGCCATATCTGTGCTGCGTCAGGCCCATGCCATAGATGGCGATCACTGCTTTTGCCTTGGAGTAGGTCCGCGCCGCCGCTTCGATAGAGGCCGAGCTTAGTCCTGAAACCTGCAAGATCTCGGCCCAGTCAGTTGACCGAACCTGTGCCTCGAAGGCTTCGAAGCCATGCGTGTGCTGCTGGATGAAGTCCTCGTCCAGAATGCCGGCCTCACCCCGCGCCTTCGCCTCGTCGTGCCATGTGAACAGAAACTTCGCCATGCCCATCATCACGGCAATATCGCCACCGGCGCTCACCTGATAATATTGCGTGGCAATCTGCGTTGCCTTGTTCGTGGCCATCTGGCCGGGACGCTGGGGGTTGACGAATTCCTGCCAGCCGCGCTCCTTCAGGGGGTTGAAAACCACAATCGGGACATCCCGCTCACGCACTTCCTGCAGGCTGTGCAACAGTCGTGGAGAGTTGGTGCCGACATTCTGACCGAAGGACAAGATGCAATCGGTGTGCTCATAATCATGCAAAAGTATCGTGCCGACGGGGGTGCCGATGCTTTGCGGCAGGGCAACCGAGGTTGTCTCGTGGCACATGTTAGAACTGTCGGGAAGGTTGTTGTTGCCATAAAGGCGGGCCAGAAGCTGATACATGTAGGATGTTTCGAGCGAAGCGCGGCCTGAAGCATAGAAGACGACCGATGATGGCTCGAAACCCTTGAGCTTCTGCCCGATGTCTGCAAACGCCTCCTGCCAGCTCACGCTCACATATTTGTCTGTGGTCGCGTCGTAGCGCATCGGGTGCGTCAGGCGGCCTTCGTTTTCCAGATCATAGTCCGGCAACTTGAGAAGTTCGCTGACGGTATGCTTCGCGAAAAACTCTGGCGTCGTTCGCTTGGATGTCAGGTCCCAAAATGTTGCCTTTGCGCCGTTTTCGCAAAACTCGCCCAGATGCGGCTTGCCAGGTTTTGCCCATGCGCAGCTGGTGCACATATAACCGCCGACCTTGTTGTGATCCTTCAGAAGCCCCGGCGCCGTCTTTATGGCGCGTTGCTGGATCACATCGGCAAAGACTGATTTGAGAGAACCCCACCCGCCTGTGGGCATCGTGTATTGCTTGTATTTGACTTTTTGTTCCACCCGGTCACCTCATGGCTCTGCGTGATGAGCCAACAGATGAGCCTTGCGATGGTTCCACGCGCGGGATGATGCCGGGCTCGGAACTGCATCACAGTGCCGTCATGGACACACAGGCGACGTTGCGGAAAACTTTTTGTGATCCTGTCAGGGAACTATTTTGGAACCCTTGGGTGGGGGGCGCGTTGCGGGAATGAGGAGACACGTCACGCATCGCACACGGGGGTAACAATTTGCCGAGCACACTGGATCCCTATTGCGGGCCTGCTCCAGACAGCCAGGATCTTCAATATGCTTGGAATCTCGATCCTGTTCTCGTTCTGGCAATGGTATCCGTCATCGCAGTTCTGCACGCTCGGTCAGATGATCGGCATCGCGGATTGACCATACTGCTGTCACTTGTCCTCGTCATCGCCTTCGTCTCCCCTCTTTGCGCCCTTTCAACGGCACTGTTTTCAGCCCGCACCATCCACCATATCCTGGTCGGTTCGGTCGCCGCGCCAATCGCTGCGGCATTGCTGCTTGCCTCTCCTATGAAGGCCTTGAAGGTCCCGGCAGAGGCGGTCTTTCTTCTTCACACCGTCGTTTATTGGACGTGGCATCTACCATTCGCCTATGATTTCGCGCTGTCGGGTACTCTGCCATACTGGTTGATGCAGGCTGCCTTGATCGGCTCATCCGTGTGGCTGTGGCTGCGGATCCTGTCTGAGAAGACGTCGATGCTGTCGTCCGTGGGGCTGGCGGTCGGGACGATGGTGCAGATGGGCTTTCTCGGGGCAATCCTGACCTTCGCACCCCAGCCGCTTTTTGCGCCGCATCTGTTGACGACACAGGCTTTCGGCTTCACCCCACTGGGCGACCAGCAGCTTTCCGGCGTTTTGATGTGGACGCTGGGCTTTGCGCCTTATGCAGCAGCTGCGGTCTTTGTCTTGCGCAAGCGATTGTTCTGCGGCCACCAAGCCTTGGGAAACTGAGCCCATGGCAGTCTGGCTCAAATTCATTCACATCGCGGCGATTGCGCTCTGGGCGGCGGGCATTGTCAGCCTTCCGGGCCTTTACGTGCAACGTGCTCATATCAGCAAAGATCAGGATCTTTTCCGGCTGCAAAAGATCGTCCGCTTCTCCTATGTCAGAATTCTTTCGCCCGCAGCATTCGTCGCCATTGCGTCGGGAACAGGGCTCATTTTCCTGCAGGAGCCCTATAGCGGCTGGTTTTCTGTCAAGCTCATGCTGGTCGGGATGCTCGTCGTCATCCACGTCATGACGGGCCTCGTTATTATCAGGCTTTTTGAGGAGGGTGAGGTCTATCCCGTCTGGCGCTTCGTTACCGCAACAATCCTCAGCGGCGGGGTCGTGTGCGGCATTCTTTTCGTGGTGCTGGCTCGTCCCATGGTCGATTTTTCGGTGCCCCCCGGCTTCTTTGAACCGGGAGCACTGAAAAGCATGATCTCGAAGATCAGTCCTTGGCCGATACCATGAGGCCGATGCCGTGATCGAAAATCAACTTCCCACCGTGCCACCCGGCCAGTCCTGTCAGGACAGCAGCCAGAAGGGACAATCCCAGCCCATGCGGCAAGATATCGATGGTCGCGGTCACGCGGCCACCCCAGTTCGCTCCCATAACCCCGATCAGAGCCATCGCGGCAATGCCATGGGCCCAGCTTGCGACGCGGGCGCGAATGCCGGCGACCAGCAGAAGTTCTGCGGTGCCGATCGTGCCTGCGGCCAGTCCACTGAAGAATGCGCCACCGGAAGCCCAAAGCCCCGCGCGCGCCCAGAAGTCATCGGCGCTCCACCAGTAGAAAACGTCGGTCCCAAGTGTCGCAATCACAAGCGCAATAGGGAAATGAACCGTCATGGCATGGAGCGGATGACCCGCAACGGCCACGGCGGAATTCGTGGTCTTTTCTTCCACCTTGGAAATGACGGGGTTGGGACTGCCTGTATCTGCCATGGGTTACCTCCTGATGTCAGGTCAACACGCGTATCGCCGATGCGGTTCCGGCCGCTAACGGCAGTTTTACCGCTTGCTGCGGTTCTAGCCGGGTGTTCCGGCGATCTTTCAGTTCTGGATCCAGCAGGTCCGTCCTCTCAGGCTATAGCGGGTCTCTGGTGGGCCATGCTGGCGGGCGCGGTTGGCCTTTTTACCCTCATCATGATGCTGCTCTACATCGTTTTCTTCGCGCCCCGGCTGGTTGAAAACGTCACGCCGAAACAATGGATCGGATGGGGCGGTCTCGCCATGCCCATACCCGTCCTTCTGGCACTCCTTGCCTATGCCTTCGTTCAGGGCGAAAAACTGTTCGGCGCAGAAGCACTGGAGCCCGCTGTCACCGTAACCGCCACGTCAAGGATGTGGGGCTGGGATTTTGTCTATGAGCAGGACGGCAACCAGATCAACAGTCAGGACGTCCTTCATATTCCTGTTGGTCAACCCGTCAGAATTCTGACGACAAGCACGGATGTGATACACAGCTTCTGGGTGCCAAGGCTCGGCGGCAAGATCGACGCCATTCCGGGACAAACAACCAGCATCGTCTTGCGAGCGGATGTTGAGGGCACATTCGGCGGCATTTGCGCGGAATATTGCGGCGAAGGTCACAGCGCAATGAATTTCCGCGTGCAGGCCCATAGCGTTGAGAATTTTCAAAACACACTCAGGACATTGCAACAGTGACGGACCGCGAAACGACCATAGAACCCATCTCCTCGCTTGCCCTGCATCGGCAGCTGGAAGCCGTCTGGCGCAGCGGCAAGGGTCTGAAGCGGCTCGCTGCCGTCAATCACAATGTCATCGGCATCCGCTTCATGGTGACTGCTCTGGTCTTCTTCGCCATTGGCGGTTTCCTTGGCATGTTGATCCGCACCCAGCTTGCGACCGCTTCCAATGCCTTCATGGATGCCGCGCAATATGCGCAGGTTTTCACCATGCATGGCACCATCATGATGTTCCTGTTCGCCATCCCGTTTTTCGAGGGGTTGTCGATCTATCTGTTGCCCAAGCTGCTCGGGGCCCGAGATCTCGCCTTTCCCAGATTGTCGGCTTACGGATACTGGTGCTACCTCTTCGGCGGCTCGATGCTGATCGTCGCCTTGCTCGGCGGTGTCGCGCCAGATAGCGGCTGGTTCATGTACACGCCCCTGTCCTCGTCGCGTTACAGCCCCGGCATCAATGCCGATATCTGGCTTCTGGGCATAACCTTCGTCGAAATCTCCGCCATCAGCGCGGCTATTGAGATCGTCGTCACCATCATACGTATGCGTGCGCCGGGCATGTCGCTTGTCAGAATGCCGATCTTTGCCTGGTACATGCTGGTTGTCGGCGGCATGATGCTGGTCGGTTTCCCCCCCTTGATCCTCGGTTCAATGCTGCTGGAGGCCGAACGCGCCTTCGGCCTGCCGTTCTTCGATCCTGACCGGGGAGGGGACCCGCTTTTGTGGCAGCATCTTTTCTGGCTGTTCGGGCACCCGGAAGTCTACATCATCTTTCTGCCCGCAGCGGGCGCCTTGTCCACTATCATCCCCGTGCTCGCCAGAACGACGCTGACCGGCTATCACATCATCGTCGCCTCGCTCATGGCCATGGCCTTCCTGTCCTTTGGCCTGTGGGTCCATCACATGTACACGGTCGGCATTCCGCATGTAGCCTTGTCGTTCTTTTCAGCGGCAAGTGCGCTGGTCGCCATCCCCACAGCCATCCAGATTTTCGCGTGGCTTGCCACGCTTGCGCAGGGTAAACCCCGCCTCAACATTCCCATGCTGCATGTCTTCGGATTTTTCTTCGTCTTCGTCATCGGCGGGTTGACCGGCGTCATGCTTGCCATGGTGCCCTTCGACATGCAGGCGCATGACACGCATTTCGTTGTTGCCCACCTTCACTACGTGCTGGTCGGCGGCTTTCTGTTCCCCATGCTGGCCGGCATCTATTACTGGGTTCCCCATATCAGCGGGCGCCAACCGGTGCAGCACCTGTCGCGCGCCGCCTTCTGGATGATCTTCATAGGCTTCAATCTGACCTTCTTCATGATGCACCTGACGGGGCTTCTGGGGATGCCGCGCCGCACTTTCGCCTATCCGGAAGCATCGCCTTGGGAGTGGCTCAATCTTCTGTCGTCCTTCGGCAGCTTCATCATGGCCATGGGCTTCATGCTGGTGGCGCTGGATATCGTTCTGATCTTCCTCTTCGGGAAGCCTTTCCGCCGCAATCCGTGGGGCGCGGGGACGCTGGAATGGGCCATGCCGACGCCGCCAGCGCCTTACAGTTTTGCCTCCATTCCTGAGATTGCCACGCGTGCCGACAATCTTCCGATCAATCGCCTTGCCGCACAACTCGCCGCTGGAAAAGGCTTTCTCGGCTTTTGTCGAAATGGCTGGATGGAAACAATCGGTGTCGATGCGGTTTCTGGAAAGGCCAACCAGATCATCGTTCTTCCGACGCCGACCTATCTGCCGCTCTATACCGCCCTTGCCACCGGAGGGGTGTTCGTCAGCCTTCTGTTCAAGCTCTATCCTGCATCTGCTGTCTTTGCTCTGCTCACCCTCGGCCTCTTCCTGCTCTGGACATGCAACAATGCCGCCAGAACCGACTGGGGCGAAATGATCGCGTCGCCATCGTCACGTCTGCCGCTTCATTTCGAACATACCGATGCACCCAGCATATTGGCCATGCGCCTCACGCTGGTTGCCAACGCCACCCTGTTCTCATCCCTTTTGTTCGGCGGAGTTTTCCTGTGGGTCTCGACACCCGCAGGGGAAGGAATTCCGGCCTCACAAGCCGGAACTGCGCATCTGTCAGCCCTGGCATTTGGCCTTATTGCCACCTGTTGCGGGGCGGGTGGCAGTGCGCTTGGCCGGGTCATCATCGGCAAGGCCATGCTCGTTGCCTCTTTCGCGGCTTATGTCATCGCCGCCGCTCTCATCCTTCTTGACCTTTCCATGAATTCCACCGCGAGCGCTCACGCACTGGAAGCGGTCAAATTCGCGGTTTCCAGCTATCTGCTGGTCCATCTTGTCCTGGGTACGGTGTTTTCCGGTTTTTGTCTCTACCGGCTCCGTAGCGGCTATGTTTCGGCGACACGACAGAACGATCTCGTTATCGGAAGGCTCTGGCACGGTTATTGTCTCGCCGTGGTTCTGATTGCTGCCATATATCCCTATCTGTTGGCCGCCTTGCAGCCGGGAGGGTAAGTCATGCGGTACCGGATATTGTTTGCTCTCGCAGGCCCGCTCATTCTCTGGGCCGGTTATTTCTCCGCCATTTACGGCCTCCAAGCTGTTGGCTGTCGGGCGGGATGGGATGTCATGATGCTGGGTGGCATATCGCTGCTGCGGTTAACGACCATCGTCGCCTTTGTGGTGGCAGTCTCGGTGTCGGCGCTCTTGTATCTGCCTCACAGGAAGGTCGAGGCGGGCGGTGAGACAATCCTGCCTATTGCCAGATATGTCGCCTTGGCAGGGTTGGCATCCACCATCATCGTCTTTGCCGGGGTGTTCTGGCTCCAAATGTGCTGAAGCAAGGTTTCGCTAGCGGTTTTTAAATACGGTGCACGGAACGCCTGCGGCACGAATGTCCTGACACAGGCGGTTGGCTTCGGCGCGCGTTTCCCGTCCAAGCCGTGCCGCATAGCGCGGTCGGTTGCCAAAATTTCCGCCGCGCTGTCGCACCACCAGTGCCCGCTCTTCGTTGAGCGGTGAAGGCAATCGGCTGACCGCGCGTGTAAACAGTCGCTCGACAATGGCGGGTCGATAATGGGCGGCAAGCTGGACGCCCCATGGCGCCCAATCTGCTGAACCCGCAAAAACCGGCTCCTGCATCTGGCGGGTGTCGGCAAGCACAAGGCAGGCGTCCTGAAACGGCAGATCCTTGTTCAGTTCCGGTGCTGCCGTCTGGGGCGGGGAATCCTTCCACGTCTCCACGGGCTGCCCGGTAATTGCAAAAACATAGTCGCGTGTTTCTATCTGGAGTCTTCCACCGGCGAGATAACGCGAAAGCCCGTTTTCTCCGGCATTATACGCTGCTGCCGCAAAACCGAAATTTCCGAAGCGGTTCTTCAGCTCGTTAAGATAGGCAGCCGATGCGTCCAGTGCGTCTATGACATCGAAACTGTTGTTCAAGCCGCGAAGCCTGGCCGTGCCGGGCATGAATTGCGCAATGCCTTCCGCCCCCTTGTGGCTGACCGCTTCCGGGCGAAACAGGCTCTCACGCCAGATCAGCCGGGCGAAAAAAGCGGGCGGGACCGTGTGAACCCGGGCAAAATGCTCGATCGTGCGACACAGGTCGGCGTTGAAGGTTTCCCGGCGCAGGCAGAGGCGTTCGCTTTCGTTCGCCCGCTCGTAAAGGCAGGGCTGTTCACGCTCCTCGCTCGCGAAAGCTGTTTGTGATGGAAGACTGGCCGCCATGCAGGTAGCCGCTACACATCCCATGGCGATTGCCGATTTCGCTCTATCAGAGAGACGCGACCCCATTCGGAAACTCCGCACTACCAGGGAATGCTACTCCCATCATAGGCAATGAAGGTTCCGCTCGCCTCGGCGGTCAATCCATCGAGTGCGGTCAGGATCGATGCTGCCGCCTCGTCAGGTGCCACGGTGCGGTGCCCCCCGGCGAAAGGTTCGGAAAGTTTCGTTCGCACGGTTCCTGGATGGATGGCACCCAGCACAGCCTGCGGGTGGGTTCTGGCATATTCGATGGCTGCCGTATGGACAATCTGGTTCAGCGCAGCCTTCGATGCCCGGTAGGACATCCATCCACCAAGCCTGTTGTCGCCGATTGAGCCGACGCGTGCCGACAGGAAGGCGGCGATGGCGCGCTGCTTGCGGTCGAGAAGCGGCAGGAAATGCTTGGCGATCAGGGCAGGCCCCACGGCATTGATCGCGAACTGTTTCAGCATCGCCTCGGGTTCTACCTGACGCAGGGCCTTTTCCGGCGAATGTCCATCGACGCCAAGGACACCCGTTGCGCAGATCAGAAGCTGGATCGGCTCAGCCCCAAGACCCTTTGCCGCGGCTTCGATACTGTGCTCATCGGTCAAATCAAGCCCGTCGTGCCGCCGCGAAAGGCCGATGACATCTGCACAATTCTCGTCGTTGCGCAGATGGTCGAGGAGTGCCGATCCGATGCCGCCACTGGCGCCGATGATGACGGCCCGGTAGCCGGAGTGAAGCGAGGTCAGAAGATTGCTGTGCGATGAATCCATGGGCGAAAAACGTGTTCCGGCGAGCTAGGTTCAAATGTGAGACGGCGAATGCCGTGGCATCGCTAATATTCCGCCAATGCTGTTCCTGTCGCAAGGGAACTTCGAAGGCTCCTCGTGGTTTCTAAGAACGCCATCGGGCGTTTCTTACGGGGTTCATTCTATCCATGTCATCGAAAATTGCTATCATTGGGTCCGGTCCTACGGGAATATATACGTTGAAGGGACTGGTGGGCAAAGCTGAGCCGCTTTCGATCACCATCTTCGAAAGCGAAGCCGATCCGGGCAAGGGTACGCCCTACCATCCGGACCTCAACGATCAGGCAATGCTGTCCAACATCGCCAGCATCGAACTGCCACCTGTCTGCGAGACTTTGTCCGATTGGCTTCGCCGCCAGCCGGACGAGGAGTTGCAGCGTTTCGGCATAGAGCGTGCGTTGATTGCCGACCGTGAATTCTATCCTCGCGTTGTTCTGGGCGAGTTTCTCTTCTCGCAGTTTTCGCAGTTGATCGAGATCGGCAAGGCCAATGGCCACAGCATCGACGTGAGGGCATCGCATCGCGTGCGCGATATCGAGTTGCGTCAGAAGGATATACGCCTGAGCGTCAGCGCGCCTGATGGCACGACGGAGGAATTCGCCTTCGATCACGTGGTCATGGCCACGGGCCACGATTTCCCGGAAACGACCGAGGTCAAGCCGGGCTACTACATGTCGCCATGGCCGGCTCCCGCCTTGAAAAAGATCGGGCCATGCAGGGTCGGTATTCTGGGCACGTCGCTCAGCGGTATCGATGCCCTCATTACGGTTGCGACCGCACATGGATCCTTCCTGCTGGATGAGCAGGGCGTTCTGCAATATCATCCCATGGCCGAAACGGACGGTCTGCACGTGACCATGATGTCGCGAAAGGGCGTCTTGCCGGAAGCCGACTTCTATTGCGAAATTCCCTATCGTCCCCTGCAATTCTGCACGGAAGCGGCCATCGAAACCCTCATCGCCACACGCCGTCACGACCTGCTGGATGCTGTGTTCGAGTTGTTCAAGGCCGAGCTTCTGTTCTGCGATCCCGAATATGCCTCCCGTATCGGCCTGTCATTCTTGACGGTTGAAACCATTGCCAAGGCCTATTTCAACGACCGCGAAACAACACCGCCTTTCCAGTGGGCGGCGCGCAATCTGGCGGAAGCGGAAGCCAACAAGAAGGCCAAATATACGGTGGAATGGCGCTATGCCATCTTACGGATGCATGAGGTGATCGCGCTGGCAATTCCGCATCTGGACGAGAAGGATCTGGAGCGCTTTCATAAATACTTCAAGACCGTCTTCGTGGATGATTACGCCACCGTGCCGCACGCCTCGATCCAGCGGCTGCTGGCGCTCTACCGTGCAGGCAAGCTGGATATCCAGGCACTTGGGAACGAAAGCGAGATCGACAACGAAAGCGTGGAGCGCGGAGCGGTCGTGCGGGCGCAGGGCAACACCTACACTTTCGATGCCTTCATCGATGCGACCGGCCAGCACACGCTCTCGGCGCGCGACATCCCCTTCCCGACGCTGAAGCAGCAGGGCGTCATGCGCAAGGCCACAACAAGCGCGGTGCCCTCTCTGGTGGATGGCGAAGGTGCATTGGTTCGCACGGGTGGCGTTGATCTGGACGAGAAGTTCCGCCCCATCTTTCAGGACAATCTCACCAACAGGCTTTATTGCGGCTCCATCGCCTTCCTCTTGCACAAGCTGCCCTTCGTTCAGGGTATCACCAGCGCCCGGGATATCGGCAGTGTCGTGTCCAAGGCCATCCTGGAAACGAACGCGCAACTGCAATTGTCGGCGGCCTGATCAGGCCCCGACGATCTCTGCTTCATCCCCTATCGAAATCATGGCGCAGCGTTCGGTTGAGCCATAGACGCCGAAGTTTCTTCGGTTCTTTCTAAGAATCGTCCGCAGGATGTCGGCGTTTTCCTGTAAATCCGGCTGTGGAATCAACGTCATTCCACAGCGTTTCGTCTCTTCGCTCACGGCAATAAGCGCATCTCCGAGCCGCAGGCGCTGCCCCGGCCACGTGGCCTCGCAGAAGTCATCGCCGCCCGGCATACGAAGAACGATATTGGGGCGAAACCGTCTGCTCTCCACGCTCTCGTTGCCCAGAAGGGCCGAAAGCTGCTCCAGCGAATTTGTTGTCAAAAGGTGCAGTGGGCTGGGCTCATAGCGGTTTGTTGCGATATGTGCGTCGGGCTCTTGGCCCACATCAGCCTGCCCGTAAGGCCATGCCGCTACCTCGAAGCCGAAATGTTCCGATAGCCGCACGCCGATGCTGTTGCCAAGCACGGACAGCCAGTCACCATCGGGAAAGCCGATTTCCGGCACATCACCCGCCATTCTTGCATTGAGGAAGAGTGCGGGGCGCCAACGCGCCTCTTTTTCCGGTGCGGCGATCTGGCGGTTTTCGACATCGACAATGCCCCAGCCTCTATCGCCCGCGATACCATGTTCCGCAAGCTCCACCGACATCAGCCTTTCGCCGCCCAGCGAGCTCACAGGATATCGCCAGATTTCTTCAACAGTCCCCAACACGTCCACGCTGTTCCGATCTTTTTCTGTCCGTCAGAAACAGGGAACTACATGCGGCGCTGCTGGTTCCCTGCTACCTCACACTGTGCTTGCCAGCGCAATCGCATCGGCAACGCTGTCCCACTTGTCTTCGCCAAGCATAGATGTGGCCACGCGAATATAATCGCCGGGCAAAAGCGAGAATTTTCGTCCGGGATTGATGGCAATGTTGCGCGCCGCCAGCGTTACGGTGGCAAAACCCTCGGAGGCAACCGGCAACCACAGGCAAAGCCCGCTGCCGGCGGAAACCGGCACACCCCGACAGTTGAGCGCATCGGCAAGCCCATCGCGCCGCTGCTGATAGATCGCGCGCGCCTTCGCCACCATGTCGAAACTGTGCGGCTCTCGTAGCAGCCATGCCGTGGCGCTTTGCAACACGCGGCTTGTCCATCCGGCGCTGAATGCCCGGTAGGACTGGATCTGCTCGACAATGGATGCAGAACTGGAAAGCACCGCCAGCCGCAAGTCGGGTCCCAGGGTTTTTGAATAGGAAACGATGTGGATCGTCCTTTCGGGAAAACGTCCACCCAGAGATTGAGTGGGAATGCCGGCAATATCGCCCAGCCCGTCATCTTCGATAATGAGGGTCTCGGTGCCATCGAGGATATCGCCCAGTTCCGCCAGCCGGTCAGGGCTGACGGTCTGTCCCGTCACGGAATGCAGGCGTGGCTGAAACAGGAAGGCGGTCGGGCGCTGCTGCAGGACGGCGTGAAGGGACTGCGGCGTTGGTCCGTGCTCATCGCACAGAACAGGAATGATCTTGACGCCAAAATCCTCGAGAATATCCAGCAGCCGCATGGCTGTCGGATTTTCGATGGCAACCGCTGAGCCCGGTGAAACGAGTGCGCGGATGGCTGTATAGACGGCGTTGTAGCCGCCATTGGTCACCAGAAAGGCCTCCGGCTCATAAGCCCAGCGCGCAAGCGCCGCCTCATGAAGCTCCGGGATGATCCGGACCCGCTCGTAATCATTGAGCTTTTCCACCCTTGCGGCGTGGGTCAGCGCCTGTGCCAAGGGTGGCAGGAGTGAAGGGTCCGGCACGGCCAGGGTCAGATCCAGCGCGTTCGGTCCGTAATTGCCGGCACTCGCAAATCGCTCCGGCTTGGCCACAAAGCGGTCGCCGCTCACCCATGTTCCATTCCTGCCACGCCCGGTAATCACCTTGTGACGCCTCAGGTCAGCCCATGCTTCTGAAAGCGTCGCCGGGCTGATCTCCAGCTCATAGGCCAGATCGCGGATGGAGGGCAGGCGGGTGCCCACCGGCAGAACGCCCGCGCGGATGAGGGCACTCGTTTCCAGTGCAATGCCGCGAATGCTCCGATCGCCTATTTTTTCAGCAAGCCACTTGGCGGAGTAGAGATCGTCCATAAATTCACCTTTTTAAATGTTCAATAACGTAATAACATTTGATGTTTGTAATTTGAACATTTAACTTTTTCTTATCGAGATTTTTTTGAGAGCATGTGCATGACCGTAACGCTTCGCCTCGCACTCCGTGACTGGGACTATATGACCCCTCTCGTTCTCGGAGATGTATCCTCGCCCCGCCTGAAGGTCGTTGTAGACCGCGTCGGCACCCTCATTTCCAATGTCGGAACGGATCCTCTGTTCGACGCCGCGGAAATGTCTTTCAGCCGTTATGCGCAGATGCGGCATGACGGGGATGAAACGGTCGTTGGTGTGCCCAATTTCATCATGCGCGGCTTCCGGCACCGCTGCATTATCACTGCCAAGGACAGCCTGGTTCGTCAGCTGTCGGACCTTGCAGGAAAGAAGATCGGCGTTACCGGCTGGCGGGATTCCGGCAACACATGGACCCGCGCAGCCCTTCGCCGCGAAGGTGTCGGTGTTGAAGACGCGATGTGGTATGCCGGACGCCTGACGAAGGATCACCCCATTACCGACCGGCTGGACGGTTTTGGCAGGCCAGGCCGCATCGAGGCGGTGCCCGGAGAGCGACCCATGGTCGATCTTCTGCTGGAAGGCGGGCTGGATGCCGTGTTCACCCCCTTCATGCCGAAAGGGTTTTTCGACAAGGATTCGGCGCTGCGACAGGTTCTGGACGATTATCGCTCCGCCGAAGTCAGTTACTTCAACGATGTCGGCTACGTGCCGGGTATGCATCTCATCGGCTTCAAGGCGGGCGTTGTGCGCGAACATCCGTGGATCATGGATGAATTGAGCGATCTTCTGGACGCATCGCAGAGCATGTGGCTGGAAAAAAGAGAGAAATACGCCGATACGACACCCTGGATGATTGATGAGCTGCGCCGCTGCGCTGCCGATCTTTCTCCTTCGTGGAACCTGAACGGGCTTGCGGCCAATGAAAAGATGATCGGTGATTTTGCAAAGGAGCTGCATGAGCAGAAAATCCTGCCGCGGCTTCTGTCTCCCGCCGATCTGTTTCCAAGCCAGGCCGCCAGCCGCTGACGCGGCCTTGCGGACACGACATTATTTCGCGTTGAACAAAAAGGGGAATTCCATGCAATCGAAATTCATCACATCCGTCGCTCTTCTCGGCCTGATGCTGGCCGCACCGGCAATGGCGCAGGACGCCGCCATACCGAAGCAGGAGATGAACAAGGAACTCAACGCCCGTCTGCCGGAGAAAATCCGCACCGAAGGCAAGATGGTCTCCGTCAATAACGGCTCCTTTCCTCCCTATGAAATCGTCACCGGAACGGAAATGACCGGCGCCAGCGCCGATCTGACGGAAGCTCTGGGACAGCTTCTCGGCGTCAAGATTGAGCACGCCACCGTCGGCGGTCTGCCCGCATTGCTTTCGGGCGTCAACTCCGGTCGCTACCAGTTTGCCTTCGGTCCGGTTGGTGATTTCAAGACACGTCAGGAAGCCAACGACTTCGTTGACTGGGTGCAGGAATTCGTCGTCTTCGCCGTCCAGAAGGGCAACCCCAAGGGCATCGTTTCGCTAGATACGGCCTGCGGCAACCGCATCGCCGTCATGGCTGGCGGATCGGCCGAAAAGGTCATCAAGGCGCAGGTGGAAAAGTGTGTTGCCGATGGCAAGAAGCCGGTCGAGGTTCAGTCCTACACCGACCAGCCAAGCTCCATTCTGGCGGTCCGCTCCAAGCGCGCCGACGCATTCTTCTCATCGCAGGCACCGCTCACCTATTTCGTTTCCCAGGCCAATGGACAGCTTGAGCTGACCGGTATTGGCGAAAAGAACGGCTTTGACGATCTGTTCCAGGGTGCCGTCGTGCCAAAGGGCTCTCCGCTGGGCGAACTCCTGCGGGATGCCGTCAAGGTTCTCATCGATAACGGCACCTATGACGTCATCATGAAAAAATGGGGCCTGGAAAACAACACCATCAAGACACCGGGTATCAATCTGGTGGGAGTTGAAAAGAAATGAGTGTCGCCAACGCAGAGACCGCATCGCCTTCAGGCGGTGCGGACCCGCGCGATGTGGCCAATGCCCATCGCCCGTTTCAGACCGGCCGCGCCACATTGTGGTTCATCACGCTGCTGATTGCCGCCAACTTCGCCTGGATCGTCGCCAATAACGAAAACTTCGGATGGCCGGTCGTTGCCCAATATTTCTTCGATCCAACCGTCATGCAGGGATTGTCCGTCAGCCTTGGACTGACCGTCGTTGCGATGCTGATCGGCGTTGTGCTGGGCCTGTTGCTCGGCGTTGCCCGCATGTCGCAGGATGTGCTGGCCAGTTCCCTCTCCGGGCTGTTCGTCTGGTTCTTCCGGGGAACGCCGCTGCTGGTCCAGCTCATCTTCTGGTACAATCTCTCCACGCTCTTTCCGGAAATCTCCATCGCCATCCCCTTCGGTCCCACGCTTGTCAGCTGGGAAACGAATTCGGTCATCACGCCGATGACAGCCGCCATCGTCGGGCTTGCGCTCAACGAAGCCGCCTACATGGCCGAGATCATTCGCGGTGGTCTGCTGTCGGTTGATCGTGGACAGTCGGAAACGGCGGAAGCCTTCGGCATGACCAAGGCCCGCGCTCTGTGGCGCATCATCATTCCACAGGCCATGCGCTCCATCGTGCCGCCCACCGGCAACCAGTTGATCAGCATGATCAAGGCGACATCGCTGGTCAGCGTCATCGCCATGGCCGATCTGCTCTATTCGGTGCAGTCCATCTATAACCGCACCTTCGAAATTGTGCCGATGCTGATGGTCGCGGTCATCTGGTATCTGCTCATCACTTCGGTTCTCAATATCGGCCAGGGTTACATCGAGCGTTATTATGGCCGGGGCGACCGTCGCACCGCCACCGCTCAGGCGCCCACCGTGCATGAGGAGGCAACGCCGTGATCACTCCCGTTCAAGACAAGCAGCCGCTGGTTCGGGCGCGCAATGTCCACAAGGCGTTCGATCAGCTTGAGGTGCTGAAAGGCATCGATCTGGATGTCTTTCCCGGCGAAGTCGTCGTCGTGCTGGGTCCTTCCGGCTCGGGAAAATCCACCTTCCTGCGCTGCATCAACCATCTGGAATCCATCAATCGCGGCTCCATCGAGGTGGATGGTGAGCAGATCGGTTACCAGCTGAAGAAGGACAAGCTGATAAAGCTGTCGGGAAATGCCATTGCCGCACAACGGCGCAATATCGGCATGGTCTTCCAGCAGTTCAATCTCTATCCGCATATGACGGCCTTGCAGAATATCATCGAGGCGCCCATCGGCGTCCACGGGGAAAGCAAGGCGCAGGCGATAGCCTATGCCCGGGAGCTTTTGCAAAAGGTCGGCCTGTCGGACAAGGCGGATAATTATCCCCGGCAACTGTCCGGCGGCCAGCAGCAGCGCGTGGCCATTGCCCGTGCGCTAGCCATCAAGCCCAAGCTGATGCTGTTTGATGAACCGACCTCGGCGCTTGACCCGGAACTGGTGGGCGAAGTGCTGGCGACCATGCGCGATCTTGCCCGGCAGGGTCTGACCATGATCGTCGTTACCCACGAAATCGGCTTTGCCAAGGAAGCGGCGGATCGCGTCGTCTTCATGGATGGCGGCCATATCGTGGAGATGGGCAAGCCGGAAGATGTCATCGGCAATCCGCAGCATCCGCGCACGCAGGCATTCCTGTCTCGCTTCCTTTGATCCAATCGCAGCAATGCCCCGCCATCGTCGGGGCATTGCCCGTTACCGAAATTGCGGCGCGCTCCTTTCGCGTGCCTGCTTCATCCGACTGGAGTTCCCATGACAGTGCTCGACAATGCCTATACACGCGTGTCCGATCTTGCCGATCTGGAGGCCGAACTTGTAGAGACGCGGCGTTACCTGCACGCCCATCCGGAACTGTCTTTCGAAGAAGTGCAGACAGCGCGTATGGTTGCGGAAAAGCTGGAAAGCTGGGGCTACGAGGTCACCCGCAATGTCGGCGGCCACGGCGTTGTCGCACGGCTGACGGTGGGTGAAAGCAAGAAAAGCATCGGCATCCGTGCGGATATGGATGCGCTGCCCATTCTGGAAGAAACCGGCGCTGACTATGCCAGCACGGTGCCCGGCAAGATGCACGCCTGCGGTCACGATGGTCACACCACGGTTCTTCTCGGTGCCGCGCAGCATCTGGCCCGCACGCGACGTTTCAATGGCACCGTCACGCTGATCTTCCAGCCAGCTGAAGAATCGGGGCGTCCGAGCGGCGCTCAGAGAATGATCGATGACGGCCTGTTCGAACGCTTTCCCATCGACGCCATCTTCGGCCTGCACAACCATCCCGGCGCGCCGGAGGGTGCGCTTCTCCTGCGGTCCGGCCCGATGATGGCCTCGGCCGATACGGCGAGAATCACCATCAAGGGCAAGGGTGGTCACGCATCGCGCCCGCACCTGACCATCGATCCCGTTGTCGTCGCGTGCAATCTGGTCGTTGCCCTTCAGACCGTGGTCGCCCGCAACATCGATCCCACCCAGACCGCCGTCGTTACCGTCGGCACCATCCATGCGGGAGAGGCGGTCAATGTCATTCCTGAATATGCCAAGCTTGCGATCAGCATTCGCTCGTTTGATGCAGGCATTCGCGATCTTTTGCAGGAGCGAATTACAAAGCTTACCAATTCGGTTGCCGAAGGCTTCGGAGCCTCCGTCGAGATCGATTACGAACGTGGCTATCCCGTTGTCGTCAACTCGGAAGAGGAAACAGAGTTCGCCCGCGCCGTGGCAGAAGAGCTGATTGGCTCGGACAATGTCTCGACCTGCCACCTCATTCCCGGCAGCGAGGATTTCGCGTGTTTTCTGGAGCATAAGCCCGGCAGCTTCTTGCGGCTTGGAAACGGCATGAATTCGGCGATCCTGCACAGTGCAAAATATGATTTCGCCGATGCGAGCCTCACCGTCGGTGCCGCTATGTGGGCGAGACTTACGGAGCGTTATCTGGCATAAGGTCTCCGAATCTGGAAGGGAGCCTTGCTTTGATCGTCTGCTTCGATATTGGCGGCACCGCCATCAAGGGTGCTGCCGCCCATGCGCTGGATGACGTTCGCCCCCTTCCAAGGCGCAAGACACCGACGCAGGATTTCGATGCCTTCGTTGCGGTGTTGAAGTCCGAAATCGCCAGCATCGGCGGCGCCCCGGATTGTGTCGCGCTGTCGATCACCGGCATCATCGATCCAGATACGGATAAATCCTTCATCGCCAATATTCCCTGTGCCCATCAAAGACCGCTGAAAGCGGATCTGGAAGCGGCGCTTGGGCTGCCTGTCCTCATCGCCAATGATGCGGATTGTTGTGCGCTGGCTGAATATGGTGTCGGCGCTGCCCGTGGTCATCGCGTCGTGTTCAGTGTCATCCTCGGCACCGGTGTCGGCGGCGCACTGGTCATCGATGGCAAGCTCATCAACAGCGCAGGCGGCTTTGCGGGGGAGTGGGGCCACGCCCCCGTTGCCGCCACCCGCGCGGGAAATCCCCCGGTGGACCTGCCGCGCTTTGCCTGCGGATGCGGACTGGAAGGCTGTCTCGATGCCATCTGCAGCGCGCGCGGCATGGAAAAGCTGCACCGACATCTGACGGGAGAGCAATTGCTCGCCGAGGAGATTGTCGAAAAATGGCAGGCCGGCGAGGCCGGCGCGAGCCGCACCATCGATATCTATATCGACATGCTGTCTGGCCCGCTGGCGCTGGTGGTCAATGTCACCGGCGCTACGATCGTACCTGTAGGCGGGGGCCTGTCCAATGCGCCGGCCCTGATCGAAGCGCTGGATCAGGCCGTGAGATCCCGAATTCTCAGGCGCTTTTCACGCCCTCTTGTCGTGAAGGCGCAGTGCACGGTCGAGCCAGGCCTCGTCGGTGCTGCCGTGCTCGGCTTTAATTATGTGCGGACACTGACACATTCCGCTTGAACGCCAGAGGCGTTAGAAACGCATTCCCGGAACCGCCAGCGGATTGTCCACCACCGCTTGCCGGTCGGGCTTGTCGATGCGCACGGAGCCGATAAAGGCCCCGAACAGGTCCTTGACGAACTCCTCCGGCAGACCGTCTGTTATCAGCACCATGCGCGTGCGTCGGTCCGCCGGGTCTGGCCATGCGGCAAGACGCTGCGGCGGGTGAAAGATCGACTGAACCCCATGCAGCACCAGCGGCCGGTCGGGATTGTCGGAAAGCTGCACAATACCCTTCATGCGCAGAAGCTTCTCGCCATGGGCGGAGCGCAGCAGATCGATGAACATGTCGATCGCCATCGGGTCGATCGGCTTGTCGTGAATGATGGAAAAAGAGCGTATCGAGGCATTATGCCGGTTTACGTCATCATGATGATGGTGGTGATGATGCCCATGCCCATGCTCATCATGCCCATGATGGTGCCCATCGTCATGCGCAGCTTCGTCGCCCAGCCAGCGCGAGACATCGCCAAGCTTGTTGCCTGCGTCGTAAAGTCCGTTCTCCAGAAGCGCCACCGCCGACCAATCCTCGGCATCGCCATCTTCAACAGGCGCGCGCGGGTTGAGGGCGGAAAGTCTTTCCTTCAGCGCAGCCACCTGTGCCTCTTCCGCCAGGGAGCGCTTCGTCAATACCAGCCGGTCGGCAACTGCCACCTGCTTGACCGCCTCCGGGTGACGATCCAGCGTCGCCGCGCCATTGGCCGCATCCACCACGGTCACCATGCCATTGAGGGAGAAGTTCTGCGCAATCACGGGATTGCCGATAATGGACTGCATAACCGGTGCCGGATCCGCAAGGCCGGTGGTTTCGATCACGATGCGATTGACCGGTTTCAGCTTTCCCGTCTGGATCCCGTCCATCAGTTCCGCCAATGTGTCCACCAGTTCGCCACGTACCGTGCAGCACAGACACCCTTCCGCCAGCTCGATGATTCCGTCACCGGACCGTTCCACCAGCAGATGGTCGATGCTGACATCGCCGAACTCGTTGATGATGATGGCGGCATCCTGCATGGCAGGGTCTTTCAGCAGCCTGTTGAGCAGCGTGGATTTTCCCGCGCCGAGAAAACCCGTGATGATGGAAACCGGAATACGATCGAGTGCCATGAGGCGACCTGTAGTGTTAGAACATTACATCTTGATGCGGTCTTATATCAGCAATCGGCTGGCAAGAAAGCGTCATTTGCAGCAAATGCGGCTCGCTGATGATGCGAACCGCTGCCGGCCGGCCTTAAAATGCCGGGCGTGGAATGGGGATAGGCACATTGGCCGGGCTGCCCTTGGCAGCAGGACCTGTCGCCGGGCTGGTAGCCGTGTTGATGGCAACGGTCTCGCTGCCGGGAATGAGACCCGCATAGGAGTAAACCGGCGGACGGCTCATTTCCTGCACGAAAGGTGACTTGATGATCATCCGTCCCGCCTCGTCGCGGCTTTCGCTGCGCACCTTTGCGGCCTTGGGGTTGCAGATCGCCGCGCTGATGTCGTTGACGCCCTCGGTGTCGCCATAGGGAGCCAGCGATGCCAGCGACGTGCCCTGGCCGGAGGGAGAGGTTAGGCCCATCTGCAGAAGATCCGCAGACTGGTCGGTGCGTCCGGCAAGGCTGTCTGCACCCAGCACCACGGTGATGACCTGGCGTCCATTGCGCGATGCCGAGGACACCTGGTTGAAGCCGGAGGCGCAGATAAAGCCGGTCTTCATGCCGTCAGCACCCTCGAAGCGGCCCACCAGCATGTTGTAGTTGGCGTAATTCTTCTTGCCGGTGCTGACACCTTCCAGCGAGAAATATCCGGCATATTCGGGAAATTCCCGTTTCAGGATGAGCGCCAAAAGGGCAAGATCGCGTGCGGTGGTATATTGTCCCTTGCCGGGCAGGCCGTTGGGATTGATGAAGCGCGTCGAAGACATGCCAAGGCGGGCCGCCTGCGCATTCATCTGGGCCACGAAATTTTCGGTGCTGCCGCCAACCGTTTCGGCAATGGCCACGGCAACGTCATTGGCGGATTTGATCAGCAGCAGCTTCAGCGCGCTGTCCAGCGTCAGCTTGGAGCCCGGCTTGAAATACATCTTGCTGGCGGGCTGGTCGGCTGCCTTCTTGCTCATGACAACTTCGGTCGTCGGGCTCAGCCTGCCAGTTTTCATCGCGCTGAAGGCAAGATAGGCGGTCATCAGCTTGGTCAGCGAAGCAGGATACCACTTGCGAAACGCTTCCTGATGCGAAATCACCTTGCCGGTGCGCACATCAACCACCATCTTGGGGTTGGCGTGTGCTACGGACGTCATGGCCATAACACTGGCGGAGATCGCGGCAATGGTTTTTACAAACCGCCCTGCGGCACGGCGGCGTGGGGAGTTATCCTGCAAGACGTATCCTCGAATTCCCGAACTTGTTTCGGAATTTGCAATATTCACCATATATGGCCTAGCAATGGCAAACTCCATTGATTGCGTCAATTATGCGGCGCAATATCCACCGGTCAGGGGTGCGCTTTGTCAGGTCTGGAATGGAACATCGGGAATAAATGAATGCCTTTATTGAATAGAGCGGCGGAATTGCAGGCAGAGGCCAGCGAGTGGCGGCGTCATCTTCATCAGAACCCTGAACTTCTTTATGATGTGCATGAGACGGCTGCCTTTGTTGCAGAAAAGCTTTCCTCCTTCGGCGTCGATGAGGTCGTGACAGGCATTGGCCGCACCGGCGTCGTCGGCGTCATCCACGGCAGGCACGGCAAGGGCCGCACCATCGGTCTGCGCTCGGATATGGATGCGCTTCCCATTGTCGAGGAAACCGGCAAGGAATGGGCATCGAAAGTGCCGGGCAAGATGCACGCCTGCGGCCATGATGGACATATGGCGATGCTGCTGGGTGCAGCAAAGCATCTGGCGGAAACACGCAATTTCGCGGGCTCCGTGGCCGTCATCTTCCAGCCCGCCGAAGAAGGTGGTGCAGGCGCCCTTGCCATGGTTGAAGACGGCCTGATGGATCGTTTCAAGATCGATGAAGTCTATGGAATGCACAATATGCCGGGTATTCCGCTTGGCTCGTTTGCCATTCGCAAGGGCGGCATCATGGCTGCACCGGACAAATTCTCCATCGTGGTCAAAGGACGTGGCGGCCATGCGGCCCAGCCGCACCGCACCGTGGACCCGATTTCCATCGGCGCGCAGATCGTCACCAACCTGCAGCTTATCGCCTCGCGCAACGCAGATCCCATCCGCTCAATCGTCGTTTCCGTCACCCGTTTTCAGGCCGGTTCCAGCCACAACATCATTCCCAATGAAGCCCTGATCGCCGGCACGGTCCGCACGCTGGATGAAACCGTGCGCGATATGGCCGAGGCTCGAATCAAGCAGATCGCCGAAGGCATTGCCGCAGCCAATGGCGCAGAAGCCGAGGCGGTCTATGAGCGATACTGCCCCGTCACCGTCAACCATGCCGACGAAACCGACCATGCCATTCGTATCGCCCGCGAAGTCGCAGGAGACAAGAATGTCGATCCGGACGTCGATCCCTCCATGGCAGGCGAGGATTTTTCCTACATGCTGAACCAGCGCCCTGGCGCCTTCATCTTCCTTGGCAATGGCGAAACCGCAGGCCTGCACAATCCCGGATACGACTTCAACGACGAAGCCATCGCCTACGGCCTGTCCTATTGGGTAAAGCTGGCAGAGCAGCGTCTGGGCAGCTAACGCTATCAGTCGCGACCGTGCTCATCGTGCGGTCGCAGCGCTCACAGAAGACCCAGGCAGGCAGACAAACCGAAGCAGAAAGGCTGGAGTAATTTCGCCGAGACGTGTTTGCTCGATGACCCGAAGCAAGCTCAAGCACTGAGTAAATAGTCTAGAAATTATGGCCCGATACTCGGGCCAAGGACAAATTTTTCTCGTCTGAGGAAAATTGGAGCGGGCGAAGGGATTTGAACCCTCGACCCCAACCTTGGCAAGGTTGTGCTCTACCCCTGAGCTACACCCGCTCATAATCCGCTGGTTCGGGGTAGTTCGCTGAACCGCGGGTCGCTGCGTTGCGGCGACGAGGGCTATATCGCTCAACCGCTTTTTAAATGCAACAGGGAAATGACAAAAAGGTGCAGAAAAAAGCAAAAAACAGGACAAGTAACGGAAATCATTTGATTTTTTTGATGAAGAAATCTCAAGCCGCATTGCAAAAGGGCTTTTGAGGGCCTAATGACAATGGCACAGAGTGACGAATCCATTGATGCGAGAAAGCCGATATGAGCGAGCAATCCACCAAGACAGCGCAGGACCTTTTTGCTTTGCTGGATGGGCTCGGCATTGCCCATACGACCTATGAGCACGAGCCCGTGTTTACCGTCGCAGAGTCGGAATCGCTGAGAGACCGTATTCCCGGCGGCCACACCAAGAACCTTTTCGTGAAGGACAAGAAGGACAGATATTTCGTCCTCACCGTCGAGGAAAATGCAACGGTGGATCTGAAGACGGTGCATAAGGTGATCGATGCATCGAGCAGGGTGTCTTTCGGCAGGCCGGAAAAGATGATGGAATATCTGGGTGTCGTTCCAGGCTCCGTTACCGTCTTCGGCGCCATCAACGATACGGGAAACCAGGTAACCTTCGTACTGGACAGCGAGTTGATGAAACATGACCTCATCAACGGCCATCCGCTCTCCAACGACGCAACCACGACGATTGGCCGGGATGATCTCATTCGCTTTCTGGAAGCGACGGGTCATGCGCCGCTCGTCTTGAAAGTAACCGAGTAAAGTACGATCTTTGCGCCAGTGAGTGGCGAGATCCTGCGCAGTGAACGGAGACCTTGAATGAGCGGAACCAACAACCCCTACGGAACGTCCATGGGCGGACACATGACCGGCTCCGTGCAATATGGCGGCGGCGCGCCAGCGTCTTCGCCCACGCCCGCGCCCGCGAGTGCTGAGGCATCCCACATCAAGGATACGACCACGGCGGCCTTCTCGAAGGACGTCATGGAAGAATCCCGTCGACAGCCCGTGCTGGTGGATTTCTGGGCGCCATGGTGCGGGCCCTGCAAGCAGTTGACCCCCGTTCTGGAAAAGGTCGTCAACGAAGCCGGTGGCCGCGTCAAGCTGGTCAAGCTCAATATCGATGACCACCCGTCCATTCCCGGCCAGCTGGGCATCCAGTCCATTCCCGCCATCGTCGCCTTTCAGGATGGTCGCCCGGTCGATGGTTTCATGGGTGCGGTGCCGGAAAGCCAGATACGGGAATTCATCGACAAGATCGCCGGGCCTTCGGCTGATGATCCGGCTGCGGAAATCGAAGCGGCTCTGGCTGAAGCAAAGCAGCTGCTAGCCGATGGCGATCATCAGGGTGCCGCTCAGCTTTTCGGCTTCGTCATGCAGGTCGACCCGGAAAATCCGGTCGGTGTCGCAGGCATTGCCGATTGCATGATTGCGCTGGGTGAATATCAGCGTGCGAGCGATCTCCTGGCCTCGGTGCCGGAAGACCTCCTGGCGGACGCGGCGGTTCAGGCTGTTGCCAGGAAGCTGGCGCAATATGAAGAGGCCCGTGCCCTGGGTGATCCTGCTGCTTTGGAGCGGGAGCTTGCAGCCAACCCTGACAATCACGATGCGCGTATGAAGCTTGCCAAGATTTTCAACGCGCAGGGCCGACGCGACGACGCAGCCGACCAGTTGCTGACCGTGATGCGCAAGGACCGCGCTTATGAAGACGATGGCGCGCGCAAGCAGCTGGTGGAGTTCTTCGAAAGCTGGGGCTTCAAGGACCCGGCAACGGTTACGGCGCGTCGGAAACTGTCTTCGATATTGTTTTCTTGAGGATCGGCTTGCGCTTGATGGGCGCAGACCACATTTATAGGATGATGCGTAAAACCTGTGCTGGCATTTCCATGGCACAGGCTCACGCGCCGGTATCGCGCTGTAAACATGGTGCGATGTATCTATAAGAGAGGGATTGATCCATGCATGTCGGAAATGCCAGATATCTGAAAGACTCCGATCTGCCCGACGTGGTGCCCGTTTTCCCTCTGCCCGGTGTGCTGCTTTTGCCGGAAGGGCAGCTGCCTCTCAATATTTTCGAGCCGCGCTACCTCGCCATGTTCGATGCGGCAATTGCCGGCGATCGGCTCATTGGCATGATCCAGCCAGCCCTGCAGGGTTCGGATGGTGCCCTGGGTGCGGGTCCGCTCAGCCAGGTTGGCTGTATCGGTCGCATCACCTCCTTCTCTGAAACCGGCGATGGCCGCTACATCGTATCGCTGAGTGGCGTCTGCCGTTTCCGTGTTCTGGAGGAAGTTTCCAACGGTAACCCCTATCGCACCTTCCGTTATGCGCCTTTCATCTCCGATCTGTCCGGAGAGTACGATGAAGACGCCGTGGACCGCGAAAACCTGCTGCGCGTCTTTCGTGCCTTCCTGGATGCCAATCAGCTGGAGGCGGATTGGGAGAGCGTGGAGCGGGCGGGCAACCGCGTGCTTGTCAATTCACTGTCCATGATGTCGCCTTTCGGTCCCGCTGAAAAACAGGCTCTGCTGGAAGCGCCGGATCTGAAATCGCGTGCCGATACGCTGATTGCCATCACCGAAATCGCCCTTGCCCAAGGCAGCGCCGAAGGCGGAAGCACTTTGCAGTAGAGGGGAGGGCCATGGACACGAAGCTCAGCAATGTCGAACCCAAGCTGCTCGATCTTCTCGTCTGCCCGCTGACCAAGGGGCGCCTTTCCTATGACCGCGAAAACGCTGAGCTGATCTCGGAAAAGGCAAAACTCGCCTATCCAATCCGCGATGGCGTCCCGATCATGCTGATTTCCGAGGCGCGCCATATTGAGGACTGAGGGCCTCACCCTGCCATAGGGTAAGGCGGTCGCGATGCAAATCTGCGCGATGGCTTAAAAGCATAGTCCTTTGCGTTGACTTTCGATTTGAAATCCGACCAGAGTCCCCCCGTCATGCATACCGGGGAGGGCCTGATGTCGATGCGTGCTGTTCTAGGAAGTCTTTTTGTCGTTGCCGCCACTCTCGTCGTGCAGCCTGCGCTTTCGCAAGAGGCGTCGCGAAAAATCGTCACCACGCAGAATGGTGATTATTTCGGCTTCGATCTTCGCACGGAACAGAATGTTTCCCTTCCCCAATGCGAAACCATTTGCCTCAATGATACCTCCTGCAAGGCCTTTACCTATAATCCCAAGGTAAAATGGTGTTTCCTGAAGTCGGATTTCAACCAGCTCAACGCCTTCCCGGGGGCGATCGCAGGCAAGGTCGTGGCTGTCGCAAGCGAGCCGGATATCGGCGCACCACAGCGTCTTTCCTTTGTGGAGGACACGCTCTACCGCGAAGCCCGGCGTTTGAAATCCGGACTGTCGTCGGCAGAGGGCGATGAGGCGCAGGGTGTCGAGGCCTTCCTTGCGCAAGCACAACAGCTCGTCGCCGCCCGTGATGTTCCAAAGGCAGTCGAGAGCTACAAGTCTGCCCTGGCGCTCAATCCCGATGACGGTGCCGTCTGGGTGGAAATGGCGCAAACGGCGATGGCTGCTGAAAATGATTATGAGATCAGAGGACAGGCGGTGGTCGCGGCTCTCAATGCCTATCAGTTGAGCCGCACCCTTGGCGCCCGCACCACCGCGCTCAATGTGCTCGCACAGGCATTTGAAAAGACGCAGAGCTACCGGGCGGCGATCAATGCCTATAAGGCAAGCCTTGCCCTGTCGGATGACGCACAGACGCGGGCGGCCTATGTCGATCTGCGCACCCGCCAGGGCTTCCGCGTTTCCAACAATACGGTCGATACGGATAGTGTCAGCCCACGGGCCTGCATCCAGTTTTCAGAACCGCTGGTCAAACAGGGCGTCGATTATTCCTCCTTCGTCACGCTGGATGGCGCGGCCCCGAAAGCCATTGAGGCAAAGGGAAGCGAAATCTGCGTTGAAGGGCTTGTGCATGGCCAGCGCTACAAGATCGCGCTTCGCTCCGGCTTGCCCTCTTCGGTCGATGAGCCGCTGGAAAAGCAGGTCGATCTGGATGTCTATGTCCGCGACAGGTCCGGTTCGGTCCGCTTTACGGGCGAAAATTTCGTGCTGCCCGGCACCGCGCGGCGCGGCATTCCGCTTGTGTCTGTCAATATAGATCACGCCGATCTCAAGCTGTACCGGGTCGGAGACCGCAACATCACGGCGCTGCTGACCAGTTCGCAGTTCCTGACGCAGATGGATGGCTACGGCACGGATCGCATCGAGAACGAGATCGGCGAACTGGTCTGGCAGGGCGGCATCGATATCCAGAACGAGCTGAACAAGGATGTCGTCACGTCCTTTCCGGTGGATGAGGCCCTGCCGCAACGCAAGCCCGGCATCTATGTGCTGACCGCCGTGCCGCCCGGCACCGCGCCAGATAATTGGGATTCGCGCGCCACGCAATGGTTCCTCGTGTCGGATACCGGCATCACCACCTATGCCGGCACAGATGGGCTCAATGTCTTCGTCCGTGCGCTCAGCAGCGCAAAGCCGCTGGAAGGTGTGGCGCTTCAGCTCTTGGCAAAGAACAATGAGGTGCTTGCGACAGCAACCACGGATGCGCAGGGCCGCGCGATGTTTTCTGCCGGGCTGATGCGCGGTACTGCCGGTCAGGCGCCTGCCATCATCACCGCGCGCAACGGCGATGGCGATTATGTCTTTCTGGATATGACGCGCGCCGGTTTCGATCTGTCAGACCGTGGCGTGACGGGCCGGGCCGCGCCCGGTGCCATCGATGTCTTCAGTTGGACGGAGCGCGGCATCTACCGCGCCGGTGAGACCGTCCATGCAGCGGCTCTCGCGCGCGATATCGAGGGCAATGCGGTCGAGAACCTGCCGCTTACCTTCATCTTCTCCCGTCCCGATGGCGTCGAGGATCGCCGCTTCGTCAGCGACGGCAAGGCATTGGGTGGCCATACGGTCGATTATTCCCTGCAGGAAAGCGCCATGCGCGGCACCTGGACCATGCGCGTCCATACCGATCCAAAAGCCGCTGCCATCAGCGAGAAATCCTTCCTCGTCGATGATTTCGTGCCTGATCGGACCGAGTTTGATCTCACCAGCAAGGCAAAGGAGATCGACCCTGCGGCGGATACCGCCATCGAGGTCGATGGCCGCTATCTCTATGGCGCGCCCGCTGCCGGGCTTGAGCTTGAGGGCGAGGTCGCGCTGAAGCCGACGCGCATCCGTGATGGCTTCGAAGGCTACATGTTCGGCTTGGCCGATGAGGAAACGGAAGAGGAAAGCCGCACGACGCTCGACGCGCTTCCAGCGCTGGATGAGAACGGCAAGGCCACGTTTGATGTCGCCCTTGCCGACATGCCCTCCACCACCCAGTTTCTGGCCGCCGATATCACGGTCAGAATGCGCGAGGCCGGTGGCCGCGCGGTTGAGCGGTCCCTGACCCTGCCGGTCAAATCCGAAGGCGCGATGATCGGCATAAAGCCGGAATTTTCCGGCGATCTGGCCGAAAATTCCATTGGCCGCTTCCACGTCATCGCCCTTGGGCCAGACGGTGCGAAACAGCCCATGGCTGGCCTCACATGGAAACTGATCAAGGTCGAACGCAATTATCAATGGTACCGTCAGGGCAATTCCTGGCGCTATGAGCCGGTCGTCTACACCAAGCAGGTTGAGACCGGCACACTGTCGGTCGATCAGAATGGCGGCGAGATCTCCGTCCCTGCCGCATGGGGCCGCTACCGGCTGGAAGTCGAGAGCGCGCAGGCCAATGGCCCAACTTCAAGCGTCGAGTTCGATGCTGGCTGGTTCGTTTCGGCGAGCTCCACGGAAACGCCGGATGCGTTGGAAATTGCGCTCGACAAGCAGAGCTACAAGATTGGTGAGACCGCCAGGTTGCAGGTCACATCCCGCTATTCCGGGCAGTTGATGGTCACATCGGGTTCGGAAAAACTGATTTCGGTGCAGACTGTCGAGATTGGCGACAAGGGCGGTGAAGTCGAAATTCCCGTTACGCAAGAATGGGGCGCGGGCTCCTATGTCACCGCCACGCTTTTCCGCCCCGGCGATGCGCAGGAAAGCCGTATGCCAATGCGAGCCATCGGCATCAAATGGCTGAGCGTCGATCCGGCAGAGCGAAAGCTCGGCATTGCGCTCACGCTTCCCAAACAGACCATGCCGCGTCAGGCTTTGGAAATTCCGTTGCAGGTCTCAGGGGCCGGTGTGGGTGAGAAAGCCTATGTCACCGTCGCCGCTGTCGATGTCGGCATTCTCAATCTCACCCGTTACGAAGCGCCAAAGCCAGACGAATGGTATTTCGGCCAGCGACGTCTGGGCCTTGAAATCCGCGATCTCTACGGACGCCTCATCGATGGCTCGCTTGGTGCCACGGGGCGCCTGCGCACCGGCGGGGATGGCGGTCAGGTCGCTTTGCAAGGCAGCCCGCCAAAGGAAAAACTGGTCGCCTTCTTTGCTGGTCCGGTCGAACTGGACGCCGAAGGCAAGGCTGTCGTCCGGTTCGATATCCCCCAGTTCAACGGCACCGCACGTGTCATGGCAGTTGCATGGAGTAAGACCGGTGTCGGACATGCCCAGCAGGATGTCATCATCCGCGATCCACTTGTCGTCACGGCCAGCGCTCCGAAGTTCCTCAGCCCCGGGGATGTCTCGCAAATGCGGATCGACATCGCCAATACCGATGGCCCCGCGGGAGATTATACGCTTGGCATCGCCAGCAACATGGCGCTCACGGTCGATCAGGGTGAAGTCTCGCAAAGCCTTGCGCTGGAAAAGGGCGGCAAGACATCGCTGACCGTGCCATTGACGGGCGAGAACCCCGGTAATGGCGCGATTACGATCACGCTTGCCAATTCAAGTGGGCTGTCCCTGCAACAGGTGCTGAACATTCCGGTCCGCCCGGCCGTCCTTCCTGTCACCGTCAGGCGCAATATCCAGATCGCCCCCAACAGCAGCCTTTCCGTGGATGGAAATCTTCTGGCAGACAGTATGCTGCTCGGCTCCTCCGTCGCGGTCAATGTCACGCGCTCGCCTGCCTTCGATGTTCCCGGGCTGGTCATGATGCTGGACAAATACCCCTATGGCTGTGCGGAACAGACCACAAGCCGCGCCTTGCCGCTGCTTTATGTCTCCGAACTCATGAAGCAGCGCGGCGGCGCTGACGATCCAGATATCCGCAAGCGGGTGCAGGATGCGATCTATCGCGTCCTGTCCTTCCAGTCCTCATCGGGCAGCTTTGGCCTCTGGGCTCCGGGAGAGGGTGATCTCTGGTTGGACGCCTATATCACCGATTTTCTGACGCGGGCGCGGGAGCAATCCTTCGATGTTCCTGAAACCGCCATGGTGCAGGCGCTCACCAATCTGCAGAACGGTCTGGCCTATGACAGCAACGTCAAGGATCGCGGCAACGAGATCGCCTATTCGCTCTACGTCCTCGCCCGCAATCGCAAGGCCGCCATCAATGATCTGCGCTATTACGCAGATACGGCGCTGAATGATTTTCCAACACCACTGGCAAAGGCGCACCTGGCATCCGCCCTGTCTCTTTATGGAGATGCGGCGCGCTCGAAATCCGTCTTCGGCGCATCGCTCAGCATGGCGGCTGCCACCGCCAGGGTCAGTCTCGCACGGGCGGACTATGGCTCGGCCTTGAGAGATGGCGCAGCCTCGCTCGCACTTGCCGCAGAAAGCCGCCCGGTACCGGCGGTCGTTCCGCAACTGGCCAGCACGGTTGCCAAGGCATGGGATGCCAAACCGCACACCAGCACGCAGGAACAGGCCTGGATGCTGCTTGCCGCCCGCGCGCTGAAGGGTGAAGACAAGGATGTGCGGCTGGATATCAACGGCACGCTGGAACAGGGCGGCTATAGCAAAAGCGTCAGTGGTGACGAGTTGCTGCAATCTCCCATCAAAATAGTCAATGCCTCGAAGGATACGGTGACGGCGGTCGTCACCACGGTCGCGCCACCCGCACAGCCATTGCCTGCAGGCGGCGAAGGCTTCGATATCCAGAAAACCTACTACTCCATGGATGGAGAAGAGGTGAATATCAGCGAAGCCACGCAGAATGAACGCTACGTCGTCGTCCTGAATGTCGTGCCGAAAAACGACTGGCAATCGCGCATCATGGTCACGGACCTCTTGCCGTCCGGCTTCGAAATCGACAATCCAAGCCTCGTCAACAGCGCAGCCTTGAGCAATTTCGACTGGTTGCCGGAAACGCAGGCAGCCCATACCGAATTCCGCTATGACCGCTTTGTGGCTGCTCTCGACCGTTCCGCAGGCGATGCGTCCGAGATGACCCTTGCCTATGTCGTGCGTGCCGTCACCCCCGGCACCTACGACAATCCGGCAGCGACGGTGGAAGATATGTACCGGCCGCAATTTTCCGCGCGCACGGCAACCGGTCGCATGGAGGTCCGCGCGGCGCAGCAATGATCAGGTGGCGGGCGTTCATCAGCGGCTTTGTCGTCGCCACGGTTGCGACAGGAGCCGTCCTCTATGGCCTTGACCGGCTGGACCGCGCCTATCCTCCGCCGCTGCGCAACGCCCGCCTCGTATCGCAGGAGGTGCTGGATGCGGATGGCAGGTTGCTTCGTGCCTTCGCAACGCCGCAGGGCCGCTGGCGGCTCAAGACTTCGGTTGCAGATGTCGATCCGCAGTTCGTTCGAATGCTCGTCGCCTATGAGGACCAGCGCTTCTTCGATCACGGCGGCGTGGATTTTCAGGCGCTGGGTCGCGCCGCATGGCAGTTGCTAACGAACGGTCGCATCGTGTCCGGCGCCTCCACCCTTTCCATGCAGGTCGCGCGGCTGATAGAGCCGCGCACGGACCGTTCGCTCAATGCCAAGCTTCTGCAGATGGTGCGGGCTTGGCAGATAGAGCGGCGGCTCAGCAAGCAGCTGATCCTTGAGCTCTATCTCAACATCGCGCCTTATGGCGGCAATCTTGAGGGGGTGCGCGCGGCAAGCCTCGCATGGTTCGGCAAGGAACCCCGGCGGCTGGAGACGGCAGAAGCCGCCCTTCTGGTATCGCTGCCGCAATTGCCTGAAAAGCGCCGCCCGGATCGTTTTCCGCAGGCAGCAACGCTTGCCCGGCAGCGCGTGTTGGAACGCCTTGCCGTCTCGCAGGTCGTGGGACAGGGTGAAGCCGCCCGCGCCTCTGTAGCGGCCATTCCCGCAAAACGGCTGGACCTGCCGTCTTTCGCACCGCATCTGGCTCAGGCGGCGCGCTTCAGGTCTCCCGACGCGTTGAGCATCGGCACGACGCTTCGCCTGCCTGTCCAAAGAGAGCTTGAAGCTCTCGCACAGCGTTCCGCCGAAAAGCTTGGGGACAGGGTCTCGGTTGCCATCATCATGGCCGATAGCGCCACCGGTGAAATCATTGCGGATGTCGGCTCCTCGGATTTTCTCGATCATGCTCGCCGGGGCTGGGTGGATATGTCCCGCGCGGTACGCTCTCCCGGTTCCACGCTGAAACCCTTCATCTACGGCCTTGCCTTCGAAAATGGTCTGGTTGCGCAGGAAAGCATCATCGAAGATCGCCCGGCGGATTTTGCGGGTTACAGGCCGCGGAATTTCGACATGCAGTATCAGGGCGATGTCTCCATTCGTCAGGCGCTGCAACTGTCCTTGAATGTACCCGCCGTGCGCCTGCTGGATGCCGTCAGCCCGGCTGCGCTTATGGTGCGCTTCCGCCGTGCCTCGGTGCAGATGGTGTTGCCAAAGGCAGAAGCGCCGGGGCTTGCCATTGCGCTTGGCGGCGTCGGCCTGTCGCTGGTGGATCTCGTCCAGCTCTATGCCGCACTTGCCAATGGCGGCCAGCCCGTGCAGCTTGGAGATGGAGTGCGCGCACGCCCCGCGAGGCTGGATGTGGATCCGCTATTCTCAAGGGCAGCAGTCTGGAATGTTACCGATGTCCTCTCCGACGTTCTGCCGCCGCTCGGCATGAAACAACGCGGCATCGCCTATAAGACGGGCACGAGTTACGGTTATCGTGATGCATGGTCGGTCGGCTTTGATGGACGTCATGTCATTGGCGTGTGGGCCGGGCGTGCCGATAATGGCTCCGTTCCGGGTCTTGCCGGCTATGCGTCCGCAGCCCCCATCCTGTTTGAAGCCTTTGCCAGATCAGGTGTCGCCATCACGCCGTTTCAGCCGCCACCGCCGGGTGTTTCCCGGCTTGTCTACCGGGACCTGCCCGCAAACCAGCGCCGTTTCAGCGTCACCTCGGGTGGGCTTTTGTCGGCCTCGCGGCGTGAGCCATCGCCGCAGATCGTCTATCCGCCGGAGGGTGCCCGCATCGAACTGTCCAGCCAGGATGGCGCGCTGGCGCCCTTGGTTTTGAAGTTGCAGGGCGGACGTGCCCCATTTCACTGGCTGGCCAATGGCAAGCCCCTGCCACAGCCAACCCGCCGCCGCAGCAGCGAATGGGTGCCGGAAGGGCAGGGCTTTTCCACTCTTACCGTCATCGACGCAGATGGCAGAGCCACCAGCGTCAGGGTCTTCGTTGAATAGGTGTGCGAAGTACTGGCCTCAGGCCGTCCCATCCACGAGAACGAAGGGTTGTCCGCGCGAGCACATTTCTATGCGGGCATCCACCTTGTAGATGTCGCGCAGCATGTCCGGTGTAATCACGGTCCCGGTCTGGCCGCTCACAACCATTTCGCCATTCGAAATGACAATCGTGTGCTCGCAATAGCGCAGGGCGTGGTTCAGGTCGTGCAGGGCAATCAGCACGATCATGCCGTTGCGGCGGGCAAGCTGGGTAATGAAGTCGAGCACTTCCACCTGCCGGTGCAGGTCAAGCGCCGATGTCGGCTCGTCCATCAGAAGCACTTCGGGCTTGCGCACCAGCGCCTGCGCCAGCGATACCAGCTGCCGCTGGCCGCCGGAAAGTTCGCCAAGCCCCCGGAAGGCAAGGTTGTGGATGTTCAGCGCCTTCAAGATCGCATCGATTTCGGCCAGTTCGTCGTCATGGACTTTCCAGCCGCTGCCCTGCTTTGCCGAAAGCAGAATGGATTCGTAAACGGTCAGCACGGCATTGGCGCCGGTGTCCTGCGGCATGTAACAGATGGTGCGCGGACCCTGTTCGGTCTGCGAAAGCGTTACGACGCCGGGGCCCTTGATAAGACCGGCAATGCGTTTGAACAGGGTGGATTTTCCGGCTGCGTTGGGGCCGATGACGGCCGTCACGCTTCCGGCTTCCAGCATGTCCATGGTCACATTGGCAAGAACGGTGGTGCGCCCATATTGTGCGCCGACGTCCTGAAGGGCAAGGGCTACCATGCGCGTCTCCTGTTGGAGAAAATGAGGACAAAGAAGAAGGGCACGCCCACCAGCGCGGTGATGACGCCAATCGGCAGAATGGCGCCAGGGATCAGGACCTTGCTCACAACCGAGGTGACGGACAGCAGCAAAGCTCCGCAAATGACCGAGCCGGGCAGGAAGAACCGTTGGTCCTCGCCAACGACCATGCGGGCAATGTGCGGTCCGACAAGGCCGATGAAACCGATGGTGCCGACGAAGGAAACCGGAATTGCGGCTAGAAGGCTCACTGTCAGCATGGTCTGCAGCCGCAGGCGGCGCACATTCACGCCCATGCTGGCGGCCTTGTCATCGCCCAGCCGCAACGCCGTCAGCGCCCAGGCATTTTTCATGAACAGTGGCACGGTCAGCACCAGGATGGCGGCTGTCACATAGACCTTCGGCCACGTCGCCTTGGTCAGGCTGCCCATGGTCCAGAACACCACGGCGGCAAGCGCCTGTTCGGAAGCCAGATATTCCAGCAGCGAAAGGGCGGCGTTGAAAGTGAAAACGAGTGCAATACCGAGCAGAACGATGGTTTCGACGGAAACGCCGCGCATCGTCGAAGCGAAGTGAATGAACATCGCCGCCAGCATCGCCATCAGGAATGCGTTGATCGGCACCATATATTCCACGGCACCGGGGAAAATCGCAACGCCGCCGACAAGGGCGAGCGCCGCACCGAAGCTCGCGGCAGCCGAAATGCCGAGCGTGAAGGGGCTGGCAAGCGGGTTGGAAAGGATCGTCTGCATCTGCGCACCGGCCACCGACAGCGAGGCGCCAACCGTCACCGCCATCAGCGCGATCGGCATACGGATATCCCAGATCACCACGCGCAACTGGTTTGCCACCGCCGCCGGATCCATGATCGCGCCGATCACTTCAGACAGGGAATAGCGCGCCGGGCCGAGCGCCATGTCGGTGGCGATGCTGAGACACAGGGCCACAACAAGGCCGATCAGGATCAGGATGCGACGCGCGGCAAGGGCGCGATATTGCTCGCGCCCCGTTGCCTTGATCTCAGTTTCCACCAGCGTGGCCATCAGTTGGAACCTTTTTCAAGCGATACGAAATATCCGGGCTTATAGCTCACCGGCAGGAATTTTTTGTGGAATTCGTCAAAATTCTTTTCCGGGTCCAGATCCGCAAAGAGTTCGGGGTGGAACCACTTTGCAAATTGCTGAATGGGAACGAACTCATAAGGCGCACCGTAGAACTGGTGCCAGACCGCATGGGCGTTACCCTTCTTGACAGCCTCCAGCTCGGTAAAGGGTGTGCGTGTCATCAGCTTGGCAAGGCGCTCGCGTGCAATCGCCATGTCTGCCCCGCGGCCAACCGGCACGAACTGGTTGATGTCCGACTCCGCCGCCCAGTTGGAGCCTGTTACGATCACATGCTCAGGGTTTGCCACCAGCAACTGCTCAGGATTGAGATCGCCGAACGTGGTCTTGATGACATCGGCTGCAATGTTGTGGCCACCGGCCTGTTCCACCATGGCGCCGAAGTTGACCGGACCGAAGGTGCGGCAGCAGGTGTTCTCGCCGGAAATTCCCGGCGCCCGCTCGATGAAGACGTTGGGACGCTTGAGGTCCTTGGTGGCAGCAAGCTTGTCCGTCACCAGCGCAATCTGGTCGCGGCGGTAGGCGATGAATTCTTCGGCCTTCTTTTCGGCACCGAAGATAACGCCGAGATTTCGGATGGAGTTTTCGCTGTTCTTGTCCGGGTTGAGGCGAAAATCGACATAGACGACCTTGATGCCCGCTGCCGCGGCCTTTTCCTCAAAGCCGCTTTCCTTGGCCGTCTTTTCCACTTCAAGGTTCAGCGTAATCACATCGGGCGACAGGGAAATGGCCTGCTCCAGGCTGAAATCCCCCTGTGGCAGATAGCCGAACTTCGGCAGCTTCGCGATCTGCGGGAAGCGCTCCAGATACGCCTGGTAGCTGTCGGGATCCTTGGTGATCACGTCATCGCGCCAGCCGACGATGGTGTCGAATGTCGTGTCGTTCTTCAGCGCCGCAATCACGTGGATCTGCCGCGCCTCACCGACGATGACCCGCTTTGCGGGCGCGTCGATCTCCACCTTTCGCCCGGCGGAATCGGTTATTTCGGCTGAAAATGCGGGCGCTGAAACAAGCGCGAGCATGAGAGCGGCGATCCGCTTGAACGGGCTGAGCGACATGGTGGTCCTTTCGATCCTCTGGAGTGGTGACGGAGCCTTCGGTTCGGCTCCGCCAACGGTTGCACCGGCGCGGCCTTCGCGCCTTAGCTGTCGTTCTTCAGCGATACGAAGTAGCCATCCTTGTATTCCAGCGGCAGGAAGCGGGAATGCAGTTCCTTGAAGGTCGCCTGCGGGTCCAGATCCTTGAACAGGTCAGGATGCAGCCACTTGGCAATTTCCTGGATGGCGACGAACTGATACGGGTTGTTGTAGAACTGGTGCCAGATGGCGTGGACATTGCCATCGGCGACAGCCTTGACGCCGGTGAAAGCAGGGCGCTTCGTCAGGTTTTCCAGCTTGCGGTGTGCTTCCTTCAGGTCCGCACCGTAGCCCACGCCCACCCAGTTGCCGCCGGGCACATAGGCATCCCACTTGCCGCCGGTGATGATGATCTGGTCCGGGTTGGAGGCGATCACCTGCTCCGGATTGACCGTGCCGAAAGTGCCGGGAATGATGTCCTTGGCCATGTTGATGCCACCGGCAATTTCGACCATCTTGCCGAAGTTTTCATTGCCGAAGGACATGCAGCAATCGTCCGAATAGCCGCCTGCGCGCTCAACGAAGACAACCGGCTTCTTCGGCTTTTCCTTGTCGAGGATGTCGGTGACTTTCTTGATGTTGTCGGCGCGGAATTTGATGAAGTCTTCCGCCACATCTTCCCGGCCCATCAGCTTGCCCATCACGCGCATGCTTGGCTCGGTGTTTTCCATCGGCTTTTCGCGGAAGTCGACATAGACGAGCGGAATGCCGACCTTGCCGAGCTTTTCGATGTAACCGGCTTCCTCGGTCGCCGTCTTGGCGTCGATGTTCATCAGGATCACGTCGGGCTTCAGCGAAACGGCCTGCTCGATATCGAAGGTGCCGTCCTTCATCCCGCCGAATGTCGGCAGCTTTGCAATGTCTGGGTACTTGGCAAGATAGGCCTGGTAGGTTTCCGGGTCTGCCTTGGCAAGATCGTCGCGCCAGCCAACCACATGCTCGAACGGGTTGCTCTTGTCGAGCGCCGCGAGGAAGTAGATCTGTCGGCCTTCGCCCAGAATGACGTGCTTGACCGGCACGTTTACCTCAACGTCGCGGCCCGTCACATCCTTGATGGTGACCTTGTCGGCAAGCGCTGGCAAAACAGTGGAAACGAAAAGACCCATTGCAAGAATGGCGGATTTGCCTCTAATGCGCATCGAAATTGTTCTCCAGTAAAACTGACTGCGCTTTAAGGATTTATGATTGACGTAGTCAAGTTTTATCTTTTAGAGCTTTTCAAAACTGGCAGTCGTGAAGGTTGGACGTCATGGGCGGTGCGGATAGTTACGGGACCAACTTTGGTCTTCGGGATGAAATCAAGGCATATTGGTCGGCGCGCGCCGCCACTTTCGATCTTTCGCCCGGCCACGAGATTTTTTCCGAAGAAGAACGGGCAGCCTGGCACCGTCTCGTTGAAAAACATCTTGGCCGTGGGGAAGGCAGAAGCGCTCTTGATCTTGCCAGCGGCACTGGCGTCATTTCGCATGTCATGGATGATCTCGGCTATCGCGTTACGGGGCTCGACTGGGCCGAACCCATGCTGGAGCGGGCCAAGGCCAAGGCAAAGCATCGCAATCGCTCCATCACCTTTCGCATGGGCGATGCCGAAAATACCATGGAGCCGGATGCGGCCCATGACGTCATCATCAACCGCCATCTGGTCTGGACGCTGGTAGATCCGAAAGCAGCCTTTCAGGAGTGGCTGCGGGTGCTCAAGCCCGGCGGCAGCGTCCTCATTGTCGATGGTGATTTCGTGAATGTCAGCCTCGCTGAAAAGCTGTTGAAGAAGCTGGCGGATAAGCTGTTGAAAATGGGTGTCCTGAAGCCGGAACCGGTCCATATGCCCTCCGACATGGCCGGAACGCATAACAGCATCCTGTCACGCGTCTATTTCTCGAAAGGCGCCCGCGCCGAAGCCGTCGCCGCCCTTCTGCGGGAAGCGGGTTTCGAAGACGTGGTGATCGATACGGACCTGCGCGAGATCCACAAAACGCAGGCGAAAAACTGGAACATCCTCAAGGCCACCGCCCGCGGCATCCAGCACCGCTACGCCATCCACGCCCGCCGCCCCACATCCGGCTGATTTGCGGCCCGGGTATAGGTTTCAGACCGTCACACCAGCTTTCGTCACCCGGCCACTTCCTCTCGTCCACCCGTGGCACATCCTCTCGTCGGCATCTTGAGGCACTCTCCCCCGTCATCCCGGACTTGATCCGGGATCCAGCCGCCTTGCGTCTGCAAGGCGAGAGGACTCAAACAACGGGGCGGTCGTACGAAGACGTCTCCCGGCGCGCAGACGCGCGCCTGCTGGACCCCGGATCAAGTCCGGGGTGACGGAGGGTGGGGTGGCGCCGCACAAAAATACCCACGCCAAATCAACACCTTGCCGCTTCCCCCCGCAAAAACCCTCAAAATTCTTTCTGCATTTCATTCACACCCTCTGCACCTGAAGCACAATTCTCCCGTTCCGCCCTCGGATACACCGCAAGGCGTTGCGGCGAGGCGGGATCGGCGCTGGTGGGTAAGAGGCTACGCATCCTCTTGGTCATCGGGGTCGAGCAGCAATCCCCCCGGCGGCAACGGGAGGAGGGTGACGCGGTTTCGGACCGGCTGTCGTCACGCTCTCGATGCCCGACCTGGTTGCGTGGATGGCGTCGTCAGGCTGAACCACAGTCTGAAGTCGCCCTTCCATGTGCCAGGAGCCTCGTCGCCGGGTGTACCGACAGCTCATCGTCCCTCTGGTCGAACGCGACCACAAGGGATTGAAGCGAAAGTCAGGCGGTACACAGGAAGACGCTGCATCTGCCCCGCCCGTTCATTGAGACGGTGCGGACGGATCGCAAGGGATGCACCTGGCCGGGGCTGGCGGGTGCGGATCTTGCGGGAGACGGGTCGTTCCGGTCTGCGCCTTGATTTTTCGGCGCGGGCAGAGGCGAAGGCAGGTGTGGCTGAACTGGCAGGGTGCCTTTCCGCAAGGGATGGCACCACCCGGATGGGAAGGGTCGGGCCTTGGCAATGTCCGACCGGCTCTCCGGCAAGGTTTTACCCTTGCCATCCGGTGTCTGCCAGCCGTGGCAAGAGGATTGCTGTTTGGCCAAAAGAGCCGAACGGGGCGCTGAAAGGTGCCACTTATAGACTACCCAACGAGGCAGCTTGCAGCGCCCCGTCCGACATACCCATGGCCGCAAATGGTCATGGGGCCAGAGAAGGAAGCATACCACGGGCAGCCTCTGCCGCGTGAACGGCGAAGCTTGGAATAGAGGTCGCCGGGTTTTTTGACAGGATTGAATGGACCGAGCAGCGCCTGCCGCCGTAAGCAGCCACGCCGCTATCCGCAAATGGAAAAGCCCGGAATTTCCGGGCTCAGTCTGCAGGTGAATGTCACTTCAATGAGGACTGTCCGGAGTAGTACAGCCATATGCGACTTGAGCTCCAAGGGGAGCCATACCCAGTGTGATCCGCCTCTAAGATCGCGAAAGAGGCTAACGCTCCGCCGAGGCTGAGCGGTACCACGGCGTTAAAGTCATAAGACTTCAAACGTGCCACACCAGCGGCTTCAAGCCCGGCAGGGCCGGGCTTGTCGATTTCAACCTGCCTTTGCCAGTTTCTTGGCGGCAACGCGGGCGCGGATGGACTCCACGTCTGCCTTAGGTGTCGCGGCAAAAAGCGTGCGGGTATAGGCATGTTTCGGGTCGGAGAAAACCTCCTCGCGTGTGCCATATTCCACGGCTTCGCCGAAATACATCACCATGACTTCGTCAGCGATATATTTGACCACCGAAAGGTCATGCGAGATGAAGACATATGTCAGGCCGAACTCGTCCTGCAGGTCGGCAAGCAGGTTCAGCACCTGTGCCTGCACCGAAAGGTCGAGCGCCGATACCGGTTCGTCCAGCACCAGCAGCTTCGGGTTCAGCATAAGCGCGCGCGCAATGGCGATACGCTGGCGCTGGCCGCCGGAGAACATGTGCGGATAGCGGTTGTAATGTTCAGGCCCCAGACCCACGCGCACCAGCATGTCATTGGCTTTTTCGCGGCGCTCTGCCGAGGACATGTTCGTGTTGATCAGCAGCGGCTCGCCAAGGACGTCGCCGATCTTCTGGCGCGGGTTCAGCGAACCATAGGGGTTCTGGAACACGATCTGCACCTTCTGGCGCATCTCAGCCGTCAGATGGCCGGGACGGGTATCGACCTTCTGCCCATCGATCAGCAATTCGCCAGAAGTCGGCTCGTCGATGAAGGTCAGCATCCGGGCCAGCGTGGACTTGCCGCAGCCGCTTTCGCCGACGATTGCCAGGGTCTTGCCGGTTTCGAGGGCGAAAGACACCCCTTTCACCGCATGAATGATCTTCTCCGGCTTCATGAAGCCGCCGGGCAGGCGGTAATCGCGCTTCATGTTGCGGATTTCGAGCATGGTGTTGTTGGCGGTCATGCTGTTTCTCCCGCAGCAGGCGTGGGCGTGCCGTCAAAGAATTGCGAAACGGTCGTCAGGCGGTCACCGGTCGCATTTTCGGGCAGGGCGGCCAGCAGTGCCTTGGTATAGTTGCTCTTGGGGTTCTCAAACAGGGAAAGCACATCGGCCTCCTCCATCTTCTTGCCCTTGTACTGCACCACCACGCGGTCGGCGGTTTCCGCCACCACGCCCATGTCATGGGTAATCATGATGAGGCCCATGCCGTTTTCGGCCTGCAGCTTCATCAGCAGATCGAGGATCTGCTTCTGGATGGTCACGTCAAGCGCGGTTGTCGGTTCATCGGCGATCAGAAGCTTCGGGTTGCAGGCAATGGCAATCGCGATCATCACGCGCTGGCACTGGCCACCGGACATCTGGTGCGGGAAATGCTTCAGTCGCTCTTCCGGGTCGGGCAGGCCGACGAGGGTGAACAGTTCGATGGCGCGGGCGTGGCGCGTCTTCTTGTCCATGCCCATGTGGATGCGCAGGACTTCCTCGATCTGGAAACCAACGGTGAAGCAGGGGTTGAGGCTGGCCACCGGTTCCTGGAAGATCATGGCAATGTCCTTGCCGATCAGTGTACGGCGCTCGGACGCGCTGATCTTCTGGATATCCTTGCCCTGAAACAGCATACGGTCGGCGGTAATGCGGGCGGTCCAGGGCAAAAGCCCCATCACGGCCAGCATCGAGACGGATTTGCCGGAACCGGATTCTCCGACGATGGCGAGGACTTCGCCCTTCTCGACGGAAACGGAGATGCCGTCCACGGCGCGGAACCAGCCATTGGCAGTTTCAAACTCGACGGTCAGATTATCGACTTGCAGAAGTGCCATGTCAGGACCTCTTCAGTTTCGGGTCAAGCGCATCCCGCAGTCCATCGCCCACCAGATTGATGGCGAGAACGGTGATCAGGATGGCAAGGCCGGGGAAAGTAACGACCCACCAGGCGCGCAGAATAAATTCGCGCGCTTCGGCAAGCATGGTGCCCCATTCAGGCGCGGGCGGCTGGGCACCCATGCCAAGGAAGCCAAGGGCGGCCGCATCGAGAATGGCGTTCGAGAAGGACAGTGTGGCCTGAACGATGAGCGGGCCCATGCAGTTGGGCAAAATGGTCTTGAACATCAGCCGCAACGGACCGGCACCAGCCAGACGGGCGGCGGTGACGTAATCGCGTTCCTTCTCGGTCATGACGGCGGCGCGCGTCAGGCGCACGAAGTGCGGCTGAAGAACGAGCGCGATGGCGATCATGCCATTCGTCAGGCCGGGGCCCAGAATGGCGACGAGAACCAACGCCAGAAGCAGCGACGGGAAGGCGAGAATGATGTCCATCAACCGCATGATGACCGTGTCCAGCCAGCCGCGATAGTAACCGGCGATGACACCGATGATGATGCCCGTTGTCAGCGAAAGGCTGGTCACGAAGACGCCGATGAACAGTGAATATTGAGCACCGTGGATCAGTCGCGAGAGAATGTCGCGACCAAGCGGATCGGTTCCGAGCGGGAAGCTCCAGTTGCCGCCCTGCATCCATGCCGGGGGCAGAAGGATGGTATCGCGGTACTGCTGGAACGGCGAGTGTGGGGCGATGACCGACGCAAAAACGGCGACGATCACGATGATGGCGAAAACATAGAGGCCGATGACGGCGCCGCGGTTTTCGGAGAAGTAATGCCAGAATTCGGACAGCATCTGGCGGCGCATCGCCGCGCTGCTGACCGGCTGGCTCTGAGTGGTTTCAGCCATGGAACTAGTCACCTCTTAGTGGCGGATGCGCGGGTTGATCAGGCCGTAAAGCACGTCGACAACAAGATTGACGAACATGATGATGCCGGCGATCAGCAGCAAGCCACCTTGAATCACGGGGTAATCGCGACGGAAGACGCTATCGACCATCCACTTGCCGATGCCCGGCCAGGAGAAGATCGTCTCGGTCAGGATCGCACCTGCCAGCATGACGCCGATCTGCAGGCCGATGGTGGTGATAACAGGGATCAGCGCGTTGCGCAGCGCATGCAGTCCCACCACGCGGAAGGGCGACAGCCCCTTGGCACGGGCGGTTCTGATATAATCGTCCGACAGCACTTCCAGCATGGCCGAGCGCGTCTGGCGGGCAATCACCGCAAGCGGGATTGTGGCGAGCACGATGGACGGCAGGATGAGGTGGCTGACGGCGGAGGCGAATGCACCCTTCTGGCCCGACAGCAGCGAGTCGATCAGCATGAAGCCGGTGACCGGCGGGAAGAAGAACATCAGCGAGATGCGTCCCGAAACCGGCGTCCATTGCAGGATGCCTGCAAACAGGATGATCAGCAGCGGTCCCCACCAGAAGATCGGCATGGAATAGCCGACCAGCGAGACGCCCATCATGGTCTGGTCGAAGAACGAGCCGCGCTTGATGGCTGCAATCACGCCGGCGGGAACGCCGATGACGATGGCAAGGATGATCGCGCAAAGGGACAGTTCGACGGTTGCCGGAAAGAGGGCAAAGAACTGGTCGATGATCGGCGACTTGGACACGATGGACGTGCCGAAATCACCCGACAGGATGCCTTTCAGATAATCCAGATACTGGATGACCATGGGGCGGTCCATGCCAAGGGCGGCGCTGATCTGCGCGTGCCGCTCTGGCGACATGACGCGTTCGCCGGACAAAAGAGCGACAGGGTCGCCCGGCAGAAGCCGGATGAACATGAACGCGATAATGGAAACCCCGATGAAGGTCGGGATGAGCACGGCGATACGCCGCACGAGAAAGCCAATCATGAAAAACCTTCGATCTGTTCCGCGCGGGAACCTATGCGCTGGCAGTAGCGACCTTTTCGGTCTGCTTCTTGTTGTGTGTGGGCAGAACGCAAGTGCCGCGCGCCTTGAACCAAGACACGCGGCATTTTCAGATGCGTCCGGTATTACTCGGCGATATCAACGTTTTCGAACGTGAAGTCACCCAGCGGGCTCTGGACGAAACCTGTGACTTCCTTGCGCATCGGAACGACGGACAGGGAGTGGTCGATGGTGGCCCATGGAGCCTGCTTCTTGAAGACAACCTGAGCTTCTTCGTAAAGCTTGGTGCGCTCAGCCTGATCGGTGGTGATCTTGGCCTTCTTCACCAGTGCGTCGAAGTCCTTGTCGCACCATTGTGCACGGTTGTTGCCGCCAACGGCATCGCAACCCAGCAGCGTGTCAAGGAAGTTGTCCGGATCGCCATTGTCACCGGTCCAGCCGAGGAAGACTGCGCCGTCACGGTCCTTTGCCTTCGAACGGTCGAGATATTCGGCCCATTCGTAGGAAACGATCTCGACCTTCACGCCGATCTTGGCGAAATCATCCTGAATGACTTCGGCAGCGCGGCGGGCGTTGAGCATGTAAGGACGCGAAACAGGCATCGCCCAGACCTTCATCGAAAGATCCTTGACGCCAGCATCTGTCAGCATCTTCTTTGCTGCTTCCAGATCGTATGTGTCGTCTTCGACCTTGTCGTTGTAGGACCACATTGTTGGTGGCAGCGGGTTCTTGGCAGGTGTTGCCATGCCCTGGAACACGGCGTCAACGATAGCCTTCTTGTTGATGGCCTTGTTCAGCGCCTTGCGGACTTCCGGCTTGTCGAAGGGAGCCTGCGTGGTGTTGTAGGCGAGGTAGGCAACGTTGAGGCCTTCCTGCTCCAGAACCGTCAGGGACTTGTCTTCCTTCATCGACTTGACGTCTGCAGCGTTCGGGTAAGGCATCAGGTGGCATTCGCCAGCCTTCAGCTTCTGGAAACGAACGGCGGCATCGGTGGTGATGGCGAATACGAGATCGTCGATCTTTGGCGCGCCGCCCCAATATTCCTTGTTGGCCTTGAAGCGGATAACGGCATCCTGCTGGTAGGCGACGAAGGCGAATGGACCGGTGCCAACAGGCATCTGGTTCAACTGGGCCTGCTTGCCTTCCGCGGCGAGCTTGTCGGTGTATTCCTTCGAAACGATCGAAGCGAACGGCATCGCAAGGTTCGCGAGGAACGGAGCTTCCGGACGGTTCAGGGTGAACTTGACCGTCATGTCGTCGACTTTTTCAACGGACTTGATCAGCTTGGGGAAGCCCATGCCTTCGGCATATTCCCAGGACGTGCCAGTGACATATTGATGCCATGGATTGTCGGTCTTGATCTGGCGCTCGATGGAGAAGACGACGTCGTCGGCGTTCAATTCACGTGTTGGCGTGAAGAATTCGGTGGTCTGGAACTTCACGCCCTTGCGCAGCTTGAAGGTGTAGACGGTGCCGTCCTGCGACACTTCCCAGCTCTCGGCCAGGCCAGCAACTGGCTTGGTGGTGCCGGGTTCGAATTCGAGAAGGCGGCTGTAGACGGTGTGGGCCGAGGCATCGAATGTGGTGCCTGCGGTGTAAAGGCCCGGATCGAACCCTTCCGGGGAACCTTCTGAGCAATATACGAAGGTTTTTGCGCTTGCGGCACCCGCAAAGCACGTCGCCGAAAGCAGAGCCGCAGCGATTAGGCCAATTTTGTATCTCATAATAGAGCTCCCAATTTTTGTATCCGGCTCGCTTATTCCGCGACTACCGATGCAATGTGGTTATAAGAAACCTTGCACATACTCAAGCGGGGAACTTAAACGATTCAGGTCATTTTTGACCAAATGTTCAACTTCCCGCGATTTTGATACTAATTTAGGCGGAAGGATTAGAATCTTTGTCTAGAGAATGAGACAAAATCTGCTGCATCTTCGCTATCTGGCACTATTTCAGGCAAGAATGGCGCCCCGAATTCTCAAGGCGCCATTGATATGAAATCTTGATGACAGGCGATCAGGCCTTGGTCATCTTGTCGCCGACGATCCGCCAGTTCACGAGATTTTCAAGAACGGCCTTGATGTGCGCCGGTTTGCGGTTCTCATAATCCACATAATAGGCATGTTCCCAGATATCGATGCCGAGATATGCGGGTCTGCCGACGGCGACCGGGTTGTTGCCGTCCTCATAACCAACAAGGGCAAGCTTGTTCTGGTCATCGCGGGTCAGCCATACCCAGCCGGTGCCGAAGACTTCATCGGACGTGGAAACGGCTTTCTCTACGAACTTGTCGTAGTCGCCGAATGCCGCATTCAGTTCTTCTGCGGCCTTGCCGTCGGGCCTGTTCGGTCCGCCCGGCGTAAACTGCTCCCAGTAGACGATGTGGTTCCAGGCTTGTGCGGCGTTGTTGAAGATCTTCTTGTCAGCCGTCTTGGAAGCGGAAGCCTTCATGATGGCTTCCAGATCCATATCCGCATAGGGCGTGCCCTTTGCCAGTGTGTTCAGCTTGTCGAAATAGGCTTCGTGGTGCTTGCCGTAATGCAGGCCGACGGTTTTTGCGGAAATGTGGGGTGCAAGAGCGTCTTCAGCAAAGGGAAGCGGTGGCTGCGTCAGCGGCAGTGCTGCCTGTGCAAGCGATGGTGCGGAAAGGGCGGATGCCGCAGCGGTTGCCGCTGTCGCCGCCATGATGGCGCGTCTCGTCAATAGCATTTTTCTGTCTCCTCTGGATGACGCTTGGGGGTTATCGTCGATGGCAAACAGGTTCGGCTAGGAAAAGTTTCTTTTAGAGCTTGCTTATTCGGGAGCTCTCTATTTTGTTATCCCAATTGCAGTGATGATGATGTCTAGGAGGACGCGATGCAGTCTCAGGGTAAATCGGGCGAAGAGCGCGCGTTGGTGCTGGAGGAAAAAGGCAAGCTGTCGTTACGTGCCTTGCCGCTAAATGAAGAGGTCGGGCCTCACGATGTGCGCATCGCCATCCATACGGTCGGCATTTGCGGCAGCGATGTGCACTATTACACCCATGGTGCCATCGGAAATTTCGTGGTGCGCGAACCTATGATTCTCGGGCATGAGGCTTCCGGTACCGTTACCGAGGTCGGGTCCCAGGTGACCACACTTGCGGTCGGCGATCGTGTCTGCATGGAGCCGGGTATTCCCGATCCCATCAGCCGTGCGAGCCGGATCGGTCACTACAATCTCGATCCTGCCGTACGTTTCTGGGCTACCCCGCCCGTCCAGGGCGTGTTGCGGGCATCCGTCGTTCACCCGGCTGCCTATACATTCAAACTCCCTGACAATGTGTCGTTTGCTGCAGGCGCTATGGTCGAGCCGCTGGCGGTGGGTGTGCAGGCGGCCACCCAGGCAAAGGTCAAGCCCGGTGATATCGCTGTCGTTATCGGCGCCGGTCCCATCGGTCTGGTAACGGTTCTGGCGGCCCTTGCGGCGGGATGTGCGCGGGTGATTGTGTCCGACGTCGATCCGGTCAAGCTGGACATGGCGCGTGGCCTTGGCCCCGTCGAGACGGTCAATGTGCGCGAAAGCAACCTTGCCGAAGAGGTGTTGAAATCCACCAATGGCTGGGGCGCGGATGTCATTTTCGAGTGCTCCGGTGCAGAGGTTGCCATCACGCATGTATTCGAGCCCTTGAGACCCGCAGGCACCGTCGTGTTTGTGGGGATGCCGACAAAGCTGGTCGCCTATGATGTCGTGGCAGCGCAGATCCGCGAAGCACGGGTGGAGCATGTCTTCCGTTATGCAAACGTGTTTGGTCGCTGCGTCGACATGCTTGCATCCGGCGCTATCGATGTTGCGCCGCTGATTACCCGCACCTTTGACTTCGAAGACAGTATCAAAGCCTTCGATATCGCCGCTTCCGCGCCAGCGGGCGAGGTGAAGATGCAGATTCTCATGCCTCGTTGATGTTTGAGGGTTGCACGAAATTTACCAGCGGTTAGCTTATGCCGCGTTGTGGGCGGTGAGGCTGGAACCGTTCAACTGTATCGATGCAGGAGGAGAAATTCATGAAGACGATCAAGGGACCGGGACTTTTTCTCGGTCAGTTTGCAGGCGATGCCGCACCGTTCAATACGTGGGATGGCATTACCAAATGGGCGGCTGAGAAGGGTTATCTGGGGGTGCAGGTGCCGACTTGGGCCGGACAGCTGATCGACCTTAAGAAAGCATCTGAATCGAAGGATTACTGCGATGAATTTGCCGGTGTCGCCCGTCAGAACGGCGTTGAAGTGACCGAGCTTTCGACCCACTTGCAGGGTCAGCTTGTCGCTGTGCATCCGGCCTATGACGAAGCGTTTGACGGTTTTGCAGCACCGGAGGTGCGCGGTAACCCCAAGGCGCGTCAGCAATGGGCTGTCGAGCAGGTGAAGATGGCGCTCAAGGCATCGCGTAACCTGGGCATCGACGCCCATGCGACATTCTCAGGCGCGCTTGCATGGCCGTTCATATACCCCTGGCCGCAGCGGCCCGCCGGTCTGGTCGAGGCCGCCTTTGACGAGCTCGCCAAGCGCTGGACGCCGATCCTTGATTTTGCGGACGAACAGGGTGTTGACGTCTGCTATGAAATCCATCCCGGTGAAGACCTGCATGATGGCGTAACGTTTGAGATGTTCCTGGAGCGTGTGAAGAACCACAGCCGCGCCAACATGCTCTACGATCCCTCGCATTACGTGCTGCAATGCCTGGATTATCTCGACAATATCGACATCTACAAAGACCGCATCAAGATGTTCCACGTCAAGGATGCGGAGTTCAATCCGACCGGCCGACAGGGCGTTTACGGCGGCTACCAGGGCTGGGTCGAACGGGCAGGGCGGTTCCGCTCGCTGGGTGACGGCCAGGTGGATTTCGGCGCAGTCTTTTCGAAAATGGCAGCGAATGATTTCAGCGGCTGGGCTGTGGTGGAATGGGAATGTGCACTCAAACATCCTGAAGACGGTGCAGCGGAAGGTTCCGAATTCGTGAAGGCGCATATCATTCGCGTTACGGAAAAAGCCTTTGACGACTTCGCCTCCAGCGGCACCGACGATGCTGCCAATCGCCGAATGCTCGGCCTTTCATAAATTCCGAGGAGACAATATGACGATCGAAGGAAAGACGACCGACAGGGCGAACAAGCGCATTCGCCTGGGCATGGTAGGTGGCGGTGCGGGTGCCTTCATCGGTGGTGTGCACCGTATGGCAGCGCGACTGGACAACCGGTTTGAGCTTGTGGCGGGAGCTTTGTCTTCCACGCCGGAAAAATCAAAGGCTTCTGGCCTCGAACTGGGTCTGGACGAAGACCGCTGCTATGGCTCATTCGAGGAGATGGCGGAGCGGGAAGCTGCCCGTGCCGACGGCATAGAGGCTGTGGCAATCGTAACGCCCAACCATGTGCATTACCCGGCTGCGAAAGCTTTTCTTGAGCGCGGCATCCATGTCATCTGCGACAAGCCGCTAACCTCGAACCTGGAAGATGCCAAAAAGCTTAAAGCCGTTGCCGAGAAGGCAGATGCGCTGTTTGTGCTGACGCACAATTACACCGGTTACCCGATGGCGCGTCATGCCCGCGAGCTGGTTGAAAGCGGCGCGCTGGGCGACATTAGACTGGTCCAGATGGAATATCCTCAGGACTGGCTTGCCGAACCGGTTGAACAGACCGGCGCAAAGCAGGCGGTGTGGCGCACCGATCCGGCACAGTCAGGGGCAGGCGGTTCTACCGGCGATATCGGGACACACGCCTACAATCTTGGCTGCTTCATTTCCGGGCTGGAGGCCGATGAACTTGCAGCCGATGTGCACACGTTTGTGGAAGGCCGTCGTCTGGACGACAATGCCCACGTCATGCTGCGTTTCAAGCCCAAGGACGGCAAGGCGCCGGCCAAGGGTCTGCTGTGGTGCAGCCAGGTTGCGGTGGGCAATGAAAACGGCCTGAAAGTGCGCGTCTATGGCAGCAAGGCCGGTATCGAGTGGACGCAGGCTGACCCGAACTATCTCTGGTTCACAAAGCTGGGAGAGCCAAAGCAACTGATTACCCGCGGGGGTGCCGGAGCAGGCGCTGCTGCAGCCCGTGTCAGCCGTATTCCGTCCGGTCATCCGGAGGGATATCTGGAAGCCTTCGCCACCATCTACACCGAGGCCGCAAATGCCATCGATGCGAGGCGGGCAGGCACAGAGCCAGACAAGGCCGTGGTCTACCCTACCATCGATGATGGTGTGAAAGGCGTGGCATTTGTCGAAGCATGCATAGCCTCGTCCAGACAGAATGGCGGCTGGGTAAAGCTTTAACGGCAATCGCGCGCCGGAATGCTTGAGGCGCGCCATTGCGTGAGTGCAAGAAGGGACGGATCAGTCCCTCTTTGCCTCAAGTTTGTTGAACAGACCTGCAATGCAAAGGTGGCGACATCCATTCGCCACCTTTGCGCAGGCACATCTTAAATCACTGGATAGAGCGACCAGAAAAACAACTCATGTTCCTTGTCGCGATCATGGTTTTCCTGCTCGTCATTGACCTTTTGCTCCTGTGGGGAGCCGCCGTCTCTTTTCAGTTTTTCTTCCTGAGCCTTGCGACCAAGTCCGAACAGATCGAATGAAAGCATGTTGAAGCCCGCAACCATTTTCGTTCCTCTTCGTCACATGTGTTAACGACAGGTAAAGTTTTGCGCGTTGCCACGATTTCGTCAAGATAGCCGACGGAATTAGTCTGTTAATGCGACGCGGGAATTGACGTTTTTCATTTCTAAAATTTGCTAATATACGCGATTTTTTTGTGGCCGATCGCCAGCGGCGCCCTTACCACGGCACCTCACATCTTGTGTTTGGTAATTCAGCTCCCGAACTCATCAGCTTTACGCTTATGAGCAGAAATGCGTCGTTTCCCCCGTGATCACATATTAGTTACACCTAATAATAAAATCTTTTCATTTTAGCAAATGCTCATATCTTAGGTTTTCCGGCGGCTTAGAATGTATTTGTGTCAAACGAGCCCGTGCGGAGGAGGAGAGTGATATGAGAAAAATAACATCTTCTTTGATTTTGAGTGCCTGTCTGGTCCTGCCATTCCAGGCAAACGCGCTTGACGTCAGCGTAGGCGGAGTGAGCGCAAGCGTGGGTGGCAATGACCGGGGTGGGATCAGCGCCAATGCATCTGTCGGGGGAAGCGGCGGCATCAATGCGGGGGCGGATGTCGGCGGACGAAGCGGTGGCGGCTTGGGAGCAGACGTCAATGCTTCGGTTGGCGGAGCAAGTGGACTGAACGCGAATACCAGCGCCAATGTGGGCGGGCGGGGCGGCGTCAATGCTGACGTGAATGCCTCTGTCGGCGGATCGAGAGGTCTCAATGCCAATGTCAATGTCGGCGTGGGGCCGACGACGGGCGTCGGCGTTGACGTGGGAATAGGCTCACCGGGAACGCCTGGGGGGCCAGTCACCCCCGGCACGCCGGGCGGCACGATCAGCCCAGGGACAATACCTCCGGGAGCCATTCGCGACGCCATATATTCCTACAACAACATGTCGCGTAACGAGCGTGTGCAGTTGGCGAAACGTTGCGTAGACATTCTGAATGGTGGCTACGACGCTGCCTTGACGAAACTCTGCCGCATGATCCAGACGGCATCGCGATAGGAAATAGGGAGGAGCGGGCTTTCCTGCTCCTCCAATTCTATTTCCTGGCCAGCGACATGATGCGTTCGCGCAAAACGCGGGCGAGATTCCGGGTGTTTCTGTACATGTGAACCTGGGCGGCAACCTGTCTCACATCGCGGTCGCTGTTCTGCGCCAATCCGATGACGAGTGTTCCCATTTGTGCGGTCTCCGCCCAGAAGCCGGACAGCTCCCGATCTTCATCAACAGCGCAGCTATCGGTACGGATGATGTTCGCGTCATCAAGATGCCATTCCGTCAGGCGTTGCATGAGCAACTGATCTATCTGATATGGCTGATAGGTTTCATCGATCGCGATCTTCCACAAATAGGCTTCACCCATTGTCATGAAGACGACCGCAGAGGCGATGGCTTTGCCATCTAGGTTCAGGGTGTGGATACGGACCGCATCGATCTCCGCAAGATTGGTAATCGCTTCGCGGGCAAACGCCGCTCTGTACCGATCACTGACCAGTGCGGAGCGCTTGCGTCCCTTCGAACCGCTGGCCTCGAGGGCAAGGAATTCCTCGGTTCGCAACCGTATGTCCTGCTGCTGTCTCGCGACCTCGTAAGAGAGAGAACCACTACCCTCGATATGGCGCCAGTGTTTGCCCATTGTCTGAAATTCGACCGGCGTGAGCCTGTTTTCCAGATAGGCCTGCGCGTCGATTTGGCTTTCCAGCATCACACGGTGATGAGGTTCTGCGGTGGTCAGTGGCAGGTTGCGGCTGAGTGCGATGGCCTTGACCATCCGCACGAACGGCCCGTCCAGTCTCAGCATGGGCAGGACAAGGACGTGCGGCAGGCGTAGTTCCGGTTGGGAAAGAGCGTCCAGCAAATTGTCGATGGTTTCCGCTGCGCCCTCGGCGTCGACAAGGGGTGTGCCGAGAGGGCCGAACGGATTGGCCCAGGCACGTAGGATTGTCGGGCCGATGGAAAAGCCCGGCTTTTCGACCGTGAACGGCATCAAAAACCGCATCCGGCTGCGACTGCCGTTTTCGTCACGCATCAGGGCGAAGCGGACGGACCGGTCATCCACGCGTGGCATGGCCGGGGCAAGCAGCTTGCCGGTAAAGAAAATATTGGGCTCAAGCACTCGATTGGACAGGAAATCGAGTTCTTCCTGCAGGTCATAGCCCAGTTGAGCGGGATATATGCAGAACTCACGGCCGGAGCGACCGACGCGAACACTGCTATCTGCGGCTGGTCGTTCCGGCAAAGGCTTTGCCAGAAGTGCCGCGAACCGAGTGTCTCTGATATCTGGATCGTTCGGGTCGCTTGCCATGCCTATGCTATGCCGTCCTTCTCATGGGTTGCCGCGACAATGTGAAGCTTACCGGCGCCAATACTTTTGTTATCAACGACCACGACAGTATCCATATCACCAATTCAACTGACAGGTGGTTACTATTTCATATATTGAAACACAGGCAATGTTGAGCATCTTCCACCGGTAAAATTGAGATTTGCTAAAAATCCCTCTCACATGTGATATCCGGTGCCAATAGCTGCGCTGTCCGGCGTTTCGGATACAGTCCGAGAACGAGTGCGCAGCCAGCGATGATAACGAGCGCTCCGATGGCCTGGATTACAGAAAATGGCTCGTCCAGCGCGACCGCCCCGACGATGACAGCGATGATGGTGACCACGAACTCGACGCTGATCGTTTTCGTGGCTCCAATCAGGGAAACGAGCCGGAAATAGGTGATGTAGGTCAGCGCGCTCATGATGATGGCAAGGCTGAACAGATAGGCGAAATCGGACAGGTTGGGCGTGGTCGGCACGGGTATCACGATCAGCAGGGGAAGGGTCATCAGGCCGCCTGCAAGGAAGGACCCTATCGTGATTTCCCAGGCGCCGGAGCCCCTGAGGTGGCGGCTTGCATAATTGCTTCCGAAGGCGGCACAGATGCAGCCCAGCAGGCAGGCGCTACAGCCCAGGGCGAAGGCGGCGGTGAAGGGGACGGCGGGAAAACCAACCAGAATGACAATGCCGCTGAAGCCGAGGATCATTCCGATAAGGCTCTGTGCAGAAATTCTCTCCAGCCCCCACAGCTGACCAATCAGCATGGAAAACAAGGGGATGCTGGCAACCAAGATCGCGGCCATCGCCGTTCCGATGATGGGCGTGGCGTATGAGAGACCGACCAGCTGGCCGGCGACTGTCGTTGCGCCAACCACTGCAAACGCCTTCCATCCCGCACTGAAATCCAGTTTCCGTCTGGCAACTCGCGCAATGATGAGGAGCGTAAGGCTGGCAATGAAGCAGCGCAATGTGACCGCCCCGACCCAACCAAAAGCCGCAACGGCATGAAGAACGAGGAGAAACGAAAGACCCCAGGCCACCGCAAGAAACATATAGGCAGCAAATTCTGCGGGCTTCATAGGGGGCGGTCCGAAGTTGGAAAACAGGGAAAGCGCCAGAGCGTTTCCAGCAGGGAAACGCTCTACGAGAGCCAGCCCGGACCGTCAAACGAATTATAATGAATGCTCGGTTTTGTGAGCGGCGCTAAGGATGCCGAGGCGGGAGTTCGCTCACCGCCTGCGGCTTTGGTTCTCACTCTTCGATTGTGTATTCGCCCAATTCGCACAGGTCTTGCGTATCGGTGGTGGTGTCCAGATCGGGGCTGTCCTGGAACTCGAACCGCATGTCGTAGTCACAGACATCGCGGCCATCGGCAATCGTGATTTTAATGCTCTCGCCGGGGGCCAAGGTGTGATTTCCGAAAACATCGCCTTCCCAATCTTCTTCGTCCACGGGGGAGGTGTAGAAGTGGGTCAGAACCGAATTCGTGCCGTTCTTGAGGACGAAGACCAGATCGTCGGCAAAACTTGGCGTTGCAAAGGTCAATGTGGCAATTGCTGCAAGGGCGTTGATTTTGAAAGCGTTCACAATTTCACTGCCTGAAAATGGTTGAAGATACCGTTTCTCATAAGCCGAAACCGCTGCACCGATAAAGGGGGTGGCTACCCCTTGTGCCAGACCATTTTTGGGCCAAAAGGCCCTTTGCAAACGAAAATGGCCCACGCATCGGTGGGCCAATTCAATAACGCACGTTTCGAAAGCGGCTTATGCCTGCTCAAAAATACCGTGGCAATGCTTGTACTTCTTGCCGGAGCCGCAAGGGCAGGCTTCGTTGCGCCCGATTTTGCCCCAGGTTGCGGGGTTGTTGGGGTCGCGCTGTTCCGGCGGGACGTAGATGGCGCCCGAGTCACGACCGCCTTCGGAAAACTCATCTTCACCGGTGACCGGATCGAGATGGTGCGGCGTCATTTCCGGCAGCTCGGGCTGTGGCGGATCACGCACCAGCTCAACGCGCATGAGTTGCGCCGTCACGGCTTCGCGCAGGTTGGCCAGAAGCGCCTGGAAGAGTTCGAAGGCTTCTGCCTTGTATTCCTGCAGCGGATCGCGCTGCGCATAGCCGCGGAAGCCCACAACCGAGCGAAGGTGATCCAGATTGACGATGTGTTCGCGCCACAGGTGGTCGATTGTCTGAAGAATAACGGAACGCTCGACATAGGTCATGACTTCTGGGCCGAAACGCTCTGTCTTTTCAGCGACTGCCTTGTCCGCAGCTTCCGTGATGCGCTGAAGGATATCGTCTTCTGCGATACCTTCCTCTTTCGCCCACTCATCGACCGGTAGATCGAGATTCAGGAACTGCTCGATGCCAGCCTTCAGGCCCACCATGTCCCACTGTTCAGCGTAGGCGTTTTCCGGAACATGCTTGGTGACAAGAACCTCGATCACCTCGTTGCGCATGTCGGATGCCGTCTCGCTGATATTCTCGGCTTCCATCAGTTCGAGACGCTGCTCGAAGATAACCTTACGCTGGTCGTTGAGAACGTCGTCATATTTCAGAAGGTTTTTACGGGTTTCGAAGTTGCGTGCTTCGACCTTCTTCTGCGCGCGTTCCAGCGCCTTGTTGATCCATGGATGGACAATCGCTTCGCCTTCTTTGAGGCCAAGCTTCTGCAGCATCGAGTCCATGCGGTCGGAACCGAAGATGCGCATCAGGTCATCTTGAAGCGACAGGTAGAACTTCGAGCGGCCAGGGTCACCCTGACGGCCGGAACGACCACGCAACTGGTTGTCGATACGGCGGCTCTCGTGACGCTCGGTGGCGATGACGAACAGGCCGCCGGCTGCAAGCGCCTTGTCCTTGAGAACCTTGATCTCTTCGCGAATGGCTTTTTCCTTCGCGTCGCGCTCAGCGCCTGGCTCCATGCCTTCGAGCTCACGCTCGAGACGCATATCGACGTTACCGCCAAGCTGGATGTCGGTGCCTCGACCGGCCATGTTGGTGGCGATGGTCACGGCACCGGGAACGCCTGCTTGAGAGACAATATAGGCTTCCTGCTCGTGGTAACGCGCGTTCAGGACCTGGAAATTTTCAAAGCCGGTCTGGCGAAGCATTGTCGCCAGTAATTCCGATTTTTCAATCGAGGTGGTGCCGACGAGAACGGGCTGATTGCGCTCGTGCGCAGCCTTGATCTCTTCAATGATCGCCTTGAATTTCTCTTCGCCTGTCCGATAGACTTCGTCGTCTTCATCGATACGCTGGATCGGAAGGTTCGTAGGCACTTCGATGACATCGAGGCCGTAGATGTTGCCAAATTCTTCGGCTTCCGTCGAAGCAGTACCGGTCATGCCCGCGAGCTTCTTGTACATGCGGAAATAGTTCTGGAAGGTCACCGAAGACAGCGTCTGATTCTCAGGCTGGATCTGCACCTTTTCCTTGGCTTCGAGCGCCTGATGCTGGCCTTCCGAATAGCGTCTGCCCGGCATCATGCGGCCAGTGAATTCGTCGATGATGACGATTTCGCCATTGCGGACGATGTAGTCCTTGTCACGCTGGAACAGCTTGTGGGCCTTCAGCGCGTTGTTGATGTGGTGGACGATGGCGACGTTCTCGACATCGTAAAGCGATTCGCCCTTGAGCAGGCCAGCCTGCCGCAAAAGGTTCTCCAGCTTTTCTGTGCCTTCTTCGGAGAAGTTGGCAGAACGCTGCTTTTCGTCGATTTCGTAGTCTTCCGGCGTCAGGGCCGGAATGAATGCATCGATGGTGTTGTAAAGGTCGGAGCGATCATCCAGCGGTCCGGAAATGATCAGCGGCGTGCGTGCCTCATCGACCAGGATCGAGTCGACTTCGTCGACGATCGCGTAATGGTGGCTGCGCTGCACCATCTGGGCCTTGTCATACTTCATGTTGTCACGAAGATAATCGAAGCCAAGCTCGTTGTTGGTGGCGTAGGTGATATCGCAGGCATAGGCCGCGCGGCGCTGGTCATCGTCCAGACCGTGCACGATGACACCCGTCGTCAGGCCGAGAAAGCTGTAGAGCCGCGCCATGGTGGCGGCGTCGCGCTGTGCCAGATAGTCGTTGACGGTAACAACGTGAACGCCCTTGCCTTCGAGCGCATTGAGGTAAACCGCAAGCGTCGCGACGAGCGTCTTGCCTTCACCGGTCTTCATTTCCGAAATGGCGCCCGAATGGAGAATCATCGCACCGGTCAGCTGCACGTCGAATGGCCGCATTCCCAGAACGCGCCGGGATGCTTCGCGCGCCACCGCGAATGCAGGGACGAGGATGCTGTCCAGCGTCTTGCCATCGGCAAGCTGCTGGCGGAATTCTACCGTCTTGGCGGCAAGCGCTTCATCCGAAAGAGCCTTCATCTGCTCTTCCAGCGCGCCGATGGCGTTGATATTGCTTCGATAAGAGCGGACACGGCGTTCATTTGCCGAACCGAACAACTTGCGGGCTATTCCGCCGAGACTGACCATCTTAGTGGCCCTTTCTGAAATTCCGTTTTTGCCCGGGATGCGCATTCTGTCACCGTAATAAAGTACAAATGACAGACTTCACCCTGAAACGTATCTGGACGCGAGGTTGCGTGACAGATAAGAGGGGGGGCAAATGATGTCAACGGTTCTGCCCGTTACAGAATGGCCACATTCCGGTGTTTGGAAGTTTTTTCAGCCGGAAAACCACGTCTGGAGCCGGCATTGTCTCCGAAAGGTTTAATATGTTGCGCTATAATAGAATTGCGGCTGCTGTCATCGTAGCTACGCTTGGGCTTCAGTTTCCTGCTTTCGCACAGGAAGATGCCGTGGTCGCAAAGGTCGGCGATCTGGAAATCCGCCAGTCCGAACTTGATCTTGCCATGAGCAATCTCGACCCGCAGCTGGCCCAGCTTCCCGACGAACAGAAGAAGGTAGCGGCTCTCTCCGGCGCGATCGACGTCAAGCTTCTCGTCAAGGACGCGACGGCAGAAGGTCTGGAAAAGACAGAAGACTTCAAGAAACGCCTTGCTTTCATTTCCGACCGTGAACTGCACAACGCCTACTTCCGCAAGCATGTCGTGGATGCCGTGACCGACGCCGAAGTGAAGGCGCGCTACGACAAGGAAGTTGCTGCTCTTCCACAGGAAGAAGAAGTCAAGGCTGCTCATATTCTGGTCGCGACCGAAGAAGAAGCCAAGGACGTCATCAAGCAGCTGGACGCAGGCAAGGATTTCGCAGCACTGGCCAAGGAAAAGTCCACCGATTCCAACAAGGATGACGGCGGTGATCTGGGCTGGTTCGGCAAGGGCCGCATGGTTCCTGAATTCGAAGAAGCCGCATTCAAGCTTGAAAAGGGCGCCTACACCAAGGAGCCTGTGAAGTCGCAGTTCGGCTTCCACGTCATCAAGCTGGAAGACAAGCGCGTCGCACCGCCACCGGCTTTCGATCAGGTCGAAGCACAGGTTCGCCAGCTGGTCATGCGCGACAAGTATGTTGCGCTGATCGAGAAGGCCAAGGCCGCTCAGAAGATCGATATTCCTGATGAGGCCATGCGCAAGGCCTATGAGGAAGCCAGCAAGCAGCAGGCCGAACAGCCCGCTCAGCAGTAAGCCAGACATTATCTGCGGGGCGGCGACAAGCCGCCCTGTTTCTTTATCGGTTTTATTCCATCCCCATTATGCAGGTTCCTGTTCCATGTCCGCTGCCGTTTCTCCGCTCGCTCCGAAATCCTTCCCAGACATGCCCGCTTTGCGAGGTGTGCGAATGGCAACGGCTGCTGCCGGCATCAAGTACAAGAACCGAACCGATGTTCTGTTGATGGTGTTCGACAAGCCTGCCAGTGTGGCGGGTGTTTTCACCAGGTCGCGTTGCCCGTCTGCTACTGTTGATTTCTGCCGTGCGAACCTGGCTGGTGGTGTTGCCCGTGCCGTTGTTGTCAATTCCGGCAATGCGAATGCCTTCACCGGTGTTAAGGGCAAGGCAGCGACAGAGCTGACCGGCAAGTCTGCCGCAGAAGCCGTTGGCTGTGCTGCGAGTGAAGTTTTTCTTGCTTCGACCGGGGTCATCGGTGAGCCGCTGGACGCCACGAAATTTGCCGGTGTTCTCGGACAGATGAACAAGGATGCGACCGGCGACTTCTGGCAGGAAGCCGCCAAGGCCATCATGACCACGGATACCTATCCGAAAGTTGCAACCCGTACCGCCGAAATCGGTGGCATTACCGTCACCATCAACGGCATTGCCAAGGGTGCGGGCATGATTGCGCCCGACATGGCGACGATGTTGTCCTTTGTCGTGACCGATGCCGACATCGCCGCACCGGCGCTGCAGGCCCTTCTGGCGGCTGGCGTCGGTCCAACCTTCAATTCGGTTACGGTCGATAGCGACACATCCACATCCGATACGCTGATGCTGTTTGCGACCGGTGCCGCCGCTGCGGACGGGCAGGCGCGTATCGAAGATGCCAATGACCCAAAGCTCGCTTCTTTCCGGGATGCGTTGAACGCACTGCTCAAAGACCTTGCGCTGCAGGTTGTTCGTGACGGTGAAGGCGCGCGCAAGATGGTGGAAATCACCGTAACGGGTGCTGAAAGCGACGCTGCGGCAAAGAAGATCGCACTTTCGATCGCAAACTCTCCCTTGGTCAAGACCGCCGTTGCGGGTGAAGACGCAAACTGGGGCCGTGTCGTCATGGCCGTCGGCAAGTCAGGGGAACTCGCGGATCGCGACCGGCTTGCTATCTGGTTCGGACATGTCCGCGTTGCCGTCAATGGCGAGCGCGACCCCGAGTATTCCGAAGCGGAAGCCAGCGCCGTGATGAAAAACGAGGATATTCCGGTCAAAGTCGACATCGGGCTTGGCAATGGTACTGCAACGGTATGGACCTGCGATTTGACCAAGGAATATGTCGAGATCAACGGCGACTACCGGAGCTGATCTGTGGGGTCTCTTGATATGCGCAGCATGCCAATCAATCTTCCGCTTGTCCGCAGGCTGGAAGCCGTTAGCTTTCGGGCATGGCCTGCCTCGTCCGTCATCTATGATGGCAGCTGGCAGATTCGCCTGACCGGGTCTCACCCATCCAAGCGGATCAATTGCGTCGTGCCGCTCGATCCATCCGACTATGGACATTGCGACGTTCGTCTTGAAAAGGCGCGCAAGCGTTTTGAGGATTTCGGACGACCGCTGATCGTGCGCGAGACGGCACTCATGCCGCCGCAATTGCGCGATCATCTTACGCGTGATGGCTGGACGGTATTCGAAGAGGTCGATGTCATGACCAGCGACATCGCCAATGCGGAGCTTCCGGAAACGATGGCACATCTTCCAAGCCATGATATCGGGCGGTTCGTGGAAGCAAGCCTCAAAGTTAGCGGCGACGATCCGTCGCTTCGATCCGCAATTGCGGAGATCGTCACATCCATCAAGCCGACACTCGGCCTTTTCACGAAGGAAGAGGTCGAGGGCGAGCCGCAGGCAACTGTGATTTGCGTGCAAGACAATGATCTTGCCGGCATTCTCTCTCTTGAGGTTGCCGAGCCGATCCGACGTCAGGGCACGGGTTCGCAGATCCTCACATCGGCGCTGCGCTGGGCCCGCATCAGCGGCGCGAAGACCGCCTGGCTCCAGGTTGTCTCGACAAACCGACCGGCTATCGCACTTTACCAGAAGTTCGGCTTTTCGACGGCCTATACCTATCGCTACTGGCGCAAGGATGCTGCCTGATGGCCGAGGCTGGCAGAAGCATATTGCTGGTCGCCGCCTGCGCGCTGGTGGATCAGGATGGTCGTATCCTTCTGGCGCAACGGCCCGAGGGTAAATCGCTTGCCGGACTATGGGAGTTTCCCGGTGGCAAGGTGGAGCCGGGCGAAACGCCCGAGGAAACGCTGATCCGGGAACTGGAAGAGGAGCTTGGGATCAAAACCAAAGTTGCCTGCCTTGCACCCCTGACATTTGCCAGCCACAGCTACGACACCTTTCACCTGCTGATGCCGCTTTACGTGTGCAGGCGTTACGAAGGCATTCCGCGCGGAGCCGAGGGGCAGGCAATCAAGTGGGTCAAACCGCAGGCATTACGGGATTACCCCATGCCGCCAGCAGATGAACCACTGATCCCTTATCTTCAGGACTTATTGTAAAGCCTTTTTTAAAATAAACCTGTGAAGAAGGGATTTTCACGGCTTCGTGCGTACCAAAACGGGGCGCCATTAACCTTTCATTCAGCACCATCTGGCAGATTCACAGGCTGAATAATTGGTAAATGGCGCGTAGCGAGGCCGAAAATGAACGAAGATTTCTGGAAAACAGTCGAGGATCGCCAATCCTATTCCGAGAAGTCGCGCAGAATTGGCGTTTTGAATGTCGCGCTGCTGTTCGGTATGGTTGCCATCGCCCTTTCGCTCATCGTCACTCCCATGCTGGCTGGTAAGACACCGCCTTCCCGTTTCGCGCAGGTGCCTGATAGTTTCGACATGATCAGCACAGGCTCGATCAACCGCAGCGAACAGCCAAAAAAGTCCTACAGCATTCGCCGCAGTATCACGCAGCCCATGCCCGGCTCGGTCTGCATTGTCGATGGATATTCCAACGGCCGCGACTGCTGAAGTTCACGACAGCTCTGATTTGAAACGACAACGCCGCAGATCATCTCTGCGGCGTTTTCGTTCAGGCTCAACCCTCTATGGGCTTGGCTTCTTCCGCAGGCGGCTCTTCCGTCGGTCTTTTCGTGCGCATCAATGTGAGGACGAAAACGAAGAAGGCCGGGACGAAGAAGATCGCAAGGACCGTTGCCGAAACCATACCGCCAAGCACGCCCGTGCCGATGGCGTTCTGGCTGGCAGCACTTGGGCCGGTGGCGATTGCAAGCGGCACCACGCCCAATGTGAAGGCAAGCGACGTCATGATGATGGGGCGGAAGCGGACACGCGCTGCCTCTACCGCTGACTCCATGAGCGACTTGCCCTCGGCATAGTAGTCCTTCGCGAACTCAACGATCAGAATCGCGTTCTTGGCGGAAAGGCCGATAATGGCGATCAGGCCCACCTTGAAGTAGATGTCATTGGGCATGTCACGCAGGATGACCGCAAGTACCGATCCGATGACGCCCAGAGGAACCACCAACATCACGGCAAGCGGAATGGACCAGCTTTCGTAAAGTCCGGCAAGCAGCAGGAACACGAAAAGGATGCTGAGGCCGAAGAGGAATGGGGCCTGCGAACCCGATTTGATCTCTTCCAGTGCCTGTCCCGTCCATTCATAGCCGATGCCTGAGGGCAGTTCCGAGGCGAGCTTTTCCATTTCCGCAATCGCAGCGCCCGTGGAATTTCCCGGAGCGGGAGAGCCGGCAATACGGATCGTCGGATAGCCGTTATAGCCAACGATCTGCGGTGAACCCTTCTGCCATTGCGCGATGGCAAAGGAGCTGAGGGGCACCATGCCGCCACTTGAATTGCGGACATTCAGTTTCAGCAGGTCTTCGACCTGAAGGCGGTCGCGATCCTGCGCCTGTACGACGACGCGCTGCATTCGGCCCGAGTTCGGGAAGTCGTTGATGTAGGACGAACCGAGGTTGGCGGTGATGGTGTTGTTGATATCGGCGAAGGTGACGCCGAAGGTATTGGCCTTTTCGCGGTCGATGACGAGCAGAATCTGCGCAGCGTCGGGAAGACCTTCCACGCGCATACCGGCAAGGATGGGGCTCTGCGCCGCCTTCTGCATCAACTCGGCAGAGGCAGCCGAGAGGGCCGCCTGGCCGATTCCGTTGCGGTCCTGTAGCCGGAAGGAAAAGCCGCCGGATGTGCCGAAACCTTCGATGGGAGGAGGCGAAAGCGCAAAGGTTGTCGCGTCCTTCAGACCAAAGAGTTTCATGTTGGCGCGGTTGGCAATGTCCTGGGCGGAATTGTCGGCACCGCGCTCTGACCAATCCTTGAGCGTGATGAAGGCAAGGGCCGCATTTGCGCCGTTACCAGAGAAGCTGAAGCCCTGGATGGCAACGACGTCCTTGACCGACGGCTCCGCCGCAAAGATCTTTTCGATCTGCTCGATGGACGCAGTGGTGCGGTTGGCACTTGCCTCTGGCGGACCCTGGATATCAACGATCAGGAAGCCCTGGTCTTCATCCGGCACGAAGGCGCTCGGCAGGCTGATGAACAGATAGCCGAGGCCCGCGAGAAGCGCGAGATAGATGACCATCATCCGCCCGGCGCGACGCGCGCCGCCGGTGGCCGCCCTGGTATAGCCATGAGTCAGGGAATCAAATTTGCGGTTGAACCAGCCGCCGGGGCCCCGCTTCTCGTGATGTCCGGCCTTGATCGGCTTGAGGAATGTTGCGCAAAGCGCTGGCGTCAGTGACAGCGCCAGAAATGCGGAAAACAGGATGGATACGACCATCGTCAAGCTGAACTGGCGATAGATGATGCCCGTCGAGCCAGGGAAGAAGGCCATGGGAATGAACACGCAGGCCAGAACCAGCGTAATACCCAGAATAGCGCCGGTGATCTGGCGCATGGCTTTTTGCGTGGCGGCCTTGGGCGACAGGCCTTCCTCGGCCATGATGCGTTCGACATTTTCCACAACGACGATAGCGTCATCAACGAGGATGCCGATGGCAAGCACCATCGCGAACATCGTCAAAACGTTGATGGAAAATCCGGTGGCATACATGACGGCGCAGGTGCCAAGTAGCGCCACGGGCACGACAAGCGTCGGGATGACGGTGTAGCGGAAGTTCTGCAGGAACACGAACATCACCACGAAAACGAGGATGATGGCTTCCACCAGCGTATGAAGCACCTTCTCGATAGACGCGGAAACGAAGGGGCTCGTGTCATAGGGAACGGAATAGGCAACGCCGGTGGGGAAGAAGCGGGACAGTTCCTCAAGCTTTGCCGACACCGCCTTGGACGTGGCAACGGCGTTACCGGTGGATGAAAGCTGAATGCCGACGGCGGCGCTTGCCTGACCGTTCAAGCGGCTGGAGAAGTTGTAGGTTTCCGCACCGAGTTCGATGCGGGCGACATCTTTCAGGCGCACACTGCTGCCATCGGGATTGGCACGCAGGACGATGTTTCCGAATTCCTCAGTGTCTGTGAGCTGGCCTTTGACAAGGACGGTCGCCGTCAAATCCTGTGTGACCGGATTGGGTGCCGCGCCGATCTGCCCGGCAGCAACCTGAGCATTTTGGGCGGTGATGGCGCTGTTGATATCGGCGGCGGTGAGATTGAGGCCAACGAGCTTGTCGGCGTCGATCCACACGCGCATAGCACGTTGGGCAGAAAATAGCTGTGCACGGCCAACGCCTTCGATGCGGCGTAGTTCACCGAGAACGTTTCGGTTGAGATAGTCACCAAGGCCCACCTCGTCCATGGTTCCGTCGGTCGAGGTCAACGTGATGAACATGAGGAAGCCGGAGGCAGCTTCTTCCACCGTCACGCCCTGCGCCGCAACGGCTGACGGAAGGCGGGCTTCGACACGGCGAATGGCGTTTTGCACATCAACGGAGGCCTGGTTGATGTTTGTGCCTGCCTGGAAGGTCGCGTTGATGGAAACCTGGCCCGACGTATCCGAGGTGGACTCGAAATACATCAGCCCTTCAACGCCGTTCAACTCGTCTTCGATAAGACGGGTGACGCCCTGATAGATGTCCTGCGGCGATGCGCCCGGGTAACTCGTTGAAATGGTGAGCTGCGGCGGCGCGACCTTGGGATACTGCGCGATTGGCAGGAAAGGCAGCGCGATGACGCCCGCGATGGAAATGAAAAGCGCGAAAACCCAGGCGAGGATCGGCCGTCTGATGAATAGTTGTGCCATGGGAAACCCTTACTGCTTGGGTGTTTGCGCGGTTGCTTCAGCCGGCTTTTCCGGCTGCCACGGTTCCGGCGCGATTTTGCCTCCAGGCTGGACTTTCTGTGCGCCATCGACCACGATTTTCTCGCCAGCCTTCAGGCCGTTTTCGATGACCCACTCCGAACCGATGGCCTGACCGAGTACGACAGGACGAGCCTCGGCTGTGCTGTCTTCCTTGGCAACATAGACCAGAGGCTTGCCATCTGCAGTACGGACAATCGACCGCTGCGGTATGGTGATGGCGCTTTCACGCACGGCCTGTTCAATTCTGACGCGCACATACATGCCGGGCAGCAGATCCCGACGCGCGTTCGGAAATTCGGCGCGCAGCGTAACCTGACCCGTGGTGGAATCAACGCTTGCGCTGGCAAAGAGCAGACGGCCAGGATCCGAATAGACGCTGCCATCATCAAAGACGAGACGCACGCTTGCCTGATCAGGCGCGGTGCTTGCCAGCTTGCCTTCCTCGACAGCTCGTTTCAAAGCCATCATATCCTGCGCCGACTGGGTGAAATCCGCGTAGATGGGATCGATCTGCTGAATGAGGGCAAGATTCTGGGTTCCGTCAGCGGTGACCAGCGCGCCTTCGGTGACCAGTGCGGCGCCGATAATGCCGGTAATCGGTGCACGGACTTCGGTATATTCGAGGTTGATGCGCGCCTCGTCCAACGCGGCCTGCTGAAGCGCAACATCTGCCTCTGCCTGGGCAAGCGTGACGGCGGCCGTATCGTAGTCGATGCCGGTCGAGACGTTGCGTTCGCGCAGATTTTTCTGACGTTCCAGCTGCTGGCGTGCATTGTCCTGTGTGGCCTTTGCGCGTTGCAACGCAGCTTCTGCGCTTGCTACACGCACTTTGAACAGTCGCGGATCGATGCGGTAGAGAACGTCATCCTTCTTGACGAGCGTTCCCTGCTGGAACACGCGCTCCTGCAAGATGCCAGAGACTCGCGCGCGGACTTCGGCGACACGCGTCGCTGCAATTCTTCCGGGCAACTCATTGATAACGGGAACCGATCTGGCCTTCAGTTCGAGAACGCCGACTGCCGGGGGTGGCATCTGCATTCCTTCCTGAGCATTCGCGCCATTGGCAGCTATGGTTAGGGCAATGGCCGAGATGAGTGGCAACAGCCTTGGCAGAGACATTCTGCTTTGCATTATATCGTCCTCTTTATCACCGCGGGTGATCAGGTTTCTTTGGGGGAATTCAAATAAATGGCGCGGATATCTTCGAGAATTGCCAGCCGGGCTTCCGCATCCCACTGGTAGAAATTGAAATATTCGGTGCAGGAAAAACCGGTGAGTGCCAGATACGCAACCAGAGCCGCCCGTGGTTTTTCGCAACCGCTAATGTCTTCAAGCTCCCTGCGGGTCCAATCCTGCATTTTTTCGTGCAGCTTTTTCTCGCCGGACATGGCGGCACTCAACGCAAGACACACCGCCTTATCGGTATCATCAGGCTCTTCTTCGGCCACGGTGATGCGAGCAAAAAGCTCAGGGTGTGCCTGATCTTTGGACGTTTCGACGCAGGTACGGATGTGCTGCTGCTCTGAGAAAAGCCGACGCTCTATCAATGCTTCCAGCAAAGCCGCTTTCGATTTATGATCGTAGACGACCCTGGACTTGCTGACGCCCGCTTCCTGAGCAACGGCATCGATTGAAACGCCGACCGCGCCAAGACGCAGGATGACGCGTTCTGCGGCATCCAGGATGTCATCGGCACTGATCTTCCGCGTACGGGCCATATTTGCTCACTATCTAAAACAGAAATTCAAATACGAACGTTCGTGTTTTAAAGCAAGCGTAAGAACATACAAAATTAGTTGATTATCGGAAACTTGATTTGGGCGAACCCGAAAACGTCCTTTTCGCCGTGCGATCTTCGCGAATCCGCGCTGACGATTGCCGGATGATATCGGAGATGGGCAGCAACTGCTTGATCAGCGGCGTGTTGTTTCGCCATATCATGCCGATGGACCGCACAGGAGCAGGGGCATCGAAACGGGAGATTGAGACATGCGCGGAGCGGGTCTCCAGAGACACCGCCATCTCCGGAATGAGTGTGATGCCGATGCCGGCACTGACCATCTGTACCAATGTCGACAGAGAGCTTCCTTCCATGACCTCGCGTGGCTGGCTGGAGCCAACGTGGCAAAAGGCCAAGGCCTGATCTCTGAAGCAATGGCCCTCTTCAAGAAGCAGCAGCCGCATCTGTGGAAGTGCGCCCCTGTCCGGCACGGGCTTGCCTTCATCTTCATGCCTTCGTACCAGAACGAATTCCTCATCGAAGAGCTTTATCTCGCTCAATGAGGGCTCCGACACTGGCAGGGCCACGATGGCAAGGTCCAGATCGCCCTGCTTCAATTCCTCGATCAATTTTGCAGTCTGCGTCTCTCGTATCTGGAGCTCCATGCCATCGAAGGCGGTATTGAGGTCATTGATGATGACAGGGAGCAGATAGGGTGCGACCGTCGGTATGACGCCGATGCGCAGGCGGGAAAGAAACGAGTGTTTCGCGGCTCGCGCCATTTCGCCCAGTTCATCCACATTGCGGAGAATCTTTCGCACGCGAACGGCGAACGTCTGACCGAAAGCGGTCAGCCTCACGTCCTTTGCGCTGCGCTCGAACAGCTCATGGCCAACCTCCTCCTCAAGTTCCTTGATTTGCATGGAAAGAGCAGGCTGCGAAATGGCGCAGGCATCTGCCGCAAGGCGGAAACGACGATGCCGTGCGAGAGCTTCAAAATAGCGCAGCTGTTTGAGCGTCAGATTCTTCATAAGGATATCTTATCGCGGCAATCAGTAAATCCAACTTAAATTTATCGGAACTAGCCGTTAAAAGGTCTTCTGGAGCGATTAGATTTTTCTTCGGGGCAGACGGACATGGTGCGTCCGCTCTTAAAGACGACCCAAATCCTGCGATTTTTGACTGAGAACTCTCATTTTTAACGCCACACATATGTGACTTGGAGGATATCATGGACCAGAAAACCGATAGCGCGGCTCAATGTCCAGTAGCCCACGGCCAGACTCCCAAAGCTGTCAGAGGAAATCGTGACTGGTGGCCAAACCAGCTCGACATCCAGATCCTGCATCACGGATCTTCTCTCTCCGACCCGATGGGCAAAGACTTCAACTATGCGGAAGCGTTCAAGCAGCTCGATCTTGATGCGGTGAAGCGCGATCTTCACGCCCTTATGACGGATTCGCAGGACTGGTGGCCAGCGGATTTCGGCCACTATGGCGGCTTGTTTATCCGCATGGCGTGGCACAGTGCCGGAACTTACCGCATCACCGATGGCCGCGGCGGAGCCGGTGCCGGCCAGCAGCGTTTTGCGCCGCTCAACAGCTGGCCAGACAATGCCAACCTCGACAAGGCGCGCCGTCTTCTGTGGCCGATCAAGCAGAAATATGGCAACCGCATTTCCTGGGCGGATCTCATGATCCTCACCGGTAACGTCGCGCTGGAGTCCATGGGCTTCAAGACATTCGGCTTTGCCGGTGGTCGCGCCGACGTTTGGGAGCCGGAAGAGTTGTTCTGGGGTCCGGAAGGCACCTGGCTTGGCGATGAACGCTACAGCGGTGAGCGCGAACTGGCCGAGCCTCTGGGCGCGGTGCAGATGGGCCTCATCTACGTCAATCCTGAAGGTCCGAACGGCAATCCTGATCCGTTGGCCTCTGCTCGGGATATCCGCGAGACCTTTGCCCGCATGGCGATGAACGATGAAGAAACCGTCGCACTGATCGCGGGCGGTCACACATTCGGAAAGACGCACGGCGCTGGAGATCCATCGCTGATCGGCGTCGAGCCGGAAGGGGGCGAAATCGAGGATCAAGGTCTCGGCTGGAGAAGCAAGTTCGGCAGCGGCATCGGCAAGGACGCCATCACGGGCGGCCCGGAGGTGACATGGTCACAGACCCCGACGCAGTGGAGCAACTTCTTCTTCGAAAACCTCTTCGGATTCGAATGGGAGCTGACCACAAGCCCGGCGGGTGCCAAGCAGTGGGTCGCCAAAAATGCCGAGCCCTCCATTCCCGATGCCTATGACCCGTCGAGAAAGCATCTTCCAACAATGCTGACCTCGGATCTGGCTCTGCGCTTCGACCCGGCCTATGAAAAGATTTCCCGTCGCTTCCTTGAGCATCCTGAGCAGTTTGCCGATGCCTTTGCGCGTGCGTGGTTCAAGCTGACGCACCGCGACATGGGACCGAAGGTGCGCTACCTCGGACCAGAAGTTCCAGCGGAAGATCTGATCTGGCAGGATGTCGTACCCGCAGTTGACCACCCTCTCATCGACGACAGCGATATCGCCAACCTGAAGGCAAAGGTCGCGGCTTCTGGCCTGACAGTGCAGGAACTGGTCTCGACAGCCTGGGCTTCGGCATCATCCTTCCGTGGTTCAGACAAGCGTGGCGGTGCCAATGGCGCACGCATTCGCCTTGAGCCGCAGAAGAACTGGGAGGTCAATCAGCCTGCACAGCTCACCAAGGTTCTCGGCGTATTGGAAGGCATTCAGCGTGACTTCAACGCCGCTCAGACCGGGGGCAAGAAGATTTCTCTGGCAGATCTGATCGTGCTTGCCGGTGCTGCAGGCATCGAAAAGGCTGCAAGAGAAGGCGGCAACGACATCGTCGTGCCATTCACGCCAGGCCGGACGGATGCATCGCAGGAACAGACCGATGCAGCTTCCTTCGCCGCACTGGAGCCGCGTGCCGATGGTTTCCGTAACTTCATCAGCAAGACGCGTCGCCAGTTCATGAAGCCTGAAGAGGCTCTTGTGGATCGTGCGCAGCTTCTGACGCTGACTGCGCCGGAGATGACGATTCTGGTGGGTGGTCTGCGTGTGCTTAATGTTGGAGAGCCGGAACATGGCGTCTTCACAAAACGCCCCGGCATTCTGACCAACGACTTCTTCGTCAACCTCCTCGACAACGATTTGCAGTGGTCGCCGGTCGCAGGCAAGGATGGCGTCTACGAAGGCCGCAGCCGCAAGACCGGTGAAGCGAAATGGACCGGCACGCGAGTCGATCTCATTTTCGGTTCCCATTCTCAATTGCGGGCTCTCGCGGAAGTTTACGGATCTTCCGACGCAGGCAATGCCTTCACCAGGGACTTTGTTGCCGCCTGGAACAAGGTGATGAACGCCGACAGGTTCGACCTGAAGTGATGTGACCAGCATTTATCCCTCCATTTGCTTTGGAGGGATTTTCCAAACCGAGGATAGCACCGGGCGAGGTTATTGCCACGCCCGGTGGCTAAGTGTTTTATATTCTTAAACCATTCTCAAAACATCTTGCTGTTTTTCCTAACCTCCGTCAAAAACATGCGGTAACGTGAATTCACGCAATGGTCATTCTGAGGCTAGGGCGGGACGATGCGTTGCGAGAAGCCAGAGCCTCGAAATATTAGAAAAAATCTATGTAAGAATATTGTATCGAATTCTGATATAAGATTTTAGAAATTGATTAGCTCGGCCAATGGTGAGCCATGGGGTCTATCGAAGGACAAAAACGATGTGTTTTGTGCGGTCATTTCTAAGCGCCGTCTTGGCGATCACATGGATTTCATCCGCACAGGCCGGCTCTTTGCCGCAGCCGGTCGGGAAGACCATATTGACGATCTCGGGGCAAATTTCAAACACCAATGCGGACGGCGTCGCAAGATTTGATCGAGACATGCTCGAGGCGCTCGGGATTACGACCGTTCAGACAACGAATCCATGGTATGATGGCCGAACGGTTTTCGAGGGCGTGCTGCTCAAAAAATTAATGGAGACGGTAGGGGCCAAGGGCGAGACTGTAAAAGCCGTCGCACTGAATGATTATGCAATAGCTATACCGATGGCAGACTTTGAAAAATTCAACGTTGTTCTGGCCATGAAACGGGATGGGAATTACATGGAAGTTCGTGAGAAGGGACCCCTCTTCGTCATTTACCCCTATGACAGCACGCCGGAACTTCAAACGCAGATTTACTATACGCGCTCCGCCTGGCAGGTTGCGAAGCTTATAGTCGAGTAAAGGTGCCGATTGCGCAAGGTATTGGCGGTCATTATCTGCTGCTTCGTGTTGGCTACAGGCTACATCGCCTACGTCATCGCCGAGCGGCAAACTGCGTTGCAGAAATTTGCCCGATACAATGATTCGTGGGCCGTCAGTCAGACCGTTTCCGAATATCTGCGTCTCCAGAACAGTCTTTATGGCTTCGTTGTGGATCCGGAGCGCGTCACCCACGACACCCTTCGCCTGCGAATGGACATCATGCTTGGGCGACTGGAGCTTCTCAAGCAGGGCAAACTCGGAGCATTCATCGCCTCGCGCGCAGAATGGCAGGATCTCGTCACGACCCTGAATGCGATCCTGCTGGATCTGGATAAAAATCTGGAACAGTTGCAGCCGCCACAGGTAAAAGCGCTTCTGCCAAAAATGAGCGAGCTGGACGGGCCGCTGACGACATTCGCGTCATCCTCCGTTGCCTATGACGTCGATCTCATCGATTCCGTCCATACGGAGGTGCGAAATCTCCATCTCATCTTTACCGGCCTTGCGGGCGGTCTGATTGTTTGCGGTGTCGCCCTTATTCTGCTGCTGAACCGCCACAACAATCTTCTTGATCGCGCGCAGAAAGACATGCGCGGGCTGACCGAGGAATTGCAGGCGGCAACGCTGGAATTGCAAGCCAACAACGTTCGGCTTGAGCACGATGCCTATCACGACGCGTTGACGGAATTGCCCAACCGCGCCTTCTTCCGCAAGGAGCTGGACGAGCGTCTGGGCGTCAAAGATGCTCGCACTGCAACGATCCTCCTGCTGGACCTGGATGGCTTCAAGGATATCAACGATACGCTTGGGCACGATGTTGGAGATGCGCTGCTTCAGGCTGTCGGTATACGCTTGTCGTCCTCGCGGGCGAAGAGCGACATGATCTGCCGCCTCGGTGGTGATGAATTCGCGGTCATATCGAGCGGCATGAGTGAGGAAGATGCCGTCGTGCTTGCCGACGCCCTCATCGATGAAATCAGCCAGCCCTACAATTTGGGTGAGCTCGAGATCAAGATCGGTACCTGCGTCGGCGTCGTCGTGTCGGACGATGCGACCAATGCTGACGAGTTGTTCAAGAGGGCGGATCTGGCGCTTTATGAGGCCAAACGGATGGGGCCGGGGAGCGCGAGCGTCTTCAAGGTCCATATGCAGCAGCAACTGACCGAGAAGCGGTCATTCGAAGCCGACCTTCAGCTCGCACTGCAGAACAACGAAATGGAAGTCTACTATCAGCCGCAGATGCTGACGAAAACGCGCGAAATATGCGGTTTCGAGGCGCTTTTGCGATGGACCCACCCCGTGCGTGGTCGCGTACCACCCTCCGATTTCATACCCGTTGCCGAGCGAACCGGTCTCATCCATTCGCTTGGAAAATGGGCGATGGATACGGCCTGTCAGGAGGCAAAGTCGTGGAAGGGAGATCTCAAGGTTGCGATCAATCTGTCGCCCGTCCAGTTCCACAGCACGACGCTTATCCAGAATGTCGTCAATGCCTTGGAGAAAAGCGGTCTGGATGCGCACAGGCTGGAGCTTGAAATTACCGAGTCGGTCTTGCTCAACAGAAGCGAGCAGACGCTGGAGACATTGGCAAAACTGAAGGATGTCGGCATCAAGATCGCCATGGACGACTTCGGCACCGGCTATTCGTCGCTTGGAAATCTCCGCGGCGTGCCGTTTGACAAGATCAAGATCGACCAGTCTTTCCTTCGTGATGTGGCGACCGATACGGATGCTATGGCTATCGTCGAATTCGTCGTCGGCATGGCCAGAAGCCTGAGAATGACGACGATTGCCGAGGGTATCGAGACCCAGGAGCAGTTCGATTGTCTGACCCGGCTCGGATGCGATCAGATGCAGGGCTATCTGATCGGGCGACCCGCTCCGGCCGAGAAGCTTGACGTCTTCAAGCGCGCGGTCGAAAGACTATCATGATCACTTTGAGACAGTTTTTAAGGGAAATGTGAATGGAACGGCTTGACGTGCACGGTGTCCGGCTCGATTTGGCGCGCGAGGAAGTCTCTCCGGTGATCTGGAAGGCGCTTGAGGATGGCAGTTACGAAGCCAAGGAAGCCCGCAGCATTCTCAAGGCGATCAAGCCGGGCGACCGAGTTCTGGAACTGGGCTCCGGCATCGGAATCATCACTTCCATCATTGCCGGCATCAAGGATGTGTCCGTCTGGGCGTTCGAAGCCAACCCCGGCACAGCCGCTCTTGCGACCCGGGTCATCAAGGCAAATTGTGCTGACAATGTCGTCTTTTCCCAAGGGCTGCTGACAGCACACGGACCACATCTGCATCCATTTTATGTTCGCAAGGATCTGTGGATGTCTTCCATGGATGAAAACCAGGGGCCGTACGAAAAGCGTATCGAAATTCCCTCGGAGAATATCGACGAATTCATCAATCGTCATCGAATCAATGCCTTGGTCATGGATATCGAAGGGGCAGAGCACGATCTTTTGCAAAACGCTGAGCTTGTTGGTGTCGAGAGGATATTCGTGGAGCTGCACGATCATCTCTACCATCTCGCAGGCATTCGCGACATTACACAGGCCTTGGCGCTAAAGGGATATTCATATGATCCTCGCGGATCCCGGGGGCCATGTGTTCTGTTTAGCAAGGACGACACACCCAGAGAATACGACCCCGAAGTCGACTGACGGTCCAATCATCCCCCAAGGGACGAGGCATGGGTGATGGGCGACTGCCATCGTTTTTGCATGGCAGGGCTGTGGATTTGGCTATTTAACGAGCAGCGAAAAATGGTATCTTTGGGTCATCGAAAGCGATGCACTCCTCCCGCATCACTTCGCAATCAGACGAACCTATCCTCCTCCCAAGGGACGTCTGTTGGAACAGTGACACTCCTCCTCCCAGTCGCTGTTCAATATTTCGAAAGCCTGCCGCACCTCCTCCCGCGGCAGGCTTTTCGTCTTTTGGGGGCCAATAAAAATCGATTTTGTGATTGTCTACGCAGCGTCTGTTTCTAAACGACGGTGTCGTCGATGAAGCCCCCGCGCAGGATGATGGACAAGGTGCGCCACGGGACACCGCAGCCACGCAGAATTCCAATGTGTCAGTCGGATAATCGGGCTAGGTTGCCGTTAAAGAGTTCTCGTTAGGGCGATGTCGTGAAGGGAACGGACAGGCAATGCTGCCATGGTCCGCCAAGGTAACGCCAGAGGTCGAGACCCGTTACACATAGGGAGCTTTTCTGGAAGGATTGATCAAGGTCCTTGTAAAGCGCGTCCGCAGCCGGTTTCGCGACCTTGTTCTGCACCGTGATGTGGGGCTGCCACTTCTGCATATCTTGCCCGCCAAGCCATGGTCGAAACAAAAGCTTCAGGCTGGCGTGAACCTGCTGCAGTTGGTCACTGGATATCGTGAAGGCGACGCCAGCCCCAAGGTGGCGCAGACCGACGATCTCGGCCCTGATCGCCGAATGTTCTGAAGCGACCTGAGTAAGGCGGTGCTGCACCTCGCCTATGTATTCGCCGGGAAGCCTATGGAACAGGGTAACGTGGGCTCGCAGAAAATTTTTGTCTGCCGGGAAATACTGTTTCCGCAGCGTATCGAATGGCTGGAGATCCTGCTCCAGTATCTGTGCCGTGACAATGAGCGGTTCGGATGTCTTCAACTTCTAAGCAACCTCTTCACGGACGGTAGAATTCTGGCTCGCAATTATTTCTGGCCCGCCCGGCGCATAGGCATACTGTCGATGAGATCGAATATATCTTTCTCTTTCAAAACGTCATCGCTCCTTAGCTTTTCGCCTCCGTCCTTCCCGATGAGAACGGCCGTGAAGTCCGATCCGGCTATGCCGGCTTCAGCGCGGAGCGCTGCGGCATCAAGCCGGGGTGCCTTCCCATAGACCGATTTGACGTCCGTTTTGCTGACTTGCAGCAACAGCATGTCCCGGTCGTCCATTTCAGGGGTGCGGTTTTTCAGAAGGTCGACCTGTTGGTTCAACCGGGAACTTCCGTCCTCGGCGAAAAGCACCAGTATCCGCTTGTTCCACTTCAATTCTGCCAGACTATCCATTGCGAACCCATTCGTGGTTGAGGCTATCAACAGGGAGATGACGATAAGGATCTGCTTCATATTCGTTCTCCTCCTGCAGGTCTTAACGCCGTTTCGTCCACTCGGTTCATTGGCTACCAGCTTGAGACTGACATATGGCCGGAACATCTGCCAGTCGGCGGCGTTTTAAGCCTGTTCAAAAGGAGTTGACGATGGCAGTTACTTATCATGTAGGCGAGCACGACGGCGGATATGCCTACCGGCTTGGAGATGTATGGTCAGAGACATTTCCCGATCACGATTCAGCTCTTGAAGCCGCCAAGGATGCGGCGCGCAGGCAACAGATCGGGGGTGAGGAAGTGGATATTTCCTTCCAGCTGGCTGACGGCCATTGGCAATCCCAACACGTTCACGGCGGCGACAGGCCGGAAACCGATGTCGTTGACGACACGGAAGTGAAATAGGGACGACAGGGGGCGGATGACGCCCCCAAATTTTTTAAACGCAATCTTGGCGGGCCGGAGCAATGGATATTTATGTGCTCCGGGCATAAGCTTTGCAAAGCCGAAATGCGACGCCGATTCCATGCAGCTATCCATCGAAAATGTCACCAAATCCTACACGACGCCGGAAGGCCCGGTTGAAGTGCTAAGGGGGATCGACCTTATGGTCATCGCCGGAGAGAGCGTGGCGCTGACGGGGGAATCCGGCAGCGGCAAGAGTACTCTTTTGCACCTTGCCGCTGGGCTGGATGCGGCAGATAGCGGCAAGGTCATGGCCAATGGCCGTGACATATCGCGCCTGGATGAGGGTGATTTGGCGCAGTATCGGCGCAAGGAGGTTGGGCTTGTGTTTCAGCAGTTCAATCTGGTGCCTTCCCTCGATGTGGCCGCGAACATCTCTTTCCACGCAAAACTGGCCGACAGGCATGATGCCAAATGGCAGGCCGAACTGATGGAGAAGCTGGGCCTCTCCGCTCTTTCAAAGCGATATCCCGAGCAACTGTCTGGCGGTCAGCAGCAGCGCGTTGCTATTGCGCGCACGCTTGCCGCGCGGCCCGGCATGATCCTGGCGGATGAACCAACCGGAAATCTGGATGAAGCGACGGGTGACGCGGTGCTGGACCTTATGCTGACGCTGAGCAGGGGCGCCGGTTGCTCGCTGCTTCTTGTGACCCATTCCGAACGACTGGCGGCGAAGCTGGACCGAAAAGTCCTGTTGCGGCAGGGAAGAATTGCCACATGAACGTGGCCGCTTTTTTCGTTTTGCTCTCGCACTGGCGCCATCGGCCAATACAGCTTGCAACACTGGTGCTCGGGATAGCTCTGGCGACGGCCTTGTGGTCCGGCGTTCAGGCCATCAATGCGGAAGCAAGGGGAAGCTACGCGCGGTCTGCAGCCCTATTGGAGCAGAGCGGACTTGAGCAACTGGTGGCCAAGGACGCCGACACCATTGCCTTGAAAACCTATGCCGCGCTGCGACGCGCAGGCTGGAACGTCTCCCCCGTGATTGAAGGCGACTACCGGTTGGGAGGACAGCGGCTGCGGCTGATTGGAATTGATCCCCTGACAATGCCGCCCGAGGGGCGGGTGGTGTCGATCTCCGGTTCGTCAGATCTTGCAGACTTCATCGGCGGCATGGATGTCCTGGTCGTTTCACCCGCTACGGCAAAACGACTTGAGGGAGAGAAGAACCTTCGCCTGCGCGTATCCGATGTCATTCCTGATGATGCCGCATTTACCGATATCGCCGTGGCCGACCGGCTTTTGAAGCGGGGCGGGGCGCTGACGAGACTTGTCGTGGCACCCGATCAGCGTGTCGATCCTCCAGCGCTTGAGAGGATTGCTCCGGACCTCAGAATAAAGGCGGCGGGTGAGCAGCCGGATCTGGCCCGCCTTACCGACAGTTTTCATCTTAACCTGACTGCATTCGGTTTTCTCGCCTTCGTCGTTGGTCTCTTTATCGTTTATTCCGCCACCGGACTATCCTATGAGCAGCGCAGGGCGACGTTCCGCACGGTGAGAAGTCTCGGCCTATCCCTTCGGGCTTTGACATCAATGCTTCTTATCGAGATCCTCGCACTTGGCGTGCTGTCGGGGTTGCTGGGCATCGTGATCGGTTATTTCATGGCCTCCCTGCTTTTGCCCGGTGTTGCAGCAACGCTGCGAGGGCTCTATGGCGCGAGCATTTCCGGCGGCCTTGCCTTGCGCCCGGAATGGTGGCTGGCGGGTCTTGGCATGGCCGTTGCCGGAACCTTGCTTTCGGCGATTCAAAGCCTGTGGCGTGTTCGCAAAATGCCCATCCTCGCCTCATCCCAACCACGCGCATGGATGCGAGCATCGGGCAAAGGCTTGAGGGTACAGGCAGGCATCGGCGCATTTCTTCTGGTGCTGGCGCTCGGTCTTGCCATAGCGGGGTCCGGTCTGGTGGCAGGCTTTGCGGTGCTTGCTGCGCTGCTTCTGGGTTCAGCCCTTATCCTGCCGGTGCTCCTTTCGGTAGGGCTTACACTTGCGCAGCGTCTATCCAGCCGAGCCCTGACATTCTGGTTCTGGGCAGATACGCGCATGCAGCTTCCAGGCCTATCACTGGCATTGATGGCGCTGCTGCTTGCCCTCTCGGCCAATATTGGCGTCGGAACCATGGTCTCCAGTTTTCGCTACACATTCCTTGGATGGCTGGATCAGCGTCTGGTCTCCGAACTCTATGTGACTGCGCGCGACGAGACCGAGGCGGTGCGGCTGGCTGAATGGTTGAAACCGCGCGCAGACGCGATGTTGCCGAGCATGAGCATGTCAGCAAAGGTTCTCGGTTCGGATGTCCAGCTTTCGGGCGTTGCAGATCATCCCACTTATCGCGAACACTGGCCGCTTCTTCAATCGACGCCGGATGCGTGGGATGCCGTTTCACAAGGACGTGGGGCGCTTGTCAACGAACAATTCTGGCGTCGAAACGGCGTGAAGATCGGGCAGGATCTCACCCTGCCGGGTAGCTGGACGGTCAAGATTGTCGGCATCTATTCGGATTATGGAAATCCCGAGGGCCAGTTGATGATCGGCGCAGAGCCGATGAAGACCCATTTTCCGGATGTACCCATATTGCGCTATGGCGTCCGCATAGACCCTGCGCAGGCCCCGGCACTGGCGGGTCAACTGACAAGCGAGTTTGGCCTGCCAAGAGCCAATATTATCGACCAATCTGCGCTCAAGCAGCAATCCAGAGCAATTTTCGAGCAGACGTTCGTTGTAACCGGCGCGCTCAACGTGCTCACTCTGGCCGTTGCCGCCTTTGCCATGTTTGCCAGTCTGCTGACCCTGTCCGGCATACGGATCGCGCAGCTTGCGCCGGTTTGGGCAATGGGTGTTCGCCGCCGCGATCTGGCGATGATGGAGGTATTCAAGACTGTGGCACTTTGGTTCGTGACATTCCTCGCAGCCATCCCGGTGGGTCTTGCACTGGCCTGGGTGTTGCTGGTTATCGTGAATGTGGAAGCCTTCGGCTGGCGCTTGCCAGTCATGGTCTTCCCTCTAGAGTGGGCAAAGCTTGGTGCTATCGCCCTTATCGCCGCGATCTTATCCGTGTTGCTTCCGGTGCTTCGGCTAGCGAACAGCAAGCCCGCCGATCTGGTAAGGGTATTTGCCAATGAACGTTAAGCAACTTGCCATAGCGAGCCTCGCCATCGTGGTTCTGGCGCTGTCATTCATGCCCATCAGGTCTCAGGCCCAGGGTTTTGCCGGGCTTGGGTCTACGGCTGAAGGCTTCACCGTGCCTGAGCCCGGAAAACAGCTTGCCTTTCCGAGCGATCACGGCGCGCACCCGGATTTCCGGATAGAATGGTGGTACATCACGGCCAATCTGGAAACGGCGGATGGACGAAAGCTTGGCGCGCAATGGACGCTGTTTCGCTCGGCTCTTGCCCCGGAAGACAAGAAGGGCTGGGCGAGCAAGCAGATATGGATCGGCCATGCTGCCGTAACGACTGCTGAAAAACATCATGTCGCAGAGCGATTGGCCCGTGGCGGCGTTGACCAAGCAGGCGTCAACCCTGCGCCTTTTGAAGCGTGGATCGATGACTGGTCCATGAAAACCTCCTCCGCCGGAACCGACGAGCTTGACCATGTGGAGTTGCGCGCGGCAGGCAAAGATTTCGAATACAAGCTAAACCTCGACGCTCGCGGTCCCCTGGTCTTGCAGGGAGACAAGGGTTACTCCGTCAAATCTCTGGCGGGGCAGGCGAGCTATTATTATTCCCAGCCATTTTATGAGGTGAACGGATCCGTTATGCTGGACGGCTCCCTGGTCAAGGTGACCGGAAACGCCTGGCTCGATCGGGAATGGTCGTCCCAGCCGCTTGCCTCCAACCAGACCGGCTGGGACTGGTTCTCGCTCCATCTGGCATCAGGCGAAAAGGTGATGGCCTTTCGACTGCGGGATTCCGCGGGTGGCTATATTTCTGCGAACTGGATCTCCGCAGATGGTAAAACGACCCCGCTTTCATCCGCCGATGTGGTGCTGGAGCCCATTCGCACCGCGCGGGTCAATGAACGTGACGTTCCGGTTGAGTGGCGCATCAAAATTGTTGGCAAGGGTCTGGACATCAAGCTACGTGCGCTAAACGAACAGGCGTGGATGACGACCTCCACGCCATATTGGGAAGGGCCGATCACCATTGATGGCAGCACATCCGGTGTCGGGTACCTCGAAATGACCGGTTACTGAGGGGCCAGCGTTAGTGAGCGTTTTCCCGATGAGAGATCAGTCGACGGTATTCGGCCTCTGGAATGCCGTAGGAGTCGCCGGCCTTTTCTTCGAGCGCGGCACGGTCTCGGACGGTGATAAGTGCACGTTCAGCGCGAATTGCCCTGTTGCCCTCAAGCTTGTGCAGCGCGTCTGTGACGCTGGGCCGCCTGACCCCGAGCATGACCGACAAAAAGTCGTGCGTCAGCGGAAGCTCGTCACCCAAACGGTCCTGGCACATGAGAAGCCATCGCGCGAGGCGTTGTTCGATATCGTAGCGACCATCTGCCAAGGCCGTGGCGGCGATCTGTATCATGAACACATGTGCATAACGCAGCAGCAACTCCCTGATCGCACGATTGGTGTCTATCAACTCCGTGAGGTCTGCTGATGCGATGCGCAAAGCGGTTCCGCCAGCCTGCATGAACGCCTTGTGAGGGCTCGAATCGACCCCCAGCAGCACCGGTACGCCGGAACAGCCCTCGTGGCCAATGCAGCCAACTTCGATTGATTTCGTTGCGAAAACGACCTCAGACGACAAGCCGCTCTCGAAAAAATAGACGTTGGTGATCGGCTTTTTGCTCTCAAACAGGGTCTGGTCCTGATCGAGTGTCACGAGCTCGGCGCGCGACCTTACCAGCGCGGCGTCCTTCTCGGGAAGAGTTCTCAACAGACCGTTATTTGTCCAAGTCACGCGGTGCCCTTTTCTTCGGTCCAAAGGCGATGCGGGCGAAAGCGTTTTGGACCAAATAAAACGCTTCCCTTATATGTCACGAATTTCACTCCGATGAAACTTTACTGGACGCCAAAGGTTCGGGTCCAACAGGGGAGAATCGCAATGAGATATTATTTTCACGTCCGAAGGCACTCAGAATTGCAGAGAGACCCGGAAGGTGCCGAGTTTGAAACGCTGGAAGATGCATGCAACGAAGCTCTGTGCGCAGCCCGTGAAATACTGGCAGAGAGAATGATCCGGGGTGAAGTGATTGATGGCGAGGTGTTCGAACTAACGAATGAGGCTGGCGAAATCATTCGAACAATTCCCTTCAGAGAAACGGTGCGATTTGATGAATGAAACTCACTCTCACTTTCACCTGCTACACGTATGAATTTGCCAAAGTTGCTATTTTGGTGCCCTGAAATGCCAAGGCTCCAGCAGTCTTTTCCTCAGCTTTTCCCATTTTTCAAGTGTAACTTATAGAGCGTACGTTAACGTACCCACTGCCTTCCAGTCGGAACGATGCTGGCGCCGAAGACTTCATCTACCTCTACCTAAGGAGGAGATTAAGCATGGCAGCAGAATTCAGCATTCAGCAGGAACTGGTCGCTCTCATCCCCGCGCTCCGCAGATTTGCGTCCCGGTTTCACCGAAGCACGACAGATGCCGATGACCTTGTTCAGGATACGCTTCTCAAGGCCCTGAAAGCTCTTCCCTCCTTCACGCCGGGTACAAACCTTAAATCCTGGCTGTTCACGATCATGCGCAATGCACACCACACGGCCTATCAGAAGGCCAAGCGCATCACAGTGGGAACGGAAAATCTCGAATTTCTGATGCCGGCAGCGGAATCTCCGCAGGAATGGGCTATGAGAAAAAAAGAATACGACAGAGCGGTGGCGGCAATGCCGGTCATCTATAGAGAAGTATTCCATCTTGTCGTAGAAGACGGTCAGGCCTACGACGCAGCGGCCAGCAAATGCCGTATCTCTGTTGGCACCGTTAAAAGCCGCGTCAATCGCGCCAAACACTTCCTCGCCGACCGCATGGGCGACACAATGGCAAACGTCGCCTCCATATGATTGGGCGGGGCCATCAAGAGGTGGCCATAATGACGATACACGATTGGCGCGCGGTCGCCGCTAGGAACCTGGGGTAACCTCAAGCGTCGCATTGATACCCCAACTCTGGAAAGAGTTTGCGCGAGGCGAGGGGCAGAAATATCAAGATGGGAGAGGGCAAACTCCTCAAGTCTTGACGCTCTGCACAAAGTCCCTGCAAGCCTCGCCAAGCCTTGCGAGATTTGCCTTCAGTTCGGAGTAGCCTGAGGTTTTCTGGCGGGTGGTTTCATCCATATAGAGTTTTCGGTTAATCTCAATCTGGATGCTGTGGCGGTTCTTTTCCGGGGCGCTATAGGCGGAGACGAGTTCGGCGCCGCGAAATGGCACGTTGAGAGAGACAGAATAGCCGAAGCTCTTGAGCGTTTCACAGACCATTCCCACGAATTCCGGCTCGGCGCTTGCCCCATCGTAATCACCAATCACCATGTCCTTGCGAATGGTTCCTGCCGGATCCGGGGATAGCGCGTGGCCGATAGCGGGCATGGAATGGCAATTGACGTGGTAGACCTTCCCGAACCGCTCATGGGTGCTGTCCAGCAGTCGTACGAGCTCACGGTGGTAGGGACGCCAGTAGGTGTCGATACGGTGCTCAAGTTCCTTTACGGTCAGTTTGCGCCCGTACATGGGTTGGTCTCCCCACGCGTAACGCCAGACCAGACCCATGCCGCGTCTGGCAGACGCACTGTCGCGAACCGGATGTGGCCACAGCCCTTCGACGAGATCCAGATCGACATCTTCAAGGGACCGGTTGAGATCCAGAAAACTGCGGGGAAATTGCGCGGTCAACAGCGGGGCGCCGATTGACGGAGCGAAACTGAAGAGGTCATCGACATATGTGTCGGAAGCTTGAAGGACCATGTCATCCGATACCACGCGCTCGAAATCATCAGGGATTGCCAGCCCGCTATGTGGCGAGTCGAAGACCATCGGGATGCCTGGCGCACTCGCTGGAATGATCGATAGCACGCCCTCGATGTCGAGGGGCTCTGCAAAATGGTCTGTCATTGGCGGTTCCTGCTATGCCGTGGCTGCGAAGGCGGCGGGGTAGGTGGTGTCTGGCATCCCGACGAATTCGCCGTTGCGGCGGCCGATCATGCCCGGCGCGGCGAAGGGTCTGGGGAAAACCGTTTGTGCTGCGGGTCTGATTCTGCCGATGCGCTCCAGCGCCTCCACATGGTCCGCAGGCATGTCCACATTGACGATGATGTCGTTGTGGGGACCTGTCGTCATGCGTGGCGTGTTCATCGCGTCTTCCACATCCATTCCGGCGTGGACGATCATGCCCGTCAGCTGCGTCAGCGCCGGGACAATCTGGTTGCCTCCGGCTGCACCGTAAGCGGCAAAAGTGCCGTTCTTATCCGTCAGGATGACGGGGCACATATTGCTTGGAGCATAGGCTTTCGGCACAAGCGAGTTCGCCCGCCCAGGTGTAGGATCGAACCACGACATGCCGTTGTTCAAGAGAATGCCTGTCGAAGGTGACAAGGCCCGCGCACCGAAGCGGTTGAGCAGGGTGAAGGTGATCGCCACCATTCGGCCCTCGCCATCCACGGCATTGACCTGAGTGGTGCTGGTCTTGTTGGTGGTTTCTGCGGGGTTGAGCCTGCGGCGATGCGCGCCGAAAGACTCCCACAGTGCCTGCGACATGGTGGCGAAGAAATCGCCATCGACGGGCCCTGGACCTCGCTTTTCATCGAAAAACGAAAGCGCATCGAACAAACGCTGTCCGGCGCTGGTCTCTCCCGGCACATGGACGATCTTGTCCTGCAAGGCCATGCTGCGCGCCGGGTAGATCAAGGCTTCGTAATCGGCAAGATCGTCCAGCGTCATGAAACTGCCGCCAGCCTGCAAATCGGAAATGAGGCGCTGACCGATGGAGCCGCCATACAGCGCGTCAGGTCCCTCAGCCGCCAGCGTCTGAAGCGTGTCGAAAAGTGCTGGTGTCGGCAGCACGCTGCCTGGCTCTGGTGGATGGCCGCCGGGCAGAAACACGGTGCGGGCGCCTTCATCGTCAGCAAGACCGGAGGCGGCGATGGCGATGGCGAGCGTGGTGTGCCAGTCCACCATCAGGCCTTGTTTCGCCCGCGCAATGGCCGGGGCCAATGCGTCTGCGAAGCCGATTGTTCCGTGCCGTTTCAATGCCTGGGCAAAGCCGCGAACACAGCCGGGAACGACTGCCGCGGTAAAGCCATCGACATTTCTGTTTTCAACGGACGCCGGATGGCCGATGAACGTCTTGATGCCTGGATCTGGCCTATAGAAGTCAATATCGAAGGAAGACGGGACACGACCGGTAAACTCGATCGTTTCGACCGTGCCATCGGGCTGCGCAATCAGCATGTAGCCGCAGGCTGCAAGGCTTGTCATCCACGGTTCGACGGTTTGCAAGGTGAAGGCCGCTGTTACTGCCGCATCGACAGCATTGCCACTGGCCCGCAGCACGGCGGCACCTGCTTCTGCGGCCACATAATGCTGCGACGTAACGACACCGCGTGAACTGACGCCTGCCACCTTGCGGGTGACGCTGCGTTCGACGCGAAGGTGGTCAAACTGCGGGTTTTCCATCAGCTCGCCTCCATGGCTGAGGCCACCATTCTGCTTGCGCCCGAGAGATCGCCAAGCTTTTCACCTGCTTCGATCTTGCCCTTATGGCGGCCCGCCCGCGCCTGCCGAGCCTCGGCCTCAACCAGAACGTCGAGAGCTTCATCTGTGGGAATGACGAGAATGCCGCTTGCATCTGCGACAACGATATCGCCCGGCATGACGGGCACGTTTCCGCAGGAAATGGGCAGGTTGAGCGAACCGCCCAGATCATTCAGGCGGGTCGTTATGGCGGAAACGCCGCGCGCCCACAGGGGCATCCCAAGCTCGACTATTTCTTCCACATCCGTGCACGGGCCATCGATGACGACGCCGACTGCGCCTGCTGTTTTGATCGCGAAGGCAACGCCACCACCGATACAGGCATGCCGATCATCGCCTAGCCGGTCTACGAATAGAAAGTCGCCGGGACGGATGAAGGAAACGGCATGATGCAGAAGGGTCGAGTCCGTGGCCGGAATGGCCAGCGTCACGGCGGTCCCGACCAGGGTCTGCTTGATGTCGACAACGGGTGAGATGGAATGGCGGACGAAGCCGCGATGACGGAAATGCCCTATTGTGGCGACTTCGACGCGTTCAAATCTCGCCCGCAGTTCAGGATCGATCTGCGCAGGCAGAGCGCCAATATGATATTTCTTCATGGGATTTCCTTTGAGAATGTCGGTGCGTCCTGGACGGGCCTATGCTGCCATCCCTTGCCCGGGACGGCGGCCAGCAATTCCTTGGTGTAATCGTGTTTGGGGGCACCGAAGAGGGTCGCCGGATCGCCGCGCTCAACGATGCGTCCTCGACGCATGACCGCGATATTGTCGCATATCTGGCTTGCGACGCGCAGGTCGTGGGTAATAAACAGGATGCCGAAGCCCAGCCGCTCCTGCATCCTTGCCAAAAGCTCGAGCACCTGTGCCTGCACCGAGACATCCAGTGCGGAAACGGATTCATCGGCAATCAGCAGTTCCGGTTCGACCGCAAGCGCCCGCGCGATGCAGATGCGCTGCCTTTGGCCGCCAGAAAATTCGTGGGGAAACCGCGTGGCAGAGGCACGGTCCAGTCCGCAAGCCTCAAGCAGATCGAGCGCACGGGCCATGGCTTCTTTCGAGTTGAGGCCGTGGACAATAGGTCCTTCCGCGATTGCGTCGCCTATACGCTGACGCGGGTCGAGAGCCGTATAGGGGTCCTGAAAGACAATCTGAACCTTGCGGCGGGCCTCCCTCAACGCTTTGCCACGAAGGCCGGCAAAATTCCCATCGGAGATGAAGATATCGCCGCTTTCCGGCTGCACGAGGCGGATGACGCATTGCGCCAGCGTCGATTTCCCCGAGCCGGACTCGCCGACAAGACCCAGCGTTTCACCTCTGCGGATGGTGAGGTCGACATTATCGACGGCTTTCACCGTTCGGCCAGTTCCGAATACGCCTTTGAGCGAAAACGTCTTGATGATGTTTTTCGCAATCAGAACCGGTGCCCCAAGGCCATCCCGCTCCTTTCTGGGCGTCAGTGTCGGTACCGCTGCCAGCAAGCGTTTCGTATAATCTTCACGGGGGTGGTTGAGCACCTCGTCCTTTGTGCCGATTTCGACCAGCCTGCCTTTCTGCATGACCGCGACGCGGTCGGCAATTTCTGCGACAACGCCGAAATCATGGGTGATGAAGATGATGCCGGTGCCGTGCCGTTCGCGCAGTTCAAGCATGAGCTTGAGGATCTGCGCCTGCGTCGTGACATCCAGTGCGGTGGTTGGTTCGTCAGCAATCAGGACCGCCGGATCAAGCGCAAGAGCTGTGGCGATCATGACGCGCTGGCATTGTCCACCCGACAGTTGGTGGGGGTAGGAATGGAAGATCTCTTCGGGATTTGGGAGGTGGACTTCCTGAAACAGCTTGATGACACGTTCCTTGATCTGCGCCTGCGACAGGGACGTGTGGACTTTGAAGGCTTCGGAGACCTGTTCGCCAATCCGGAAAATGGGATTGAGCGCAGCCGTCGGCTCCTGAAAGATCATGGCGATGCTGCGGCCTGTGATGCCGCGTCTCGTCGCATCGTCGATTGTCAGCAGGTTCTTGTTTTCGAACATCACCTCGCCGCGTGGCGCGCCGAGGTTGCGCGGCAAAAGACCCATCGTCGCCAGCGCCGTCAAGGACTTGCCGGAGCCGGATTCGCCAACGATGCACAGGATCTCTCCCTTGCCGATCGAGAGCGACAGATCCTCGACGGCAAAGCCGCGATCGGCGCCCTGCGGCAAGGGAACGCTGAGATGAGAGATGGACAGCCGCATGTCAGTCATTGGTATCCCGCCTTGTGAATTCCGGGAGACGCCATTTGCGTCTCCCACGCACCGAACCGCTCATCAGACGAGCTTGAAGTAGTCACCATAGATGCGCATTTCACCGTTCGGCTTCAGCCGGAATTCGATGCCTTGCCGATGGGCGCAGTTATAGACGCTCTTCCACATGTAATAGCCGGGCGTGACGCGTTGCCATTCATCCGACAATGCGAGGTAAGCCTTCTTGCGTTCTTCGAAGTCTGTGGCGGCTTCGAATTTCTTGCCGAGTTCAAGGAATTCGGGCGTCGGATCCCACGTCTTCCACGTTGCAGTAGACCTGGAGGCGGTTGGGCCCCAATCGAGCCAGAGAGGCTGATAGGGGTCGCCGGGAATGAAATCCGAGCTCATGGACATGTTCATCATGTGGTATGGGCGGCGATAGACAAGTTCGAAATTGTCCAGAACCTGTGCCTGAACATTCACGCCGATTTCGCGCCACTGCTCGATCATGATCTCTGCGGCGGCTTCGTAGTTGGGATAGAACTGGCGAGTGATGTGCCAGATGAGGGTTTCGCCCTTGTATTTCGTCTTCGCCACGAGAGCCTTTGCGGCTTCCACATCATAGGGCAGCTTCACCGGCAGGTTCGGATCGTAGAACTTGCCGTATTCCTTGAAGTTGAACGGGACAGCGGGGTGTTCGGTCGTGCCGTTGAACAGCGCCTGGACGATGGCGTTCATATCGATGGCCTGGACCATGGCATAGCGAAGGTTCGGATCGACAAGAGGGTTGTCGACAGGGTCTGCGCGTGTGTTGAAGGCAACCGCCGGATAATTGTCCGCGAGAACACGCTTCAGCGTCACGCCGTCATAGCCCTCAAGTGTGGCCTCCTGATCGGTCGGAATATTGACGATGAAATCGAACTCCTTCGAGACAAGCCCCGCCATGCGCGCTGCGAATTCTGGAACGATCTTCCAGTTGATCTTCTGTGCCGGTGGCGGGCCAGCCCAGTAGTCGTCAAAGGCGTCAAGAACCATCACCTCACCGGAGCGGAACGTCGTGACCCTGTAAGGACCCGTACCGATGGGCTTCTGTCCGAAGGCATCCACACCAACGTTGAGATAATATTTTTTCGGAACGACAAAGCCGATATAGCCAGTCAGCTTGCTGGGAATATTGGGGTCCGGATTGACCGTCTCCAGCTCGAATGTGTATTTGCCTGTGGCTTCGACGCGCTTGAAGCCCGCCGCAAATGTCTTGCCACGTGGCTCAAAGGGTTTTTCTCCCCAAAGGCGTTCTGCCGAAAGCGAAAAGACGGCATCCTCTGCGGTCATTTCACTGCCATCGTGGAATTTCACGCCTTCACGCAGGGTGAAAGTCCAGACGTTTCCGTTTTGCTCCCATTTCGTCGCCAGCTTGGGCGCAAAAATCAGGCCGTTCTCGTCATTTATGTAATCGCGTTCGACAAGCGTATCGTAGAAGTTCGGAAAAATCCGGCGTGAGGTGGTGGATATGCCGTTGATCGGCGCCATCGTGGCCCAGAGATTATCGACGGCGATGTTCAAGGTTGGCCGCTGCTGGGCGTGAGCAATGGGCACGCGTGCGGCCAGACTGGCTGCGCCTGCTGCAAGAATAAGACTTCCAACTTCACGTCTGGTAAACATTTGTTCTTACCTCTCCTGGTCTTGTTCTGTTTATGCGTTACGGCCCTGCAGCATCGGATCCAGCCGGTCACGCAGCCAGTCGCCAACGATGCTCATGGAAAGTGTCACGAGGAAAATGACCGTGCCGGGCACGACCGATATCCACCACGCTGTCGAAAGATAATCGCGTCCGTCACCAAGGATCTGGCCAAGGCTGGTCTGCGGTGCCTGAATGCCAAGGCCCAGGAAGCTCAGCGATGTTTCCAGCAGTATGATCTGCGGAAAGGTCAAGGTGACCTGAACGATGAGTGCGCTTGCGACGTTGGGAAGCACATGTTTCAGGTAAAGGCGTCCGTTGCCTGCACCCAAAGCAACAATGGCCTTGGCGTAGGGTTGGTTGATGGCTGAAAGCACCACGCCGCGGGACAGGCGGGCATATTTTTCCCAGCCGAACAGACCCATCAGCAGAATGAAGAGAACGAGGCTGTTGCCGAAGAAGGCCAGCAGCGTAAGCGTAATGAGAATGAAGGGCAGCGAAGCCTGGAAATCCACCAGCATCATCAGTGCTTCATCGACAAAGCCACGGAAATGCGCTGCGATAAAGCCGATCAGCGAACCGAAAACAGCGCCTATGATTGTGCCCGCCAGAGCCACCGTCAACGACATCTGCAGGGCCGCGATAAGACGGGCAACCATGTCACGACCAATGCGGTCGGTGCCCAGCGGAAAATTCGGGTTGCCGCCGGTGAGAAACGCCGGGGGCTTCAGGCGCGCCAGAAGGTTCTGCTGCGTCACACCATGCGGCGTAAAGATGTTGCCGACGATGGCGACGAAGACTGCCAGAGCGAGCACAATGATGGCAAAGATGAGAATGGGAGAGCGGCGCTTCATCGTTGCAATCCTAATTCGAGACGCGAATGCGCGGATCTAGCAGACCGTAAAGCAGGTCCACGATCAGATTGGCGATAACCATTGTCATGGCCATGACGAGCACCAGAGCCTGCACCACCGCAAGATCCCGCGACGAGACGGCGGTGACCAGCAGCCGTCCGACGCCCGGCCAGGCAAACACCGTTTCGACGACAATCGCACCGCCGATGAGCTCACCCAGATTGAGACCTATGATGGTAACGATCGGAATTCCGGCATTGGGCAGCGCATGGAAAACAATTCGCTTCCAGTAACTCACGCCTTTTGCGGCTGCCGCACGAATATAGAGCTTGTCCAGCACCTCCAGCATGGCAGACCGGGTGAAGCGCGCCAGGGTCCCTGCGGTAAAGGTCGCGAGCGTCAGGGCGGGCATGATGAAATGCCATATCGTGCCCGTGCCCGAACTCGGAAGCAACTGAAGACCTAAGGAAAACAGCAGGATGAGCAGAATGCCGAGGAAGAAGTTCGGAATGGCAAAGCCAAAGACGGCAGTTGCCATGATGAGGTTGTCGAAGGGCGAACCGCGCTTGATGGCGGCAAAGATGCCTGCGGGAATGCCGATGACGATGGCGCCCGCATAGGCAACGAGGCCGAGCATGATGGTCCACGGCACGCGCTCGGCGATGATATCGATGACTTCACGGCCATCGCGATAGGAAATACCGAACTGGCCTGTCGCCATCTGGCCGATATAGCGCAGATACTGTACCCACAGACTATCGTCCAGACGCCAGAGCGCGCGGAACTGCTCGATTTCCTGGGGTGTCGCGTCGGCCCCCACAAGGGCCACAACCGGATCTCCCGACGTTCTCAACACGACGAATGTGAACGTAATGACAAACCACAGCGTCAGAACTGTGCGCAAGATTTTTAGCGACCAGAATCGTGTCATGGTGCTCCGTTTTCTGGAACCGATGGTTCAGCTATTCCCGTTATTTCTATATTTTTTTAAGAGATAACCATGGGAATAGATTATTATCTATTACAAAATAACCATGGGATTGATATGTGTAGCGTATGAAATACGGCATAGAGTTTCGTCACCTTCACTATTTCGCCTGCGTCGCAGAGGAGCTGCATTTCAGCCGCGCGGCTGACAAGCTGGGCATGGCACAGGCTCCGCTCAGCCAGCAGATCCGTCAGCTTGAGGAACGTATTGGCACACGCTTGTTCCTGCGCACGACACGAAGCGTGAAGCTGACTCCGGCTGGTGAAATATTCCTGAGACATGCGATGGAAATTCTAGGTGGCATCGACCGGGCCGTCACGCACACCCGTTCCATTTCCGGAGACGATGGTGGAAAGATTTACGTCAGCGGGGTTCATGTTGCGTTGTCGCACATCCTGCCGGAGGTGATCGCCGAGTTTCACAGGAAGTATCCCAATATCCAGGTGGACGTGCAGCTGTTGGGAACGGCGAGCCAGTTGGAGATGCTCCAGAGTGGCAAGGTCCAGGTCGCCTTCATTCGCCCGACCAACCCTGCGGGATTCCTGAAGACCGATCACCTGTTGAAGGAAGGTTTCGTCGCTGTTTTGCCCAAGCACCACCGCCTGGCCGAGCGGGATGACATTGGCGTTCGTGATTTTGCCGGGGAGCCGATCATAACCTACGCGCCGACAATCGGTGCGAGCTATCACCATGCCATCATGGACGCGTTCCGTCGTGCAGCGATCTATCCGATGATCGTCCAGGAAGTGTCCCACACGCTCGCCATCGCCACACTGGTTGCAGCGGGCGTGGGCATTGCAATCGCGCCATCGTGGCTCGCCCACAATCTCAGCCCCCATCTGGTTTACCGTCCTCTGGATGAAATACCTGATGAGGTCGAACTGATCATTGGCTGGCAGGCCAATGAAACGTCGAAAGTCATTCTGGATTTCATCGAGATTGCAAAGAACACATGTGCTGGCCGCAACCGGCTGCGGTCTATGGTGGGGCGTTAAATACGATAGGGCCGGTGGAGGCCTTTCTCGCGCGGGGCACCGGCAACACGCTAGTTTTATAAGCCATTGCTTTACTGTTATGCCAATCGATTGTAGGCAGGATCGCGAATATATCGGGATGAATGAGAATGAATGTTTCGGCTGGCACCCAGACGCAGTGGATCAAGACTATTCTGGATGATCTGGCTGCCAAGCCTGTAGGGGCATATGACGCGTGGCCTGCAACGCTCAAGACCATGTTCGGTACGGTTGCTGCTTCTCCCCATCAGGTCATTCTATTCTGGGGCCCGGAATATCTGGCCATCTATAATGAAGCCTATGCACCCACAATCGGCCTGAAACATCCCGCCGCCTTCGGCAGTCGTGCCTGCGAATATTGGGCGGAGCTTTGGGACGACCTCGAACCCCTGCTCGATCAGGTGAGGAACAAGGGCGAGCCCGTCTATATCAAGGACAGACCCTTCTACATCGAGCGCCATGGCGAGCCGGAAACCGTTACTTTCGACATAGCCTATTCGGCCGTTCCCGATGACACGGGACAAATCGCCGGCGTGCTTTGCATCGTCAGCGAAACGACCGAGCGCACCCGTGCGGAACAACGGCTAACCGAAAGCGAGGCGCGCTTCCGCAACATGGCGGACCACGCTCCAGTGATGATGTGGGTGGTGAACGAGAGTGGTTACTGCACCTACCTGAACAGCCGCTGGTATCAATATACGGGACAGACTCCCGAGCAGGCTGAAGGTTATGGTTGGCTTGACGCTACGCACCCCGACGACAAGGCGCGGGCGACGGAGGCTTTTCTAGAGGCCCTGGCGAAGCAGGAGAGTTTCAGGCTCGAGTACCGCCTACGGCGTCGGGACGGTGTCTATCGCTGGGCAATCGATGCAGCCGAGCCGCGTTTTTCGCCAGATGGCAATTTTCTTGGCTATATCGGCTCCGTCATCGATATCGACGAGCGTCACGAGATAGAGCAGAAGCTGTGGGAGAGCGAAAACGGGCTTCGTGCGCTGACAAATTCCATCGACCAGATGGTCTGGTCCACGCGCCCGGACGGCTTCCACGATTTTTATAACACGCGATGGTATGATTTTACCGGAGTCGAGCGGGGCTCGACCGATGGTGCGGGCTGGAACGACCTGTTTCATCCCGAGGACAGGGACCGGGCTTGGGCTGTCTGGCGCGAGTCTCTTGAAACGGGCAAGCCTTATCATATCGAATACAGGTTGCGGCATCACTCAGGGCAATATCGCTGGGTGATCGGGCGCGCCAAGCCGATCACGAATGCCGATGGCAAGATTACGCGCTGGTACGGTACCTGTACCGACGTCCACGAGCTGAAATCTGCCGAGTTGAGCCGCAGTGCCATTGTGGCATTTGACGAAGTAGCGGCACGGCTGCACGACCCGGATGCAATCATCAAGGCCGGATTGGAGGCCGTGGTCACGACGATGAAAGTCGGCCGCGCTGGCTATGGGACAATCGACGAGAAGACTGAGACGGTCCATATCAGTCACGATTGGACCGTTGAAGGGATGCCCCCCTTGTCCCCTCTGCATAAGCTTCGTGATTATGGACAGCTCATTGAAGGTTTGAAGCGCGGGGAAGTCGTTGTCATTACGGATGCTCGTCTTGACGGGCGAACCCGTGATCAACAGGAGAATTTCGACGCGATTTCCGCTAGGTCGAGCGTGAGCGTTCCGCTGCGGGAAAGAAACGGGCTGGTTGCGGTGTTGTTCGTGAACAATCCCAACACCACGGAATGGAGCGCAGAGGAACTGACGTTCCTGAAGGATATGGCCGGACGCATTCGCAACTCGGTGGAAAGGCGTCGCGCCGAAAACGATCTGCGCCAGCTGACCGATAATCTCGAGGAGCAGGTTGCGCGGCGGACCGAAGAGCTGCGCAAATCCGAAGAGCGGTTGAAGCAAAGCCAGAAACTTGAAACGATTGGCAAGTTGACGGGCGGCGTTGCGCATGACTTCAATAACCTTCTGCAGGTTGTCGCAGGCAATTTGCAATTGTTGCAGAAGGATGTCGCCGGAAACGAGCGCGCCGAGCGCAGGGTTACCAATGCCATGGCGGGCGTCAGTCGCGGCGCCAAGCTTGCAAGTCAATTGCTCGCTTTCGGACGGCGGCAACCGCTCGATCCGAAGGTGATCAATGTTGGCAGGTTCCTGCGGGACATGGATGACATGTTGCGCCGATCTATCGGGGAAGCCGTCGAGATTGAAACGATCATTGGCGGTGGTCTGTGGAACTGTCTCGCCGACCCTACGCAGGTCGAGAATGCCATACTCAATCTGGCAATCAACGCCCGTGACGCCATGAGCGGGCAGGGGAAGCTGACGATCGAAGTGGGCAACGCATATCTGGACGACCAATATGCGGAAAAGCACGAGGATGTCAGCACCGGCCAATATGTGATGATATCGGTAACCGACACCGGTTCAGGCATTTCACCCGAAATGCTCGATCAGGTTTTCGAACCCTTCTTCTCGACCAAGCCGGAAGGGAAGGGAACTGGCCTTGGCCTTTCCATGGTGTTCGGCTTCGTCAAGCAATCCGGCGGCCATGTCAAAATCTACTCGGAAGTTGATCACGGCACGACCGTGCGAATGTATCTGCCAAGGGCAAACGCGTCTGAAGACCGTGAGACCGTCAACCTTTCGGGCCCTGTTATTGGCGGGAACGAGACTATTCTTGTTGCCGAAGATGACGATGAGGTTCGCGGCACCGTTGTCGAAACCTTGACCGATCTCGGATATCGGGTTGTCAAGGCACCGAATGCCGATGCGGCACTGGTTGTGATTGAGGCCGGTGTGCCCATCGACCTGCTGTTTACGGATGTCGTCATGCCGGGAACGATGAAAAGCCCCGAGCTTGCCCGCCGTGCAAAAGAGCGTCTGCCTGATATCGCGGTGCTCTATACGTCCGGCTACACGGAAAACTCCATTGTACATGACGGGCGGCTGGATCCCGGCGTGGAGCTTTTGTCCAAGCCCTATACGCGTGAGGCGTTGGCCAAGAAAATCCGGCACGTGCTGGCAAATCGGGCACAGCGTATTGAGGCAAAGGACCGCTCTATCCCGAAACGTGCGCAAACGGTTCCGGCCGTTGAGGCCACCGTAAGCAAACGCATTCTGCTCGTGGAGGATGATCCGCTCATTCGAGCAAATACGGCCGAATTGCTCATTGAACTCGGCCATGAAGTTATGGAGGCGGAAACCGGCGCTGAGGCTTTGCGGCAGGCGGCAGATGGCGATCTGGATATTCTGGTTATGGACATCGGTCTGCCGGATGTGAGTGGCGAGGATCTTGCGGGTCAACTGGCGGGCATCAAGCCCGATCTCAAGATCATTTTCGCGACCGGTCACGCAATCCGCTCGCATGCACAGCCAGGTGCAGTTTCGTTGATTAAGCCCTACAACAAGGACGACCTTGCCGCAGCGATTGCCAAGGCCACTGCGTAGCCATGCCGGATGCATCCGGAGACAAGGCTGCTTGGGAGGTGCTGCAAGCGCTGTCTCGCTTTCCGGACGGCTACATACGCGGAACCTTTGATGGTTCGGTCTGGGGCGTTACAGTCAGGCGTTCCGATGATGGCAGACGTATATGGTTGTTTGCGGAGGATCTGGCTGGCACGGATATTGTGAGCTTCAATATCTATCGGCTGAGCTCTGGAGGCAGTGTGCTAAAACCCTGCGAAATGTCTTCCGAAAAGATTGTGGCATTCATGCTCGGTTTTGTCGCCGATTAGGCTCAAGGCATCAGCGCAAAAAGCCTTCCGCGCTGAAATCTTCCCAGCCGCGCAGATCTGCGTCTGGCTTGTCTGCGGAAGCGTCTTTTGACTTGGCCTTTGTCTTGGCGCCTTTGAGAGAGCGCGTCAGCTTTGCCTTGTAGGCAGCGCGTCTCCTGTTTTCCTTCGCAGCGGCGGCATCGTCCTCGCGCCAATCTTCAATGATGCCGCTATCGAGCAAGCCCACCACCATTTTCGGGTCGAAGACATGGAAGGTTATCTTCTTCGCCCTTCCTCGCAATTTTACTGTCCGCGTGCCAGCACTCGGCAATCTGCCATCGGCAAGCCAGCGGTGCCTTTCGGTTGCGGAGATTGTCAGAATATCCTGTATCTCTCTGGGGATAACCGGCAGGTCTTCGATCTTTTCAAGGCATTTCGAGACAATTGAAGACACGGCGTTGAAAGCCGCTTTTTCCGCTTCCGGCATGATGAGGCTCAGCGTCGTGCCATCGCTGGTCAGTAATTTTTTATAGGCCAGTGGCACCTTCGCCCTAAGCTCCAGCAGCAGGCCGTGCGCTCGTACCGCTGAGCCGAGCGTCGCCGATGCAGGAAGCTGCCAAGTCTTGATGATCTCGACGTGATCGTTTTTCTTTTGTTTCGGCATCGCTTGAACACATGGGTGGCGCGTGGCTGCGTTTCAATAAACGCCACGAGGCTTTGTTTGATCGGACCGGAATGCGATAACTCCCGATATCACCTGTTCAACAAGGATATGGTCTTTTCATCCGGTTGACCACCATAGAAGCGCTTCAATGCCTCTTCGAACAGGTTGCCATCAGGGCTGATGGCGTCAAAGAGTGTAAGACAGGAGCGAAACTTCAAATCGTCGGGCGACCCGAAAATTTCGTGCGCCGTCTTGTCTTTGTGACCCATCACGATGCTGACGCAGTTCTTTAACCGGTCACCCAGAACCTGGTGGTTTAGGTAGGAGCGCGCTTCGGCCTCGGAACCGATGGAGTAGATTTGTGCCATTGACGATGAACCGAGCCCGGCAATCTGGGGGAAGATGAACCACATCCAGTGCGTTCTTTTCTTCCCGTCTGTCAGTTCCTGCAGGACTGTTTCAAAGACAGCATCCTGCGCCTGGGTAAACCGGTGTAAATCAGATGCTGGGCTATCTTTTATCACCCGGCGTTCCTCCAAGGAGAACAGTTGTGTAGAACGACACCGAGCCGATGTGTCAGACATCGGCCCGGACTGGTAAACCATGCATCTGCCCGGTCAGAGCGAAATGGAACCCTCGTCTGCGCCATCCCAATAGCGTATGTTTTTAGCCCTGACGGCGATCATGACGATGTCGGGCGTATCGATGCCTTCCGGGAAATAACGGTCCAGATCCTTCGTCCAGTGCTCTTCGAACTGCGACTTGTCATCAATGAGAGAAGCATTGCCCTCGACCGTGATGAAAAGCGGTGACCCGCCCAGCATGCCAACCGCTCCGGTATAGGTGAGACTTACGTTGTTATCAGACCTGATTTCGCTGACTTTGTTTGATGAGCCATAGGCGAAGAAATAGCTGTCGCCATCATATTCAACATCGCCATTGTTGCTCATCGGCCGTGCAGTCAGTCCGTTTACGGACGATCTTGTGTTCAACATCGCGAAGTCAAGCTTCGCCATTTTCTTGGAAAGGTCTTTCAGACTGAGGTCAGACATATGCGCTCCGCATGTTGCGAGGATGAAGTCTGTCCAACTGCTGGCAGAACCAATGGTTCCGAGGCAGCAATCCGCGTTTCCGATGGAAGGCGGTCATCCGGCACCTGCTCGCTGAAAAAGTGTCGAAGCCCGGGCTGAAACGCAAAAGACACTCAGGCGATCGCCCAAGTGTCTTTCGTGGAAACACCCTTGCGGGTGGGGAGAACGCTTAGAATGGGTAGTGCTGGCCTGGATCCTCAACCGTGATCCAACGCAGGTCGGTAAATTCTGCAATCGCTGCCTTGCCGCCGAAACGGCCATAGCCACTTTGCTTTACGCCGCCGAATGGCATTTGCGCTTCGTCGTGCAGGGTCGGGCCATTGATATGGCAAATGCCCGACTCGATGCGCGCAGACATCTCCATCGCCCGCTTGATGTTTTGGCTGAAGATGGCCGACGAAAGGCCGTATTCGGTATCATTGGCAACCCGCAAAGCTTCCTCATCATTGGAAACGCGGATGATTGGCTTTACCGGGCCAAAGGATTCGTCCGAGTAGACCTTCATATCGGGCTTCACGTGATCGAGAAGCGTTGCCTCTACCACGGTGCCGGTGCGTTTTCCGCCAGCTACAAGCTTGGCACCTTTCGCGGTCGCGTCGGCGATGAGGCTTTCCATTCTATCAGCGGCTTCGGAGCTGATGAGAGAGCCCAGCACGACATGGCCACGAGGGTCTCCGGCGGGAAGCTGCGAGGCACGTGCGGCCAGCTTCGCCACGAACTCATCGGCAATCGCGTCCTGCACGATGATCCGTTCGGTCGACATGCAGATCTGTCCCTGATGCATGAAGGCTCCGAAGATTGCAGCATTGACGGCGCCATCGATGTCGGCATCGTCAAGGACGATCAACGGTGCCTTGCCGCCAAGTTCCAGCAATGCAGGCTTGATATGCTCGCCGCACAGCTTCGCGATGATCTTTCCGACCTTTGTCGAACCGGTGAAGTTGACGCGGCGGACTGCCGGATGAGCAATCAGGGCAGCGACAATATCGCCCACATCTTCCGGCGCATTGGTGATGACGTTGATCACGCCAGCAGGAAGGCCCGCTTCAACCAGTGCTGCGCCGATCAGGCTATGGGTGCCGGGGCACTGCTCTGATGCCTTGAGGATGACGGTATTGCCACAGGCGATGGGCATTGCAATTGCGCGTGTGGCGAGAATGACCGGTGCATTCCACGGCGCAATGGCAAGGCAGACGCCCGCTGCCTGGCGAATGCCCATGGCCAGCGTACCAGGCTTGTCGGACGGAATGACTTCACCCGTGATCTGGGTTGTCATGGAAGCCGCTTCACGCAGAACATTGGCCGCGAGCATGACGTTGAAACCCGCCCAAGGCCCGGTTGCGCCGGTTTCCTCGATCATGAGCGTCGTAAATTCCGCGACCTTGGAAGCCAGAATGTCGGCGGCCTTCAACAACAGCGCGCGGCGCTGCAAGGGGCCTGTCTTGGACCACTCTGGAAACGCTGCGGAGGCTGCTTCTACCGCAGCATTGACATCCTCGATGCCAGCTGCTGCGGCACGTGTGGCCAGCTTCTGCGTGAAAGGGTCCAGCCTGTCATAGGTCCGACCGCTTGCGGCAGCGCGTGAAACGCCATTAATCAGAAGGGAAATATTCATAACGGTCTCCTCTTTTCCTCACCCCGGCAACAGTTGATTATAGTAATATTCCGTTGCCTTCGAATGGTTTGTTATTGATGTGACGGACTGTTGAATATGAGCGCGTCGAGCGCGACTGCTCCCTCGCTCTCGGGATAAAGCACGACCGGATTGAGGTCGATTTCCGAGATGGAAGGATTGGCCAGAAGCAGCCCGCCAATATGCGAGATGATGTCTGCCGCCGCCTTGATATCCAGTGCTGGCGAGCCACGGAAACCATGCAGCAGCTCTGCCGCCTTCAACTGGTTCAACTCTGCGATGATGGCATCGACTGTCAGATCGGGAGGCAGCAGGCGAACATCCTGATGGATTTCCGCCGTTACGCCGCCAAAGCCTGCGAGGATGACGGGTCCCCAGTCCGGGTCGTTGCGAGCGCCGACAATGAGTTCGACGCCGGATTTTCCCATGTGCTCCAGCAGCACGCCATCCAGCACCAGGCCCGGGCGATGATGGGCAATGTTGCCTTGCAGACGTTGCCAGCCCTCTTTCAGAGCCTCCGCATCCGCCAGTTTGAGAATGACGCCGCCGGCATCGCTCTTGTGGCTGAGATCCGCAGACTGGGCCTTGAGGACCAGCGGGTAACCGACCTCCTGTGCCACAGCAAGGGCTTCATCCAGCGAGGTCACGAAATGTCCCTTGGGGAAGGGAATGCCGCAGGGTGCGAGAAGCTCTTTGGCCCGGTATTCGGGGATAACACCTTCGACAGTCGAGATGCCGATATCCGTCAACTGCTGACCGCTTGCCGGGGTGAAATCTCGCTTCGCGAAATCGCCAATCCGCTTCAAAGCCCTGAAGGCGCGCTCTGTCGATGGGAAATAGGGTATGCCATGCGCCCGCAAACGTTCAATATATTCTGCTGGGAAGGGGGCGCCTTCATCCAGACCGGCAAAGATGAGCGGTTTCTGCGAAGTGCTGTTTTCGACGGCTTTGAGGATGGGCGGCAGCTTGATGCCAGATGTGACAGGGTCCGTCTGAATGATGCAGGCGACAACGCTGCCAAACCGGTCGTCGTGCAGGAGAGACGTGAGTGTTCTCTCGTAGAGGTCCGGTTCGACAAGGCCCTGTGCGGTAATATCGAGCGGGTTGCTGACGCCGACAAAGGCTGGCAGGGTAGCGCGCAGCTCGGGCGCATTGGTGTCATCGATGGCTGGCAAGGCAAGGCCAATTTCCTCGCAATGATCGAGCATCAGCGCCTTGAACGCACCGGACTCGCCCATGATTGCCGGTCCTTCGGACGGTATCTGCTTGCAGCGAAGCAGGATTTCGGTGATATCGCCCAGCTCTTCCAGGGTTTCTGCAAAGATGACGCCCGCCCGCTCGACGTGAACACGCATGACCTGGTAGTCGCCCGTCATCGCGCCCGTATGGGTAGCAGCAGACTCACGCGCAGCGCTGCTCTTGCCGGGATGAAGGAGAACAATCCGCTTTCTCTTTTCACGGGCCTTGCGTGCGGCTGCAAGGAAGCGCGACGGCTGACGGAACTGCTCGACAATCAGCGCCATCACCGATGTCGATGGGTCTTCAAGTAGATACTCGACATAATCTTCGACGCCGCTGCCGGCCTCATTGCCGGTCGAAACCGAGTAGGAAATGCCAAGATCACGGCTTGCAAATGTCACGCCGAGCACGGCTGCCATGGCGCCGCTTTGAGACACGATTGCGACGCCCGCCCGGCCATCGAGAGACTTGGTCTGCGTTTCGATGAAGGTGAGGGGAATGTGATCGATATGATTGACCATTCCCAGGCAATTCGGTCCTTCAACCACCATGCCGACCTCAGCGGCGATCCGGCTGATCTCGCGCTGCTCGGCCAACCCCTCTTCACCGCCTTCGGCAAAACCGGCGGAGAAGATGACAACCGAGCCGACACGACGGCGCGCGAGCGCCGTCACGGATTCCAGAACCGCGCCGCGTGGAATGGCGAGGACGGCGGCATCGACGCCTTCAGGCAGATCGTCGATGGATGGCAGGCACGGCCTGCCGCCAATCTCGGCCCGTTTCGGGTTGATGAGATGGATGTCTCCCTTGAACCCATTGCGCTCAAGATTTGTGAGGACCGAGGCGCCGAGTGCGCCCGGCTTGTCGGAAGCGCCGACAATGGCGACAGATCCCGGACGCAACAAGCGTTCCATGGCCGCCCGTGACCGGACGTCAGCGTGATTCTGGCGTGTCATGGGCCTCTCCTCAGCCGCCGTGCTTCGATTTGTCGTAAGCGCCCAGACCCGGCTTGTAGGTCTTGTCATCAATGAACTGCTTGATGCCTTCCTTGCGCCCCTCATTATCGAAGCTGTTGGCTGCTTCCTGCGCGCGGATCAGGTAATCCTCGGCATTGTCGTAGGTCATTTCGCGCACGCGACGGATCGCATCCTTTGTCGCCTTCAAGGCATGTGTGTTCTTCTTGAGGAGAACATTGGCAACCTCGGTCACGCGTGTCCGCAATTGGGCGAGCGGCACAGATTCGTTTACGAAGCCCCAGCTTGCTGCGGTCTTGCCATCGACGTTTTCACCCATGAGCGCATGGTACATGGCGTTGCGGAATGATGTGAGTTCAACCGCGACCTTTGCAGCGCCGCCGCCGGGGAGAATGCCCCAGTTGATTTCACTCAGGCCGAACTGTGCTTCGTCTGCCGAAAATGCGAGATCGCAGGCAAAGAGAGGACCGTAGCCGCCACCGAAGCACCAGCCGTTCACCATCGCAATGGTTGGCTTCTGGTACCAGCGCAGACGACGCCACCAACCGTAGCTCTCCCGCTGGGCCTTGCGCGTGCCCTGCAACCCCTGTGCTTCGGTCTCTCTGAAGTACTCCTTCAGATCCATACCGGCAGACCATGCAGTGCCTTCACCCGTGAGAACCAGAACGCCCACGTCCTCGCGATGCTCAAGCTCGTCCAGAACCTCCATCATGCGGCGATTGAGCTTCGGGCTCATGCAGTTGCGCTTTTCCGGGCGGTTAAAGCTGACCCAAGCGATACCGTTTTCGACGGAAAATGCGACGGTATCTTTTTCGGAGCGTTCGGTTACCATTGTTGTATCCTGCTGTTGAATGTTCTTGAAATTCTGGCCGTTACGGCATCCGGGCCTGGCGCAATGCCGGCATCTGTTGAGTGCAGGCAAAATCAGTGGGAGGGCAGATCCGGTACAATAAGGCCGCCCCAAATCTTGGTGGGGCACATTGAAATCAAAGCCGAAGGGAAAGGCACGTGACGGCCGCGGCGCTCATTCGATGCGCTCGCGTCGCTGTGGCGTCTGCCCGGGCGGCTGTAAAGTGGATTATATAAGGCTGGGTTTGCAGATCCCTCCTCAAGGTCGACAAACAATTTTCCTCAGATAATAGTACGTAGCACGTACAAATAATGTATGCAATACGTACTAATTATTTTCAAGGAATCAAGCGGTTTGATTCCATTAGCTTTGACTGTATCAAAGCGCACCGGGCGTTCTCCGGTGACGATGGAAGGAATGAAGATAGTGGCCAGAGCCTCGAACATCGAAAGCACCAGAAGCGGTGAAGGCGTTGATCTGGGAAGTCTCAACGATCTCATCGGTTTCCACATCACGCTGGCTCAGCTGGCGGTCTACAGGGACTTCAGCAAGGCGCTTGCAGAGCTTGAGATTACGCAGAAGCAGTTCTCGGTCCTTGAGATCATTTTCAGCAACCCCGATGTTTCCCAGATCGATATTGCACAGGCGCTGGACACCGACAGGGCGACAATGATGGCGCTTGTGGAAAAGCTGGATCAGCGAGGCTTCATCGAGCGCCGACAGTCCTCCGATGACAAGAGGCGCCAGAAGCTGACCCTCACACCGCTTGGGCTGCAGAACCATGCCGAGGCCAGCAGGCTGATCAAGCAGCATGAAAAGGATGTTTTTTCGAGCCTGACAGCTGCCGATACGACAGCGCTTCTGAAAATTCTGCGCAAAATTTACCAGGGCAAGTCGTAAGACACGAAAAGCCCCGCGGGAACAGGCTTCCCGCGGGGTTGTTGCACGAGATGGGTCGTTGCGTCTTATCATTAGCGGGGGCGTGAGAGCGATATCGCCCCGGAGCCGGGCTGCGTCTTACTTCACCGCCACATAGGTCTGCGGGTCCAGCATGTTGGAGCGTACGGCAACATGCAGCCCCGTGGTTTCAGACATGGTTTTCTGGATCAGCTTGCAGACCTCGGTAATCCTTTCCCGTGTCCGCTCGGGGCGTGGCAGCAGAAACATTTCCGTATTGACCTGAGGTTGATCGTCCAGCCCGAAAATATTGATGACCGAAATCTGGCAGGCGGAGACATCGACAGCCAGTTCACGACACAGCGTGGCGCGGAGAGGCTCCAGCGCGCCACGGATCGCGGCTGTCGCCTTTGGATGCCGGTCGAAGTCGATGTGGATTTTCAAGATTGGCATGAATGCACCTTACGCAGCATTGAGTTTGAAGTTGAACGGGGAGCGCCAGACTGCGGGGCCATTGGTCGCTTTCTCAAATGGTGCAACCAGAGTGTCCTTCACGCCAAAAACGGCGTCGGAGGAGATGTATTGGTCATCACCGACGAATGTGTGCGTAACGACCGTCTGAAAGCCGGGTGCTGTGACGATGTAATGCATATGTGCCGGGCGGTATGGATGGCGGCCAAGGTGTTCCAGCATTTTGCCCACGGGTCCGTCGTCTGGAATGGGATAGGAAACAGGCTTGATGCCGATGAAGGAGTAGCGTCCGTCTTCACCTGTGACGAAGATGCCGCGATTGTTCCATTTTGGCTGAATGCCGGGTTGCTGAACATCGTAGAAACCATCGGCATTGTCAGACCACACATCGATGGTCGCGCCTGCAACGGGATTTCCGTCAAGGTCGGTCACCATGCCTTCAAACAGGCATGTTTCACCCTTTCCATCCAGCGTGATGACGTCGCCCATCTGCCTTACCGGCGCGTTGGCAACATGGAAGGGCCCAAGAACCGTATTTTCAGTCGCACCCGAGGGGCGACGATTGTTGATGGCGTCCACAAGCATGGACAGGCCAAGCGTGTCAGAAAGAAGGATGAACTCCTGCCGCTCGTCCGAGCAAATCTTCCCGACCTTGGTTAGAAAATCGATGCCGAACTCCCACTCGGCTTGCGTCAGATTGATCTCCTTGGCGAAGGCATGGAGATGCCTTACCAGACAGGTCATGACTTCAGCGACACGTGGGTCGGTCGAGGGGCCCATGCGGGCATTGACGGTCTCGACGGAGTTTTCCTCGGAGAAATACTGGGACATGCAGCAATCCTTTCTTGATTACAAATTCAGTGGGAAGCGGTGACAGAGGTCGCTCGCGGGCGCGGGGACGCTGCCGTCCGTTTTGGCGCACGGTGTCGCAACGGTAGTATGTCGATACCGAAGCGGCTGGCGAGCGTGCCCCACACGCCCTTACGGGCAAACAGCATGGTGCCGATGCCGACTGCGCCAAGCAGGATCAGGTAGACAGTGCCGTAATCGGCAAATGCCCGCTGCAGCGCGTAGAAAATGACGGCACCCACGATGGGGCCTGGAAGGGTGCCCAAGCCGCCAATGACCACGATGAAGATAACGAAGGCCGTCCAATCGATGACGGAGAAGGCGGCATCCGGCGTGATACGGGTAATCTGAAGAAACATGAGGCCGCCGCAGATTCCCGTGCCAAGCGCGCAAAGGACGAAGACAGCCAGTTGCAGGCGCAAGGGATCGACGCCGACTGACCGCGCCGCGGCGCTGTTGTCGCGGATGGCCTGCAGTCCAAGCCCCATGCGCGAGCGCAGGAAAAGATAGGATGCGAACAGCGTGCATGCCGCCAACGCCAGCGCCAGCCAGTAGACCAGCGCATCGGCTGCCGCCGCGCCGGAAATCTTCATCAATGCCTGGATGTGGTCGACACCGATCATCTCCTTCGAAGTTCCCTTGGGCAGCGAGGTTCCCGTTCCGCCACCCAGCGCCTTGATCTGTCCTGCGACCAGTCTCGCGATATCGGCGACAACCCAGGTGCCGATCGCAAAATACGCGCCGTTCAGCCGGAAGGCGAAAAATGCCATGGGGACGGAAAGAGCCATCGCGCCCAGCCCGCCTATGCCGATGGCGAGCAATGGATCGAGATCGAACAGGATGATGGCAGCGAACATTACATAGGCGCCCACACCCACAAAGGCTTGCTGCCCCACCGAAACAAGACCTGCGAAACCAGCCAGCATGTTCCAGTTCATTGCCAGGATCAGCAGTGTCAATAATCCGAACATGTCCTGAATAATGGCGCGCGATGTAAAGAACGGTGCTGCCACCAATGCCAAACCCATGGCGATTGCGGCCAGACAAAGGGTGAAGCGACCAACGGATTTTGGGGACGGAAGCATGATGAACCTTAATCTGTCGCCCTTGGAAACAGGCCGCGTGGACGGACAATGAGAATGACGGCAAAGGCGATGTGGCCGGCGAGAATTTGCCACTCCGGATTGACCGCCGCGCCGAATGATTGGGCAAGCCCGATTACGATGCCGCCGATCAGCGTTCCCCAGAGACTTCCAAGACCACCGATGATGACCGCTTCGAACGCATAAAGCAGCCGCGCCGGTCCAATCGACGGATCAAAATTGGCGCGAATACCGAGATACAAAGCGGCAATTGTCGCAACGACCATGGCAATGCCAGTTGCGATGGCGAAAATCTTCTTTGGACGAATGCCCATCAACTGAACCGTCACGGCATCGTCGGATGTCGCGCGAAATGCGCGCCCCAGCGCCGTCCGGTAGAATAGCTGGTTCAGCAGCCAGATGATGATGACCGCCGAACCCAACGTCATCAACGGTGTTATGCCAAGCGATACCGGACCCACGGATACGGAACTGGCTTCTATGGTGCCTGCGGAAAGTTTGCGGCTATCGGCGGAAAAGCTTTCGAGCAACCCATTCTGAATGACGACGGAGAGACCGAAAGTCACCAGCAGAGGCGGCAATATACCATCATCCAGAACGCGGTTGAAGAGCAGGCTTTGCAGCAGCCAGCCGATGGCAAACATGATCGGCAGTGCGATTAGCGCCGCAGCAAAGGGGTTGAGGCCGAGGGCCGTTGCGATCACCAAGACAAGATAAGCGGCGAGAACGATGAGATCGCCATGAGCAAGATTGACGAGCCGCATGATGCCAAAGACAAGGCTTAGCCCCGCCGCAAACAGGGCATAGAGGCCACCGAGCAGAATGCCCTGCATGATCGTATCCAGCCATATCATGCTCTTACTCCGAAATAGGCGTCGTGGATGGCGGATCGAGAAAGGCTGTCTGGCGCGCCTTCGAGCGTGATCCGGCCTTCCATCATGCAGTAGATTCGATCCGCGACCTTGAGGGCCTGCCCTATGTCCTGCTCAACGATGATGATCGACGCACCCGATGCCTTGATCTTCGGGAGAGCGGCGTAGATATCGCGGATGACGACCGGTGCCAGACCAAGTGACAGCTCGTCACAGAGCAGGACGCGCGGATTGCTCATCAGTGCCCGTCCCACGGCCACCATCTGCTGTTGTCCACCGGAAAGCGCTGTGCCGGGTTGATGGCGCCGTTCCTTCAGGATCGGGAACAATTCATAGATCGCCTCCAGCGACCATGGCCCCTTCACCTTGCGCACATGCGCGCCTATCAGCAGATTTTCCTCCACGGAAAGAGAGGGAAAGAGCTTGCGTCCCTCCGGCACCGTTGCAATTCCCATTTCGAGAATATCGGGCGCCGCTTTCGTGTGGACCGGTGCGCCGTCCAGAACAATCGCCCCGGCGGATGCCCTGACAATGCCGGTGACGGTTCGCATCAGCGTCGTCTTGCCTGCGCCGTTCGCGCCGATAATGGCCACGGTCTCCCCGGAGTTGAGGGCAAGGTCGACGCCGAAAAGCGCCTGAAAGTCGCCGTAGCCCGCCGTCAGGGCTGAAATCGAAAGCAGGGGCTGGGTCATGCTTCGATCCCCAGATAGATCTCCCGCACCTGTGGCGATGCCATCACCCGGTCAGGTTCTCCAACCATCAGGACCTGTCCGAAGTTGAGAACGACAAGGCGGCTGACGACATGTGTCAAGGCGTGCAGCACGTGCTCGATCCATATGATCGATGCGCCTTGCTGGTTTATGTCCTTGATAGTCTTGACGAGTTCATCGCACTCACCTTCCGTCAGGCCACCCGCAATCTCATCGAGTAGAAGAATTTTGGGTCGCGTGGCCATGGCGCGGGCAAGTTCCAACCGCTTTCTGCTCAGCAGCGGAAGGCTGCCCGCAAGACAATCTGCCTGAGGCTCCAATCCGGTGCGAGACAGAAGCTCCATGCAGAAATCCGCAGCGTCCGCAGCCGTCATGGCGCCACCAAAGCGGGCGGCGACCAGAAGGTTTTCGAACACGGACAATCCGCTAAAAGGCTGCGGGATCTGAAAGGAGCGGCCAATGCCTGCCTTGCAGCGATCCATCGCCGAAACGGCTGTGATGTTGCGGCCTTCCAGCAGGATTTGACCGCTGTCCGCCGCAATGTTGCCGGTAATCAAATTAAAGAGCGTCGATTTCCCGGCCCCGTTCGGGCCAATGACGCCGAGAGCTTCGCCCTTGGCGAGTTCGAAGGAAACATTATCTGTGACCTTGAGCGCGCCAAAGGACTTCGACACCGCGTTGAGCGAGAGTATCGGCATGACATTGTCCGTCGTGGTTTAAGGTTTGGCATTCCGGGCGAGGCCGGGATGCCGTCGGTTCAGTTCAGTGCTTCAAGCTTGCCGCCCGTTGGGATTTCCGGTGCCCTTGAATTGTCGACGATGACGAGATCGAAGGTGCCATCTGTCTGGCGGCGCCATTGGCCTCCCACCAGTGGTGTCTTTGCAACATTCTTCCGGGCGAAAGGCGGCACGTTGTCCTTGCCCCAGCCGATATTGCCAACGACAGTGTTGAGATTTGTAGCGCCGATTGCCTCGACCAAAGCCTCGCTGTCAGTGGGGTCAGAGGCCCTCTTCAGCACATCGGCAGCGATCTCGAAAAGGGCATGCGTAAAGCCGACCGGCTGGGTCCACTGCCGCTTCGAAGCTGCGGAAAACGCCGCTGCGAGATCGTCACAGCTTTCTCCCGTCAGCGATGACTTGAACGGGAACTTGGGCGACCAGTAGACCTCCGCCGACAGGTTGTGACCGCGATCACCAAGGGCGACGATGCTTTCGGGGAAAAGCAGGGCTTTGGCAATGGAGGCGATTTTTGGCTTGTATCCCTGCTGAGCGGCCTGCGTCCAGAAGGTGGTGAAGTCCGGAGGAATGGGAATACCCGTTACAATCTCGCAATTGGCTTGCTTGAAAGCATTAATCTGTGCGGAGAAATCGTCCGTCAGGTTCTGGTAGCGGCCGGTATCGGTCAGCTTGTAGCCGGGTTTGCCGAGAGCTGGCGGCATTCCCACATCCGAAGCCCAGGCATTGCCATCGCCGTCATTTGGCCAAAGCGCACCGACCTGCTTGTTGGTGTTCAAGCTTTCCCACATGTTCAGGAACACGGAGACATTGTCTTCAAGCCCCCAGAAGAAATGGTAGACGAAGTCGAACGGCTTCCAGCCACTGGCATCGAGCGGATTTCCCTGCTGACCGATGAACCATGGCTGCCAAGGCGCGACGGACGAAATGACGGGAATTTCTTCCGATTCAGCCACGCTGCAGACCGGATTGGTCGTCTCAGGCGTCGAGGCGACAAGGATCAGATTGACCTCGTCGCGGCTGATCAGTTCCTTTGCCACTTCCGCCGCCCGGTTGGGGTTGGACTGGCTATCCTTGACTACGACCTCGATATCGAGGCCGGACGCTTTGGTCGACTCCAGAAAACGCGAGACCATGTACGCATCGGCCTGCGAAAAGGCCGAGAGCGGGCCGCTTTGTGGCGACACATAGCCGATCTTGATTGTCGTGTTGCTTGCCCGGGCGGGCATGGCAAAACTGGCGGCCGTTGCGGCCGTCGCCTGCAATAGAGTACGTCTGGTCAGCATCTCGTTTCCTCCCACAGAATAGATGATGAAATTATAGCGGCCTGGTCCCCTCCCAAGCCGTGCGGATCAAGGTCTTGATGCCGTCCAGCTCGATTGGCCGTGGATTGTAATAGGTGTTCACCAGTGCCAATTCCGCAGCCCTTTCAATGTTGGCTTCGGAAAAGCCAAGGCTGGAAAGGCTGAGCGGCGCGCCAAGGCTGGCGGCAAAGTCGAAAAGCCCGACACCGGCCGATGGCTTGCCGAAAAGGTCGGCAACCGGCTTCAAAAGCTCCGGCGCTGCCTGCTCGGTATAGGCGGTTGTGTGCGGCAAAAGGACGGAATGGGTTTCAGCATGGGGCATGTCGAAGCTGCCGCCAATCGTATGGCAAAGCTTGTGGTGCAGGGCCATCGAGACCATGCCCAGAACGCTGCCGCACAGCCAGGAGCCATAAAGTGCTTTTGAGCGCGCATCGAGATTATCCGGTGTTTTTACGATGTCGGGAAGGGCGCTACTCAGGGCCCTGATGCCTTCCATCGCCATCATGCTCGTCACCGGGTTGCGATCCGGCGCATAGAGAGCTTCTACCGCATGAGCCATGGCATTGAGGCCACTGGTAACGCTCATCGCAACGGGCAGGCCGCAGGTCAGCTCCGGATCGTATATGACCGTTTCTGGCAGTATTTCCGGGCCGCGCACCGTGGTTTTGAGGCCGTTCTCGGTCTCACCGACGATGTTGGTGACCTCCGAGCCGGCATATGTGGTTGCGATCACGATCTGGTCGCTGCCATTGCGACGCGCAATCGCCTTGCCGAGCCCGATCGTCGAGCCCCCGCCGAGCGAAACGACGCAATCAGCCCCGGAGGTTTCATAGGCCAGCAAAGCCTGGGACGTCACATCGACCGGCGTGTGCATCACGGCTTTTGCAAAAACGCCTGCCGAAAGATCTCCAAGCGAAGAGGCCAACTTCTCGGCATCCGCTTTCTGAAATGGCGTCGCCAGCACGAGGGCGCGGCGTCGCCCCAGTCTCGAAATTTCGTCTGCCAGTTTGGTGCGGCTCCCGCACCCAAAAAGGATGCGGGCAGGGCTGGCAGAGTAGATGAAGGATGACATATCCATCAAGGGTACCCGTTTCTGGCCGTTCAGGCCGCAGCCTGTTCGGACAATTCCGTCAGGTGAAGATGGGAAACCACCTCGTCAAAGCGACGACGAAGATCTTCCGGCGAACTGGCTGTCGCAGCGACATAGAAATCGGGCCGCAGGATCACGTAGGTTGCGCCGATGCCGTTCAGCCAGCGGGCGTAGGTTCCCTCGACGTCAACGACCTCGCTGTCTGTTCCCATCGAGCCGATACGAACCGTGTGCCCGGCGATAAGGTCGAGAGACCGCTTTTGCTCGAGGGAAAGCGCGTGAGCCGGATCGGCATCGAGGCCAACCACCATCCAGCCGAAGCCGACGGCCTGGTCGAACCGATCACGCTTGCCGTTTGCCTCGACAACGCCTTGTACGGAAAGCTCTCCCGCATGGGCCGTTTCGGGACACCAGATGCCTGGCCCCAGCTGGCATACGTCGGTGGCAACCGGCTTTCCATTGCGCTCCACGAGGTCACGCTTCATGCGCTCATCGCGTTCTGCAGCCTGCGCAGGATCGGCGATGCAGATAATGCTGCCCAGTTCCTGGCTGAAATTGATGTAGTATTTGGCGTGCTCGATACGCTCCGACGAATAGCTGTCGAGGATGTCCGGCTGGACACGGCCTTCCAGAATGGCGTTCAGGCGCCAGCCGAGTGCAAGCGCGTCGCGAATGCCCGCACACAGGCCTTCGCCAGCAAAAGGCGGCATCAGATGCGCAGCGTCACCCGCGAGCGCACAGCGTCCCTTGTTCCAGACCGTTGCCCAGCGGGCCTGGAAACGATAGACCGCGCTGCGCTCCAGCTCGGCATTTTCCGGTGTCAGGCCCCAAGGCTTCAACAGCTCCCAGGCATTGTCGGGCTTTGCGAGTTCGGTGGGGTCCTCGTTCGGAAGGACCATATATTCCCAGCGACGCCGTCTTGGACCACCGGGGACCGGACCGGGACCGCCCGGCACAACAGTTGTCGGCCGCTTCGGATCGCAGAGCTGCCACTGCGCCGGTTCGCCCGGGCGGGAGGCTACGTAATCAAACTTGGGCAACATGTCGAGAATGAGCCAGTCGAAGAAGTAGCCCTTGTCTTCATTCTCGATGCCGAGCGACTGACGCACCATGCTGTTTGCGCCGTCGGCTCCAACAAGGTAGCGCGCGCGGATCTGGCGGCTTTCCGAGCTTTGCTGATCCTCCAGCGGGTTGCGCTTGATTGAGAGTGTAACGGAGTCGCTGTCCTGCTGAAGCTCGATGGCCTCAAAGCCTGTAATCCTCGTGATGGAAGGATACTGAGCCGCGATATTGGTCAATCGCGTTTCGAGTTCTGGCTGGTTGAACCAGTAGCGAACGCGCCAACCGGATGCCGACAGGCTCTGCCAGTCAACAATGTGAATGTTCTCGCGCTCCGCGTTTTTCCAGTAATAGAGTTCGTCGTGATAATTGATGGCCTCGTCATTCTCGGAATCGATGCCAAGGCTTGCCAGAATTCGCGCAATTTCGTGGTCATAGGTTACCGCGCGCGGGCGGCCATAGGCCTGGCTCCAGCGTTCGACCAGCGTAACTTTCTTGCCAGCCTTGCCCAGCAGGATGGCGAGAAACGTGCCGACGGGGCCCCCGCCGACGATTGCGACGTCCGCATCGAAATTGTCCGCGCCGTGTTGATGTGAATTGTTCCGAGACGTCATGATCCCTCCTGCTATGACGCGGCAACTGGCGTAAGGACTTCGGTTCGCTGATCGGATGTGTTGACAGTGTAACCGTGGAAATCAGGACGCCGAGCGCCGCAGGGCAAGCTCATCACTTCCCTGAATTCCTCATGTTATCTGCGGTCCCCCCGACAACGCTCCCTCGTCATCTGCCAGATTGCCAAGCCTCTCTCCTTGCTTGACAAAAGCAAAATGACATTACGTCAAAAATGAATGGTGTTCAATAAAGAAAATATCTCATTAATGCTTTGCTCTCATTATTAAGGTTTGGCTTATATGAGTGATGCGGTTAAAACCTCTGCCTGGCAGGGCAAAGCAGCATATCTCTTGCAAAATTCAGGCTTGAGACTATTTCACGGTTGAATGCTCTTCAGCCTTATATAAAGTCCCCTGCCATGGAGACTCACGTGAAGACCACAGACACTGAAGGGCGGGTTGCCCGTCGCCAGCGCCGAAATCGAGACGCCCTGTTGAAGGCGGGTCATGAGGTGATATCGGAAAAAGGTATCGACGCCGCGACCATGCTGGAAATTTCCGAGCGTGCGGACGTCGCTTCAGGCACAATCTACAACTATTTCAAATCGAAAGAAGAACTGGCAATCGCGGTTCTCGAGCTCGTCATGGAACAGCTCGCGCGGCGGATTGAAGAGGTTACAAACGGCTTTTCCGATCCGGCTCAGGTCTATGCCTATGGTATGCGGACTGTACTGGAAACCGCGACAGGCGATATGAGATGGCGCCAATTGCTGCATCGCTCCGAGGTTATCGCGAACGCCACATTCCAGCGAATGGGTCCTTTCGCGATCCGCGACCTGCGAAATGCAACGGCTGCGGGGCGTTTCTCCAACCCCGACCCTGAGCTTACCTGGCGGATGTCCTGTTTCAGCATCGTCGGTGTCTCTCTCGCCATCACGAAGGGCCATCTTCCACCGAAAGCGATAGATGAGGCGCTGGTGCGGCTTCTGTGCATGGCTGGCATGAGTGAAGCCGATTCCCGCGAACTGGCAAGCCGTCCATCCCCTCCGCTCGCACCGGAGGCCGAGGCAGAGCGCAAGCACGCAGCACGGATTTGATACGACCGTGTTGCGGCTGCATGCGCAGCCAATGGCCAAGAGCGCAGTAAAGAGTTCCGCCTGTATCGAGCAAACCGGGAACCGCCCGGGTGCTCAGTCGTTTGCTCTTTGATACAGAGGAGATGACAATGTCCATTATCAATCCCCAGCCCGGCAACCCTGCTGAAACACCGCGTGGCCCGACCGGCACCCCAGGCATCCCAGATCGCGTACAGGAAAAGCCACCTGTTCCGCCGATTAATGACCCCGGCGATACGAAGAACCCTAATGATCCTACCCTCAACCCGGCGCTTCTGCCCATTGGCGATCCGGCCGGTGCGGCCTGACAGGCCGAGACCACGGCGAATAAAGGACCGCTAAGTGCTCGATCGGAACCCTTTTCGTCACAACTCGTTTGAAGGCGAAAGGGAGAGACGCATGGGGTCCGACAAGTTTGAATTGCTCGCAAGGGCTGGCTATGGCGCGCGTGGGATTGTTTTCATTCTCATTGCGGGCCTTGCTCTTTTTTCCGGTTTGGGTGGCGGGAGCACAGATTCGAAATCTGCTCTCGATGCGATCCTCAACCAGCCGTTTGGACAGATATGGCTGGTGCTGGTTGGGCTCGGGCTCGCGGGGTTCGTTTTCTGGCGTCTTGCCCAATCGATTGGTAATGCAGACAATCAGAAACCTGACGCCAAGGGTTACATTATCAGGGCGGCTCTTTTTGGAAGCGCCGTGACCTATGCGGGTCTGGCCCTATATGCAGTATCACACGCTCTCGGTTATAGCACAGGGCAGGGCAGCGGCGGCGGAGAGGCCAGCCTTGCGGCTTGGGCAATGTCTCAGCCTTTCGGACGGTACCTCGCCGGCGCGATCGGTCTTGGCTTCGTTGTGGGCGGTGCTGTTACGGCTTTCAAAGGTGTAACGCGCCGCTTCGAGAAATATCTCAATGTTGGCCAGAGCCACGCCCTGACGCTCGTCTGCGTGTACGGTCTGGTTTCACGCGGCGTCGTGTTTGCGATTGTCGGCGTTTTCTTCTGCTACGCTGCATTCACCGTAAATCCAGATCAGGCAGGTAGTATGAGCGACGCTTTGACGTGGGTCCGCGGCCTTCCCATGGGCGGAGTTCTCTATCTTATTGTCGCAATCGGACTCGCTGCTTTTGGCGTGTATAATTTCGTTGAGGCCCGCTACCGACAGGTACAAACTCCCGACTTGAACAGCATACGTGCCGAGTTGCCAAAGGTGCGTGGCTAATCCAGCCACGGATTGGGCTAACCAGGGGAGGGGCGTGTGGCCATGGATGGGTCTTTCGACAGGCGGAAGTTCTTGATCGGCATCGCTCGAGGTGCGGGCGGCGCTCTTCTGTTCGCGCTGCCAATGCTGATGACGATGGAAATGTGGGAGCTGGGCGTCTACATGTCGAGAAGCCGACTTCTCCTGCTCCTCACCCTCAATATACCGCTTTTGATATTGCTTGCGCATAAGGTCGGCTTCGAGAAGACCTCTACCTGGCGCGATGCCGTGCGCGACGCGGCCATCGCCTATGCGCTCGGGATCGTTTCCAGCGCGCTCATCTTGGCGGGTATGGGCGTGTTGCGTTATGATCAATCCCTACATGAAATCGCGGGAATGGTCGCTCTGCAAGCGGTGCCGGCAAGCATCGGCGCCATGCTCGGCAGAAGCCAGTTGGGCGGTCAAAGCCAGGACGATGATAGTGAAAATGAAGATCAGGATCCTGTTCAGAAAAGCGAGAGCAGCTACTTTTCCGAATTGTTCTTGATGGCGGTCGGCGCTTTGTTTCTCGGTCTCAACGTGGCGCCCACGGAAGAAATGCTGCTTGTGTCCGTCAAGATGACACCATGGCACGGCATTTTTATCATACTGGCGTCATTGGCTGTGATGCACGGATTTGTCTACGCGCTGTCGTTTCGCGGAAGCCACGACCTCGCGCAGGGGACGCCGGGCTGGCACGCCCTGGTGCGTTTCACGCTTCCGGGTTATGTCATTGCTGCCTTGATCAGCGCCTATTGTCTGTGGACCTTCCACCGCATCGATGACCTCGGAGTGACCCAGGCGCTGATGGCAGTCGTCATCCTGGGCTTTCCCGGTGCCGTGGGCGCTGCCGCCGCGCGTCTCATATTATGAGGACATCATGACCAAAAACGCTGACGGCAAGAATATCGAAGCGAAGCATCCCCATTGGATAGAATGGCTGACAGGGATGATTTCGGCCATTCTTGTCGTTGTTCTCATCGGAATAATCGCCAAGGATGCCTTCACGGACAAGGATCTCGTACCGGATCTCTCTGCAGCCGTAACAGGAATGGAACAGCGCAGCGGCGGCTATCAAATCGCATTTGACATCACCAACAAGGCAAGCGTCACCGCTTCACAGGTCAGGGTTTTAGGCGAACTGAAAGAGGGTGATGAGGTCGTGGAAACTGCAGAAACCGTTCTGGATTATGTCCCCGGGCGTTCCCATGCCAAGGGCGGAATGGTCTTCAGGTCCGACATTTCAGGCAAGACCGTTGCCTTACGTGTGTCAGCTTTCAACGAGCCATAGGCAGTCAGTCCTTCAAAGAAATAGAACACCTTCCGCAACATCGCCTGGACTTGTGAGTTCTTCTTGTGAACCTACAAAGGAGAGAAGAATGGAAGACGACAAGACGATGAGCGTTCGCGCGCGGTTTTCTACACGTGAAGCTGTTGAACTTGCGGTGGAGCATCTCGTTCAACAGCACGACATCCCTCGAGCCGACGTTTTCATCCAGTCTGCGAACGCGTTGAACACCGCCGGTACGCAGGCGGCGGGCGGCGATGTTTCTCAAGGGTTGGAAGCGCGTGACGATGCCGCTCTGGAGGGCGATATCGAGGTGTCGGTCGACGTGAGTGAGCGCCAACTGGCTGACGTCGAGAAAGCGCTTACCGATGCTGGAGCTTCGGATATTTCAAAGCACTGACCAGCATTGAGCCTACTCAAAACGGTGCTGCCAGCAGCACCGTTTTTGCTTCATCAAATCACGATCTGGGGATTGGGTTCTTAAAAGATCGCAATTCCCTACTCAAATGGGTTAAGAGCTTCAAAGCACAATAATTGGGAATAATGCGGGATGCGCGTTAAGTATTTTGTTTTCGGTCTGCTCTTATCTGTTGCACTACCCGCCTATTCTCAGGAGGCCGCGCCTCCACCTAAGCTGGAGCCCGTGCCAAGTCAGGCGCAAGCGGCCAATCTCAGCGCGCAGTTTCTGGAACGATACGCCTACAAGCCGGTGGCGCTGGATGACGCGCTGTCAGCCACTGTCATGAACAAATTCATTAAATCGCTGGATCCCGACCGCATGTTGTTCATGCAGGCCGACATCGACAATTTCATGAAAGACAGCACCAATATTGATGATGCGATTGCCAGCGAAGACCTGGAAATCCCGTTCGACATTTTCAACGTCTACACAAAGCGAGTCGTGGAGCGCATGAGCTATGCGCGAAGCCTCCTGAAAGAGAATTTCGACTTCACCGTGGATGAGGATTACCCGATCACGCGGGAAGACGCGCCATGGGCCCAGACCGAGCAGCAAAGCCATGAGCTTTGGCGCAAGCGCGTGAAGAATGACTGGCTGCGTCTGAAACTCGCCGGTCAGGCCGATGCATCCATCCGCGAGACATTGGACAAGCGGTACAAAAACATTCTGGACCGCGTCTATCCTTACAAGAGCGATGACGTCTTCCAGTCTTTCATGGCCGCCTACACGACGGCGGTGGATCCGCATACGGATTATTTCGGCGTATCGGCATCGGCTGAATTCGATATTTCGATGAAGCTTTCGCTCGTCGGGATCGGTGCCGTGCTGCAGGAACGCGATGGTTATACGACCATTCGCGAACTGGTCGGCGGTGGCCCGGCACAACTCTCCGGCAAGCTCGCCGTGGGCGACCGCATCATCGGTGTCGGTCAGGGGGAAGATGGCGCCATCAAGGAAGTCGTTGGAACGCGACTGGACGAAGTGGTGCAATTGATCCGTGGTGCGACGGGTTCCGTCGTTCGTCTCGACATCCTGCCTGCCGACGCTGGCGACAGCGCCGGTCACCGCGTCATCAGCCTCGTCCGCGACAAGGTCAGCCTCGAAAAGCAGGCTGCGAAAAAGACCGTCGTGCCTGTGACGGAAGGCGATGTTACTCGCAAGATTGGCGTCATCACGTTGCCAACCTTCTACGAGGATTTCGACGCGCGACGTAAGGGCGACAAGGATTACCGAAGCGCCAGCCGCGATGTTTCCAAACTCCTTGGCGAACTCAAGCAGGACAAGGTTGATGGTGTCCTGATCGACCTGCGCGACAATGGCGGTGGATCGCTCTCCGAAGCGATCGAGTTGACCGGTCTGTTTATCGGGAAAGGCCCTGTTGTCCAGCAACGCGACGCTCAAGGCACGATCAAGGTGGAAAGCGACGATCTGTCGGCGCCCGTGTGGAAGGGTCCGGTTGGAGTGCTCATCAATCGGGGCTCGGCATCTGCCTCGGAAATCTTCGCGGCGGCAATTCAGGACTATGGTCGCGGTGTTGTCCTGGGCGAACCGAGCTTCGGCAAGGGCACCGTCCAGACAGTTGTCGATCTTGATCGCGCGGCAGGAAACAACAAACCGGAACTCGGGCAGCTGAAGCTGACGATCGCGCAGTTTTTCCGGGTTGATGGCGGCACGACACAGCTGCGTGGCGTAACGCCGGATATCAGCCTGCCAGGTTTTTCCGACCCCAAGGCACTTGGTGAATCAAGCTACGACAACGCCTTGCCATGGACACAGATCAAGCCTGCGAAATTCGTCCATGATGGCCACATAGCCGAGTTTCTGCCGCAGCTTAGAAGTCTGCATGAGGCGCGTACCAAAAATGATCGCGACTTCCAGCGCTTCGTCGAAGATGTTGCAGACCTGAAGGCACAGCGGGAGAAGCGGACAATCTCTCTCAATGAAGCCAAGCGTCGAAGCGAGATGGAGGCCACTGCGGCACGTTTGAAAGCCCGTCAGCAAGATGGCGCGGGAGCTGTGCCGGAGCAGGATGATGGGTTGCAGGCCAACGAACGCAGCATCAGCGCCAACCTCGCCATCGAAAACGCCCGGAAAAACGCAAAGGACGTTCTGCAGACCGAGTCGGCAGCTGTTGTGGCCGACGTTGCCACGATGAAAAACATGAAGGCGGACGCAAAAGGCCAGCAGACAAAATCCGATGGCCAGAACTAGCTCCATGCTACGCTCGGCAAGTGCGTTGACGCCATCTTACCTGTAATGTGAACCGGGAGTGCCTGAATGCGTTTCAGGCACTGACTTTCTGCCTACAGGATGTGAGATGACCCAGATCGACGCCCCGCAACGTTTTGTCCTGCTTGATGGCGTCAGGGGCATCGCTGCGGTGGCCATCGTCCACCGCCACGCCGAAGCGTTTTTCGGTCGGCCGGAGGCGTCGAGCTATCTGGCGGTCGATCTTTTCTTCGCACTTAGCGGTTTCGTGCTTGCTCACGCCTATGGCGAAAAACTTGCCGGGCGCAGTGTCACGCCCTTCGCCTTCATGAAGGCGCGATTTCTGCGGCTTTATCCGCTCTATGCTATCGCGCTGCTATCTATGGCGCTGTTTTTCGCAACACTCTATTATCTGGACCTGCCGACGCCCATCGATGATCTGCACCGCAAGATCAGCCTCGCAGAGCTGGCTTTCGCACTATTGACGGGCGTTATGTTCCTGCCTGCTCCTTTCACGTTGACGCTGAATGGCGCCTTGTTCCTCATCAGTCCGGCTTGGTCTCTCTTTAACGAACTGGTGGTCAATCTTGCCTATGCGATCAAGGGCGCGCGTGCCGGTACGAAAGGCATCGCAGTTGTTTTGGGGGCCAGCGCTGTCGTTTTGATCTTTGCCGCATTTCACTCGGGCAAGCTTCATCTCGGATTTCGCTGGCACGAGATGTATGCGGGAATGGGACGGGTGTTTTCTCGTTTTTTGCCGGTGTCCTGATCTACCGCTACAGACGGGTGGCGATGGAGGTACGACCACTCCTCGCCACGCTTTGCCTTATCATTGTCGCTTGCGTGCTTTCCGTCCCCATCGAAGACGACATTCGGCCCTACTATGATCTGCTCTTCGTTCTTCTGGGCTGGCCACTCCTGCTTTCCATCTGCTGCGCAATTGCGCCGGGGCCATGGGTCGCCAGACTATCGGATTTTCTGGGAACGGCATCCTATGCCGTTTACGTGCTTCATATTCCGCTTCTCGCCTGGACCGTTTTCCTCTTTCCCGCACTCACAGAGCCAGAATTTGCGATCTATGCCGGTTCGGTCTTTATCGTTGTCACTGTTCTGCTCTCCTGGAGTCTCACGGTCTATTTTGATCAGCCTGTTCAAAAGCGGCTGAAGCGCTGGCTGAAGGCTGGAGCAAGTGGCGACAAAGCCAAGGCCTCCAGCCTTCCTGAAGGCGCATAAGAGATCGCGACTATGTTTCCGGATTGATCCAGCCATTTGGTGGACCAAAGCCAGCCATCTCGTCGCCCGGTCCCCATGTGCCGGGTGCGTAAGTAGCGGGAGCAGACTTGTTGTCCAGAACGGGCTCTACGATGCGCCAGGCAATTTCGCTTGCATCCTGGCGCGTGAAGAGTTGGGTATTGCCGTTCATTGCGTCGCTGATCAGGCGCTCATAGGGCTCCATATCTCCCTGATCGTCATCGACGGCGCAAAGTTCGATCTTTTCACCCGTCATGGCATCGCCAGCCGCTTTGCGCCGTGCTCCGATTGCGACGGAAACTTCTGGCGCGATGCGAAAGCGGATATAGTTGGCGTCCTGCGGCGCAATGTCATCGAACACGTTGAGCGGCGGCGGTTTCAGGCGGACGACCACTTCCGTTGCATGAACCGGAAGGTTCTTTCCCGCGCGGATGAAGAACGGTACATCCTTCCAGCGCCATGTATCGACGTAAAATCGCACCGCAGCAAATGTTTCCACCGATGATTCTGGCGCTACGCCCGGCTCTGAGAGATAGCCCTCGAATTGCCCCCGGACCACGTCCTCGTCCTTCAATGTGCGGACAGCTTTGAGGACCTGAACCTTTTCATCGATAAGGTCGTCTGCGGAGCGTCCCGAGGGCGGCTCCATCGCCAGCAGCAACAGGATGTTCAGGAGGTGGTTCTGGATGACGTCGCGAATGCATCCGACTTCGTCGTAGAAGCGTCCGCGGCCCTGAACACCAAAGTCTTCCGCCATGGTTATCTGGACACTCTCGACATGGTCGCGGTTCCAGATGGGTTCGAGAAACGAGTTTGCGAAGCGGAAATACAGCAGGTTCTGGATCGCCTCCTTGCCGAGATAATGGTCGATCCGGAATATCGACTTCTCCTCAAAGACGATGTGCAACACCCGGTTCAGCCAGCGGGCGGATTGCAAATCGCGGCCGAATGGCTTTTCCACCATCAGCCGCGCGCCCGCAGCACCGCCGGATTGCTCAAGACCCTGGATGACGGGCTCGAACATGCTGGGCGGAATGGCGAGATAGTAGAGAGGATGCCTGCCATCGCCGATGGCTTCCTTCAATTTGTCGAAGGTCGACTGATCCCGGTAATCGCCGCTCACATAGCGCAAAAGGGATGCCAGCCTGGCGAACACCGCCTCATCGACGGTGCCAACCGCCCGGCTAATGCCTTCCCTTGCACGCGCGGTGAGTTTTTCGATATCCCAGTCGTCGAATGCGATACCGATTATCGGCTCATTCAACATGCCTCTCTGCACCAGCGCGTAGAGCGCCGGAAATATCTTCTTGTAAGCGAGATCGCCTGTGGCTCCAAAAAGGACCAGCGTATCCGATCGTATTTCGGTCATGGTAACAGCCCTCGCTCTCTACTTGTCGGAAACCGGCTTTTCATGGTGGCCGCCAAAGGCAAACCGCATGGCTGAGAGCATCTTGTCCGCATAGAGGGACTCACCCTGCGACGTGAAGCGCTGAAACAGAGCGGAAGACAGGACCGGTGTCGGGACGCCCGTGTCTATCGCGGCCTTGAGCGTCCATCGGCCTTCTCCGGAGTCCGAAACCCTGCCGCCATATGCGGAAAGCTCAGGGTCTTGCCTCAGCGCATCCGCCGTCAGGTCCAGCAGCCAGGAACTGATGACACTGCCATGGCGCCACACCTCTGACACAGCCGCCATGTCGATATCGAACTGGTAATATTGCGGTGTCTGTAACGGGCTGGTTTCCGCATCGACATCCCGCGACTTTTTGCCGGCATTGGCAGCTTTCAGGATGTTCATGCCCTCGGCATAGGCCGCCATCATGCCATACTCGATACCATTATGAACCATTTTGACGAAATGCCCGGCACCGGTTGGCCCGCAATGTAGATATCCGAGTTGCGCGGTTCGCAATCCTTCGTTTGTGGCATCGGCGCTCGTTGATGCTCCTGGCGCCAGCGTGGCGAAAATCGGATCGAGATGGCGCACGGCCGCCTCTGACCCTCCGATCATGAGGCAGTAGCCCCGCTCCGCACCCCAGACGCCCCCACTGGTGCCGACATCGACATATTCGATGCCGAGCGCCCGCAACTCTTCCGCCTTGTCGACATCGTCGTGGTAAAAGGAGTTGCCGCCATCAATGATGATGTCGCCCGGCGCCATCAGGGCTGCGACTTTGTCAACATTGGCGCCGGTGATGGCTGCTGGCAACATCAGCCAGGCACAGGCTGGCTTTTGAAGTTTGGAAACGAAATCGTCAATCGAGCTAGCACCCGTTGCGCCTTCCGATACCAGGGCCGCGACGCTTGCCGGATTGATATCGTAAACCACGCATTCGTGGCCGCCTTTCAGCAGGCGACGAACCATATTGGCGCCCATTCGGCCCAGTCCCATCATTCCGATCTGCATGTGATCATCCTTTGCGTCGTGACTTTGCGGTGAGAGCGTGCGTCTAGGCGAGGTGGGATGTGGTGTAGAGCACGCTGGATTTGCTTTAACCGGATATCCTTGTGGTGGTTCCGGTATGACTGAAATGTCGCGGTCCAAGCTCGTCGGCAATTGCGACATATCGATGTTTTTACGCTCGGACAGGAGACTCACATCGACGTGAAACCTGTCCCCCTTGGAACATTTGTTGGTGCAAGGGGCTTTCCCCATGACGACGTCGCAACTGCGCACATGTCGAGGAGCTTTCCCTTGAACGATCAAACCACCACCACGGCCGAAAAGGCTGTTCCACCTGCCCGCGATCCTCACCTGAGAGAGCTGGCCAATTGTATTCGCTTCCTGTCGATGGATGCTGTCGAACAGGCAAAGAGTGGGCACCCCGGTATGCCCATGGGCATGGCTGATATCGCCACGGTGCTATTCTCCGAATTCCTGACCTTCGATCCCCAGGATCCTTACTGGTTTGATCGGGATCGTTTTCTGATTTCGAATGGGCATGGCTCGATGCTGCTATACAGCCTGTTGTACCTCACCGGTTACGAAGACATGACGCTGGACGAAATCAGGAACTTTCGGCAGATCGAAAGCCGCACAGCCGGGCATCCCGAATATCACCATGCGACAGGAATCGAAACGACGACTGGCCCGCTTGGGCAGGGACTGGCCAATTCCGTCGGCTTCGCTTTCGCCGAAAGAATCATGAATGCGTCCTACGGTGATGAGCTGGTGGACCACTTCACTTACGTTTTTCTGGGTGACGGTTGCCTCATGGAAGGGATCAGCCAGGAGGCGATCTCGTTTGCCGGGCATCGCAAGCTGGGAAGGCTGATTGCCTTCTTTGACAACAACTCCATTTCCATTGACGGCGCGACGAGCCTTGCCGAGTCAGATGATCAAACCGCGCGTTTTCGTGCATCCAACTGGCATGTCATCGAAATCGATGGCCATGACACGGATGCGATCCGGGATGCCATCATCGAAGCGCAGAAGGTGACCGACAAGCCAACGTTGATTTCGTGTCGCACGATCATCGGTTTCGGTTTTCCGACAAGGGCCGGAACGCAGAAAGCGCACAGCGATGCGCCGGGCGCGCAGGAAATTGAAGGTGCCCGTCGATTGCTCGATTGGCCATACCCACCCTTCGAAATCCCGCAGGAGCTTCTTGATGCGTGGCGGGAAATTGGCAAGCGCGGTCAGGAAAAAAGAATGGCTTGGCTGAAGCGTGTGGAAGAGAGCACCGGCGCGAAAGCGAAAGCTTCAAGCGTAGAATGGACGGAGAGTTGCCTGAAGGCTGGCGCGAGGCTATTACCAGCGCGAAAGAAGAACTCTCGAAAAGCGAGAAAGACCTTGCGACGCGTCAGTCGAGCGGCATCGTTCTCAATCACCTCTATGATGCCATTCCGGAGTTGCTTGGCGGATCAGCTGATCTGACGCCATCAAACAACACGAAAGCCAAGAACCAGATCGAGATTGCGGCTGGAGAGTTTTCGGGGTCCTACGTTCATTACGGCGTCCGCGAGCATGGCATGGCTGCCATCATGAATGGAATTGCCTTGCATGGTGGGTTGATACCCTATGGCGGCACCTTCCTGACATTCTCGGACTATTGCCGTCCCGCGATCCGGTTGGCCGCCATGATGGAAATCCGCACGATCTTTGTGATGACGCATGATTCCATCGGGCTTGGTGAAGATGGACCCACGCACCAGCCGATCGAGCATCTGAGCGCGCTCCGTGCCATACCGCAACTCGCGGTCTACAGGCCCGGCGACTCTATCGAAACTGCGGAATGCTGGGAGTCTATCCTCGATACACCGAGACAGGCTGCCCTCATCGCCTTGTCTCGCCAGCCGATGCCGCAGCTGAGGCGCGGCACAGATAGCGAGAATCTCTCTGCCAAAGGCGGTTATGTCCTTCTGGAAGCGGAGGGCGGAGAGCGGGAGATGACGATCTTCGCCGCGGGATCAGAGTTGCAGCTTGCGGTAGAAGCCCGCGACACCTTGCAGGCGGACGGCATACCGACGGCGGTAGTGTCGATGCCGTGCAGGATGCTGTTTGAGAAGCAGGATATGGCCTATCAAAACGCTGTGGTTGGCAAAACGCGGGCGCGTGTCGCCGTAGAGGCGGGGGTTCGTGACTCCTGGGATCGATATCTCGGTCTCGATGGCAAGTTTGTCGGGATGCATCGGTTCGGCGCGTCCGGCAAAATTGACGACGTCTACAAGAAATTCGGGATAACGACCGAGGCGGTCATCTCGGCCGCGCGTGAATCCATTCTTGCCGCAAAAAGCTCTGAAACTCTATAAATCGGCAGGTCGCAGGATCTCCACGAGATGATCCTGCGACTTTTTTCATAAAAAATGAACGGAAATACAACCTTCCCACGAAGAATATAAGAATTAATAATTGCTACATTATTCAGCCGAGGATATATATATTTGCGGATTCGCTGTTTCTATATCTTGATACAGAAATATATAATTTAGTTGTATTGAATGTGGCTTTTCTGATTCGAGTAGTTTTCTTAAATCAATTGAGTCGAAAAGCTTAGGGAAAATCTGGTATGACTGTCGAAGTGCCAGTCGAAGAGTTGGCGCAGCTTGATGAGCAAGTTGTCAAAATTCATACAGCCTCTGATATTTGTCAGCTGGTAGAGGCGTTAACCGGAGCAATCAGGTGGCTCGGTTTTGATGACCTTGCCATTGCCGTCAACAAACGGAATCCATATGATTCGACATTGACGCCCGATATCTGCAGCAGACCGGAGCCGTTCATCGGCATATATCAGAAGCGGAGGCTCTTCGAGAACGATCAATATCTCAAGCGATGCCTGTCCAGCGGCACGCCCAAATGGGCGACGGTAGATGTGAACCATCCTGAGCCCTTTGTTCGTGAGTTAAGCCATTTTCTTCTGTCGCATAATATCCATTCGGCAGTACATGTTCCTCTGCCAGCAAAGAAAGGCTGCTCCAGCAGCATGATTGCAACGGCGTCCCGAACAGACGTTCAACGCACTGATATCCTTAATAAGTTGGCAATTCTGGCTCGTGCCTCCATGATGAAGCTGGAGCTTTTGCGGTCCGTACCCTGCGAACTTGCCGACAAGGAAGAAAGACTTGATCTTCTGACGGCGCAGCAGATTGAAATATTGAAATGGGCGGGTGAGGGAAAGTCCAACTCGACGATCGCTGTCATCATGGGGCTCAGCAAGGCTGGCGTCGACTATCATTTCCGGGCAATTATTTCGAAGCTTGGCGTTGCCAGCAGAACGCAGGCCGTTGCGATCATTGCGCGTCAGAATGATGCCGCGCTGAGGGCCAAGAACGCTTGATTGGCGAAGGCACAGCTCTTCGCTAGTTTTACCTTAAAATCAGTGTGTTGAAAACTGATTAACTGGTTAGTTCACCATCGCATCTTTTCGAATAAATTTGAATTAAATGCTGCACAGGCTTTAGCGGACCCAGATGGCCAAGGGTTCACTCCGCGGACATGTGTGCTTTCGGCATCCAATGAATGGGTGCGGCCTCGCAGATGCAATATGGAATGACGCCCTGAAACAGGGCGCGTAAGATACGGAAATCGCAGAATGCTTCTCGACAATCTTGCCATAAGAACCAAGATTCTTGCTGTCGTTGTTCCCCTGTGCCTGGCAGGTCTCGCCTCGACATCTTACGTCTCGAAGCAGATGAAGGATGTTGGACACGTTTACTCCAACTTCATCGAAGTTGATACGACGGCGTCGGTCGATATGGCCCGCGCGAGTCGAAGCCTCTCTTCCACCGCTTATGCCGCCTATCAGATCATGGCCTATGAGGTTGGCACAGACGGTTTTGAAGCGGCCACCAAGCTTTACGACAGTTCGAAAAAAGCCTTACGCCGTCGCCTCGCTGAAGCTGCTGGAAAAATTCCTTCGGAGGCAGCTTTCGTCAGTGCCGTATCGAACGAAGCTGAAGAAATAATCGCCATTACGGAAAAAGCAGTCGAATTTGGTAGCAAGGATGACAACAAGAGCGCCCTTGCACAGCTCGCCCTCGCAGATGCCAAAATCGTTCCGCTGGGAGATAAGCTTGTGGCGTTTAACGAACGTCGTGCAGCTCTGTTGGCGGCAGAGAACAAAAAGCTTGGCGACCAAGTGAATGCGACAATTCTGTTCACACTGACGACGGTCGGTATCGTTTTTTTACTCGGAATCATCGTCGCGCTTTTCGTGGTTGCCAAAGGGGTAACGACGCCCATTGCAAGTTTGCTGAACAGAATGGCTTCGCTGGCATCAGGCGAGACAGAGGCGCCAATCGATGGCGTGGAACGCAGGGATGAGATCGGGCGAATGGCTGCTGCTGTGCAGGTGTTCCGTGAAAATGCGCAGGAGCGTCAGCGTCTTGAGCGTGAAACGGAGGACAATCGCAGCATGAGCGAAAAAGAACGTGCCGCGCGTGAGGCTCAAGCTGCGAAAGACGCCTCGGACGTGAAATTCGCCGTCGACAATCTCGCCGAAGGCCTTGCAAAACTGTCAGAGGGCGATGTTTCCTATCGCATTCAACAGCCCTTTGTCGCTGGACTGGACACCGTAAGACAGGATTTCAACAATTCGGCTGAAAAACTGCAGGTCGCTCTCGGCCAGGTCTCTGAGAACGCCCGCGCGATTGATGCTGGTGCAAACGAAATCCGCTCTGCGGCCGATGATCTCGCCAAGAGGACGGAACAGCAGGCTGCTGCCGTTGAGCAGACCGCTGCGGCATTGGAAGAAATAACGACGACGGTGCGCGACTCGACAAAGCGGGCACATGAAGCGGGGGACCTTGTCTCGCGTGCCAAATCCGGTGCCGAAAAATCCGGTGAGGTCGTCCGTCGGGCAGTGATGGCGATGGAGAAGATCGAAAGGTCATCGGCAGAGATTGCCAATATAATCGGCGTTATCGATGAAATCGCATTCCAGACCAACCTGCTGGCATTGAACGCAGGCGTTGAAGCAGCGCGTGCGGGTGAAGCAGGAAAGGGCTTTGCGGTCGTGGCCCAGGAAGTGCGCGAGCTCGCGCAGAGATCGGCAAAGGCTGCAAAAGAAATCAAAGCGCTGATCACAACCTCCAGTGAACAGGTTCAGGAAGGTGTTGAGCTCGTCGGTGAAACGGGCGAGGCCCTGGAAATGATCGTCAGCGAGGTCCAGGAAATAAATCGTCACGTGTCGGCCATCGTTGAAGCCGCCCAGGAACAATCTTCAGGCCTTCAGCAGATCAATACGGCTGTCAATCAGATGGACCAGGATACGCAGAAGAATGCGGCGATGGTCGAGGAGTCGACAGCGGCCAGCCACACATTGGCCGGCGAAGTAGCTGCACTCAATCATCTTCTGGCGCAATTCAAACTGTCGGAACAGAAAGCCGTAGCAAGCTCGGCAAAACCAGCCGCACCGTCGCCCGCCCGCGCCTTGGGTCGCAAGTTGGCAACGGCCTTCTCAGGAAATGCAGCACTCAAGGCAGACTGGGAAGAGTTCTGATTGCCGAGGGGTGATCGGGTGAGGGTTTAAAGTTTCCGTCTGGTTTCGACCGGACGGGGCAGCTCGGCGGGACCTGTGGGGGCAGGTCTCGTCGAGTTTGCCATTTCAGCATTCGGAATATGCCCAGGAATGTTATTCCTGATAGGTCAGGGTGAGGTCTGAAACCTCCGGCTGAGGAAGCGTGAACCAAGAAGGCCGAAACGCCAGGGATAATCGGCAGCCTTCGATATGCCGATACGCGGACCGGTGACCACAGAAAAGCCTGTCATCCCTGATCTCAGAAATGCGGTTTCTCCCGACAAGGATGTGCCATCCGCCTCACTCGTTATTCCCATGGCCTGCGTTAGCTTGCCCGGACCGGAGCAGAGATTTGTGAGGTTATCACTGTTTCGGCGCATCTTCATCAAGTCCAGGCCCATCGTCGGCTCGATCGCTCGTATTAAGACCGCCGATCCCGGTGTGCAGACCACGTTCGCGCACCAGTGCAGCCCATAGGAGCGGTAGACATAGAGATGACCGGCTGGGCCGAACATGGTCCTGTTGCGCGTGGTCGGGCCGTTGAAGCTGTGCGAGGCAGGATCGTCCGATCGGTAAGCCTCCGTTTCAACGATTATGCCGCCCGTGTTGTTAAAAACAAACTCGCAGCCGATCAGCGCTTCGGCAACGGTCACGGCATCTCGGGAATAAAAGCTGTCTGGAAGGATCATCGGGAACGGGCTTTTTACTGGAACCACGCTCGGTGTGCGCTGTTCTCATTTCAAGATGTGTACTGATTGCGCCAGAAACGCAATGTCCAATAGGAAGGGAATGAAGCATGGGGTCTGCAAAGGTAGCGCTGGTTACGGGTGCCGGGTCAGGAATAGGAAGGGCTACAGCCCTGGCGCTGGCGAAAGATGGATTTGCCATCGGCGCCGTTGGCAGAACGAAAGATGAGCTTGATAAGGTCGTGGCAGAGATCAAGGCCGCAGGCTTTGAAGCATCCACCCTGGTAGCAGATGTTTCACGAGAAGATGAGATCGGCAATGCAATCTCACAACTGGTAGAGCTCTATGGTGGCCTCAACGTGGTTGTCGCCAATGCAGGAGTAAACGGTGTCTGGGCGCCAATTGAAGATCTGAAGCCTGACGAATGGGACCAGACCATCAACATCAATCTGCGTGGCACATATCTGACCATCCATAAATCGGTGCCCCACATGAAAGCCTCAGGCGGTGCAATCGTCATTGTTTCATCCATCAACGGAACACGAACCTTCACCTCTCCCGGCGCAACTGCCTATTCGGTAACGAAGGCCGGGCAACTGGCAATGGCACAACAGCTGGCGCTCGAACTGGCGCGCTACGCCATCCGGGTCAACGCCGTTTGTCCCGGCGCGATCGATACCGAAATAGATGACAACACGCGTATCCGGTCGAAAAAGGAAACGGCTATCCCCGTAAAGTGGCCCGAAGGGACGATCCCTCTTTCTGACGGTCGTCCGGGAACGAGCGAGGATGTTGCTGATCTGATTGCGTTTCTCGCAAGCGACAAATCCCGGCACATTACCGGCACGCCCGTGTGGATCGACGGAGGGCAGGGGCTGCTCGTCTGATCACTCACTTTGTTGTGTATCTATGATTAACGAGGCTTTAACGTAAATTCACGACCCTTATCCCTCAAGAGTTGCCGTTTTGCGGTCAACTTCTCCATGTAGGGCTTCGCTTACGGTGGCGGGTAAGGCGTTTTGATGAGCAGTGTGAAAAATTTGCGGGCAGGACCTGAGGGACTGCGGGGTTTGATCCATGGTTCGGTAAAGGCAGCAAGTGTTGCGGCAATCTGTGCCGTGCTCGCGGCGTGCACCTCGATGGGCTTCGACAGCGCCGATCGTGCTCCCCCAAAGCTGTCATCCAAAATTGCTGCATCCATGTCAGCGAAGGGAATGAAGCCTGAAAGCCCGGTTCTGGTCCGCATTTTCAAACAGGAAAGCGAACTCGAGGTCTGGAAAGTGGACAAGTCAGGGCACTACGCCCTGTTCAAGACCTATCCCATGTGCAGATGGTCGGGAAAGCTGGGCCCCAAGACGAAAAGCGGCGACCGTCAGGCACCGGAAGGCTTTTACCATGTCTCTGCTGGAATGCTGAACCCGAATTCACAATATTATGTTTCCTTCAATCTCGGCTATCCCAATCGGCTGGAATCGGCCCTCGGCTACACGGGCGAGGCACTTATGGTGCATGGTGCCTGCTCGTCTTCTGGCTGTTATGCCATGACGGACCAGCAGGTTGGCGAAATCTACGCCATTGTCGACAGGGCACTGAAGGGCGGACAGAACCAGTTTCAGGTTCAGGCCTATCCGTTCCGTATGACCGCGCGCAACATGGCAGCATACAAGAGCGATCCGAACCTTGGCTTCTGGAAGACCCTCAAGGAAGGCTATGACTATTTCGAGCTGACAAGGCGCCAGCCCAAGGTGTCCGTTTGCGGTAAGCGCTATGTGTTCAACACGGAATTTGCCGGCGGAGAGCCATCCGATCCGCTGGCAAGCTGCCCGCCAGCGGTCAGCCAGCCGGAGCCGGAAGTCGCCGCGAAGCTTAACGCCGAACAGCAGAAGCTCGCAGCAGCACTCGGTGGCGGAACTTCCAGCGCGGTCAATGCTTATGTCGACGGCGGAATGCATCCAAGTTTTCGTGCCATCCTGAAAAATGATGGTCCAAAAAGCATGGCAGCGAAGGTTTCCGGCACGAAATACCCCATCAGCCGCCCGGAAGCGGCACTCGCGGACCCGTTTGCGGGCTCGAGATGATCTATTTGACGAGGACAATATTTGAAAATGCTTGATTCGACCCGTCGGTCTTTCCTTTTGGGTTCGGGAGGCCTGGCTTTGTCGGCGCTTGCCGGATGTAACACCACGCAGCGCGAGGTGGTGCAGAGTGCAAGACCCGTAGCCGATCCTTTCTATGCTGAAATCTACGGTCCAAAACCGGACGAGATGTTTCCGCTTCCTGCCATTCCCTACGAAAAGATCGATCGCCGCTTCTACCGGCAGATGGTGGACAATCCGACTGGCGAGCGTCCCGGCACCATTGTTGTCGATACCGCCAATCACTTCCTCTATCTGACCTATGAGGGCAATCAGGCCATGCGCTATGGTGTGGGCCTGGGCCGTGCCGGATTCGAATGGGCGGGCAGGGGCGTCATTCAATACAAGCGGCAGTGGCCACGCTGGACGCCGCCTGATGAGATGATTGCCCGCCAGCCGGAGCTTCAACCCTACAGTGCTGCCAATGGCGGCATGGCGCCTGGGCTGATGAACCCGCTTGGTGCCCGCGCTCTTTATATCTTCAAGGATGGTCGCGATACGATCTACCGGCTGCACGGATCGCCGGAATGGTGGACGATCGGAAAATCGGTATCGTCCGGCTGTGTGAGACTGATGAACCAGGACATCATCGACCTCTATAATCGTGTGCCCGATGGCACACCGATCGTCGTCATGTCCGGTGCCGCTGCGGCTCCGCAAATGGTCATGGCGCCAGACGCCTCCGTGGGCCCGGGCCCGGATTATTATTAGGATCTGACAGGATCAGTGCGATAAATCGGCCTCTTCCCACTGGATGCGAATTCTTGCTCCAGTGGTGGCAGGTCCTGTTGACTGCGTGATGTCTGCCTTCAGGCTCTGAGCCATGGCGGTAATGAGCCGCGTGCCAAGACCCGTGCCCTTTGGCTGATCGCTATCGCCAATGCCTACGCCATCGTCTTCGACAAAAAGTCGGATTTGGCCGTCTTGCCGCTCCAGACGAATGCGAATGTCGCCTTCACCTTCTGGATAGGCGTATTTCAGCGCGTTGGTCGTCAACTCGGTTACGATAACCCCCAGCGCCACGGCCTGATCGGGCGAGGCCTTCACATTGGCCATGTCGGTTAGAATACGGATTTTCTCATTGTCGCGCGCCGAGCGGCCGAGATCCTGAATGATGGATGAGAGGTAGGAATCGAGCTCGACCTCCCCGACATTATAGGCGGTGTAAAGACTGCGATGAACACCTGCGATGGCCGAGATGCGGCTTTGGGTCTCAAGTAGCGCGGTGCGCGCCTCCTCGGTCGCCACCGCGTTAAGCTGCATCCGTATCATCGCGGAGACCAGCGAGAGGCTGTTGGCGATGCGGTGATTCATCTCCTTGGCCATCAGTTCGGCGCGTTCCTTCGCCTGCAGCAGTTGCGCTTCCGCTTCTTCCTTCGCCCGGCGCAGCTGGAAGTTTTCAAGCGCCTGCTGGATGGAGTTCAGCAGAAGCGGGAAGAAGTCGTCGCCGACATTCTTGATGACATAGTCCGCCGCGCCCGCCTTCAGGGCATCAATGGCAATCTGTGCTTCGCTGGCGCCCGTAACGTAAAGAACCGGGATGGTCCGGCAGGCCTCTCCGATGGCAGCCAGGAATTGCAGCCCGGTACCGTTCTGGAAGTAATGATCGAGCACAACCGCATCGAATGTGTTGGCCTCAAACTCTTTCAGACCAGCGGCAACGGATGCTGCATGGACCACCGCTATGTCGTGACGGCCGAGCACGCGCTGAGCGAGCTTAGCCAGCGTCGGATCGTCATCGACATACAAAATGTTCAACGTCATTAAACTTTCACGGGACCTGAATAACGGAGAAGAAAAGTCCAAGATTGCGGATTGCGGTCGCGAAACCCTCATAGTCTACCGGCTTGGTGATATAGACATTCGCGCCAAGATCATAGCATTTCTGTATCTCGGTCTCGTCATCCGTTGTGGTCAGCACGACAACAGGCAGGCGCTTGGTGTGCTCATTGCTCTTGATCTGCTCAAGGATCCGTATTCCTGACGTGTCCGGCAGGTTCAAATCCAGCAGGATCAGCAGGTAGCGATCCTTGCTCACAAGGCCGTCCCGTTCCGGGCCGAGAATGTAGTCCAGCGCCTTGTGGCCAAGGGTGAAGGGCACAATCTCATTGTTGACGCCGGCACGTCTTACGTTCTTTTCGATAAGGCGCGCGTGACCTTCATCGTCTTCGATCATCACGATCGTTACTTCTTGTCCTGTGGCTTTCATATATCGCTCCCGCGCGTAATTTTTCGAAGGTCCGTCGGCAGTGTCAGATGGAATGTGCTTCCTTTGCCGAGCTCGGACGCGACCGTAATGTCTCCACCTAAATTTCTTATTAGCGACCGCACATGAGCAAGGCCGATGCCTTCGCCTTGCTGATCCTGCTCGCCCGCACGGCGGAAAAGCTCAAAAATCCGCTCGAAATCGTCTTCTGCAATCCCGCGGCCATTGTCGCTGACATCAATGCGAACGATGCCACGGCCCTGCGGCAGAATGCGGGCGGAAATCTTCAGCGGTCTTCCGGGCATCTGGTATTTGACGGCGTTGTCAAAGAGATTGCCCAGTATCTGGTCCAGCGAAATGCGATCGCTGATGACCGTAAAGCTTGGCACGTCGATGTCTATGCTGCCATCCACCGCGCTGACCTGATGCTGAACGCTTGCTCCTGCCGCAATCAGCAGATCCTTGATGTCGACTTTTTCAGCCTGAAGCTTGCGTCGGCCATCGCGGGATATTTTCAGGATCGCATTGATGAGCTGGTCCATCTTGCGGGTCGAGGAACGGATGAAGCCAATCGCTTCCGGCAGGTCTTCCTTGACCGCGGTCTTTGCATCCTGCACGTCGCGCTCGGGCAGTGCTGCGCCATCCGCCAGAACATAGGCCTGCACGGGCTTCAGCGATGCATCGAATTCCGACAGAAATCCCATGATGTTGACCAATGGTGCGCGCAGATCGTGGGTTACGATATAGGCAAATCTCTGAATTTCCTGATTGGCGCGAATAAGATCGCGCGTTCTTTCGTCGACGCGCTCTTCGAGCCCCCGGTTGAGTTCATCGACCTCTTCTCGTGAGCGCATCAGTTCGCGAATGTATTTCATGATGAGCGCAAGGGCACCGATCAACACGCCGGTGATTGCGACGGCGCCGACGATTGTCACCCAACGAAGGTTTTCGGCAGCGGAAAGCTGATTGGCGACAAGGATGCGAAGGTGATCGTCGGTGATTTGCTGGAAACGATTGAGCGTTTCACGGATCTCGCGCATGTAGATCAGACCAGTGTCACGGCGGACCAGATCCACGGCATCCTGCGTGCGGTTGGCGCGCATGAGGTCTATGCCCTCACCGATCTCTGCGAGCTTTCGGTCGAGATTGGCCTGCAGGCCCTCTATGTCCCCCAAATACTCCTGCCTGTCACCAATCCTTTCGACAAGAAGAGCGCGTTTGGCCGCCAGTGTGTTGACCGCCTCGCGGTAAGGAGCAAGATAGCGCTCGTCGCCGGTCAGGAGAAAACCGCGCTGCCCCGTCTCGGCATCCTGCACTGTTGTCAGCACATCCAGAATCGAAGCGCGCAGCCGCCGCAACGAGGCAGTTTCCTGCGAATATTCATTGTTGGCCTGCACCAGCCATAGCGATGTTGCCACCATGCCGACGAGCAGAGCAACGCCTATTCCCAGCATGATGAGTGTTCGGCGAATGAACGCAGATAATTTTGCCAACGAATGCCCCGCAGTTTTTAAGCTGTTTCGTAAGTAATCCGCCAGCGATGCCTTATGCAAGACGTTGGTGCATCAATGGTCGAGTTGTTCACTTTTATCGAACAGAGGCGGTGACGATTCTCGCGATGTAAGCGGACTCTGTGGGTGGAAGAAAAAAAAAAAGCCCGCCAGCAATGCGCCGACGGGCCGATTTTCTTGAAGGAATTGACGCCTGCTTAGAGGTTACGCCCGATATCGAGGAATTTTTGGCGACGCTCTGCGCGCAGCTGTGTTCCAGATTGCGGGATCAGTTCCTTCAGTGCTGCCTCGATCGTCTTGCCGGTCGCATCGATGACCTTGGCAGGGTCGCGATGCGCGCCGCCCATCGGCTCGGGAATGATAGCGTCGATGACGCCGAGACCCTTCAGATCATCCGAGGTGATCTTCATGTTGGTTGCTGCTTCCTTGGCGCGGGTGGAATCGCGCCAGAGGATGGAGGCTGCACCTTCCGGTGAGATAACCGAATAGATCGCGTGCTCAAGCATGTAGACGCGGTTGCCGGTGGCGATGGCGATTGCACCGCCCGAGCCGCCTTCACCGATGACGACCGATACGATAGGAACTTTCGCGTTGAGGCACATTTCCGTCGAGCGCGCGATGGCCTCAGCCTGGCCTCGTTCTTCGGCGCCAACGCCCGGATAGGCTCCGGCCGTGTCGATCAGCGTGACGACGGGCAGCGAGAAACGATCCGCCAGTTCGAGAACACGGATGGCCTTGCGGTAACCTTCAGGCCGAGGGCTGCCGAAATTGTGCTTCAGGCGTGACTTTGTGTCGCTGCCCTTTTCCTGGCCGATAATCGCAACGGGCTGGCCGTTGAACCGAGCAAGACCTGCCTGGATCGCTGCGTCCTCGGCAAATTTGCGGTCGCCGGCCAGCGGCGTGAAGTCCGTGAACAGGGCCTTGGCATAGTCCACGAAGTGCGGACGCTGCGGATGCCGCGCGACCTGCGTCTTCTGCCAGGCGTTAAGCTTGGAGTAGATGTCCTGCATCGCGTCCTGGACGCGGCTTTCAAGGCGTGAGATCTCCTCCGAGGTATCTATACTCTCGTCTTCGGCAGCGAGTTTCTTTAACTCGAGAATCTTGCCTTCCAGGTCAGAGATAGGTTTTTCGAAGTCGAGGTAGTTGTGCATGAGATCCGTTTCCGATCGTTTTGCGCAAGGTTTGACCGGGTGGTCCCGGCGGTTCCGGTCGCTCTATTCAAGGTTTTTGGCCTGTTTGGCAAGAGGGTGGTGCGTTTGTACCAGCTCTTGAAGCCGTTCTTCCAGCACATGTGTATAGATTTGTGTCGTTGAAATGTCCGAATGGCCCAGCAGTTCCTGCACTGCGCGCAGGTCTGCACCGTTCTGGAGAAGGTGGCTGGCAAAGGCGTGGCGCATGACATGCGGCGATATTGCCGATGGCGAGAGCCCCGCGCGGATGGCAATGTCCTTGAGGTCGCGGGCAAAGACCTGCCGGGGGAGATGCCCCTCCTTGCCACTGGAAGGAAAAAGCCAAGGGCTTTCCGGCTCACCTTCCTTTTTTGGAACAAGGGCGGATCTCGCCCGGTCATAAGCTTCCATCGCCTTTATGGCCGCCCGCGACAGCAGCACCATACGGTCCTTGTTGCCCTTGCCACGGATCATCAGAAACCGACCGTCATGACGCAGAACCTTGGCTGGCAGCGATACGAGTTCGCTGACGCGCATTCCCGTGGCGTAAAGCAATTCCAGCAGGAGATGCATCCGGATACGGGAAATCTGCCCCGGCCCTTCTGTTTCGGCTTCCTTCGATGCCTGCGCAAGAAGCGTCGTAACGTCTGCCACGCTCATAATTTTTGGAAGAGGGCGTCCTTTTTTGGGTGCGTCCAATATGCCGGTCGGATCGTCGCCACGCAGCCCTTCCGAATAGAGGAACTTGTAGAACTGCCGCATGCAGGACAGGCGACGGGCCTGCGAAGACGAGGCAAAGCCGTTGGCAGAAAGAGATTCGAGATAGGCGGAAAGATCGCTGGTCGTAGCCTCTGATATCGCGATGTTGCGACGATTGAGAAAGTCTCGCATGTCGGTAAGGTCGCGCTCGTAGGATGAGAGCGTGTTTGCCGCTGCCCCTCGCTCCGCACTCATCATTTCCAGAAAACTGTCGAGCCTTGCGGCGTCCTGACTGGCCATTGAAGGGATTTTCCGTCGTCAGGGCGTGGGTGGATTGAGGCGCTCGGATGGTATCCGCACCGTCACTTCACGCGGCTTCGGTTCCACCAGCATCACCAGCGACACCATGCTGCCGTAGATGATGCCAGCGATGGCTGCCAGCACGAACAGGAAACGGAAGAGGGTGGGCATGGACACTCCGGTGCACGTGTTGGGCGACATATGAGATGCGGTTTGGGGAAGGACAAGGCCGAGGTCCGGTTATCCTTCGCGTGTTTCATATGATTCTCTTTCTATAAGGCGCAATTAGGCTTGACGCTTGGTAAACATTTGCAGATACCGATGCCAAACGGGCCATCATTCATGAGCGAAACCAACATAACGGTCCACCCCGGCACGGGTGGGAAAAGTCTGGGCGAAAGAGCACGAGCCAAGCTCGGCAGACGAAACCTCGTTTTTGTGGGTTTGATGGGGGCGGGCAAATCCGCCATCGGTCGGCTTGTTGCCCAGCAACTCAAAATCCCCTTTGTCGATACGGATGTCGAAATCGAGCGCGTATCGCGCATGACGATATCGGAACTGTTTACCGCTTACGGGGAAGACGAGTTTCGCGCGCTGGAAATGCGTGTCATCAAGCGGCTGCTGCGTGCCGGACCAAAGGTCGTGTCTACTGGCGGTGGCGCGTTCGTGAATGAAGCGACCCGCAGACAGATCAAGCGCAGCGGCGTTTCCATCTGGCTGAAAGCCGATCTGGACGTTCTCTGGGAGCGGGTCAACAAGCGCGATCACCGGCCGCTTCTCAAGACCGAGAACCCCAAGGCAACCCTGTTGGGGTTGATGGAGAGGCGCTATCCTATTTACGGGGAAGCCGACATAACGATTGAATCACGCGATGTCCGCAAGGAGATCATCGTGAATGAAGTCCTGCAGGCAATTGCAGGGGCAGAACAGAAGGCCTCATCATGACCGTCCACGAAACCATTGAAGAACGTCTTGTTCACGTACCGCTTGGGGAACGCGCCTATGACATCTTGATTGGTCCGGGTCTGATAGGCCGCGCAGGCGGTGAGATTTCCTCTCGCCTGAAAGGAAAGCGCGCCGCCATCGTAACGGATGAGCATGTCGCACCGCTTTACCTCGAAGCTTTGATGGATGGTCTGCAGACCGATGGTATCGAGGCGGTTTCGCTGACGCTTCCGGCTGGTGAAAAGACCAAGAGCTTCGATCATCTGGTAACCGTATGCGACACCGTGCTTGCTGCGCGTATCGAGCGTAACGATGCCGTCATCGCACTAGGCGGCGGCGTTATCGGCGATCTGGCGGGGTTTGCGGCTGGCATCGTGCGTCGTGGCGTGCGCTTCGTGCAGATACCGACGTCTCTTCTGGCGCAGGTGGATTCATCCGTCGGCGGCAAGACCGGTATCAATTCGCGTCACGGCAAGAACCTTCTTGGCGTATTCCACCAGCCCGACCTCGTCCTTGCGGATACGGCGGTGCTCGATACGCTGAGCCCGCGGGAGTTTCGCGCCGGTTATGCGGAGGTGGTTAAATACGGTCTGATCGACAAGCCTGAATTTTTTGAATGGCTGGAGAAGAACTGGAACGAGGTTCTCTCAGGTGGACCAGCCCGAATTCAGGCGATTGCTACAAGCTGTCAGGCCAAATCAGATGTCGTCGTGGCGGATGAAAAAGAAAATGGCGTCCGTGCGCTGCTCAATCTCGGCCACACTTTCGGCCATGCTCTGGAGGCGGCGACGGAATATAACAGCGAGCGCCTCGTGCATGGTGAAGGCGTTGCCATCGGTATGGTGCTCGCGCACGAATTTTCCGCACGTCTGAACCTGGCCAGCCCGGATGATGCGGCAAGGGTAAGAGCACATCTTGAGGCTGTCGGATTGCCGACGACCATGAAAGATATCCCCGGCAAGCTTCCCGATGTGGAGATGCTGATGACGGCCATCGCCCAGGATAAGAAGGTCAAGGGCGGTAACCTGACCTTCATCCTCACCCACGGTATCGGCAAGTCATTTGTTGCCAATGATGTGCCTGCTTCGGAAGTAAGATCCTTCCTCGGCGAAAAGCACCCCGGCTAACAACACATCGTCAAAAACGCGTCTTTTCTCCGGGCGCTGCAATTTCCAGCGCGAGTGCGTGCAGGCCGGCATCCAGTTCCGGCTTCAGCACTTCATTGAGCGCGCGATGCCGGTCGACGCGTGACTTGCCGGAAAAGCTTTCCGATACTATCTGAACACGCATATGGGTCTCACCCGTTCCGGTGATATCCGGATGATGTCCGGCGTGCATGTGGCTTTCGTCGAAGACGTTGAGCCGAACCGGCGAAAACGCCTCGTTGAGCTTGTTTTGAATACGCTCGCGCAAGGACATGTGTTCGGACTCCAAATCACTGTTGATCATAAAAAGGGGCTACCTAGAAACCCGTAACATTCTGCTTTGTCAATTCTTGTTGTGCGCGTTTTCGCGCACCATAATCAGGATATCATGAAACTGGATTCGAAATACTTCGACCGCATTCGCACGCGCCGTAAACGGGAGCGGGAGCCTGAGGTACAGGCCCCGACATGCCAGTGGGATGGCTGCGACAAGCCGGGCGTTCATCGCGCTCCCGTCGGCCGCAATGCCGAGGGGCAGTTTTTCATGTTCTGTTTTGAGCATGTGAAGGATTACAATAAAGGCTACAACTATTTCTCCGGCCTGTCTGATAGTGAAATTGCGCGTTATCAGAAGGAAGCGATAACCGGCCATCGCCCTACCTGGACGGTGGGCGTGAACAAGACCGCGAGCGATAGCCCGCTGCATTCCACCCTGCGTTCGGGTGCTGCCAATGCCCGTATCCGTGATCCGTTCGGCTTTGCGGGGCAGGGGCGCTCGGGCGGCCCGCGTTATCAGCAAAGCCGCAAACTCAAGACGCTGGAACAAAAAGCCTTCGATACGCTTGGTCTTTCTGTGAACGCCAAGCCTGAAGAGATCAAAAGGAGCTATAAGGACCTGGTGAAAAAACATCATCCTGATGCCAATGGCGGCGATCGCGGATCGGAAGAACGTTTTCGTGCTGTAATTCAAGCCTACCAATTGTTAAAGCAATCCGGTTTCTGCTAAGCCCTTTCATGTGATCGCCTGAAAGATATGTGGCCGGGTGGCTGCTACCCGCCTTGGAGACGTTATGAGCAAAATTGACCTCGATATTACCAATCTGCCGGACACGACCGTTTCGGTGCGTGAAGTCTTCGGTATCGACTCGGACCTGCGTGTGCCCGCTTATTCGCAGGGCGATGCCTATGTTCCTGATCTCGACCCGGATTACCTGTTTGACCGCGATACGACGCTCGCCATTCTCGCGGGGTTTGCCCACAATCGTCGCGTGATGGTGTCAGGCTTCCACGGTACCGGCAAGTCGACCCATATCGAGCAGGTCGCAGCACGGCTCAACTGGCCTTGCGTTCGCGTCAATCTGGACAGCCATGTCAGCCGTATCGATCTCGTCGGCAAGGACGCCATCGTGCTGAAGGACGGCAAGCAGGTAACCGAATTCAAGGACGGTATCCTCCCCTGGGCCTATCAGCACAATGTCGCGCTGGTCTTCGATGAGTATGATGCCGGACGCCCTGACGTGATGTTCGTTATCCAGCGTGTTCTGGAATCCTCTGGACGCCTGACCTTGCTCGACCAGAGCCGTGTTATCCGTCCTCACCCCGCTTTCCGCATTTTCGCGACGGCGAACACCGTAGGTCTGGGTGATACGACCGGTCTCTACCACGGTACGCAGCAGATCAACCAGGCGCAGATGGACCGCTGGTCCGTCGTCACGACGCTGAACTACCTGCCGCATGAGCAGGAAGTGAACATCGTCGTTGCCAAGGTGAAGAGCCTCGACAATCCAAAGGGTCGTGAGACTGCGTCCAAGATGGTCCGGGTTGCGGATCTTACCCGCTCGGCCTTCATCAATGGCGATCTTTCCACGGTCATGAGCCCGCGTACGGTCATTACCTGGGCGGAAAACGCGGAAATATTCGGCGATGTCGCCTTTGCCTTCCGCGTGACCTTCCTCAACAAGTGCGACGAGCTGGAGCGGACGCTCGTGGCCGAGCAGTACCAGCGCGCATTCGGTGTTGAGCTGAAGGAAAGCGCCGCAAACATCGTTCTGAGCGCCTGATATTCCCCGGTTTACCGGAGAGCATCACCGATGAGTTGAAGACGTCACCCGCAAGCCGTTTGGCTTTGGGTGACGTTCAGAATCGACAGGAAAGACAATGGCAGGCCGTGGCGACAATGTAAGACCCAAGTCGGGTATGGTGATCGATGCCGAACCTTTGCGTCAGGCCATCACCGGATGCGTGCGGTCGATTGCCGGTGATGCCGAAGTCGAGGTTGTTTTCGCCAATGAGCGGCCCGGTCTGGCAGGCGAGCGGATGCGCCTGCCTGAAATCTCCAAGAAGCCCACTGCGCAGGAGATTGCGGTTACCCGCGGCCTGGGTGATTCCATGGCATTGCGCCTCGCCTGCCATGATAGCGATATTCACGCGAACATGGCCCCGCAGGGGGCGGATGCACGGCTGATCTTCGATGCTGTGGAGCAGGCGCGGGTCGAGTCCATCGGCGCGCGGCGGATGCCGGGAATGGCATCGAATATCCGTGCGATGAATACGGAAAAATACGCCAAGGCCAATTTCGTCAACATCAACACGCAGGAAGATGCGCCACTGGCGGAAGCTGTCGCCATGATGGTGCGTGAGCGCCTCACAGGCGAAAAGCCGCCGGAAAGCGCCGGCAAGGTGCTGGATCTCTGGCGCCCCTTCATCGAGGGCAAGGCGGCGGCTGATCTTGAGGATTTGTCCAAGGTCGTCGAAGACCAGAAGGCTTTTTCGAAGCTCATCCGCAAGATGCTGACGTCCATGGAGATGGCTGAGGATTTCGGCGACGAAGACGATCAGCCCGAAAGCGAAGAGGCCGAAACCGACGAAGACCAGCCAGCCAGCAACGAGACGCAGGAAGAGCAGGTCGAGGAAGAAGCCGGTTCCGATGCTGCCCCCGCCGAGGAAAGCGAAGCTTCCCAGGAGCAGATGGAAGACGGCGAGATGGACGGCGCCGAGATGTCCGAAGACGAAATGTCCGACGACCTCGACGAGGATTCCGAGACGCCGGGCGAGACCCGTCGGCCAAACAGCCCCTTCGACGACTTCAACGAAAAGGTTGACTACCGCATCTTCACGCAGGAGTTCGACGAGGAAATCCACGCCGAGGAGCTTTGCGATGACGCGGAACTGGATCGCCTTCGTGCTTTCCTCGACAAGCAGCTCGCCCATCTTCAAGGGGCAGTCGGGCGTCTGGCCAACCGCTTGCAGCGCCGCCTGATGGCGCAGCAGAACCGCTCCTGGGATTTCGATCTGGAGGAGGGGTACCTCGATCCCGCACGTCTGGTGCGTCTGATCATCGATCCCATGCAGCCGCTTTCCTTCAAGAAGGAACGCGACACGAAGTTCCGCGACACTGTCGTTTCGCTTGTCATCGACAATTCTGGCTCCATGCGTGGCCGTCCCATCACCGTGGCTGCCACCTGCGCCGATATTCTGGCGCGGACGTTGGAGCGCTCGGGCGTAAAGGTCGAGATTTTGGGGTTCACGACGAAGGCCTGGAAGGGCGGACAGTCGCGGGAGCAATGGCTTGCGGGCGGTAAACCGCCATCGCCCGGTCGCTTGAACGACCTGCGGCACATCATTTACAAGTCGGCAGACGCGCCTTGGCGGCGTGCACGTCGCAACCTCGGCCTCATGATGCGCGAGGGGCTTCTCAAGGAGAATATCGACGGCGAGGCTTTGATGTGGGCGCATAATCGCCTCATCAACCGTCCTGAACAGCGCAAGATCATGATGATGATTTCAGATGGTGCGCCGGTTGATGACTCGACTCTCTCAGTCAACCCCGGCAATTATCTGGAGCGCCACCTGCGCGCCGTTATCGAGCAGATCGAAACGCGTTCATCCGTGGAACTGCTGGCCATCGGCATCGGACATGATGTGACGCGCTACTATCGTCGTGCGGTCACGATCGTGGATGCCGATGAACTTGCGGGCGCCATGACGGAACAGCTGGCTGCATTGTTCGAGGACACGAGCACTGCGCCGCGTCGTGGCAGCAGGATGCGCCGTGCAGGCTAGGCCTTTTCGCGCATCTACTTTGTTGCGATCCTTGTGTCGGTTGGTCGGTAACACGGCCGCTGTCGTCGCCTTGCCGTTCTTCACCTTTGCTCCGTCGAAAATGGCCGCTTCGACGCTGGACGTGGAGGTGCGGTCTAAACCCATCGTGGCTTTCAGCACCAAGTCGAGCCAGAAGCGCTTCGGCCAGCTGGAATTCGTCGGCGGCTTGATTTTCACGTCGCCTGAGCCTTTGTTCGGTGCCATTTCCAGCATTCGTTTTCTACCTGACGGCAAAGACTTCATTGCGGTGCTGGACACAGGCCACTGGATGAGTGGACAGGTCGAACGCAATGCCGATGGTGTTCTGTCCGGTCTTTCCCATGTCAAAATAGATCCCATCCTCGACGAGACAGGGAACGAGGCACGTCGCAAGCGCGACATGGATGCTGAGGGACTGGCAGTGCGGGGAGATACTGCCTTCGTCAGCTTCGAGCAGTTCCCACGCATCGGTGTGTTTTCAACGAAGAACCTTGCAGCTGCAACGCCCACCAGCAAAGTGCCGCACCTTCTTCCTGATCAGGAACTCAGGCGCAACGCCGGTTTGGAGACGCTTGTGCTTTCGCCAGCATCGAGCCCGCTTCAGGGTGCACTCGTCACCGTCACAGAGGCGAGTGTCGACACTCGTGGCAATCTCTACGCCGCTGTTCTGGACGGACCTCGAAAGGGTCTTTTCTTCGTTGCCAAGGATGCTTCCTTTTCAGTGACGGACGGCGCGTTTCTGGAAAATGGCGACTTGCTTCTGCTTGAGCGCCGCTTCAATCTCGCAGAAGGCGTGGGCATGCGGCTGCGCAGAATTTCTGCCGACACGATCAAACCCGGCGCAGTCGTCGATGGACCCATCCTGTTGGAAGCCGATCTCGCGTACCAGATCGACAATATGGAGGGGCTGGATGTGGTGAAAGGTGCCGATGGCTCGACCCGCCTGATCTTCGTTTCAGACGACAACCATTCCTTCTTGCAGCGCAGTCTCATGCTTGAATTCAAGCTCACCGACTAGATTGATTGCGCTTAAATGCGACTGGCTGGATGTTGCGTTGAACGAGAGCTATTCGAAATAGCTTACATATTACAGTAATTTAATATTATGCGGGCTTCCGTTTTGAGCTGTTGCGGCGTTAAGTGCTCAACAGGAAGAGCGGTGGCTGCACCGTTTGATCGGCTCTCATCGGATGCGTTCCCCGGAGCCGACACTGCCAGCCCCTCACGTCCTACCTGATTTTTTATGAAGTAACGAAATGCCGTCGTCCCGGTAGGGCGCAAGCGATCCTGAGCTGGGCTAGGCTCCGCTGATGGACGCTTGTGGAAATGCGCCTTTTGTCCATCGGATAAGCCTCATTCAAGGACCTCCGCATGAAATACGTCGTCACGATCCTCGTTGTTGCTGCTCTGTCTCTATTGGTTTTCGTTTATCGCAGCGAATTCGAAGCCTATCTGCCTGGCTGGGTCGCTCACCCATCCGGGGGCTCGCAGGGGGCTGTCTCAACCGCCAGCGCTGCGGCGGGTAATGGTGGACGACATGGCGGCGGAGGGGGGCAGGGGCAAGGCCGCTCCGTGACGGTCACCACGGCTGTTGCCAAGAGCGGCTCCATTCCTGTTTTGCGTCAGACAATCGGCACCATCGTGCCGGTTGAATCGACTGCACTGACCAGCCCGATTTCGGGCATCGTCGCAAACGTGCTCGCAAAGGACGGTTCGGAGGTCCGAAAGGGCGATCTTCTGATCCAGTTGGATGACCGCACAATAAGGGCGAATATTCAACGCGACGAAGCGCAATTGGCAAAGGATCAGGCGATCCTCGATTCAGCCAATTCAACATTGTCCAGAGTTGAAACCCTGAGCAAATCCGGCGTCGATACACAGCAGCAGTTCAGCGATGCCGCCGCAACGGCAAAGCAGGCGGCAGCAACGGTACAAGTCGACCAGGCAAATCTGGCCGCAGACAATGTCACCCTTTCCCAGACGCAGATCCGCGCGCCTTTCGATGGCAAGTTGGGGGCCGTGCTGCTTTCGGCAGGCGCTTACGTCGCGCCGGGCGCGGATGTCGTGCTGCTGACGAAAATGAAGCCTGTCTATGCCGAATTCTCTTTGCCGGAGCCGGATCTCGATCTTGTCCGCGCCAATTATGCGAGCAAAACGCTGACGGCTGAAGTCCATTCGACGCAGGACAATAGCAACGCCTCTTCAGGCGATATCGTCTTCATCGACAACAATGTCGACGCCGCCTCCGGCACGTTCAAACTGCGCATGCTGCTCGACAACCAGGCGGAAAACTTCTGGCCGGGGCAATCCCTCAAAGTCATCGTCAGCGCGGGCAAAATGGACAATCTCGTGACCGTGCCGATGGTTGCGCTTCAACCGCAGTCGGGTGGCTATGTCTCCTTCGTGGTCAAGCCGGACAAGACGGTTGAGAAGAGAAAGGTCACGCTTGCGCTAAGCAGTGGTAATCTGGCTGGCGTTTCCCAGGGCCTTTCTGATGGAGAGCAGGTAGTAACGGAGGGGCAGGCAAGTCTGGTCGAAGGCACGCGGGTGACCGTCAATGCACCCCGGTCTGGTGCTAACGATCCGAAGGCGGAAATATCGCAAAACGGTGTCTCGCTATGAATATCTCCGAGATATTCATCCGCCGCCCGGTCGCAACCATTTTGCTCATCATCGGTGTGCTTTTGGCCGGTGCCGCAGCCTATCGGAACTTGCCGGTTGCTGCTCTTCCGCAGGCGGATTTCCCGACAATCAACGTGTCCGCCCAACTGGCGGGTGCGGCTCCCGATACGATGGCAAGCTCGGTTGCCACGCCACTCATCAAGCAGTTCGAAACAATAGCCGGTATCGATACGATCACGGCAAGCTCGTCGCTCGGTAACACGCAGATCACCATACAGTTCAACCTGTCGAGAAATATCGATGCCGCCGCAGCCGATGTGCAGGCAGCAATTGCACGTGCCCAGAGGCAGCTGCCCGATAACATGACGACGCCGCCCAGTTATCGAAAGGCCAATCCTGCGGATGCGGCGGTGGTTATTCTGGCGCTGACGAGCGATGGCGCCGATCTTACCAAGATGGATGATCTTGCGGAGAATATCATTTCGCCCGCGTTGTCGACCATATCAGGCGTCGCGCAGGCGCAGATATTCGGCGCTAAGACCTATGCGGTGCGAATAGAGGTCGATCCCTCCAGGCTGGCCAGCCGTGGCCTGTCGCTAGAGGGGCTGTCGAACACGCTGGCGGCAGCCAACGACCAGTCGCCAGTGGGCACGCTGCAGAACTCCTCGCAAGCCCTGACCGTGAAGGCCTCCACGCAGCGCACGGACGCGTCGTCATTCCGCACACTGATCATCGCCAACCCGAATGGCAGGGCCGTGCGGCTGCAGGATGTTGCTACCGTCAATGACAGTGTCGAAGTGCTCAATCAGGGCAGCTGGCTTGATGGAACCCCCGCCATCGTTCTTGCCGTGCAGCGGCAACCGGGGGCAAACACCGTTCAGGTCGTTGATGCCATCAAGGCAAAACTTCCGGAGTTGCAGGCAAACATGCCGGCGGATATGCAAATCCACGTCGTCAACGATGCTTCGGTTTCCATCCGGGCTGCGGTGGCAGATGTGGAGACGACGCTGATGGTGACGCTGGGACTCGTGGTCCTCGTCATCTACCTGTTTCTGCGGCAGGTCTGGGCAACGCTCATCCCGGCAATTGCGGTGCCGCTATCTCTTGTCGCGACGTTGGGCGCCATGTATGCGCTTGGATTTTCCATCGACAATATTTCGCTGCTTGGCCTGACGCTTTCGGTCGGTCTGGTGGTGGACGATGCCATCGTGATGCTGGAAAATATCGTCCGCAAGGTCGAAGAGGGCATGCCCGCGTTTCAAGCCGCCGTCGAAGGCAGCAAGGAAGTGACGGGCACGATTATCTCCATGTCGATTTCCCTCGTTGCCGTGTTTCTGCCGATCCTGCTGATGGGCGGCATTGTCGGACGCGTTCTCAATGAATTTGGTGTGGTCGTCACGCTCGCGATCATGGCTTCGGCAATCGTCTCTCTTACGGTCACGCCCATGCTGGCGGCACGGCTGCCACATCACCAGGCGCCTGACCATGCCAGGAAAACACTCTTCGATCGCGCGACAGACGGCTACAGCAGGTCCGTTGGCTGGTGCCTCAATCATCGCTTGCTGGTCATGTTGATGTTTGTGATGACGTTGGTCGGCTCCGGCTGGATGTTTGCCAGCCTTGCGCACAGCTTCTTTCCAACCGAGGATCTTGGTTTGCTGACGGTTTCGACGCAGGCCCGACAGGACATTTCCTACAAGGCCATGAGCGAATTTCAGGCAAGGGCGGCGGCAATCGTCTCTGCCGATCCTGCTGTCGCGCACGTAACCTCCACGCTCGGGTCCGGCCCCGGTGGTTCGGCACTCAATTCCGGCAACCTGCTTGTCCAGCTCAAGCCCGCCGATGAGCGACCGGCGCTGGCGGTAACGCTGAATGATCTCAGGCACGCGCTATCAGGCATAGCGGGCTTGCGAACCTTTATCACGCCGCAGCAGAGCTTGCGCTTTGGCGGGCGCAGCACCCAGAGCCAATATCAGGTCGTGTTGCAATCCATCGATGCCGCGGCGGCACGCCAATGGTCCCAGACGTTGGCAGATGCCATGCGTTCGGACTCCGCCCATTTCGTCGATGTTGCTTCCGATCTGCAGGACAGTGCCCTGCAAGCCCATATCGATGTCGACAATGATCGTGCCAACAGCCTCGGCGTCACCTCGCAAACCATTCGAAAAACGCTTGAGGCGGCATTTGGCAGCTATGTCGCAACGCAGATCCAGACAACCGGAAACAGTTATGATGTGATCGTGGAATATGATCAGTCACTGGAGTGGACGGAGCAATCGCTCGGCGCGATAAGGGTTTCATCGGCATCGGGCGCTCTGGTTCCAATATCCAGCTTTGCAACAATATCCCGTGTATCAGGACCGGTAACGGTGAACCAGACCGGCCAGCTTACCTCCTTGACGCTTTCGTTCAACCTTCCTGCGGGCGTATCGTTGGGCGATGCGACAGCGCAGATCGACTTGCTCAAACAGCAGATACAACTCCCATCCACCGTTACGACAAACCTTGCCGGAGCCGCCCAGATATTCAAGCAAACGAGCGACAGCACCGGCCTGCTCATCGGCGCTGCAGTTCTGACGATCTATATCGTGCTTGGGGTTTTCTATGAAAGCTTCCTCCACCCGCTGACAATCCTGTCCGGTCTGCCATCGGCCGCATTTGGTGCCTTGTTGACGCTGAAGCTTTTCGGTTTCGACCTCTCCATCATTGCGCTGATCGGTTTGCTGATGCTGATCGGCATCGTCAAAAAGAACGCGATCATGATGATCGATGTCGCGCTGACATTGCAGCGGGAGGAAAACATGCCCACGCTGAAAGCGATCCATGAGGCGGCCGTCCGGCGGTTGCGACCCATTATGATGACCACCTTCTGCGCTCTCTTCGGTGCACTTCCTGTAGCGCTTGGAACAGGTGCGAGTTCGGAGCTCAGGCAGCCACTTGGCGTGGCCGTCGTCGGCGGTCTCATCGTCAGCCAGATATTGACGCTCTTCATGACGCCGGTCGTGTTCGTTGAGATTGAGCGCCTGTCCGATGTGATCAAATCGCTGTGGGGTCCTGTCGCACGACGGCCGGTTGTCAATGCCACACATGACGCCAGCCGGACCTGAGGAGTCTTTGATTTTCTAGGGCTAATGCCAATTTCCGCTCGTTTGCCCGTGAGAACTAATGCATTTACCCTACTTGCGGACATGTGGGAAAGTGCTAACGTCTCACGCAACACGGCCATAGTTCCGGGAAAGTAGAACGATATGGCACTGCAGGATTTCGCATCCACCAATATAACATCTCTTTCGGGCCTGACTGAAGCCATTGCAAGAATTGCACGGGCGCGGAAACGTGAAGAGGTTGTCGAAACTGTGCGCGCCTCTGCCCGAGGCCTGGTGGGTTGTGACGGCATTGCAATCATCCGTCGAGATCGCGATCTTTGCCATTACATCGAGGAAGACGCCATCGGCCCGCTTTGGAAAGGGCGGAAATTTCCGGTCGCCTCCTGCATCAGCGGCTGGGCTATGTCGAATAGAAAGACTGCGGTCGTTCCTGATGTCTCCAAGGATGAACGTGTCCCTCAAGACCTTTATTCAGGCACATTCGTCAAAGCCTTGATCATGGCACCCGTTGGTGCCGACAATCCTGGCGGTGCTACGGGCGCTATCGGTGCCTATTGGTCGCATCCCTATGAGGCTACTCAGTGGGAAATCGATACGTTGGAGGCGTTGGCCAGTGCAGCAGCTTCGGCTTTTGAAACCGTTGATCTGATCGGATCGCTTTCGAACGATCTGGCACAGGCGCGCAGCCTCTTGCCTGATTACAGCGATGACCGGGGTGATTTGTCGAAGGATGTGGAACGCGTCGCTGGCATCAGTGCGGTCCCGGTCATTCTGGATGTTGTCCTACGCATGACAGGCATGGGCTTCGCCGCTGTCGCGCGCGTCACGAAAGACAGATGGATTACCTGCCTGTCGGTCGATCATTTTGGTTTTGGCCTGAAGCCCGGGGATGAATTGCCGATTGAAAGTACATTGTGCAATGAAATCCGCGATCATCGCGAGGCGGTGGTGTTTGACGATGCCGAAGTCGATCCGTTGTACAAGGATCATCACACGCCGCGTCTTTATGGATTGCGCAGTTACATCTCCGTGCCGATTATCCTTTCCAACGGTCAGTTTTTTGGCTCTCTTTGTGCCATCGACCCCAAGCCTGCCAAGGTGAACAATCCTCAGGTACTTGGTGCCTTGAGGCTTTTTGCGGAACTGATCGGACACCATCTCGATGCGGATGAAAGGCTGAAAGCGGCTGAGCAATCGCTTGAGCGTGAGCGGCAAGTGTCCGAATTGCGCGAACAATTCATCGCGGTGCTGGGCCATGACCTGCGTAACCCCATCGCTGCCGTGGACGCTGGCACCTCGCGCCTTATCAAGGAAGGATGGACTGAGCGTAGTCCGCTTATCCTGAAATTGATGAAGGCAAGCATAGGGCGCATGGGAGGTCTGGTGGATAATGTCATGGACCTGGCACGCGCACGGCTGGGCGGCGGCATTTCGCTCGACCTGGGCGAACACGATATCGCAACCACCCTTTCACATGTCATAGACGAACTTCTTGTGGCTCATCCCGAGCGAAAGATCGACATCAACGTCAACCTTTCGACGCCGATGCGCATAGACCGCTTGCGGATCGCCCAGATGTTTTCCAATCTTGTCTCGAACGCTTTGACGCATGGCGTTGAAGATGGGCCCATAACGGTCACGGGAGCTCTGGCGGATGGATTGCTGCGTCTGTCGGTCAGCAATCAGGGCGAGCCGATCCCGCCGGACACGATGGAAAAACTGTTCCAACCATTCCGGCGAGGCGATGTGCGCCCCACTATGCAGGGATTGGGGCTGGGGCTCTATATCGCTTCCGAAATCGCCAAGGCGCATAAGGGCACGATTACCGTTCATTCCGACCACGCGGAAACCCGCTTTACCTTCGAAATGCCTGTTTCCGCAGCCTGACGGTCAACGACGTTGATGGCGCCTCAGTCGAGACGCCGTCCTTCGCTGTCGAAAAGGTGGAAACGCGCCGGGTCGGCGGTTATTCTCAGCTTTTCCCCGATCTCTATCGCAGAGCGGCCCGGTACGCGGAAAACGATGGCGCTGCCATCCGCCATCTCCCCGTGAACGTAGCTTTCTGCTCCTACCAACTCAACGGCAGCAACCTCGACATCGATCTTGAAGGGGCTGCTCGACGTTTCATCGGCAATGACGATATCTTCCGGGCGGATACCGATTGTCTTTGCACTCGACGGGATCATCCCATTATCAGGCGCTTTCCACGCCGCTCCGTCGAGCGGCAACAGGTTCATCGAGGGGGAGCCGATGAAGGTTGCCACAAAACTGGTTGCTGGCTTTTCATAGAGTTCAATGGGTGTTCCAACCTGCTCGATGCGCCCGGCGTTGAGAACGACAAGCCGGTCTGCAAGCGTCATTGCCTCCATCTGGTCGTGGGTCACATAGATGCTGGTTGTCGCCAGAGAGCGCTGCAAACGGCGGATTTCGACGCGCATCTGGACGCGAAGCTTTGCATCGAGGTTCGACAGAGGCTCATCGAACAGGAATGCCGATGGCTTGCGCACGATCGCACGCCCCATGGCGACACGTTGGCGCTGGCCACCGGAAAGCTGGCGCGGCTTGCGTTCAAGGAACTGCTCGATTTCCAGCGCACGTGCCGCCTCGGTGATACGCCGATCGATCTTGTCCTTCGGTGTGTTCCGGTTTTTCAAACCATAGGCCAGGTTCTGGCGCACCGTCATATGCGGGTAGAGCGCGTAGTTCTGGAACACCATGGCGATGTCGCGTTCTGCTGGCTCCAGATCGTTGACCCGTTTGCCGGCAATATGGACATCTCCGCCGCTGATGCTTTCCAGCCCGGCAACCATGCGCAAAAGCGTCGATTTTCCGCAGCCGGATGGGCCCACGAGGACGATCATTTCGCCATCCTGAATGCTCAGCGAAACACCTTTGATCGCCTCGACATTGCCGCCATAGACCTTGCGGACGTCCTTGAGTTCGATAGTTGCCATTACTTTTCAGTCTCCACCAAGCCTTTTACAAACCAGCGCTGCATCAACACCACGACGAGAACCGGAGGAATGATCGCAAGGATGGCCGTGACCATCACGTAGTTCCAGGGTGTCGAGGCATCTGCAAAATCCACCATGCGGCGCAGGCCAATTATGATTGTGTTCATTTCGGCGCGATCCGTAACCAGAAGCGGCCACAAATATTGCGTCCAGCCGTAGATGAAGAGGATCACGAAAAGAGCCGCTATGTTCGTCGTTGAAAGCGGAAGCAGGATATCGCGCATGAAGCGGAAAGGTCCGGCATTGTCGATGCGCGCCGCCTCGACCATCTCCCCGGGGATCGTCAGGAAGAACTGACGAAACAGGAATGTTGCGGTCGCGGATGCCATCAAAGGCAAGGTCAGCCCGGCATAGGAATTGAGCAGGCCCAGATCGACGATCACCTTGTAGGTCGGCAGAATACGGACTTCCACCGGCAACATGAGGGTGACGAAGATCATCCAGAAGAAGCCCATGCGGAATGGGAAGCGAAAGAATACGATCGCGAAGGCAGAAAGAAACGAGATCACGATCTTGCCAACCGCAATTGCGATGGCAACGACGAAGCTGTTGAAGAGAAGTCGTTCCAGACTGACCCCAACCACCCGTTCAACGCCGCCGGAAATGGCTTCGTGATAGTTTTCCACGAGGTGTCCGCTGGGCAGAAGCGAAAGTGGTGGTCGCAGGATATCGGTAGATGTCGCCGAAGACGCGATGAATGTGTAGTAGATCGGAAATGCGACGATGATGATGCCGAGGATGAGCATCAAATGCGCCATCAAGGTTGCTATGGGTCGGTTCTGAATCATTGTCTGTCCCTCAACCGTAATGCACGCGTCGCTCGACAAAGCGGAACTGGAAGGCCGTGAGCGCGATGACGATGATCATCAACACAACGGATTGAGCCGCAGACGAGCCGAGATTGAGATTGACGAAGCCGTCGTTGTACACCTTGTAGACGAGCGTTTCCGTAGCCTTCGCGGGGCCACCGCCGGTGACCGAATGAATGATGCCGAACGTGTCGAAGAAGGCATAGACGGTGTTGACGACAAGCAGAAAGAACGTCGTCGGTGCAAGAAGCGGAAAGATGATCGTCCAGAATCTGCGGGCACCGCGCGCACCGTCGATGGCAGCTGCTTCCAGCAGTGATTTCGGGATAGCCTGCAGACCGGCCACGAAGAACAGGAAGTTATAGCTGATCTGTTTCCATGCAGCAGCGGCAACAACCAGTGTCATGGCCTGATTGCCGTCCAGCAACGGATCCCAGGCAATGCCATTGCGGCGCAGGATGTAGGCGAGGGTGCCCATGGCCGGATTGAACATGAACAGCCAGAGCATACCGGCAACCGCAGGCGCCACGGCATAGGGGATGATCATCATGGTGCGGTAAAAATTCTTTCCTCGCACGACAAGATCAGCGGCTGTGGCAAGCAGGAGTGCCACGCCCATCGACAGTAGCGCGGTTGCGATGCTGAAGACGACGGTCACCTGAAGGGCGTGCAGATAGTTCGGGTCGGAAAGGATGTCCGAGAAGTTGGCAAGGCCGACAAAGCTGCTTTGAAGGCCGAAAGGATCTTCCCGCATTGCCGATTGGTACAACGCCTGGCTCGCGGGCCAGAAGAAGAAAATGACGGTGAGCACAATCTGCGGTGCGACCAGAAAATAGGGAAGAATCTTGTTGGGAAAGACAACGCTTTGCACGTCGGGCTCCTTTGAGGCGATGCTGGCAAGCCGATAAAGCCGCGACCTCGATCCCGTAAGGATCTGAACGCTTGACCGGTGAAGACGACATCGCCATAGGCAGATTTGGAACATATGGAACGGTGTGGAATATTTATTCCAGACCGTTCCAGTTCATCGCAGATACGCTTGTACCTGCTGCAATATCAGGCTGGTTTATCGACCGATTGCCTGCTTGATGGCTGCGTTTCCGCGTTCGACTGCCTTGTCCAGGGCGGCCTTGGCGTCCTGCTTGCCAGCCAGCATGTTTTCAAACTCTTCGTTCATGATGTCTCGAACCTGCGGGAGATTGACGAGACGGACACCCTTTGAGTTTTCTGTCGGCGGCTTGCCCATCATCTGCAGAAGCGGCGTTTCGCGTGCCGGGTTCTTCTGGTAGAAGCCGGATGACTTCGTGTCCTCATAGGCTGCAAGCGTGACAGGCATATAGCCCGACACCTGATGCAGGCGCGCTTGGATCTTGGTCTGGGACAGGAAGTGGAAGAATTCCGCAGTGCCCTTGTATTCGTCGTCGGACTTTCCGCCGAAGACCCAAAGGCTCGCGCCGCCGGGAATAGTGTTCTGCGGACGGCCTTCGCCTTCGTAGTAAGGAAGCTGGCCGATGCCGTAGTTCATGCCGCTCTTCACGATATCGCCCAGACCGCCCGAGGATTCCGTGAGAATGCCGCATTCGCTCGACGTGAAGAGTTGCTTGGCTTCCGATGTGCGACCGCCATAGCGGAAGGTTCCGTCCTTGGCCAGATCCGCGATCGCCTGGAAATGCTTGACGAAGGGCTCTGCGTTGAATGCCAGTTTCACGTCCGTGCTGGCCAATCCGTTCTCATTGCTGCCATAGGAAAGGTTGTTCCAGGCTGCAAAGTTTTCGGTCTGAATCCATGTCAGCCACGTAGAGGTAAAGCCGCACGGCGCCGCGCCGCTCGACTTGATCTTCTTTGCGGCTTCGAACACTTCAGGCCATGTCTTTGGCGGATTGTCGGCGTTCAGGCCAGCCTTGGTGAAGATGTCCTTGTTGTAATAAAGAATAGGCGACGATGAGTTGTACGGGAAGGACAGCATGGTGCCGTCTGGCTTCGAATAATAGGCGACGATGCCGGGCAGGTAGTCTGCCTTGTTGAATTTGTAGCCACCCTTCTCCAGCACGTCAGCAACCGGGACGATTGCGCCCTGCGCGCCCATCATCACACCGCTGCCGGCATCGAAGACCTGAATGATGGCAGGAGGCTGCTTGGCGCGAAACGCTGCGATGCCCGCATTGAGCGTTTCACCATAGGTGCCCTTGAAAACCGGCATGATCTTGTAGTTGGACTGGCTTTCGTTGAATTCTTTTGAAAGCTGCTCGACAACTTCGTTGTTCGCGCCAGTCATGGCGTGCCACCACTGGATTTCCGTAGCGGCCATGGCACTTGATGCCATCAGCATAGCAGTAGCAGCGGCTGTAACCGAAGCGAGAACGACTTTCATGGAATTTCCTCCCTGACCATGAACGCAATTACGAAGCGACCGGAATCGCCTCGTTACTCTTTGCTCACTTAATCCAGTAGCCGCAACCCTTTTTTCATCGATTCGACGGCTATGCACATTAGCGCCAGTGAAAATAACGGAAACTCACTGGAAATGGTCGCGAAGAAGGAATGTGGCTGCCCGTTGGGATTTTGTTCTGGGCAGGAATATCGTAAATGGACATATCGATGTGATTGCGGAGACGGGAACGATATGGCTGCGAGCGAAAAGCTGGACGAAAAGGAAAAGCAGACGCACCGCAGGGGTTTTGGGGTTTCAACCGTTTATGAAACGCTTCGCAATGAGATCATCGAACTGAGACTTGCTCCAGGCAGCCCGATCGACGAAGTCCAGCTTTCGGAACGTTTCGAGCTTTCCAGAACACCCATTCGCGAGGCGCTGGTCAAACTGGCGGCGGAAGGTTTGATCACCACATTGACGAACCGCGCGACCATCGTCTCGCAGATCGATTTTCTGGGCCTGCCAGAGTTCTTCGATGCCTTGACGCTCCTGTACCGGGTAACCACAAGGCTGGCTGCCGCCCGGCACAGCGAAGATGACATTGTAAAAATCAGGGCGCTGCAACAGGCATTCGAAACGGCCGTCACCCAGAGGGATGTGCTCGCGATGATCTCGACCAACCGGGATTTCCATATTGCAATCGCCGTGGCAGGCGGAAACCGATATTACACGGAGCTTTTCACGCGCCTGCTGGACGAGGGGCGTCGCATTCTTCGCCTCTATTATTCCTCGTTCAATGACCTCTTGCCGCGCCAATATGTCACCGAGCATGAAGACATGATCAAGGTCATCGTCGAACGTGACATTGAAGGCGCCGACAGAATTGCGCGTGAGCACGCGGACCAGATCGTCCAGCAAATACGATCCTATATTGCCGCAGATGGCCGGGAAAGTCTCAGCCTTTCCCTGTGAAGCCGTCTGGGACGCACGCTCTGTATTTTATTTGTCGACAAGTTGGCGATGCCGTGTTAGGACCCTTGCACGATTGATCGGGCCGCGGCCCCAGCTTCAGCAAGGCGACAAACATGGCAGATTCCATTTTTACTGGCTGTATTCCAGCGCTTATGACGCCCTGCAAGGCAGACCGCACCCCTGATTTCGACTCGCTCGTTAAAAAGGGTAAGGAGCTGATCGCTGCTGGCATGTCGGCGGTTGTCTACTGCGGTTCCATGGGCGACTGGCCGCTGCTGACGGATGAGCAACGGCAGGAGGGCGTGCGTCGGCTGGCAGAAGCCGGTGTTCCCGTTATCGTTGGAACAGGAGCGATCAACACGAAATCCGCTGTCAGCCATGCGGCACATGCGGCCAAGGTTGGCGCCAAGGGCTTGATGGTCATTCCGCGGGTTCTGTCTCGTGGGTCATCAACCGCTGCGCAGAAAGCACATTTTTCCGCTATTCTGGAAGCTGCCAACGGACTTCCCGCCGTTATCTACAACAGCCCCTATTATGGCTTTGCCACGCGCGCCGACCTCTTCTTCGATCTCCGCTCGCGCTACTCCAATCTGATTGGCTTCAAGGAATTCGGTGGCAAGGCCGACATGACCTATGCGGCAGAAAACATCACCTCAGGTGATGACGACCTGACCTTGATGGTGGGCGTCGATACCGGGGTTTACCACGGCTTTGTCAACTGCGGAGCGGGCGGCGCCATCACCGGCATCGGCAATGCCTTGCCGAAAGAAGTCCTGCATCTCGTCTCCCTCTGCGAAAAAGCTGCCAAGGGTGATGCAGCCGCTCGCCGCGATGCTCGTGAACTGGAAGAGGCGCTGACTGTCCTGTCCACCTATGATGAAGGCCCAGACCTCGTCTTGCACTACAAGTACCTGATGGTGCTCAATGGTGAGAGCGAATACAGCCTGCACTTCAATGAAAGCGATGCGCTCAGCGACTCGCAGCGTCGCCAGATCGAGAACCAGTTCACGCTGTTTAAAAGCTGGTATTCCTCACGCTATCCAAACTGATCAGTTCTTTCCGGACATGGAATAGAATAGAATAGAATAGAATAAATAGAATAGAATGGATGCGCCTTTTCGGGCGCATCTTGCCTTCCGGCGGTCCTGTTGGCGCCATCAATATTGGTCTTAGTTCGCAACAGTTCCCGTCAGATTGAAACGCGTTTCGTCCATCCGCTCACGCTTGTATACGAACTCGATATTGCCGAACGCGATGGTGAAGTCTTTTTGAGCGGCCAGCATCGCGGCTAGATCCTTGACGTGGATGCGCTCCCCGACAATTGCCTGAACCAGCTGTGCGGCCTGAGACGCCAGTTCCTGACGCGACAGGACAGAGCCGAAATTCAGCTTGAGCCTGAAATTACTCCACACTTCGGCCTTCACACCACGGATCACCACGAAAACGGAGGGCTGGTGCGAGGTTTCCGGATAATCGATGAGGTAGCTGCACTCCCATTCGCCGCTTTCTCGTGCCAGGAAGGCTGGCCGTTCTCCAGCACCCAGATCAGCAAGGCCACGACACCTATTCTCATCGAAACGGGTTGCTGGTCGTGCACCAAGCAGTCTTCCGGATTTCAGACTTCCAACTTTGGGCGTTTGCTGCGGCCGCGCACCATCAACGACGGTTGCGTTGGCAAGCGTCGCGTTGAGACACAGAATTAGGAGCAGTATGAATGATCTCGCCATTCGCCCCGCGCAGGCCCCTGTATGATTCATACCCATGGGTGGTCATTACAGGTGTCTGGCCAAAAAATCACTAAACTTCGCGTAAGCTGCCGCAGAGTTTGTTTGGCGAAGCGCAAGTGTTGGTGTTTGCGGACCCAAGGTCGCGCAGGCAGCATGGCCGTGCTCGTTGCAGCACATGCTATCCGCCTTTTGTTTCACTCAGCTTTGTCAGATGCGCTTGCCTGTTTCCCTGTCAAACAGATGCACCGAAGCTGGATCGACGGCAATGCTGACCGTATCGCCGAAACGGATATCCAGCCGCTCCCGGAACAGGCAGGCAATATCTTCGCCCATGCAGTCCAGCTTGGCGTAGATTTCGGAACCGGTCCCCTCCACCAGTTCGACGCGCCCGGAGATGCCGTTTTCGGCAACGCGGATATGTTCCGGGCGGATGCCGTAGACAAGGTCACGACCGCCAAGTTCTGCGGGGTTTGCAGTCTGTGGCATGGGCAGGGTCAGCCCCTTGGTCGTACGGAACACGCCCTCTTCGACACGGCCCCTGATAAAGTTCATGGCGGGGGAGCCGATGAAGCCTGCTACAAACAGGTTTGCGGGCCGGTCATAGAGCTCCAGCGGTGCGCCGATCTGCTCAATGACGCCATCATGCAGCACGACAATCTTGTCGGCCATGGTCATGGCTTCCACCTGGTCATGCGTGACGTAGATTGTTGTGGTGCCGATGCGCTGGTGCAGTGCCTTGATCTCGCCGCGCATCTGCACACGCAGCTTGGCGTCGAGGTTGGATAGCGGTTCATCGAAGAGGAAGACCTGCGGATCGCGCACCAGAGCGCGGCCCATGGCAACGCGCTGGCGTTGGCCGCCGGAAAGCTGGCGCGGGTATCGGTCCAGCAACTTGTCCAGACCCAGAATGCCAGCCGCCTTGTTGACCTTGGCGGCGGTCTCATCGGCGCTGACCTTCTTGAGCTTTAAGGCAAAGCCCATATTGTCCTTGACCGTCATATGCGGATAAAGCGCATAATTCTGGAACACCATTGCGATGTCGCGATCTCGCGCAGGCAGGTTGCTGACCTCGCGCGCCCCGATGTGGATTTCGCCATCGCTGACCTCTTCCAGCCCCGCGATCATGCGCAACAGGGTCGATTTTCCGCATCCCGATGGTCCGACGAGGACCACGAATTCGCCATCTGCAATATCGATGTCGATGCCGTGGATGACGTTGACTGCGCCGAAGCGCTTTTGAACATTTTGAATATTGACCGGTGCCATGGTTTTGATCCCGTGATGAAAGCAATTCCAGCAAAGATGCCAAGCGGTTTTGCGTTCGGAGTTGCGTTAAGCAAAAGAGGTGGTTCAGCCGCCCTTGACGGCGCCAGCGGTAAGGCCCGCAACGATCTGTTTTTGCGCAAACATCGTCAGCAACAGAACCGGCAGGGTGACGATCAGAGCCGCCGCCGCAAGCGGCCCCCAGCTGACCTGCTCGAAGGACAGCATGTTGTAGACGGCGACGGGCAGGGTGCGCGTTTCACGACTTGCCAGCACGATGCCGAAGACAAAGTTGTTCCAGGAGAAGATGACCGCGAGAATGAATGACACGACGATGCCGGGCTTTGCGATGGGCAGTGCCACGAGCCGGAAAACCTGCCACGAAGAGGCACCATCCATGCTGGCTGCTTCTTCGAGCTCCTTCGGCGTCGTCTCGAAATAGCCGATCATGATCCAGACGACGATCGGAACAGTGACGACGAGATGGATGATGATCTGTGGCCAGAGCGTGCCGAGCAGGTTCAGCCATTGGAACAGAAGAAACAGCGGAATGAGGAAGGAGAGACCGGGCGTCATGCGTGCAATCATGATGACGATGGCTGCCTTTTCGGCCTTCAATCGCGCAATGCCGTAACCTGCGGGAACGCCGATGACGAGCGCAAGAAAGGTTGCTGCCCCCGTGACCAGAACGGAATTCCAGAAATAGAGGAAGAAGTTGTTCTCCTCGAAGACCTTCACGTAATTCGACCATGCGAAGCGTTCCGGGATGAGGATGGGTGGATAAGCACCGTTGTCGATCTCGTATTTCAAGGACAGCGAAATCATCCAGATGAAGAAAAGAATGACCGGCGAGATCATGACCAGTGCCACAAAAAACAGGCCGATACGGTCGAGGGTCTTGCGTTTCATCAGCGGGACTCCATCTCGTTCCACTGTGTTCTTGCGCGCACCATCAGAAGCACGAAGGACAGGGCAATGATGACGATGAAGAAAACGACGGCCATGGCTGAGCCGTAGCCAATATCGTAATAGGCGAAGGCTGTGTTGTAGAGATAGATGTTGATGGTTTCCGAGGCCGTGCCGGGCCCGCCCTGCGTCATCGCGTAAATGATATCAAAGCTTTTGACGGCATCGATGGAGCGGATGATGACCGCAATCATCAGAAACGGCGCAATCATGGGCATGGTCAGGTAGCGGAATTTCTGCCAGGCATTGGCGCCGTCGATTTCAGCGCTTTCGTAGGGTTCACGGGGCACAGCGGCAAGGCCGCCAAGGACGATGAGCATCACAAGCGGCGTCCACTGCCAGGTTTCCACGAGGACGAGAGACGGGATCACTGTGGACTGGTTGTAGATCCACTCGAGGGGCCCTATGCCGATGAGCGAGAGCAGATAATTCAGCACACCCAACTGCGGGTGGAACATCATGGTCCAGACCAGCGCGATGGCCACCGGAGTTGCCATCATGGGCATGACGAAGACGCCGCGCAGGAAGCCGCGCAATGGGAATTGCGCATCGAACAGAAGGGCTGCCAGCGTACCGAGAAACAGAGGCGCGACAACTGACAGCGTCGTATAGACCAGCGTGTGCCAGAGTGATTCCCAGAACCGAGCATCGCTGGCCAGACGAATATAGTTGTCCAAGCCGATGAAGCTCTGCTCCTGACCCAGCGTCCAGCGCTGCGCGCTCATCCAGAGTGTGAACACCCACGGAAACACGATGACCGCTGCAATGACGACGAGTGCGGGAATGACGAAAGGCCAGTAGTTGGGAGCAAGCCGCGTGGGCTTGCTCCTTCTGCTGATTGTTTTTGCCGACGCGGCAGTTTCTATGCTGACGGACACCATTATCCCTCGCTGCGTGCCAGAACAGGTGCGAACTGCTCGGTCGCCTTCTTGAGTTCGGTTTCCGGGTCTGCCCCGCCGATCATGTTGGTGAGACCGACGCCATAGATATCGCGGAACTCGGTGACGGGAATGATGACGGGAAGGGCAAGCCTGGACACCTTGCCGGAACCGACGACGGCGTCCAGCCATTCGGCAGGCATCTTGACGCCTTGCCGAACCTTCGCGTCTTCCAGAATGGACTGGCGGAACGGGACGCCCGCACCCGCCTGCAACAGACGCGCACCCATTTCATGCGAAATGGCCCATTGGCAGAACAGGTAAGCAGCTTCCTTTTTGGTGGAGGCTTCAACGACGCCAAGACCATCCCCGAAGGTGCCTGCAGCCTGCTGGGCCGGACCCTTTGGCATGACACCGTAACCGGCCTTGCCGACGACGCGGGACTTTTCCGGGTTTTCGATGGGCGGAGCAAAGCCGACACCATCAAACCACATGCCAATCTTGCCCTGAAGGAAGGCAGATTGCGCTTCTGCCCAGTTGAAGCCGGAAACACCCGGAGGGGCCGACTTCGTCATCAGCCGCTGGTAAAGCTTTGCGGCCTCGACAGCTTCACGCGTCGTGGTGTCGATCTTGCCGTTTACGATGGGAGCTGCGCCATAGCCCAGCATCAGAGATGTCCAGACGGGCGTGTTGGCGTTCTTCAATCCGCGCGCCACGAAGCCGTAGGTATTGGTCGACGGGTCGGTGATCGCTTCTGCGGCGGCAACAAGTTCATCGAAGGTCTGTGGATACTTCAGGCCCTTGGCTTCGAACAGTTCCTTGTTCCAGTAGAGGATCCAGTAATCCACGGAGAAGGGCAGCGAGCGAAGGACGCCATCGCTATCCTTGGCAAACTGCATTCCCGCTTCGGCAAAATCACTCTCTACCAGCGAAGGGTCGGTGAGTGTCGGATCTTTCAGGAAGCCACTGATATCGGCCAGCCATTTGCCTTTTTCGAACTGGCGCTTCTGCACGTGGTAGCTCAGGTGGACCACATCGAAGCTCGGTCTGCCGGAAGACAGCTCGATCACGACCTTCTGCCGTTGCTGCTGTTCAGGCGTCGCCTCGGCATTGACCTTGATGCCGGTCAGTTCCTCGAATTCCTTGATGTATTTCAGCAGTGTTTCGCTGCGCGGGCTTTTGACGAGATTGACCTCGAGCGTGGTCCCGGCGTGTTTCTTCCAGTCAACCGCTGCCGAGGCGGGACGAATGCCGAATGCAGCCGTACCGGCAATGGCTGCCGTTCCGGCCATGAAGGCACGACGTGTAGGATTAAGCAGAGAGTATGTCATGTTTTCCTCCTCTTGTGTGGCCGAAAATCTCCTCACCCCCGGCCGATTGTTTTTTAGACCGCGAGAGCCCTGTCCCTCGCATTTCTGATATGGGCGACCAGCCTTTCGGCCGCCTCCTCGGGCAAGCGTTGCTCGATGGCTTCCAGAATGGTCAGATGCTCGGCCATGACCGACTTGACGTGACCTGCAATTCGAAACCGCTCCTGGTTGATCAGCCGCATTTTGATGGAATTTACCCGGTAGGCATTCGAAATGATGGAATTTCCAAGTGAATCGATAAAGGCATCATGCATTCCCCAATCGATAGCCTGCGCTCTTGCATCCAGTTCCGGCGATGTCGTTCCGCTTTGCGCGGCCTCGGCAATGTTGCGGTGATTGGAGATCATCTCTGCAATCGTGTCATCGGAAGCCGTGCGGGTAAAAATCGCAACGGCTTCCTTTTCCAGGAAAATACGAAACTGAAACGCTTCGCGGATCAGGTTGATATCGATATGGGCGACCTGAAGACCGCGCTGGGGAACGGTCTTGATCAACCCATCCGCTTCCAGCCGTGGTATGGCCTCACGAATTGCCCCTAGCGGGAGCCCGGTCAATTCCACCAGACGACGTTGGGATATGAACTGGCCGGGGCGAACATCGCGCGCAAGCAGGTGATGCGTAAAACTCTCATACGCCTTTTCCCGCAATGTCGTCTGCTCGCCAGTCTCGTCCATGAAAAACCCTTTTCAGGCCGCCTGCCTGTTGAATAAAGTATCGAATGCGGCCTGAAGCTTCTTACAATTTTCAGCGGAAATGGAAACCAGGGGAGGGCGCACCGTGTGCCAGATTGTTTCCCCCGTGACGTGCGAAACCAGAACCTTGACCGCCGGTGTCACGGGGTTCTTGAGGAGCTCTGCAACCAGATCCACGATCCGATTGTCATCCAGGCCATCCACCGCCATGGCCCGAACCTCCTGTGGCAGGAAGTTGGCGCAGCCGGAAATCGCGCCCTGTCCGCCAAGGCGAACGCCCTGTGCCAGATGCCGTTCATCGCCAATCAGAATGACGAGATCCCGATGCTCGGAAAGCAGGCGCTGCGTATAGGGCCAATCGCCTGAGGAGTCCTTTACGCCTGTGACGACGCCCGGAAAGGCGTGGCGCAGGCGGCCGATGAGTTCTACCGAAAGTCCCACCGCCGTAACGGACGGAATATTATAAACCAGAATGTCCCGGCCGGTATCGCCAAGCTGATGGAATACGGATGAGAACCACTGAAACAGCCCTTCATCACTAACGTTCTTAAAATAGGACGGAGGTGCAAGAAGGATGTTGCGCGCCCCGGCTTTGAGAGCTTCGCCCGCCTGGTCTGCCGCATCCTGTGCCGAATCCACCAGCACGCCTGTGACCAGCTTGTTGGCAGCAATACCCGCATTCAGAAAAGCTGAAAGGATCTCGGTCCGCTCTCTCGAGCCAATCGAACTGCCTTCGCCAGTGGTGCCGAAAAGGGTAACGCTATCGCAGCCCGCGGCCAGCGAACGCTTGGCCTGAGCGATCATGGTCGGAATCTCGACCGCTCCATCCTGCGAAAATGGTGTCGTAAGTGCTGCCGATAGGCCGAATTTACCAGTCAATTGCCTGCTCCTCCAAAACTGACAAACGCTTGATACGACATTAACATGTTAGTTGTAAAGCCTGCAGTGCTCAGTCCTGTGGAAAGAATTTGATCCTCGGACAAAATGGCGCGGGGTCTGCGTGGAAAACGAGTTCTAAGTTGGGAAAACACTGGCTTTAAAGGGGTTTTTCCCGATTCAGCTCATTTTAGAAAAGCGTGTCTGACGGGACACAGCGAAGATTAAGATTGTTAAAATTGGCTTTTGGGAGGCTCTTGGCAATATGTGATTAACCTTTATTTTCTATCTCATTTGCTGTGCCAAATGTCCGTTTATGATGAGTGTACAGGCTGTGATGCGTTTTCCCCGTTCGAATTTAAATAATTCCGTCAATACGATAGAAGAGAGGGGACAGAAGCAGCCCGATGCGGAGCCGCAGGCAACGCAAAATGGGGCCAGCGGAATGATTCCGTTAACGCCAGACCAGCGTGCCGTTATGGGTCGTAACGCTGATCAGATTGCTGCGAATGCTATCGAGGGTCGCGACGAGATGCCCCTGTGGCAGAACGCCTTTGTTCTCGGCCCCAATGTGCGGTTTACGCGTACTCCGCAAAATATCGTTGCCGGAAAACAGGCGACAGCTGCGACCTCCCCCAAACCGGATGGGGATGAGGCGGTATTCGCTCCCTCGCACGCTGCCAGGCCGGAGAGCGATCGCCCTGCCGCGCCCAAGCTGACAGAGGAAGAGCGCCGCATTGCAAAACCAGCCGTGCTTCCCCAACCTCCAGGAGCGACGGGTGCGCTTGCGCTTACATATCGTTTGCGGCGCGAACTTGCCTTGAAGCAACAGCAGGAAGCCTCCGCTCCGGCTGACGCGGTGACGACTGTTGAAGACTCTCCATCCTCTGCCGCGTCGTCTGACGAACAGATCGATGTTGCCTGCTTCCCCGATACTCAAGGCGCTTCGGTTCAGGCCAGGCTTGATGTTCCCGCCTTTGCCGATGCATTGTCGGATGAAATGTTCTGGGAGGCCATGAGCCTCGATATGGGCGACGCCATTTTGCCGCCTTCGCGCCCGATGCGGCTTGCCGAACTGGCCCGCATCAAGGCCAGCAGCGTGGCGGCTGCCGCTCCAGTACAGCCAGCTCCCGCCCAGGCGAAAGTCACCCCCCGGCCGCAACCGGTCCAGGTCATTCGCCAGTTGCCACCAACCATCGAAAAGCCGGTCTTTGCGAGATCAGTTGATTCACCCGTTTCGCTCTACCGGCAGGTAGAGGTCCGCGCCGTTCCCGAGGCGGATAGCGCCCAGCCTGAAGCGCACCATGTCGAAACCTCTGTGGAAGAACCGGCCCAGGTCGTGGCCGTCCCAGCCGAGCAGCCTGTCGTGCCAGTGGTTCAACCCGCTGCCGTAATAGAGCCGCGACGGGAAATGCGCACGGTCGCGCGCAACAACAATCAGCCGATGTTTCTGGATGCGCCGGTGTTCAGCGACGGCGAATACGAATATCCACCAATCGATCTTCTGCAACAGCCGCAGGTTCTGCAGACGACAACAATGACGCCGGAAGCACTGGAGCAGAGCGCAGGTCTGCTGGAAAGTGTTCTGGAAGACTTTGGCATCAAGGGCGAGATCATCGATGTTCGCCCTGGCCCTGTCGTGACGCTTTACGAGTTCGAGCCTGCCCCCGGCGTCAAGTCGTCCCGCGTTATCGGCCTGTCGGACGATATTGCCCGCTCGATGTCTGCACTTTCTGCCCGCGTGGCTGTCGTGCCGGGCCGCAACGTCATCGGCATCGAACTGCCGAACCCGGTTCGGGAAACGGTTTATTTCCGTGAACTGATCGAGTCGCCCGATTACGCGGAAACGCGGATGAAGCTTGCGCTTTGCCTCGGCAAGACAATTGGTGGCGAGCCCGTTGTCGCCGAGCTGGCAAAGATGCCGCACCTTCTTGTTGCCGGTACCACCGGCTCCGGCAAATCCGTCGCGATCAACACGATGATCCTGTCTTTGCTTTACCGGCTGAAGCCGGAAGAGTGCCGGCTCATCATGGTTGATCCTAAGATGCTGGAACTGTCTGTCTATGATGGAATTCCGCATCTGCTGACGCCAGTCGTGACCGATCCCAAGAAGGCCGTCATGGCGCTGAAATGGGCGGTTCGCGAGATGGAAGACCGCTATCGCAAGATGTCGCGTCTGGGTGTGCGCAATATCGATGGCTACAATGCCCGTGCAGCATCGGCGCGCGCCAAGGGCGAAACCGTCATGTGCAACGTCCAGACCGGCTTTGATCGTGCAACGGGAGAGGCGGTCTACGAGCAGGAAGAAATGGACCTGACGGCGATGCCATATATCGTCGTGATCGTCGACGAGATGGCCGACCTTATGATGGTCGCGGGCAAGGAGATCGAGGGCGCAATCCAGCGCCTGGCTCAAATGGCGCGTGCTGCGGGTATTCACCTCATCATGGCCACACAGCGCCCATCGGTGGATGTCATCACCGGCACCATCAAGGCCAACTTCCCGACGCGCATTTCGTTTCAGGTCACGTCGAAGATCGACAGCCGAACCATCCTTGGCGAACAGGGTGCCGAGCATCTTCTGGGCCAGGGCGACATGCTCCACATGGTTGGAGGCGGCCGCATAGCGCGTGTGCATGGACCGTTCGTATCGGACGAAGAGGTCGAGAAGGTCGTTGCACATCTGAAGACGCAAGGCCGTCCTGAATATCTCGGCACCGTCACGGAAGACGCAGATGAAGCCGATGATGCTGAAGAAGAGGACACAGCTGTCTTCGACAAATCAGCCATGGGTGAGGACGATACCGCTGACCTGTACGAGAAGGCGGTCAAGGTTGTGCTGCGCGACAAGAAGTGCTCGACCTCCTATATCCAGCGTCGCCTTTCGATCGGCTATAACCGCGCTGCCTCGCTGGTTGAGCGCATGGAACAGGAAGGCATTGTGGGCCCTGCCAATCACGTCGGCAAACGATCGATCATCATGGGTGAACGTGATGTGTGTGAGGTACCGGGCGCTGTCGACTAGGGTGTCTCCTCGTTATTTGGACACGCTATAGCAACACCCTGTCGTTCAAGTTGCCTGCAGAAATTCAAAAACCCGGCGAGGTCATCGCCGGGTTTTGTGCATCTGGCACTCTCTTGCCGGATCAGATCGGGCGGATGAGACCCGTGCGCGGCAGATAGGGCACCCTGTTGCGTTTCAACTTTTCGATGGCGGCAGGACGACCTACGTAATAGCCCTGAACCTGATCGATGCGAAGTTCCTTAAGCAATTCCATCTGCTCCGCGGTTTCGACACCTTCAACGAGGATCTTGTGGCCGCGGTTGCGGATCAGGTCGACAATATCGCTCAACATCGCCTTGCCGCGAGGTGTGCAGGCATCATGCAGGAACGACTTGTCGATCTTGACGGTATCGAACTCAACCAGCCGCAGCCAGGACAGCCCGGCAAAGCCGGTGCCGAAATCGTCGAGCCAGATTTTGACGCCCAGTGTTTTCAGATCGCTGATGCAGCGAAGAACGTCGGAGTTCATGTCGACCTCAAGGCCCTCGGTGATCTCAAGGGCCAGTCGTCCTCCAGCCACTCCCATTTCACCGAGAATGGCGGCGACCGATGTAGCGAAGCCGGGGCATTTCAGTTGAATTGGGGAAACGTTGACGCTGACGACGGAGGTTTCTTCGCAGCTTAGAACCTGTTGGCACACCGTGCGGATTGCCCACAGGCCAAGATCGGTGATCACCCCGGTCCGTTCGGCGATGGGAATGAAGATGCTGGGAGGAACAAGTGTGCCGTCCAGAAGTCGCAACCGCATGAGTGCCTCTAGCCCTGTGGCCCTGTCGGTCGAAAGTGTCTTTATCGGCTGATAAACCAGAGATACGAGGTTCTGGGCGATTGCTATATTCAGCAGCGCCGCGACATTCTCGGTGTCGTCGCTGTTATTCGGGTCGTTCGGGTCGAATAGTTTGACAGTGTTCCGGCCATTTGCCTTGGCAAGATAAAGCGCGCGGTCCGCTTCATTGATGAGGCGTTCCAGCTTCGCATCCGGGTGCGGACGCGTATAGGAGACGCCGACGCTGACGGTTATGACAGACGTCCCATCTCTTCGCCTTTCATGTGTCAGTGAAAGGTCTTGGACTGTCTGCCGCATCGTTTCGGCGATTTCTTCAATGTCTCGGGCGGTGGTGAACCGCGCCAGGGCTATGAACTCCTCGCCACCGTAGCGACCGATGACCGCGTCGAAACGGCTCATACTGTCCTGAAGCGTTTGCGCCACCTGCACCAGGCAGCGGTCGCCTTCCTGATGGCCATAGAAGTCGTTATACTTTTTGAAGAAATCGACATCGATGAGGAAGACTGCGAAGTTCCGCTCTTTCTCGGTCCATTCGTCCCACAAATGCCGCAGGCGTCCGTCGATTGCCCTTCGATTTTCAAGGCCGGTCAAAGGATCGGTGTTGGACAGCCGCAGCAAGGCCACGCCGCGCTCTTCCGCCTGGCGTTGTTGCACCTTAGCCTCGATCGCGTTGAGGAACACGTGATAGCGTTCACGGTTCAGTCTAAAGTTCACATAGCTGGTGAAGACAAAGCACGAGAAATAGAAGGTGCCGAAGGCGATCTGATAATAGATGTCCTGATGGAAATAGCTGAGCGCCACGAAATAAGTCAGCAAGACCAGGCTGGACGTAAATATGGACAGGCTGAAATTGAAGGTAAAAAACAGGTTGGCGCCCATCATGAACATCGCGCCGAACACCATGTAATAGGACATGTTGGTGGCATAGGATGTCATCATCGCCGGCATGAGCCAACCGACATAACTGCATATCAATGCCGTGGCACAGGCAATGTCCAACTGGTTCGTTTTGGCACCAGCCCGGATTTGCATTTCCAGTGTCAGAAGGGCGCAGATACTGACGACAAACCGCGCGAACATCGTGTGTGGTGCAACATCTGGCACCAGCAAAATATCCATCAGCGAAAACATCAGGTAGATGGGGACCGCCAGCCATAAGCCTTGCCTTATGGCTTTGCGTCGCTGGACGTCAGCCTCTTCCAGGAAAAGAGTCCGCAAAGCGTCCTTGGATCGCTGCGGCGACGCTTCCTGATGCAAGTCAAGTCCTGCCGTATCTGCTAAAGTGTGCGTCATGCACTTTTCCATAGGTTGCAATAATGTTGCAAGTTTATCGGATCGAGACTTGCAGAAGTTATTGCTAAATTCTGCTGTTTTACTTCCGGTTCTCTCATCTGTCAGACTCAAGTTCAGGTTGCAATCATGGTAACAATATAAGCATTCCTATTAAGTTTCTTTAAATCGCCAAAAAACTACAACTGACTTTAGATTTACCTTAATAAAAGGTTTTCGAAAAAAGCATGTTTTCACGGCTTTTCGTAGATTGACTCCTGCACTGGTCGCAGATGAATTAACACAAAGTTAACATAGTGTTAATCAGGAGCGATATATGTCCCAACTTGCTACTGCAAACTTTGATGGTGAAAGTCTCATTACCCCAGAGACTATCTCGGACGAAATATTCGACACAAGAGCGAGCAATTTTGAAGAGAAATTTTTGCTTGCGCAGGCAGACGTCTCGCTGGTTCTCAATTTGGCACATCAGCAATTCGTAAACGGCAGGGCGCCGCAGGATATCATCCATAACGTTGCTGGCCAGCTCCATTTTCTCAGAGAGAAATACCACTCAGGAGTGTGGCGGGAGATCATTCCTATCATTCAGGACCATGAGGTCTCGGACTACTTCCTGCAGGACCCCTTCACGCTGTGGTCTTTCGAGAAGCCTCGCGGATACTCGGGCGATGCGCAATTGCTAGATTTCATCTATGGTCACGAGAGTGTTCAGGATCGTATCGCTGCCGCATCGCCACTTGGTATGGCACTGTATGAATACACGAAAGATGCTTCATCCTCGGTGGCCGTGCGGGAGCGCCGCGACATATTGACGAAATATGTCGATCAGATCGCAGCTTCCGTCGGGAATGACGCAGAAATTCTGACCATCGCAGCCGGGCATCTGCGCGAGGCAAATCGTTCTGTTGCGCTGGCCAAGGGCAAGATCAGGCGTTGGGTTGCTCTTGATCAGGACCCTCTGAGCGTCGGCGCCATCACACGCGACTTTGCCGGCACCTGCATCGAGGCCGTCGATGGCTCGGTGCGTGGCATTCTGTCTGGTCGCCAGCAGCTTGGCACGTTCGATTTTGTCTATGCTGCAGGTCTGTATGACTATCTGGTCGACAAGGTCTCGATCAAGCTGACCCAGCGTTGCCTGGACATGCTCAAGCCCGGCGGTACTTTCCTCTTTGCCAATTTCTCGCAGGATATCGGCGTTGACGGCTACATGGAATCCTTCATGAACTGGGCTCTGTTGCTGCGCACCGAGGAAGACATGTGGCGCATCATCAATGCCAGCATCGATCCGGAAGCGTTCGAGGCCGAGGTCTTCTTCGGCGAGAACCGCAACATCGTCTATGGCGTCATTCGCAAAAAGGCGTGACGTCCTTTACCCAGACGTCACGCCGCCTTTGATGGCGGCGTGACGGCGCCCGCTTAAATCGCGATTCCCATGACGCTCGAAACACTCTAAGGAAACTTGGGAGATAGCATGGCTTTGGAGCGCGGACATGGAAAACAAGCGTTATTATTCTGACTTCGGCGGCCTTCCTGGCCAAACTGAACTTCTATCCAGCAAGGCGACCTTTACGACCGCCTATGCCGTTATACCAAAGCGGGTCATGTCCGACATCGTGACCAGTGTTCTGCCGCACTGGCGCGAAACGCGAGCCTGGATCATTTCGCGCCCGATGACCGGCTTTTCCGAGACATTTGCCCAATATGTCATGGAAGTTCTGCCAGGCGGAGGAAGTGACAGGCCCGAACCGGACGCGCGTGCGCAAGCCGCTATTTTCGTCGTCGACGGCGAGATGAGTATCGAACACGCGGGCAAGCGCCATGCGCTGCGGGCCGGTTCATTTGCCTATATTCCTGCGGGCGAGGCCTGGAGCCTTCGCGGCGAAGGTACGGTGCCGGCCAAGTTTCATTGGGTGCGGAAGGTTTTCGATGTCGTTGACGGCCTTGAGTTGCCCCCGGCGATCTTCACGCATGAGGATGAGCATGAATTGTCGGCCATGCCCGACACAGGCGGAAAATGGGCGACGACGCGTTTCATAGACCCGGCGGATGGACGCTATGACATGCATCTCAATATCGTCACCTTTGAGCCGGGCGCGACAATCCCTTTCATGGAAACCCACGTGATGGAGCACGGGCTTTTTGTGTTGGAAGGCAAAGCGGTCTATCGTTTGAACAATGATTGGGTTGAAGTTGAAGCGGGTGACTTCATGTGGCTTCGCGCCTTCTGCCCGCAGGCATGTTACGCAGGTGGGCCCGGCCGCTTCCGGTATCTGCTTTACAAGGATGTAAATCGTCATGTGAAATTGTGGTGACCAGGCCTCTAGACGCCCCATATTGCTTTCCACTCCGGGCGGAAATTAGCGAAATCTTTAATTCGGGGAGTGAGGTTGTCGGCCAAAGTTTTGCGCGAATAACCGCGCGCAAACAATCTTCCAGGACCGCTTAGCGGAGATCGACACTATGCCTGAAACTTTCGAAGCAGATGTTTTCAACCTCGCGCCCGTGGCAATGTGGATCGAAGATTTTTCCGGCGTGAAGCGGCAGTTCGATATCTGGCGCGGACAGGGCATTACCGATATCCGAAGTTACCTGCGCGAAGACCTTTCCCGTGTGCAGGAATGTTCGCAGAAGATACGAGTGCTCAGCGTAAACGAAAAAACCCTCGAACTCTTCGCTGCCCGGGATTTTGACCATCTGCTCTCGAATATGGATCGCATATTTCGTGATGATATGCTGGAAGGCCATATCACCGAACTGGAAGCACTGTGGGAGGGTAAGGCGCGCTTTTCCAGCCATGCGGTCAACTATTCCCTAAGTGGCCAGCGCCTCGACATTCAGCTGCGCGGCGTCATCCTGCCCGGCCATGAGGAGACCTTTGAGCGTATCCTCATTACCACTGAAGATGTCACGGAGCGCGAAGAGGCGAGAAGGCTTGAGCAGAGCAACCGCCGATATGCCGAGAGCATGTTCAAACATTCCCCGGTGTCGCTATGGGTCGAGGACTTTAGCCGTATCAAACGGATGATCGATGACCTGAAGGACGGTGGCATCGTCGACTTCCGGGTCTTCATGGATGTTCACCCCGAATTCGTGCTTCAATGCATGAGCGAAATCCGGGTGATCGAAGTCAACAAGGCGACCCTCGATCTCTTTTGTGCTCCCGATGAGCAAACCTTGCTGCGTCGGTTGCGTGATGTCTTCCGCGATGAAATGGACAAGCCATTTCGCGAACAACTGATCGATCTCTGGAACGGAAATCTTTTCCATCAGCGTGAGGTCATCAACTACGCGCTCGACGGGACGGAACGTCACGTCCTTTTGCAATTCTCCGTCTTTCCGGGCCACGAGCAGGACTGGTCGCTTGTGCAGGTCGCGCTAACGGACATCACGGCGCGCAAGAAGGCCGAGGCATATCTCGAATATCTGGGCAAGCATGATGTTTTGACCAAGCTTTATAACAGGGCATTCTACACCGACGAGTTGAACCGGCTTGAGCGCAAGAGCCTGCGACCCGTCTCCGCGATCATCATCGATTTGAATGGCCTGAAGGTTGCCAACGATACGCTTGGCCACGATGCGGGCGACAAGTTGTTGCGGCGGCTTGGAGAGGTTCTCAACGGCGTGGTAGCCTCGCCCAACAGCGCGGCGCGGATCGGCGGCGATGAATTTGCTATTTTAATGCCTGGCGCTGACAAACAGGTGGCCGCCAATCTGGTGGAAACCATCTACGAACTGTTGAAGATCAACAACCAGTTCTATTCAGCGTCGCCACTCGGGATTTCTATCGGTGTGGCAACCAGTGAGCCGGGAGAAACACTAGAGGCGATGGTGCGCAGGGCGGACATGAGCATGTATGAGGTGAAAAAGGCGCACTATGCCGAAGCTTCTTTAAAAGCGATGCCCACCGGTTAGGTGGGCACCTGAGAAGCGGGGAAAAGCCCTGCGTAATTGTCAGACGAGCAGGTTATCCGCAGGAACTTGCTGGCTTAATGCCGCGACATCCGGGTCGTTGATCGAGTAGGCATGGATGTAATCGATCTTCATTTCGGAACCATTTGGCAGCCCATTTGCAGGCGTCCCCGCTATGCCGCCTACGGCAAGGTTGACGATCATATACATGGGATCATGCATGTCGGCAGGCGTGTCTATCTGAGCTATCGCGACGTCGTCGAAATACCAGGTAATATGGTCTGCCTCCCAGAGAAGCCCGTATTTGTGGAATCCCTCGGTGCTTGAGACGTTGACGTTGTTGATGCTGGAGGTTTGCTGGCCGGTTGCGTTCGAGTGCGCCGAAAGGATCAGCGAGTTTGGATTCTGACCACGCATCTCGATGACATCGAGCTCCGGCGGCCATGTTCCATCCGTCGGCAGCAGCCAGAAGGCTGGCCAGGTGCCCTGGTCGCTGGGCATATCGGCGCGAATTTCAAAGTAGCCATAGGTCTGGGAAAAGGATGCATGCGTAGTCAGCATACCGGACGTATAGTCATAGCCGTTGACTGCGTCCGAGATTGAATCCGGGGTAGGGGCGGCCTTGATGGTCAGAACGCCGTTCTGGACGGAGAACGGATTGACTGACGAGGTGGGCTGATAGGCAGGGTTTATGTACCACTGTTGTTCGGAGTTGGAATGAAGGCTGCCGCCCTCGTTTCCGGCCCACCAGAACTTCGGTTCCCATACGCCCGTCTGGCCGTTGCGCAGCGACAGGGAGTTGAACTCATCCGAAAAAGTTGAGGTGAGTTGAGACCGATCGAGGGATAGCCGAAACTGATCAGCGTTCAGGTCGTCCGCCGTCGTGTTTGCCAGCACGACACTTTCGCCATTGTCGAAGTTCAGCCACAGATCAGCGCCCTTCTGGGTGGACGCAGATATCAGATTGTCGAACGACGTGACGCCGTAACCATCGAGCCGAATGATGTCGTCGGAACCGAAATCCGTGACGAGATCCGTACCGTTACCCTTGGCGAAGACAAAAGTATCTGCCCCGCCCGCGCCCGTCAGCACGTCATTGCCCGCGCCGCCGTCTATCGTCTGCTTGCCGGACCCGCCGCTGATGATGTTGTCGATGGAATTTCCGAAGGCGTTTCGCCCGTCACCGGTGACGATGAGGTTCTCAAAATTGTCGGGAAGCGTGTAGCCCATCCATGTGTTGATGGTATCGACACCTTCGCCAGCCGACTCGGCCGCGCGATTGATGGTGGAATAGAGGTAGTAAATGTCATCTCCGGTGCCGCCGCGCATGGTGACATTGACGCTGCTGTCACCCCACATGGAGTCGTTTTTGGCGGTACCATAGAGGGTTGGTCCGGAGCCTGTTGCGGAGAAAAACCCGGTGGACGTATCGCTGTAATAAAGCGGTTTGCCGAGTGCATTCAAGATTGATCTGGCCATCGAATTTCCCCCGTTGACACTGCCATCCAAGACATTTGCTGGTGCCAATACTGTACCAGCGAAGCCCGTGATGTTTGTGTCGAAAATGAGATAAATGGGGTCGCGGCACCTGTGAAAAATCAAGGGTTAGAGCCGTGGTCAAACATTAGCCAACGGATGGTGTGGACAGTAACCACAGGCCGAAAACCGTGTAGATGACCATCGCGACTGCAAGAAATATCTGTGACCGTGCGGCCACTTTTGAGCTGCGAAAGGCGTCCGCGGCGATCGCGTGTGCGACGACAATGCCTGCGACATGTCCCATCACGATAATGAGTGTTTGTGCAGCCCAGATGATGCGAACACCTTCCAGATTCTGCAGGAAGGACGCGGTCACATGCATGTCGACGGTGCCGAAGAGGTCCCAGCCAAGGGCAAAGGGATCTGAGATCACGACCATCAGATACTGGCCGTTGATCAGGAGTTGCGTGAGATAATGCGCGCAGTGGAACGCAATCGAAATAGGCACGATCGAATAGACAAGGCGACCGGCAAGGTCCTGGAGCTCACTCCAACCCTTGCCCGCAAGGTACAAGCCGGCGGCGACGCTGAGGTAGAAGACCAGCATTAACACGATGGGAGTGATGAGCAGGCCAAATGAATTGGCAATCATCACGCCGCTTCTTCCGGGGAATTCAAGCGGGTTGACATCGATGAAACCGAGCCAGGTGAATGTCTCGGAAAATCCGTCGAATGTTGCGGTGCCAAGTGTGAGCAGAATGAAAATTGTGCCGGACAGCGGAAGCGTTTCGGCACTGAGACATCTGGCTCCGGGCCAGCCGATTGAAAAGCTTTTGCGGTGCCCATCAGTCGTGATGCTGAAGACTGAGAACAAGCCAATCATCCGAAAGAAGATGGAAAACGGCTCGCCGACGCGCATCCATGCCCGCTCACCGAAAACGATCATCGCTGCAAAGTTGATCGCCCAGTAGCTCGAAACCGCCATTGCCAGCCGGGTCGGGTCCTCCGGCGCAATCGAGACGAGCTCGAACCATGCAAAACCCGAGAACTGGAGAATGGCGGGAACGTAGCCGATGGCCGATGGCAACGCCATGATCGGCTCGCGGCCCACCGCTGTTCCCGACACCCTGCGGAGTGCCGAAAGGACACCGGTCCACGGGTTGAGCCATGGCCAGAGATTGCCGAGGATTGCCTGCAGCATCGTCAACCCTACCCAGCCCACCGTCCAGATCAAAAGCGGCAACGGGTTGCTCAAGGGATCATCGACCGAGAGAAATCCGGCCACCACGCTCACCCCAAGAATGGCGAATGATAAAAGGCTGAGAGGCGCCTTTGGGACACTGAGGGATTGTGCCACCGAGAATGTCTTTCGCGGCAGCTCGGCAAACCAGCGTGTCGGAGCGACCGTCAAAAGCAGGAAGGAGAGGAGGACCGCAAGTCCTCCACCGGCGAGATAGAACTGTGTCGGAAGGAGCATGATCAATCCACGCTCTGCGCCGTGGGCAAAGGCCTGCGTGCTACCTGCAGATGTTGCGATAAGCAACGTCAAGTATCCAAAATTGCGAGGCGCGAAGCAAAGTCGCTGAAATGTCGCTTTTATGCGAAAAATTAGTGGCGTTTGCGACGTTTTCTCTCCCATTTTTGCCTGTGCCCTCCAAAATTGAACAAAGAAATCAGATCAAAAATCTCTCTATATTGAAAATTCTATAATTGTAATCTCGAGACATCTACGCGATCTCGATTTTAAATCACATGGTCAAAGATTTAGCCCGTTGATCTGTCCCCACTATTTTTTCGTTTTCTGTTGTTCACGTATTTACGCAAAGATCAATGCACGGCATAAAACGCCCTCTGGATTCTGGCTGGCGCAGTTGGTGTCAAGGGTGCTGTGCAGCATATTTGGGCATGATGTCCATGAGTGGGGGATGAAATGGCTGATGAGACGATGACACGCAAGACTGGGCTCACGCGCCGATCGACGCTTCTGACGTTGGGAGCGGCTGCGGGGGCGGGGATTGCAAGCAGTGTGGCGCCGGGCTTCGTGCGCTACTCTCAGGCCCAGACATCGCAACCTGTCAAGCTTGGACTGCAACTGCACAGGACCGGCATCGGTGCTTCTTACGGACGCTGGTACGAGCGCGTCGCCAAGGCCGCCGCCAAGATCATCAATGACGAAGGCGGCATCAATGGCCGTCCGCTGGAAATCATCGTGGAAGACGATGGGACCGATGCCAAGCGCGGTGCAGAGGTGGTGGAGAAATTCGCTGCACAGCACAAGGTAGATGCCATCTTCGGTACGCTTTTTTCGCATGTCGTCATTGGGTCTGCCCCACGCGCGGGAGAGCTGAAAATGCCCTATGTGGTTGTTTCCGAAGGCTTCCATGTGGCCTCGGGGAAGTTGAACCGCTATTGCTTCCAGCCCTGCATCACCGATGTACGCAGCCAGGTCACCGCCATGGCGCCATGGATTTCGCAAAATCTCGGCAAGAAGGCGACGATGATATTCCCGGATTACGCATTCGGGCATGACCACCGCGATTACTTTTCTGCGGCCTTGAAAGCCCACGGCGGTGAGGTTCTGGAACTCATAGCCATTCCACCGACAGAAACATCCTTTACCCGTTATCTGCCGCGCATTCCCTCCGACACGGAGGTTCTCTATCACGTGATGGTCGGACCATCAGTCCTGACTTTTGTTACGGAGCTGGGTCAGTTCTACGGCTCGCAGCGCCCGCAGATTTTCGGGTTCATCGATAGTCTCGAGGCCGTTGATCTTGCGACGCCACAGCTTTCCTACCTTGACGGGACATATTTCTGGGAAGGAATGCCGCGCTACGCCCAGAAAGATCAGAGCCAGTGGGACAAGATCTATCGCGCCGCCGTTGGAATTGACGAGAACGGCGCCAGTGCTGCCGATCCCAAGGACATCTCGACCTATTCGCATATGTTCGGCGTTTGGGAGAGCCTGTTCGTCATCAAACAGGCAATGGAAAAGGCCGGTTATCGAGGTCAGCAGGACACGCCAGCCTTCATCGAGGCCATGGAATCCCTTGAAACATTTGCGGAAGGCCGCGATCATCCGCAAGGCGACAAGCGGTTCAACGGCAAGAACCACCAATGCTATGGCCACCAGTATATTTCCAAGGTCACCGATGGAAAGCTGGGCGTTGTCCACAAGACATCCATCGAGGATGGTGCATATGAGGTCACCGCGGATTATACGAAGATGTCGCTTTGACCTGACGACGCATGAGGCGCGGGGGTCTGATCCCAGCGCCTGAGAATATTGAAGGGAAAACGCGTGGCATTTGGCCCGTTCCTGTTACTTGCCACGCTGGAAGGGCTCTTGCAGGCGGCGGTCCTGACCTTGACCGCGCTCGGCCTGTCCCTGGTTTTCGGCGTGATGCGTGTCGTCAACGTCGCGCATGGCGAATTCTATATGCTGGGTGCGGTTATGGCATGGTGGATTACCACCATGATTGGCCTTCATCCCGCCGCCGGTTTCTTTCTCGCATTGCTGTTCAGCCCGCTCATCGTCGGTGTTGTTGCTTTTGCGGCAGAGCGGCTGGTGCTGCGCAGGCTCTCCTATGATCCGGAGTCGACCATCGTTGCCACAATCGGCATGCTTTACATCATCCAGCAAACCGTTCTTCTGACCTATGGGCCGGACGCAAGGCCGGTTGCCGCACCCTTCTATTACCGTCTGCAACTGCCCTGGTTCGGCTACTCTGCCTATAATCTCTTCGTCATTGTCGCTGCGGGCGTTCTGCTGACTGCCGTATGGTATGTTCTGACCCGGACACGCATCGGCCTCATCATGCGCGCCACCCAATATGACCGGGAAACGGCGCAGAGCTTCGGCATTCCAATCGATCGGGTCTATGGCTTTGTCTTTGCCGCAGGTGCCATGCTTGCAGCCATCGCAGCGGTGCTTATCGTGCCGATCCGTCAGGCCCATTATCTCATGGGGCTCGATCCGCTGCTGCTCTCATTCATCGTCGTCATCATTGGCGGGCTTGGCAGTATACGCGGAACTGTGGTGGCCGCTCTGGTTATTGGTTTGAGCGACGGCATCATCTCCGTTTTCTTCTCGCCTACCCTTGCAAAGATGATCTCGACGCTCCTCGTCGCACTCGTTCTGGTGTTCAAACCCGAAGGCCTGTTTGGAGCGAGAGAGCGATGAAAACTGCAACGCGCTCCCGTATCTTCGCCTTGCACTGCCTCGTGCTCGCCCTGATCTTCAGCCTGAAATATTTGCTTCCTGATTATCATCAGCTCGCCATGACGCGCATCATGGTGCTTGCGATTTTTGCCATGGGATACAATTTGCTGTTCGGCTACACCGGACTCTTAAGCCTCGGCCACGCCCTGTTTTTCTCAAGCGGCCTCTATGGCGCAGGCCTGGCAGCCTATCATCTCGACTGGAGCGTTCCTGCCGCCTTTGCTGCCGGGATTGGTGTCGGCTTCTTCGTTTCGCTGGTCATTGGACTGATCTGCCTGCGAACGACCGGTGTCGCCTTCATGATCGTGACGTTGATGTTCTCGCAGGTGGCCTATCTCGGCAGCCTCTATTTCTCGGAATGGACGCGTGGTGAGGAGGGGCTGATGTTGCCACAGGCTGCGCGCGGCTTCGAGCTTTTCGGATATGTCGTCGATCTCACCGATGCTATTACGCGCTACAACATCGCATTTGCGCTCATGTCCCTGACCCTGTTGATGACATATCTCGTTGTTTCGAGCCCGGCGGGCCGGGTGCTGATTGCGGTGCGCGAGAACGAGCCACGTGCGATCATGCTGGGTTACAACACATTCCGGCTGAAACTCATCGCGTTGACAATGTCCGGCACGCTTTGCGCCATGGCAGGCGCGACTTACGCGCTGCTGTTTGCCTATGTCGGATCGTCTTTCGGCTCGATCCAATACTCGATCGAAGCGCTGCTCTTCACCCTTCTGGGCGGTGCGGGAACGTTGCTCGGGCCCATTCTCGGCACCGTGTCGATGTTCTACATCATCGATATCGCAAGTGAGCTCACCTCCGCCTACATGCTGGTCGCGGGTGTTGCCCTGGTCTTGCTTGTTCTTTTCTTTCCGAAAGGTATTCTCGGCTCGATCCGCGAAAGGTGGCTGCCATGGCTTCCGTGACGCTGCTGTCCACAAAGGGCTTGAGCCGCCATTTTGGCGGGCTGAGAGCGGTCGATGACGTGCACTTCGAGATATCCGCCGGGGAAATTCATGCTCTGATCGGCCCCAATGGTGCGGGCAAGACAACATTCGTCTCACTTCTGTCCGGTCGGATAGAGCCGACCGCCGGAAGCATCAGCTTCATGGGAGAGGACATCACCGGCGATGCCGCCTATCAGCGTGTGCGCAAGGGCATCGCCTATACGTTTCAGATCACCAGTATATTTCCGCGGCTCAGCGTGTTCGATAACGTCGCGCTTGCGGCCCAGAATACCTTGCAACGACGGGCGGGCTGGCTCGGTTGGAAGTCTGTTGATCTCGCCCGTCATGCCCTGTCGGCGCTGGAGAAGGTTGGCCTGGCGGACCGGGCGGATGCCAAGGCGGGCACGCTGGCCTATGGCCACCAAAGGCTGCTTGAGGTTGCGATGGGTCTGGCGCTTGCGCCGAAACTCATGATCCTTGACGAGCCGACCCAAGGGCTTTCTGACGGCGAGATCGATCGCTTCTGCCATCTTGTCGAAGCCATATCGAAGGATACGACGATCTTGCTGATCGAACACAATATGGCTGTTGTCATGCGGCTCGCGCAACGCATCACGGTGCTGAACGGTGGGCGGCTTTTGGCGACGGGTGCGCCCGAGGATATTCGCGCCAACGCGCAGGTCCAGGCCGCCTATCTGGGAGGAAGCTGAAATGCTTTCCGTTCGCAATCTTGAGGTCTATCACGGCGATGTCCGTAGCTTGAAGGATGTCTCGTTCGACATTTCGCCCGGAGAAGTGCTTTGCCTTCTGGGGCGGAACGGAGCGGGCAAGACGACGAGTTTGCGTGCAATCATGGGGCTTGCGCCGGTTCGCAGCGGGTCGGTTGTTTTCGATGGTGTCGAACTGACGTCTCTGCCGCCTCATGCAATTCCAAAAACAGGTATTGGATACGTGCCGCAGGGCAGACGCCTGTTTGCAGAGATGACGGTGCGGGAGAATCTTGAGATAGGTTTGATGGCGCGCAATACGGATCGCGCCATTCTGGACAGCATCTTTTCGCTTTTCCCCGTTCTGAAATCGCGACTTCAGCAGGTCTCGGGCACGCTGTCCGGTGGCGAGCAGCAGATGCTGGCAATGGCCCGCGCCCTTTGCCTCGATCCGGCATTGATCCTGATGGATGAACCCACCGAAGGCCTCATGCCATCGATGATCGCAACGATACGGGACGTCATCCTGGAGCTGAGGGCGCGTGGCAAGGCGGTATTGCTGGTGGAGCAGCGCATGGAGGCTGTTTTGTCCGTTGCCGACAGGGTGTGTTTCGTAGAAAACGGTGAAACGAAAGCCACCATGGCGACGGACGCTCTGCGCGTCGATCCGGATCTCGTCAAAGCCTATGTTGGAATCGTCTGATCGGCTCAGACAGGCAGCCTTATCGTCATTTCCGGCAGATCGCCCCATCTTGCCTTCACCACGGATTGACGTGACAGGCGGATCAGGCCGCACAGGCTGCCGGTTGTCACGACCTGCCCGCGCTTCAATCCGCCAAGATGGTCGATAGGCAGGTTGGCATAGGCAACCAGCGGAGTGAGCGGGTTGCTCTGCGGATGTTTCGGCGTGGCAGCAAAAAGAACCTCGCCATCACCTTCAACAACAAGCGCAGCAAGCGTTGGGTCTTCGTTGGTCAGGCGCTGGGCGAGCGCAATATCGATTTCTGGTCCCAGGACAAAGGAGTGATTGCCGAGGCGGTCTGCCAGAAACAGCGGCAGCGGCGATTTGTTTTCTTCGACGAGGCGGTAGCTGCACAGTTCTGCGCCCAGATGGACCGACGCCACATGTGGCAGGACATCTTCCACCGTGTACTCCCTTCCCGTTTCCGGTGCAGGCAGATCATCGGACAGCACAAAGCAGACCTCGATTTCGATGGCCACGGCCCCCGGCTTGGGAATCTCGAAGGAGGTTTCCGTCTTCATGTCGTAAAGATCCAGAAGAGGAGCCGCGATGGCACGTCCGTTGTTGATACCAAGCTTCCAGCCCGCGACTTCCTTGCCGATAGAAGCGGCAGCAATTGCCTGCACGGCCATGCCGGTTTCAATGCTGGATGGAAGCAGGCCAGCATTCTCAAGCTGGGAGACGCCAAGCGATGACTGCCGATTTTCAGCCTGGGCGAGAACAGCGCCAAGTCTTATATTCGCCTCTGTCATCGTCGTCATGTAAAGCCTCCCGTAACGTCACGTCCTTCCAATTTCATTACAGTCATTTACGATGCTGGCAAGTGAAGCGCATATTGCACTTGTGGAAATACATGGTCTTCAACACATATTCATCGATGCCGATCTCATTCACCTGTTTATCGGCTCTGGTCCTTCGTAACGGGCGCGCGGGCGAATGAGCCTGTTTTCTGAAAACTGTTCGAAAGCGTGCGCAAGCCAGCCAACAGTCCGGCCGATGGCAAAAAGGCTGAGGGCTGCGCCCGGCGGAAGGTTGAGTTCACGCCGCAGGCTGACCAGCGCCACGTCTATTGTTGGCAATTTTCCGGTCGTATCGGCGACGGTGTCGATCAGTGCCTGACGTGTGGGATGGGGTTTAAGGAGAGCCAGAAGTATCGCGGCCCTGGGGTCGCCCTCAGGATAAAGCGGATGGTCGAAGCCAGGCAAACCGTCTCCCCGGCGCAGCCGGGTTTCCACCACCGTTTCAGGGTCGGCTGCTGCTTCAATTTCATCGAACAGAAGTTCAACGAGACTGGTCATGCCACCATGCAAAGGTCCGCTCAGCGCAGACAGTCCGGCGTCGATACAGGCCCCAAGGGAAGCGCCGGTTGACGCGACGACGCGGGTGGCAAAGGCGGATGCATTTAATTCATGATCGGCCAGCAATACCAGCGCAGACCTCAGAATATCTGCTCTGGCTTCATCAATTTTCCAGGCTCTGGCGAGGTGGAGGTGAGTGGGCAGGCTGCTGGGCTGGCTATTGCTCGCCGCTGCCGTCATGCTGCGTAAAAGCGTGGCTGCACCCGGCCATAGCCTGCGCTTGTTCCTTTGCCAGGCCGTCATCCGGCCAGCGTCGACAAAGCAGAGCAGCGCCTTGCACCGTTCCGTCATCGGCAGATCCGCTGCCAAGCCAAGCAGGGACGCGTCCCACGCCGGCTCTGCTGCGTCCGCGAAGGGATTTTCGTCGCCACAGTTCCAGAGCAGTCGTGCGACATCCTCAAGCGTCTTGCTCTCGGCAAGCGTCACTGCATCGTGGCCGCGATAGAACAGGTGGCCGTTATGGATCAGGGTCAGGTTGGAGGACAGCACCGGCAGACCCCAGTCGAGTGTCGATGCGGCGACGTCTTTCGGTCTTTTGCCAAGCAACTTGTTCTTCTTCAACTGGTCGATGTCGTGACTGTTGTACAAGCGGCGTCTTGGATCGTCAGGCGCCCCCATTGTTCGAATGAGGCCACGGCTGACATAGGCATAAAGGCTGGCGCGGTTGATGCCGAGTAATTCGGATGCCATCGCGGCATCGATGAAAGGGTCCTGCACGGAATTTTCTCTACATTGATTGGTTGAATCAAGATTGATTATATTGATTCAATCATGATGTCTGTGGGTGTCAACCCATGAGGCTCACCATGACCATTTCATCACACATTGCTCCTGCTACCGAAACCACGAGCCCAGGCTTGGAAAACACCATTGCTGCCGAAACGATTCTCAGCCATGTCGATGGCGCAGCGGGCCGGCTGATCGTCCGGGGATATGATCTCGACCAGATTTCAAGCTGGAGCTTCGAGGCACTCCTTGCCCTGCTTTGGAAAGATCTTGCGCCCGGCCAAGTCACCGAAGCCGATGTGCAAACTGCATTGGGGCAGGCCCGCGCTGCAGCGTTCCATCTCGTTGAACGTCTGCTGCCGACCCTACCTCACCTTTCACAGGTAGAAGCCCTCCGCTTCCTGCTGGCGGCGCTGGCAGACTCACAAACGGTTCCACATCATGTCATGGCCGTTGCTGCCGTGCCGGTCTTTGCGGCAGCCATTGCACGAAATGCAGCGGGTTCTGCACCTGTAGGCCCCGATGCTTCACTGGGTCATGCCGAGGACTTTCTATTCATGCTCCACGGCACGCGTCCTTCGGAAGAAAATGTGAGGGCGCTGAACACGTACCTCGTCACAGTGGCGGACCATGGTCTGAATGCCTCCACATTTGCCGCGCGTGTCATTGCATCCACCAAGGCGGGCATGTTTTCATCCATCATCGGCGCATTATGCGCACTCAAAGGACCGCTCCACGGCGGTGCACCGGGCCCGGTTCTGGATATGCTCGATGCAATCGGCAGCGAAGATAACATCAATGCCTGGCTATCCGCCTCGCTTGCCCGTGGTGAGCGGCTGATGGGTTTCGGCCACCGCATCTACCGGGTTCGTGACCCGCGCGCCGATGTCTTGAAACAGGCGGTCGGCCTCCTGCGCCATGGCGGTGGCCGTATTGGTTTTGCGGAGGCTGTCGAAGCCGAAGCACTGGCGCTGCTGGCCGAAAAGAAGCCGCTGCGTCCCTTGCAGACCAATGTCGAGTTCTACACGGCGCTTGTGCTGGAAGCTGTCGGTTTCCCGCGAGAGAGCTTTACCAATGTCTTTGCTGCTGGCCGGATGGGCGGCTGGACGGCACATGTTCTGGAGCAGGAGCGTCTCGGCAAGCTCATCCGTCCACAGTCGCGCTATGTCGGCCCGCAGCCTTCGCAGATGTGATGCCTGACGCTTCGAGCGTCGATCGTCATGCCGAAAGATCGCACCGTGGCCTGTTGACGGTGCGGTCAGATGCCGATGAATTTTCGCAAAAGAGCCAGCAGTTGCTCCCTTTCGGCTTCCGATAGCGCTGCTCCCACGCCTTGCTCATAGGCAAAGAACCATTCCGAAGCGGCTTCCGCTTCGGTCTTGCCCATGCTGGTCAGGGTCAGTTCGACCGCGCGTCTGTCTTCGTCCGGTATGTTGCGCGAGAGCAGGTTCCGGTCCTCAAGCGCGCGGATGAGTTTCGTCATATGCGCCCGCTTTATCATGAGGCTTTGGCCCAGAATGCTTTGGCGGATGCCCGGATTGTTGCGAATAACCCAGAGGACTGAGAACTCCCCCGGCTTGAGGCCGCGCCCTCCCACCTCTGAAAAGAAGTTCTCGAACACCTTCAACTGGGCCAGTCTCAGCATGAAACCCGGCGCTTCGTTGAGGCCGCCCAGATCCACCTTTTCATTGCCGTGAACCAGCATATCCATGTCTCATCCTAAATATCGGTGCGCTGCAGATTTTCCAGCCACGTCCCAACACATCAAGCGTCCGTTGTAGCACTCTTATCTGATGCGTTTGAAGGAATGGAAGAGCGGCAGTCGCGTATCTGCGCGCCGATACTTGTTCAATTCGCTTTCACGTTTCCGCTGAGCCCTGCGTTTTTCTGCGGCGGTTGCGCTGTGGCGAGGCCTTCTCGTGGGAAACGCAAGTGTGATGTCGCGCGCCTCGTAATGATTGTTTACTTAGAGATTGTTTCCTTGTAAACAAAATTTAGAGGAGGCTGACATTCGTCCTCCTTGATATCGCGCGATTGACGTCTGGGAGGAGTCATGAACGAAAGCGAAAGTCGACTTGGCGTTTTTCCGTCGCCCGGCGGTCATTTGTCCGTCTCTGACGAGGTGAACTGCGCCTCGGCGTCACGACGGGTCGCACATTCCCTTTTCTGCGCCGAGGTTCTGGCGCAATGAGTGGCTTTGACCATCAAGTCGAGACAACGCTGGCGCTCTTGCGCAACACTCCCGGCTGGCAGGAAATATGCGCCGCCAATCCCGATCTTGATGACTTCACTGTCAATTCCATTGTTTCCGAAGCGGCAACCTTCGCCGAAACCGTCCTCGCACCGCTCAACGCGATTGGCGATCGGCAGGGCTGTCGCGTTGTTGACGGTCGCGTCATCACACCGGCGGGATTCGGTGACGCTTACAGACGTTTTTGCCAGGCGGGCTGGCTGGCGCTGGATGTGCCAGAGCGGTTTGGCGGGCAGGGGCTTCCCCACACGTTGCAGGCGGCTTGCGCTGCGTTATTCGAGCGCGGATGTGTCGCCCTCATGATGCTGGCCGGCTCTTCAAGAGCGGCGACCTTTCTGCTGGCAGAGTCTGCGCAAGCGAATGTCGCGGAAGAGTGGATCGCCAAACTCCTTGCCGGAGACTGGTCTGCGACCATTTGCATTTCAGAGCCCGATGCAGGCTCCGATGTGGGGCGCATTCGCACCCGCGCGATGACAGAAGGCGGCGAGTGGCGCGTTGACGGCACCAAGTGCTGGATTTCCTTCGGCGATCACGACATCACGGACCGCATTGGTCATTGTCTGCTTGCCCGGACCAGCGACGAAGCAGGGACCAGAGGGCTTAGCCTGTTTCTTGTGCCGGATCACATTGACGGACATCGAAATGGTGTCTTGGTTGAGCGCATCGAAGAAAAGCTTGGACTGCACGGCTCGCCGACATGCGTTCTGCGTTTTGAAAAGTCGCGGGCAATTCTGCTTGGGCAGGAGGGGCGAGGGCTCCAGCACCTGTTTACAATGATAGAGCGGATGCGGCTTGTGACGGGTTGCCAGGGGCTTGGGGTTGCCTCTGCGTCTGCAGATGTGGCCGAAGCCTATGCGCAGGACAGGCGACAGGGTGGCTCACCCAGCGCGAGACCCGTGCCGATCTCTACGCATCCCGATGTGAAGCGACAGCTACGCATCTTGCGGCGGCAGACGGAAGTTCTGCGTGCCGCCACGCTGGAACTGGCGGCAACGCTTGATCTGGCGTCCCTCTCCACCGATGAGGACGACCGTTCCTTCCATCAGGATTTAGCGGCCTGGATGCTGCCACTGGTCAAGAACTTCGGAGCAGAAATCGGTTTCGATACGGCAAACCGGGCGATCCAGGTGCTCGGCGGTGCCGGTTACACGCGCGAATGGCCTCTTGAGCAATATCTGCGCGATAGCCGGGTGATGTCGATCTATGAAGGCACGACTGGAATGCAGGCGCTGGACTTTCTGACGCGACGGCTTTGGCGAGACGAAGGTCGTGGTCTGGCGGCGTTCGAAACACTTGTGATGCGCGACATTGCCGCCTCTCAAAACGCAGCTGAGAATGAGCGGGCGTTGAGCGCACTCAGATCCTTTCAGGATGCAAGTGAGCAAATGCGCCTTTTGTCAGCCCAGACTGAGGCGGCCTTGTTCAAGGCAGACGATTACATGCGCTGCGGCTGGGAGGCGGTTGCAGCGTGGCTTTCACTGCGTTTGCCGAGGGGCGACGCCGAAACGGAACATGGCCAGTTCGAGGGCGCGGCTGCAGCGCCCCGGATGGCATGCTTTGCAAATTAACGGGAGGACGACATGAAGAATTCAATGATTAGGCTCGGTGCGCTTGCCAGTGTGGCGCTCACGCTTGCCGCTTTTCCTGCCTTCGCCGATATCACGATTGGTGTGACGATACCCACCACCGGACCGGGTGCCGCGCTGGGTATCCCATTGAAAAACTCGGTAGACCTCTGGCCGACTGAAATTGCCGGCGAAAAAGTGAAGGTCATCGTGCTTGATGATGCGGGTGATCCTTCTTTGGCCACCACGAATGCGCGACGGTTCGCCAATGACGACAAGGCGGATGTGATTGTCGGTACCGCACTCGTGCCCGGGGCCATCGCGGTTGCTGGCGTCGCGGCCGAGGTGGGTGTTCCGCACCTTGCCCCATCGCCGCTGCCGCCACCTGTGGCCAAGGGCTGGAGCTTTGTCTTGCCGCAAAATGCCGAACTCGTGTCTCGCCATCTGTTTGCGAAGATGCAGGCAGATGGCGTTAGAACGCTGGGCTATATCGGCTTTTCTGACTCCTACGGCAATCAATGGGTCGATCAGTTCAAGAAGCTGGGGGCCGAATACGGCCTGAAAATGGTGGCCGAGGAGCGATTTGCGCGGCCTGATACATCCGTTGCCGGGCAGGTGCTGAAAGTGGTTGCTGCCAGGCCGGACGCGGTATTCATCGGTGCTTCCGGCACAGGTGCAGCGCTGCCGCAACTGGGTCTGCGCGAGCGTGGCTTTACAGGCCCCATCTATCAGACCATCGGCGCCGTCACCTTCGATTTCCTGCGCATCGCCGGAAAAAGCGCCAACAACACCGTTTTTGCTTCGGGCCCGGTAATGGTGGCAGAAGACCAGCCGGACACATCGGAAACCAAGGCTGAGGGCCTTGCCTATGTAACCGCCTATGAAGGCAAATATGGCGCCGGCACCCGGACACAGTTCGGCTCACACATGCAGGATGCTATGATCATCCTCAAGAAGTCTGTTCCCGTGGCACTGGCAAAGGCAAAACCTGGCACCAAGGAGTTCAGGGATGCGCTGCGCGATGCCATCGAGAATGGCGGACCGTTCCCGGCAACCCATGGCGTTTTCCAATTCTCACCATCCGATCACTACGGCCTTGACGACAGGGGCATTGTGCTTCTGACCGCCAAGGACGGCAAGTTCAATTTGATTAAATAGTCGAGCTGACAAAAAGGCTGCGTTTCGCGCAAGAAACGCGGCCTTTTTCTTGTCTTGCCAGATCATGCATTCAACCGGGGAAATGGTGTGGACGCCACGATTGCAACTTTTCTAATTCAGGACGGCGTGACCAACGGCGCGATCTATGCGCTTTTGGGACTGGCGCTTGTTCTGGTTTTTGCGGTGACGCGCATCATTTTCATCCCGCAGGGAGAATTTGTTGCCTATGGCGCTCTCTCTCTGGCGCTTCTGGACGAGGGCAAGGTCCCGGGAACCGCGCCAATGTTGGTGGCCTTCGGCGCGGCAGCGTTGTTGCTTGACCTGTGGCAGATGCGTCGTGATTTCCAACTGTCATCGCTGGTTCGGGCTCTAGCGGCCAATGTCGCTGTCCCCGTTGCGATCTATGCACTTTTGGCGCTGACTGCGCCGTTGGAATTGCCATCCCTGCTTCGTGCCGCGCTTGCCGTTCTGCTTATTGCGCCCATGGGTTATTATATCTACCGCATCGTCTACCGTCCTCTCGTCGACGCGTCTGTGCTGGTTCTTTTGATTGCCTCGCTGGGTGTCCATCTCGTGATGATGGGGCTTGGACTTGTGTTCTTCGGACCGGAGGGACTGCGCGCGCGCCCGCTGTCGGAAGACAGCTTCATGCTGGGCCCGTTGAACGTAACGATACAAAGCCTGTGGATTTACGCCGTTACCATCATCATCATTGTCGGGCTCTACCTTTTCTTCGAGAAAACCCTGCTCGGTAAGGCGTTGCGGGCAACCGCCGTAAACCGGTTGGGGGCAAGGCTTGTTGGAGTGCGAACGCAATTGACCGGGGTCACCGCACTTGTCCTTGCGGCAATCATCGGCGCTGTTTCCGGCGTCCTGATCGCACCGGTCACCACGATTTATTACGACACAGGGTTCCTGATCGGGCTCAAAGGCTTTGTCGCGGCAATACTGGGCGGACTGGGCAATTTTCCTGTCACTGCCATCGCCGCGATCGGCGTGGGGTTGGTCGAGGCATTCGCCTCGTTTTTTGCCAGCGCCTACAAGGAGGTCATCGTGTTTGGGCTGATTATACCTGTTCTGGTGTGGCTTTCATTCGGTGCCAGCCACCATGAGGAGGATTGATCAATGAGCAACCGCCTCCCTATACTCCCAATCATTGGCCTGCTTGTCGTGGCAGCCTTTCCGCTTTTGCCGGTGCCACCGTTCTGGCTCACCCTGGTCAACAACATCGGGCTTGCGTCGCTGGTGGCTATCGGCCTTGTGCTGCTGACCGGTGTCGGCGGGCTCACCTCTTTCGGTCAGGCCGCATTTTGCGGTTTCGGGGCCTATACAACTGCGGTCTTGACGACGGCCTATGGCGTGTCTCCGTGGCTTACCCTGCCGCTGTCCCTTCTCATGGGCGCGGTCATGGCGCTGCTGCTTGGCTTCATCACCGTGCGCCTTTCAGGCCATTTCCTGCCGCTCGGCACCATCGCCTGGGGTTTGGCGCTATACTACCTGTTCGGAAAGATCGAAATTCTGGGACAGTATGACGGCATCACCGCCATCCCGCCACTGTCGGTGGCCGGATATGCCTTTATCAGCAGCCAATCCATATTTTACGTCATCTGGGGCTTTGTCATTCTCACAGCCATCGGCGCGACGAACCTCCTGGACTCTCGCGTGGGACGCGCCATCCGGGCGCTGCGAGGCGGTGCCCAGGCGGCAGAAGCCTTCGGCGTCAATATTGTCCGTGCAAAACTGACCGTTTTCGTTTTTGCCGGTGTTCTCGCAGCCCTCTCCGGTTGGCTCTATGCTCACATGCAGCGATCCGTCAATCCAACACCATTCGGCTTGAGCATGGGCATCGAATATCTGCTGATGGCCGTTGTCGGCGGCGCGGGTCACGTCTGGGGCGCTGTCTTTGGCTCAGCGGTGCTGCTTGTTCTAAAGGAAGTTTTGCAGCGTTTCCTGCCCGATCTCGTCGGTACGACAACCAATGTCGAGATGGTCGTTTTCGGCATCCTGCTTGTCGTCATCCTCCAGGTGGCGCGTGAGGGTTTGTGGCCGCTTTTGACCCGCTGGGTCGGCGTCAAGGTTCGCGAGCGTCAAATATCGAAAAACGCGCGTGCTCTGGATCGCCGCGCCTTGCCGCAGCGAGGAGGTCCTCTGCTTTCCGTCGAGACTGCAAGGAAAGAATTTGGCGGATTGGTCGCCGTCAATGATGTCAGTTTTCGTGTCAGGGCGGGTGAGGTCGTCGGCCTGATCGGCCCCAACGGAGCCGGGAAAAGCACGACATTCAACCTGATCACCGGACTTCTCGGCTTGACGAAGGGCGCTGTGACCTATCAGGGGCAGGCGATTTCGGGGTTGAACCCGCGCGACATCGCACGTTTCGGCATTGCCCGTACCTTCCAGCATGCGAAAATCCTGCCTGACATGTCCGTGCTGGAAAACGTGGCTCTCGGCGCGCATCTGCGTGGGTCGGCAGGCGTGGTGCGCAGCATGCTGCGGCTGGAGCGGGCTGAAGAGGCCACGCTGCTTGCCGAGGCCGCAAGACAGGTCGAGCGGGTGGGTTTAGGCCCGCTGCTGCACAGACCCGCCGGGGATCTTGCCCTTGGTCAGATACGCATTCTGGAAATTGCGAGAGCGCTTGCTGCCGATCCGGCTCTGGTTCTGCTCGACGAGCCCGCAGCCGGCTTGCGACACGCTGAAAAACAGGAGCTTTCCGCACTGCTGTCGAAACTGCGCGAGGAGGGCGTAAGCGTCTTGCTCGTTGAACACGATATGGGTTTTGTGATGGGACTGGTCGATCAACTTGTGGTTCTGGATTTCGGCACACTGATTGCAGATGGAAAACCGCAGGACGTGAGAAATCACCCGGCCGTCATCGCTGCCTATCTTGGAGGTTCGGCATGACCAGTTCTCTGTTGGACATGAAAGACATCCGCGTATCCTATGGTCACGCCGAGGTTGTACAGGGCGTTTCACTGACGATGACGAGCGGGAGTATCGTCACGGTGATCGGCGCCAATGGCGCAGGAAAGACGACCCTGCTCAACGCCGCCATGGGCGTAATCCCCAGCAGCGGCACCATCCTTTATGACGGAAAGCCGGTTCCTGGGTCGGTCGAGGCACGCGTCGCATCGGGTTTTTGTCTGGTGCCGGAGCGTCGCGAACTTTTTTCCACAATGACTGTGGAGGACAATATCGAACTGGGCGGCTTTCTGCGCAGCCGGGCCGAGCGTGCCGAGACGAGTGCCGAACTTTACGAGCGTTTTCCAAGGCTTGCCGAACGCCGCAAACAGCTCGCCGGAACGCTTTCTGGCGGGGAGCGGCAGATGCTGGCGCTGGCCCGTGCCCTGATGAGCAGGCCGAGATTGCTCCTGCTGGATGAGCCTAGCCTAGGACTCGCGCCGAGGATCGTTGCCGATATCCTCAGGATTGTCTCCGAATTGCGCGACAGCGGCGTTTCAATCTTGCTCGTGGAGCAGAATGCCCGCGCTGCACTGGAGATTGCCGACTTCGGCTACCTCATGGAGTTGGGTGAAGTAAAGCTGTCGGGCACCGCGTCCGATTTGGCCAATAATCCGGCACTCATGGAAAGCTACCTTGGAACGGCAAATGCCGGGTGAACGGCATTTGTCATCAGCCATGATGCCGACGCGTCAGTGCTCTCAGGCGCTCACGCCCAATCGCGACCGTTTGAATGACTGGGCGGCTTGCGCTGCAACGCCAAGCGCCGCAAATGGCCTTCTCTTCACGTTTCGATATATTTCGTCATTTTAAATGACTTTCCATTCGTCGCTCCAGCGTTCATGAAGTACTCAGCAAATGTCGGGTACCTGCCCGATGCCAACTTATCTGAAGAACTGAGCACATGAAAAAACCGATCGCGCTGGAGAATATCTCCGAAAACACAGTGTTTCGAAAAGGCGATGTCTTTGTTCTGTTTGGCGAATTGTTCGGTCGCGGCTACGCAACCGGTCTTCTCGACCAGGCACGGAAAGCCGGAATGCAGATCGTGGGAATCACGGTCGGACGTCGTGATGAAAACAACGCGCTTCGTCCGCTGACTGCCGATGAACTCTCCGAGGCAGAGCAGAGACTGGGCGGAACCATCATCAATATTCCCGTGATGGCCGGCTTTGATCTCGATGCGCCAGCCGGTGGACCCACGCCGACGGATCTTCTTGCAGGTCTGACGCTGGAAAGCTGGGAACGCGAGAAGTTCGATTGGGATTACATCGATCAGTGTCAGGCTGTCGCAACGGACCGGTTCACTTCCTCTGTCACCAAGGTCGTGTCCGTTCTGGACGGGATGATTGAAGGCGGTCGCAATGTCTTCTTCGCCCACACGATGGCGGGTGGCATTCCCAAAGCGAAGGTTTTCCTCGTCGTTGCAAATCGCATCTACAAGGGCACCGGCGCACGCCACATGTCATCACAGGCGCTCATCGATAGCGATATGGGGAAACTCATTCTTCGCAACTTCGATGAGGTCTCTGCAAACACGTTCCGCCACCTCATCGATTTGAGTGCCGGTATTCGTGAACGCGTGGAAGCCGCTGGTGGTCAGGTGCGCTATACGGCCTATGGCTACCACGGCACGGGCATCCTCATTGGCGGTGAATACCGCTGGCAGACTTACACCAACTATACGCAGGGCTATGCCAAGATGCGGCTGGAGGGGATTGCCGAGGACGCATGGTCGAAGGGCGTGAAGGCGAGCGTCTATAACTGCCCTGAAATCCGTACGAACTCTTCCGATGTCTTCACAGGCATCGAGCTTCCACTCATCCCACTCCTGCTTGCCTTGAAAAAGGAAGGCGGCGGTGCCTGGGCCGATGCTCAGTGGAAGTCTTGCGAGGCTTTGCTTGGCGAAGGCCATACGCTGGATGAGGTCATGAAGAAGATCAGCACGCTGCAGGCCAGCGATGTCATGGTTCCGTTCTATGATTTCTCAGCATGGCCAATGCCGAACAGCCAGGCGCAGGCTGATCTCACCATTGGCACGTCCAATGAGATCACAGCCATGCATCGCGACAACAAGGCCATGATCAGCGACCATTTGAGTGCGTTGGTGGTTGAGGCGACAGGTCGGCTTATCTTCGGTGCCTCGTCCAATCCTCAGACTCCGGTGCAATGGCTCAACCATGACGTTGTCGCGCGTTGTCTCAACAGCGCCCATGCAGACATGCCGGCAGAAGGCGCCAATTCATCGTCTGCCCGGTTGCAGGTCGCCTGAAAAGATTTGCTGAAGTGAAAAGATGACTTTGGGAGTTGTTCGGCCTTTTAGGTTGTGCAGCTCCCAATTTGTTTTTTGCACTTGGTCAAATTCGGGATGTTTTAGACTTTGTTTTCTATGTCGACTATTGGTTGGGCCGCTGTGCGCTTTAACTGAAGCTTTTAAAGTGTCAGTTAAGGCATCGACTTCTATGGTCTTGCAACTACGGAAAAAGGTTGCAGGCCAAAGATGGTCGATGATGCGGACAGGTTTGAGAGGGAGGCTGGCGAGCAAATTGCCGGTCAGGGTCGTCTTGTTTGGTATCATTCCCTTTTCTGGAAAATAAATGTCTTTCTCGTTTCCAGTGTCGTGCTTGCCTATGTCGTGGGCGCAACGATCGGCTGGGTCATGGTCGAGCGCGATTCTCTTGAGCAGTGGCGCAGGCAGGCGGCACAGAATGCTCAGGTCACCAGCTCTGCCATTCGTTCCATTTACACCTTCATAGCGATCGACAGCGCCGATGATGGCCAGATCACCAAGATCATCAGCGAGAGGCCCATCGGCGACGATGCGTCTATTCTGGACACGGGTTTCAACCCATCTGATGTGCTGGGCCTTGCGGCTTCGCAGACCAAGAACAACATCTGGCTGTTCCAGAAAACGCCCGGCCCTGAGGCCTTCACAAGCTCTGCAGAAGCGTTCGGTTCAAGCAATGGACTTGCACTGTCGCTTCCCGCCAGCGCAGATCCGTCTCTCTTCTTCGTTGGATTTGCTGATGTCGGTGACGTCACACATTTCGTCGCCTATGTTCCGGTGATCAATCTTATCGGTGAACTGCAAGGGGCCTTGGTCACGACAATTGGTGAGGCGGATGCCTTGCAGGAGAGCCAAAACAAGCTTCTGCGGAATTCCTTTTTGCTGCTGCTGACAATCCTCATCCTCACGGGTGTTACGGTCACGCTCATCATGCGCAAGGTCTTCAGGCCGGTTCCCGATCTCATTGGTGCGTTGAGCCGTATTGCGCGTGATGATACGCGCTCGGTCACGCCATTTCAGGATCGCCATGATGAAATCGGTCATTTTGCAGTCGCCATTGAGACGCTGCGAGAGGCTGTTGTGGAGCGCGAGCATCTGCGTCAGGTGCGGGACGTTGCAAAGCATATGGAACACCTGGCGCATCACGATGCCCTGACCGGATTGCCAAACAGGACCTTCTTCAACAAGAAGCTTGAGGAAATGATAGCGAAATCTCGGGAAACCAGCTTTCGCTTCAATCTCATGGTCCTGGATCTAGACCGTTTCAAATCCATCAATGATGGCCTAGGGCACGCGAGTGGAGATGCACTGCTCGTTTCCTTTGCGGAACGTCTGCTTTTGCTGATGAAGCCGGGCGATATCGCGGCGCGATTGGGCGGGGATGAATTCGCGATTCTGCAGATCGTTCGCAAGGATTCGCTGGTTGAAGCAAGCAAGCTTGCTTCGGCGATTATCCGATCCGTCGGCAGACCTTTCATCTTGCTGGGACGCGAGGTCACTGTCGGAACAAGTCTTGGCATCTGCACGGAAACATCATTTGATCTGGATATTTCGGAACCGTTGAAACGGGCGGATATTGCGCTTTACGCGGCAAAGTCCGAAGGGCGGGGAACATTCCGGTTTTTCAAACAGGGCATGGAGATGTCCGGCGAGCGCGGCCATGTTTTGCAGCATGATCTGGACGCAGCCTTGCGAGATGGGCAATTCGAACTGCACTATCAACCGATCTTCTCGGTTGATAGCCTCGAACCTGCGGGTTTTGAAGCGCTGTTGAGATGGCGTCACCCGCAACTTGGCTGGGTTTCTCCGGCAGACTTCGTTCCTGTCGCCGAAAAAACCGGACAGATCGTTCAGATTGGCGAATGGGTTTTGAACAAAGCCTGCTCAGATATTGCGCGGCTACCGACAGATACGTTTCTGGCGGTCAATGTTTCCCCCCTCCAACTGCAGCAGGGCGATTTTCCCAGGAAATTAAAATCCCTTTTGGCCACTCATGGGGTGCCGCCAAGCCGCCTTGAACTGGAACTGACCGAAAGCGAGAGAATTTGCGCTGGCGAATGCGAAGAAACCCTTGAAGCGCTTTATTCCATGGGTGTCGGCTTCGCACTGGATGATTTCGGGACGGGCTATTCGGGCATCAGTTACCTGCTTTCACTGCCCGTTACCAAAATCAAGATTGATCGCAGCTTCGTCATGGATGTGGAATATCGAGCCGACAGCCGGATCGTGATCCAAAATCTTCTGAGGCTTGCGAACGGTCTAGGCCTGAAGACCACTGCTGAGGGTATCGAAACTGAAAACCAGCTCGAATTCCTGAAGGAATCAGGTTGCGGGTTGGCTCAGGGTTATCTCCTCGGTCGTCCGTCCAAAATAGAAGACATTCAGAATACTTATAGCAATCTTTATCCCCGGAAGGTGTCATAACGAGGAGCATTTAACGTGCATTATCTTCCACTTAGGCGTCTTAAATCGATTTGTTCAAGTCTCGCATATGGCAGCTTGCTGTCCGCTTTTTTTCTCACCGCTTTTACGACGGCCTCATCTGCCCAAGATACGGACACGTTGGCCAAGATCGCCCGCACCAAAACGATAACCATTGGATATCGGGAAGACGAAGTTCCCTTCGCTTACAAATCGTCTGACGGTTCGGCTGTCGGCTACTCGGTAGACCTGTGCAATCTGATAGCGGAGCACGTGCGCGCGCAACTCAAGCTCGATACGTTGAACATCAACTATGCCGTCGCCACGCCAGCGACCCGTTTTCTGCTTGTGAAGTCCGGAAAGATCGATCTGGAATGCAGCGCTACCACCAACAACGCCGAGCGACGTGAGCAGGTGTCCTTTTCCTACCCACATTTCATCACGGCCACACGTTTCGTCGCGAAAAAGGCAAGCGGCCTGCAAAGCATCAAGGATCTTGCAGGCAGAACCGTGGCATCAACGACAGGCACTGTTAATGTCGAGCAACTGCAGGATCTCAATCGGGCGGACAAGCTCAATATTTCCGTTTTGCTTGCACGCCAGAATTCGGATGGTTTTGCTTTCGTGGAGAATGACAAGGCATCTGCATTCGTGATGGACGGCGTCCTCCTGGCGGCACAGGTGGCCTTCTCCAAAGCACCGGATGCTTACGTCATTTCAGCAGATACATTCGGGCCTCCAGAGCCATATGGAATTCTGATGCGCAAGGACGATGCTGCGTTCAAATCAATCGTCAATGACGCATTGAAGACCATATTCGTGAGCGGGCAGATCGATCAGATCTATGAAAAATGGTTCATGTCGCCCTTGCCGCAGGATGGTCGCAACTTCAATTTGCCGATGTCGGCAGAACTCAAGGCTGCCTTTCGCGAGCCTGCGGAGTATCTACAATGAGACAGGCACTCTCCATATTTCTTATGGTCTGCGCCTTGGGCCTGGCTGTCTCAGTTGAGGCCATCGCTGCGGATTTCACGACGCCAACCTTGCAACGCATCAAGGAAACGGGGAAAATCAGGATCGGATATGGACAGACCGCGCCATTCTCCTTTCCCTCAGGCAATGGCGAGGTGATGGGTTATTCGATTGATCTGTGTCGTCGCGTTGCGGAGAAACTGCGTGCGCGGTTGAACATGGATTCGATCGAGATCGAGTTTCTACCAAGAACCCCCAGCAATCGCATACAATTGTTGAAAGAGGGCACGATCGACATCGAGTGCAATTCCAGCACAAATACTGCCGAGCGGCGCAAAAGCGTCATCTTTGCCGTCAGCCACTTCTACGGTGCCACCCGCTATGTCTCGCTTGCGAAGAACAATCTCAAAACGCTTGCAGACTTGAAGGGCCGTTCTGTCAGTGTGGCTCTTGGAACTGTCAATGTCAGTGAGATCAACGAAGCAAATCGTTCCAAAAGGCTCAATATCTCGGTCGTGCCGGTAGAATCGCTACAGGCGGCCTTTGACATGGTGGCTGATGGGCAGGTGTCTGCCTTTGCGATGGATGAAGTCCTGCTGAGCACAATGATCGCGCGATCAGCACATCCGGACGACTACGCTATCTCGGATGAATTCGTGACAGAGCTGCAGCCCATTGGTTTTATGATGCGGCTGGGTGATACCGAATTTGCGGCCGCGGTAAACGAAGCCCTCGGTGAGATCTACAGAAGCCCGGAGATGGTCGATATCTACAACAAGTGGTTCGAGCAACCTGTTCCAGCGCTCGGAGTAAAGCTTGGAATTCCAATGAGCGACGTTCTCAAGCAGGCATTGGCAGATCCAAAGCCAATTGAGTAAGGGCGGGTTTTACATGGTGATGCATTTGGGAAGCAGCCGAAGCGGCCTCCCAAATGCGGCGGTGTGAAACTCAGGCCTTTTCAAGTGCAATGGCGATGCCTTGACCAACGCCAATGCACATGGTGGCCAGAGCCTTGCTTTTGCCGGTCAAAGACAGCTCCAGAGCTGCGGTGCCTGCTATGCGGGCCCCGCTCATGCCAAGCGGATGACCAAGCGCGATCGCACCGCCATTGATGTTGGCGCGTGCGTCGTCGTCGGCAATACCGAGCTGGCGAAGCGTCGCCAACCCTTGCGAGGCAAAAGCTTCGTTCAACTCGATGATGTCGAGTGCGTCTGCGGTCCAACCCAGACGGTCCAGAAGTTTCTGTGAAGCCGGAGCAGGACCGATGCCCATGACGCGCGGTGGTACGCCAGCCGTCGCGCCGCCGGAAATTCTGGCAAGCGGCGTTAGGCCATATTTCTTCACCGCTGCTGCGGACGCAATGATCAGGGCGGCGGCGCCGTCGTTTACACCGGATGCATTACCCGCCGTAACGGTGGCTCCATCCATGCGGTTCACGGGTTTCAATTTGGCCAACGCCTCGACGCTGGTTTCGCGCGGATGCTCATCCTTTGAAACAATGACCGGCTCGCCCTTGCGCTGCGGAATGGTGACAGTGGTGATTTCCTTTGCCAGTCGTCCATTGGCCTGCGCTGCGGCTGCCTTCTGCTGACTCCTGACCGCAAAGGCATCCTGATCTTCACGGGAGACTGCGTAGTCAATTGCAACATTGTCACCCGTTTCCGGCATGGAATCTACGCCGTAGAGGGCCTTCATGGCCGGATTGACGAAGCGCCAACCGATCGTGGTGTCGTAAATTTCGGCATTCCGGGAAAAGGCCGTTTCTGCCTTCGGCATGACGAAGGGTGCCCGGCTCATGCTTTCCACGCCCCCGGCAATCATAAGCTCGGCTTCGCCGGACTTGATGGCGCGGGCGGCGGTGATGACGGCGTCCATTCCAGAGCCGCAAAGCCGGTTCATCGTTGTGCCGGTGATGCCGACGGGAAGCCCGGCGAGCAGAAGGGACATGCGGGCCACATTTCGATTGTCCTCTCCCGCCTGGTTGGCGCAACCGAAGATGACATCGTCGATGGCGTCCCAGTCGATGGAGGCGTTGCGTTCCATCAGCGCCTTTAGCGGAACAGCGCCCAGGTCATCCGCCCGAACGGAGGAGAGGGCACCGCCGAAACGGCCGATGGGAGTGCGAATATAGTCGCAGATAAAAACGTCGGTCATGTATTTACGCCTCAGAGTTCGGGAGCGATAAGATCGGCGACAGCGCCATCGGTGCGGAGCTTTGCACCCGTCATTGCCTGCAAATCCTCAAATGTCATGCCCGGCAATTTCTCCCTCAGCACGAAGTGTCCGTCTTTTACATCAACCACGGCATGGCTGGTGTAGATCCGCGTGATGCAGGCAACACCGGTCAGAGGGAAGGCGCATTTTTCAACCAGCTTCGGCTCGCCCTTCTTCGTCACATGCTCGGTAATGACGAAGACCTGCTTGGCGCCGTGAACCAGATCCATTGCGCCGCCAACGGCGGGCACTCCTTTCGATCCGACGCGCCAATTGGCGAGATCGCCATTCTGCGCAACCTGATAGGCGCCGAGGATGGCAACATCCAGATGACCGCCGCGAACCATCGCGAAACTGTCGGCATGATGGAAGAAAGCTGCACCGGGTTTCAGGGTAACGGCTTTCTTGCCGGCATTGATGAGGTCCCAGTCTTCCTCGCCTTCCGGCGGCGCTTCTCCAAAATTCAGAACGCCGTTTTCGGTATGGAAAATCGCTTCGCGGCCGGGTGGCTGATAGCGGGCAACCATTTCCGGAAAGCCGATCCCCAGATTGACATAGGCACCATCGGCAATGTCCTGCGCTGCACGCCATGCGATCTGTGCGTTGGAAAGCTTGATGTCTTCAAAGGTGTTGAGAGCGATTGTATCGGTCATACGTAGGCCACTCCTGCGCGGATCAGGACTTCTTCCTGCTGTGGATCTGCTATCTCGACGACGCCATCGACGAATATGCCGGGCGTAACCACCTGTTCCGGATCGATTTCGCCGGCGGGCTGAAGCCGGGAAACCTGCGCTATCGTGGTCTTGGCGGCCATGCACATCAGCGGATTGAAGTTGCGACCGGCCTTTCGGTAGGTCAGGTTGCCGTGAGTGTCGCCCAAATGCGCCTTCACGATCGCAAAATCCGCTTTGAGCCAGCGCTCCTGCACGTAAGGCCGACCATCGAATTCGGCAATCGGCTTGCCTTCGGCAAGCTCGGTACCATAGGCGGTTGGCGTGTAGAAAGCGGGAATTCCAGCGCCGCCTGCACGGATCCGCTCTGCCAGAGTGCCCTGCGGCACCAGTTCCAGTTCGATCTGGCCAGCGAGATAGCGGTCGGTAAAGGCACGTGGATCGGATGAACGCGGGAAGGAGCAAATCATCTTGGCGACCATGCCGGCATCGATCATCGCGGCAATGCCGATACGACCGTTGCCTGCATTGTTGTTGATGACGGTGAGGTTCTTTGATCCCTTGTCGATCAGCGCATGAATGAGTTCGATTGGTGCACCGGAGCCCCCGAAGCCACCAATCATCACCGTTGCGCCGTCACCGATCGCAGAGACAGCATCCGCTGCGCTCTTGATTGTCTTGTCCATGAAGCCCTCCTCGACGGCCCTCTGTCTGCTCAGCATTGGCAAAGAGGTAAAGCGGAACAGCGCTCGACTGCAACTGGTTTGTGCGTTATATAAACTTTGTTCGTATATCGCACATCTGAGAGGCTGAAATGGTGAGTGAACGCGACCTGATGGGTGGACTTGCCAAGGGGCTGAAAGTGATCGAAGCGTTCAGTGCCGAACATCCGCGCCTTTCGATTTCACAGGCTGCAGAGATTGCAGGCCTTGATCGGGCCACCACCCGCCGATGTCTTTTAACCTTGGCGGAGCTTGGCTATGCCGCTTACGACGGCAAATATTTCACCGTCACGCCCAAGGTGCTGCGGCTTGGAACAGGCTGCCTGGCAACCATGCCACTGCCGCGCATCGTCCAGCCCCTGCTGGACGATTTGTCGATACGGATCGAACAAAGCACCTCGGTATCCATCCTAGACGAAACGGAAATAGTCTATGTCGCCCGAGCGGCGCAGCGCAGGGTCATGTCCATTGCCCTCATGCCCGGCTCCCGCCTTCCTGCCTATTGTACCTCCATGGGCCGTGTGGCGCTTGCCGCGCTGGATGCTGAAAAACGCAGAGCCTTGCTGGAAAAGTCTCATCTGGAAGCGCGAACGGAAAGAACGATCACGGACATCGATGCGCTGATGGCCGAGCTTGAGGCGACGAGCGCACGGGGCTACGCCATTATCGATCAGGAAGTCGAGATCGGCCTGCGTTCGATCGCCGTGCCGTTGCAAAACCTGCGTGGGCAAACCGTTGCAGCGTTGAATGTTGGTCTGTCGGTGACCTCGGCCAGCATGGAAGATCTGGTGAACACCTATCTGCCGCCGCTTCTGGCCGTTCAGGCGGATCTGCGCAGAATGCTGGTTTAAGCCTCGGGCGAAGGCGTGGCAGCGAACTTCGATTGCTCCGCGCTGCGCCATGCACCCGGCGTCATGCCTGTTTCCCTGACAAAAAACCTTGAGAAATAGGACGGGTCGACAAATCCCAGACCTGTTGCCACCATCTGCACCGTCGAGACCGTGAAAAGCAGCTCTTGCTGGGCGATTTCCAGCTGTCTTCGGGCGATGAGGCGTTGGAGGCTTGTTCCGCATTGCTGCCTGACGAGGCGGTTGAGGTGCGTCTGAGACATGCCGAGTTGCTGCGCGTAAAAGGCAGCACTCTTGTGGTCCCGAATATGACGCTCGATGAGGTTGAGCAGCATCTCGAACCGATTGCCGTTTCGGTCCGTTCCCGTTTGTTGAGCGGACGCCCTGTCGATCCGACAGAGATGCGCGATGAGGCTTGCAATCTGTCCCTCAATCATGGCGTCCCGGGCCAGACGATTGCCCGCAAATTCCTGGGAGATCAGTTCACAAGCCTTGACGACATCTCCAAGTGCATCATGGCCTTCAAGCGGGATGAGAACCGGGCGCGCCAGATGCTGGCGCGTGACCGTCTGCAACAGGGTCGATAGCGCAGAGGGGATAAGCGTGATGATGAGGCCCGCTATGTCCCGGGAAAAGCGGAACCCATGTTCGAAGCCCGGCGGCACGATGATGACGGCTGGCGGCTGAATGGGCGTTACTGCGCCTTCCAGAGTGGCATCACCATCTCCACCCGAAATATAGAGTATCTGGAGGAAGCTCTCATGCCTGTGCAGGCCAATTTCGAAGCGGTGCAGACTGCTGCGTGAGAACAGGGTTTCGCAGTGAAAACGGAACAGGCTCTGTGGTCCGGTACTCTCACCATAGAGCTTGTCTCTGGACATTTGCGCTACCCTGCACTTCAAATCATGGTCGGATAGTGCAATTTCTGCTCTGAAATGTCCATTGAAACCACGCTCCGTGGCCGTCATTTCTGCTCCCGGGAGTGTTGTGCAGGAGGGTTTAATGCGCACGAAAGTCGTTATCATCGGTTCCGGCCCGTCGGGTCTGCTGTTGGGTCAGATCCTGACCCGCGCTGGAGTCAGCAACGTCATCATTGATCGCGTCGGCAAGGAATACATTCTCGGGAGAGTTCGCGCCGGGGTGCTGGAAGAGGGGCTGGTCAAGCTTCTTGAAAATGCCGGCGTCGCAGACAGGCTCCATAAGGAAGGCCTGCCGCATGACGGCTTCTCGCTGGCCTTTGACGGTCGCGATCACCGCATTGATCTCTTTGATCTGACAGGCGGACAGCGTGTCATGGTGTACGGCCAGACGGAAGTGACCCACGACCTGATGGACGCCCGTGAGCGTGATGGCTCATTGACCATTTATGATGCGGAAAACGTTCAGCCGCATGATTTTTCCGGCAAGAAGTCCTATGTCACCTATCAGAAGGACGGCGTAACGCATCGCATCGATTGTGATTTCATCGCGGGTTGCGATGGCTTCCACGGTGTCAGCCGGAAAGCTGTCCCACAGGGTGCCATTCGTGAATATGAGCGTGTCTATCCCTTCGGTTGGCTGGGTATTCTGGCAGAGGTGCCGCCGGTCAATCATGAACTGATCTATGCGAACCATCCGCGCGGATTTGCTCTGTGTTCCATGCGCTCCAACACGCGCAGCCGCTATTACGTGCAGTGCCCTCTGGATGACAAGATCGAGGACTGGAGCGACGACCGCTTCTGGGACGAGATCCGGCGTCGCCTGCCAGCGCATCATGCAGAGGCAATGAAGACCGCGCCATCCTTCGAAAAGTCGATCGCGCCTCTGCGTTCCTTCGTTGCAGAACCCATGCGGTTCGGAAGCCTGTTCCTTGCCGGAGATGCAGCGCATATCGTACCGCCCACCGGTGCAAAGGGTCTCAACCTCGCCGCCAGTGACGTTCACTATCTCAGCCAGGGCTTGATCGAATATTACAATGAAGGCTCGCAGGCCGGACTTGATGCCTATTCGGGACGGGCATTGGACAGAGTGTGGAAAGCGGTTCGCTTCTCCTGGTGGATGACGACGATGATGCACCGTTTCCCGGATACGGGCGACTTCGGCCAGAAGATCCAGGAAGCCGAACTCGATTACCTCGTGCATTCCCGTGCCGCAGCGACGTCGCTGGCCGAAAACTATGTGGGTCTGCCCTACTAGGTTTTTGCGGATGCAAGCGATTCCGCGGTTTCGCGGATCGTTTGCATCAACAGAAGAAGCGGAAGCGATGGTTGCGTATCGGCGCGCATGGTCAGGCCGACTGGGCCGCTTGTGTCGCCCGTGTCGAGCGGTAGAACCACGAGCGTGCCATCGGCAATATCTGCAGCCACGACGCCTTCTGAAATAATCCAGATGGCGTCGCTGTTTCGCAAGAACGCCCTGCCAAACGCATCGGATACGGTTTCAATGCGTTTCGGCAAGGCGCCCACCCCGCGGGCGATCAGAAATTGCTCGACGACCGGGCCGATGACGGAGTTGCGCGTCGGCGTCAAAATCGGAAACTCGCTCAGCCTTTCGTAGATAGCTGTTCCTTCGCGCAACAGTGGATGGTTGGCGCGGACGACGAAGCGTACTTTTTCGGAATAGAGATGTTCGAAGGAAAAGCCGGTCATTTTTTCAGGCGCGGCCAGACGTCCAACAACGAGGTCGAGTTCTCCCACCCGCAATTGTTCGAGCAAAACCGCGTTTTCGCCCGTGACAATCTTGACCGTGCTGCCCGTATCTTCCCGCAGGAAAGTGCTCATCACGTCAGGCATGATCCTGACGGATACGGTCGGGAGCGCGCCTATCCGGACGGGTGTCCCGGTATTTGCAGCATCTTGCGACACGGAATCGACCGCCTGTCTCAAGGCGGTCATCGTCGCACCGGCGTGCTTGAGAAAGATTTCGCCGTAACGGCTCAGCTTGATACTCCGGCCGTCGCGCTCGAAAAGTGCCACTCCAAGCACGTCTTCCAGTTCCCTGATGGTCTTCGTCACAGCCGGTTGGCTTATATGCAAGGATGCAGCGGCCCTGACGACGCTTTTCTGTCGCGCGATCTCGACGAAAGTCTGGATATGACGAAATTTGACCCGGGTATCGACCATATTTTATAATCTGTGAGTTATGGATGATTGCAATAATCTCATTTTACTTAACCGGATCGACATTGCAATATCGTTGTCAGGAGGAAGCGCCATGCAATTTCTGATGTCTGGCTCTCAGACTATTCATTACAAGACAGTCGGCCTTGATGGCAAAAGACCCGTCATTGTCTTCATCAATTCTCTCGGTACGGATTTCCGCATCTGGGAGCAGGTGATGGCGGAACTTGGCGATTCATACGCCTATGTCCTGCACGACAAGCGCGGGCATGGCCTGTCGGATACCGGAAATACGCCTTACAGCATCGATGATTACGTTGATGATATCGAAGCCTTGCTGGCGCATCTGTCCGTGCGACGTGCCATTATATGGGGCCTGTCCATCGGAGGGTTGATCGCGCAGCGGCTATGCGACCGTCGATCCGACCTGGTAAGCGCGCTCGTGCTCAGCAATACCGCGCACAAGATTGGCACTCCTGCGATGTGGAATGACCGTATCGCCAAGGTTGAGCAGGACGGACTCTTCGCCATGGTCGACGGTGTCATGGAGCGGTGGTTCACTCCGGCTTTCCGCTCGCCAGACAATGCCGCCTATCTGGGCGCGAAAAACATGCTCGCCCGTCAGGATGCCCGGGGCTATGCGGGAAGCTGTGCTGCCATTCGCGACGCCGATTATACTCAGGTCGTCGCGGCATTCGATGTGCCGACCCTTTGCGTTGCCGGTGATGGCGACGGGTCTACGCCCCCGGAGCTTGTTGCAACGCTTTCCTCGCTCATTCCCGGCAGTCGGTTGGAGATCATCGAGGGCTGCGGTCACATTCCCTGTGTCGAGCAGCCTTGCGCCTATGCGGCTGCCGTCCATACATTCCTGAAATCATTGCCGGAGCTTTGACCCATGGCCGATGCCAACAAGACAAACAGGTTCGAGGGCGGGATGAAGACCCGTCGTGAGGTCCTTGGAAATGCCCATGTGGATCGCGCGCAGGCTGCCTCGACACCCTTCGACCAACCGTTTCAAACGCTGATCACCGAGTCCGCATGGGGTACAGTCTGGGCAGGGAGCCACTGGACCAAGCGAGAGCGTTCGATGGTCACCATCGCACTGCTTGCCGCGCTCGGACATGATGAGGAGGTGGCCATGCATGTTCGTGCCACCGCAAACACCGGCGCGACCGAAGAAGATATTCGCGAAGCTTTGATGCATGTCGCGATATATGCGGGTGTTCCCGCAGCCAACCACGCTTTCAAGATTGCGAAGAACGCACTCGCCGAGATGCGAGCCGCCTCTCCGCGTGAGGAGGAGAAGAAATGACCAACAGACCGCCAGAAACCGGACCATTTTTTGCCAGAGATCGCAGCATTCACCCGCCAGCCTATGCCCCGGCGTATAAAACCTCGATCCTGCGGTCGCCGCAGCGGGCGCTGATCTCGCTGGAAGGAACGAAGAGCGAAATTACCGGCCCAGTCTTCGGCCACAATATGCTCAATCCCTTGGATAACGACCTTATCCTCAATTACGCCCGTCCGGGTGAAATGCCTATCGGACCCAGAATCCTCGTACACGGACGTGTTCTGGACGAACGGGGCAGGGGTGTCGATGGGGCGCTGGTTGAGTTCTGGCAGGCGAATGCCGGCGGACGCTACCGTCACAAAAAGGAAACCTATCTGGCTGCCGTCGATCCGAATTTCGGTGGCGTAGGTCGAACGATCACCGATGCCGATGGCAATTACTGGTTCAAGACGATTTTGCCTGGTGCCTATCCATGGCCCAATGGTGTCAATGACTGGCGCCCGGCGCATATTCACTTTTCCATTTTCGGTCACGGTTTTGCCCAGCGTTTGATCACGCAGATGTATTTCGAGGGTGACCCGATGATCTGGCAGTGTCTAATTGTGAAAACGATCCCGGACAAGGCGGCCATTGAGCGGCTGGTCGCTGCTCTTGACATGAACGCGGCCCTTCCGATGGACATGCGCGCCTACAAATTCGACATTGTTCTGAGGGGACGCCGTTCCACCCTGTTTGAAAATCGCATGGAGGGCAACTGAGATGGTTCAACCGCTTCACTACCTTAAGGAAAGCGCTTCCCAGACCGCTGGTCCCTATGTCCACATCGGTTGCACGCCGAATTTTGTGGGTATCGAAGGCATCTTCTCGGAGGATCTGGGTTCCGGCGCGCTCTACAATGCCAATGCAAAGGGCGAGCGGATCTCCATCCGTGGCACCGTTTACGATGGGGGCGGCAATCCTCTCAAGGACGCTTTGATCGAAATCTGGCAAGCGGACGCGCAGGGTCTCTATAACAGCCCTAGCGAAACGCGTGGCGCTGCCGATCCAAATTTCAGGGGCTGGGGCCGCTCGCCGGGCAACATGGATACCGGTGAGTTCATCTTCGAGACGATCAAGCCTGGAAAAGTGCCGTTCAATAATGGCGAGTGGATGGCTCCGCACATCACCTTCTGGGTCGTGGCACGTGGCATCAATATCGGCCTTCAGACCCGCATGTATTTTCCGGAAGAGGCGGACGCAAATGCTGTCGATCCGGTTCTGGCCCGGGTGGAGCATAAACCAAGGCTTGCAACCTTGATCGCGAAGAAGGAAGAAGGAAACATCTATCGCTTCGACATCCATCTTCAGGGTGATGCCGAGACAGTCTTCTTCGATATTTGAGATCAAAATGAGCTTTTCCCCTTTTGAACATCCGGTGCTGGGCGGCCTTTTCGGTGATGTGGAGATCGCAGAACTGTTCTCTGCAGAGGCCGACGTTGCGGCAATGCTGCGGTTTGAAACCGCACTTGCCGCCGCGCAGGCGTCAGCCGGCATCATTTCAGAAGGGGAGGCGGCCAGTATTTCTCAAGGACTGGCCAAGGTTGATATCGATTACGCCGCGTTGCGAAACGGCGTAGCGAAAGATGGTGTCGTCATTCCCGAGCTTGTTCGCCAATTGCGGGCAGCCGTCGAAAAAACTGTCGCACCAAAGGTGCATTTCGGCGCAACCAGTCAGGATGTCATCGATACGAGCCTGATGCTGCGCCTCAAGGCTGCCGCGTTCATCCTCGGCACACGGCTGTCGTCCTGCATCGCCGGCATGGAGGGGCTGATCAAACGCGACGGCTCCAAGCCCTTGATGGGCTATACAAGAATGCAGGCAGCAATACCGATTACGGTTGCGGACAGGGTCGTCAGCTGGCAGGCGCCGCTGTGCCGACATGAAGAGCGGCTGCATCTGCTCCTGGAAAAGAACTTCGCAATCCAGCTGGGTGGCGCTGCAGGAACACTGGATTCCCTGGGTGATAAAGCCGCAGATGTTCGCGCGGAACTCGCCAGAAGGCTTGACCTGGCAGAAAGCGTCCAGTGGCATAGCCAGCGCGATGGCATCGCTGATTTCGCCCATTTTCTGACGCTTGTTACCGGCACGCTTGGCAAGTTCGGTCAGGACATTGCGCTTCTTGCTCAAACCGGCTCCGGCATTCGCCTTTCGGGCGGTGGTGGTTCGTCGGCCATGCCGCACAAGCAAAATCCCGTTGTGGCCGAAACCCTGGTGGCGCTTGCTCGCTTCAACGCGGTGCAGGTTTCTGCAATACATCAAGCCATGGTCCACGAGCAGGAAAGATCCGGTGCGGCGTGGATGCTGGAATGGTTGGTCCTTCCGCAAATGGTGGCCGCTACGGGTAGCGCGCTTCTGTCGGCCGAGCGCCTCATATTGCAGATCGAAGCCCTGGGCAGCTAATCGGCTTCCTCCCACATCTCCAGATTTTTTTAGGAACCATTCTCCAAAGGGCACGTTCATTTGGCAGGAGAGCCACCGTGTCAAACGGACATGATGGCGCTGGAGAACATCAGGATTTTTCCGTTTTCTTCTGATGGCCAACGAAATGGCAGACGAGCTTCTTACCCATCCGGTGCGCTCTCCGACACAAGTTCCTTCCGCCCAAGGAGACCACGATGGAAAAGACCGAAACGCGCAAGCTTGCGGAAGAATATATGCTGCTTGGCGGTACGCGTCAGGTGATGATCGACGATAACAAGACCTTCATCCGCCAATATGAGAACGAACCCGATGAAGCCGAGCGCTTCTGGCAGGAACGTATAGCCAGCCTCGAGCAGGCACGCAGGGAGGATGTCGAATTCTTTCTTCCATCCGTCAATTCAGACGAAGCGAACTGATATTCCAGACAATCAAGCAAAGGAGAAAGCCATGACAGCTATCAACGCTGCTAAAATCGTGATTCTTGCAACAGACGGTTACGAACGTTCCGAACTTCGGGTGCCCTACGAGGAACTGAAGAAGAGGGGGGCTGACGTAAAGATCGCGTCGGTCGAAAACGGCGAAATCAAGAGCTGGGACGAGAAGGACTGGGGCGACAGCATTAAGGTCGATATGTTGGCAAAGGACGTCAACATCGAAGATTTCGACGCCCTGGTACTGCCCGGCGGCCAGATCAACCCCGACGTCTTGCGTGCCAGCGATGACGCCATGCGTGTCGTCCGCCAGTTCGTCAAATCCGGCAAGGTCGTCGCAGCCATCTGCCACGCACCCTGGTTGCTGATTGAAGCTGATGCCGTCAAGGGCCGTCAGGTCACATCCTACGGCTCCATAAAGACTGACGTCATGAATGCCGGCGGTCTGTGGAAGGACGAGAAGGTCGTTACCGACAAGGGCATCATCACTTCGCGCTCCCCAGACGACCTTGATGCATTTGTTGCAAAGATTGTCGAAGAGGTTGAAGAGGGCCGCCACGAGCGCCACGCAGCCTGATCCGGCACAAGAGTTAGAAAGGCCGCCATCCTTTGGCGGCCTTTTTCATGCGTTGGTGGGGGCCATCATGGTGCCTGTTGTTCCATGAGTTCGCGCCCGATCAGCATTCTGCGAATTTCCGATGTGCCCGCGCCGATCTCCATCAGCTTGGCGTCGCGGAACATTCGGCTGACAGGCGTTTCATTCATAAACCCCGTTCCACCCATCGCCTGCACGGCCTGATGCGCGACGACCATCGCCTGTTCCGATGCGTAGAGTACGCAGGCTGCAGCATCCTGTCTGGTTACCCTGCCTGCGTCGCAGGCGCGGGCGACTTCATACATATAGGCACGCGCGGTATTGAGCGCGGTATACATGTCCGCGATTTTGCCCTGCATGAGCTGGAAACTGCCGATGCTCTGCCCAAACTGTTTCCTGCTTTTAAGATAGGGCATGATTTCGTCCAGACAGGCCGCCATGATCCCGGTGCCGATGCCGGAAAGAACGACGCGCTCGTAATCCAGCCCTGACATCAGGACGCGAACGCCCTTGCCCTCTTGGCCAAGGACATTCTCGATGGGGACCTCGACATTGTCGAAAACCAGCTCGGCGGTATTCGACCCGCGCATTCCAAGCTTGTCGAAATGCGGACTGGTCGAAAAACCCTTCATGGTCTTTTCAACGATGAAGGCGGTGATGCCGCGGCTGCCTGCGCCGGGGTCGGTTTTTGCGTAGACCACCAGCGTGTCGGCATCCGGCCCGTTGGTAATCCAGTATTTCGTCCCATTCAGCCGGAAATGATCCCCGTGTTTCTCCGCGCGCAAAGCCATTGAAACCACGTCGGAGCCCGAACCCGCTTCCGACATTGCCAAAGCACCCACATGAGCACCGGAAACCAGCTTGGGAAGATATCGTTGCCTCTGGTCGTCGTTACCGTTGAGTTTGATCTGGTTGACGCAAAGATTTGAGTGCGCGCCATAACTCAGGCTTACTGATGCCGAGGCGCGGGCAATCTCTTCGACAGCGACCGTGTGGGCCAGATATCCCATGTCAGCTCCGCCATAGGCCTCCGGCACCGTTATGCCCAAAAGCCCGAGCTCGCCCATCTCTTCCCAAAGCTCGTGCGGGAAGAGATTTGCCTTGTCTATGCCAGCCGCAAGTGGCTTGACGCGGTCCTGCGCGAAGCGGTGCACCACATCGCGCAGTGCGCCGATGTCTTCACCCAGGTCGAAGCTCATCGCGTTGACGAACATGCATGGTTCCTCCCAGTTTATCGAGCCTACCGATCACTCTCCTCAGTGATCGATCGGCCAGTCGTTGGCGGCAGCGCTCCTGCGGTCCGCCTGCTTATGCTATCCGAAGTGAGTATGAGCTCGAGTTGCCCATTTGTCGCCACCGCCGGGATATATCTAACGTCTGAGCTTACGCGGAATCACGCAAACGTCACTGTTTGAATCGATTATATTCGCCTATCAGAATTCGTTGAACATAATTGAGAGCTATGCAAAAGCGTTTTGCCACTATTTCGCCTTATTTGCGTCACGATTGCGTCCATTTTCTCCCCTCAATCAACCTAATTTACAGACGAGATTAATTTTTCTTCATAAAAATACAGACATTCCTTGTCATTTTGAGTGTGCGTCGCCGCAATTTTATTGCGGTGCACAATGGTCCAATATGCTTAAAATGCGTCCCTTATGTCGCCTTCGCACTGCAAATATGCATGGCTCTATAGAATGCTATAAGATTAAATGAGTTTTAATTGAGCATCGAATACATGCCAAAACCTAAACAAGGTGTGAGGGTTTCGCTGGCACCACGGTGTTGTTCTTCAGTAGATCGGTTTTTATACTGAATTCACTTCTTTTGTGATTATTTCTGGTTGCCTCACCCAAAAGAACTAAGGCGGCACGCCTCACAAAAAATTCAAAAGCACCAAATTGTCGTCACAGCATTGCTATCTGATGATACTCGAAATGACGCGCCCAACGGGTACCGACCATCGCAAAACATAAATGGAGTCCTCTCTATGAAGTCCGCGACTCGATCGGCTGTTTCGCCGCTTAGTAGCTCAGATGAATTCGATGTGAGCTTTCCGATCGGAGGAATCGCTAAACGCAGCTTTGACGTTTCGTCAGCACTGCTAGCACTCCTCGTACTTAGCCCGATCTTTTTGATGATCATGGCTTTGGTTAAATTCACCGACCGCGGTCCGGCCTTTTATGGTCATCGCCGCGTCGGGCATAACGGACGTATGTTCCATTGCCTCAAGTTCCGCACCATGGTGATGAACGGCGATGACGTCCTGCGACACTATCTTGCTGCCAATCCAGAAGCAGCGGAAGAGTGGAAGACGACACGCAAACTCAAGAACGATCCTCGGGTAACATCGATCGGATCTGTCCTGCGCAAGCTGAGCCTGGACGAGCTGCCACAGCTCATCAACATCATTCGTGGTGAGATGAGTGTCGTGGGTCCTCGTCCTGTCGTTGATGAAGAGCTGAACTATTACGAAAGTGCAGCTTCTTATTACCTCAGCACCCGACCGGGCCTGACCGGCCTGTGGCAGATCAGTGGTCGTAACGACGTGTCCTACAAGGAACGCGTGGACTTCGATACGCAATATGTGCGCAACTGGTCCATGATGCAGGACGTGTCCATCATCGTTAAAACCATTCCGGCTGTGTGCATGTCACGCGGCAGCTATTGAACCAAATTCATAGTTCGGCGTTTTGTGGCATTAAGTTATTGCGGCCGCCATTGGGTGGCATTTGCGACCAGCCTTAAAAGCTGGTCGTAAACCGGCTGTAACGACAGCTGTAATTATGGAGTTCAATATGGTTGGCGTTGCCACCGGTTTTTCATTGAATCTTGCCCTGCGCAAAATTCCTGCGCTTGTTATCGCGGCCACGCTGGTCGCAACCTCACCCTTGACTGCCTTTGCTCAGCAGGACAAGCAATACAGGCTGGGCACCGCAGACAAGCTGCGTATCCGTGTTGCAGAATGGCAGCCTGCAGATGGTACCATCCGCAACTGGGAAGCCATCAACGGCGATTATTCTGTCGGCGCTTCCGGGTCCCTTTCGCTACCTTTTATCGGCGAGCTTGATGTTGCTGGCAAAACGGCAGGTGAAGTCGGCTCTGAAATCGGGGCACAGCTTCAGAGCAAGTTTGCCCTTCGCAATCTTCCCTCAGCTTCCGTCGAGGTCTCGCAATTCCGACCCGTCTTCCTGACCGGCGATGTGCAGACGCCGGGTGAATACCCCTATGCGCCTAATCTCACGGTATTGAAGGCAGTCAGCCTTTCTGGTGGCCTGCGCCGTTCCGAGGCTGGGCAGCGTTTTGCTCGCGATTTCATCAACGCCCGTGGCGACGCTGTTGTTTACGATGACCAGCGCGGCCGTCTTCTTGCACGCCAAGCCCGTCTGCGCGCCGAGGTCAGGGGTGACAAGGAAATCACCAAGACACCTGAACTGGAAAAGATTCTCAACATTGATGCGCTTCTTGAGAGCGAAACTGCTCTCATGAAATCGCGGACGGAGCGCTATACGCTTCAGTTGAAAGCCTTGACGGATCTCCGGCAGCTTTTGGAAACAGAAGTCGAATCCCTTCAGAAAAAGGCCGAAACTCAAAACAGACAGTTGCAGCTGGCCAATGAGGACCGTGAAAAGGTCAACCGGCTGAATGAACAGGGTCTCGCGCTTGCACAACGTCGGATCTCAGCCGAGGAACGTGCCGCAGAAGTGGAATCCACCCTTCTCGATATCGATACGTCGGCGCTGCGCGCCAAGCAGGATATCAACAAGGCGACCCAGGACGAAATCAACCTGCGCAACGATTGGGACGCCCAGCGTTCCAAGGAATTGCAGGATACCGAGGCCGAACTGCAGAAGCTGAACCTGCAGCTTGGCACCAGCCGGGAACTGATGTCTGAAGCTCTGGCGCAATCTGCCGAGGCGCTACGCTTCGATCCTTCGGGCAAATCTGCCAGCATCAACTACGTCATCGTGCGTGAAGAGGATGGCAAGGCGAAGGAAATCAAGGCTGATGAAAACACGCCGATCCAGCCTGGCGACGTAATCAAGGTGTCATCAGATGTTCTGATGCAGTGAGGCCAAGATGCGGATTGCCAAATCGGCCTTGATCGATCCGAATAAAAACGGCCTTTACGGAACGGCGGCAGTCGCGCTGTCGTTCTTCGTCTTTGCCTATTCGTCCAAATTCGGTCAGGTTTCCATTCTTGCCTATTACGCCATGTGGTTTCCGCTCGTCGTGGTGGATTACCGTCGGGTACTTGGCAACTACACCAGATATCTCTGGATTTTCGCTTTCGGCATTCTGGCCGTTCTGTCCAGTTTCTGGTCGGATGCCATGTCCGTTACGATGCGCGCGTCCATTCAGTACCTAACGCATATTGTTTGCGCCCTGATCGCCATGAGAGTGATCTCGATTACGACGCTCACACGCGGCGCGCTGATTGGCATCGTCCTGGTGCTTCTCTATTCCCTGCTTTTCGGACTCTATCTCTTCGATGCTTTGGACGGGACCGTCAGCTTTGTCGGCGCCTTCTCCTCCAAAAACCAGCTTGGCTTCTTTGCGTCACTGGGCGTGATCTTTGCAGTGTCGTCCGTGCTGGTGCTGCGTCAGCGTGACATTCTCTGGCTGGGCGTTGCGGGCGTCGCTGGTCTCATCTCGGCCTATTGCCTGCTGGCATCGCAATCGGCGACGTCGGTTATCACCACAGTCGCAGTGGTTGCCCTCATCATAGGCTTCATGCCCATGGGCATGTTGTCTCCTGCCAATCGCAAGATGATATTTCTGGCGCTCGTCGGTGTGGGGGCTCTTCTCGTTGTGGCGTCGCTGCAATTTGGTCTGCTCGATGCTGTGCTTGGCATATTTGGCAAGGATTCCACCCTGACAGGGCGTACCTATCTTTGGCAGCAGGGCATCGAAGCGGCCAAAGACGCACCCATTCTCGGCGTAGGATATCAAGGCTTCTGGGTCGTCGGCTTTTTTGATGCCGAACGCCTGTGGGATGATTTCTTCATCACCACCCGCAGCGGATTCCACTTCCACAATACCTATATCGAAACGGTGGTGGAGAACGGCTTTGTTGGACTGATATTGCTGTTGATCCTGCTTTATGGGACCCTCCTAGGGCATCTGCGATCCATTCTCGTCAAGAAGAACGATCCTCAAGGATTGGTCCTCTTTGCTCTCTGTGCACTGTTTGTGGTGCGGTCTTTCGTTGAGATCGATGTCACATATCCCTATCAGGTCGGTACATTCCTCTTGTACTACGCAGCAGGCAAGCTGACCCTGCCGCGGCGGGCACCGGCAAGGGCAGGGCTATTATCGCAGGTCGAGATGCGGCCCGTGGCCGGTCCGTAATTCCTCATTTAAGTTCCTCCACAGACTCTTCCATGACTCTTGTTGACTCTTTGCTGAAATTGGAACAAAAAGTGAACAGTTATATCTTTTAGCGTGAATGTCTTGAAAAGTCTTGTGTCATGCATAAACGCGCCGAACAGCTTGTTGTCGAGGAATTGCGGGAAAGGCTGGAGCGGATCACGCACGGTCCGGCCCGCCATCATGAAATCCTGCCCTTTGGCATTCCCCCGATCGATAATCATTTGCCGGGTGGGGGCCTCAAGCTCGGTAGCCTGCATGAGGTGAGCGGTGGTGGAAACGGTGCGGTAGACGGTGCTGCTTCAGCCCTGTTTTCAGCCGGCATCGCGGCACGTGTCAAAGGCAAGATCCTGTGGTGTGTGACAAGGCCTGATCTGTTCATGCCGGCGCTGGCTCAGGCCGGGCTGTCGCAAAACCGGCTGATCATGGTGGAATGCCGCGATGAGAAAGGCGTGCTGGATTGTTTTGAAGAGGGGCTGCGTTGCAACGGCTTCGGTGCGGTCATTGGCGAGATGTCGAAACTGCCGATGAACATGTCGCGGCGTCTGCAACTGGCCGCAGAAAGCTCCGGCGTCGTCGGCCTTGCGATCCGCCGCTGGCGGCATCCCTCCGGTGCAGCCGAGTTCGGACAACCAACGGCCGCGGTTACGCGCTGGCGTGTTTCTGTTCGCCCATCCACACCGCTGCCCGTGCGGGGGGTTGGGAGGGCGCGCTGGTTTCTGGAGCTTGTGCGCTGTCGTGGCGGTGAATGTGCCGATTTTGAAGTGGAAGCCTGTGATGCAAAGGGTCGTCTCGCTTTACCTGCCGACATGGTCGACGGATCGATACCGCAGGGCGCTTGGCAAGCAGGCGCCACCGGTTGACCAGCCCGTCGTCATGATTGGCCGCCAGGGCAACCGCCGTGTCGTGATGGCGCAGGATGCGGCGGCCTCTGCTGCGGGCCTGCGTCTCGGCATGCCGGCCAGCAAGGCGCAGGCTATCGTTTCCGGCCTGATCGTGGAGGAACTGAAGGCAGCCGAAGATGCAAGAGCACTGCGTGATCTTGCCCTGTGGTTCCTGCGAATTTACGCGCCCATCGTTTCGCCTGATCCACCTGCCGGCCTTGTGCTGGATACGACGGGTGCAGACCATCTGCATGGCAATGAACACCTCATGCTGACAGGCATGATAAACCGTCTGCACGGCATCGGCTTTGCCGCGCGTGCAGCCATTGCCGACAGTTGGGGTGCCGCCCATGCCCTTGCCCGCTTCGGGCGGGATCAGATCACCATCGTGCCGGAACATGGTGCCGGTCAAGCAATCGCACATCTTCCTTTGGCTGCACTTCGCCTTGAAGACAGGATAATAAGAGATTTGAAAGTGCTTGGTTTTCGCACGGTCACGGAACTGATGACGACCGCGCGCGCGCCGCTGACCCTGCGGTTCGGACCGGAAGTGGGGCGCAGGCTGGATCAGGCCCACGGTTTTCTGTCGGAACCGATAGAGCCTGTGCGCGTGCCGGAACTTGTCGAAGCATTCCGCTTCTTTGCAGAGCCCATTTCTGCTGCCGAAACCATTGCCCGCTATACCGAAAAACTGGTCCGCCAGCTCTGTCAGGATCTGGAAAAGCGTGGGCTGGGTGCGCGCCGTGTGGATCTTTTGCTGCATCGTGTCGATAGCGGCTTGCAAGCCATTCGCGCCGGAACGTCCAGGCCGGTTCGTGATGTCAAACAGTTGACGCGCCTGTTGGCGGACCGGATCGATACCATCAATCCCGGCTTCGGCATCGAGAAAATGGTTCTGACGGCAACCCATGCGGAAGCGCTTGTGGTGGGGCAGACCCGCTCCACGCTGCTGGATGACGCAAGGGCCGATATCGGAGAAACGGTCGATGTCATCATCAATCGCGGCCACCGGGTCTATCGTTACGCCGCCGTGGCGAGCGACGTGCCGGAGCGTTCCGTTCAGAAAGTTTCCGTTCAGGCTACCGATGATTGTCTTGGCTGGCCGGATCACTGGCCGCGACCGGTACGGCTTCTTGCCAGGCCTGAGCCAATTCAAACCATGGCGCTCCTGCCGGATCACCCGCCCAGGAGCTTTACATGGCGCGGTGTCCGGCGTGTTGTGAAACGGGCCGATGGGCCGGAGCGCGTCTTTGGTGAATGGTGGAAGCGGGACCGCGAACAGGCTGCGGTTCGCGATTATTTCACGGTGGAAGATGAGGTCGGCGAAAGGTTCTGGATCTTCCGCTCCGGCGATGGTGAGCACGCCAATACCGGCTCGCAAGGCTGGTTCATGCATGGGCTGTTCGGATGAACAACGATCTTCGTTATGCCGAGCTTCAGGTCACCACGCATTTTTCTTTTCTGCGTGGCGTCAGTTCCTGCGAGGATCTGTTCGCCCAGGCCAAGGCTCTTGGCATTGAAGCGCTGGGCGTGGTGGATCGCAATACGCTTACCGGCATTCCCCGGGCCTTTGAAGCTTCGGAAAAATTCGGCGTCCGGCTGGTCATCGGCTGCAGGCTTGACCTGGAAGACGATATCTCGGTCTTGGTCTATCCAACCGATCGGGCGGCCTATGGTCGGCTATGCCGCTTGCTGACCCATGGGAAGAAAGAGGCAGCAAAGGGAAAGTGCGATCTGAAATGGCGCGATCTCGTCACCTACGGGGAGGGGCTACTCGTTATTCTGCTGCCTGATCTTGCGGATGAAGGGCTGTCCGGGCGGTTGCGACGCCTGAAGGCGGATTTCGGGGATCGGGCCTATGTGGCAATGAGCCTGCGCCGTCGCCCCAATGACCACATGCGGCTCCACGAGCTTTCCCTTATGGCGCAGCATGTAGGCGTTGCGACCGTTGTGACCAATGACGTGTTGTTTCATGAGCCGGAACGCCGCATGTTGCAGGATGTGGTGACCTGCATCCGCCATAACTGCACCATTGACGATGCCGGTTTCCGGCGGGAGCGCCACGCAGACCGTTATCTGAAGCCTCCGCAGGAAATGCATCGGCTGTTTTCGGCCTATCCGGATGCCTTGAGACGGACGCTGGAGATTGTACGACGCTGCAATTTTTCGCTGAAAGAACTGAAATATCAATATCCGGAAGAAAATATCCTGCCGGGAATGGGCGCACAGGAAGCGCTTGAGAAATATGTCTGGGATGAGGTGCCGGGGCGCTATCCCGATGGCGTGCCTGAAAAGGTGGAAAAGAGCCTCAGACATGAATTGGCGATCATCGCACGAAAGAAATACGCTCCCTATTTTCTGACGGTCAATGCAATCGTCCGTCAGGCACGCAAGATGAATATTCTGTGCCAGGGGCGTGGTTCTGCCGCCAATTCCGCCGTGTGCTATGTTCTTGGCATCACTGCCATCGATCCGAAGGAAAGCGATCTTCTGTTTGAACGTTTCGTCTCGGAAGACCGCAATGAGCCACCGGATATCGACGTCGATTTCGAGCATCAGAGACGCGAAGAGATCATTCAATGGATCTACAATCATTACGGCCACGACAAGGCAGCGCTGTGCTCCGTCATCAGCCGCTACCGCGGCAAGGGTGCCATTCGTGATGTCGGCAAGGTGTTGGGCCTGCCGGAAGACCTGACCAAGCTCATGTCCTCGCAAATCTGGTGGTGGACCGAGGATGCGGGTGAGAAGGAAGCCAAGGACCTCAACATCAATCTCGATGACCGCCGGGTGAAGCTGGCCTTCGACCTTGCCCGCCAACTCATCGGCACGCCTCGCCACCACAGCCAGCATCCGGGCGGCTTCGTGCTGACCCATGACAGGCTGGATGAGCTCGTTCCCATCCTGCCAGCCGCCATGGATAATCGCCGCATCATCGAATGGGATAAGGACGATATCGATGTCGTCGATTTCATGAAGATGGATTGTCTGGCTCTCGGCATGTTGTCCTGTATGCGCCGTGCCTTCGATATGCTGGAGGAGCGGGAGGGCAAGCGATACGAGCTTGTCACGGTGCCGCAGAACGATCAGAAAACCTACGACATGATCTGCAAGGCCGATACGATCGGCACGTTCCAGATCGAAAGCCGGGCGCAAATGTCCATGCTGCCGCGGCTCAGGCCTCGGGAACTCTACGACCTCGTTATCCAGGTGGCGATCGTTCGGCCCGGTCCCATTCAGGGTAACATGGTGCATCCCTATCTCAAGCGCAGACAGGAAAGAGCACAAGGCAAGCAAATCATCTATGAGCATCCAAAACTTGAAAAAGTCCTGTGGAAGACACTCGGTGTTCCGCTGTTTCAGGAACATGCCATGCGGCTTGCCATCGATTGCGCGGGGTTTACACCCAATGACGCGGATCAGCTCAGAAGAGCGATGGCGACATTCAAGAATGTCGGGACGATTGCCAATTTCGAAAAGCAACTGGTCAGCGGGCTCATCGAAAACGGCTTTCCTGAAGAGTTTGCAAAACGACTTTTCGAGCAGATCAAAGGTTTCGGCAGCTACGGCTTTCCCGAAAGCCACGCAGCGTCGTTTGCGCTGATCGCTTACGCATCCGCCTGGGTGAAATGCCATCACCCGGATATCTTTTGCGTCGCTCTCCTGAATTCCCAGCCCATGGGTTTCTATGCACCTGCGCAGCTTGTGCGCGATGCACGCGACCACGGTGTCGTCGTGCGCCCTGTCTGCATCAACCACAGCCGGTGGGATTGCAGGCTTGAGGAAGAGATGGGTCACAACCGCAATGCCGTGCGGCTGGGTATGCGGCTGGTCAAGGGCCTGTCCAACGCTCACGCTGCCGCCATCGTTGCGTGCCGGGAGGACCGACCTTTCGTTTCCATTGACGATCTATGGCGCAGGGCGGGCATTCCCGCCAGCGCCTTGGTCTGCCTTGCGGAAGCGGATGCGTTCCTGCCATTCCTTGGGCTGTCTCGCCGTCAGGCGCTCTGGGCCATCAAGGCGTTGCGGGACGAGCCACTGCCCCTGTTTGCCGCCGCTGCCGCCAGTCGCAACAGCGTCATTGCGGAACTGAACGAGCCTGACGTTGCGTTGCGCCCCATGACGGCTGGGGGAGAGGTGGTGCAGGATTACGGCCATATGGGGCTTAGCCTGCGCCAGCATCCACTGTCTTTTCTGCGGGAGGATCTTTCGCGGCGGCGCATCGCCACCTGCGAGCAAGCGGCCAACGCGCGCGATGGAACATGGCTGGAAGTGGCGGGTCTTGTTCTGGTGCGTCAAAGGCCGGGCTCGGCAAAGGGTGTCATCTTCATGACGCTGGAAGACGAGACGGGCATTGCCAATGCCGTGGTCTGGGTCAAGACCTTCGAAAAATACCGTCCTGTCATCCTGTCTGCGGGAATGGTCGGAATTTATGGAAAGATCCAGCGTGAAGGAGAAGTCGTGCATCTGGTGGCGCGTCGCGTGACGGATCTTTCGGAGGCGCTGAGAAGCGTGGGCGAAAGGGAAGGGCCGTTTCCGCTGCCTCACGGGCGCGGCGATGAGTTCCATCGTGGAAGCCCGTCTCCAGACCGGCGTGGCCTGCCAAGACGGTCTGAAATTCCTGCGGATACAGAGGCGCATATCACGGTCAAGGGCCGCAATTTTCATTGAGGCTCATTGGCGCAATCGCGTTAGACTAACCCAAGATCGCGTTCTTGATCCGGTCCTTGCCCACCAGAATGACCTGCCGCATGGCCTTGATGGCAGCTGCTTCATCACGGGCAGCGATGGCGTGGACGATACGCAGATGGTTGGACGCAATCTCCGAAATCGTCTCCGGCGAGGATGCGGGTGACGACAGCTGGAACGAGATGGCAAGGGCCGCTTCGATCAGGCCACTGGCCGAGCGCATGAACGGATTGCCGGAAATGCGCGCCACGGCCAGGTGAAACTCCAGATCGACCTTGGCGATGCTTTCCGGCGTATGGTTCACATTGTCAAACCGCGCAGCAATCGCATAAAGCGAGACGATATCCTCGCTCGAAGCATGGCGCGCAGCGGCCGCGGCTGCCGCCGGCTCCAGTGCCAGCCTGATGTCAGCCAGATGCGTGATGAATTCCGGGTCCAGCCCCGCATCGCACCGCCAGCCCAGAACGTCGGGATCGAAGAAATTCCAGCTGGATTTCTCAAGGACGCGGGTGCCGACCTTGGCCTTGGCTTCAACCAGCCGCTTGGCCGCCAGCGTCTTCATGGTTTCGCGCAGAACGGTGCGTGAGACGCCAAAGCGCAGCGAAAGCTCCGCATCATTGGGCAGAAGCGACCCCTCAGGGATGCGGCCCGAAACGATGGCGCTGCCAAGCTCCGCGACGACATGCGCGTGGCTGCTGCGTCGCTTACGTCCCGTGATCGTCGTTTCCAGCAGCCCCAACAAATGCCTCCGCTCGGTTTACGCCGGATGTCCCCCGGCAAGCCTTCTGTTTGAATACCAGATGATTGTGCGTTGCAACACGATGAATATGAACAATAGTACGCCGATGACGATTTTCGTCCACCAGGATGAAAGCGTTCCTTCAAAAACGATATAGGTCTGGATCAGGCCCTGGATCAGCAGGCCGATGAAGGTGCCAGCCACAAGGCCGGTGCCACCCGTCAGAAGCGTTCCGCCGATTACGACGGCGGCGATTGCGTCAAGCTCCATGCCGACGGTTGCCAGCGAATAGCCGGACGAGGTGTAGAGTGTGTAGACGATACCAGCGAGGCCTGAGAGAAAGCCGGACAGGGCATAAATGCCGATGATCGTCTTTCCAATGGGAACGCCCATCAATTCCGCCGATTGCTGGTTTCCGCCAAGGGCATAGATATTGGCGCCAAATCGTGTGCGGCTTGCCAGGAATATTCCGACCGCAAACACGATCAGCATCACAATGGCCAGCGCCGTTAGCCGTCCACCGCCTGGAAAACGGAAATAGAAACCCTGTATCGCATCGATGACCGGATGAGAGATCGGCACTGACTCCGTCGAGATAAGGTAGGCGGCGCCACGGGCGAGAAACATGCCGGCCAGCGTCACCACGAAAGGCGGTATAGACAGGAACCGGATCATTGCGCCCATCAGGCAGCCAAAGAGGGTGGAAATGACGAGCACAGCGGCAAAGGCCACCAGCGGATGCACATTATACGTTCCCACCAGCACGGCCACGAAAACGCTGGCGAAGGCAATGACGGAGCCAATCGAGAGATCGATACCGCCGGACAGAATGACGAAGGTCATGCCGACAGAGGCTATGCCGAGAAAGGCGTTGTCTGTCAGGAGATTGCCAACAACCCGCGTTGAAAACATGCCGGGATATTGCATGACGCACAGGGCATAGGCGACGATAAAGACGGCAAGCGTTGTCAGAAACGGAAGATTGCGGGTGTGTATCATCGCGCGGCTTCCTTGTTGTTGGCGGCCTTGGTTGCGGGCGCGGTGTTGTGTGGCTTGCGCGATCTGGCAAAGCCGATGACGGTGCCGATTGCAGGCGACTGAAGTGTCAGCACGACGATGATGATGCCCGCCTTGATGATGAGGTTGAACTCCGGTGGAAACCCGGAAACCAGAATGCCGGTGTTGATGGTCTGGATGATGAGTGCGCCGATCAGCGAAGCGGTAATGGAAAAACGCCCGCCGTTCAGCGATGTCCCGCCAATGACGACAGCGAGAATGGCGTCGAGTTCCAGCCACAGCCCGGCATTATTGGCGTCCGCACCGCGTATGTCGGCCGTCACGATCATGCCGGCAACGGCCGCGCAAAGGCCTGACACGGCATAGACGAAGAACAGCAGGAAACGGGCGCGCACGCCAGCCAGGGCAGCGGCACGGCGGTTTACACCCGTCGCTTCGATGAGAAAGCCGAGTGCCGATTTTCGCACCAGTGTGCCGATCAGAAGTGCTGTCAGAACCCAGATGACGATTGGCATCGGTATGCCCGCCAAAGAGCCGGAGCCGAGCGCGGAAAAGCTGTCATTGTTGAATGTCAGGATCACGCCTTCGGTGATCAGCTGTGCGATGCCGCGCCCCGCCACCATCAGGATCAGCGTTGCGATAATGGGCTGAATGTCGAGTATGGCAACCAGAATGCCGTTCCAGATGCCGCAGGCAATGCCGACCGCCAGCGATATGGCGATGACCGTTGGAATGGAGTGCCCGCCGCTGATCAAGGTCGCGGCAACCGCGCCGCATATGGCGATGACGGCACCGATGGAAAGGTCGATGCCCTTGGTTGCAATCACCAGCGTCATGCCGATTGTCAGCAGTGCCACCGGTGCTGCACGCACCAGAATATCGATGATACTGCCATAGAGCCTACCGTTCTGGAACGACAGATTCAGGAAACCGGGCGAGATCGCCGCGATTGCGGCAAGAATGATGATCAGCGCGGCAAGCTGGGGCGCCAGCCTCTTCAGGCGGTGAGTGATGGTCTTCATCACGCTGCCTCCGTTCTGGCTGCGCTGGCAATGGCCTGCATGATGTTATCGGCCGTCACATCGTCTCCCTTGAGTTCCGCCACATGCTTGCGGTCCGAAAGCACGATGACGCGGTGCGCGACAGCCGTCAGCTCTTCCAGCTCCGAGGAAATGACGATCAGAGACATGCCCTGCGAACAGAGCCGCTCGATCATTTTCAGAATTTCCGCATGGGCACCGATATCGATGCCGCGTGTCGGCTCGTCCAGAATGAGGAGCCTTGGGTCGGTCGCCAGCCAACGCGCCAGAATTGCCTTCTGCTGGTTGCCGCCGGACAGAAACTTGATGGGCCTCTCACGGTCGGCCGGGCGGATATCGAGCGATTTGATGAAGCCGTCCGCCAGTGCAGCCTTCTGCTTGTGGGACAAGGGCCGCATCCAGCCCTGGCGGGCCTGCAGCGCAAGGGCGATGTTATCAGCGACCGAAAAATCGCCGATGATGCCATCCGTCTTGCGTTCCTCGGGGCAAAAGCCGAAGCCGTTTTCGATCGCTGCTTCCGGCGAGGTAATGGCCACGGTTTTGCCGTCGATACTGGCCTGTCCGCCATCCGGTCTGTCTATGCCGAAAAGCAGGAACGCGGTCTCACTGCGCCCGGAACCGAGCAATCCGGCGATCCCAACAACTTCGCCGGGCCGCACATCGAGATCGAAGGGTTCGACACTGCCGCGCTTTCCGTATCCCTGAAAGCGTATGGGCGCTTCACCCTCCACGACCGTTGCTTCCGGGGCATGGCGATCATGGGTGACACTTTGAAGCTCACGGCCCAGCATCATCGATATGAGCTCACCTCTGGGCAATTCGGAAATCTTGCGCGTGCCGACCAGCTTGCCGTTGCGCAAAACCGTTACGCGGTCGGCGATATCGTACACTTGATTGAGGAAGTGCGTGATGATGACAATGCCAAGCCCTTCGGCGCGCAACTGCCGCAACACGGTAAACAGCATTTCCACTTCATGATTGTCGAGGCTGGCCGTCGGCTCATCGAGGACGAGCACCTTGCCGGAGAGATCGACGGCACGCGCAATCGCGATGATCTGACGGATCGCAACCGAATAGCTGGAGAGAAGAGCATCGACATTGATGCTGAGTCCATAACGCGCAAGCAGCGCCTGAGACCGGACGCGCATTTCGCGTCTATCGATCAGGCCGAAGCGGCGTGGTTGCCTGCCCAAAAACAGGTTTTCGGCAACCGTAAGGTTCTCGAGAAGATTGACCTCCTGATAGACGGTGCCGATGCCGAGATCCTGTGCCTCTGCCACCGTTGTCGGAGAGATTTCCGCGCCGTCGAGGCGGATCGTGCCCCGGTCGCGGTGGTACACACCGGTCAGTATCTTGATGAGGGTCGATTTTCCCGCGCCGTTTTCACCGAGAAGCGCGTGCACTTCGCCACGGTTGAGGGATATGTCGACATTGTCCAGAGCGGGTATGCCAAGGAAGGATTTTCCAATGGCGCGCGCTTCCAGAAGTGGGCTGGTTTCGGACATGTTGGTTTCCTGCACGGTATGTTGGTGGGAACGACGCTTGCGCGCCGTTCCCGAAGCCGGAAAATGGCTTAGTAGCCAAGTCCCTTCTTCTCCTCGTAAACCTTCATCGGATTATCGGAGGCCGTGTAGAGTTTGGATTCCGTCTGGATCCACTTTGGTGGCTCTTTCTTGTCCTTCAGATACGCATCCAGCGCGTCGAAGGCAGGGCCGGCCATGTTCGGTGTTAGTTCCACGGTCGCATTGGCTTCGCCAGCGGCCATGGCCTTGAAGATATCCGGAACGGCATCGATGGAAACGACCTTGATGTCGGTGCCGGGCTTCAGGCCCGCTTCCTTGATGGCCTGGATTGCGCCGACAGCCATGTCATCATTATGGGCATAAACCGCGCAGATGTCCTTGCCGCCGCCTTCTGCCTTGATGAAGCTTTCCATGACTTCCTTGCCCTTGGTGCGGGTAAAGTCGCCGGTCTGCGAGCGAACGATCTTGATATTTGCGTGGGAGGCAATGCCTTCCTCAAAACCCTTCTTGCGGTTGATGGCAGGCGAAGAACCGGTCGTTCCCTGCAGTTCTACAACCTTGCAATCCTTGGAGCCTACATCCTTGGCCAGCCATTCCCCGGCAACCTTGCCTTCGTGAACCTGGTCCGAGGTGACAGCGGTCAGGTAAAGGCTGTCTGGAGCCTCAATCTGGCGGTCGAGAAGAATGACGGGGATCTTCTCTTCCTTGGCTTCTTTCAGCACCGCATCCCAGCCGGTTGCGACAACCGGTGCAATGAAGATTGCATCCACGCCCTGCGCGATGAAGCCGCGAACAGCCTTGATCTGGTTTTCCTGCTTCTGCTGGGCGTCCGCGAACTTCAGGGTTACGCCGCGCTTTTCAGCCTGCTGCCTGGTGACTGTGGTTTCAGCCGCGCGCCAACCGGATTCGGAGCCGATCTGCGAGAAGCCGACGGTCAGAGATTGAGCGGAAACGCCTGATGCCAGACACACGGAAAATGCGACGGTAACCGCCGCGAGTGCTTTTTTCATCTTATATCCTCCCAGAGATGAATTCGGCTATGACGGGGCGATATGAGCATATAGTATGATATTTGAAAAGAGACTTTTGAGCGATTTCTTAAGTTGATACGCGCATTACGCCTTAGGAAACGGGAATTTCTTGTGAATTAACAATAAAAACAGCGGATAAAATAAATTTATCTGACCGGACGGATCGCTCTGAGGCTTTACTTGACAAGCCATTCCCCGGCAAAATAGTAATATGAATACCGCGCGATGCCGAAGCAGGGATGATCAGGGCCCGATGTTTCGGAGGAAGTGGAACGAGAAGATTCAGGGTGGAAATTCGTGACAGTAGTCATCGACTTTGTTGAAGGGGCAGGTTCTGTGTCGGACTGTCCTCGGGTTTGGCTGCCGCGCGCTGCCGACCGCCAGAATTTTTTCTCTGCCGCTCACCACAAGGTCGTCGCAATCCTGTTGTCGTACCCATTCGCCACTTTCGGCTGGAGACCAAAATCATGAAAGACCAGAACAATCTTCCCGCAACACAGGCAAAGGGCGGTAAGCTGCGTTCGCGCGCCTGGTTCGATAATCCTGCCAACGCGGATATGACGGCGCTCTATCTTGAGCGCTACATGAATTTCGGCCTCAGCCAGGCGGAATTGCAGTCCGACCGTCCGATCATCGGCATTGCACAGACCGGCTCCGATCTTTCTCCCTGCAACCGCCACCACCTTGAGCTTGCCAATCGCCTGCGTGAAGGCATTCGCGAAGCCGGTGGTATCGCCATCGAATTCCCGGTTCACCCTATCCAGGAAACCGGCAAGCGCCCGACTGCTGGTCTCGACCGTAACCTTGCCTATCTCGGTCTCGTAGAAGTTCTCTACGGCTACCCGCTCGATGGCGTCGTTCTGACCATCGGCTGTGACAAGACGACGCCTGCCTGTCTTATGGCGGCGGCCACCGTCAACATTCCCTCCATCGCCCTGTCTGTCGGCCCCATGCTGAACGGCTGGTTCCGCGGCGAACGCACCGGCTCCGGCACAATCGTCTGGAAGGCGCGCGAACTTCTGGCGAAGGGCGAGATCGACTATCAGGGCTTCGTCAAGCTGGTTGCCTCCTCGGCGCCGTCGACAGGCTATTGCAACACCATGGGCACCGCCACCACCATGAACTCGCTTGCCGAGGCTCTTGGTATGCAGCTGCCGGGCTCTGCCGCTATTCCCGCCCCATACCGCGATCGTCAGGAAATCTCCTACCTGACCGGCCTTCGCATCGTTGAAATGGTCCGCGAAGACCTCAAGCCTTCCGACATCATGACAAAGGATGCGTTCATCAACGCCATCCGCGTCAACTCGGCAATCGGCGGTTCGACAAATGCGCCGATCCACCTGAATGGTCTGGCGCGCCACCTCGACGTCGAACTGACGGTCGATGACTGGCAGACCTACGGCGAAGAGGTGCCATTGCTGGTCAACCTTCAGCCAGCCGGTGAATATCTCGGTGAAGACTATTATCACGCAGGCGGTGTTCCCGCCGTCGTCAACCAGTTGATGACCCAGGGTCTCATCATGGAAGACGCCATGACGGTGAACGGCAAGACGATTGGTGAAAACTGCCGCGGCGCGATCATCGAGGACGAGAAGGTTATCCGTCCGTTCGATCAGCCGCTCAAGGAGCGTGCAGGTTTCCGCGTTCTGCGTGGCAACCTCTTCTCTTCCGCCATCATGAAGACAAGTGTGATCTCGCCGGAATTCCGCGAACGCTACTTGTCGAACCCCAACGACCCGGAAGCCTTCGAAGGCAAGGCCGTCGTGTTCGATGGTCCCGAGGATTACCACCACCGCATCGATGACCCGTCGCTCGGCATTGACGCAAACACGGTTCTGTTCATGCGTGGCGCCGGTCCAATCGGTTATCCGGGTGCGGCGGAAGTCGTCAACATGCGCGCGCCGGACTACCTCTTGAAGCAGGGCATCACATCGCTGCCATGCATTGGCGACGGTCGCCAGTCCGGCACGTCAGGCAGCCCGTCCATCCTCAATGCATCGCCCGAGGCGGCAGCTGGTGGCGGTCTGGCAATCCTTCAGACCGGCGACAAGGTTCGTATCGATGTTGGCAAGGGCAAGGCGGACATCCTGATTTCTGCCGAGGAACTGGCCAAGCGTTACGAAGCGCTTGCGGCTGAAGGCGGATACAAATTCCCGGATCACCAGACGCCATGGCAGGAAATCCAGCGCAGCCTCGTCGGCCAGATGGAGACCGGTGCGGTTCTGGAATCTGCGGTCAAGTATCAGCGCATTGCCCAGACAAAGGGTCTGCCGCGCGACAACCACTAAACATGGCCATATGAACAAGAAACCACCGTCTGTTTATCAGGCGGTGGTTTTGTTTTGTACGACGTTTCATTTCGCGATCCGTATGACACGGAGCAAGTGAGGCTGTATCTACTCGGCGTGCATAACGGTTATCTCGCCGCTTCGGGTAATCTTCGCCGCAGACAATCGCCCCGTCATGAAGGCACCTGTGTCGACGTTCAGCCTGTTGTCGCTCAACGATACGGTACGGACCGGGGTGTGCCCGTGCACGGTCAAAAACAGGTTTTCACTTCCGGGTCTGGTCTGCTCCTTGGGGCGGATCCAGAGAAGATGCCGGTCGTCCTGTCGCTGCAGCGGCACGCCATTGACGACGCCTGCGTGAACGAAACAGAAGCCGGGCACCGCAAGCAGCGATGGCAGGGATGCCATGAAGGATATGTGCTCGCCCGGTATCTTTTCGGCAAGCAGTGCTTTACGCGCCTTCATCTCTTCGGGAAGCTGCCTGATGCCATAGGATTGCAGGGTTTCGATACCGCCAAATTGAAGCCAGACGTGATCGTTGCGCGGTTCATCGAGAAAATCGAGCATGATCTGCTCATGATTCCCGGCCAGGCAAAATCGCTCGAAATCCCCCGACATTGGCGTCATCAGCTCATTTATGACCTCGCAGGACTTTGGCCCGCGGTCCACATAGTCACCGAGCATCACAATCCATTTGGAACCGTGATGATTGGCCGCGTCGCTCAAGATCTTTTCTTGAAGCGGCAGGAGAAGATCGTAGCAGCCATGCACGTCGCCGATCGCGTAAATGATGTCGGGTCTTTCGCGAGAAAACAACTTACGGCGCATTTCCAGCGTGTTCATCGTTTGGGCGAACCTCCTTGAATGTTGAGGGCGTGGCGACGGCTGCTGACAGGATATGGAGCATTGTACTTAACGCGGTATTTACGATGGACCATGTCGGACGCTTTCCCTAAAATCGTCTTTATTCCCATGTGTTCTGGTTACCTGTTCAGGGCTGGGAGGAAAAATGCCGCTGCAAAACCGTGTTGATCCGTTTGGCGATATTCTCGACCTCCCATTGCGCGGCATGTTCACCGGCAATCGTGGAATTCTTCATGACCCTCACACCAGAACGCTGACGGCTAAACGCTGGACATCAAAGGCATGGCTTGTCTGCAGTTGCAATTACAAGAATGTGCGTCGAGAAGTGATGGCGACGAGAAGCTGGACGGAGCTTTTCTTCTTCGACGAGGCAACGGCACTGGCCGCTGGACATCGCCCATGTTTCCTCTGCCGCAAGCCGGATGCAGACCGTTTTCGTGCCTGCTGGGCTGCCGGTAACGCTGTGCCTTTGCCGAGTGCCGGGGATATTGATACTGTCTTGCACAGGGAGCGGCTGCAGGCGCGCCGCAAGCGGGTCAACATGCTTCTGTCTCCCTTGGATGACCTGCCCGACGGAACGATGATTGCAGCGGCAGGCACAGCCTTTCTCGTTGCCCGAGGCCAGGCTTTTCGCTGGACTGCCAAGGGATATGAGCGGACCGCAACGCTGCCTTTCGTAGATGGCCTGCTGACGCCACCATCCGTGTTGCGCACTTTGCAGGCGGGTTATCGGCCGCTCATTCATTCATCACTTTCCTCTTTCTTGGAGCTGCAGGCATGATGGACGACCTTTTTGGTGGCCTCGACACCACCAACGAAGAGATGGCCGATGGTGCGGTGTTGCTTCGCCGGTTTGCGCTCGACAAAGCCGATGACCTGCTTACTGACATCGGCACCGTCATGTCTGCCGCACCCTTGCGTCACATGGTAACGCCCGGTGGATTCACGATGTCTGTCGGTATGACGAATTGCGGGCAATTCGGCTGGGTAACGGACAGGCGGGGATACCGCTACCAGAACACCGACCCCTTGAGCGGGCAGCCATGGCCAGCCATGCCGGAGGTGATGGTATCGTTAGCGGTCGGCGCGGCGAAACAAGCCGGATATCCGGATTTCAAGCCGGATGCCTGCCTCATCAACCGCTATGAGCCGGGCGCGAAAATGTCGCTCCATCAGGACAAGGACGAGAAGGATTTCAGCAATCCCATCGTGTCGGTTTCGCTGGGCCTGCCCGCAACCTTCCAGTTCGGCGGGTTGAGCCGTAAGGATGCGGTGCGCAAATACCCGCTTGTTCACGGCGATGTCGTGGTCTGGGGTGGCTCGTCGCGGCTGTTTTACCACGGAATATTGCCTTTGAAGGAAGGCACCCACGAAAAGACAGGTCGTGCCCGCTTTAACCTGACGTTCCGGCGCGCCGTCCTATAACGCGCCAGAAACGTATTTGCTTTCCTTGATGAAGATCCACATGTCCTTGCTGATATCAGCGATTTCAGCGATGGATTGTTCGAGCATCGATATTTCGGCAGCATCTACGGGCTCGACCTTGCCGTAACGCACCCGCTTGTCGTCTTCCACCAGCCGCATCAACTGGGTGCTGGAAATGTCGCCATTTTCATCGAAGGCATAAATGCAGTGATTGTATTTGTTGCGCATTCTGGACTGTTTTTTAAGGCGCGCCATGGTGCCGAGTATCGTCTTGCGATCAGCCGTAGGCGTCGAGCGAAGCTTCGCCAGACGCTCCACCAGATCAATGCGCGCGCGGGTGGTGTTCAACGTAAGAAAGACGATGACGGCGGCTTCTTTCTCTACCCTTAAAAGATGGGCGATGATGTAGATGAGAAGGCTTTCCGTATTCGTCCAGACATAGTTCAGACGGCCAACCAGCAACAAGACGTCAGACATGGCTGCCATTCGATCCTCCACCCAAAGCCTGACGTCATCATACTATGCCGGACCTAAAGACCATAAGCTTTTCTGATCCTCACGCCAATCGGGCGGAGACGGCCTTACGTGTCCGTCAACGCTCCTTGAAGGCGCGCGACATGCTGTCTGCAATCGGCTTGGTCAGATACTCGAAGAAGGTGCGCTCGGATGTCTGGATCAGCACATCGGCGGGCATTCCGGGAACAGGATGAAAGCCGTGAACCTTTGCAATTTCCGCATCCGAAATCTGGACCCGGACAATGTAGACATCCTTGACCTGCATCCCGGCATTTTCCTCGATACTGTCTGCCGAGACATAGAACACCTTGCCCTCCAGCACCGGGGTCGTGCGCCGGTCCAATGCGGAGAGGCGGATGGCTGCGGTCTGCCCCTCATGCAACTGGTCGATGGATGTCTTGAGTACTTGAGCTTCCAGTATCAGTGGAACATGGGCGGGCAGAATTTCCATGATGGGTTTGCCAGTCGTGATGACCCCGCCTGCCGTATGATAATAGGAGCGAATAACGGTGCCGTTGACGGGCGAGCGGATAACCGTTCGCTCCAGCACCTGCGATGCTTCGCGCAATTGCTGCCGCACACCGTCCAGATCGGCTTCAGCCGTTTCCAGGGCGTCCAGCGCGGCCTGCTTGCTGGAATTGATGGCAATGATCGCTTCCTGGCGGAACTTTGCAATTTCGGCTTCGCTCTGGTTCATTTCGCCGTCCAGACGCGAAATATCGCCCATTGCGTCGGCGATGGCGCGTTCAAGCGCCAGCATGTCCGTCTTGCGGATCACCCCGTCCTGCGCAAGCTTGGCCTTGGAGTTGCGTTCCTGCTCCAGCAGTGATTGCTGGCGTTCGAAGGATGCTTTCTGCCCCTGGTAACCGGTGAAGCGGAAACCGAGCGACTTGATATTCTTTTCGACGAGATTGAGCTGTTCCTCAAGCTTGATCTGCTTGCTGTGGAACACGACATTCTGGCTCTGGATGATGGCGTTGACATCAGGGTCGCTGGCTTCCGCCATCACGATTTCAGGCACCTTGAACGTCTTTTCGCCCTGCGCCTCTGCCCGCAAACGTGAAACGATGGTTTCAAGCCGAAGTCGCTTGAGATTGATCATCCGTTGATTGGAAAGCGCTGCCGTCTTGTCGAGCACCACAAGAACATCGCCCTCTTTTACGACCTCACCTTCGCTGACCATCATTTCCTTGATGATGCCGCCTTCCAGATGCTGGACGATCTTGTTGTTTCCTGTCGCCACGAAGCTGCCCTGGGCGATGATGGCCGAGGCCAGCGGCGCTGTTCCGGCCCAGTAACCAAATCCACCGAAGGAGGCGAAGAGAACGGTGAGCCCCGTCAGGCTATAGGTGCGGATGGAGCGGGGCACATCGCTGTACCACTCCAGCTGACCGGTTTCGGGCTGTTTCTTTTTGCTACCGAAAATCATTGCCTTATCCCTCTATCTGCGAAGATTGGCCGTTCTGGGGACCGCGATTGCCGGAAAGGGCCTTCAAGACCTCCATCCGCTCGCCGAACATCGCGACCGATCCGTCTTTCAAAATCATGATCTTGTCGACGCACTGAAGGAGGGCAGGGCGCTGGGTAATCGTTACGGTGGTGATGCCTTGAGTCTTGGCGTGCAGCAGGGCTTTCGCAAGGGCTTGCTCACCCTGTGTGTCGAGGTTGGAGTTAGGCTCATCCAGCACTACGAATTTGGGGTCGCCGAAGAATGCGCGGGCCAACGCTATGCGCTGCTTTTGCCCGCCGGATAGCGGTGCTCCGTCAGCTGCCACGACGGTTTCGTAGCCCTGCGGAAAACCTGCAATCAGTTCATGCACATCGGCCAGCACAGCGGCTTCGTAAATCTGGCGGTCTTCGACATCGTCGCGCATCCGGCAGATATTGGCCTTGATGGTGCCGGGAAACAGCTGAACATCCTGTGGCAGATATCCGATGCTTTCCCCGAATTGCCGCTGGTCCCAGTTGCGCAAATCCATCAGGTCCAGGCGGACATTGCCCGATGTGGGAAGAATGGAGCCGACCAGCATCTTGCCAAGCGTTGTCTTGCCGGATCCCGAATTGCCGATGATAGCCAGAGACTCGCCCTTCTTGAGTGAGAAGGAGATACCGTTGAGGATCACCTTTTTCTGTGGAGGAGGCACAAAGAGGATGCGCTCCACATCCAGACGTCCTTCCGGATTGGGCAGCCGAAGACGGGGGAAATTCAAGGGAGAATTGATGAGGAGTTGCTTGATGCGGCCATAGGCAGAAGCGGATTTGTTGAACTGATGCCAGCCTTCGATAGCGCCCTCGATTGGCGCAAGCGCTCGGCCCGAGACAATGGAGGCCGCAATCACCATCCCGCCCGTCAGTTCTCCGGCGAGCGAAAGATGCGCTCCCCATCCCAGAAGGGCGATCTGGGTAATCATGCGGCAGGCTTTGGAAACGCCAGAGAACATGATGTTACGGTCCTGTGCCGAAACATGGGAGCGTAGCGAGCCTGCGGTTTCTCGCCCCCACATCTTTACGGCTTCCGGTATCATGGCGAGTGCATTGATGATCTGCGAATTGCGCGACATGGAGTCGAGGTGAAAATTTGCGCGGCTGACGAAGCCATTGGCTTCCGCGAAGTGCTTTGCGGTAAACTTCTGGTTCAACCACGCAATGATGAAGAGCACCGCGCAGCACGCCATGATGATGATGCCCAGATGCGGATGGACGAGATAGACGACCAGCACGAACAAAGGCATCAGCGGCGCGTCGAGGAACGCGATCAGCGTTCCCGAGGTCAGGAATGAGCGAAGCTGCTGCAGGTCCTGCAGTGTCTGGTAATCCTTGCCGCTGCCGTGCAGGGATGCCCGTGCAGCAGCGCTGAGAATGGGTGCGCCGAGTTGTACCTCCAGCTCCACCGCTGTCCGCATCAGAATGAAGCGACGGATGGAATCCATGAAGGCCTGCAACAAAACCGCGCCTATGACGGCAATGGTCAGCATGACAAGCGTGTCCATGGACCGGCTGGTCAAAACGCGGTCGGAAATCTGGAAGAGATAAAGGGGGATCGCGAGCAGCAGAATATTGATGGCGATCGTAAACAACATGACGATGACCATGTTGCGCCGAACAGCGGCGATGCCCTTTGCCAGACTGGCTGCAAAATTTACCGGTTCGCTGCGTTTGTGAAAGCCGTGCCTGTTTCCACCGCCGCCACCGCCACCTCCACCGCCGAGATCGGGTTCCTTGCCGTTGCCGCCCCCACCGGTGGTCGGCCTTCGTTCGTTTTCGCGGATCGGCCCATTGTCGTTTTCAATGGTTTTGATGAAGGGCAGATCCGGGCTGGATTTGAGATCGATTTTTTCGGCGGGTGCGTCGCGCATCGTCGGTTCACTGACGGCGGGCGTCGTCTCGGCAGCAGAGGCTTTCGGTTCATCTCCTGCTTCGTGCTTTGCCGTCGCTGCTGAAAGCTGGCGCAGATTATCGACTGCTTCGTTGATCGCTGCGATGCAGGCGTCGGTCAGGTCGCTTTCGACATCACCTTCCCGTTTGCCGGAAAGGTCGAGAATGCGCCCGTTCTCGATCTTGTTTCTTGAGATATGATCCATGTTTCAGTCCCCCAGAGCCTGTCAGGCGACAGCTGTTTGCATGACATCGACGGGATGGGCCTGCGACCAGGAAAGGTCGTGCCCCGCATTGATGACGGTCTCTGCAGGTTGATCTGTTGCGCTATCGTCGTGCAGAAAGGCGATGACTTCATTGGCCAGGGCTGCCGTTTGCCGCGGCGTCCCTTCGTTGTCGATAAGTCCGCCCTGTATCAGCACCGCGTCCGAATAGAGTTGCCCACCGACATAGGTCGAGCCGCCGAAACTGTCGTAGTCGGTGATCTGGGCGATGTTGATAACGGCATTGCTTCCGGTGTCGATACTGATGGAAGCGCCCTCATTGTCGGCGAGTAACTTGGCCGCAGCCTGTGTCACATCGTCGGAGTCGCCCAGCACGCTGACCTGTTTGACATAGGTGACGTCATAGAGATTGCCGCTGATATAGAGGACGTTCAGTCCGGCATAACCGGCGAAATTGGCATCGGTCGCCAGCCCGTCCGGCATGTTCGGGTCTCGCTCGTTGATCGCCTTTGCCGTCTCGACCATATAGTCCGGCATGTCCTCGAAACGATCATTGGCGCCGACATTGTGGATGGTCGCCTCGTTCCACAGCAGGTTGTTGCTCGACTGGACCGTTGCGCCTTCCGCGGCGCCGGACAGTGCCCGTACCGTGTCATTGTCATAGAGGATCGCTATCTGCGCGATCATATTCATGTCGAGGACGTTGCCGCCAACAATCACGAGGTCATATTGAAGACCGATGCCGAGGAAACTTATGAGATCTATTGCCGCGTTGCCGCCGGTCAGAACACTTATGTCGACACCGGAAGTGGTCACGGTGATGGTGTCGTTGTCGGATACGAAATGATATTGCTCGATCCAGTGGACGAAGGAGACATCTCCCTCGACATAGCTCACGCGCCATGCTGTCGGGAAGATCGGTTCGCCTTCAGCGCTTTCTGTCTCGCTTGTGTCGGAATCCGCGCCGAGATCGGTGCGCTGGAAGTCTGCAATATTGTTCGCGACGGTCTGCGCATGATTTTCCTGGGTGAAAGATGCGTCTATGTCGTCATTGTCGCTGTAAACATATGACTGGGTGATGGCGTCGATCTGATGGTAGTCGCCCATCACGGCAAGGACCGGGGTCATGACACCCGTATTCACCACCGACACGATATTGGCGACGACATTGGCCCCGGCCTCCACTTCCAAGCTGTTTCCCGCTTCGGCCTCGCTGTGCTGCGGTGTGTCGCTTTCTTCAGGCTCCGCTGCCGGTTTGGCAAGGCCGCGATCAGGCATGTAATCGTCGACGTCAGGCAGCTCATCCACCAGCTGTCCGTTGACATAGGTTCCGGTCAGGGAATGGTCGGCGATGACGACGTCCTGGTCTGCGCCTGTGTCCATGGAGGAGACATGATTGTCTCTGGCATGGGTAATGAAGTCGTGCGCATCCTTCGCAATGGCCTGCAATCCTTCATAGGTGTCGGTGCGGTGATGGTCTGCGAAAGGCGTAAAGCGACCCGCATCATCGTAAAATTCCATCGTCCGTTCTGTCACGAATGTCGTGTCGCGTGGGGCGCGAGGCGTATCGGTCATGTTGAGATCGTCATCGTCTTCAAGCAGTGTCATCTGGGAGACGTGCGCGATGACGGAGCCCGGCCCCGTGTAAACGACGAGCCTGGGCTGCTCTTCCAGTTCGTCGAGCTGGCCAGGCATCTGGTAATGGCTGCCGACAAGGTCCTGATCGCCATTGCGCGAGAGCATGCGCATCGCGTCATCGAAGGACATTGCGTGTCGGGCGCGGCCGCCCATGAAATCGAAATCGCCAGCGCGATATTTCACGCCCGGATCGAAATCCTGGAGCTTTGTGTCATCGATTAGAAAACCGGCCGCGACATCGTCAGACGGCGGAAGCACCGCATCTGGACGCAGGCCAGTACCTTGCATGTAGTGCGCCCTCATGCGTGCTTCATCGATTTCCATGTCGAAAAAGCCGATGAAATGGGCGATCATGTCGGAAATCTTGTCGGTATACATGCTGTGTCCCTCCTCTTCAGCCCCGGAGCGACAATGCCATCACCGTGTGCGCCGGTCTGGCGTAAGGGGGTGTTGTCATCCGCGGGGATTGCCGGCTGTCCAAACCGGAAACTGCACCGGCGCCAGCCGGTGCAGTTCTTGCCATCCAGAGAGTAGGGGCTCAGGAGCCCGCGTCTTCGCCTACACTGTCCGAGTTGCCCCCGATGACGCTGCCTTCGAAGGAGTTGGTAAGAAGGTTTGCACCCTGTACCAGTTCCAGATGGTAGCCGGAGTTTGCCAGGATCGAGGAAGCGTTTGCGTTGCTGCTGCCTGCAGCATCATCGCCGGCCTTGAGATCCCAACCCTTGCCGTCCATGTCCATACCTTCGGCGCCGTGCGCTGTGCCGCCGGTGGTAGTCAGGTCGTTCATGGCGTCCTGGTTGTTCATCTGCACGTTGTAGGCCGAGTCCTGGTCAGCAAGGTGGCTGGCCTGCACAAGGCTGAATGCCGAGTCGTTTCCATCGCCGTTCAGCGAGTTGTTGAGGATGTTGTCGACATTGAGCGAGAAGGAGAAGTCATCGCCAAGATTGAACGCGATGTCACCGCCCGCAACGCCAAGATTGCCGATGTCCTTGACGTCTTCGATGGTGGCGAAATCATCATCAGACTTCGAGAAGCTTTCGTTGAAGCTGTCCGTCGTCGTCTTGGTGTCGGTATCGGCACTCGAATAGCTGGACGTCTTGGTGTCCGTGTCTGTGTGCGTGATGACGGTCGTGTCGTTGTCGCTATAGGACTTGCTGTCATAGCTCCAGTCGTAGTCGGTCTTCACATTGGTGTCGGCGTCGTTGATGTTGGTCGTCTTGTTGTTCGAATTCGTATCGTTGTCGCTGTAGGTATTGGTCTTGCTGTCGTAGTCCCAGTCGTAGCTGTTGTCGCGATTGTCGCCATTGTCGGTCGCGACCTGGATCTTGGCGTCGACGTCGAGGCTCTGGCTGTTGTCCGTGTAGGTGTTGTCGCGGTTGCCGCCGTTGCCAACGCCGACATTGCTGTCGTCCACGTCACTGTCATTGGTGGATGTGTTGGCAAAGCCTTCGGAAAGTGCGCCGATCTTGGTGATGTCGTCGCCAGCTGGCTGTGGATAATTTCCCATTTCAATTCCCTCCGAGAAAGTTCGGAGCAGCTTTCGAAATCCCTCTCATCTCAAACGGGATTTTATTCGCGCTTACTCCGAGTGTTCATCCAATGCAGACGTACTTCCAACATTTCGTCTGCGGTGAGCGGCCCGCTTGTCAGGCCGTGGTTTTTTGGGAGATGCACAAGACGCGGTTACGAACATGCGCATATCCAGTTCCGCAGTCGGCAAGACTGCAGAGTGTCAGGTCTGTCTGTTTGAGTACGTTGTTTTCGGCCTGCCATCCGGACGCAAACACAAGGGATGATCGGGTCGAACCGGTTGCTGTCAGTTGCAACGGCGCTGAATGTGTCCGAGATGCGGAAAGGTTTCCAGTTGCTAAATGGGATTAAGCAGAGAGGGATGCGGCTGCGTGCATCGGGGATGCTAATTAAATTGCGTAGGTTGTTGCACGTTGGTTGAAGGTTTCCCGTTCAGACCCGACAAACGTCAACCTGGCGGGTTAAAAAATGCAATGAGGTATTCAGAAACCGCGAAAATTTTCAGAATAAAACTCAACCCTAGTTAGTCTACGTCGTCACAAGCAAAATCGATGGATGTATAAAAACCCATCTTTATTTGCGTTTTGCCAGAAAAAGCGAGTAAATCCATGCGTCATATTCGTCCGGATATGTTGCTTCCGATTCACTAATCCGTTTGGGCAATTTATTTTAGTGTTTTTTTGTATTAGTTCTTATGATTAATAAATAACTAACGCATAATAGCTTAGCTCGGAGAAGTGGAAACGCTCATTCAGCAAGGTATTCCACACTCTCGGCGCGCTTGTGAAAGAACACAGTATCTGCGTAACGCTCGAGGGAGGCGTATATGTTCATGGTCGCATCACGCGTACTAGACGGAAAGAGCAGCAACAGTGCATTGGGGGTTGGCGGGAAGATCATTGTCGTTGCCAATGCGGATCTTTTTTCCGAATGTCTCGTCGAGGCATTAGCCAAGAAGTTTCCCGCCTGCAACGTCATGTCCTCGCCTTTTTCGGCGCCTTTGCCGGACATACCCATTGGAGATGTCAAGCTTGTTCTCATCTACAAGCTCTCGGGAACACAGCTGGAACGAATGCTGACGGAGGTTCGCACCAAGCACCCCGATGCACAGATCGCCCTGGTGATCGATGCGATAGAGATGATCGAAGGATACCTCAAGCAACTGGTGGGCACGCGCATCATAGACGGCGTTCTTCCACTCAATCTGCGGCTTGATGTCTTCATGGCGGCGGTCGACCTTCTGATAAAAGGCGGTGAGCACTTCCCATCGGCTTTGCTGGGGAAACTCACCTCTGGGCCGGAAATATCAAGCCGCACCGTGCAGGATACACCATCGATCGTTGCCAATCGTGCGGATGCGTTGGCGGCCCGCAACAATGAGTTCTGCGCTTTGACGACGAGGGAGGTGCAGATACTCGACCTGCTCTGCAAGGGAACGCAGAATAAGATCATAGCCGACCGGCTGCATCTTTCCGAAAATACCGTGAAGGTTCATGTCCGTAATATCTACAAGAAGATGAATGTGAGAAACCGGACTGAAGCTGCTTCACGATTCTTCAACAAAGAAGCAATGCAAGGCAGTGGAGATCGATGGAAAAACTGAGGGCATAAAGTAGCCACGCAGCGTGGGTGTATCGTTAACTATCGTCTTGTAAGAAATATTAACTCTGTTTCGGATTTCAGCTTTGACGCGAACTTAGATTTACCTGTCGTTTTATAAATCCGTCTAGCTTTTCCGCACAACACAAGATCGGAAAACGACGATGAATACCATGCTGCGGCAAAAAGAGACCTTCAAGATCGATCGGCAGGCCGAATTCAGTGCCAAGCTTTCTGCCGCGCACGCGAAAATCGAGAAGAAATTTCTTGATGGCGGAGCGGTTCTTGTCTCGGTGATGGACATTCTCGGCAATCTTATCGGCATTCTCGACGGGATGACGGGAACGATCGACGGAAAGATGGCCCGCGACACGCTTGAAGGCCTGCGTCAGACCATCAACGATCTGGCCCAGTTGCCAAAAACGGAAGAAGAACGCCAGGCGGCGTTCAACAATCTTGCCGATATGTGTTCTCTGACCGGAGAACATATTGATGAGATCCATGAGACGATCAGATATCTGAAGACCTTCGCTGTCACGGTTAAGATCACCGGTGCTGGCCTTACGGAATTTGCCGGATTTGCTGATGAAATCCGCGAACGTATACAATCCGGTTCGGACGAAGTCGGTCGCTTTGCCAAAAATCTCGAAGAAATGCATCAACAGTTGATAAAGGCGCGGTCCTTTTCAACAGACACGCTTTCCGATTTCCATTCGACCATTCCGCAGATCATCGAAAGCCTCAATGAGAATTCAGGGCTGATCGAAAAGCAGCATCGCGAAATGGCCGATATCGCGGCACAGGCCAAAAAGATTGCACAGACGGTCCAGGGCAAAATTGGATCTGTCCTGTCCTCGCTGCAGATTGGCGACATTACGCGTCAGCGTATCGAGCACATTCAAAGCACGCTAGAGATGCTTGAGGAATTCGCCTCTTCCAGTGAAGGTAAAGCGCTTGACGCAGCGGAGCTTGCGGTTCTGCAGGAAGCCGTCCTGCAGCTTGCAGGTGCCCAGATGGATGAGACCGCCGCTGATTTTCACCGGGATTGCTCCAAGATTTTTGCCAGCATTTCCAGCTTCGCGGATGATGCTGCCCGGATTTTGTCTTTACGTGACGAGCTGATCGACAAGACCCGCAACGGTGACAGCAACATTCTGGCTCTGATGGAGAAGGGCATTGTCGACGCCACCAATCTTGTCGGTCGCGTCCAGGGCAGCAGCGCTGATGCAGACGATGTCGTCATGTCCGTCACCAATAGCGCCAAGGAACTGTCGCGCGGCATCGAGATCTTGCGGTCCATCAAAATCGACATTCACTATATGGCGCTGAACTCCAACCTGCGCTGTTCCAAGCTTGGCGATGCAGGGCGGTCTGTCAACGTTGTCAGCGGTGAGATGCGCATCTTTGCAGCCAAGCTTGAAACGCCCGCAGATGCGATCGTGGAAGAGCTGGAAAAGGTTGAGACAGCCACGGCGCAGCTCGCAAAAGGCGGAGTAACGACGGATATGGCATCGCCTCTGAATGAGGCTTTGCAGACCATCCGCCACGCCAAGTCACAGATGGACTCCGGCGTGGAAGCGCTGGCGCAAGAAGGGCAGGCGGTTTTCAGCCGTATCAGCGCCGCGGTCGTCACGCTTGATTTCGAAAGCGAGCTCGGCTCCACCTTCAATGAATGCTGCCAGATTGCAGCGCAGCTCTCGGAAGGTTTCGAGGCAGACGTTTCCCGGTTCTCGGACAAGATCGAAGGCTTTAGCCACCGCGTCTACAAGCTTTACACGATGTCGCAGGAGCGGGACATTCACGCGCGCTTCCTGCCGTCTCATGTTTCGAATTCATCTTCCAGCGCATCGGCCGTCTCGAATAGCCAGTCATCGGCGTCTGATGACGATGATCTTTTTGCCGACGCCCTTTTCTAGGCGACGGTGATCCTGCCGGACTAAGTCTTCGCGCGAAAAAACTGGAACGAAAACCGGGCATTTCCATTTCCTCCTCGCAAGTTGAAAAACACACAGGAGGAAACAGAAATGATTTCTGGTGACAAAATTCGCGAGCATATGGAAGTCCGTTCGGCTGATGGCAGCCACGTCGGCACTGTTGACCACATGGAAGGTCAGAACCGTATCAAGCTGACCAAGACCGACGCTGACGACGGCAAGCATCACCTCATCCCGCTTGATTGGGTCGACCACGTCGACGCCCACGTTCACCTCAGCAAATCTGCTGCGGATGTGCGCAGCGGTTGGGAAACAATGAACTAGTCTTGCCAGTTCTACCCCAAAATGCGGTCTTTGAGGCCGCATTTTTTATGCGCGGATTTGCGAGAAACTCGCCTCATTTGACGCGTTCCAGAATTGAAACGTAGTTGGCGACCGCCGTTCCACCCATGTTGAATACCCCTGCAAGGCTTGCATCGGGAACTTGCATATCACCCGCTTGCCCGGCCAGTTGCATTGCAGCCATGATGTGCATGGATACCCCGGTTGCCCCGATGGGGTGGCCCTTTGCCTTAAGCCCTCCAGACGGGTTAACGGGAAGGCGACCGTCCTTTCGCGTAATCCCTTCACGGACAACCCGGTGCCCTTCACCGGGCTTGGATAAGCCCATGGCTTCATATTCGATGAGTTCGGCAATGGTGAAACAATCATGTGTTTCCACCAGAGAGAGATCGAATATATCCAATCCCGCTTTTTCCAGCGAGGCCGCCCATGCGCGACGGGCTCCCTCGAAGGCAAGGGGGTCTCGATGGCTGAGTGCAATGATGTCATTGACCTGGGTGCGCGCCTTGAAGCCTATGGCGCGTTGCAGGGTGGCCGCTACCTCCTCATCCGCCAGAATGATTGAGGCTGCCCCATCGGAAATCAGGGAGCAGTCGGTACGACGAAGCGGGGCGGCTACATAGGGATTCTTCTCCGAAACCGTATTGCAAAACGCGAACCCGAAGTCCTTTTGCATATGGGCGAAGGGATTGCTGACGCCGTTGGCGTGGTTCTTCGCCGCAATCATTGCCAGCTCTTCGGACCGATCCCCATAGCGTTGAAAGTAGGTCTGGGCGATACGCCCGAACTGGCCCGCAAACCCGCCAGGTATATCGCCTTCCTCTGCGCGGTAGCTGGCGGAAAGCAGGATATCTCCAACCTGATCGGTCGGCAGCGCGGTCATTTTTTCCGCACCGACCACCAAGGCGATGCGGCCACGACCGGCTTCGATGAAATCCATGGCACTGTAGATGGCAGCGGAGCCTGTGGCGCAGGCATTTTCAAAGCGCACGGCAGGCGTATGCGCCAGCCTTTCGTCGCTCATGGCGACAAGAGCGGCCTGAAAATCCTGCCGGGAGAAGCCGTTGTTCATGACCCCGACAAAGATGCCATCGATATCGGTGACCTCTATGCCCGCATGGGCCACAGCCGGTGCCACAACGGAGGCCATGAGCTGCTCCGTATTCTCCAGCGGGGACTTGCCGAACTGTCCATGCGCCCAGCCGACGATCTGCGCCTTACCCATTCTTCTCTCCTCCCGAACCCTGCCACTCTCTCCAGAACAGGGCTTAGCGTTGAAGCATGGGTCAGTTATAGCAGCCCAGGAGCCTCCGCGCCTGTTCTTTCGACATATTCCGTGTAGCCGCCGCCATATTGATGAATGCCATCCGGCGTCAGTTCCAGCACGCGGTTTGAAAGGGCTGCCAGAAAATGGCGGTCGTGCGAGACGAAGAGCATGGTGCCTTCGTATTCTGCGAGCGCCTTGATCAGCATTTCCTTGGTGTCGAGATCGAGGTGGTTGGTCGGTTCGTCCAGTACGAGGAAATTTGGCGGGTCGAACAGCATGGCAGCCATGACGAGGCGCGCCTTTTCACCGCCCGAGAGAACGCGACATTTCTTGTCGACATCGTCACCAGAAAAGCCGAAGCAGCCGCACAGCGCCCGCAACGGGGCCTGCCCCGCCTTCGGAAACCGCTGCTCCAGCCACTGCAGGATCGTTGCTTCACCATCAAGAAGATCCATCGAGTGCTGCGCAAAATAGCCCAGCTTCACGCTTGCGCCGACATTGACGCTGCCGACATCGGGTTCGGCTGTTCCGGCAATCAGTTTCAACAGCGTGGACTTGCCCGCACCGTTGACGCCCATGATGCACCACCGCTCCTTGCGGCGGATCATGAAGTCCAGACCTTCGTAAATCGTCCGCTGGCCATAGGCCTTATGCACCTGCTTCAGCGAAACGACATCTTCGCCCGAGCGCGGTGGCGTCTGGAATTCGAAAGCAACGGTCTGTCTGCGCTTTGGGGGCTCTACGCGGTCGATCTTCTCCAGTTTCTTGACCCGGCTCTGTACCTGCGAGGCATGGGACGCGCGGGCCTTGAAACGTTCGATGAACTTGATTTCCTTGGCAAGCATGGCCTGCTGGCGCTCGAACTGTGCCTGTTGCTGCTTTTCGTTCTGGGCGCGCTGCTGCTCGTAAAAGCCATAGTCGCCGGTGTAGCTCGTCAGCGATCCCGCATCGATTTCGATGATCTTGTTGACGATACGGTTCATGAACTCGCGGTCATGCGAGGTCATCAGAAGCGCGCCGTCGTAGGTCTTGAGGAAGTTTTCAAGCCAGATGAGGCTCTCGATGTCCAGATGGTTGCTCGGTTCGTCAAGCAGCATGACGTCGGGCCGCATCAGGAGAATGCGGGCCAGCGCCACACGCATCTTCCAGCCGCCGGAGAGCTTGCCGACATCGCCATCCATCATCTCCTGCGTAAAGCTGAGGCCAGCAAGCACTTCGCGCGCGCGGCCTTCCAGCGAATAGCCGTCCAGTTCCTCGTAGCGGGCCTGAACTTCGCCGTACCGCTCGATGATCTCATCCATCTGATCCAGCTGGTCGGGATCGACCATCCGCGCTTCAAGCTCACGCAGCTCGGTAGCGACCGCGCTGACCGGGCCTGCCCCTTCCATGGCTTCGGCAACCGCGCTGCGCCCCGCCATTTCTCCGACGTCCTGATTGAAGTAGCCGATGGAAACGTGCTTTTCCGCCGCAACCTGACCTTCGTCCGGCATCTCCTCGCCGGTAATCATGCGAAACAGCGTCGTCTTGCCAGCGCCGTTGGGGCCGACGAGGCCGACCTTCTCACCCTTGTTGAGTGCTGCCGACGCCTCGATGAAGAGGATGCGATGGCTGGCGGATTTGCTGATGTTTTCGATGCGGATCATGGAGGAGTAACCGATAAGCTGGAGGTTTGGCGTCCCTATGCCATGCCGTGCCAATGCTGTCATCAGGTGAATCATCATGGAATGCTTGTGAAATATTTTGGAATGGATATTCCATATTGGCAGCAGTTCGGGTGAATGAGGGAGATGACATGAGCGCAAACGCAATTCCGGCCACGGTAGAAGCTTTTCAGGAACGTTTGTTGGAGGTGACGGACAGCCTGCCGAAACGTCTGCGTCAGTGCGCCGACTATGTCGCCGCTCATGCTGACCGCATTGCCGTTTCCACCGTTGCCGAGCTGGCGGAGAGTGCAGGCGTGCAGCCATCCGCCATCATGCGCTTCAGCCAGATCATGGGCTTTTCCGGCTATTCGGAGATGCAGCGCCTGTTTCGCGAGCATTATACCGGCGGTTGGCCGGACTATACGACGCGGCTCAGCAACTTGCGTGACAATGGAGAGGATGGCGGCGCCCTGTTGCTGGCTGAATTCGTCGATGCTGGCCGTGCATCGCTTGAAAATGTGCTGAAAACAGTCGATCCGCAGGAGTTCGAGACCGCGATCCGGGTTCTTTCAGAGGCAAATACCATTCACGTCGTCGGCCTTCGCCGGTCTTTTCCTGTAGCAAGCTATCTTGCCTATGCCTTTGAGAAGATGGGTGTTCCGGCCATGCTCCATGCATCGGTCGGACAATTGCACAATCAAAGCGCGATCCGTTACGGCGACGTGGTGCTGGCGATTACCTTCTCGCCCTACTCGGTGGAAACGATGGATCTCGTCTCGTCCAGCCTTGCCCGGAGAATTCCCGTCGTTGCGATCACGGATACAGCCGTAAGCCCGATGCGCAAGCTGGGGGCGACCATCCTTGCGGTGTCAGAGGTGGATTTCGGCGCGTTCCGCTCCCTTTCGGCAACATTATGCGTTGCGATCGCGCTGGCTGTCGGCGTGGGTACGCATCGCCAAAATTGAATATTTATGTTGAAACAGAAAAAAATGGAATTTATAGTCCAAAAATAGACTGAACGGAAACGACTGAGGAGCGTCGTTTCCAGTTCGGAACCCGCGTCAGCGCGATTGGAGGACGATCGTGAAAAAGCTTGATCTCATTACGATAGGCCGCTCGTCGGTCGATCTCTACGGCGCGCAGGTTGGCGGCCGGCTGGAGGATATGTCCTCCTTCAACAAATATATTGGTGGTTCCCCCACCAACATTGCGGCGGGCGGTGCTCGCCTGGGTCTGAAAACGGCCGTCATCACCCGCGTGGGCGATGAGCATATGGGCCGTTTCATTCGAGAGCAGCTGATACGCGAAGGTGTCGATACCACAGGCGTGAAGACCGACCCGGAACGCCTGACCGCGCTCGTCCTTCTCGGCATCCGCGACCAGTCGCAATTTCCGCTTATTTTCTACCGCGAGAATTGCGCAGACATGGCGCTCTGCGAGGACGACATCGATCCTGCGTTCATTGCGGATGCTGCTTGCGTCTGCGCAACGGGGACGCATCTTTCGCACCCGCGCACAGAAGCCGCCGTTCTCAAGGCTCTGCGGCTGGCACGTGAAGGCGGGGCAAGAACGGCGCTCGATATCGATTATCGTCCGAACCTCTGGGGCGTGGCCGGTCACGGCGACGGCGAGAGCCGGTTCGTGGAATCGCAGAAGGTCACGGCAAAGCTCCAATCAACCCTGCATCTGTTCGATCTCATCGTCGGGACGGAGGAAGAGTTTCATATTGCCGGTGGCTCTACGGATACGCTGGAGGCCCTGAAGGCCGTCCGCAACGTCTCGAAAGCCACGCTTGTGTGCAAACGCGGACCGATGGGCGCTGTGGTGTTTCCCGACGAAATTCCAGCCAGTCTTGATGATGGCGAGTCCGGGGAAGGCTTTCCGATTGAGGTTTTCAACGTGCTTGGCGCCGGTGACGGCTTCATGGCTGGCCTGTTTCGCGGCTGGCTGCGGGGCGAGGACTGGCCGACAACGCTGAAATACGCCAATGCCTGCGGCGCCTTTGCCGTGTCTCGTCATGGCTGCACGCCCGCCTATCCAAGCTGGGAAGAGCTTCAATACTTCTTCCGCACCGGCATTAAAAACAAGGCGCTGCGCAAGGACGAGGCGCTGGATCAGGTGCATTGGGCCACCAACCGCAAGGGTGACTGGAACACCATGCGCGTGTTCGCCTTCGATCACCGGATGCAGCTGGAAGCCATGGCGGATGAGGCGGGTGTCGAACATTCCAGAATCGGTGAGTTCAAGAAGCTGTGCCTGAAAGCAGCGCTTTATGTTTCCGGTAACGAGGCGGGCTACGGCATTCTGTGTGATAGCCGTCTGGGCCGTGACGCGCTTTATGAAGCCAACGGCACAGGTCTTTGGGTTGGGAGGCCCGTCGAATGGCCGGGCTCCCGACCGCTGACGCTTGAGCCGGAGCTTGGCCTCGATTTTGGCGGCTTGGGCGAGTGGCCGGCGACGAATGTCGTGAAGGTCCTGTGTTTCTATCATCCGCAAGACGCGCAAGAACTGTGCAAGCAGCAGGAAGATACCGTGCTGCGCCTGTTTCAGGCCGCACGCCGCAACAGGCTGGAGCTTCTTTTAGAGGTCATACCATCAAAGGTCGCGGTGGTTGACGATCAGACGACGGCGAGCATCATCGACCGTTTCTATGAGATCGGAGTGTATCCGGACTGGTGGAAGCTTGAGCCGATGAAAACCGAAGCCGCATGGAAAAATGCAGTCGACGCGGTCAAGCGCAATGACCCCTATACGCGAGGGATCGTTGTACTGGGGCTGGATGCACCACAGGCGGAGCTGGAGGAAAGTTTCAAGCTTGCGGCGGGCTTTGATCTGGTCAAAGGTTTTGCGGTCGGGCGGACGATTTTTGCGGATGCGGCGCGGGCGTGGCTTTCGGGCAGCATCAATGACGGGGAGGCGGTAAGCCAGATGGCCGACCGTTACAACGCGCTATGCCAGATCTGGGATAAGGCGCGGGCCGCCGGGAAAAAGGGAGAGGCAGCGTGACGACAATACGTTTGACGGCAGCGCAGGCGATGGTCCGGTATCTCGCCGCGCAGATGAACGAGCATGGCGAGACATTTATCGCAGGTGTCTGGGCAATTTTCGGCCATGGCAATGTCGCAGGGATGGGCGAGGCACTATATGGCATCCGCGATGAGCTGACGACCTATCGAGGCCAGAACGAGCAATCCATGGCTCACGCGGCAATTGCCTATGCAAAGCAGCTCGGGCGTCGCCGCGCCATGGCGGTAACATCCTCCATCGGCCCGGGTGCAACCAATATGGTGACGGCTGCTGCGCTTGCCCATGTCAATCGCCTGCCGGTCCTGTTTATTCCCGGAGATGTGTTCGCCAATCGCGGGCCAGACCCGGTGTTGCAACAGATCGAGGATTTCGGTGACGGCACGATTTCGGCCAATGATTGCTTCAAGCCGGTCAGCCGATATTTCGACCGCATCATGCGTCCTGAACAGCTTTTGACGGCCTTGCCGCGCGCCATGCGGACCATGACGGACCCGGCCGATTGCGGCCCCGTTACGCTTGCCTTCTGCCAGGACGTACAGGCGGAAGCCTTCGATTATCCCGTCAGCTTTTTCGAAAAGAAAATCTGGCATCAACGCCGCCCCGAGCCGGATCTTGGCGAATTCGAAGCAGCCGTTGCAGCCTTGAAATCCGCATCCCATCCGGTCATCGTTGCCGGTGGCGGCGTGCATTTTTCCGGCGCGACCGAGGCGCTGAAAAGCTTTGCCGAACGTCACCGCATTCCTGTGGTGGAAACGCAGGCTGGTAAATCTGCTCTTGCCTGGGACCATGATCTGAACTTCGGTCCGGTCGGCGTGACCGGTGCCGATAGCGCCAATGCCATTGCCGAGAAGGCCGATCTTGTCTTCGGCGTCGGAACGCGGTTCCAGGATTTCACGACGGGTTCCTGGGCTCTGTTCAAGAACCCTTCCGCCAGGCTTCTGGCGCTCAACGTTCAGCCCTATGACAGCGCCAAGCACAATGCCATCAGCCTGACCGCAGATGCCAGAGTGGGCCTTGAGAAGCTTTCCAAAGCCTTGGGCGACCACAGCTTTGAAGCGCCAGAGGCCGGTCTGAAGCAGGCATGGTTTGCCAAGGCTGACGCCGTGACGGCGGCGCCCAAGGATGGCAACAGCCTGCCCACCGATATGCAGGTGATAGGCGCTGTGCAGCGTGCATCGCGGGAAAATACGGTTGTCATGTGTGCTGCGGGCACCATGCCCGGAGAGCTGCACCAGCTGTGGAAGGCCAAGCTGCCGCTATCCTACCACATGGAATACGGTTTTTCCTGCATGGGCTATGAAATTGCCGGTGGTCTTGGAATCAAGATGGCCGAGCCCGAGCGTGATGTTGTCGTTATGGTGGGCGACGGCTCCTACATGATGATGAATTCCGAGCTTGCGACGTCTGTCGCGATGGGCGTGAAGATCACCGTCGTCATCACTGATAACAGGGGCTATGGCTGCATCAACCGGCTGCAGATGGGCACGGGCGGGGCTGAGTTCAACAATCTCTATGCCCACACCACCCATGCCAACCCCATTGCCATTGATTTTGCCGCTCACGCTGCCAGCATGGGGGCGGATGCCCGCAAGGTATCGTCGATTGCGGAACTGGAAGCGGCGCTGGCTGCTGCCCGCGAGGCCACGGTAACAACCGTCATCGTCATCGATACGGACCCGTACCCGACGCCCGACGCTGGCGGTTACTGGTGGGATGTTGCGGTGCCGGAAGTCTCCGCCCGCAGCGAGGTTAATGATGCACGCGCTGCCTATGAGGCGGCATTGAAGGAAAGACAGTAAGATGATCCTCTACGGCACCAACCCTATCGCCTGGAGCAATGATGACGACCGCACGCTCGGCGCGCATATCAGCCTCGACCAATGCCTGGACGAAACATCGAAAATCGGTTTCGATGGCATTGAAAAGGGCCACAAATTTCCGCAGGAGCCGGATGCGCTGAAGAAGGTACTGGAGCCGCGCGGCTTGCGCTATGTTTCCGGGTGGCATTCACTGAACCTTCTTACAAACTCTGTCGAAGACGAAAAAGCGGCTATGCAGCCAGCGCTTGATCTGCTGAAAGCAATGGGTTCAAAGGTCATCATCGTCTGCGAAACATCCAACGCAATCCATGGCGATGACGCTACGCCCGTCAACGACCGCCCCAAGCTTGCCGATGCGGACTGGAAGGCATTTGGCGAAGGCGTGGAAGCGCTGGCAAAGTTTGCCGCCGAACAGGGCATTGCACTCGTCTATCACCATCACATGGGCACGATCATCGAAAGTGAAGATGAGATCGATCGGCTGATGGACAATACGGGACCCCACACCAAGCTGCTGCTCGATACCGGCCATTGCCTGTTTGGCGGGGGCAACCCTGAAAGGCTGGCAAAGAAACACATGGCGCGCGTCGGGCATATCCACGCGAAGAATGTTCGCCCAGCCATCGCAGGTCAGGTGCGTGACGAGAAACTCTCCTTCCTCGAAGGCGTGCGACGCGGTGTCTTCACCGTTCCCGGCGATATGGAAGGCGGTGTCGACTTCCTGCCGGTGCTGAAGATTGCGGCTGAACATGGCTATAGCGGTTGGCTCGTTATCGAGGCCGAGCAGGACCCCGATGTGCGCAATCCATATCAATATCAGAGCCTTGGCTTCAAATCCCTTCGGGAATTCGCCAGGCAGGCCGGGCTAGACAAGGCCTGAGCAAAGGAGATGATCCATGGCTAATCTGTTGCGCAAACCTGTCGGCACCCATGGCAAGGTTCACGACATCACGCCTGAAAGCGCCGAATGGTGCTATGTTGGTTTTGGCCTCTATCGGCTGAAGCCGGGCGAAACGGCAGTTGAGGAAACGGGCGAGACGGAGGTTATTCTGGTTCTCGTCGAAGGCAAGGCCGAGGTTTCCTCCGGCGGCAAAGATTTTGGTGAGCTTGGAGACAGGATGAATGTCTTTGAGCGCAAGCCACCGCATTGCGTTTACATTCCAGCAGGCTCCTCCTGGTCGCTCAAGGCGACAAGCGATTGCACCATTGGCGTCTGCACGGCCCCGGCAAAGCCCGGCAGGGAGGCGCAGGTCATCGGTCCAGCAGGCATTTCGCTGAGTGAGCGCGGCAAGGGCGCAAACACCCGCTACATCTTCCCGATTGCCATGGAAGACCGGGATGTGGCCGAGAGCCTTCTCGTTACCGAGGTGTTTACACCCTCCGGCCACTGGTCGTCCTATCCTCCGCACCGGCATGACGAGGATAATTTCCCGGATATGACTTATCTGGAAGAAACCTATTACCACCGACTCAATCCCGCCCAGGGCTTCGGCTTCCAGCGGGTGTTTACCGAAGATGGCACGCTGGACGAAACCATGGCGGTTTCCGATGGCGACGTTGTGCTGGTACCGAAGGGGCACCATCCCTGCGGCGCGCCCTATGGCTATGAGATGTATTATCTGAACGTCATGGCTGGCCCCATGCGCAAATGGCGGTTCCAGAACCACCCGGATCATGACTGGATCTTCAAGCGCGACAATGGCTGAGCACAAGCCGCGCTCATCCGTCTGAACTGTTCGTGACGGCGCAGGCCCGGTATTTTTCGGGCTTGCAACGGACTTCCGACAGCTTTTGTGATCCATCGTAACCGATGGGAACTGTGGCAGCTTTGCCGCAGCTAGAGGTTTAGTTCCCGAAACCTAAAAATTCGGGTTGGCTTTTAAAGGCGCCTGCCTATTATGCCAGCTTCAACCTGAGCGAGGGAGGTTTCAAATGGCATATTTTTCCAACTCCCCGGTGGCCTCCGCAGCGCCCGCGCCCGCGGGTTCTCTGATCTGATCGAGAAACTCAGCCACAAACACCGATAATCCGGTCGTTTCTTTCAAGTTTTCCCCATCGTTTCGCGCCGCAAGCTCGCGCGGATTCCACACTAGATTCTTTCATGGGACCGGCCGCGTGCCGGATGCTATTCATGTCTTTTGGTTTGAAAATACGCCGGAGCAAGGCGTTTAGCACTGTTTTTCGTTTCTGTTGGTCGCATTGGCGCCAGCAGCCGGGCCGTGCCGGCTTCATGCTGTGCGCGGTGCTCATGTCCACACTTGCCGATGTGTTGACGCCCATGTTTGCCGGGCGGCTGGTGGATGCGGTCGTGTCCGGTTCCGGCAGTGATCCCGCTGCGTGGAGCAATGCAATCAACGCTTTCTATTGGCTGATCGGGCTTGCGCTTCTGGCTGTCATTTTGCGGCACGTCACCTTCATGACCATTATCAGCTTCACGTTGCAGTCCATGGCGGATATTGCCGCGAATTCCTTCCACCGCATCCAGCGTTTCTCTTCGGACTGGCACGCCAACAGCTTTGCCGGTTCGACAGTGCGCAAGGTCACGCGCGGCATGTGGGCGCTGGATTTGCTGAACGACACTGTTTTCGTGGCCCTGTTTCCATCCGTCGTCATGCTCATCGGCTCCACGGTGCTGATGACGTGGTACTGGCCGATGATGGGCCTGCTCGTGGGGCTTGGCTCGTTGCTGTTTGTCTGCATCACGGCCAGCATGTCGTTGGGCTTTGTCGCGCCCATGGCAAGTCTTGCCAATGCCTGGGACACACGCCTTGGCGGGTCTCTGGCCGATGCGGTGACGTGCAATGCTGTCGTCAAGGCATTTGGTGCAGAGGACCGTGAGGACAAGCGATTGGCGCGTGTCATGGGCAAATGGGAAGACCGGACCCGGCGCACCTGGACGCGCGGAACGATCAACGGCACGCTTCAAGCAGGTCTGCTCGGCATCATGCGGGCGGGTGTGGTTGGACTTGCTCTGTTGCTCTGGGCCGCTGGCAAAGCCAATGCCGGTGATATCACTTTCGTTTTGACATCGTTCTTCATCCTGCAGGGCTATCTGCGTGAAATCGGGATGCATATCCGCAACCTGCAGCGTTCGGTGAACGACATGGAGGAACTTGTCGAAATCCATGCGCAACCGCTCGGCATCGACGATGTGGCCAAGGCAAAAGCACTGGTCATCAATGAAGGACGGATCGAGTTTGATGGGGTGAGCTTCCATTATGGAAAGCATCTGGCACCGCTCTACAAGGACTTTTCGGTCACGATCAAGCCGGGCGAACGCGTCGGTCTGGTTGGGCATTCGGGCTCAGGTAAAACGACGTTCATCAAGCTTATCCAACGGCTGCATGACGTGAGCCATGGTGCGATACGCATTGACGGGCAGGATATTTCGCAGGTGTCGCAGATGTCGTTGCGACAGCAGATTGCCATCGTGCAGCAGGAGCCGATCCTGTTTCACCGGACGCTGGCGGAAAACATCGCCTATGCAAGGCCAAGCGCCACGCAGAAGGAAATCGAGAATGCGACAAGGCTTGCAAGTGCCCATGGCTTCATCTCGGCTCTGCCCAAGGGGTACGGCACACTGGTGGGCGAACGCGGCGTCAAGCTTTCCGGCGGAGAGCGGCAGCGGATCGCGATTGCGCGGGCGTTTCTGGCGGATGCACCGATACTCATTCTGGATGAGGCAACATCCAGTCTGGATTCGGAATCGGAAATGCTGATCCAGACCGCGATGGAGCGTTTGATGCTGGGGCGCACGACCCTTGTGGTGGCACACCGGCTTTCAACCGTGCGATCGCTGGATCGGTTGCTCGTCTTCGATCACGGGAAAATTGCGGAAGAGGGTACCCATGTCAGCCTCATCCAGAAAAAAGGCGGTATCTATCGCGGTCTGTTCGAGCGGCAGGCGCTGGAGTTGACGAAGGGTCTGGTGATGGATGTTGCCGAATGACGGAAAAGCTGCACGGCACCGATCAATGCCGTGCAGCCTGCAATCAACGCCAGCCGAGTTCCGGCGCGACGTATTTGAGAATGGAGTCGAGGACGTGGACGTTGTATTCGACACCCAGCTGGTTCGGGATTGTCAGAAGCAGCGTATCGGCTTCGGCAATCGCTTCATCCTGCGCAAGCTCCTTGACCAGAGTTTCTGGATCGGCCGCATAGGAACGTCCGAAGATGGCGCGCGTGCTGGCGTCGAGATATCCGATGCTGTCGCTTTCCTTGCTGCCGCGACCGAAATAGGCGCGGTCACGGTCATCCACCAGCGCAAAGATGCTGCGGCTGACGGATACGCGCGGCTCGCGGCTGTGGCCCGCTTCCTTCCAGGCCTGGCGATAGGCACGGATCTGCGCCGCTTGCTGAACATGGAAAGGCTCGCCGGTCTCGTCGTTCTTCAGCGTCGAGCTTTGCAGGTTCATGCCAAGCTTTGCGGCCCATATTGCCGTCGCGTTGGAGCCGGCACCCCACCAGATACGGTCGCGAAGACCCTCGGAGTGCGGTTCCAGCCTTAGCATTCCCGGCGGGTTCGGGAACATCGGGTGCGGGTTGGGCTCGGCAAAACCTTCGCCCTTCAGCACCTCCAGAAACACCTCGGCGCTGTGCCGTCCCATTTCCGCATCATCGGACCCTTCTTTCGGCTGGTAACCGAAATAGCGCCAGCCATCGATGACCTGTTCGGGAGAGCCTCGGCTGATGCCCAGTTGCAGACGGCCATCCGAAATCAGGTCGGCCGCACCCGCATCTTCCGCCATGTAGAGCGGGTTCTCATACCGCATGTCGATGACGCCGGTGCCGATCTCGATCGTCTTCGTTCGCGCGCCCACGGCTGCCAGCAGCGGAAAGGGAGAGGCCAGCTGGCGGGCAAAGTGGTGCACGCGGAAATAGGCTCCGTCGACGCCGATCTCTTCAGCTGCAACGGAAAGCTCGATGGATTGCTTCAGCACATCTTTTGCCGTACGGGCCTGCGAGTGCGGGCCGGGGCTCCAGTGACCGAAGGACAAAAAGCCGATCTTCTTCATGTGTTTTCACCTGTAACGCATATGTTTCGTTGCCGAACATATAGTGCGCTACGCGGTGAATGTATCGGCAGGATTGTGAACAGTCTGTTCAGGCCTTGACGCCGCAGTGCCATCAGTCCGGCTTTTGGCCCCCGTATCCGTAACGCCAGCGTTGACAATCGCGCTGGCAAGCTGGCGGAAACTGACCGTTCCCACAACTTCGCCAGAGGCTGCAGTAACCGCCGCATCGTCCTCTCCGCTGATCGACAATGTGCGCATGGCTTCTTCGACGCTGGTTTCCGCTGGAATGGACTGACGATGATAGCCGCCGCCCACCCTGGTGGGCGACATGATGGCTTCGACGGTGATGACGCGTCCGCGGTTCACTTCCTTGACGAAGGTCGCGATGTAATCATCTGCCGGGCGAAGCACGATGTCCTGGCTGGTGCCCTGCTGAATGACCTCGCCATCTCGCAGGATTGCGATCTGGTCTCCAAGCCTTAGAGCCTCATCGAGATCGTGGGTGATGAAAACGATGGTCTTCTTGATCTCCTTCTGGATGTCGAGAAGCACCGTTTGCATGTCGGTGCGGATGAGAGGGTCGAGCGCGGAATAGGCTTCATCCATCAACAGCACCGGTGCGTCGTTGGAAAGTGCGCGCGCAAGTCCGACGCGCTGCTGCATTCCGCCCGACAGCTGGTTGGGAAAACGGGTTTCATAGCCCTTCAATCCGACACGCTCCAGCCAGCCCATCGCCACTTCCACGCTTCGGGCCCGGGATATGCCCTGCACCTCCAGGCCGTAGACCGTGTTATCCAGCACGTTGCGGTGTGGCAGGAGGGCAAACTTCTGGAAGACCATGGCTGTCTGGTGGCGGCGGAAATTGCGCAGCTCCTGCACGTTCATTTTTACAACGTCCACGCCGTCCACCAGCACCTCGCCCGCCGTGGGGTCAATCAGTCGGTTGATGTGTCTGATCAGCGTGGATTTGCCGGAGCCCGAAAGCCCCATGATGACCTGTATGCAGCCCGAAGGAATATCGATATTGATATTCCGCAGACCGAGGACGTGACCATGTTTTTCATTCAGCTCCGTCTTGCTCATGCCGTTCCTCACGGCATCGACAAAGGTCTGAGCATTGCTGCCGAAAACCTTGTAGAGATTTCTGATTTTGATGCCGCCGAATGCGCCTTCAGCCATGGGTCATCTCCTGATGTTTCTGGAGCCTCTTGCCATAAGCCTGGCTGATGCGATCGAAGATGATGGCGATGCCGACAATGGCAAGGCCGTTGAAGATGCCGAGCGTGAAATACTGGTTGGCAATTGCCTTGAGGACAGGCTGACCCAGTCCCTGCACCCCGATCATCGAGGCGATGACGACCATGGCCAGCGCCATCATGATGGTCTGGTTGATGCCAGCCATGATGGTGGGAAGGGCGAGCGGCAGCTGAACCTTGAAGAGCTTCTGCCAGCCGGAAGAGCCGAAGGCATCGGCTGCTTCCAGCACATCGCGGTCTACCAGGCGGATGCCGAGATTGGTGAGCCGTATCATGGGAGGAATGGCGTAGATCACCACGGCGATCAGGCCCGGAACCCTGCCAATACCCAGAAGCATGACCACCGGGATGAGGTAGACGAAGCTTGGCATCGTCTGCATCACATCGAGAATGGGATTGACGACCCGCTGGAAGCGATTGGAATGGGACATGGCAATGCCAATGGGCAGGCCGATGACGATGGAGAGAACCGTGCAGACAAAGATCATCGAGATCGTCCGCATCGTATCCGTCCACATGTCGAAATAGCCGATGGCCAGCAGCGTGAACATGCAGCCTGCGACGATCTTGGCGCTGCGGCTGGCAAACCAGGCAATGACCATGATGATCAGAATAATGATCGGCCATGGCGTCTGTGTCATGAACCGTTCTGCGGCAATCAGGAACTGCTGCAGGGGTGAGAAGAAACCTTCAATCGTGCCTCCCCAGGCACGGGTAAATTCACGAAAGCCATCATCGATCATCTTTTTCAGATTGCGAAGGCCATCGTCGTTCATGTGCGGAAACGCGTAAAACCAGTCCATGAAATTCCCCAGAGTTCGCGACGACGGGCGACTGGCAATGGCCAGCCGCCTGTTCTCTTGCGTGGTTGCAGGCGCAAGCGCCGGCAGCAGGGATGCGCGTCAGAGCGAAGCCTTGATTTTCTCGGCAGCCTCGGCAGAGACCCATTTGGTCCAGATATCGGGGTTTTCTTTCAGGAAGTGCTTGGCGCTGTCTTCACCCGTCGCCTGGTTGTCCGTCATCCATGCCATCAGCTTGTTGACGGTGTTGTTGCTCCAGGACCGCTTGTTGAGATAATCCATCACGGCAGGTCCGGCCTTCTCCGAGAAAGGCTTCGCAACGAGCGTCACGACCTTGTCGACAGGCCATGCATTCGGCTTGGGATCCGGACAATCCGCAACGGTGTTGCAGCGTTTCCATTCGGCGGGATCGGCGGCAACACCCGGCTCCAGCTTGACCATCTCATATTTGCCGAGAAGTGCCGTTGGCGACCAGTAGTACCCGACCCATGGCTGCTTGCGTTCATATGCCTTGGCAATGGAGCCGTCGAGACCGGCAGACGAACCGCTGTCGATGAGGTTGAAGCCCGCCTTTTCAGCGCCGAATGCCTTGTAGAGCTGCGCCGTGACAACGGTGCCGCCCCAACCCTGCGGGCCGTTCACGATGGCGCCCTTGTCAGGGTTTTCTGCATCGGGAAACAGCTTGGGGTTTTTCATCAAGTCGCCGATCGTCTTGATCTCCGGGTGGGCTTCAGCCACGTATTTGGGTATCCACCAACCCTGAATGCCGCCATCCGGCAAGGCCGTTGCGGCAACGACAAGTTTGCCTTCGTCGACGCCGCGCTTGACGACTTCTGGCAATGTATCGGCCCATGCCTCAGGCGCGATATCCGGTTGCCCTTTTTCCACCATGGAGGTGATGGTGGGGACAGTATCGCCGACGGTAATATCGGCGCTGCAGCCATAGCCTTCGTTGAGAATGATCTTGTCGATATTGGAGAGCACTTCCGCGCTCTGCCAGTTCATGCTGGCGATTGTCGGGCTACCGCAATCTGCGGCGCTGGATGCGGAGGCGCCAGCCAACAGGCCGAACACCAGACAGGTTGATGCAAGCAGTTTATTCATCGCTGTTCCCTTTATTGGCGGCGCTTATAAGAGAGCAGACCTGCCGCTGGGCCTGCCACTGTTCTTGTCTTTTGCAAGGTTGCAGGGATGATGGCGCGAAGGCCGCCCGCAACCTGCACAAAATGCGACGGTGATCTGCCAAACCACGACAGCCGCCCGATTTTAATCTTCTGTCAAGATTTTCGGCTGGAAGCGCCAAAATGGCTCTCGCAAGCCTGAAATGGCCAGAGAAACTGCGCGAAAAGGCCCAATCTTTGCTGATAGCTGTCAAAAAAAGCTGGATAGTTCCTATTCCCGGGGCAATAGTACACATCCGTTCCTTGGCGGATGGGTGAAAAAAGCATCTCGTTTTCAAATCAGATTGTTTAAGGGGAAATACCTTGGCTCGAATAACGCTCCGACAGTTGCTCGATCACGCGGCAGAACACGGCTACGGCGTACCTGCCTTCAACATCAACAATATGGAGCAGGCGCTGGCCATCATGGATGCGGCGGATGCGACCAATTCTCCCGTGATCATGCAGGCATCGCGTGGTGCACGCGCCTATGCCAATGATATTATGCTCAAACACATGATGGACGCGGTTGTGGAAATTTATCCGCATATTCCCGTTTGTGTTCATCTCGACCACGGCAATGAACCGGCCAGCTGTATGACCGCCATCCAGGCCGGTTTTACATCCGTCATGATGGATGGCTCGCTGAAGGCCGATGGCAAGACGCCGGGTGACTGGGATTACAATGTCGGCGTCACGCGTCAGGTCACAGACATGGCCCATTACGGCGGCATTTCCGTGGAAGGTGAACTCGGTGTGCTCGGTTCGCTCGAAAGCGGCATGGGCGAGGCTGAAGATGGCCACGGCGCCGAAGGCGTTCTGTCCCATGACCAGTTGCTGACAGACCCGGACGAGGCCGTGAAATTCGTTCGCGAAACCAAGGTGGACGCGCTGGCCGTTGCAATGGGCACGAGCCACGGCGCCTACAAGTTCACCCGCCGCCCCGATGGCACCGTGCTTGCCATGAATGTCATCGAGGAAATCCATAACAAGCTGCCAAACACGCACCTTGTCATGCATGGCTCCTCCACCGTGCCGCAGGACCTGCAGGATATCATCAATTCCTATGGCGGCGCGATCAAGCCGACCTGGGGCGTTCCGATCGAGGAAATCCAGCGCGGCATCAAGAACGGCGTGCGCAAGATCAACATCGACACCGACTGCCGCATGGCCATCACCGGCCAGATCCGCAAGGTGCTGATGGAAGAACCGGCAGAGTTCGATCTGCGCAAATATCTGAAGCCTGCCCGGGAAGCCATGACGAAGCTCTGCAAGGAACGTTTCGAACTCTTCTGGACCGAGGGACAGGCGTCCAAGATCACGCCTATTCCGCTGCGTGACATGGCAAAGCGCTATGCGTCCGGCTCGCTGGACCCGGTTATTTCGTAATTGGCATTTGAAGTAAAAGCCGGGGCGGTGATACCGTCCCGGCTTTTTTGTTTTGGAGCGTGACGCTTCTCCCCGTCACCCCGGCCTCGAGCCGGGGTCCAGCCAGCGCGCGTCTGCGCGCCGAGGAAAGTTCTTTCAGCCCAAAGACTTGGGCTGACTGGATACCGGCTCAAGGCCGGTATGACGGTGGTGAGTGTGGTGCGATGAAAAGAGTGCAGCAAGCCACCCTCCGCACGTTTCAACCCCGCCAAGTTACCTCTGCCATTTCATGACCAACTCGACGTAATTGACGGTCATCTTTACTTTTGGAATGGATGAGAACTTCTCTCCGTCACCCCGGCCTCGAGCCGGGGTCCAGCCGGTGCGCGTCTGCGCGCCAAGTAAGGTTCTTTCAGCCCAAAGACTTGGGCTGACGGGATACCGGCTCAAGGCCGGTATGACGGTGGTGTGTATGGTGCGATAAAAAAGAGAGCAGCGAGCTGCCCTCTGCACGGTTCAATTCCACAGTATAACCTCTGCCATTTCATGGCCAACTCGGCGTAACTGACGGTCATCTCTAGTTTTGGAACGGATGACGCTTCTCTCCGTCACCCCGGCCTCGAGCCGGGGTCCAGCTGGCGCGCGTCTGCGCGCCGAGAAAGGTTCTTTCAGCCCAAAGACTTGGGCTGGCTGGATACCGGCTCAAGGCCGGTATGACGGTGGTGAGTGTGATGCGATGAAAAAGAGGGCAGCAAGCTGCCCTCTCAACGTTTCAATCCCGCAGACTTACTTCTGCCAGCTCTTGACTAGTTCGTCGTAGTTGACGGTCATCGGCTTTTCTTTTTCGTTGGCGACCTTCAGCTGTGGTGCAAGGTGGCCCTTGGAAACGGCGTCCTTGTTCCAATATTCAAGGTCATGCTCTTCGGCCAGCTTCGGTCCGATTTCGCCCTGAACGCCAGCGCGTTCCAGACGCTGCAGAACCTTTTCCTGTTCGGCGCAAAGCGAGTCCATGGCTTCCTGCGCGGTTTTTGCGCCCGAGGACGCATCACCCACGGCCTGCCACCACAGCTGTGCCAGCTTTGGATAGTCAGGAACGTTGGTGCCGGTTGGCGACCATTGAACGCGGGCAGGCGAACGGTAGAACTCGATCAGGCCGCCGAGATCCTTCGCACGCTTGGTGAAGCTCTCGTGGTTGATCGAGGAGTCGCGCGTCAGAGTCAGGCCGACATGGCTCTTCTTCACGTCCACTGTCTTTGAGGTCACGAACTGCGCGTAGAGCCATGCGGCCTTGGCGCGGTCGTCAGGCGTGGATTTCATCAGCGTCCAGGAGCCGACGTCCTGATAGCCAAGCTTCATGCCATCCTTCCAGTAGACGCCGTGCGGGGAAGGAGCCATGCGCCATTTCGGCGTGCCGTCCTCGTTCACGACAGGCAGGCCCTTCTTGACGGCATCAGCCGTAAAGGCCGTGTACCAGAAAATCTGCTGCGCTACTTCGCCCTGCGCCGGTACGGGACCGGATTCGGAGAAGTTCATGCCCTGCGCGGCAGGAGGAGCATAGGCCTTCATCCAGTCGAGATATTTCTGGATGGCGTAGACCGAGGCCGGGCCGTTGGTATCGCCACCGCGTGCAACGCAGGAGCCGACCGGCTGGGACTTGTCGTTGACCTTGATACCCCATTCATCGACCGGCAGACCGTTCGGCAGGCCCTTGTCGCCGTTACCAGCCATGGACAGCCAGGCATCGGTGAAGCGCCAGCCCAGCGATGGGTCTTTCTTGCCATAATCCATATGGCCATAGACCTTCTTGCCGTTGATTTCACGACCGGTGAAAAACTCAGCAATGTCTTCATAGGCAGACCAGTTGACGGGAACGCCGAGATCATAGCCGTATTTAGCCTTGAAATCCGCCTTGTTCTTCTCGTCGTTGAACCAGTCATAACGGAACCAGTAGAGGTTCGCGAACTGCTGGTCCGGCAGTTGGTAGAGCTTGCCATCAGGTGCCGTTGTGAACTTGGTGCCGATGAAGTCCTTCAGGTCAAGGCCGGGGTTGGTCACGTCCTTGCCTTCCTTCGCCATCCAGTCCGTCAGGTTGCGCACCTGCTGATAGCGCCAGTGCGTGCCGATCAGGTCGCTATCGTTGACAAAGGCATCATAGATGTTTTCACCAGACTGCATTTGTGTCTGCAGCTTTTCAACCACGTCACCTTCACCAATCAGGTCGTGGGTGATCTTGATGCCGGTGATTTCGGTGAAGGCTTTCGCAAGCACCTTGGATTCATATTCATGCGTCGTCAGCGTTTCCGAGACAACCTTGATATCCATGCCGGCAAAAGGCTTTGCCGCATCGATAAACCATTGCATTTCCTTTTCCTGCTCTGCGCGGGAAAGGCTGGAGAGATCGCCGATCTCCTTGTCCAGGAAGGTCTTGGCCTCGTTCATTCCGGCGTTTGCCACGCCGGCCAGTGCCAGCAGGGATGCTGCTGTCGTCGTCAAAAGATGCATTCGCATAATCATCCTCCCAAGGTTTGCGATTGCGTAACGATAGATCCGGGCGGTCCTCCCTCCCGGTATTTCAGTCGGAGAGCCTAGACGAAGCGGAAGACGCCAATCGCATAGACCACCGAAAGAGCCAGTGCCCACCAGAGGCCGGGGCCGACGAGGCCAAGCCAACCGAGGTGGATGAATGCAGAGCCGAGCAGCGAAACGAACAGGCGGTCGCCGCGTGTGGTTTCAAAGCGCAGCACGCCGATACGCGGATTGCCGCCGGGCGACACATATTCCCAAACCGCCATGCCGATCAGAAGCGCCAGAATGGTCAGAAAAAACAGTGCCGTGGGTAACGTCCACGCCATCCAGGAAAAACTCATCTCCTCTTCCTTTCTTAGACGCGGCCGAGGGCAAAGCCCTTGGCGATGTAGTTTCGGACGAAATAGATGACCAGCGCGCCCGGAATGATGGTGAGCACACCTGCGGCAGCCAGCACGCCCCAATCCATGCCCGAGGCGGAGACGGTGCGTGTCATGGTGGCCGCAATCGGCTTTGCGGCGGTTGTCGTCAGCGTTCTCGCCAACAGCAGTTCAACCCATGAGAACATGAAGCAGAAGAAGGCCGCGACACCGATGCCGCTTGCAATCAGGGGCATGAAGATTTTCACGAAAAAGCGCGGGAAGGAATAACCGTCAATATAGGCGGTCTCATCGATTTCCTTCGGCACGCCCGACATGAAGCCTTCGAGAATCCAGACCGCCAGCGGGACGTTGAACAGGCAGTGGGCAATGGCCACTGCGATGTGCGTATCGATCAGGCCGAAGGCGGAATAGAGCTGGAAGAAGGGCAGGGCAAACACGGCGGGTGGCGCCATGCGGTTTGTCAGCAGCCAGAAAAACAGGTGCTTGTCGCCCAAAAAGCGGTAGCGCGAGAAGGCGTAGGCGGCAGGCAGTGCGGCGGCAACCGAGATCACCGTGTTCATCACCACATAGATGATGGAGTTGATATAGCCGTTATACCAGGCCGGGTCGGTAAAGATGACGGTGTAATTGCGCAGCGTCGGGTTTTGCGGCCACAGCGAAAAGGCCCCGAGAATCTCGCCGTTTTCCTTGAAGCTCATATTGACGAGCCAGTAGATCGGCAGCAGCAGGAACAGGATGTAGATCGTCGGGATCAGAAAGGAGAAGCGCGTGATGGACTTTGAATTGCTCATGATAATCTCCTTTCTCACGCCTGTTCGTCGCTATTGGTCATGACGGTGTAGAAGATCCAGGACAGGGCAAGGATAATCAGGAAGTAGATGATCGACATGGCCGCCGCTGGTCCCAGGTCGAACTGGCCGACCGCCATTTTCACAAGATCGATCGAGAGGAAGGTGGTGGAATTGCCTGGGCCGCCGCCGGTAACCACGAAGGGTTCGGTGTAGATCATGAAGCTGTCCATGAAACGCAGCAGCACGGCAATCAGTAGCACGCGCTTCATCTTCGGCAACTGGATATAGCGGAAGACTGACCAGCGCGATGCGCCATCGATACGCGCCGCCTGATAATAAGCGTCGGGAATCGAGACCAGACCGGCATAGCACAGCAGCACCACAAGGCTCGTCCAGTGCCAGACATCCATGATGATGACCGTTGCCCAGGCATCCACAGGGTCCTGCGTGTAATTATAATCGATGCCAAGCATCGACAGGTAATGGCCGAGGAAGCCGATATCGACGCGGCCAAAGACCTGCCAGATCGTGCCAACCACGTTCCACGGAATGAGAAGCGGCAGTGCCATGAGCACGAGGCAGACGGGCACGCCGAGTCCAGTCTTCGGCATATTCAGCGCGATCAGAATTCCGAGCGGTATCTGGATTGCCAGAATGACGAAGGAGAAAATCAGGTTGCGCATCAGCGCATCCCAGAAGCGGGGCGAGTGCAGCATCTGCACGAACCAATCGGTTCCGGCCCAGAAGAACTGGTTGTTTCCGAACGTATCCTGAACCGAATAGTTCACCACGGTCATCAGCGGAATGACGGCGGAAAATGCGACGAGTATGAGAACCGGGATGACCAGAAACCAGGCCTTGTTGTTGACGGTTTTTTCCATGGCTCAGGCTCCCGTGCCAACGCGCCAGCTATCGGCGTAAATACCGATGGCATTGGGATCGAACGTGACATGCGGCTCAGACGGGATATCGCCATCCTCAGGCATGACCACGGTCAGCGGATGTCCGGCAAAGCTGGCGCGCACGATCTTCTGCCGCCCGATATCTTCCACCTTGCTAATGGTGACCGGCATGCCCTGGCGCCCAAGCGAGATGAATTCAGGACGAATGCCAAGCTCTGTCTTTGCGCCCGCCGCCACCTTTGGTGCTGCGGAAAGCGACACATTCTGGTCGCCGATGCGGGCCTCGGCGCCATCCAGCGCCACCGGCATGAAGTTCATGCCCGGCGAGCCAATGAAGTAGCCAACGAAAGTATGGCTTGGCCGTTCGAACAACTCCGCAGGCGTGCCGATCTGCACGATCTGGCCATCATACATGACGACGACCTTGTCAGCGAAAGTCATGGCTTCTGTCTGGTCATGCGTGACATAGACCATGGTGAAGCCGAACTGCTTGTGAAGCCGCTTCAATTGTGAGCGCAGCACCCATTTCATATGCGGGTCGATGACCGTTAGCGGCTCATCGAAGAGGATGGCGTTGACGTCGTTGCGGACGAGCCCACGGCCCAGCGAAATCTTCTGCTTCTGGTCTGCCGTCAGCCGGTGTGCGCGGCGCTTGGCCCAGGATGACAGGTCGATCATCTCAAGGATTTCGTTGACGCGGCGGTCCACATCGGTTTCCGAAACGCCGCGATTGCGCAGCGGAAAGGCCAGATTGTCGTATACGGTCATGGTGTCGTAAATGACTGGAAACTGGAAGACCTGCGCGATGTTGCGCTGCTCTGTGGGCAGATTGGTGACGTCCTTGCCATCGAAGAGGATACGCCCGTCCGAGGGATTGATGAGACCGGAGATGATATTGAGCAGGGTCGTCTTGCCGCAGCCGGAGGGGCCGAGCAGCGCATAGGCGCCGCCATCGCTCCACTCGTAGTTCACTTCCTTGAGGGCATAATCATTGGCCGCCTTGGCCTTGGCGTTATAGGCGTGGCGGATGTGATCGAGACTGATGCGTGCCATGATCTCTTCTCCTCACGCGGCCAGATGTTGCGGGGCGCCAAGCGAGCGGCCATTCGCGTCGAACGCCATCAGATGGCGGGTGTCGAGATAAATATCGATCTGCCTGTCCGGCTCGATGTCAAGAATGCCGCGCGTCAGCATGACCCAGCGATTGCCGGCAAAATCGACATGCACAAAGCTTTCGGAACCGGCGATTTCGGAAATCAGCGTCTTTGCAGAAAGTCTGACCGCACCGTCATGGGCAGGCATGGGATAGAGGTGATGCGGGTGGAAGGCCACGGTCACGGGGCCATCCGCAATACCGGCAAGATGGGCGGGAACTTCGAAAACGGGTTTGCCGTCATTGAGGAATGATGCGCCGGAGCGGGTGAGTTCGATGATGTTGAGCGGCGGATCGGCAAAGGTGCGGGCGGAAATCAGATCGACCGGGTTGCGGTAGAGGTCGATTGTACTGCCATATTGCGTGATGCGGCCCTGATGCAGCGTCGCGGTATTGCCGCCCAGAAGCAGGGCTTCCGATGGCTCCGTGGTCGCATAGACAAAGATCGCGCCGGAAAGGGCAAAAATCTTCGGCAATTCCTCGCGAAGCTCTTCGCGCAGCTTGTAATCCAGATTGGCCAGCGGCTCATCGAGCAGCACCAGACTTGCATTCTTGACGATGGCGCGGGCGAGCGCCGTGCGCTGCTGTTGGCCACCGGAAAGGTTGAGCGGGGTGCGGTCGAGGTAAGGTGTCAGCCGCAGCAGATCCGCCGCCCTCCGCACTTCGCGGTCGATGGTGGCTGCGTCCTTCTTGGCAATGCGCATCGGGGAGGCGATGTTCTCGTAAACGGTGAGCGCCGGGTAATTGATGAATTGCTGGTAGACCATGGCCACGCTGCGGTCCTGCACGCGCTTGCCCGTCACATCCGCGCCATCGAACAGCAACTGCCCTTCGGTCGGTTTGTCCAGACCGGCCATCAGCCGCATCAGTGATGTTTTTCCAGAAAGCGTCGGCCCCAGCAGCACGTTGAGCGTGCCCCGCTTGAGGGTCAGATTGGTGGGGTAGATGTGGTACTCACCACCCACTATCTTGGCGATATTGCGTAATTCCAGCATGCCGTCCCGAGGCCTCCCAACCTGCAAGATTCTGCTTCAATGTCAGTGTTTTGTGCCCCTGCGGGCATTCGTCAGACGGCAATCGCCGCCATATAGTCGTTCAGCGCGGCTGCTTCTTCCTTGGAAAAATGCAGGCCCTGCTTCGTTCTGCGCCACAACACGTCGTCGCTCGTTCTGGCCCATTCCTGACGCATCAGCCATTCGACTTCGCGCTCATAGAGATCGCCGCCGAAATGCTGGCCGAGTGCCTCCATGCTTTTTGCATCGCCCAGAATGGCATATGCTTTCGTACCATAGAGACGCACCAGTCTGCGCGCCTGCCGTTCAGATAGAAAGCTATACTTTGTGGTGAGTTTGTTCACCTCGGCTTCGTAACCGGTGGCCGCGAAATCACCGCCCGGAAGCGAGCTTTTTGCCGTCCATGGCGCGCCCTTGCCGCCAATCGCCTCACCGATCTTCTCCAGCGCGTGTTCCGCCAATCGGCGATATGTCGTCAGCTTGCCTCCGAAAACATTCAGCAATGGCGCTTCGCCATCCGTGTTCTCAAGCTTCAAGACATAGTCACGCGTGGCTTCCTGCGCCTTGGAGGCGCCGTCATCATAGAGCGGGCGCACCGCAGAATAGGTCCAGACAATATCATCCTTTGTGACCGGTTCGGCGAAATATTCGCTGGCCGCATTGCAAAGATATTGTGTTTCCTCGTCGCTGATTTTCACCTGCGACGGATCACCATCATAGTCCCGGTCCGTCGTGCCGATCAGCGTGAAGTCGGTCTCATAGGGAATGGCAAAAATGATGCGGTTATCAGGGTTCTGGAAGAAATAGGCCCTGACATCGTCGAACTTCTTCTTCACGATGATATGGCTGCCCTGAACGAGGCGCACATTGTGCACCTGGTTCTTGCCCGCCGCGTTGGAAAGAACATTATCCACCCACGGACCGGATGCATTGATCAGCATTCTGGCGTGAACGGTTTTAACGATGCCGGTGGCGGCTTCCTTCACATCGACTTTCCACAGGCCGTCTTCACGACGAACGGATACGACCTTCGCACGGCTCATGATGTCGGCGCCGCGATCTGCTGCATCCCGGGCGTTCAGCACGACGAGACGTGCATCATCCACCCATCCATCCGAATATTCAAATGCCTTGGTGAAGATCGGCTTCAGGGGCTTTCCTGCTGGATCGCGCCGCATATCGAGCGACTTGGTAGCGGGTAGCAGTTTGCGACCGCCAAGATGATCATAAAGGAACAGCCCGAGCCTTATCAGCCAGGCCGGGCGCACTCCGCCCTTGTGGAATGGCAGAACAAACCGCATTGGCCAGATGATGTGCGGAGCCATGGCCCAGAGCACTTCGCGCTCCATCAACGCTTCGCGCACCAGCCGGAATTCATAATGTTCGAGGTAGCGAAGGCCGCCGTGAATGAGCTTTGTTGCGCCTGACGATGTGCCCGACGCGAAATCGTTCATTTCGGCAAGAGTGACCGAATAGCCCCGGCCAGCAGCGTCGCGCGCGATGCCGCACCCGTTGATCCCGCCACCGATCACGAAAATATCGCGGACCGCCTGCTCGTTCACTGACACTCTCCCTGGCGCGACATTCTGCCGCTTATTCTTTGGAATTCGAAATTCAGGCGAGTTAAAATGAAAACAAAGTGAATGTCAAACGAATGTTCGGGCCGTTATTTCTCTGCGTTGCCCGCACCGGTTTCGATCAATTTCACCCCGTTTTCCTTGCAGATCACCCTGACTGGCTGAAGCGGGCAACTGTCGGTGATGAAGGTGTGTACCTGGGAGATATGGCCGATGCGAACAGGCGCGGTTCGGTCGAACTTGCTGGAATCTGAAACCAGAATCACGTGACGTGCATTGGCGATGATGGCTTGCGCGACTTTCACCTCACGAAAGTCATAGTCAAGCAAGGCGCCGTCCCTGTCGATGGCCGAGACGCCGATGACGGCGTAATCCACCTTGAACTGTCGGATAAAGTCCACGGCCGCTTCCCCGACAATGCCACCATCCGAGCCGCGCACGACGCCGCCTGCAATCACCACCTCGATGCCGGGATAAATGCGTAATCGATTGGCAACGTTGATATTATTGGTGATGACCATCAGTTCGTGATGGTCCAGCAACGCCTCGCCAACGGCTTCCGTCGTGGTGCCGATATTGATGAAGAGGGAGGTGTTGTTGGGAATGAGGGCAGCGGCGGCGCGCCCGATGGCCTGTTTTTCGCTGGCAGCAATCGATCTGCGGGCCTCATAGCGGACGTTCTCGGTGCTGCTTGGAAATATCGCTCCACCATGAATACGGGTCAGCGCCCTTGCTTCGCAAAGGTCGTTCAAATCTTTGCGAATCGTCTGGGACGTCACGGAAAACCTGTTTGCCAGATCCTCGACAATGACCTTTCCTTCAGACTTTGCGAGTTCGATGATCTCAACTTGGCGGGGTGTGAAAAACATGAGGCTCTGCCCGGGCGATGATGCGAACTTTCGTTTTATTTCATTTTTCCCGGAAACGAAAGATTGGCGTCGTGCTCATTGGCACAAGTTTTCCACAATCATCCGGCGCAAATCCCGTCCATTTTTTCCAACCGATAAATATTGGGGTTGCGCCTTGGCCCGTTTTGTCCTTGTTTGCGCGTTCTCACACTTTATGGGGAAATTAAAAAAATGAATTCTATAAAAACAACAACGCGCGCCGCACTCCTGCTTGGCTCGCTACTGATTGGCGCAAGTTCTGCTCTGGCAGAAACAGTTCTGCATCGTGGCAACGCAGGAGAGCCGCAAACGCTGGATCAGGCCCAGACGTCGATCAACATCGAGTCGTTCATTCTAAAGGATCTTTATGAGGGTCTGACGATTTACGATCCTGCCGGTAAGGTCGTTGCCGGTGCAGCTGAGAGCTGGACCGTGTCAGATGATGGCACCGTTTACACGTTCAAAATCCGCGAGAATGCGAAGTGGTCGGATGGTTCGCCGGTGACGGCTGAAGATTTCGCTTTCTCGTTCAAGCGCGTTGAAGACCCTGCTACGGCTTCGAAATACGCCAACATTCTTTATCCCATCAAGAATGCAGAAAAGATCAACAAGGGCGAGGGCAAGGTCGAAGACCTCGGCGTTAAAGTCATTGACGACAGAACGCTGGAAGTCACGCTTGAGCGTCCAACACCGTTTTTCCTTGAGTTGCTGACACACCAGACCGCTCTTCCTGTCTCGAAAGCGAGCGTTGAGAAGAACGGCGCAGATTTCGTCAAGCCTGGTGTCATGGTGTCGAATGGTGCCTACAAGCTGGAAGCTCACGTTCCCAATGACAGCCTGACGGTTGTTAAAAATCCAAACCATTGGGACGCCGCCAATACCAAGATCGACAAGGTCATTTTCTACCCGATTGACGATCAGGCTGCATCGGTCCGCCGCTTCGAAGCCAAAGAGATGGACATTGCCTACAACTTCTCGGCGGATCAACTGGACCGTCTGCGCAAGTCCTATGGTGATCAGGTCCACGTCTCACCGGCTCTGGCAACCTACTATTACACCTTCGACACCCGCGAAGCGCCTTACAACGACGTTCGCGTTCGCCGCGCTCTTTCCATGGCCGTAGATCGTGATTTCCTTGCAAACGAAATCTATAGCGGCTCTCAGCTTCCGGCTTATTCCCTCGTGCCGCCGGGCATGGGCAGCTACGGCGAGCCGGCGAAGGCCGATTTCGCTAAGATGTCCCAACTGGATCGCGAAGACGAAGCCGTCAAGCTTATGAAGGAAGCCGGTTACGGCGAAGGCGGCAAGCCACTTTCGATCGAAATCCGCTACAACACCAACCCGAACCATGAGCGTGTGGCAACTGCTGTCGCCGATATGTGGAAGACCACGTTCGGTGCCAAGGTATCGATGGTCAATCTCGACGTTGCCTCGCACTATGGTTATCTCCAGGAAGGCGGAAAGTTCAACGTTGCGCGTGCCGGCTGGGTTGCCGACTATGCGGATGCTGAAAACTTCCTCGCTTTGTCTGTCTCGTCCAACAAGACCTTCAACTATTCGAAGTTCAACAATCCTGAATTCGATGCGTTGATGAAGAAGTCTTACGACGAACAAGACCCGGTTGCCCGCAACAAGATCCTTCACGAAGCAGAAACCATCCTCATGAGGGAACAGCCGATTGCGCCGTTCCTGACGCAGGCAGAGCTGTGGCTGGTGTCAGACCGGGTCAAGGGTTGGCAGGACAACGCAAATAACGCGCATCTCAGCCGCTTCCTGAGCGTATCCGAATAAGCAGTGCTGCCGCGGTGGTTCTAGATTTGTCGCGCAAGAGCTTTGAGCTTTTGCGCGACACGATCCGTAGAACGGGCTAAGCTTGCGATGCAAATAGACCTCGTTTTGCGATTTAGCCACCGTGCCATGCCCGGAGCCTAAAACTTATGATCTCTTTCATTCTGCGCCGTTTGGCGAGCGCCGTGCCGACGTTGTTCATCGTCGTCACGATTTCATTTTTTCTGATGCGGTTTGCGCCGGGTGGTCCGTTCAATCTGGAGCGGCCTTTGCCACCACAGACGATGGAAAACCTGATGAGAACCTATCATCTGGATGAACCATTGTGGCGCCAATATCTGATTTACATGAAGAACGCCGTGACCGGCGATTTCGGGCCAAGCTATATCTACAAGGACAACACCGTTGCGCAGTTGATCGGCAAGGGTCTGCCCTATTCGCTGGAACTCGGCTTTTATGCGCTTCTTCTGGCTTTGATCGGCGGCGTCCTGGCCGGCACCTTCGCGGCGCTGAGGCAGAACAGCCTCTTTGATTTCTCCTTGATGTCGGTTTCGACCGTCGGCGTGACCGTTCCGAACTTCGTTGTCGCGCCCGTTCTGACGCTGATTTTCGCCGTGCTGCTCGGTCTTCTGCCTGCCGGTAGCTGGGGCGATGGCTCGATGCGGTATCTGCTCCTGCCGATGATCGCCCTTGCCTTGCCACAGCTCGCTGTCATTGCGCGGCTCACACGCGGCTCGATGATCGAAGCCTTGCGGATGGATCATATTCGCACCGCCAAAGCCTACGGGTTGCCAAAGCGCACCGTCGTCATCGTCCACGCCATGCGTGCCGCGATGTTGCCGGTCGTTTCCTATCTTGCGCCCTGCGCCGCTGCGCTATTGACCGGCTCTGCCGTTATCGAAACGATCTTCACCATTCCCGGAGTCGGTCGCTATTTCGTGCTGGGCGCCATCAACCGTGACTACACGCTCGTCATGGGAACGGTCGTTCTCATCGCGCTGTTCGTCATCGTTTTCAATCTTGTGGTCGATATTCTTTACGGCCTTCTTGATCCGAGGGTCAGACATGACTGATATCCCCGGCACCTATGCCGTTCCCACATCGGTTAAAAGCCGCAGCCTTTTCCAGCTGGCCACGATGCGCTTCCGACGCAACAAGGCGGCCATGGCTGGCTCGATCATGCTTGTGCTGATTACGCTGTTTTCGTTTCTCGGGCCGCAATTCGTCAGCCACACCTATGATCAGGTGTTTTCATCCTATGTCTCCGTTCCGCCCAGCCTTGACGCCCGTCCGGATGTCGGGAGCCTTCAGGGCGTGATGGAGGGGGTTGCGAGCCGCGCCCGCGTCGAGCTGAAGGAGTTTGCCGTCGAAGGCAAGACATTCACCGCGACGGTGACATCTGCCACCGAAGTGGACCCGCGCACGACTCGCTATTTCGATCGCGCCAATGAGTTTGAAAACACCCGGGTCGTCGCCACGGAGGATGAAGGTCGCACGCTGAAAATAGAAGGCGATGTGAACCGCGAATATTTCTTCTTCGGTACCGATAGCAATGGTCGCGACCTTCTCGTTCGCGTCATGCTTGGCGGACAGATATCGATTGCCGTGGGCGTTTTAGCTAGCCTCGTGTCGCTTGGCATAGGCGTCGTTTATGGCGCGACCGCAGGTTATATCGGCGGGCGTGTCGACAATGCGATGATGCGTTTCGTGGAAATCCTCTATTCGCTGCCCTTTGTCTTTCTCGTCGTTGTCCTCGTCGTGTTCTTCGGACGAAGCTTCATTCTCATCTTCCTCGTTATCGGGGCAGTGGAATGGCTGGATATGGCGCGTATCGTTCGTGGCCAGACCCTTGCGCTCAAGCGGCGTGAATTCGTCGGTGCCGCACAGGCACTGGGCTTGACGGACTGGCAGATCATCCGCCGTCACATCATTCCCAACACGATTGGCCCCGTGGTTGTCTTCGTGACCGTGGTGGTGCCGAAGGTCATTCTTCTGGAAAGCTTCCTGTCCTTCCTCGGTCTTGGTGTTCAGGCGCCTTTGACCAGTTGGGGCGCGCTGATTTCGGAAGGTGCCAACAATATGCAGTCGGCCCCATGGTTGCTGATATTCCCGGCGGTCTTCTTCGTGATGACGCTGTTTTCTCTGAACTTTGTGGGTGACGGGCTGCGTGATGCGCTTGATCCCAAGGATCGTTGACATGAGTGAAACAACTGAAAACATCCTGTCGGTGCGCGATCTCAAGGTCGACTTTACGACGCCGGACGGGATCGTAAATGCCGTCAAGGGCATCGATCTGGACGTGCGCAAGGGTGAGGCCCTGGCCGTGGTCGGGGAATCCGGTTCCGGCAAAAGCCAGACCATGATGGGAATTATGGGCCTGCTGGCTTCAAACGGGCAGGTCCGTGGTTCCGCGAAATACCGGGGACGTGAACTGGTTGGACTGCCGGTCGATGATCTCAACGATATCAGAGGCGCCAAGATCACCATGATCTTCCAGGAGCCGATGACATCGCTCGATCCGCTCTACAAGATCGGCAAGCAGATTGCCGAGCCCATCATCCACCACCGAGGCTGCAGCAAGGCGGAAGCGCGAACGCGCGTCATGGAATTGTTGCAGCTTGTCGGCATTCCTGATCCGGCACGCCGTATCGATAGCTATCCGCACGAACTGTCAGGCGGGCAGCGCCAGCGTGTGATGATCGCCATGGCGCTGGCCAACGAACCCGATCTTCTCATTGCGGACGAGCCGACGACGGCGCTCGACGTGACGATTCAGGCGCAGATCCTCGACCTGCTGAAATCGCTCCAGCAGCGTTTCGGGATGGCGGTCGTCCTGATTACTCATGATCTGGGCGTCGTGCGCCATTTCGCCGACCGTGTTGCGGTCATGCGTCGTGGCGAGGTGGTTGAAACCGGTAGCACGGAAGATATTTTCGAGCGTCCGCAAGCCGACTACACCAAGATGCTGCTGGATGCAGAGCCAAGCGGACACAAGCCTCCGGTTGGCTCGGAAGCACCGCTTGTCCTTTCCGGTCAGAATGTGACGGTAGATTATGAGATACCTGGCGGCCTGTTCAAGAAGGCCTCGGTTTTCAGGGCCGTCGATGGTGTGAATGTCTCGCTGCGCCAGGGGCAGACGATTGGCATCGTTGGGGAATCCGGATCAGGCAAGTCCACCCTCGGGCGGGCATTGCTGCGCTTGACGCCTTCGAGCGGCAGGCTGTTTTTTGGCAAGAAGGAAATCTCCGGCCTGGACCGCAAAGCCATGCGACCGATGCGTCGTCAGCTTCAGCTGGTGTTTCAGGATCCCTACGGCTCGCTGTCACCGCGCCAGACCGTGGGTGAAATCATCACCGAGGGGTTGTTCGTACACGCGCCCGAACTTAGCCGCGCGGAGCGTGACAAGCGGGCCATAGAGGCTCTCCAGGAAGTCGGTCTCGACCCGGCGGCGCGCAACCGTTATCCGCACGAATTTTCCGGCGGCCAGCGGCAGCGTATAGCCATTGCGCGCGCGATCATCCTCAAGCCAGATGTCGTCATTCTCGATGAGCCGACATCTGCTCTTGATCGCTCCGTTCAGGGGCAGGTTATCGATCTGTTGCGGGACCTGCAGAAGGCCCACGGGCTGTCCTATGTCTTCATCAGCCATGATCTCTCTGTCATCAAGGCAATCTCTGACTATGTGATCGTGATGAAGGATGGAAAGATTGTCGAGGAAGGCGAAACCGACGCCGTCTTCAACAATCCCGCAGCGGACTACACGAAGACTCTGATCAAGTCTGCTTTCACCACCGAAACTGCGGCCTGATACTCGGCCCGGCCAAAGCGCCGGGCCGTTTACTTACGGTGTCAAGGAACAACGACCTCACATCCGCGTTATCTCCGGCGTGAACAATACAAGGTGCGACAAGCGCCGAGGAGGTAGAATGCTCAAGGTTATTCAAATTGCCGGTCTTGCTTTTACAATGGCCGTCTCCGGCGTTGCCATGACCGCGCCTGCCAAGGCGCAGGATATGGAGTTGAGAATTGGTCGGGATGGTGTACGTCCCGTCATCCGCGACAGAGAACTCGATCGTCGCGGCCCTCCAAGAAGAGGCTGCAGCGAACGCGAAGCCCGTGCTGCCGCCCGCGCGTCCGGTCTGCGAGATCCGGAAATCGTACGGGTCACGCCGCGCCGCGTGGTTGTAGAGGGTTTTACCCGCCGCGGCCCTGACACGATTACGTTCGCCAATGAGCGTGGATGCCCCGAAATCTAACGTGCGATTTCTAGCCCGTTAATCGACCACGATATTGAAACTCGCCTTGTGCGAGTTTCTTCGCGTAAAGCTATCAAAAAAATAAATTAGTAAAATCTAAAATGGTGTGCGCTAATGTTGCGATAGCTGTCCGATGGAGGGTTTCCTGCAGTGTTCGCCGTTCTCGAATGCGTCGCCAATCAGCATGACCAATATGTCATAGCATTGGCGGCTTTGATTGCCCTCATCGGAATGCTTTCTTTCTTCCAGATATTGCTCCGAGCTGACGAAAGCCCGCTTCAGCGCAGGCCTTACTGGATAACCGCCGCAGCGTTAGCGTCTGGCCTAAGCATTTGGGCGACCCACTTCATCGCTATGCTTGCCTATCGAGGCAGTATGCCCATCGGCTTCGATCTTTTCTACACAACGCTTTCGGCGGCGGTGGCGGTTGGCGGTTTCTGGGTCAGTCTGCAATTTCTTTGGCGCGGTAAAGGCTCGGCTCTCATCGTCGGTGGCCTTTTCACTGTTGTCGTTGGGCTCATGCACTTCCTTGGAATGGCAGGCATGCAGGTTGCGGCAACAATCGAATATCGGATGACACCGATCCTCGTCGGCACGGTGATTGCCTTGATGATCTTCTCCTCATCCTTCCAGTTGTTCATGCACGTGCGGGGCCGGAGACAGGTGCATCTCTCCGCACTGGCAGCCATTCTCGGTGTGTTGATACTGCATTTTACAGCCATGTCTTCGACAGTGCTCGCGCCTGACCCAAGCTTAAGTGGTCCGCAGATGGACGGTCTCGACCGACTGTTTCTGATGTGTGCGATTACTGCGGTTACCCTGACGGTTGTTGCGATCACGGCGGTCGCGGCCTTTGTCGACCGCTATCTTGTTGATCTTAAGGGGCTTGTCGGAGCAACGCTCGATGGCCTCGCTGTCGTGCGCGATGGCCGGATCGTGGAAGTGAATGCCCGCTTTGCACAGCTACTTGATACAGGCGAGGCAACACTCATCGGCGAGAACGCTGCTGATCTGATGAACGCAGATGATGGGCAACTTGCCTATATGCCGCGTGTCGCAGCCGTTGAAGCTGTTCCCAATCGCGGCGACAGGTCGCGGACGTTCGAACTGGCGGTGAGAACGATCGAGTATCGCGGTCGCCCCTGCGAAGTCATGGCTGTCAGGGATCTGACTGATAAGCGGCGTGCGCAGCGGGAAATCGAATATCTCGCTAGGTACGATATTCTGACCGGACTGGCGAACCGTACGCAGTTTCAAGACCGTCTGGCGCAGCATATAGCGCACGCCCAGAGTGATGATCAGTTTGCGTTGCTCGCACTCGATCTCGACCGCTTCAAGGCCGTCAATGATCTCTTCGGCCACGCAGAGGGCGATCGGGTGCTAAGAGATGTCGCCCGATTTCTGCAGCAGGCGGTACGCACCGGAGATCTGGTTGCGCGTCTCGGGGGTGACGAATTTGTTATTCTGACACGGTTTGGAACCACGGGAAGCAGTGTGCGAGAACTCGGCGAGCATATATTGTCTGTGTTCCGCAGGGAAATGGACTATGTGAGTGATCCCACGGCTGTGGGTGTCACGATTGGCATCGCAGAGTTTCCAGCAAACGGCAAAGACAGCGAAACCCTTATGCACGCTGCCGATATGGCACTGTATAGGGCGAAGGTGAGCGGTCGTGGCATGATTGCATTTTACGATCCTGCGATGGACAGGGAAACGAAGGAACGTCGCAGGCTGGAGTCCGATCTGCGTCAGGCCATCGGCCGCCGCGAACTGGAGTTGCTTTACCAACCCGTTCACTCCGTCTCCACAGGAGACATTGCAAGCTATGAGGCGTTGGTGCGCTGGTGCCATCCAACACGCGGCATGATACCCCCTGATGTTTTCATCCCGATCGCAGAGGAAACAGGGGTCATCATCGCGTTGGGTGAGTGGATCCTGCAAGACGCCTGCATGGCTGCGACACAGTGGGAGCCGCATATAAAAGTTGCCGTCAATGTATCTCCGGTTCAGTTCGCTCTGGCAAATCTTGCTCACACAATCTGCGCAATACTTGATAAAACCGGATTGCATCCAACGCGCCTGGAGCTGGAAATGACGGAGGCGGCGCTGCTCAAGGACAGGGCTGTCACCCTGTCCACGATGAGGCAATTGAAGAACTTAGGGGTAACGATTGTCATGGACGATTTCGGAACCGGCTATTCTTCCCTCAGCAATCTTCGCAGTTTCCCTTTTGACAAGATCAAGATCGACCGCAGCTTCATCGCCGCGATGAAACAGGATGAGAACGCCCACTCCATCGTTCGTGCGATTATTGGCCTTGGAAAAAGTCTGGATCTGCCGGTTACCGCCGAGGGAATTGAGACTGACAGCCAATATCGCATGATCGTGGATGAGGGTTGCGCGCAGGCGCAGGGCTATCTATTCGGCAAACCAAGCAAGTTGCCTGCGCGCGCAAAGCGGACCCGTAAGAGCGCGCTGGTATGACGCCGACCGCCAATGATGCTGCACACTGCGCAGGGCTGAATGATGACGGCGCAAATTTCCGGTTCACCTTACGTAAGTGGTTGCTTATTGGACACACAGGTCAATTTATATAGCTGATATTTTTCAATTTTCAGCTTCAAACTTATTGCCGTGAAACATCCTGATGCTATTCCTGCGTGTAGGTGATTCTTTCATGGGGATTGGGATGAAGAAGGTTGTATCGGTTCTTCTTTTGGCTTTGCTGAGTGGTTGTGCGAAGCCCTCTGATGGTCCGACTTCCGGTAATATCCGGTCCGCTACTTTCCCTCTGACAAACGAGAAAATCCGGGTGGTCGAGCTTGCCAATGCTCCTGCCGCATCCATATCGCCATCTGCCATCGAAAGCGCCACAGGTCCCGGTCTGACCATGCTTCGCAACACGGGTTACAATTCCCAGCGCCTGCGTCGCGGCGACGTGATCGATATCACGGTGCTCGATACCGGCGAAGACGGCCTGTTCTCTTCGACGCAGAGCAAGACACTGAATCTGGGTCGCTTCACGGTCGACCAGAGCGGTAGCGTGACATTGCCGTTCATCGGCAAGCAGCGGGTGGTCGATTCTACACCGGAAGGCCTTCAGACACAGGTCGTCAGCGGGCTCAAGGGCTCGGCGGTCAATCCACAGGCCGTGGTGACTGTCGTTGACAAGCCGACCAGCGCCGTCATGTTGAGCGGTGCGGTCGAAACGCCCGGAAAAATTCCTCTGACCGCGCGTCAGGAGCGTGTGCTGGACGCGATCAATCAGGCCGGTGGGCCGACTGTCGCACCGGGTGCCGCACGTGTGACGGTTGTCCGCGGATCGCAGCGCGCCACCGCGACGTTGGACCGGATCATGCGCGAAGACCGGCAGAATATCCGCCTGTCTCCAGATGACCAGATCATGATCGATGGCGACGCCTCGAGCTTCACTGCGCTCGGCGCGTTCAAGAGTGCGGGTGAATTCCAGTTTGAAACCGGCAAGATGACGCTTGCGCAGGCGGTGGGCCGTGCCGGCGGTCTGCTGGATGACCGTGCGGATGCGCGCAACGTTTATGTCTTCCGCAATGAGGTCGTTCAGGTGGCGTCGGCTTCCGACCTGAAATCGGGTGGCACGACTGCGACGATGCGCCCCGTGATCTACCACGTCAACATGCGCGACGCGTCCAGCATTGCCTTGATGCAGCTGTTCCAGATGCAGAAGGGTGACGTTCTCTATGCCAGCAACGCCCCGCTGGTCGACTCCGCCAAGTTGCTCACCGTATTCCAGAAGAGCGTTCCTACGGCAGCGGCACCGCAACCGGGCAGCTCAAACTGACATCAGGAAGTGAGGCCGTTGCGCTACACGCGCATGGCCATCACCTCAAGAGGTTTGCAGCCTCTTCTGCCGATGATGGCCGTTTGTCGGCATCCTGCAATGTACAGATTTCGACAAATCTGGAAAGTGCCGAAGTCACATCGTCCGCGGCCACGAGCAGACGCTCTGCCAGTTTTCCAATGGCATAGATATCATGACGTGGATCTGCTTTTCCTCCCGCCATCTGCTCAGGCGGGGCGTATCCCGGAGATCCCGCATAGCGCGCGCCCACATCGAGCGGCGTTTCCCCTATTCTCAAGGTAATTCCAAAGTCGCCCAGTCGCGGACTGTCGAGATTGCCGTGGGGCAGCAGGATATTCGATGCCGTGACATCGCCATGTACGAGACCTCTCGCGTGCATCACACCTACCGCTTGCAGCATGGATGCGATCAAGGCGGATATCTGTGATATCGCAATGCGGTTGCCGGATAGCCACGAGCCGAGCGTCATTGGTGCCCAGGGTTGCAACAGTCCGGGCCTTCCATCGGCCATGCGGATGAGGGCGGAGGTCTCTTGCAGCAAAGGGTGGCGCAGGGACAGGCCAATCTCGGCTTCACGACGAAGTTGCTGGATGAGATGGGCATCGTGGCGACGCTCCGGATGCACCGTCTTGATGGCATAGGCGGCGTCGATGTCGCGGTGCCACGCTTGAAGAAGCTGCGTGTTTCCCGTCTCGTAAGCCACTGCGACGACAGACAGGCTGCCTTCAACGAAGCCTTGATGGTGGGAGGCGAGTTTCGCGGCTTTGCGATCCAGCGCGTCACGAACGCGATCCAGCGTGTCCATTGGGTTTTCGCAGGCACCGATGGCTGCCACCAAGGTTGCAAAACATCTGGCCAGCTCTTGCTCTTTGTCGCCGCTATCCACGCCTGGTGCCTATGACGATCGCACTGATGTTATCGCGGGCATTTTCGATCAGTGCCTCCTGCATCAACGCATTGGCACAATCGCCCAGGGGTGTTTCCTGTAAGATTTCGGCCACGACGCGCTCCTGCAGTGCCTGTAACAGCGGGTAACTGCACAAAAGCAGCCTGTCATCATGCTTCCACTGGTCGGAGAAAGTGCCTGGCCGGAACTGTTGCGATATGCCAATGCACTGCGCCAGCTGTTTCTTCATGCCGACGGTCACGTGGTCACGCGTTAGCGGATGCATGGTGCCATCGCGCATGAGGTAGGCACGGGCATCGCCAGACCAGACGACGCTCATGGTCTCCCCGACAATCGCGGCGGCAACGACGCTTGCCATGGGCCTGGAAAGATCGGTGGCAAATTGACGCGAAAACAGCAGGCTGTTGACGGTGCCGAGTTTGGCCCTGATGTCCTGCGTCATGATCTCCGCGCGGTCGGTGTCACCAATTTCCGTCAAGGCATTGGTTGTCAGCCGGGCTGCCTCGACAGCCGATGCCGCATCGCCCACGCCGTCTGCGATGGCAAACAGGGCAGGCGCTTTAGAAACAAACAGTGCATCGGCATTGGTTGTCAGGCGTGTTCCGGCGTGTGTCGCATAGCTATAAACGGTCTCGCCCCGTTTCACCTTTTCGACCGGGATGGGCTGTGGAGCAGGTGCCGCTTTTTGGCTGGTTGCCTCGGGGGCTGGGCGGGCGTCACGGCTGCGTGTCGGGTTCTCGGCTTTCTGAGGTGTCGGAGGTTTTTCCGGCTCCACCTGTTCGCGAAACAGCTTCACGAAGTCTGTCGCCGCCGGTTTGCCCTCGAATTTCATCCCGCGCGGACGGCGGCTGTCTGCGTCTATATACCACCAAAGGCTCGTTGGAGTGGTGACGGGAACCGCTCGAACGTCAAGCTCGTCATCCTCACCCCTTGGCTTTGGCATGCGCAACCTCTTGATGGCCGAGGTGAAGCGCGCCATCTCGAAGTCGAGCGTCATCGACGTTTCCGCCAGAGCTTCGGCTGCCATGAACCAGGTATCGTCAAGATAAAGCGTTCGTGGGTGGTGGCGAAAATCCGGCAGCTGCGCAAGCACGATAAGTGGATATTTGCGCCCGACCCGATCCTTGCTTGGCAGCAGGACGCCCGCATAGGCACTTCTGCCCCAGATGCCGCGTTCGATGATGAAGCGCAAGGGAGGGGAATTTGAAAAAACCGCGCTCCAGCGATCGGCAAAGACATCCGCGCAGGCGTGCATACCGGATCGCAGCCACGTATCGAAAGCTTCCAGTAGCTCACGATCCAGCCCTTCGGAAACAAAATCTCCGTGGCTTGGAATTTTCCCGTAAAAGCCGATGCGATCATTTTCGATCGCGGTTTTTACGGGATTTGTCGTTGGGTTGGCCATTAGCGGCACGATCCGGCTTTGCTTTGCCGGTGCATGGTTTTTATCATCATCCCCTCCTTCTGCGTGCGGGTTGCGCTGCTTCAGAACTGAGCCGGGCAGGCAAATTTGGACAGGGCATCGAGCTTGAACGGGTTTAGAACCGATCCGAATTGTATATCGAATTCAGCGCTTTGCCCGCTATTTTCAAACTTCGCCCGCAACAAATCACCCGACTGATTTTGGATTTGCGCGTCGTCAAGCAGGCGGAAGGGCGACCAGTCGCCATTTTCCGTTTTTGCCTGCTGCCATCCGCCCGGTTGAAACGCTATCCGCGAAAGATTGGCGGAATTGCTTTCAGACGGCCAGGTTATCGACTTTGCCTGGATCGGCCCGTGATAATAGACCACGCGTTCACCTTCTATCTCCAGCATGACTGCACTGGAGCTATTGGTGAGCGACACCGGCTTGACGTTGATCGATACCGCCGGAACCTCGCTTCCATTCGGGAAAAATGCCCGGAAGATCTTGTCGGCGTTTTCGAACTGCGCAATGGCATCGCTTGGAATACCGGCAGTCCCGAAGGTGCCTTTCCAGCTCCATGGCGTCGTCGTCTTGTCGACAAAAGGCTCCATTCTTTGCTTGAAGAAGGACTGGAACGTCCCGGTCGGGCCAAAAAGGCGCGTGAAGTCTGCCATCGCCACATCGCGCGGTGAAGCCCGGTCAAATGGGTAACGCCCGGAGACGATGGTGGAGCAGAGTGATGCGCCCTCGGCGACCCACAGGTCTGCGATGCGGCTGCGTGCGGATTTAACCGCGAGCGATCCGACATCAGCCGCAAGCCCCGCAACCCACACGTCAAGCGGGCCCGGAAGCTGGCGGGCCTGTTGTAGCAGGTCCTGATTGGCCTTGGTGAGCTGACTGTCGACATCAAAGACCTTGGCAACCTCGTCGGATGTTGTTGAGGAGCGGGCCAACTGCTCGTGAAGTGTCTTGATGTTGGCAAGCAACTGCTCGGAGGGTGATCCCGATCTCGCATCAGACGCTTGCCCATTGGCAGGCGTCTGAGCTTTCTCGGGGCCCTTGTCCGCAAGCATTTCCCGCAAACGGGCATAGGGATCGGCAGCATCGACCGTTGCTGAAAGTATGGCCGACGTGGCGTCTCCGTCTGAGGTCGATGCCAGTGTTGTCAGGCTTGCGCCGGCGTTGGGGCGCAGATCCGTTGCCTCGGCTATCGATCGTGCCGCCTCGATGATGATGTTGCGATCATTCGCCAGAATACGCGTTGTCTCCACCGCGTCTCCCAGGCTTTGCGATGGCTTGATCCGAATATCCGAAAGAAGGTCGTTCCAGCGTTTTTCGAACCGGTCGAAATAGATTTCGAGCGCGGCCTGTGCCACCGTTTCGACGGTCGCACCCTTCATGGCGTCGTCTGAGCCGCGCACCCATGCCTCGGACAGTGCAATGCGCGATGCGTAGGCGACCTGGGGAATAACGACACTGCGATATCCATTCGCCGTGAATAGCCCTTCGATTCCATCCACCATAGGCGCCTTGCTTTCGCGCTCCACGGCACGCGCACCGAGGGCGCCGAACGCCGCCGACGGGTCCCATTCGGCAAGTCCGCGTGACTGCGGCAGACCGGCAAGAATATCATAGGCGCGCGTCCCGATTGCCTGATTGCGGATGGTGCTGCGCGCCTTGTCGATCAGCCGTGCATCCAGCTCTATCGGTGCCAGCAATCCGTTGGAGAGGGCGAGAACATGCCGGTTGAGCGCATCGCGGGCGGCCGCTCTGCCGTCGCCTGGATAGAGCGATGCGAACATGTCGCGTGATTGCACCGCCAGGAAATCCCGGTCGAGCGTGCCAAGACCACCCAGCATCCCGTAAAGCTTCAGGGAGTTAAAGGTGCGGGTAACATCGTTCTGGTCTTCCAGCTGTTTTTGCAACTGCACGATCATTCGAGGCAACAGAAGTGCGTTCAGCGCACGTTGGTAAGCATCTCGTTGTCTGCCCGCAATTTTCTCCTGCTGGTCCAGCCCGAACCCGACCTTCCATATCCTGCCGTTTTCGAAGCCGGAATTGACGTCGCGCAGATTATCGAGCGCGGGAAGAATGCGCAGGAAGTCTGCATCGGAAACGTTGCGAACCGGTATTCCCTGCACGAGTTGTTGATAGGCATTCAACTTTCGGTCAGCCTCGGCCAGCGCCTGCGTATTGGAGAAGTAGGTCGATATCCAGCCGGTAAAGACGATGGCGACCAGCACGGCGGCCATGCCATAGGCGATGCGCCGGACAAGAAGCTGGCGACCGGACAGGCGCTTGTCGCGCATGACCAAGGCGGCTTCCGGGAAGATAACTTCCTTGAACAGCCGGGTCAGGAAGTAGCTGCGACGCGCGCGCGGTGCTGCGCTGCCGGCCTCTGCCTGTGTGCCGGAGGCAAGATAGACACCGCGCAGCAGAGGCGCTTCGACAAGCTGCGAACTTGCGCAAAGTTCTGTCAGCGCCTCGTAAAGCCGGTCCTTGAGCTTCGCCAGTTCGGCCGGGAAGCGGAAGATACGGCCGCGAATCTCGGCGTTCTGTTCCTGCTGCAGTCGCTCGATGAGCATCGCATCGACCCGTTGCTGCAGCAATTCGAATTCTTCGAGAAAGCGCTGGGGCAGGTCCTGTGCGGAATAGCTTTCATCCAGCTTGAAAGTCGTCCCCCAGACCTGATTGCGGTCGGTCTTGTTGAAGCCGTCGAAGAACTCGACGAAACCATCGAGCAGATCGGCTTTTGTCAGCACCACGTAGACAGGAACGCGTGCGTGAAGATATTCATCCAGTTCGGACATGCGCTGGCGGATGGATCGGAGTTCCTGACGCTGTTCCTCCGGGTCGCGACTTAACAAGTCAGGCGTAGAAAGCGTGACCAGCGCGCCGTTGATCGGCTGCGAGCGGCGATAGCGGCGCAGGAGATTGAGAAATCCTTCCCAACCCGCTTTGGATGCGCCGTTGAGATCATCCTGCGTGGTGTATCTGCCGGCGGTATCAATAAGAATTGCCTCATCCGTGAACCACCAATTGCAGTTGCGGGTGCCGCCAATTCCTTTGACCGCGCTCTCTCCCAGAGCATCGCCGAGCGGGAACTGCAGGCCGGAATTGGTAAGCGCCGTAGTCTTGCCGGAGCCGGGAGCGCCGAAAATGACGTACCATGGCAGGTCGTAGATATAGCCGAAGCGTTTTTTGGTCACACGACGCAGAAGCGCCAACGCCTCCTTCAGCCGCGTTTGGATTTCACCAACCTCGGCCTGGCGGTTGACCAGTGCTTCCTGCTCGATGCTGTCGACGAGTTCCTTGTCTTGCCGGCGCGCCCGGTAGAGCGTGACAGCAATATAGACGAGCCAGATGAGCAGGATGACGCCAATGGCAATCAGCCGCGCCTGCGTCGTTCCAAAGGGTTTGAAGGTGCCGAAGCTGACGAGGTAGCCGTAGAACCAGATTACCACGCAAAGGGCGACCGCCCACAGCAGCGAAATGAAACGCCTTCCGATCAGCGAGGCGTAGCTGTCGACATAGGACCTGATCGTGTAAAAATAACTCAGCGGGTTCATTGCTGGGTCTCTCCTGATGGCTGACCGGTCGTGTTTGTTACGGCGGGCGCGAGAATGCCCGCGTCGCTGAGCTTCTCGTCAGGATTCGTCAGGACCATGATTTCCGTTCGGCGGTTCTTTTCCCGCCCTTCAGGCGTGCTGTTGTCAGCAATCGGATCACTGTCAGCACGGCCTTCGGTCAAGATGGCTTCCGGCCCGGTGAACATCGACAGAAGATCGCCGACTGCCTTGGCGCGGGCCTCGGAAAGGTGCCAGTTGGATGGGAACTCGACCGTCTTGATGGGAATGTTATCGGTATAGCCGATGACGACCGCGCGGAAATTTTCCGCCGCCAAGGCGCCGCCGATGCGCTGGATCAGGTCACGAAATTGCGGGCTGACCTGCGCACTGCCAACTTCAAACAGACCGGAATTGTTGATCCTGACGCGTAAGCGACCGTTCACATTCGCGAGCGTCACGAGGTTTCGCTGTACCTCAGGCTGAAGAAACGTCAGCAGATTGTCCAGCCGTGTCGGTTTTGGTGGGGCAACCGGCTTGGGTGGTTCTGCCGCGACAACGGGTTTCTGCTCGACAACCGGTTCTCCCGGCGGCGGTGGTGGTGGCGCTGCGATGAGCACGCTTGGCGTTTCGTTGGGCGGTAGCGACGCAAGGCGCTCGAACGTCGCGTCGGATGCGTTGTTGAGCGTCAGCGTGAAGAACAGATAGCCGAAGGCAAAGGCGAGAGCGATCAGCGACAGGAGCGTCCAAAGGGCAGCCATGGTGCGCAGAGGCGTATGCCGCGCCTCGACGCCCTTCCAGTGCGGAGAAAGTTCGCGCTCGAAGACGCCATATTGGCCGATCAACGTCTTGTAGAGGCTGTCGCGTATGCGGGATAGTTCAAGAGCGCCCTTGGCGGATACCCGTGTTCGACCCTCGAATGCCAGAGACAGGCAAAGATAGATGAGGAGCAGCAGGTCCTTATTTGCTCCCGGCGACTGGTGAAAGTGGTCGAGAATATCGAAGACCCTGTCGCCGCCGGTTACGTCATTGTGGAAGGTGGAGACGAGGCCGGATCTCGCCCATCCGGCACGCACACCCCAGGGCTTGCTCAATATGACGTCATCAACTGTCGCGCACACCACGTAGTGCGCGGCTCTCGCACGTTCCGGGCTGATGCGCGCAGAACCCAGATCCCGCTCGTAGCGGGTAATGGCCTCCATGCAGGCCCGTCGCAAATGGTCCGGATCAGGCTGGGCATCGCTGAAGCGCAGGACATGGGCAAGGTTAAGTAGCGGCGCAGCAGACTGCACCAGCGTTGGCACTTCTTCACCACCGAACCGGAAGTCCGAAAGCAGGGCGTCGATTGGCAGCCCGCCATCGCCGCGCTGCTCGCGGCCCGGCGTCTGGTCGGTATCGATGATGTCATCCAGTATCGCCGCCATATTGCGGGCATTCTGGTTTCGTTTGCGGCTCTCATCGGTGATTTCCACCACCGTCGGGAGATCCTGCCATGAAGAGGGCGTGTCATTGCTCATTCGCGTAATGCCCACATTTCCATCTCAAGGCCGGGAAACTCACCGGCGAGATGCAGCGCGATTGCGCCGGAGGTTTCGAGCTGCTTCCAGAGAGGTGTCTTGGTATCGATTTCGAAATATATCGTGCCGGAACGATAGGGCAGCTGGCGCGGAAGGACCGGAAGCGAACGCACCGGTATGCCCGGAAGTGCAACGTTGACGAGTTCCGAAATCCTCTCCACCGGACCGATCTTGATCTGCGCTGGCAGCCTGCGGCGGATATCCTCGGCAGACATATCTGCCCGAACGGCCAGAACGAAACCTGCATCGCGCAAAAGGGTGCGGTCGTTGATGGTGCCGACGCGCACACCATGGCGGCGCTCCACAAGCTCGATTGCCACCGCGGCCTGTTCCAGAACGGCAGATAGCGAGGTGCGCAGGTCATCGAAGACCGCTGCGAAACTGGCTTTCAGATCGTCATGGCGATAGGGAGGGAAATCGGTGGCACGCTTGCGCTCGGTGGTGAATGTCGCAAGCTCGCCCGCCAGCTGGATGCACTCCTCGTAAAACCGGATGGGGTGAAAACGGGTGGCGTTGGCGGACAGATGGGAGAGCAGCGGATCGGCACGGTTGAGAATCTGCAGAAGGAAGTAGTCGCCCACCTCCGCCGTTCCGCGAATTGTCGGATCACCGATACGCTCTGAAATCGCCTGAGCCCTGTGCCTGACGATACCAAGCAGTTCGGTCAGGAGTTCGCTTAACCGCGAAGATGCAGCGCAGTTGAGCGACGGTGGTATGAAGTCCGGATCGAGGATGACGGCGCGATCGGACCGCACCTCAACCACCCGAGCCAGGCCTATGAGATCATATCCGGAAAGATCATCGCCAGTTTTCAGAAACTTCAGGCTCAAGCGACCAACCTCGATGGGTGCGACGAAGTCGGTGTCGACATTGGCATCGGTCGCCTCATAGGTGGTGGCGACCACCCGAACGCTGTTGACCTCGGCCTTGCCGCTCGCGGACATGTCGGCCTTGCCCGGTTGGCGGGCCGGAAGTGCGAGGTAGACAATCGCGTTCTTGACGCTCTCATCCAGATCCAGCGGCGGCGGCAGATCTGTGTCTTCAGGGGCCTCGAAGGGCGTCCCATCCGGCAGGATTCCGCGCAGGTTTGACAGCGCAAATTGCCCGATTGCGAGCGCGCTTCGATCTATCCCGATTTCCGCGACACCCCATGGGTATGGCGAGAGATTGCGCGTCGTATTGCGCACAAGCCGTTCCGTCCAGCGGTCCGACTGCTGAAAATGTTGGACACGAAGGAACATGCCTTCGCTCCAGGCGACACGGTTTTCATGCCTCATCTTGGTTGCTTACCCCCTTGGTGTCTATGTTGCGTGGACTGGTTGCTTCGTCCGGTGCGGCGTCTCCGCGCGCTGCCTGTTGAAGAAACTCGCGGACCGATAATTGTCGGCCCTCCACGTCGAATTGGCTTTTGAACGTCGACCAGTAATCGGTCCTTGAAACCACCTGGCGCCATTCCTTGCGGGCGATCTTGCTGCGCCAGTCGTTCTGCGCATCAGCCCTCGCTTCGATCAGTCTGGGCTCAAGCCTCTGCGTGCAGGTGCGGATCAGGGTTTCAAGCGATGACGCAAGAAGGCGTTGTTGCCGGATGATATTCTCAAGACGTGCCCTGTCGCTGGTTGCGCCGGGCTCGCTTGCGAAGGCAGCACTGTCGATATCGAGAGTGGCGAGGCATTCCGCCGCTTCCTTTTCCAGCTGAAGCAGCAGGTCATCGAGCGGATCATGGGGCGCCGCGCTGACAAAGGCCTCCGGTGCCTCTTGCGGGGCCTCGGTCGGACTTGTGAAGACCGCATCGAAGTCCTCGACAGGCGGCTTCCTCGCCGGGCGAGACACCAGCACGGGAATATTCATCGCGTCAGTATGTTCGTGCTTGCTGCTCTCTACCGGCTCCTCGTTCCAGTCGTTCGGAAGGACGGTGCCGAAGCCATCGGTGGAGGGCGGTTCATTCCAGCCAACGTCCACATTTCGGGAAATTGTCTTTGCCTTTTTGCCCGACTGGCTGGGAGTAGCCGTAGGCCAATCGTCATTGGACGCACCAGCGGCGACCGGTCCGCGAGAGGATCTGCCTCCGGGCGCAATATCGGAAAGGATTGCTGAGATCGTCATCGTTTCATCGCTGATGCGAAGAGACGGGTCGGGATCGCCGAAATCTGCCTCGGCCTCACCCGTGATGATAACTTCGAAGGTGCGGGTGCCGATGCCTATCCTGGAGCCGCTTTGAAGGCGCGTGGTTTCTCCTTCCAGCAGAAGCCTTCCGTCCACTTGGGTGCCGTTGGCACTGCGGTCCACGATGAAGAAACCGGCACGGTCCTTGGTGATGGTGCAGTGCTGCTTGGAAACCCGTCGCGCGTCGTCATTCACCTGCCAGTCGCTGTCGGTTGAACGGCCGATAACGCGGCTTCCCTGTTCGAGGGTCCACTGGGTGGGCTTTGCTCCACCGTTTGTTTGTGTGTCCTTCAGCACAAGTTTCATGATGCCGCCCTCACGTCGAAACCGCCGAGCCTTCGCGCTCGGTCACGATTGCGTCCATGCTGTCCCTCGCGGCAGGGGCCACGCGCGCCCAGCTGTTCCATCCCAGCCGCGCTGGAGATTCGTCCTGCCCCAGCCGGCAAAAGGGAATGTCTTCTTTTCGCAGGATGACCTGAACGTCGAAATTGAAGCCGCTGCCGACAAAGAGGCGCGTTGCGGCAAAGATTTCCGCTAGACGTTTCGAGCCCGGTGTGAGCGCCAGATAGTCGGCATAACCGACAGGGCCGAGGACGATGCGAAACCGGCTGCTGAAATCCTCTACGGCGCTACCGGCTGTCACATTCCGGCCAAGGAGCAGGCCACCGGGCTGGCCGAGTTGACTTTGCTCGGGCACCGGCAAGGGTACCCAGCGTTTGCAGAATTGCTCGACCGTGACGGGCAGGCCGGTGAATTCCTGTAGCATCGATGTCAATGCCGTTGCATTCCGGTTGCGATTGGCCAGCAGCCCGCTAAAGCGCAGAAGGACATCTTCCCTGACGCCAGCTTTTTCGGCCAGCCCAGCGGTGCCAAAACCCGTGAGTGAAAGCAGGGTCTTTAGAAAGGCGTTGTTTTCGCGGGTCTGGGTCCAGCGAAGACCCCGGGCCAACCGGTATTTCTCTGTGGCGGACACAAAGAGTTCGCTGAAGCGGGCGGCAAACAGGTTGAAGAAGCTTGTCAGCGCCCTCGATCGGTTTCGCTCTTCACGCTGTTGCAACTCGGAATAGCTTGGGGGCAAAGAGCCAAGCGGGCCGACGATTGGCGCGAAGGCGGACCGTAGCTCAAGCGCGCCGTTTCTGGTCCTGTAGCCGCTGATGGCAATCGGAGTCGGGCGAGCGCCATTGTGCGAGCCGATGGTCAGCTCATCATGGGATGCCAGATGCTGCGCAACCCGAAAGGCCGTGGTGGGCTCGAAACTGCCCGGATCGCTCGCCAGACGCTCCGCCTGCTGTTTTTCCATATCAATCGCCTCACGCTGCATCGGCGGCCTCCTACAGCAGAGGCCGGTCTGCCGCACGGGCAGGCCAACTGGCGAGAGGTTCGGAATGGCCGCGCATGGTTGCGGTCAGGCGGGTGAAGCTGTTGATCGAGGTGTAGAGCCCGAAGAAATGGTTGAGAACGCTGGCGAAGATATAGGCCGCAGGCCGGTCGATCATTGCCGGGTCGAACTCCAGCGTAATATCGGTTCCGGGAACCATGGCAGAACCAATTCTCGCATGGGAGTTGCGTGCTTCCACCGATGTAATGGCTTCCACCAGTTGCCGCGTCTCCGGCGTGTCGCGAAATGCGTAAAGCGAGAGGATATCTTTCAGCGGCGCGCCACCATTGTCGAAGAGGGAGAGGTGGTTAAGCAGCAAATGCGAAACCAGCCGCCATTCCCGCGCGGACCGTTCGTTCATCCGCACAGCGGGCGTCGGTGGCATAAGCGCCTGGAGGGAGCCAACAGCTTCGTTGCCCGATGACAGCTGCAGGAAGGGATGCCCGCCTCCGAAGGGGAGCTGGCTCGGCAGCTCGCGGTTGATGCAAAGCGTATCGACACTTGCGACGACATCGAGTGGGCCGAGTGGACCGCGCTGCTGATCGATAAAGGCAATGTCGGTGTCGGAGGAGCCATCATCATCATCGAAGCGGCGATAGGTCTGCCAGAAGACGTTGGAGCCGTTGCTGCGCTGGGTGCGACCGAAGAAGGGTGATGTTTTCTCGATCTGGCCGGAGCGGGTGGTCAGCTGGACATTCTCGACGCCGTAGATTTCGCGGGTGCGCTGCCGTCTCGCATCGGGCAGCAAGCGATACTCGGTGCGCGTTCCATCAAGGCTCAGCGGCTCGCAGCTCTGTTTGAAGAGGTTGATGACCGGAGACGCGTTGAGGACCAAGTCATTTGCCGACACCATCCGCTCCAAACGCGAATCCGCAGCGTCCAGATAGATGTAAAGTTCGCAATCGCCACCTGTCCACGTCTCCAGGCCGCCGATTTCAAAACTGAGAAACTTCTGCGGAAGGGCAAAGAACTCCGTCAGCAGCCGGTACCCGTCGAAGCTGTTGGCGGGGTAGGGCAACATCGCCTCCTCCTTCGAAAAACCGGACGGCTTGAGGCAGGAGGGCGGGAGAAACACCGCATTACGGTCTTCGGAATGTTGCGCGAGCGCGATGCTGATGCAGTGATTGGTCAGCAATTCATGCAAAGCTGTTGCCTGCTGCCATCCCGATGAAATGAAAACCTGCAGCGCGTTCAGGCCCATCTCACTGAAACTTGTGGGGCGGGGTGAGGTCGTACGCAGCGACAGCCGAAGGCAGGAGGCAGCACCCGCCGACGTGGGTGAAAAAGGCGCATCGATTGGCTGGCTTGCAAGTGCAGCCGCTGAAATGTCCAGCGGGACGATCTCCACATCCTGCGTGGTTCGAAACCGGCAGCTTTCTCCACCGATAGGCTCTGCGATAATTTCGCTGTGCCTTGGCAGGGTCTGGACAATTGCCAGAGCCGGGCTCGGCGCGAAATGCACAACGCTCATGGAGGGCAGGGGCGAGAGATAATGAGGATAGAGTGTTTCGAGCAGACTGTCGGAAAGCTCCGGAAACTCGTCGTCCAGTTTCTGGCGAACGCGGGCTGCGGAATAGGCAAAGCTTTGTATCAATCGCTCGACATGCGGATCGTCGGCAACATCTCCGGTCATCCGCAGCCTGCCCGCAATCTTTGGGAAGGCCGAAGCAAAGCGGGACGCCCGCTTTCTCAGTGCGAAAAGTTCGTCATTGTATTTCTCAAGGAAACCTTCAGCCATGACCTGCCTCCACAAGGAAGCGTTGCGTCGATGGATCGATCTTCGACTCGAAACTGATCGGTGGCATTCCCTCATGCAGACGGAAGCTTGCATTGATGCGCATCCGCAGTGCCCGGTCGCCGTCCGTGCGATTTTTCATGATCGTCACGCTGACATCCGACAGGCGCGTCTCGAACATCGAGATCCGCCGCTCTATCGTCTGAGCCAGCCGAGCCTTGGATGCATCTGTCACAAGGTTTGCCGAAAGAATGCCGTCTACGCCGTAGCTCACCAGCGCGTCCGTCAACTCTTTGAGGATGGCGGGTGGACCCGCCGGATTACGCCTCGTGTTGAGAAGGGACTCCAGATCGCGGCGAATGACCTCACGCATTTCCCGAACCTGATCCGAAAGGCTTGCAGGAGGATCGTTTTCCATATCGGGCGCGTCGTCCAGCAGCCGGTCGAGCACCGAGCGGGCCAGGGTTCTCTGCTTTGGGCGATATTGTTCCAGCGGATCAACCAAGGGCAGACTGCCTTTCGACCTTGGATACCGCAGCCGCCATGCTGGAAATCTCATGGAACGGCATAAGGTCGTCGCCGACCAAGAGGCAGCGCTGTCCCGTACCCGTGACCAGAGCTGTGTCCTCGCTCCAGACCGTTTCCCGCCCCAGCAGCAAAGGCGTGCTGGTGTTTTTGCCATGATAGATCGCTGGCAGCAGGACTGAGGCTATAGCACCATCGCGAAGCGTCAATTCCGCCTGCCGATATGCAAGGTCGCGTGGTCGGCTCATGGGCTCTATCGCCACGCTTTCTATGCGATCATAATCGATCCAGAGATATTTTCCGCCATTTGTCAGCACTTCGAGCGCGTGGGGCACGCGGTCATCGAGATCGCGGATATATCCCGGCGCTCCACCGTTAACTGAGAGTGAGATTTCCGCGCGCCGCTCGTCCAGCTCCGCAAGCGCTGTGCGCGCTGCCTCCACGTCACCATCGCGGGCGGCGATATTTGCCTTTATGGCGAACTGGTCGAGTTCTGATGGTCCGTGTGTGAAATCGGGAACGGCACCGGTTTCGAACCACGCATTGCGCGCTGCCATGGCGCGCAGGTGGTGGCGGAACAGCGAGAAGCCGACGGCATCCTGCGGTGCGAATGTCGATGCGACATTGCACTGGGCGTCCGCCTTCTCAAAATCACCTGCCAGCACCAGAAGGTCGATGTAGAGATACCGTCCCTCCTTCTCGGAGGGATTTTTCTTCACCTGATCTTTCGCTTCGCCGATGGCATCATCTAATCGGTCATCGTCGAGCAGGCGGGCAACATCGTCTCGAAGTGTCATGCGGGTATCCTTTGTGGCTCCGCCGACCGTGCAGTCGATGCGGTCGGTGTCGTCGTTTCGGCGATGAGGTGAAAGCTGGTGGAGACATCATCCAGCTGGAAATGCGGTTGCAGCCTGACGGTACAGGAGAAACTTCCAGGCTTGCCGGGTATCTCGTAGACCTTGATACCGGCAGACCGCAGCGGGTAGCGCGTGCGAAGTGCTGCGTCGGCGTCGTCGTTGCCGAGCGTATAGGATGACAGCCAGGTCTCCAGCTTCCGTTCGATGGTCAAGGCGTCGCTCAGCTGGCCTATGTCATCGCGCATGATGACCTTGAGGTAATGCGAGAAGCGCGCAGCGCAGAGAACATATTGAAGCATGGCCGCCAGACGTGCGTTCTGACGGGCGCTTTCCTTGGAATAGTGGCCGGGCGCGTGCAGCGACTGATTGGCGTTGAAAATCGCCATGCTGGCAAGGTAGGTCGTCGAGACCGGCACGATGCCGAGATCGGAAAATTGCTGTTCCTGCCCCATGGTTAGCTGCATTTCCACCGGAGGCTGGGCAGAAAGGCCCTGGCTTTCGATGCCGAGATCCAGCGGCGGCAATTGTGAGGAAGACAGCATTCCGCCATCTATCTCGTCCTGCGTCACACCGCGAATGTCCGCGAACCATCCCGAATCGATGAAATTTCTGATGACGACGGACGCGAAGGCAAAAGCAGGGTTGCCCCACAGCAGCGTGTCTCCTTTTTCGCCGATATGTTCTCGAAACGGAAACGGGTCTTCGCGTCTGCGCGAAAATGGCTTGTGGGGGGAGCGCAGCAGGATACGCGGAGCGACGAGGCCGATGAAACGGCTATCATCACGGGCGCGCAGTGCGTTCCAACGAAGGCGGGATTTTTCCTGCTTCAGCCAAGAGAAATCATGGACGCGTGAAAGCTCCGAAAAATCTTCGAGCCCAACGGTGGATGGTGCGGCGCCGGCAATGAACGGGCAGAATGCCGCTGCCGCAACCATGCCGATCTGCGACAGCGTGGTGATGGCGTCCACGCCGTCCACATCGTCGGGTGAAAAACTGTAGTCGCCAACCATCATGCCGATGGGTTCGCCACCTGGCATTCCGAATTCGCGGTTATAGACAATCTCGAAAAGATGACTCTGGTCGAAGTCGGTGGCTCTTTCCATGCTGCGGGCAAGTTCACGCCAGCTGGCATTCAGGAGCTTGATCTTGACCTCCGGGCTGCGGCTGGCTTCACGCACCACCATCGCAAGGCCGCGCCATCTCGCTTCCATGGCCTTGAACTCGGCATGGTGGAGGATGGCATTGACCTGCCGGTTCAGCGCATCATCGATGAGAGCGATGAGCTGATCGGCCTGACTGCGAATGTCCGAAACGGACCTTTGCGGCATGAATGGGCTCCGGGCAAGAAGGCTGGGAAGGGGGCAGGACGCCCCCTCCGCTTGATCAGTTCTTGGTTGGAATACGAGCAACCATGCGCAAGGACGTGGTCAGCTCTTCCATCTGTAGCCACGGACGCATCCAGGCAACGGCATTGTAGGCGCCGGGCTTGCCAGGAATCTCCTGAACCGTGACCTTGGCATCGCGAAGCGGATATTTCGCCCGCGATTCTTCGCCCGCTTCGTCATTTGCGTTCACGTAGTTGGAAATCCAGCGGTTTAGCCAGACTTCGCAATCCGAAGCCTCCATGAAGGAACCGATCTTGTCGCGACCCATCACTTTCAGATAATGCGCAAAACGTGATGTCGCCATCATGTAAGGCAGGCGGGCAGAAACAGCGGCATTAGCGGTCGCTTCCGGGCGGTCGTAGAGCTTCGGCTTGTGCGCTGTCTGTGCACCGAAGAAAACGGCATAGTCCGTGTTCTTGTAGTGGCAAAGCGGCAGGAAGCCCAACTTGCCAAGCTCGGCGTCACGACGGTCGGTGATGCCGACTTCTGTCGGGCACTTCAGGTCCAGATCGCCATCGTCGCTGGAGAAGACATGCATCGGCAGGTTTTCGACCTTGCCACCATTTTCCGCCCCGCGAATGGCCGTGCACCAGCCATATTTGGCAAAAGCATCGGTCAGTTTTGTGCCCATGACATAGGCCGCATTCATCCAGCAGTACTGGTCGTGCGGCAGGTCGCCATTTGGCGAACCGTTGGTTTCATCATAGGCAAACTCATCAACCGGGTTTGTCTTCGGGCCATATGGCATTCGGGAAAGAACGCGGGGCAGGGCAAGCGTAACGAAGCGTGAATCGTCGCTCTCACGGAAACTACGCCACTTCGCGTATTCCACCGTGTCGAAAATCTTTTCGAGATCGCGGGGGCGTGCAAGATCGCGGTAATCGTCAAAGCCGAACATACGTGGGCTTGCGGCCGAGATGAACGGAGCAAATGCAGCCGCGGCAATTGACGAAGCGCCCTGCAGAAGCTGGACATCATCGAACGAGTTGTCGAATTCGTAGTCACCGATGATCGCACCCATCGGCTCGCCGCCAGGGGTTCCGAACTCGTCTTCGTAGATCGATTTGAACAGACGGGACTGGTCGAATTCAACGGCTTTCTCCAGATCGCGGCCCAATTCCCGTTTCGAAGCATTGAGAACGCGGATCTTGAGATTGACGCTGGTTTCGGAATTCTTGACGAGATAGTTGAGCCCGCGCCACGTGCCCTCGAGCTTGGTAAATTCGGGCGATTGCATGATCGCGGCCAGCTGGCCTGAAATGGCCTTGTCAATTTCGGCAATTGCCTGATTGAGCGTGACGGTCAGGTTGCGGTCGTATTTGACCGTTCCTTTCAGCGCCTGGTCGGTCAGCGTACGCAGCAGGTTCTGGGCGCGGTCCGGTTCAGTCTGGCGTGTGGCAGCGACAACTTTGGACAGCAGACCGCCATCCTGCTCGGTCGTTGTCTGTGCTTCATTCTTCAGCAGGCTCTCAGCGCTCATTTTTCAATCCTTCCAAATGCGGCATCTTGGCCGCTAGAACAGGTGAAGCCCCGTGCGCCGGGGCCGTTCAAAGATGAATTCCTGCGCGCCAGTTTATTGCGGCGCGCCATTTTTCTCTTTCAACTCGGACACCAGCTTGCCGAGGTCGGTCTTGTTCTGAAGGATATCTTCGAGGAGCCGCTCAAGGTCTTCCGAACGGTCTGCCTTCGACAGAAGGTCACGCAGTTCGTTGCGCGCATCGAGCAGGGATTTCAGGGCCGGAACCTGATCCACCACCGAGGCAGGGAGAAAATCATCCATGCTCTCGAACTTCAGGCTGACCTGAATGTCGGTGCCATCGTTCTGCAGGGTGTTGGGCACCGCGATGTTCAGCCCCGGTGTCATGCGGCGCATGACCTCATCGAAATTGTCCCGATCAATCTGAACGAATTTGCGTTCGCCAAACGGCTTCAAAGGCTGCGTCGGGTTGCCTGAGAAATCACCGAGAACGCCCACGACAAAGGGAAGCTCCTTGACGACCATCGCACCTTCGGTTTCGACTTCGTATTTGATGTGGACGCGGGGTTTGCGAACCCGTTCCAGCTTCTCGTGTACACTTGCCATTAAAACCTCCTTGATGCCCCCGGGGCATTGCTGACTGAAGTGAGGGAAAATGCCCCCGTAGTTTCTTTATTTTCCGGTATTCTCGCCGTTCGGTTTGATACCCGCCGCTGTGAGCACGGCGTTGCGTGCCTGCGCCTCGGGTAAAAGCTCTGCGAGCAGTTCTGAAAAATCCATGCGCCCCCTGCGAACCAGCGTTTCAATGGCCAGCGAGATTGGAGAATGCGGCTCCATCCGGCGGAAGTAACGCGCAACTGCAAGAAGAGTTTCAAACGCTTCGTCACGCGAAGCGATTTCTTCTGGATTTTTTACGACTGTTTTTTGAACCGTTGGCTGTGCCGCGTCGCTGCCTTCGTCCGCTATCCGTGCAATCTCCCCGGATTGTGCAGGGCTCTCGTCCCGCCCGCCGAGTGCTCTGATCGCGGCTGCCACCTCAATTAAAATATTCCGGATATTAGAGCTTGCAGGCGCATTCGGCCCGCATTTCTGCGACAGCAACGACGTGATGTCGTCGAATAGTGAGAGGCAGGCGTTGACGTCGGCCAGATGCGCGGACATGGCCGCCACACCCGCTTCGGAAGCCGCATTGTAGAGCTCTTCCTTGCGTTTCGTCTCGGACGATCGCTGCGCCAGCTGAAAATCCCAAAGCGTGTTTTCACCAAATTTCCCACCAGGAATGAGAGAGCTCAGACGCAGCGGCTGGATGAGCGTTCCTTCGCTGCCAATGCCGTTCAAGCCAGCAAAGGGTGCAAATCTTTCGTCGTCATCTTCGTCGCTTATCGAGTGAACTGAATCCCACTGGTTGTAAAATATATCATGTGTAACGCGGTAAACTTCTCGCAGCCCGGGAAAGCCTTTCAAACGTAGTTCTGCTTCAGCAAGCCATGCTAATATTTCGATATCGCGGCTTTCCGAATATATAATATGCAATCCGAGATTGCTGACCTCGGTCCAATTGTTGGAAACACGTAGAACTTCTTGTGGTGAGACAGTACGTTCTTCAGCTCTTGCTTGGTTACGCTCATCCTTAATTTTATAATATAGTTCACGTGTTCTTTGGTTTGCGCGAATATTTTCTCCACAGTCGCCAAGATATTCTATTGAAGCAATGTCTTTTGTGAGTTCCAAAGCGAGTTTATCCCTCATAAAGCGTGTTGGTGAAGTGTCTGTTACTTCCGTTACGTAAGGTTATTCACTAACCAGACTTATGGAAAATGAGGCATAATTGTGGCGACTTGCTTTTAAACTCGTCAAATAAAAAAGCAACTTTTGGCTGGACAAGATAGTTTTAGCAACCTAACTATGCCACGTCACGTTGTGGAATGATCCAAACCGGAGGCTCGCTGCATGTCGCAAATCGATCTCAATCGCCTGGTGGAAGCGCTTGAGCCTGAGCTGCGTGTCTCCCTTGAGGAGGCTGCATCCATCGCAGCGAGGCGTGGACACCAGTTCGTAGATATTTCTCACTGGTTGTGTGCAGTTGTGGAAACTGGCAGCCATGCTGACATTCTCAAACAACTTCAGATACCTCTCGACAAATTTCACGCCGAAATCGACCGCGCGCTTGATGAGGCGGCAGTAGGAGACGGCGAGGCTCTTGCGCTTTCCCAGAACGTGTTGACCGCGGGTCGTGAGGCCTGGTTGCTGGCTTCCCTCCAGGATGGCCACCCAAGGATTTCCTTGCTCCATCTTTTGCTTTCACTGGACGAAGACGCGTCACTACGCAGCATGGTTCGCGCAGCGTTTCCCTCCCTGAAACTCATGGATCGCGGTGCTCTCGAACGTTTGCGAGGCGAAATCGGCGCACAATCAGCAGAAAATGGGAGCGATCTCGTCACTGCCGCCAAGAGTAAGGACCAAAACGATTTCTTGCGGCTCTATACGCAGGACATGACAGAAGAAGCACGCGCTGGAAAGCTCGATCCTGTCATCGGCCGTGACGATGAGCTACGTCAGATGGTGGATATCCTGACGCGTCGGCGTCAGAACAATCCCATCCTTGTGGGTGAGGCGGGTGTCGGCAAGACGGCGGTGGCCGAGGCGCTGGCGCTTGAAATTGTGTCAGGCAATGTGCCGGAAAAGTTGAGATCCGTTCGGCTCTTGAGCCTCGATCTTTCACTTCTTCAGGCTGGTGCGGGGGTCAAGGGCGAGTTCGAGCGGCGTCTGCACGGCGTGATCGACGCGGTCAAACGTTCAGCCGACCCGATCATCCTTTTTATCGATGAAGCCCACGGTCTCGTAGGTGCCGGTGGCGCCAGCGGGCAGGGTGACGCCGCCAATATTCTCAAGCCGGCTCTTGCCAGAGGTGAAGTCCGCACCGTCGCGGCAACGACGTGGAGCGAATATAAAAAATACTTCGAGAAAGACGCAGCGCTGACCCGGCGGTTTCAGCCGGTGCACGTGCGTGAGCCCGATGAGGCAACAGCAATTCGGATGTTGCGCGGCGTAGCCGATAGCTTCGTTGAGCACCACGGCGTAACCATTCGCGACGAGGCCATAGTCGCAGCCGTTCAGCTTTCCGCTCGCTACATGCCTTCGCGGCAACTGCCGGACAAGGCGGTCAGTCTTCTCGATACGGCGTCTGCGGCCGTTTCCCTCGCCCGCCAGACCTTGCCCGAAAAGCTGCGTTCGATGGAAAATGAGCGTAGATTGCTGACGACCGAGCTTGATTGGCTGGTGCGCGAACCTTCCAGTGAAGAGCAGATTGCCCGTGTCGATGCCATCAAGACTGAAATCGGAAATCTGGATACGGCCATCGAGGGACTGCGCGCGCGTTATGACGCTGAGATCAGCGCACTTGCTGAGCAAGAAAACGGCAAGGCTCAATTGTCGGAGGCCACACGCGGCAAGAAGCGGAAGCCGCTGGCGATTGCTCCGGATAACAGCGACGAGAAGTTGGTCCCGACCGTCGTAGACCGCGAGATGATAGCGGCGGTTGTCTCACGCTGGACTGGAATTCCGCTCGGCAAGCTTCTGGCCGACCAAATCGAAAGCGCGAAGTCGCTCGATCATCGCATGAAGCAAAGAGTAATCGGACAAGACTGGGCGATCGACCGCATTGCCGATGCCATGCGTGCCGCCCGCGCAGGCCTCTCCGACCCGCGCCGTCCACCTGCCGTATTCCTGCTGGTTGGCATGTCCGGGACGGGAAAGACGGAAACTGCTCTTTCGTTGGCGGATTTGCTTTACGGCGGTAACAGCCATCTGACCACGATCAACATGTCCGAGTTCAAGGAAGAGCATAAGGTTTCGCTGCTCCTCGGTTCGCCACCCGGTTACGTGGGATATGGCGAAGGCGGCGTTTTGACGGAAGCTGTCCGCCGCCGACCGTTTGGCGTCCTGTTGCTTGACGAAATCGATAAGGCCCATCCTGGCGTGCAGGATATATTTTATCAGGTTTTCGACAAGGGCATGTTGAAGGACGGCGAGGGCCGCGACATCGACTTCAAGAACACCACCATTTTCATGACTGCCAACACGGGATCCGAACTTCTGACGGCGCTGGCCGCAGATCCGGACACGATGCCCGATGCCGAGGCTTTGGAAGCTATGCTGATGCCGGAGCTGACGAAGCAGTTCAAGCCAGCATTTTTGGGTCGGACGGTGATCCTCCCCTTCATGCCTCTTGGTGCGGAACAGCTCTCGCGCATCGTGGATATGCAGATCGCTAAAGTCAGCGAGCGCGTCCATGACGCCTATGGCACGGAACTCGTTCTTTCCGATGCTGCGCGGCAGGCGCTGGTTGGCCGCGCAGGGTCTAGCGAAATTGGCGCACGCGCCATCGAAATCATGATCGGCAGGGATCTGTTGCCGCCACTCTCCAGCTTTTTCCTCGAGAAGGTCATTGCTGGCGAAAAGGTGAAAAACATCACGGTCGATTTTGATGAACGCGGTTTCGGCATTCGTGTCGGAGCGGCTGGGGAGACTGACGAATTCGCAGCAGCCGCCAAGGGTGCCGTGGATAAGGTTGCCGCGTCGGATGGGGTGTCCCGACGCATGCGGCAGTAGTGGAAAGGCAAACACGGCCTCGGAGCAAGAGGTCTTTCATCAGCTACAGGAGCTTACAGTATGCCAATTTATTTGCAGATCGACGGTATTCAGGGTGACGCGACCCATGAGGAACACCGCAAATGGATGGATATCGAGGCCATTCATTGGAATGTTTCGCGCAACATGAACACGTCTGCGGGTTCTGCTGCAAACCGTGAAGCCTCCGAACCGACTATTTCGGAAGTCATTTTGACGAAGGTAAGCGACTCGTCCTCCACCAAGCTCTTCAGCGAGGCGTGCTCTGGCCGCCAGGGCAAGCTTGCCACCATTCACCTCGTTACCACGGGTGATCCAGGCAACACCTACATCCAGTACCTGCTGACGAACACGCTGATCGCCAGCTATTCTGTCGACTCCAGTGGCGACCGCCCGGTTGAGACAATCAAGCTCAACTTCACCAAGATGGAAGTCAAGTACACGCCAGCTGACGAGAACAACACGCAGCAGGCTCCAATGATCGCCTCCTACGATCTTGCCACCACCAAGGCTGGCTAACAGGCTTCATCCGGCGCCTCGTTATCGGGGCGCCGGAGTTCATTCCTCGCATATCGGCCACCGGCCAATCGGGAATGCCTTTAGTCATAAATTTTGCCCCTCAGTGTGGCTTGTTACTGGGAGAAATTACCGATGCCCAATTTCGCTGTCTCTACCGATTCATTTACCGTACGCCCGGTGCGGGAAGATGAGGTCGTTCCCGTCAAACGCATGGGGCGTGGGCCTGACCTGTCCTATTTGACGCAGGCGGATGGACCACGACAACTCAATTCTCGCATGGCTGTTGGCGGCGCCGTCGCTGCCGTTTTCAGTCAGATATCGGGCGGGGTGAACGAATACTCGCTATCAGTCTGGCTGAAAAAATGGCTGAAGGCGAATGATGCCAAGATCAAGCAGGCCATGCTTGAGAAGGGGCACTCCGCATTCGCGGTGCAGGTCAATTACGCTGTTGGAAATTCTTTCGGCAACCAGATGTTCATGTCTCGAGACATCTACCTACTCGGCACGGCCCCATCCGCGAAAGAGATCGGCACGGTGCTCACGCCTGAGCTGATGTTCGGCCCCAAGATCGATGACGTCCCCAACAATGCGACGAAATTCAAATACGCATACCTCGTCGGTGAACGTCTCTAATCGGCAATTGAGCGACAGAACCAATGCGAGCTCGATGCAAACAATGACGGAGAAATCCGTGACTGTCGTTCAACTTTGCATTTCAGTGCGGTAGCGAAAGATAGACCATGACCGAGCAGCCATCGTCATCCGATTTCATCCAGGCCAGCCGCGTTTTGAAGGTAAAGTCGCCCTTGGGCGAAGACCAGTTGCTGCCCGAGCGGATGGTGATCAATGAAGGCGTGTCTCAACTCTTTGAAATACAGCTGAGCGTCCGCGCCAAGAAGGAGGCGGTGAAGCCAGAAGAGCTGATCGGACGTCTGGTCGATGTATCAATCGAGGTGAGCCAAGGTGATGGCGAAGAGGGTAGCGGCATCCGCCGCCCCTTCAACGGCTTGGTGACAGACCTGCATGAAGGCCCACCGATCACCCGCGGCCTTCGCTCCTATGCTATGACCATCCGCCCGCAAATGTGGCTTTTGTCGCGCCGCTCCGATTGCCGCATCTGGATGGACAAGACATCGGTCGATATCGTCGAAACGCTGTTTTCCGAACACGGCATTCCGGCGCCGGATACATCGGGCATCATCAAGGTTCCACCACCGAAGCACTACAGCGTCCAGTTCAACGAGACGGACTTGAACTATCTGCTACGCCGTTTCGAAGAGGACGGACTGTTCTACTGGTTTTCCCACGAAGACGGTTCTCACAAGCTGCATGTGGCCGATACCGCCAATGGCTGGCTCGGACCCTCGCCATCCGCTCAAGGCGAAGGTAGGGTGCGGCTGGCACAGGGCTCGTCAGATCGCAACCACATCAATGACTGGGCACGCCGCTTTTCCTATGTGCCCGGCCAGCGCGCCGGTGCTGACTGGAATTTCGAGACACCTGGCATGGTGCCAAGCAATATGACGCCATCACTGGTGCAGATGCCGGACGCGACCAAGCGTGAGCTTTACGAATACCCCGCCCGTATCAAGACCGTGGAAGAGGCAGAGCGCGCCCAAAAGCTGCGAGCCCAATCCATTGAGGCGGATCACGACCGCGTTTTCGGCGGATCGACGTCTCGCATTTTGGAAGCTGGTCGTCGCTTCACCCCATATGAGGTGGCCCATCCCGAGCATGAATATGAAGAACACGTCATCATAAAAGCAAGCCACACTATTGTGGATCGCTCCTATGAGACCAACAGCAACGAACCGGAATACCGCAACACCTTCGAGGCCATCCCCGCCCGCGTTCCGCTCACTCCGCACCGCACCACCAAGCGCCCGAAGATCGAAGGCACGCAGGTTGCCATAGTTGCAGGTCCTGAGGGCGAAGAAATCCACCCGGATCAATATGGTCGCATCAAGCTGTGGTTCCCGTGGGACCGCAAGGCAAAGAAGGATGGGACGGATACGTGCTGGGTGCGGGTTAGTCAGGCATGGGGTGGCGGGACATGGGGTGCGCAGGTCATCCCCCGCATCGGCATGGAGGTGATGGTCGCCTTTGTGGACGGTGATCCAGACAGACCGCTGGTGACAGGTGTCGTGAATAACCCGAAAAATTCGGTGCCCTACGACCTTCCCGCCAACAAGACCCGCATGGTTTTGCGCTCCAATACCCATAAGGGCGATGGCTTCAACGAAATCACGTTTGAGGACGAAGCAGGCAAGGAGAACCAGTTCTTCCATGCCCAGAAGGACCAGACCACGCGTGTTCTGAACGACCGTACCAAACGCGTCGACCGACACGAGGTGGCCTCCGTCGGTGGCAACCGCGCCGTTGAAGTGTCTGGCAACCAGAAGCATGAGATCGGCGGATCGGTGAACACCGTCGTCGGTGGCACAGGGCCGATGGCCATGATGGCCATGGCGGGAGTGCAGGCGTTATCAGGCCAGACGGCTGGTCTTCTCAGTCAAGCCGCCCAATTCGCTGGCGGCGGTGGACCCGGCATTGCTGCCTTCGCAACCACGCTTGCGTCATCAGCACTCGGCTTTCTCGGCGCTGGCGGCATGTCGTCACGCGAGGGCGTGGTGTCAGGCCCCAGCCCGCGTTCCGATGCAGGCACGGCGCTTGCTGGTTCCGGTACGGGTGTGGGTGCCGACGCTTCCGGTCTTTTCCCGCTCCCCGGCATCATGAACACCATTATTGGTGCGTTTCAGTCCACGTCAGTGGGCGTTGCAAAGGCTGAGCAGATCGGCGTCAGCAAGGTGACTAACATCGGGCAGACCGAAGTGCGGCAAGTTGGAAAACAACAGAACCTGACCATCGGCAAAGAGCAGTTCGTCGAGATCGGAACAGGCCAATACACCCGTGTCGGCGAGAAGATCACCGTCAATGTCGGCAAGCTCTACAATCTCGTCTCCGAGGAGAAATACCATGGAGAGGCAAAGGTCTGGGAGATTTTTGCAGATGACGAAATCAGACTTTCGACGCCAGGTGGTTATATCTCCCTAACGAAAAGCGGAATCAAGTTATTTGCATTGAAGATTGATATTGAGGGCAACCAGATTAACTTTAAAAAAGGCGGCCCAGGTGACAGCGGCTCCTGCTTGAAGTCGATGTCGAAGAATTCCACGCCGTTTGTGAGGATTTGATTATGACCGACACACCCACAATCGATCTGCCAAATCCTAACGAAACCGCCGAACTAACGAGACAAGCCACAGACGCGATGACGGGAGTGGTCTCCGCTGTACTGGATGGGGGTGCATTTGATAATCTTCCACGCATGCTTCAGGAAGAAGGCATAGGCGCGCGTTCCTTGTTTCTTGAAGGTGCATCTGCCGATTTCCGCTTGGCAGGACCATGGTTGGTCAATCTTGAGGCTCTTCCAGTTCGGTCCTACATCGGCTGGTTGGACTCAAAAAATGCGTGCGCTGTCTATTGGTCTTGTCCGGGTGGCGATGACACGCTTTATCGGCATCTGCGCACCCTCAATGAGGTTATGATCCCGCTGGAGCAAACTGGAGCCTATCCGCAAAGCACAAGTTCACAACAGTATGAGCGTGTGCTGTTTCGTCACTGGGATCCTAATGTCCTCGGCGCTCTACTCCCAATCTTGACACGACCCCAGCTTGCTCGATTTCTGGGCCCTGCAGACTGCGTCGTGTTGAATGCGCCGGACTATGGTGGCGTTAAGCGGGTGAAAGCTCCGCCGGATTTACCTGCGCCTCCACCGGGTCCGCTTCGCATTGAGCAAGAGCAAATTGAAAAGCTAAAAACCGCGATGCTTCATTCCTCTCGGCTGAGAATAGCCCGGTTTTTAAAGTCAAATCCGCCTCCGCATTTTACCGGCCTGAACGACGATTTCTTCTGGGGCGCTACGCTTGCAAGTGAGGCCTCGGCTGATGACCTCGGCATAAAAACTGAGCGCGGCCGCGCACGGTGGGCATCTGTAATGGTGCTTTCGGACGGCAAGGCTGCAGAGCTACCAGAGGTTAGAAGCTTCCTTCAAGAAAAAGGAGCCACACCAGATAATCAGGTAAAGGCGTTGATAGGATATACCGCCGATGCGTTGCGCTCTGGGACTGTGACGGGTGTCGCACTATGAGCACGACGACGACCGTGCTGGGAACTGGCGGCAAAATTGGTGGTAGCATACTGGGAGGCGCTATTGGTAGCGTTTTTGGCCCCGTTGGAACATGGGTCGGTCGCTATCTTGGTGGAGTGGCCGGTCGCGCGGCCGCAGAAGCGTTGGCCAGCTACATGGAGGACGCAAACGAAGATGCAGAAAAGAAAACAAAGGATGAGGCTCCCGCCGTAGCATGTGCAGACTGTGAGCCTCCGAACCGACGCCACGACCCATGCCGGACGAAAGGTAAAGATCCAACGAAAGAGAACAATACTGTATGGGACCCAGAAATTGCGTCTGATGTCAGAAATGACATAAATGAAATCAAGAGTGGAAGCATTCCACGCCAATCTGGATCGTACACAGTTAACGGGCGGACCTACGGCACCCACGGGAAATCATTGTTTCCTCAATCGGGATCAGGATTTGTAAACCTCAGCAGGTTCGAGCATCAGTTCTTAAAGCAACTAAATTCCGTCGGATATGACGGGGGAATGAAGTTTGCGAACAACCTTCAACAAAAAGGCCTGATGAGCCAAGAAGAAATTAATAGAGTCCTTGAACTCTGGCGAAAGTGTGGAATGGTGTGAGGGTGGAATTATGACAAAGCCGTATGGCGTTGATATTTATATTTCGAGAGATATCGATCTTACTGACGCAAAGCTAGCAGTATCTGAGGTGCTGAGACTCCCCGTGGACAACATCTGGGACGGCGACGCTGTGGCTATCGGCGAAATGCTTGATGATGGCGTCCCGGATTCATGGGCTGTTTTCTGGAAAACGGGAAATATCGATTTTCCGATCAAGTTCGACATTGAAGCCATCGATGGACGAGATCCAAGACTCGCAATTGGTGATCTACGTCGCGCCTTGAATGGCGATATCGCGATCCCTGATGATTCAAGCGAAAATCCTTTTGCAATGATCCTGTTTAAGGAAAATGGGACAATTGAAAAGACGTTCATGGACGAGGCTTAGAGTCATGTCGCCAAGGAGATTACAATGGCTTTCGAGACAGATGCATCGGGGAGACTGGCGCTAGGTGGTATCCATGACAGCGTGATAGCTGACCTTACATTGAGTGGTGCGACAAAAACTCTTTTGTTCAGACTCAATTCTGAGGGCGTGACCACGATCATCAAAACGTCCAGCCTGCATATGCTAAACATGTCTGGCCTATGGGAAGGCTCGATCGTTTCAAACGTGTTCGTATGGGATTTCAATAGGGTTCCGGATCGGTACATTTCTGATTCCGAAGTAGGTTGGTCGCACCTGTTCGAAGGAAGGATCAGTGATCGAGCGGAAGTCGATGCTCAGATTGCCCGATACCAAAGCCGCATGAGCACTGGGAAGCTAGTTTCAATCGGTTGCAGCTATGGCGGTAACATCTCGTTCCTTTGCGAAGACGCGCTAATAGAACAGCAATCTGACGGGCGAAAAGAAGAGCGAATTCAATCCCTAAACCGTACTGTCTGAACTCCGGAACCTGCCTCGTTCGAGATTTACCGATTTGGAAAACAAGATCATGGATGTTTCTTATCCCCTTGACCCAGTCAAAAAAATTGACCGCCAAAAATCTCGACAATCCAGATGTAAAAATCCTGACATCGAAAAAAAACAGGATGCGTTTAACATAAGTAATCTGGGTGCTGCGACATGAGCGCCGTGGCTGGAACGATAGGCCAAGCAGGAGGGCAACTTGCTGGCGGCGCACTCGGTGGCGTTATCGGGGGAGTATTCGGTGGCCCAGTTGGGGCTTGGATTGGTCGCGCGGTAGGGTCAAGGGTTGGCGGTTACGCGGGGCGTGCGGCTGCAGAAGCGTTAGCAAGTTATATGGAGGATGCAGACACGGCAGCTGAGGCTGACACCCACGATCAGGCCGCAGCGAAACCCTGTGTAGATTGTGGTGAGATCGATTGCTTCAAACCTCCAAAAGGCTCGACGCCTGATGAGATCAAAGAATTTAAGCGACAACTCGAAGAGCAGCGTGATGCGATAAACAATATTCCGCCCGACCAACTTATCAAAAATATGGATAATTACGAGAAAATTGGTCGCGGTGCGCAGGACGCACTAGATCGAGCTAACGCTCGTGAAGCGTGGATCAGAAATAGAGCGACTGAAATACTAAAGCAAGACAGCAAAATGACTAGAGACGCTGCAAGAACTGCCGCCGCAAACGATATTAAGACGATGGACGTGATCCATACTCCGGATCTTTCTGCGGGCGGTACTGGGCGAATTTCACCAGACAATGGTGGTATGGGTCCGCGGTCAGCAAATCGCTCGATAGGCTCGCAATGGTCCAAAGCCGCAAAGGGTTCTGATAAAACCCGATTACAACAACTTAAGGACCACGCGAACAAGGCGAAAGAGAAAGGTCAAAAAACCAACGCAGATCTAAAAATATGTGAGGACGAAAAAACGCCCAGCTCAAATAATCAGTCTGGTGGTTCAAAGAGCGACGCCGGTAATGGGCAGGGTAGCCCCGACGGCGTACCGATGTCATAGTATTTCGGCAATTCTTATTATGTGGAGGTTCCGTGAAAGATTATCAGACCAGACTAGCCTCGATTGTGGCTGATTATGGCGCCCCGCAAGGCGGCGAAGCCATTAATGCCGAAGATTATCGCGGGAAAGTCCCAGACGCGATGTTGGAATTCTGGCAACACAACGGAGTAGGCGTCGTTCTAGATGGATATTTCCAGTTTTGTGATCCGAACCGATATCGCGGTGTTTTAAGACTGGTATTCGATAACGACCCTGACATTCGTGCCGACCAAACATATGCTCTTGGTTTTGGCTCTTTTGGGACAATCATTGCCTGGAATGAGACGTACCAAGACGTAATTATCGATCTCGTGAAAAGCCGGGTTTCGTGTCCAGCCCTTGTCAGTGGAAAATTCCATGATCCAGACCTTTCTGTAACTAGCCAACTGATGATGCTCGATGATCCGAGTTTTGACGAATATGATTCAGACGTGAAAAAATTGTTCAAACGAGCACGTTCAAAATTGGGCAAGCTAGGGGTAGACCAAATTTACGGCTTCAGGCCTGTTCTTGCACTAGGCGGCAACCGAGATCTGACTAGCCTTTCAATATATGACGCAGTTCCGCACATGGCGATTTTGGCACAAGCACATGAATTTCAGCTTATGGATGATGCAGCATATCCTCCCCAGCCGGTTCGTTCCATCGGAGGATGATGCTAACATCTTTCAAGTGTCTTTTCAGTGCTCTTAACCTCAGAGCGCGCTGTTGGATTAAGCATTAGGAGAGTTCGATATGGTTTCTCGCCCGGTCACGTTGAAGGGTCAGATGCATGTGTGTCCAATGGTTGATCCTGGACCAAAACCGCATATTGGAGGCCCGGTCACATCGACGCAGCAGAACTTCGTGACCGTCGAGGGCGTGCCGGTAGCTACCGTCGGAGATAGCTTACTCTGCACTGGCGTTCCCACCACCTCTGATAAAATAACAAGTGGGTCTTCCGTGGCCAGCATAGAGGGCAAAAAGGTTGCCCGAATGGGCGATTCCTGTGCGCATGGAGGAAAACTGGTGCAAGGAGTTTCTTGGCTTACCTTTGAGTAACTGTCCTTTAGCGGCAAGCGCGCTCGATCAGCCAGCTCCAGATGAGCGAACCATCGCCCGGCAGGTGATGTTTACACCGCTGAGAGGGGCGGGCGTGTAAAGCCATCGGCTTTTGCCGGATGACGATCCGTTACGAAACCAGGCCAAGGAATTATCATGACCTTCTTAAGCGAATGACGGCGCTGGCGCATGAGCGCCGCCGTTTTGGATATGGACGCCTTCTTGTGCTGCTTAGACGCGAGGGCCACCTTGTGAACCACAAGAAACACTTCGCCCTCTATCGGGAAGAAAAGCTGACGATATGAACCTCGCCGGGTTTGCCGGAGGCCATTTTGTTTAAGTATGCAGCCATGGCTGGTTCGTAGAGCATAGCGTAAAAGCGCTCTTCAGCTTCGGCTGGCGGTATGTTTCCTCTGGGCTCCAGAGACGCCGATGGTTGAACCAGTCGACCCATTCCAGTGTGGCAAATTCTACTGTCTCGAAAGTACTTCATGGTCCGTGCCGATGAATGACCTCAGCCTTGTAAAGCCCGTTGATCGTCTCGGCGACGGAATTGTCATAAATGTCGCCGGCGCTTCAGACAGACGGCTCGATGCCAGCTTCTGACAATCGCTTGGAATACCGAAACGACACGTATTGCACACCTCTGTCCGGGTGATACACGAGGCTGCCGTCATCAGCGCGACGTCGATCATGAAGTGCCTCGGCAAGGGCATCGAGGACGAAGCCTGCATGGGCAGTCCGACTCGCCCGCCAGCCGAAGATGCGACGAGCGAAGACGTCGATGACATCAGCGCAAATGCGCAGCATCTGTCGCGTGGTCACGTAGACGAAGCCCTGCCAGATGGCGACATAGGTGAAGTCCGAAACCCATAACCTGTTTGGTGCTGGGGCTTTGAACTGGTGGTTCACCGGGTAGTGCGGGCTCGGGTCGGACTTATCTTAGAACATCGTGCGGATCGGCTTTCCTCTAATGATACCCTGCTGGCTCATTGACCTCATAAGCCTGGCGACACTGCAGCGGGCGACGCCAAAGCCCTCCCGCTTCAATCGCCGCCAGACCTACGAACGCATAGACGTTGAAGTTCTATTCGAAGACACGCGTATCTCGATCTTCAGACTGATATCGCTGCGGGCGAGGATCGACAGGCGATCCGCGTCCAGTCGCTTGGAGACATTCTCGTCGTAGGTTGACGGGGCGATCGGCAGCAGTCTGCAGATCGGCCCGACCCCGAACACACCACGGTGTTCGTCGATGAACGAAATCATTATTTGAAGGGGGGCGAGCTCCACCATGGCGAAATAGGCTGAAGCTTTGTGCACAATCTCGTTGGCCTGGCGAAGTTCTCGATTCTCCCGCTCAAGAGCCCTCATCTTCTCGGCGACATCACTCGGCAGGCCTTGCTAGGCTTCATGATCCAGCACCATACGAATGCCACGTTGACGGACTTCAGGTGAAAATTTGTCGTCTTGCTCATGATGGCTCCACTTTCTCAGAACTTGGAGCTTCCGGCAAACCCGGTGCGGTTCACTCAGCCTCAGACCCTGATTTTCGAGTTTGATCGCATGAAGGCGGTCCTGCTCTTCCATGACCTAGTCGGTTAAGTCGGTCACCTGCATCGTCTTCATGAGATATTGCACCTCGGCCTGCAGCTTGGCGATGATGATATCTCCCTTGTTTTTGGGCCGTCGTTTTTTCCTCTGGTCCGAGGGTATGACCAAATGGCCGGGCGAGGCGGCTGGCTAGGAGCCGGCAGATTGTCGCAGCCTGTCGAGTGGAGACCCTACCAAGATTTAGACGGATTAAATGCCGAGGATTGAAACGAGGTTCTGGGAAATTCGCCGCTGAAATCTGAAGCCGTTGCCGTGACGTGTGTAATAAGTGGAAAGCCCGGGTACAAAGAAAGGTGCGGACCCAATCCGGAGTTTTTGAAAATTGCATGAAATCAATGGCGCAAATTTTTGGCGGAGAGGGTGGGATTCGAACCCACGATACCCTTGCAGGTATGCCGCATTTCGAGTGCGGTGCATTCGACCACTCTGCCACCTCTCCGCGGGCACGAACTGTGAGGTTCGTGCGGGCGTTCTCTTAACCAGCAATGTGCGGGTGCGCAAGGGGCTAAATGCTGTTTGCTGCTTCTGCACCGAAAGTTTTTAAGAGTTTTGTGACGGCGCGAAGTGGCGGGTTGTTGGTGCTTGCCCGATGTGTCCTCAAAAATGAATGCGGAACCAATTTTCTCGTCGTGTTGTTTGCCTTGGGATGAAAATGCGAGGGCAGGATGCGCGCGGACGCGGAGACTATTGGCAATTCCGGACTTCGGTTCTGGTCCACCAGATATGGAGATTCGCCGGTTATAGGAACGGCCATTCACGACGGGCATGACGTCAGGGGTGATGTAGCCGGTCTTATGGCGCTGTCAGATGGTGAGCGTTTGAGGGAAGAGGATCCATTTACCGCTGAGATGGTTTCCGGACTTTGCAATCAGATCATAGTCCACAGGTCGAGATTTGAAATCGATCTTAACCGCCAGAGCGACAAGGCAATCTACCTGGATCCCGACCAGGCATGGGGCCTTAATGTGTGGCGGGAGCAGCCTTCGGATACAGCTCTGGGCAAATCGCTGAATTTTCACCAAGACTACTATGCGATGCTCGAGCAGACTCTGCGGAACATGGAAAAGCGGCATGGCGCCTTCGTTGTGCTCGACGTCCATAGTTATAATCATCGAAGAGCAGGGCCAGACGGCCCGGCAACGCCACAGGATAAGGCTCCGGACGTTAATATCGGCACGTCTTCAATGGACCGAGAGAGGTGGGGCGATATCATCGATGTCGTCATCGAACATTTTCGAGAAGTTGAGGTAAACGGGCGTCCATTGGATGTGCGGGAGAACGTAGCCTTTCAGGGTAAGGGAGAACAAACGCGCTTCGTACACGAGCGTTTCCCGGAAAACGGATGTGCGGTGGCCATCGAGTTCAAGAAAATTTTCATGGATGAGTGGACAGGTGAACCTGACCAGCTGGTCATAGATCAAAGACGTGACGCCATCACCTCACTGGAACAGGTTCTGACAGATGTCCTGAGGAGGCGGCAATGAAGCTGTCGCCAGTCAGCAGACAAGACGCTGAACAAGACCTTCTGGACATGGTCAAGACTTGTCTCGAATCCGGAAAGGCTGTCCGGCAGGATGTAGGTGCCGATGGCCGGCTGCACATAGACAGGCCATTGCCATTTTTGTGCGTTCATCTGACAAAGGGCGAAAAGAATCTAGCAGCTCGTGACATCGCCGCAGCACACGCATCATACCTGATTGCGGCTGATATCGAAGAAGCGCTACCGATTATCGATGCAGTCGGGCAGGAGATGGTAAAACGCTTCGGTGATTTTATCGTTCTTGATGTGGATGAACTTGAACATGACATCCTTCTCGCGGACGATTCACCTTTCTTGCCGCATTACGAAGTGAAGGTTTCTTCCAGTTCGCACGGGCCCGCGCTCAATGCGAAAAGCGTGTTTATTAAAGCTGTCTGCGATGCCGAGATACGGTTTAGGACCCCTAGGATCACCTCTCCCTCCAGCGAAGGGGAGGTGCTATGGGGAGCGCCGAAAAATGCGCTGTGTTTCCCATGGCTGAGTGTCCGCTTCGCTCCGATCTATCGCCAGCCGGAATCCGGTGCAGATTATCCGGGCTTGCGCGAAACGATGATTGCAGATCTGTTTGATGCCGGGCTCAGGGCTTTCTCTGCCTTTGCCAATGACGCGACATCAATCAAGGTTTCATCTCACCGGGCGCTGGGCCGTAAAGCCTTTGTCGATGCGGTGAAGCGCGCTGACCGCTCTATAGACGACATCGCCGCATCATTTGATTTCCTCCTGTCCGTTACGCCAATCAATGCGCGCCACGCCTTCAAGGAATTTCAGGAGAGTGATTTCCAGCGCGCACCGAATTTCCTTTATCGTCCTCTTGGGGTGGACGTTGAGGAGCAGAAACGCAAGCTTTACTCTGTCGCATTCGAGCATCTCGAAGACCCCGTGCTCTATCACCTCTACCGAGAAAAGCAGCAGGAGATCGATCTTCAACTCACGATGCTTGCCAATCTGCATAATCCAAAATTTCAGGATTTCAGCCGCGCACTTTATGGCGCTGTGGAACCGGAGTTGCTCTCACTTGCCGAGGACGTGCTGGCGAGGTGTCCGCCGCCCGTTCAAGAAGCGGTTGCTACCGCCGACTGTTACCATGTTGCCAACAGAGCGCGCGATATGGTCGCCGCCTACCATGAGCAGAGTGCGGAGTTCGATGCTCGAGTGGAAATCAGAGATGATTTGCCGCCGGGGCTGATGGTCAGCGGGAACAAGCTTTTCGTTTCACGTCACACGGTTATGGAAGAGCGTCGTGTAGACGCGCTTCTCCACCACGAGATAGGTGTTCATCTGCTGACTTACTTCAATGGTTCGGCGCAGGGGCTGCGCCTCTTCCGCTCGGGCCTTTCCGGTTACGAAGGCGTGCAGGAAGGGCTTGCCGTACTGGCCGAGCATCTCGTCGGCGGCATGACGCGTGAACGGTTGAGGCTGGTTGCGGGACGCGTCGTCGGTTGCGCCGCCATGCTTGATGGCGCAAGTTTCGTAGATACCTTCCGCATCATGACTGACAGGTTAGGGTTTGATAAGGCCGGTGCTTTTAACTCGGTACTGCGGATTTTCCGCGGTGGCGGTCTATCGAAAGATGCGATCTATCTGAGAGGACTGAACGAAATCATCCAACATCTGCGCAACGGTGGCGCGCTTGAGCCTTTCTGGATGGGAAAGATTTCTGCCGCGCATTTTCCGGTAATGCAGGAGCTTACCTTAAGGGGACTACTTCGTCCCCCGAGCATCAGCCCAGGTTTTTTGGCGCCAGCAAGCGCCCAGAAGCGGCTTGAAAAAATACGATCAGGATTACCCATAGCCGAAATGGCAACATTGTAAGGGAGGACACATGCGTCTCGCATTTTTCGTCAATTCAATTGAGGGCGAGCAGCCAACCTTTGCGACCGGACTGTTGGCGATGGCTGCGCTTAACCGCGGACATGAGGTGGTCTATTTGACACCGAGCGATTTCACCTTAAGGCCCGACGATAGCCTTGTGGTGCATGGCCTTGTCCTGCCACGTCAAAAATACAAAAAGATCGAAAATTTTCACGCTGTCCTGCAGGAAAAGAAACTCGATAGAGAGACAATCAATATCGAAGACATCGATGCTCTGATGTTGCGAAACGACCCGTCGCTCGACCAGACGGCACGGCCATGGGCGGTGAATTCCGGCATATTGTTCGGGCGGCTTGCAGAACAGCGCGGTGTCGTGGTCCTGAACGATCCCGAAGGCTTGGCCCTTGCACAGAACAAGCTCTATTTCCAAAGTTTTCCAGAAATCGTTCGGCCGACAACGCTCATCTCTCGCAATGTCGATGAAATCCGCGCTTTTGCTGATGCGCATCCCAAGGGCGTCATCGTCAAGCCGCTGCAGGGTTCGGGAGGCAAGAATGTCTTCAAGATCGGCTCAAGCAAGGAAACCAATCTCAACCAGATTTTCGAGGCTGTGAGCGTAGAGGGTTATCTGATTGCGCAGGCGTACCTGCCTGCGGCCAAGGATGGCGATATTCGGTTCTTCATGATGAACGGCGAGCCATTGATGCGCGATGGCAAATACGCCGCGCTTCGTCGTGTGCCAGCGAAAGGTGACTTGAGGTCGAATATTCACGCCAGTGGCACGGCGGAAGCCGTTGACGTAACCGACGATGTCATCGCGCTGGCAGAGATGATGCGGCCAAAACTTGTCGAGGACGGCATGTTCCTCGTCGGTCTGGACATCGTTGGTGACAAGATACTTGAAGTCAATGTATTCTCGCCGGGTGGCCTTTCGCATATCCGCGACCTGACGAAAGTGGACTTTACCGATACGGTCATTGAAGCAATCGAGAAAAAAGTCACCATGCAGGCGGCTTCTTCCGGCATGTTGAACAACCGTTTGTTGGCGACCCTATAAAGGTCGCCAACCATCAAACCTTCATGTGTTTCTGAGCCGCCCCTGCATCAAATCGGTCACTGCGCGGGCGGCTTCAAGCACATTGGTTCCGGGGCCGAAGACGGCGGCAACGCCGCTATCCAACAGGAACTGGTAGTCCTGACGGGGCACGACGCCGCCGACGATGACAATGATGTCGTCCGCTCCCTTATGTTTCAGCGCAGAAACGAGTTGAGGTGCGAGCGTCTTGTGGCCCGCGGCCAGCGATGACATGCCGACCACATGAACCTTGTTTTTGACGGCCAGTTCCGCCGCCTCCTCGGGGGTCTGGAACAGAGGTCCGGCAACGACATCGAAACCAATATCGCCAAATGCCGAAGCAATGATCTTGGCTCCACGGTCATGCCCATCCTGACCCAGCTTGGCGACCAGCATCTTGGGCTGGCCACCCAGGGCCGAAGAAAGCTCTCCCAGCCGTGTGCACAATGTCGCGTATTCCGGATCGTCCTCATAGGCTGCGCCGTAGACATCGTGTACGACCTCAGGCATGGCCTCATGGTCGCCGAAGACTTTCCGCAGCGCATCCGATATCTCTCCGACTGTCGCTCGCGCCCTTGCTGCTTCCACCGCTGTTGCCAGAAGGTTGCCAGTGCCGGATTGCGCGACCTGAGCCAGTTCGGCAAGTCTTTCCTCGACCTTGGCCGGGTCCCGTTGGCGCCGGACCGTTTCAAGCCGCCTGATCTGACCAGCTCGGACGGCACTATTGTCGATATCGAGGATATCGATGGGGTCTTCGTTTTCCAGGCGGAATTTGTTTACGCCCACGATGATTTCCTCGCCACGGTCAACAGCAGCCTGACGGCGGGTTGCAGCTTCCTCGATGAGCCTTTTGGGCAGCCCATCGGCAACAGCTTTTGTCATGCCACCCAGTTTATCGACCTCTTCGATCAACTCCCAGGCTTTCTCCGCCAGCTCGTTGGTAAGGCTTTCGACATAGTAGGAACCCGCCAGCGGGTCGACAACCTTGGTCACACCTGTCTCATGCTGAAGGATGAGCTGCGTGTTCCGCGCAATACGGGCGGAAAAATCGGTGGGTAGCGCCATGGCTTCGTCGAGCGCATTGGTGTGCAGGGACTGCGTGCCACCGAGCGCTGCGGACAATGCCTCGTAAGCGGTGCGAATGACGTTGTTGTAGGGGTCTTGTTCCTGCAGAGAAACGCCGGATGTCTGGCAATGCGTTCGCAACATGAGGGACGAGGCTTTTTTAGGCTCGAATTCTTCCATGATGCGAGACCACAGCAGCCGTGCCGCCCGCAGCTTGGCCGCTTCCATGAAGAAATTCATGCCGATCGCGAAGAAGAAAGACAGCCGCCCGGCAAAATCATCGACATTCAAGCCCTTCTTCAAGGCCGCACGAACGTATTCGCGACCATCGGCCAACGTGAAAGCGAGCTCCTGGACGAGCGTCGCACCGGCTTCCTGCATGTGGTAGCCGGAAATGGAAATCGAGTTGAAGCGAGGCATTTCCTTTGCGGTATATTCGATGATATCGGCAATGATACGCATCGACGGTTCCGGCGGATAGATATAGGTGTTCCGCACCATGAACTCTTTCAGGATGTCGTTCTGAATGGTGCCTGAGAGTTCTGCCTTCGTGCAGCCCTGCTCTTCGCCCGCAACAATGAAGCTCGCGAGAATGGGAATGACCGCCCCGTTCATTGTCATCGAAACGGACATGTCTTTGAGCGGTATGCCATCGAACAGAACCTTCATGTCCTCGACGCTGTCGATGGCCACTCCGGCCTTTCCGACATCGCCAACGACGCGTTCATGATCGCTGTCGTATCCGCGATGGGTGGCAAGGTCGAACGCCACGGACAGGCCCTTTTGACCCGCAGCGAGATTGCGTTTGTAAAAAGCATTGGATTCTTCTGCTGTCGAAAAGCCTGCATATTGGCGGATAGTCCACGGACGACCGGCATACATGGTGGCGCGGGGGCCGCGCACGAAGGGCTGGAAGCCGGGCAAGCTCTCGAGATGCGAAATGCCGTGGAGATCTTCGGCGGTATAAAGCGGTTTGACCGCGATCCCTTCCGGCGTTTGCCAGACCAGGCTATCAGGGGATCGTTTCAATTCTTTCTCAGCGAGCTCGCGCCAGTCATTCACCGTTTTCTTGCCTGACATCCAAGTCTCCTTTTGATCAGCATTGCCATGTTAACCACGGTAACGCTTTACCTCCTGATTTGGACGCATCTGGCTGCGACCGGAATTTGAAAGATACGGAGCATGTGTGCTCCGCACAACCTTTCGGGCAAACAAGTTTCTTGCCGCCTGGATCTTGCTGGAATGCGCGGCGTTGAATGCAGCAATGGCCTGCGGCGATGATATCGTCTTAATGTGTGTAGGTGACGACGAGGAGCAACGGAATGTCCGTTACGATCATTCTTCTGGCGGCAGGAACATCCAGCCGGACCGCGAGCCAGGGCTTTCATAAGCTCTTGGCGGAATTTGAAGGGCTGCCATTGCTTCGAAAGATGGCGCGGGTTGCAAAGTCGAGCAAGGCTTCGGCCGTTGTTGTCGTGCTGGGCCATCAGCATGAGGCGCTGGCAGCTGCGCTCAATGATCTCGATGTCACTGTGACGATCAATGAAAATTACGCGAGCGGCATGGCAAGTTCCATAGCCCAGGGCTTTGCCACGGATCAGGCAAAAAACGCGGATGGCGTTATGGTCATGTTGGCAGATATGCCGGAAATTTCCACCTCTCACTTGGACCGCATGATCGATGTGTTTCATGAAGCTGGAGGCAATTCTGTCGTTCGTGCCGTCTGCGGTGAAAAGCCAGGCAATCCGGTCATTATGCCAAGATCGCTATATGGAAGCGTCTTGCATCTGACAGGTGACAGCGGCGCACGCCGGTTGATTGAAACCTCGGGATTGCCGATCATCGGTGTCGAATTGGGCCTGGCTGCGCGGAATGATGTGGACACCCCCGAAGCTATTGCCGCAGCTGGAGGCATGCCCGCCAAATTCTAGCCGAGTTGATTGAGTCCGAGAGATCATCCTTAGCGCTGAGCCGTTCAACTTTTCGTTCTTGGAGGGCACTTTTGATCGTCAGCTTCGTTTAGCTTTACCTCAAAACAAGTGAAGCGGATCTGGACATGCAGGATAGCATCCAACTGGAACTTTCCCGAAGAAATTTACTTATCACCTCTGCCGCGACGATCGCGGCCACGGGTGTCGCCGGTCAAGCGGTGGCTCAGTCTCCGGGGAGCCAGATGAATTACAGCACAAAAATCCACTTTACGGTCAACGGCAAAAGCCATGATCTCGATGTCGACAACAGGACGACATTGCTCGACGCCTTACGTGAAAACCTTCACCTGACGGGCACGAAAAAAGGCTGTGACCATGGCCAGTGCGGTGCCTGCACGGTCATGGTAGACGGCAAACGCATTAATTCCTGTCTGACGCTGGCGGTCATGCATGATGGTGACGAAGTCACCACAATCGAGGGGCTGGGTCAGCCCGGTAATCTGCATCCGATGCAGGAAGCATTTGCAAAGCATGACGGCTTCCAGTGCGGGTACTGCACACCGGGCCAGATCTGTTCCTCCGTGGCGGTGCTGGAAGAAATCAAAGCAAATATTCCAAGCCACGTCACCGAAGATCTCAACAGTCCCGCTCCACTGACAGCCGATGAAGTTCGCGAACGTATGAGCGGGAACATCTGTCGATGCGGGGCGTACTCCAACATTCTTGATGCGATATCGGAAGTCGGAGGGATCACAGCATGAAGGCCTTTACATTCGAGCGTGCTTCCTCCGTGGAAGCAGCAGCCAAATCTGCGGCATCAAATCCCGGTGCTAAATTCATCGCTGGCGGCACCAACCTCCTCGACCTTATGAAACTGGAAATCGAAACCCCCACGCATCTGATCGACGTCAACGGTCTTCGCCTCGATAAGATCGAGACCACCGAGAACGGCGGGCTGCGGGTGGGGGCGATGGTCAGAAACACTGATCTCGCCTCAGATGCTACGGTTCGGCGTGATTATGGACTGCTCTCGCGTGCGCTTGTTGCAGGCGCATCCGGCCAGCTTCGCAACAAGGCGACCACTGCGGGCAATCTTCTGCAGCGCACACGCTGTCCGTATTTTTACGACACTAACCAACCCTGCAATAAGCGGCAGCCGGGTAGCGGCTGTTCCGCCATTGGCGGTTTCAGCCGCCAACACGCGGTTGTCGGTGTCAGTGACGCCTGCATTGCTACCCATCCAAGCGACATGGCTATCGCAATGCGTGCGCTGGACGCTTCGGTTGAAACTGTTAAGGCTGACGGCGCGAAACGCACCATCCCCATTGACGATTTTTACCGTCTGCCTGGCGATACGCCTCACATCGAAACTTCGCTTGAAAAAGGCGAGTTCATCACTGCCGTTACACTTCCGCCACCGGTTGGAGGCAAGCACATATACCGCAAGGTCAGAGATCGCGCGTCCTATGCTTTCGCGTTGATTTCGGTCGGCGCCGTCATTCAGCAGGATGGGACCGGGCGTGTCGCTGTCGGCGGTGTCGCTCACAAGCCTTGGCGTGTAGAAGCAGCGGAGGCGGAGCTGCCGAACGGCGCGAAAGCCACTGCGAGCCGCATTCTTGAGAATGCCAAGCCCACTGAAGAAAATCGTTTCAAGGTCGAGTTGGTCGAGCGCACGCTCGGTGCTGTCCTGTCTGAAGCAAGGGGTTAAGCCATGAAATTCGACACACCAGCAACGACAAATCCGATCGATCGCCTCAAAGTCGTCGGCAAGCCAATTCACCGTATCGATGGCGAACTGAAGACGACAGGCCGTGCGATGTATGCCTATGAGTGGCATGACCCGTCCATGAAATATGCCTACGGCTATCCGGTGGGCGCTGCCATTGCCAAGGGGCGGATAAATTCGATGGATGTGACAGAGGCGAAAAAAGCGCCCGGTGTCATCTCCGTTGTAACGACCCTTGATGTTGGCAAGCTTGAGAAAGGCGAATACAACACCGCCAATCTCTTCGGTGGCGACGAGGTCCAGCATTATCATCAGGCGATTGCTGTTGTCGTAGCCGAGACTTTCGAACAGGCGCGATCAGCCGCATCCCTAATCAAGGTCGACTATACCGAAGAGAAAGGCGCGTTCGATCTGAGTGCTGAAAAGGGCGCAGCCAAGAAGCCGGACGATTCACAGAAGCCAGATACGGCAGTAGGCGATTTCGACCAGGCATTTTCCGCTGCTCAGATCACGCTCGACCAGACCTACAAAACACCGGACCAGTCCCATGCGATGATGGAACCCCACGCATCCATCGCAGCATGGCACGATGGTGAGTTGACCATATGGACTTCGAGCCAGATGATCGATTGGTGGAGGTCTGACCTCGCGACGACCTTGGGCGTCGACAAGGAAAAGATTCACCTGATGTCGCCGTTCATCGGCGGCGGTTTCGGCGGCAAATTGTTCCTGCGAGCAGACGCGTTGCTGGCTGCACTTGGCGCCAAGGAAGCTGGTCGGCCAGTAAAGCTGGCACTGCCGCGACCTATGATCATGAACAACACGACGCACCGGCCTGCGACAATCCAGCGTATTCGCATCGGCGCTGGACCGGATGGCAAGATCACCGCAATTGGCCATGAAAGCTGGTCAGGCGATTTGCCTGGCGGCGTGCCGGAAACGGCCGTCAATCAGACGAGGCTCCTTTATGCTGGTGCCAACCGCCAGACGTCAATGCGCCTTGCCACTCTCAATCTTCCTGAGGGGAATGCCATGCGCGCGCCGGGCGAAGCGCCGGGCCTGATGGCGCTTGAAATAGCGATTGATGAAATGGCTGAGAAGGTCGGTATGGACCCTATCGCGTTCCGCATCGTCAATGACACGCAGGTTGATCCTGAAAACCCGGAACGTCCATTCTCCCACCGCGATCTCATCGGTTGTCTCAAGCTGGGTGCGGAAAAATTCGGCTGGAGCAACCGTCCAAAGGTTGCGTCGAAGAAGGAAAGGAACTGGCTGATCGGCATGGGCGTTGCTGCTGCCTTCCGTGACAATCTGGTGCTTCCTTCGGCAGCCCGCGTCAAACTGGGGAGAGACGGTATCATCACGGTTGAAACCGACATGACGGATATCGGGACGGGCAGCTATACGATCATCGCCCAGACAGCTGCTGAGATGATGGGCGTTACTGTCGATAAGGTGGCGGTGCAGCTTGGCGATTCCCGCTTCCCGATTTCAGCCGGATCCGGCGGTCAGTTTGGGGCAAACTCGTCGACGTCAGGCGTTTATGCTGCCTGCATCAAGCTGCGTGAGGCAATCGCGCAGAAGCTGGGCTTCAACTCCGAAGATGCCGTGTTCGAAGACGGTTCTGTAAAATCCGGCAACAGGACGGTTCCGCTTGCCGAAGCCGCTGGCGCAGAAGGGCTTGTCGGTGAAGACACGATGGAGTGGGGCGATCTGACCAAGACCCACCAGCAGTCTACTTTCGGCGCTCACTTCGTAGAGGTCGGCGTTGACGCCGCAACGGGCGAGACCCGGATTCGCCGAATGCTGGCTGTCTGTGCAGCAGGACGAATCCTGAACCCGATCACGGCGCGCAGCCAGGTCATTGGCGCCATGACGATGGGGGCAGGTGGCGCACTCTCGGAAGAGCTGGCTGTCGATACAAGCCGAGGCTTCTTCGTCAATCATGACCTTGCTGGATATGAAGTGCCCGTTCATGCCGACATCCCGCATCAGGATGTCATTTTCCTCGACGAAACGGATCCGATGTCATCGCCGATGAAGGCGAAGGGCGTTGGAGAGCTTGGTCTTTGCGGCGTCTCGGCCGCAATCGCAAATGCGATCTACAATGCGACCGGCGTTCGGGTACGGGATTATCCCATGACACTGGATAAGATCATCAGCGGTCTGCCAGAGGTCGCTTAGGCAGGATACCGTCAAATCGAACCCGCTGCCATCGTACGGCAGCGGGTTATTCGCGTACTAGAATGCCGCAAATTTCGTATAGCTTTTCGTAACCATCATAAAAGGTCCGATGGAACGATTAACATCTGATGGGCTTATTGTGTCGTAAAACGCTCCATCAAGAACTTGAAATAAGCTTGGGCATGATGCCCCGACACTGTCCGGCCTCCACATTTGCCTCCGAATGCCGCCCCCCGACATCGCCTCATCAAAAATGTACCGAACCACAACTTGAGGGCCCGCTCGTATGAACATACGAGGGCGTTGCCACGGATTTGAGCATGCAGGACGAAATCGCGCGACTGGCCAGTCTGAAAAACTTGCGTCTTCTCGACACTTTGCCAAGTGAGAATTTTGATCGAATTACACGGCTTGCGGCCAACATATTTGGCCTTCCAATCGCCGCCGTCTCGCTAACGGATATGAACCGCCAATGGTTCAAGTCGAAGGTCGGGGTCGAGCATAATGAAATTCCGCGCGAAAAAGCGCCTTGTGCCGAGGTGGCCGAAACCTGCCGCCCCTTTGTCATCCGTGATTTTCAGTCAGATTCCTGTTTTGCGGATAGTACCCTAGGCGCCGCGGGCATACGGTTTTACGCCGGGGCTCCGCTGGTAACGGTAGACGGCTTTGGTTTAGGTGCACTTTGCGTGCTCGGCACGGAGCCGAGAGATGTTACTGACGAAGAAATGGCGACGCTCTGTGACCTGGCGGCCATGGTCATGGATCAGGTGGAGTTGACCCATGCTCTGGGCAGAATCGAGCCCATCAGCGGACTACCAAACAGGTTTCAGCTTCTGAATGACCTCTCCGACATGGCCTTGAACCACCCGCGCGAGGAGTGGATCATCAGCCTGTTGAACCTTGCGCAGACGGAACAGTTCGAGCGCCTGTCACGCGTTCTGGGGCCATCCTATTTCGATACGGTGATACAAAAAGTCGCGAAGCTTCTTCGCGACCATGTGGGAGACGATAGAGTCCCATATCATATTGGTCCGACACAGTTCGCATTCTTTGCCCCCGCCGGTATCGCAGTGGATGCCTATGTCGATCTTCTGGCCGGCAAACTTCGCGAGATCGAGCTGGACGGCGACTTGCAGATGTCGATGACGCCGTCGATCGGCATCGTCGCGTTCCAGCCTGCGTCTCTATCGCCTGAAGATGTACTGCGCTCCTTGCAAAGTGCGGTGCAGGACGCCAGTGAGAGCTGCAACAAGATCGGCCTTTTCTCCCCGGCCATGGATCTTCGACACCGGCGCAATTTCAGAATACTACAGGACTTCAAAGGCGCGCTGACTGCAACAGACCAGCTTTCCCTGGTATTTCAGCCCCGTATGGACCTGCGGACTGGTGAGATTGGTAGTGCTGAGGCGTTGCTGAGATGGGACCATCCCGTGCTTGGGCCGATATCACCAGTGGAATTCATACCGGTAATCGAAGCGTCCTCCTTTGCCCGTCAACTGACGGACTGGGTGGTTGACGAGGCCTTGTCGAATTTGGCTTCCTGGGGTGCTCATGGTCTGCATTTCAAGCTGTCGATCAACCTTTCTGCGGCCAATCTGGATGAGCAGGATTTCTTCGAAAGAATCATGTCAAAGCTTTCCACCCACATGGTTCGCCCAGACCAGATTGAACTGGAATTGACTGAAACCGTGATGATGAAGGAAACTGAGGGCGCCTTCGGTTTGCTGGACAAGCTGAAATCTGCTGGATTCCAGTTGGCGATCGACGATTTCGGCACCGGCTACAGCAGCATAGCCTACCTTCAGAAACTACCGGCGGATGTTGTCAAGATTGACCGTTCATTCGTATCGGAAATGGAAAATGGCAATCGCGAGCGCACACTTGTGCGTTCGATGATCGATCTTGCCCACAGTCTTGCATATCGGGTGGTTGCTGAGGGGGTGGAAACGGTCGAGGCCGTCAATCTGCTTCGAGCGATGGGTTGTGACGAATTACAGGGATATTGGCTGTCCCGACCCATCCGGGGCGATGATCTGTTCAACTGGCTTGTGGAACGAGACCAGCCGGCTGCTTTGCTCTCGGCGTAAGCCGCCAGAAGGCAGCATCCGTTTCAAGAGCGTTGCATCCGTCACCAGAGAGGCATCCCGATATGAAAGACATATTTGCGCGAATGGCCAGCGGTACGATCAGGTTTGATGACGACTTGATATTCATCCTTGATGCGCTTCCGGTGCCTTTGACCTGGGCGTCACTGCCGGACGGCAACATGCGCTTCGTCAACAGGGCTTTCACGAAGACATTCGGATACCAGAACGGTCATTTCGCCACAATCGATCAATGGGTCAGCCAGACCTATGCTGATGAGGCCGAAAAGGCCCAGGCCCGGCAAAGATGGGACGAATTCTGGAATTGTGGACGTCGCGGCATAACCGAGGTGCAGCCGCTCGAATTGCACATCAATGATATCAACGACAAGACCATCGTCGTGCTCCACAGAGGTATCGTCCTCCACGACTTCAATCTTTGGATGGCGACCTACGAGGACCTGTCCACTCAGAAGCTTGCTGAAAGCGCCCTGAAGCGGATTGCCTATGAGGACCCGTTGACCGGTCTGGGCAATCGAAGGGCGTTGCAGGAGCATTGGGACAGCGAGATGGCGAGAAGTCTTGCGACGGCGTCGCAGCGGATGATTGCCATCCTGATGATCGACCTCGACAACTTCAAACCGATCAACGACTATTTCGGACATGCCGCCGGAGATGATATCTTGCGGATGGTGGCCATTCGTCTGCGGCAATCGGTCCGCCAGGATGACACGGTGGTGCGGATGGGTGGTGACGAGTTTGCGATCCTTCTCACCGATCTCGAAGATCAGGATGACGCAGAGAAGATCTGTCAGCGCATCTCAGATGCGTTTGCCAAACCTTTTATCATCCAGGGCGAAGAGATTGACGTTGGGGCGACTGTCGGGGCCAGCCTCTACCCCCATCATGCTGGAAATCTCGAAACGCTACTCCACGCAGCGGATCAGGCCCTCTATCGCTTGAAGCGAAACCACACCCATGACTGGGAATGGTTCAATCGCTCTTTTGAGCCACTCCAGTCCACGCAGACAGCCGTCGCCTGATCTGGTCAATTGAGCTTCTGCAAGGGATATATGATGCCGGAATAAATCGCCGGGGTGCCGTCTGGGCCATGGAAACACCGGCCGGACGACATCACGAATTCGAATTCACCATGTGCGTTTCGAACCCTGTATTCAGCATTATGTGGTCGACCATCCCTGACCGCTTTCGCTATTAGCGCAGCCAGACCGGGCCTGTCGTCCAAATGGACACGTTCCATGTACGACGCCAAGGGCAGACCCCTGACGGTCTGCAAGGGGTCCAGCCCAAACAGAGCGGCAACCGCGGTGTCCCCATACAGCCGATCGTCTTCCATCGACCACGTGTAAATCCCGGCTTCAATTTCGGAGCTTTCCAGCCTCTCCATATACACCAATTCACTCCCCAACCCACGAAACGCAACGGTAATCCTAGTGACCGACGAGATGTGCTACCGCACGGCGTTTCGTTTCTCCAGTGGTCTGTTAACGCCGGATGACGCCGTACACGATCTTTCTATCGCCGCCTCGGTATCCGCCGCGATTGTCGCGCCAGTCACGGTCGCGGTCTCGTCGGAAGTCTCTGTCGCGGAAGTAGCGGTTGTCATCGTAACCACGGCTATGGACGGACGAAGAATAATAGCCGCCGCCTCGGTAGCCTCTGTCATCGACGCAGCCGCTGAGCACGCCAGCGGATACAACGCAGATCGCCAAGCTCAAGATCTTCATGGGGTTCTCCTTGCCTTTGACAACCCCTAACCCTGTCAGTCGCGATTGGTTCCCCTGTAAAAACAAGGTTGCGTGGCTGTTGAGCGCACGCATTTTCATGTTGCATCGCACACGATATCCTTTATTAGGAGCTTACTCACCACGGACCCGGTGAAACTCCGGGTGGCTCTTCTGGCCGCCGATCCGCCAGACAACGCAAAACCTGCATGACAAATACCACCGACGCCCAATGCGTCCGTTTCATGCTTTGCGAGATTTCATCACATGCTACTCACATCTCTCCGTCGGGATTGGTCTGCCAATCCTATTCGCGAAATGCTCGCGGGAGCCGTCGCGACATTCGCGCTGATCCCCGAAGTCATCGCCTTTTCGTTCGTGGCCGGCGTTGACCCTCAAGTGGGTCTCTTCGCTTCTTTTGTTATCGGTATCGTGATCGCCTTCACCGGTGGTCGTCCGGCCATGATTTCTGCTGCCGCAGGCTCGGTCGCCTTGGTTGCTGCCCCTCTGGTGCATACGCATGGCTTGCCGTACCTTTTTGCTGCAGGCCTTCTGGCCGGCATGATACAAATTCTGTTCGGCATCCTTCGCCTTGGCGTCCTGATGCGCTTTGTGTCCAAGTCGGTACGCACTGGCTTCGTCAACGCGCTTGCGATGCTCATCTTCGCTGCCCAGCTTCCGCACATTCTTGGCGGCGATTTGCTGGCTTACGGCATGTTGGCTGCAGGACTGGCGGTGATTTACATCGTCCCAAGAGTGACGGACGCGATACCGTCACCCCTGATTTGCATTCTGGTTCTGACCGGTGCTGCAATCCTGTTTGATCTTCCTGTCATGACGGTTGCAGAACTGGGCAAATTACCGGATTCTCTTCCCATTTTCAGTTGGCCTGCCGTTCCGCTGACCCTTGAGACACTTGGCATTATTGCAGGGCCTGCGCTGGCCATCGCAATGGTCGGCTTGCTCGAATCCATGATGACAGCAAGTGTTGTGGACGATCTGACGGGAACGCCGAGTTCGAAAAACCGGGAATGTACCGGCCTCGGCATAGCCAACACCGCAGCAAGCCTTTTTGGCGGAATTGCAGGGTGCGGCATGATCGGGCAGACGGTCAGCAACCTCAAATACGGCGCCCGGGGCCGGTTTTCCACGCTTTTCGCGGGCGTTTTCCTGCTTGTCCTCATGGTGCTGCTGAAGCCTTGGGTTTCGCAGATTCCTGTCGCAGCGCTCGTCGCGATCATGATCATGGTTTCCATAGACACGTTTGACTGGTCGTCGGTGAAGACCCTTGTCGTGCATCCGAAAATGTCGAGCGCCGTCATGGGCGTAACTGTTATCGTGACTGTTCTCAGCGAGAACCTCGCTCTTGGTGTTGCCGTTGGCGTGTTGCTGAGCGGCGTCTTCTTCACATTCAAGGTCGCGCGCCTTTTGCGTGTGGAAACCCAAACCGATGAAGAAGCGCGCCGTGTGACTTACACGGTTTCCGGTCAGGTGTTCTTCGCCTCCGCAGATGTGTTTGTGGATGCTTTCGACACGGAAGCGGCCGAGGGTATGTCTGTCCTCATCGATGTCTCAAAGGCACATTTCTGGGATATCACCGCGGTCGCTGCGCTCGAAAGGGTGACAGAGCGTTTTGAAAAGCACGGCGTTGCGGTCAAGGTGATCGGTTTGAACGCTGCAAGTTCAACACTGATCGAGCAACTGAACGGTCCGGTCAAACTCAAAGAAGTCTGACAGCACCCTGCAATGCTTCTGGAGGACGCGAAGGCTCGCGTCCTCCGAACCGCCTAAATTGGATTTGCTTCCAGTTCGGACGCGATCGCGTCATCGATAGGTGTTTCATACGTCATCAGGATGCCGCCTAGTGTGATGTAGAAGCCAACCGTGGCGATCAGATCAAAAATGGCTTCACGGCCAATGCTGTCTGCGAGTTCGCGCTCCAGCGCAGCAGGAATGTGACGCAGGTCAAAAAGAGCGTCGACCGCCTGCACGATCAAGCCGTCCTCTCCTTCAGGCATCGCAGCAACAGCTCGAATGCGCTCATCGCTAAGGCCAAGAGACCGCGCCCTGCTCACATGATGAGCCCACTCATAGCTTGATCCAAGCCGGTGGCCAGTTCTCAAAATCACGATTTCGGATCTGATCGGCCCCAGTGCATTGTCAACGACGATATGCTGGCGAAGCGGTGCCCAACTTCTCAAGAGGGAGGGGTGGTGCGCCATGGTGCGATAGACGTTCAGCTTGCCCGCGAATCCTTCTCGCATGTCGGCGACGGAGCTTGGCCAATCAGAATCTTCAATAGGCGGGCAGGGCGATATTGGCATGTTTTCCTCCGTCGATGGTGGGTTCGTTGCTCAATTCATCAGCATTTTAGCCAAGGGTTGCAGGCATTTGCACAGACAGAAAGCGACTCCTAAAAGAAGATGGCGAGAGGTCGGAAATGAGCTTTACAAATGATATAAAGTGATAACAATAGAAATAATAGAGCATCCTTCCTGCTGAGGAAGTGGTCTGTGTAATGGACCGCGCGGGGAGGCTGCAGTGCATAGGAGGTCGTCATGGAAATCTCATCGCTAACCGCCCGTCAATTGTACGAGAAGGCCAAGGCAAACCCAACCCGCAGACGATTTGGGTTCGGGCGCAAGCCAATGCTGATCAATATCGATCTGCAATGTGCCTACACCTCTGTCGGTGAGTTTATCTCTGCCTATGAGACCGATCCGCAGCAGCTCGAATACGTCAATACACTTTCGAACCTTGCTCGCGCCAAGGGTCTCCCCATCACCTGGACCTATGTGGCCTATATGGAATCTGGCGAGGACTGCGGCGTCTGGGGAACGCGTACCGATACGCCGGACTCCCTGCAGAACATCAAGGTTGGTTCGCGCCGTGCCGAGTTCGATCCGCGCCTGCAGATCGATCACGTCAAGGACATCATTATCAACAAGCGCATGGCTTCGCCCTTCCATGAGACCAATCTCCAGTCGCTGATGGTCTGGCATCAGTGTGATACGGTCATTCTCACGGGTGGCTCCACATCCGGCTGTGTGCGTGCCTGTGTGGTGGATGCGATCTCGCGCGGATATCGCGTCATCGTTCCCGAGGAATGCGTGGCGGATAAGCACGAGAGCCCGCATTTCGCCAATCTCTATGACATTTCGGTCAAATACGGCGATGTGATCCCGGTATCGGACGCCATTGCCTGGTATGAAAACTATCAGCCGGAGGTCCGCTAAGATGGCCGCCGAAAAAACCGACATGAAGTCGGATCTGGGTCTTTACGATTATCTGCCGTGGCCCAACCGCCCGAAGATCGTCTGGCCCGATAACAAGAAGATCGCCGTCTGGATCGCTCCGAATATCGAATTCTATGAGTATGATCCTCCAAACAATCCTACCCGCACGCCGTGGGCTCGTCCCAATCCGGATGTTCTTCAATACTCCCACCGGGATTACGGGAACCGGGCCGGTTGGCAGCGCATGATGGCTGCGATGGATAATGCCGGATTTCGCGGCTCTGTTTCCCTCAATGTCGCCCTTTGCGATCACCATCCGGAAATCATCAAGGCCTGTGCGGACCGTGGCTGGGAGTTCTTCTCCCACGGCATCTACAACACGCGCTATGTCTATAATCTCGACATCGAGCAGGAGCGGGCGATCATTCGCGATGCCTTCGATACGGTGCGCAAACACACCGGTCAGGAACTGGCTGGATGGCTGTCTCCGGCTCTGTCCAACAATTTCTGGACGATGGATATCCTGTCTGAAGCGGGCATTCAGTATACCTGCGACATGTTCCACGACGACCAGCCCATGCCGGTCAAGGTCAAATCCGGCAAGCTGATTTCGATGCCTTATTCGCTCGAGATGAACGATGTGATCGTTTACAACAGCCAGAAGGTTACGCCGCGCCATTACGGCGAAATCATCAAGCGTCAGTTCGATCAGCTTTACAAGGAAGGTAGCGAGAGCGGCACGGTCATGTGCATTCCCTTGCATCCCTATCTGGTCGGACAGCCACACCGCATCGATGCCTTCGCCGAAGCCATCGACTACATCGCAGGGCATGAGGGCGTATGGCAGACGACAGGTCGCGAAATCGCCGCAGCCTACCATTCCAGCGGTGCCTATGACGCGATGAATGCCGCCATGGCTGCCCACAATTCAGGGAAAGGTGCGCGCTGATGTCTATGCCTGAAGACTATCTCAACTATCCCGCCCGCCGCTATGGCATGGATCATGATCGTTACGAGTGGAGCGATTTATTCGCCCGCAAGCCGGTTGTCTGGCCAGATGGCGCTCGCATCGCGCTTTCGATTGTAACGCATGTCCAGCATTTTCCGCTTGATATGCCGTCCAAGCCATTCAAGGCGCCAGGGGCATTGTCCATGCCCTATCCGGATTTCCGCTATTACACCAACCGGGATTACGGAAACAGGATCGGAATTTTCCGCATTCTCAAGCTGCTTGCTGAAAAAGACCTTGAAACCAGCTTTGCAATAAACGGCGTGATCGCACAGCGATACCCGGCTCTCATCGATGCCGTGGTCAGAGGCGGGCATGAAATCATCGCGCACGGTCTTGATATGGGCAAGGTCCACCACTCGGGGCTTGGCGAGGAGGAGGAAAACGCAATCATCGCCGAGGCGCTCTCCCTTTTGCGCGAGGCGAGCGGGCAGAAGGTGGAAGGCTGGCTGTCGCCCGGCCGCGCGCAGGGTTTCAAGACGCCCGATCTCTTGGCTCGTAATGGCGTTGCTTACAGCCTGGACTGGGCCAATGACGATCTTCCTTACGAGATGCAGACAAGCAATGGCACTCTGCTTGCCATGCCGATGGCTTATGAGACCGATGACCGCGTGGTTGCCGACGAATATTTTCAGTCGGAAGCCGAATGGGTGCAGCAGGTTAAGGACCGCTTCGACGTGCTCTACCGCGAAAGCGGCCAATATGGCGGTCGCGTCATGAGCCTGCCGCTGCATAGCTGGGTGTCCGGAATGCCTTACCGCGTCGAATATCTGCGTGAAGCGCTGGATTACATCCTGTCCCACGAGGGCGTCTGGAATGCCCCTGTGGGAGACATCTGTGCGGCTTTCCGCGCGGGCAAGTGATGCGTTGACACATCCGGAGGCGGCGAAAGCCGCTTTCTGGAAAGCCTTTGAATAAAGAAAGATCAGCTTATGGCGCAAGCATCCGCACCGCGCACAATGTTGGGCAAGATATGGGATGAGCATGAGATATTGCGACATCCGGCTGGCCCGTCGCTTCTGTATATCGACCGTGACATGATTCACGAGGGCAGCTTTCATGCCTTCGCTGATCTGAGAAGACGCGGGTTGAAGCCTCGCCGTCCGCAGCAGATCTTTGGCGTTGCAGACCATTACGTACCGACGCTCGGGAGAACGTCTGGCGATGCCGCAAGTCCTGCAATCGCGCATATGATCGACACATTCGATGAGAATATGGAATGGGGCGGAATGCGGCACTTCGGGCTTTCCAGCCGGGAGCAGGGCATTGTGCACGTCGTTGCACCTGAACAGGGGATTACGCTGCCGGGTCTGACCATCGTCTGTTCGGATAGCCATACGTCAACGCAAGGCGCGCTCGGCGCAATCGCTTTCGGCATCGGCCAGTCCGAAAATGCTCATGTGCTCGCCACTCAAACGCTGTGGCAGTCTCGCCCGAAAACCATGCGCGTGACGATTGACGGTGTGCTGGGCCAGGGCGTGACGGCAAAGGACGTTATGCTGGCGCTGATTGCAAAAATCGGTGCGGCAGGCGCCGGTGGACATGCCATTGAATTCGCCGGGCAGGTCGTTCGGGATCTCTCGATAGAGGGTCGATTGACCCTCTGCAACATGTCGATTGAAGCTGCTGCCCGCTTTGGCATGGTGGCCGCGGACGAAACAACCTTTGCCTATGTGAAGGGGCGTCGCTTTGCGCCGTCCGAACAGGAATGGGATCGTGCAACCGCGCACTGGCGAACGCTTTCAAGCGATGACGAAGCGTTTTTCGATGCCGAAGTCAGTCTCAATGGCGCAGATATCGCACCGATGGTGACATGGGGAACCAGTCCAGAAGATGCCGTTTCCATCATGGGTCGGGTACCCGATCCAACATGCTTCGATAACGCTGACAAGCGCAAGGCAGCAACGAAGTCGCTCGAATATATGGAGCTTTCGCCGGGCACGCCGCTCGACGGCCTGAAGCTGGACAAGGTCTTTATCGGCTCTTGCACCAACAGCCGGATCGAGGACCTTCGCGCGGCTGCAGCCATTCTGAAGGGACGCAAGGCGGTTATTCCCTCCATCGTGGTGCCAGGCTCAACCCAGGTTAAAGCTCAGGCCGAAGCCGAAGGCATTGCCAGCATGTTTCGTGATGCCGGTTTCGAATGGCGGGAGTCCGGCTGTTCCATGTGCGCGGCCATGAATGGTGACGTGGTCGGTCCCGGCGAGCGGTGCGCCTCAACCTCGAACCGCAATTTCGTCGGGCGTCAGGGGCCGGGGGCTCGTACCCATCTGGTCAGCCCTGCCATGGCGGCCGCTGCCGCTATCAGCGGCTGTCTGACCGACGTTAGAAGGATGTGAGGGCAATATGATGAAGGCATTCACACGCGAAACGTCCAAAGCAATCGCTATCCCTGGCGTCAATTGCGATACGGACCAGATCATTCCGGGACGCTTCCTGAAGGCGGACCGTGCGGAGGGCTACGGCCAGTTCCTGTTTCATGACATCCGTCGTACTGAAGAGAAAGAGCTCGATCCCGCATTTCCATTGAACCGACCCGGTGCGGATGCTGCCACAATACTGGTCGTCGAGGATAACTTCGGCTGTGGCTCTTCGCGCGAAGGTGCGGTCTATGCCCTCGTGGATCACGGGATAAGATCCGTCATCGGGCCAAGCTTCGGTGATATCTTCTTCAACAACGCGCTGAAGAACGGGCTGGTACCCGTCCGCTTGTCGGCGGAGACCTGCGACGCGCTTGCCGAGCACATCTCTCGCTTTCCCGATGCACAGGTCACAGTCGATCTGGAGGCGGGAGAGGTGGTTCTGCCGGGCAATCTCGGCACTCACCCCGTCATTATCGATCCCTTTGCACGCGACTGCATTTTGCGCGGTCTCGATGAGATCGAGATGACCCTGACGTTTATGGAGCAGATTTCGGCATTCGAAACCGATCGAATGGCGTCGCATTCCTGGCTGGGCCGTTGACGGGCGGACCAGCGAGTTTCTTTCGCCGTCTCACAAAAAAACTGGGAGCACAAAAATGACATTCAAAATTGAACGACGTAATCTTTTAAAAGTCTCCGGCGCACTTGCGGTCGGTCTGGCAGCGCCATCCATCCTGCGCGCGCAGGCGGCTACCGTAAAGGTGGGCGTCATCGAACCGCTGACCGGCAATCTTGCCTATAATGGTACGCAGAGCGCGGCGGGCGCCAAATTTGCGGCTGATGCCATCAATGCTGCAGGCGGCATCAAGAGCATGGGCGGCGCAAAGATCGAGCTCGTGGTGGTGGATGCGCAAAGCCGTCCGGAAGCCGCTGCTTCTGCTGTCGACACCCTTGTGCAGGCCGAAGCCTGTGCCTTTACCGGTGCAACGGCATCGGCGCTTGGTCTTGCATCCTCTCAGGCGGCTGCGAAGTACAATCTCGCGCAGGTCTTCTCCATCGGTACCGCAGAAACGGTCGTCCAGCGCGGCCTGCCGAATGTTTTCCGCTTCACGCCGGGCGTCAACAAGTGCACCAGCGTCGCTCTGGAAAACCTCCAGCTGCTTAATTCCAGCGCGGGCAACACCGTCAAGACGGCTGCGATTGTTCACGAAGATGGCCCTTTTGGCTCCAATATGGCGAAGATCCTTGCTGAGCAGCTTCCCAAGCAGGGCATTGAAGTCGTTGAAACCATCTCGCATCCGACACCCCAGCGCGATTTCTCCAATATTGCGCTGCGCGTCAAGGCATCCAAGGCGGACATCCTTATTCCGTCCAATTACATCAATGAATACACCTTGATGGCAAGGGCGCTGAACCAGCAGCGTGTTGAGTTGAAGGCGATCTATTCGATCCTTGGTGGGGCTGCGTCGAACATCAAGTTCGTGCGCGAAAACAAGGAAGTCGCTCAATATGTAATGGACTGCAATCACTGGTACGACCCATCGAAGGACGAGTCTAAGGCGCTTGCGGCAAGCGTTGCCGCTGCAAAGCTCGATCTGACCTATGATGTCATGGTGTCCTACGCGACAATCCAGGTCATTGCCGATGCTCTGGAGCGCAGCGCCTCGGCTGATCGCCAGAAAGTCATGGAAGCGCTGGCGGCATCGACCTTCGACAAGTCGATCATGCCCTATGGCCCGACCAAGTTCGTCAACGGCGACAACGTCAACTCGCGGCCGGTCAACACGCAGATCCGTGGCGACAAGATCGAACTGGTCTTCCCGAAGGAATATGCGACGACCGAAGCGGTATTCCCCATTCCTGCCAAGAACTGACACGGTCTCGCCCCCAAGGACGGCTTCGTCCCTGGGGGCGCTCTTCAAACGACAGAGAGGCGAGCCCTGATGTCAAGTCTGATATTTCCCGCCGTGTTGAGCGGCCTTATGATGGGAGCAGTCTATGCGCTAGTGGCGCTGGGGCTGACGCTCATCTACGGCGTGCTCCACATCATTAATTTTGCCCATGGCAGCCTGTTGATGCTGGCGCTCTATTCCGTGTATTTCCTGTACACCTATTTCGGCGTCGATCCTTATCTTGCCATTCCAATCGTGCTGCCAGCCTTCTTTGCGCTCGGTTATGTGCTGCAACGTGGCCTGATAGCGCCGATGAGCAGCGGTTCGGAGCAGAACGTGCTGCTCATAACGCTCGCGGCATCGATGATCATCGACAATCTCGCGCTTTACTTCTGGACGTCGAATACCCGCACCGCCGACATCGCCTACGCATATGACACGGTCGAAATTCTGGGCGCTTATCTGCCGCTTGGTCGCGTGATAGCGTTTGGCGCCGCCCTCGCCGTCGCACCGCTGTTATGGTGTTTCATGGCCTATACCCGCACAGGCTCGGCCATCCGGGCTGTCGCTATCGAAAAGCGTGGCGCGGAACTGGTCGGCATTGACGTCAACCATACCTATGCCGTCTGTTTTGGTATCGGCACCGCCTGTGTCGCTCTGGCTGCGTGTCTTCTGCTGCCGACATTCTACATCACGCCTCAGGTTGGCTACACCTTCGTCCTCGTTGCCTTCACCACAGTCGTTCTAGGGGGCATGGGAAGCTTGCTGGGCGCACTGGTGGCCGGTCTTCTTCTCGGTGTCATCGAGTCGCTCTGCGGTCTTTTCCTTGGCGAAAGCCTTGGCCAGATCGGCATCTTCCTCGCTTTCATCCTCATCCTGCTCTTCAAACCGTCAGGGCTTCTTGGGAGGGCAAGAACATGAGACCTCAATCAATCGGGCAGATCGCCCTCATTGCGGCAGCCCTTGCCTATCTCTTCGGGGTCTATTTCGCATCCTCGCCCGTGTGGATGGGCTTTACCATCAACGCGTTGATCGTCGCGGTCGTCGCGCTCTCGTGGAACATCACCGGCGGTTTCGGGGGACTGTCATCCTTTGGCCATGCCGCGCTTTACGGCACCGGCGCCTATGCTTCGGCTATCCTGCAAGTCAAATATGGTGTCAATGCCTGGGTGGGCTTCGGCGCTGGCATTCTTGCCGGTGCGCTCATGGGAGTGTTCATTGGCGCGCTCGCCTTTCGCTATGGTTTGCGCGGATCCTACTTCGCGCTGGTGACGCTGGCCTTTGCCGAAGTGCTGCGTATCTGTGCCTCATCATTTGACTTTACCGGTGGCGGCAGCGGCCTTCAGCTGACGCTTGCACCCGGCGTGGCAAATCTCCAGTTCAATGATCGGACCATCGCCTATACGGCTCTGCTGGTTGTCGTTGCTGTCGTTATGGGGCTGACCGCATTCATCAAGTACTCCCGCTTCGGAGCCTATCTCATCGCGGTGAGAGAAAACGAAGATGCAGCCCGCGCGCTTGGCATCGACACCTACAAGATCAAGGTGCAGGCGATGGCGATATCAGGTGCCTTCGGCGGTCTGGCCGGTGTGCTCTATCTCCAGCTCTGGCTCTTCATCGATAGCAACGTGGTCTATGGCAGCGCCGTTTCGATCGAAGCGCTGATCGGGCCGATCATCGGCGGTGCCGGAACGATCTGGGGGCCGCTCCTGGGAACGCTCGGTCTGCATCTTCTCGGCGAAGGTGCCAAGCATCTCTTGCCCAATGCACCGGGATTGAACTTCGTGCTTTATGCGATCGTGCTGATCTGCGCGCTGCGCTTCCTGCCAAATGGCCTTGTCGGCCTCGCTGGCAAGCTCGGTACCTTCAAGAAGAAGGAGGACGACAATGCTTGAGGTTCGCAATCTTTCCAAACGCTTCGGCGGATTGAAGGCGGTGACTGACGCATCGCTCGATGTTCCCGAGGGCTCCATCGTCGGGCTGTTAGGGCCGAACGGTGCCGGTAAGACAACATGTTTCACGATGATTGCCGGCTTTACCAAAGCCGACGAAGGCACGGTGCGATTTCAGGGCAAGGATATCACTGGTCTTGCGCCGCATAGCATTTGCGCCCTTGGCATGATCCGCACTTTCCAGATCGTCCAGCCCTTCGCGGGCCTGACGGTTCAGGAAAACATCGCGGTCGGTGCCTATCTCCATCACCATGATCGCCGGGAGGCGATGTCTGTAGCGCGTGAGGTCGGCAAGCGGCTGGGTATGGGCGCCATGCTCGACCGTCCTGCTTCCTCCCTGACCATCGCGGGACGAAAGCGCCTAGAACTTGCGCGTGCACTTGCGACCGGCGCGAAGCTTCTGCTGCTTGATGAAGTGATGGCAGGGTTGATCCCGTCCGAAATCACCGAAATCGTTGGTATTATCAGGAAGATCCGCGACGAGGGGCATACGTTCCTGATGATCGAACACGTCATGCAGGCGGTGATGCAACTTGCCGAAACGGCCTATGTGCTGAACCAGGGCAAGATGATCGCCCATGGAACACCTCGCGAACTCGTCAAGGACCCGTCCGTGGTGGAAGCCTATCTCGGCCACGGCGCCGCCGCCCGCCTGCAGGAGGAAAATCATGCTTGATATCTCAGGTATCCGCGCAGGCTACGGCTCGATGAGTGTCTTGCAGGGAATAGATATGCGTGTCGAGGCAGGAGAGATCGTTGCTCTGCTCGGCTCCAACGGTGTTGGCAAGACCACCCTGAACAACGTCATATCCGGCTTCATCAAGGCAAGTGCAGGATCGATCACCTTTAAGGGTGAAACGATTACGGGCAAGAAGCCGAAGGACATCGTGGCATTGGGCATCGCCCATGTTCCGGAAGGTCGGAAAGTGTTTCCGAACCTGTCGGTCGGCGAAAATCTCAAGCTGGGCGCCTTTCGCCGCGCACGAAACAACACGAAACAGAATTTTGAGCGGATCTGCGAGATTTTCCCGCGTCTACGGGAGCGTCTAAACCAGCTGGCCGGGACGCTATCCGGCGGTGAACAGCAGATGCTGGCAATCGGGCGCGGTATGATGTCTGAGCCCGAACTTCTCATTCTGGATGAGCCGTCGCTCGGCCTTTCACCCATCATGGTCGAGGAAATGTTCGGCCTGATTACCAAGATCAACACCGATGGTGTCGCCGTGCTGCTGGTCGAGCAAAACGTCATGCAGTCGCTGAGCGTCGCCAAGCGCGCCTATGTCATCGAGCAGGGCCGCTTTGTGATGCAGGGAGACGCAGCCACGCTGCTTGCCGATCCTCAGTTGCGCCAGGCCTACCTCGGAATGTGACAAGTCGCCCCGGACGGATTTTGCCGGGGCGCATATAATTTACGGAGAAACGGAGAATACAATGTCCCTTACACGTACCCAACGTCTGCGGCAGCTGCTTGCAGGCGAACGAGCCCTCATGGCTCCAGGCGTCGTCGATGCCATGTATGCTCGCCTCGTCACCGAAGCCGGTTTTGACGCAATGTACATGACCGGTGCTGGCACTTCGGCAACCCGGCTGGGCTATCCGGATGTTGGCCTGTTGACCATGACGGAAATGGTCGACAACGCCACGCGCATCGCCGATGCCTCTGACATTCCGCTGATTGCCGATGCGGATAATGGTTTTGGAGGTCCGCTTAATGTGCGCCGTGCCATCCAGCTTTACGAGCGCGGCGGAGTGGCTGCGGTCCATCTTGAAGATCAGGTCCTGCCGAAGCGTTGCGGCCACCTCGCGGGCAAGCAACTCATTCCGGCAGAGGACATGGTCGCGAAGGTCAAGGCGGCCGTTGACGCGCGTATCGATGAGAACTTCGTCGTTATCGCCCGCACGGATGCTCTGGCGCTGCATGGACGCAACGCCGCATTCGACCGTGCGGAAATGTACCGCGAGGCTGGCGCGGACGTGATCTTCATCGAAAGTCCCGGACCGGATGATTTGCCGTATATCGCGCCGCGCTTTGAGGGTATTCCGCTTCTCTACAACATGGCCACATCAGGCAAGACACCGTTTCTGACACGCTCGGAAATTGAGGCGCTGGGCTTCAAACTCATCATCTATCCCAACTGGCTCCTGCTTTCGGCCTGCGAAGCGGCACGCCAAACGCTTCAGGTTCTGAAAACCGAGGAAACTATCGCATCGGTTGCTGCCAACGTCATGAATTTCAAGGAATTCTTCGACATGGCGCGGATGCCGGAGATTCAGGAACTGGAAGCACGTTACGGCACGCCCGAAGCAAATCGTACGACGTATTGAGCAGCAAGCATTTGACGGAGGGCAGGCAGTCTCGCCCTCCCGTCATCAAGGGAGATTGAACGATGGCAGTGCTGAATGCCGAGGGCGTGACATTCGATTTCGAAATGCCGGTCGTGGTTGTGGGGGCAGGGGCCTGTGGTCTGGTTGCGGCGCTTGCAGCGCATGATGCCGGGCAGGAGGTGATGATCCTCGAACGTGACGAAACTCCGACCGGATCCACCTCCCTGTCCGCAGGGCTTATTCCAGCGCCGTGCACGCGTCTGCAAAAGGAAGCTGGCATCGAAGATAGCCCGGAAATATTTGCTAGTGACCTCGTCGCCAAGACGCACGATCACACGCCCTTTGATATGGCGCTGGTTGCCGCGCAGACAGCTGGTCCAATGATCGACTGGCTTATGGATAAGCATCACGTCGAATTCGAACTGGTAACGGGCTTCATTTATCCCGGCCACTCGCGGCTTCGTATGCATGGTCCGAAAAGCAGAACAGGTGCCGATCTCGAACAGTCGCTTCTGGCAGCCGTTTCCGAGGCGGGGATTGACCTTGTCACCGAAGCATCGGTTGAGGACCTCTATGTGGACCAAAGTGGCCGCGTGAAGGGTGTGCGCTTCCGCAGACCCGATGGTGCGCTTGAAATGCTCGGCTGCAAGGCTCTGGTTCTTGCTTCCTGCGGATTTGCTGGCGATGTCGCGCTGGTGCAGAAATACATTCCCGAAATCGCCGAGGCCGAATGTTGCGGCCATCTTTCCAATACCGGCGACGCGGTAAAATGGGGGCTCGAGATCGGTGCGGCAGTTGCCGATATGGGATCCTATCAGGGCCATGGGTCCGTTGCCCATCCGCACGCGCTGCCATTGACGTGGGCGGTCATCACAAAAGGCGGCATTCTCCTTAATGAGGAAGGTCGCCGTTTCTCAAACGAGATGCGAGGCTATTCAGAACACGCTGCCGAAGTGGCTGCGCAGCCCGGTCACACCGCCTGGGATATCTATGATGCCAAGGGTGACGAGGCCGGGATGGGCTTTTACGATTACCGTGAAATCCGCAAGCTCGGAGCAGTCAAGGCGGCAGGCAGCCTGGAAGAGCTCAGTGCCGTAACGGGTCTCTCACTTGACGCCATTCGTGATGAATTCCAGGCTATCGAAGCCTCCGTGCGCGCTGGCGTGCCGGACAGGTTTGGCCGGGTTTTCACGCAGGATCAGGTGCTTGCTGCTCCCTATTATGCGGTGAAGGTCAATGGCGCGCTGTTTCATACACAGGGCGGGCTGGTCATCGATGCGGAAGCCCGGGTGCTGCGCGAAGATGGCACCGCTCTGCCCAATCTTCTTGCAGGCGGCGGCGCAGCCCGAGGCGTGTCCGGGGATGCCAATTACGGATATTTGTCGGGCAACGGTCTTTTGACTGCAACGAGCTTCGGTCGTCTGGCAGGCGCTACGGCTGCCCGCATCGCGGCTGAAACTCAGGGCTGAGGCGGCATAAACAATTTACGAGGAGGACGTGATGAAAAAAGTTATGGTCATCGTACCGTTTCCCATGGGGCAGGAGGATCTGGCCCGCAGACAGGCGCAAATGAAGGCCGTCAACCTCGGCCCTGGCATCGAATTCCATTATCGATCCGTGCGGGTCGGGCCGAAGAATTATTCGAGCCAGCACGATATGGCGCTCGCCGATTTCTCGATCCTCGATGCGGGGCTCGATGCGGAGAAAGAGGGGTTTGACGCCGTTTGCATCGATACGATGTCCGATAGCGGCATGTCGATGCTGCGCTCCGTCCTGACGATACCTGTTATTGCGCCGGGTCGCCACTCCATGCTTCTGGCGCAGATGCTGGGCGAGAAGTTCTCGATCCTGATGATGTGGGATCGCTGGAAAATGCTCTACACCAAGACACTCGGCGAACTGGGCATGGAGCACAAATGCGCCTCCATGCGCTCGATTGGCGTGACGCCTGATAACAAAAGTCTGCTTGCAGGCAAGGAAGATGAGGTTTTTCCGCTTCTGCTGCAGGCTGCAGAGAAATGTGTGGAAGAGGATGGCGCGCAGGTGCTGATCCTCGGCTCCACGACCATGCATGAGGCGCATTCCTGGCTCTCTGAGAGGATCGGCGTTCCCGTCATCAATCCCGGTCCGCTGACTTACAAGCTGGCATCGATTGCGCTCGACCTGAACCTCACCCACAGCAAGGCGACTTGGCCGACACCGCTTTCGCCCAAGCATGACATGATCCGCGCCATCGGCGCGGCAGGCGCAGCCTATCTGGAGGGCAAGCAATGACCCGCATTCTCGTCATCGTTCCATTCGCTCTGGACGCTGAAGGTATTCGCAACCGCGAGGCTCAGTCAGGCTATGTGCCATTGCCCGCGGATTGGCAGCTGACCTACAGGCCCGTCACCTGCGGGCCGACCTCCTTCATGTCTCCGCATGATTGGGGACTGATGGACCTTGCTATATTTGAGGCCGGATGCCGGGCTCAAGACGAAGGTTTCGATGCGGTTTGCATCGACACGATGTCCGACAGCGGAATGGTCATGCTCCGCTCGGTGCTTTCAATTCCGGTCATCGGCGCAGGCAAGGCATCGATGCTCTATGCCTTGACGCTTGGCGGGAAATTTTCAGTGCTTGCCCAGTGGGCGCCAGCACTGCCGCGATACCGAAAGGCAATCCGTGAATATGGCTTCGACCGGCAATGCGCCTCGGTGCGTAGTTTCGATCAGCCGCCGGACTTCTCCAACCTGCTCGGCGGGAAGGAAGACAGCGTTTTCCCCCGGATGCGTGATGTCGCGATGCGGTGCATCGAAGAGGATGGAGCGGAAGTCATCTGCCTTGGTTCAACGACGATGCATCAGGCGGGAGAATACCTTGCAGCCAACCTGCCCGTGCCGGTCGTTAATCCCGGTCCTTTGACCTACAAGCTGGTAGAAACCTTCCTCGCCTTGGGCCTAAGCCATGGCAGGCAAGTCTATCCGCCACCGGTCGAACCCAGGCTCGATATGTTGAGCGAGATGATGAAAGCGGGCGCGCAAGCCGAGCGCGCTGCGAAAGGCTGACATGGTGCAGAGTGCCGCCACAGCGCTTGCGCAAGCCGCCGCATCGAGCAATTTCGGTACTACCGACAGCTCGGTGCGGGCTGCCTATCGCAACTTCATACTAGACACATTAGCCGTAATGGTGGCTGGAGCGGCGCATCCTTCCATCTCCGCAGCCCGGGCCGCACTGTTTCAGACTGGCGGTAGCGGCAAATCATCTGCTGTTGGATTTTCATCGTCCGGGCCTGCCGGAACGGCGGCGCTCGTCAATGGTATGGCGCTGACCGTGTTGCAGTTGCAGGACGGACATCGCCGTGCTCGCGGTCATCCCATGAGCCATGTCCTGCCATCTGCTCTGGCTATAAGCGAGGAGACCGGCGCCTCGGCATCATCTTTCCTCAATGCGATTATCGCCGGCTACGAAGTTTCAGCGCGGATAGGCTCGGCTTTGGGTGGTATGCAGCCCCTGCTGCACGACACCGGGACATTCGGCTGCATCGGTGCGGCCGTGTCCGCTGCCTATCTACTGGGGGAGGGACGTGATAGCTCTTCTCGCGCGTCGCTTATCGAGAATGCCATTGGCAATGCCGCTGCGGTCGCTCTCTTTCCGTTTCGAGATACCTGTATGGAAGGCGCCAGTGCACATCACCTGTTCGTAGGTCTCGGCGTGCAGAACGGCATTGTGGCTGCCAAGGCCGCAAAGGCGGGATTGTTGCCGTCCAATGCAACGCTTGAACGCTTCTTCGGTCCACGCGCGGGCGAGGCATTCGTCCCTGCGGTGATGCTCGAAGGAATTGGCGAAGACGGCAGTTGGTCTCACTACGAAATTACCAATGCCTATCTCAAATGGCACCCGGTCTGCGCGCATCTTGGTCCCATGCTGGATTGTATCGAGCTTTTGAGGGTGCGGTTGGGTATTTTCGATCCGAGCGAGGTGGCTGAGATACGCGTCGAAACCTATGCAACCGCACTCCAATACGACTCTTCCAACCCTTCAAGTGATCTCGCAGCAAGATTCAGCTTTCGCCACGCTGCGGCATTGGCCATTTGTTTTGGCCCGCTAAAGCATGATGGTTTCGGACAAGAGAGACTGGAGCATCCTGACGTTTTGGCACTTGTCGGAAAAATCAAACTTCAGGTCGATGAGCAGTTTGACGCACTCTATCCCGCCAATCGCCCGGCGCGTGTGCGCCTCATCCTCATTGATGGAAAGACCGAAAGTGCCGAGGTTCTTGTGCCGAAGGGGGATGGAAACCAGTCGCTCTCACGTTCGGACGTTGATCTGAAGGCTCAGCGTCTCGTTGATTCTGTCTGGGACAAAAGCCAGCGCGCCCAGCTGTTTGCCCTTGTTGACAGTGTCGAAGGAAATGTTCGCAACGATCTGGTGACGCAGTTGGGCGGCTTGCTCAGGCATCCATTGCGATTGGACGCGTCAATTGCCGAGTGAGAAATCCTTGCCGTCTTCCCGCTTGAGGGAGACGCGGTATTCGTAGCGATCCGCGCGATAGAATATCTCGGCTGCATAGAAGGGTTTGAGTTCCGCGTTGAAGAACAGCCGGTTCACCAGCATCAGTGGCGCACCGATGGGTATTTCCAGATGTTTTGCGGCATAGTCGTCTGCGAGGGTCGCGGTCAAAGTCTGCTCGACCTGTTCGACAACGGTCCCGGTCTTTTGAACGAGATCGATCATATTCGTCGTGGCGAGATCGTTACGCTCCAGCGTTTTCCCAATTTCCGGCAGCAGGTAGGCTGTTGAGAGGGAGTACGGGCGGCGGTCGAGCGAGCGCACGCGCACAGCACGGACCAGCTCGGTCGTTGGAGCAACGCCCATTTGCTCACAAATGCGGGGAGGCGCCTCTCCCATGTCGAGGCTTACAACCTTCAACCGTGTGCTTTTTCCAACGGCGTTCAGATAGCTGAACAGGCTGTTGATGTTGGAAACGACGACGCGGTTAAGCTTGTTGTCCTTCGTGCGGTCCGTGACATAAGTTCCCCGTCCACGCGTGCGTGTTACGAGTCCTTCCGCCGTCAACATTTCCATGGCTTTGCGGATGGTAATGCGGCTGACTGAAAAGCTCTCGGAGAGTTCCGCCTCACTCGGCACCGGAACGTCAGCGGGATAGTAACCCTTGACGATTCGTTCACGCATCACTGCGTAAACCCGATGATAGAGTGGTGTGGGAGAATGTCGGTCAGGCATCAGGCAAGTCCACAGAAGTGAGCATTCGGCAACGATATAGGGTGAGAAACTTCGGTTAGTTCAAACACGCCTTCCGTGCAATACGCGTTGCGCAGCAATCAAAGCGTCGTCCCGTATGGCTTCAAGCTGCGCAACGTCCCTGCCTCTGGCTTCCTGTTCAATGCCTTCGACAAGTTTGCCTCGTGTGGCTTCATCAAGGGTCGGCGTGCCCAAGTCTTTCCACCGCTTCTCCTGGCTCGGACCCAGATGAGAAAGGTAATGGGCAATTCCTCCCTCTCCGCCACCAAGATGGTAAGCCATGTGAGCGCCCACAACTGACCATCGCAGGCCGGGGCCGTACACAAGCGCCGCATCGATATCGTCCACATCAGCAATATCCTCGGCCACCATGTTGACGGCTTCCCGCCAAAGGGCAGAGGAGAGGCGGTTGGCAATGTGGCCGATGGCTTCGCGCTTCAGTTTCACCGGGTAGCGTTCAACCGTTCGATAAAAAGCCGCCGCGCGTTCGACGCGGTTTTTATCGCTGCCGAAAAGCTCTACGAGCGGCATCAGATGCGGCGGATTGAACGGGTGCGCGGTGATCAATCGTGACGGATCATCCATGTCTGCGCTCAGTTCTGACCAGACAAGCGATGAGGTGCTTGAAGCAATCGTTACGCCGGGCGGTGCGTCCTTTTCAATGGCGGAATAGAGCTCGCGCTTAAGGGGAACGTTCTCAGGAGCATTCTCCTGAACCCAGATTGCGCCAGCGACCGTCTCTGCCAACGTTTCGGTCACGGTCAGCTTGCCAGGAAGTGGCAGGCTGGTCGCAATCTCCGCAACTTGGCCCATGGCCAAACTGATGCGATCTGCAATTTGCGCACGTCCCGCGACCGAAGGTTCAAACAGCGCTACGTCATATCCATGGGCAAGAAAGAGAGCCGACCAGCTCACGCCAATCAGCCCACCACCGACTACAGCAACGGTTTTGTCGTTTCGTGTCACGTCGTCCATTCGCCTTGCCCTGCCATCTTTCGTCTCAACGGCGACAGTCGCACAGCACCGGACAAGGTGCAAATCAAAAGATTATAAGGTTATGCCATTTATACCATTTGTTTGAGTTTGGAGAGATTATCAAAGGTTGATTTAAATATTCTGGAATCATCCTAATGTTGCAAGTTCGCTGTAGTCTTAGCCAAGTTCGCTCACATCCAAGCATCTGAAAATTTCCTGAAATAAACATGACTTTAACACTCCTGTTTGAACTACCGGGATGCGTCGGCGTGGAAAGGCTAGGGCCTTGACAACGCCAGATGCGTCCGCGGCCCAACATTCGGTTGCTTCATGGCCCATATCGATAACATCGCCAGCGGCTCTATCTTGACGTCGCCATGGGAGCGGCGGCTTATGGGCGTGCTGGGCGGACTTTATCTTGCGCAGGGTATTCCGACCTATCTGCTGCTTGTCGCCTTACCGCCTATAATGCGTGAAAGCGGTGCATCGAGAACGGCAATCGGTTTGTTTTCGCTGTTGATGCTGCCGTTGATTCTAAAGTTTCTCGTGGCGCCGTTGGTGGATCGTTGGTCGCCATGGCCAGGACTTGGACATCGTCGCGGCTGGATTGTGCCGACCCAGTTGCTTGTTAGCGCTGGTATCGCCTCCATGGCGCTGGTCGAGCCTAGCAATGTCGCCGTCCTGTTTGCGATCTGCATTTCGATCACCGTGGTCTCGTCGGTTCAGGACATTGCAACGGATGGCTATGCCGTACGTCAATTGACCGATAGGAGCCGCTCCATGGGCAATGCCGTGCAGGCGGGTGCGGTGGCACTGGGTGTCATCATCGGTGGTACTGCGGCGCTTGTCATATTTCATGTGGCGGGCTGGCAAACGATGATCCTGCTCGTCGCATCTCTGTCCTTGCTGCCGCTGCTGGCAGCCTTGGCGATGCCGCCAGAACCGCAGGCAACCGCCCATGATCGCATTAAGCCAGCAAGCCTTCTTGCCTTCTTTCGACGCCCAAATGCCTGGTTGATCCTCGGCTTTGCGTTGACCTACCGCGCAAGCGAAGGCTTGGTCAGGGGCATGGAGGGAACATATCTGGTGGACAGCAAGGTGCCAACGGACTGGATCGGCTATCTGTCCGGAGGGGCGGCAGCCACAGCTGGTCTTGTGGGTGTAGCGATTGCCGCGCTCCTGATCCGGAAGGCCGGACTGACCGCAACGCTTGTCCTGCTCGGTGGTCTCAGAAGCCTGTGCTTCCTTGCCTTCGCGCTCAATGCGCTGGGCATTATGCCGGGAATATGGGTGGCGCTGTCGGCATCGGCCTTCCAGACGCTGATCCGCTATATGGAACTGGTGGCGATCTATTCCTTCTTCATGCAATCCTCATCGAATGACCAGCCGGGGACCGATTTCACCATTCTCGCCTGTGCCGAACTGATCATCTACATGGCGGGCGCATCTATAGCCGGGCTCCTCGCCGACAAGTTGGGCTACCCGGCACTGTTTTCCACGGCAACGGTCATCTCGCTGGCTGGCATGGCCCTGTCTGTCTGGTTTCTGCGACGGATCGGGCACTGTTCGAAGGCACCTGTTACGGCAGGTGTCTGAAGCGAACGCGAATTCCACGAAAAATTCCACTGGAGTTGATCTCATGGACACGTTCCAACGCCACGATAACGAATTCTATCTCAAGCGGCAGACCCGCCGGGAATCCAATGCCCGCAGCTATCCGAGGCGCTTTCCCCTCGCGCTCAAATCGGCATCGGGTTGCGTGGTGACGGATGTCGAGGGACGGACCTATCTGGACTGCCTGGCCGGAGCCGGAACACTGGCGCTCGGGCACAACCATCCCGAAATTATCGCATCACTGCAGGACGTCCTTGCCTCGGGGCTTCCGTTGCATACACTCGACCTTGCAACGCCCGTGAAAGACCAGTTCACCTCCGACATCTACGATACGCTTCCCGCCGGCCTGCGGGAGGAAGCGAAAATTCAATTCTGCTCACCGAGCGGCACCGATGCTGTCGAAGCGGCAATTAAGCTCGCCAAAACGGCGACCGGGCGAACCGATGTCATCGCCTTCCGGGGCGCCTATCACGGCATGTCGCAGGGCTCGTTATCTCTCATGGGTTCACTTGCGCCCAAGGCGGCAGTCGGGCAGCTGGTGCCGGGCACCCATTTCTTCCCATACCCCTATGCTTATCGTTGCCCATTCGGCAGGGGCGGGGAAGAGACGGCGACGCTTGCAGCTGACTATTTCGAAACCGCCCTGCGCGACCCGGAAGGCGGGATGAACCTTCCTGCCGCCGTTATTCTGGAGGCGGTTCAAGGCGAGGGTGGCGTCATACCTGCACCAGTCGAATGGTTGCGCAGGGTGCGCGAGGTCACGCGCGAGCTCAATATTCCCCTGATCCTTGACGAAGTGCAAAGTGGTGTCGGCCGCACGGGAACGTTCTATGCATTCCAGAAGGCGGGCATCGTTCCTGACATCATCGTGCTTTCGAAAGCGATTGGCGGTGGGTTGCCAATGGCCGTGATGATCTACCGGGAAAATCTTGATCTCTGGAAGCCGGGTGCCCATGCCGGAACGTTCCGGGGCAACCAGCTTGCCATGGCAGCGGGGTCCAAGACGCTTGAAATCATCAAGCGAGACGGTCTGGTAGAACGGGCCGCAATAGCCGGACGCAGGCTCCGGGCAAATCTTGAACGCATTCAGGCCCATACATCCCATATCGGCGACGTGCGCGGCGAGGGGCTGATGCTTGGTGTCGAAATGATCGATCCCGGTGGCAGGCCGGACAAATCCGGACACCCAGCCCACGGTGGCGAAATGGCCCGTTTCGTGCAGGCAGAAGCGTTCCGGGCCGGGCTTATTCTCGAAACCGGTGGAAGACATGGCAGCGTCCTGCGATTCCTGCCGCCCCTTACCATCACGGATGCGGAGATCGACCAGGTGTCGAACATTCTTTCCGACACATTTTCGCGCCTCGGACGCAACGCTGCATGAATATTCCGTTGTGGAAAAACAACCAGACGCTGGTTGCGGAGAGGAAGCCGGTAAGTGTGCTCCTTGGTCCCGGTGTCCAGGCACAGGCGGCATACAGGCAAGCCATGCAGGCTGCGGTCGATATCGTGATCGAGAACTCCTGCATTGAAAAGGTGCATGGGGGCGCAGATGTCGAGGCTTTGCGCGACATGCTGTCTTCAATGGACGTGTTTCCTGAAATGGGAACCGGCGTTTCAAAAGCGCTTGTCGACATAGGCGTGCCTGCGGTCAGGCATGCGCTTGATGTCGGCAATGCCAATACGATGGCGCATCTGCATTGCCCGGTGGCATTGCCGGCGCTTGCGGCGGAAGTGTTGATTTCCGCCACGAACCAATCACTTGACTCCTGGGACCAGTCGCCCTTTGCCACCCTTGTGGAGGAGCGTGTTCTGGCATGGCTTACCGCTTTCGCGGGCTTGCCGGAAACGGCGAGCGGCAGTTTTACCAGTGGTGGAAGCCAGTCAAACATGACTGCACTCTATCTGGCGAGCGAGCAGCACAGTCAGGCCGCGAGACGAAAGGGCGTGATTTTTACATCCGCGCAGGCGCATTTCAGCATTCGAAAAAGTGCGGCTGTTCTTGGATTTTCATCCGAGGCCGTCGTAACCGTTGCGACGGATCAGGAGGGGCGGATGTCGGCATCCGCGCTCAGACAGGCAATCGACCATGCCGAGGCGCAGGGATTGTTTCCCTTGGCTGTGGTCGCGACGGCTGGAACAACCGACCTTGGTGCAATTGACCCTTTGAACGAGATCGCCGACCTGACCTTGTCACGCGGGCTGTGGCTGCATGTGGATGCGGCCTATGGCGGCGGGCTGCTTTTCTCCCGGCATCGTCATCTTTTGCTAGGCATTGAGAGAGCGGATTCCATCGCGCTCGATTTTCACAAGATGCTGTTCCAACCCATCAGTTGCGGCGCGCTTTTGCTGCGTGATGGCGTCAGGTTTGCGCCATTGGCAATGAAGGCCGATTATCTCAACCCCGAAGTTTCGGTCTTCGGGAATGTTCCGAATTACGTGGAATCCTCGCTGCAGACCACCCGGCGAAGCGATGCGCTGAAGGTGCTGATGACGCTGCGCTCGATTGGTCGCGATGGCCTGGACGCTCTTATTTGCAAGACGCTGGAAAATGCAGTTGCCGCTGCCGCCTCTGTGCAGTCACGAGACTATCTTCAGCTGGCGCAGCAGCCGTCGCTGTCGACGGTCCTGTTCCGTTACGTCTCAAAACAGGGGCCAAAGCGCTCCGATGACATTACGCTGGCTGTCCGTGCGGAGCTTTTTCGCAGTGGAACTGCAGCACTTGCAACAACCGTCCACGAAGGACGGGTTCATTTCAAATTGACGCTTCTCAACCCGAATTCCACCCCCGACGTCATCGACCGCGTTCTGGATGCGGTTGCAACAATGGCGCGCGAACTGGAGAACGAAGATGTACGCCCATAAAGCCGCAACACTCGCCATTCGATCCCTTCTGAACTGCGTCACCCGGGAATATGCAAATCGCATCGTTTGGACGACGGACAGTGGCGGACAAAAGCTGACCCTGAATTTCCCCGAAAAAGGCGGCAGCCTGAAAATCCCCGTTTCCTATCGCTCGGTCACCGGGCACCACCTGTTCGGCGAACCAATGGTGCTGACGGACGATAGCGGTGTCCAGAACCTGAGCGCTTCAGCCGCGATGAGCGTCATTATTGACCGCCTTGAACCCGATGCTTCGCAGGAAGGTCGCGCTGACCTTCACCAGCGCGCGCAATCCAGTCGCCATTTGATCGAAACCTCGCTCTCAGAGCGGCAATCGGACCTCAAAAAGTTGGTCGGCCCAGAACTAAGCTTTATCGAGGCGGAACAGGGCCTGCTTGCAGGACACGGCGTTCATCCTTGCCCGAAAAGTCGCGATGGCATGACGGAGGGGGAGAGCAGACGCTACTCACCCGAGTTTGGAGCGAGCTTTCCGCTACGCTGGTTTGCCATTTCGCGTGATCTCTACCACACCGGCCATTCCGATGGATCGCCCTCCGCAGAAGAATGGCTGGAGGCCGTGGAGGCCGATACGCTTTCTGCATTGCGGGGTCGGCTTCCGCATGCGGATTTCGCCTTTCTGCCGGTCCACCCCTGGCAGGCGGATGCGATGCTAAAAGATGCGCAGATCGCGGCTCTTGTCGCTACAGGACAGATCGTTGATTGTGGCGAAGCGGGGCGCCCGTGGTTTCCAACATCGTCCGTACGCACACTTTACCGACCCGACGCGCCATTCATGCTGAAACTCTCACTCGGCATCGGCATCACCAATTCTGTGCGCATAAATCTTGCACGCGAGCTTTTGCGCGGTGACGACATGTATCGTTTCAGGGCAAATAGACTATGGAAAGATCTTGCTGCGGATTATCCGGGGCTGAACTGGATCGCTGATCCGGCCTACATGGGTGTAGCGGTCGATGGGCATGTTATCGACGGTCTTTCCGTATCGATGCGGGAAAATCCTTTCCACGACGAAAATGCAGACAGAAATGTTACGCTTTTGGCATCCTTATGCGAGCATCTGCCGGAACGAGGCAGCCGCATAGGCGCCCTGATCCGCACCTCTGCCAAGACTGAAAATCGCTCTGTCGAGATGGTTTCGGAAGATTGGTTTTCGCGTTTCCTTTCGGTCTTCGTCACACCGGTCTTTGCGCTGTATCTGCGGCACGGCATCGCGATAGAAGCGCACCAGCAGAACATGGTGCTGGAAATCGAAAACGGGTACCCAGTCGCAGCCTTCTACCGGGATAATCAGGGGTTCTTCCATCATGAGCGTGCTCATGCTGCGCTGCATGAGGCCCTGCCTGAGTTTGGTGTACGCAGCGAGTCGGTTTTCGGCGAAGACGCGGTCGACGAGCGCATTCTTTATTACGGCTTCATCAATTCCACCTTGGGCATGATCGGTGCGCTGGGCCGCGAGGGGCTGATCGATGAGCAGCGGCTGATCGACATGCTGCGCGACACGCTTGTTGATCTCGACCGAAGGGAGGGTAGCCAGTCCCGTTTGGTGAGCAAGATGCTGGCCACTATTCTGCAATGCAAGGCGAACCTGAAAACACGGCTTGCGCAGATGGATGAACTGGTTGGCCCGTTGGAAACGCAGTCCGTCTATCTCGAAATAGACAATCCTCTGTTTCAGAATGTGCAGGCGCAGGCCCATGGCTGATCTTACCGCAGCAGGTACCGAATTTGCCTATTCCAGATATGATCCGGAGATTGGCCGCACGGTCAGTTTCCGGCTGCTGGATAAGAACCGTGATCTGGACCTTCTCTGGCGCTGGATGAACCAGCCGCATGTGGTCCCGCAATGGAAGATGGCAAAGCCCAAGGAGGAGATCGCCGCCTACATTGATAGCAATCTCGCTGACCCCCATCAGGACCCCTATATCGGCTTCATTGATGGCGCGCCCATGAGCTACTGGGAAGCCTATTGGGCGAAGGACGACATTCTAGGTCGCTATTATGATGCGGATGAGAAGGATCGAGGCTGGCACATGCTGGTGGGTGAGCCTTCCTTTCTTGGCCGCGGTATTGCGCCCGCCGTTATCAGGGCCTTCACCCGTTTTCTGTTTCTGGATGACCTCGCCACCGAAAAAATCGTTGGCGAACCGAGTGTTGGGGCCCGCCGCCTGCTTCGCTACGCGCCGATTTGCGCCTTTGAAGAGCAGGGTGAAATCGACCTTCCGGACAAGCGCGCAAAACTGATGTTTTGCCACAGACAGCGCTTCACCGAACAATTTGGACTTTGATCATGACCATACTCGACCTGACCGGCATCGGCATCGGCCCGTTCAACCTCGGCCTTGCCTCACTGCTCTCATCCCATCGGGAAGTTTCGGCGACATTCCTTGAACGCAAGCCCGGCTTTCGATGGCACGAAGGGCTGATCCTTCCGGGGACAACCCTTCAGGTACCATTCCTGGCGGACCTCGTCTCGATGGCCGACCCCACCCACCCCCTGAGTTTTCTCAATTATCTTGCCGTCCATGACCGTCTCTACAAGTTCTATTTCTATGAGAAATTTCAGATTCCCCGGCAGGAATATGACGATTATTGCCGCTGGGCATCGCAGCAGCTTGAAAGCTGCCGCTTCGGCGAAACTGTTGTCGATGTCCAGTATAATGCACAGTCGGACGCCTTCCTGACGGAGACACGCAGCCAGACCGGCGCATCCCGCAGCTATCTCAGCCGTAATCTGGCGCTGGGGATTGGGACGACCCCTCATTTGCCCGCATGGGCGGCCATTCAGGGCAGCGCGCCCATCTTCCACTCTGCCGAATTTGCGAAGAAGAAGGCAGAGTTGGTCAAGGCACGCCGCGTAACCGTTATCGGCTCCGGCCAGAGCGCTGCTGAATGCGTGCTGGCGCTGTTCAACGAGTTGACACCGGAAAGAATTGCCGCCGGTGCTTCGATTCTCTGGATTACCCGTTCGGCGGGCTTCTTCCCCATGGAGTATTCGAAGCTCGGGCTGGAATATTTCACGCCCGACTATATGCGCGCTTTCCACACGCTACCGCGATCAAAGCGGCGAGACGTGGTGGCCGATCAGGGCCTCCTTTACAAGGGCATCAGCTTTTCCACGATTTCCGAAATATTCGACCTTCTCTATGAACGCTCCATCGGCGGCCGTGAGCCGGGGCTTGCGCTGGCATCGAACTGCGAGGTTACGAATGTGGAAGCTAGCGGCTTTTCCGGCGGAATGAACGTTCGCGTCCGGCACAACCTCTCAGGTGAAGGAAATACGGTCGAGGCTGATGCGATCGTGGCGGCAACGGGATACCGCCATGCCTGGCCTCAGTGGCTGGAGAAGTTGAAGGGCGAAGTTCTCGAGACCTGCGAACGCGGCGACCTCATCGTCGATGACCATTTCAGGGCGCAGCGCAAGGACGGCGGCAAAGGTGCCATTTTCGTCCAAAACGCGGAAACCTTCCAGCACGGAGTCGGCGCGCCGGATCTTGGTCTCGGGCCGTTCCGCAATGCGGTCATCATCAATCAACTGCTGCAACGAGAGCAGTACCGCGTCGATGCAAGGTCGGCGTTCCAGACTTTCGGAACACCGCAGAACCTGTCCCGAGCCACGAAGATTTCAGGAGATGTCTATGCCCGCGCAATTTGAGCCACCATTCCAGCCCGCCTTCGCTCCGGGATTGTGGAAAGAAACCTCGCTTCGGTTGCTCGCCAAACTTATCGAGGAATTTGCCTATGAGCGCGTTTTCCCGGTCACCGAGGAAAAGCCGGGCCATTACCGGATCATTTTTGCCGATGCCTCCTACGGCTTTCGCGCCAAGCGTTATGTGTTCGACAATCTTTCTGTCGAGCCCTCCAGCATCGTCAAGCGATCGGGCGGGGTAGAGACACCGATTCACGATCCGCTCGCCTTCTGTGCCGAAGTGTTGCCTGAACTCGGGGTCAAACCCATGACTGTCGCGCATTTCATCCGCGAACTCGGCAATACCCTGGTTGCGGACGCCCATATTGCGGCTCGCGCCACCAAGACCGGTGCCGAGCTGGCTGAACTCGATGATCTCAGCATGGAAGGTGAAACCACGGGGCATCCGTGGGTCACGGTCAGCAAGGGTCGTATTGGTCTGGGTTATGACGATTACCTGGCCTACACCCCAGAGAATCGCCACGCTTCAAAGGTCGTGTGGATCGGTGTCAGCATGGAGCGCGCCACTTTTGTGGCCGAACATGGTGTGACCAATGAGCATCTCGTTACGGAAGCTCTTGGTGATGCCACCTTCCAGGCGTTCATCGCAAAGCTTCAGGCCTCAGGCGCGTCCTTGGCGACGCACCACATGATGCCAGTCCATCCGTGGCAGTGGGACCATATGATCCTGCCGCATTTTGCCGCAGATTTGGCGTCCGGGCACATCGTTCTTCTGGGCGAGGGAGATGATCTCTATCTGCCGCAGCAGTCAGTCAGAACGATGTCGAATGTGACAAACCCCGCAAAATCAACTCTGAAGCTGTGCATGACGATCCTCAATACCGCAGTCTATCGCGGCATTCCTGGCAAGCGAGCGTTGACGGCTGCGCCGTTTACCACCTGGCTGGATGAACTGCTGAAGAATGACACGTTTCTTTCCCAGGATTGCCGCCTTGTCTTTCTCGGCGAAAGAGCCGGAATGCACTATGTCCACCCTCAGTTTTCCCGGATCGCCGGTGCGCCCTATCAATTCAACGAGATGCTGGGTTGCCTCTGGCGAGATAGCCTTGCCAACTATCTGGAAGCGGATGAAACCGGACTACCGCTGGCTGCCTTCATGCATTCCGGCAGCGATGGCGAACCCGTCGTTCAGGCGCTTGCCAGAAAGGCCGGCGCGAGCGTTGATCACTGGATGTCGTGCTTCTTCGACGTGGTGATCCCGCCCGTTTATCACCTGCTTGCACGCCACGGCCTTGCATTTTCCGCCCACGGTCAGAATGCAACGCTCATCCTGAAGAACGGACTGCCGGAACGGCTGGCGCTGAGGGATTTCATCGATGATGTCATCGTTTGCGACAAGGACTTTCCAGAAACAGCGACACTTCCTCCCAAGGTACAGGACGTGCTCCTACGGCTGCCGCCGGACTTCCTGATCCACTTCATCCAGACGACCCTTTTCATTTGCGTCTTCCGCTACATGTCCGTCTTGCTGGACCGGAGGGCGGGGCTTTCGGAGGAGACTTTCTGGAGTCTGGCCGGAGAGAGTGTGCGCCGTTATCAGGCACGGTTCCCTGATATGGCAGATCGCTTCGACATATTCGGTCTGTTCGATGACGAGTATCCCCGCCTGTGCCTGAACCGCGTCCGGCTGTTTACGCATGGCTATGCTGACGATGATGAGCGCCCGGTGCCGGACTTTCAAGGCATGGTCAGCAATCCGCTGGTTTACTTCGAGCGGAAAAAAGCGGCGGCCTGACTGCCGATACGGGGGCTAAAAGGCCCCCAACGGCCGCAGATCATGCGTCCCCCGTCTGCCCGCTCATGCGCCGCAGATCGGTGGGACGTATGCCGTACCGGCTGCGGAATGTGCGGTTGAAGTAGGACAGATCGTTGAAGCCGACGCTGTAGACAATTTGGCTGATGGGGCGTGATGCCGTGTCTGAGAGGATCATCGTCTTTGCCAGAACGAGGCGTCTTTCCAGCACGTAGCGCGAGAAGGTTGTGCCAGTACGGCTGAATATTTTCTGGATGGCCCGAGGCGTGATACCTTCTACCTTCGCAACGTCGGCAATCGAGAAAGAGCCATCGGCAAGATTTGCCTCAATCAGCGCCTTTATCGACTCGACACGATTTTGCGGCAAGTCCGGGACAGACGGGTTTTCAGCCACCTCCTGAGCCAGAACAGGAAGCAAGGAATAGAAATGCGCCACCATCATGCTGGCGTGGTCCTTGTCCTGATGGTCCTGTCGCAGAAGATACCCGGCATAGTTGGTCAATAGCTGCAGCGGCAGGCATTCGGCGTGGAATTTTCGCAGTAACAGACGATCGAGAGATTTTTGCAGCGGCGCGATGGCGGAATGCGGTAGATGGGCGCAATCGAACCTGCCGCCATCAGGGAGCACAATTTCCGACGATGTATCGGCGGGAAGCAGGATGACATCGCGCGATGCCAAGGTAAACACCTGCTGGCGGTGGTGCACGATCATCGGTCCGTCGGTGGCGCGCAGAATGACAATACCCGGCGTGCCGATGCCATTGGCCGTGAGACGCAGGGGTGTTTTTGGCAGGTAGAGTGTGGCGAGCGACAGATCGACGTGTTTCCAGAACAGGCCGGTTACGCCTCCCAGATCACCTTCGTCCACCGTAATGGTCGCTTCACCCAGCATGTCCAGCAAGATCGTGCGGCAGACAAGCCTGCTTTCCGCATCGGGAAGCGAAATTGTTCCGAGTTTGAGAGGACGAATTATTTCCATCGGAATGAACCTGTCTTTTCTGTTGATGTTCGCAATTGTCCAAAACCTGTTCGTGCACATCCAAGCGCATCTCATTCTTAGCTCATAAAACATGATGAAAATAGTAGGGTATTACCGTAGTTGGACGGCTGCGAAAATTTTTTAGTGGGTTGGGGACGGAATGATCAGGAAGTGGAATTTTAGCGTAAGCCTGTTGGCGGTTGCCGTTGCGACGGGCGTCAACGTTTCGGCGCAGGCGCAGGATGCATCTCAAAATTCGGATGCGACCGAGGGGACGACGGTCCTCGAGACAGTCGTGGTGACAGGTGGGCGGTCGCCACAACAGATATCAGAGACCGCCAAAACTGTCTATGTTGTTGAAAGCGAAGAGATTACGTCACAGGCGAATGCCGGAAAATCCGTGCAGCAGATCCTTGCCGACAGCATTCCGAGTTTCGATGCGGCAAGCGACGGGGCCCGAACATCCTATGGCCAGAACCTTCGCGGACGTACCGCCCTTGTGCTGATCGACGGCGTTTCCATGAACTCAGCACGTGGATTGAGCAGACAGTTCGACTCGATTGATCCCTTCAATATCGCGCGCATCGAAGTCCTTTCGGGCGCAACATCAATCTATGGCGGCAATGCCACGGGCGGGATCATCAATATCATCACAAAGAAGGGCAAGGACGCCCCGGAAGGCCTTCACAGTGAAGTGACCACGGGCGCCGAAACCGGATTTGCCGGCACTGAGGATTTTGATCGCTTTGCCAAGGGCGCGGTGACCTACAACGCCGAAAACTGGGACGCGCGTTTGTCCATTTCAGGTGATCGTAGCGGCGCCTATTATGATGGCAGCGGCACGATGGTAACGCCTGACATCGTCCAGACGTCGACCGCTTTCAACAAGCGGGTGGACTTCATGGGCTCGGTCGGTTTCCAGATCGATGATACCAGACGTCTGGAGCTGTCCGGTCAATATTACGACAGCAAGCAGGATTCGGATTTCGGGCTTTATTACGGTGCTGGTCTGAGTGGCCTTTCGACTGGCAATCCGGCCCTTTTTCAAACGCGCGACGGTTACAATTCGGACTTTAATCCCCGTACGCAGCGCACAATGTTTAATGCGACCTACACGGACGAGGATTTCCTGGGGCAGCAACTTTTGCTGCAAGGTGCCTTCCGTAAAGAGCGCATTTCCTTCGCCCCATTCCCGGCATCCAACGCGCTGCTGCCCAGTCGATTGTATTTTGGGGGCAGCCACCAGGAAACCGATTATTTTTCCGGCAAGGCTGCCCTTGTCGCGGAGCCCACCGACAGGCTGAAGATCACCTATGGTATCGATGCGGATCACGACGCACTGTCTTCGCATCAAAATGTCTTTGATTTCACAACGGCGGCTACCAGCGGCGGGATGAATTTCAGCACGCTTGGCATAACCGGCCTTTATCCGGAAATAAAGGTATCGACAGTCGCAGGATTTGCAGAGGCGTCCTATGAGGCTACCGATCGGCTGACCCTCAACGGCGGCGTGCGGTACCAGTTCGTTCACACCGATGTTGGCGATTTTATCGGTGCTTCGCAGCAAGTTGCCATATTGCAGGGTCGTGGGACATCCGCCGATACGATTTCTGGAGGCAGTGTCAATTATGACGACTTCCTGTTCAATGCGGGTGCGACCTACGAGATCGACAACACGCAGCAGGTTTACGCAAACTTCAGCCAAGGCTTCGAACTTCCGGATCCTGCAAAATACTACGGCATCGGAAGCTACACCCTCGTTGGTGGCAGATACGTGCTTGGCAACAGCGTCAATGTCGCCGAGTCCGCACTGCAGGCCATCAAGACGAATTCGGTTGAAGCCGGATATCGTTTCGACGACGGCACTTACACGGTAGAGACAGCAGCATTTTATTCACTGTCCGATAAGTCGATCACGTTGGATCGTACATCGTTGGCTGTGAACGTACTGAACGAAGACAAGCGCGTCTATGGTCTGGAAGGAAAGATCGGAGCCAAACTCGACCATGGTTTCGACGTCGGCCTTCTGGGCCAATGGATAAGGACGGACGTTAAGAGCAATGGCGGCTGGAAAACGGCCACGATCCAGAATGCCAGCGTTTCCAAGCTTGGCAGCTATGTCGGCTGGACCAATGATGCATTGAGCGTCAGGCTGTCCGGCCAACATATCTTCGATCTGACCGATGCCGATAACTTCAAGATTGACGGGTATACGCTGTTTGATCTGACAGGCGGATACAAGTTCGAGACTGCCAGCACGACGCTTAATTTCGGCATTCAGAACCTCTTCGATACGGATTACACCACCATCTGGGGCTCTCGCGCCAAAGCTCTGTACGGCGCTTCAGTCGGACAGGCAGTTGGCAACGAAATTTTCGACTACAGAGGACGCGGCCGCACCTTCGCCGTTTCGCTGACGAAAGTTTTCTGATGAACCATCAGGGTGACATACGGCACGGTATCGTCAATCCCGCCGGGCGCCCGCTTTCGGGCTGGGCGTCCGATCCCCTCGTGTATCGCGCTTTCTGTAACGAAGGCGAAAATGCAGTCGTGTTGCGCAAGCGAGGTTCAACCTTGCTTGCCGACGCAGGCCAGGGTTTGAATGCCGTTTTTCGGCTCGTGCCGGATGATATTCACGCGCAAATCGAGCTTCTGGACATATCAAACGTACCAGATCGTGCCTGGCGTCTGACGAGTGCCGCATTCGAGTATCTGTTTGCAACATTGCCTTCCTTGCAGTCGCTTTCGCTCAGCGGTCAGGCGTGGTCGCCTTTACTGGGCGAGTTGAACCTTAATGGCATCTGGTTCACGCAGGCCAGGGAAATGCAGCACGTCCTGATGGGTGAGATGTTCTGGCAGACCTCACGATTATGGTCGCCATCTCTAACATCCGTCTTTCCTCACTATGGCGTCTTCGACGGAAAAATCGCACACCCGCTGCGCCCGCCAAAACCATCTGGAACCGTCTATGCGCGTCAAATTCCATGGCTAGATGGCGTAATTTCCCTGGATGTCGCTACGCTTGATGACCTGCCTCTTGTGCATCGCTGGATGAATGATCCGCGCGTCAACGAATTCTGGCACGAGGCAGGGGATGAAGATCGTCATAGGCAGTACCTCGAAGGCATGTTTGCCGATCCTCACATCATGCCTCTGATCGGCCGCTTCGATAACCGGGCATTTGCCTATTTCGAGGTCTATTGGGCCAAGGAAGACATTGTCGGTACCTTCTGTGATGCGGGTGATTACGATCGGGGCTGCCATGTAATCGTCGGCGAAGAAAACTGCCGCGGGCGAGACTGGTTCACCGCATGGCTTCCCTCGCTCCTGCATTTCATGTTTCTCGACGATCCGCGCACGCAACGGATCGTGCAGGAACCAAGCAGCGGGCATCACCGGCAGCTGCGCAACTTACAGAAATCCGGTTTTTCGCATATCAGAAGCGTGGATTTACCCACGAAACATGCCGCGATAATGGCGATCAGTCGGCAAAGATTCTTCGCCGACCGACTGTGGCATCCCGCAGCATAAATCTCGCCTTGAGCATTGGTTTAACTGTCTCGAACGGTGGACGGCAACTTCGTCGCGGCGATCAAGCCACTTTAGTCCGGGATTGTCACGCTAACCGGTTTCACCAAATCGTAAAGAACCGTGTCATCGCCCCGTCCTGTCTGGCGCATGGTCATGGCAAACAGGCCCTTTGCGCCAATGGGCGTGAGGAGATGGTGCAGCGCGCCTTGGCGATGGGTGACGATCTGGTTCGGCTGGGCAATGAACGCCTTGATGGATGAAACATCTGGCGTTCCATCAGGTGCTTTTTCGCAAACCACGATCATCGATGGCGTTGAGTCCAACGGCAAAAATGTCTGGTTTGAGTAGGGGTGGATCTCCAGCTGCGAGACTTGTGCACGTTCTGCGACACCCTTCATGCGGACGATGTTCAAGACAGGGAGTGTGGCTTCCTGCGCACCTTCGTAGGCTTGGGTCACAGACAGCTGGGAGCTGATATCTCCCGTTTCTGAAACATATCCGAAAGGGGCAAAAGCCTCTGCTGTGAGTTGTTGGGCGACGATGTCGGTCATGCGTGGGTATCCTGAAACTGAAGCTGAACCTTCATGCTTTGTGAACGGTCGCTTGCGAGCTCGAAGGCGTCGCGAGCGTTTTCGAACGGCACTGTTGCGCTGATCAGCGGTTTGACGTCGATCAGGCCGCGTCCCATCAGGTCAACTGCTTGGGCGAACTCCTCGTGGAAGCGGAATGTGCCCTTCAGCTGCAGTTCCTTTGCAACAAGCAGATTGATGGGGAGTGTCATCTCTCCACCCAGGCCCAATTGAACGATGGTGCCGACGGGCCGCAGGACATCGAGGGCAGACACAAGTGCGGACTGATTGCCGGATGCTTCGAACACGACGTCGAATACGCCCTTTTCCACTTTGTATGGCTCAAGTCCTGCTGGATCGCGCAGGACGTTGACCGCTTCATCCGCTCCGATATGGGCGGCAAGTTTCAAGGGTGCATCGGCAACATCAGTAACGACGATGTGCGATGCCCCCGCGAGCCTTGCTACGAGGACGCCCAGCATTCCGATCGGCCCCGCACCGGTAATAAGGATCTTTTTTCCAAGCAGAGAACCGGCCTGACGTGCGGCGTGCAGACAAACAGCCAAGGGTTCCGCCATCGCGGCTTCGCCCATGGTCAGGCGATCTGAGATCGGCACTGCCTGCGACGCATTAACGGCGACGGTCTCTCGAAATCCGCCCTGAATATGGGGCGTGCGCATTGCACTTCCCATGAAACGCATGTCGATGCACTGGTTTTGCATTCCCGAAAGGCAATAGCGGCACGTGTTGCAGGGGCGTGATGGATTGACGGCAACCCGCATTCCCGGAACAAGGTGAGAAACGTCACCACCCGTTTCCACGATCACGCCGGCAAATTCGTGGCCCAAGGCCATTGGCTCGCGCACACGGACCGTGCCGAAGCCGCCGTGATGGTAGTAGTGGAGGTCTGAACCGCAGATTCCCCCGGTCACGACTGCCACTTGCACTTCGTCTGCCAGGATCGGCTGCTCCTTGACGTCTTCAATGCGCAGGTCTTTTGGTGCGTGGATGATGACACCTCGCATGGTCTTATCCTCCCGATAAGTTTGGCAATGGGGCTCAGAGAACCGCCAACATTCCGCCGTCGACATAGATGATCTGGCCATTGACGTAGTCAGACGCAGATGAGGCGAGGAACACGGCTGTTCCAATCAACTCCTCAGGTCGCCCCCACCGCCGGGATGGTGTGCGTCCCTTTACCCAGGCATCGAATTCCGGATTGTCGATCAGTGCCTGATTCATGTCGGTCAGCATGTATCCGGGGCCGATGGCATTGGATTGAATGCCATGCTGCGCCCATTCCGCCGCCATGGCCCGGGTCAGCATCTTCACGCCGCCCTTGGCCACCGTGTAGGGTGCGACCGTGGCGCGGGCCAGTTCACTTGTCAGGGACCCGATGTTGATGATTTTTCCGTAGCCGCGTGGAATCATCCGCTTGGCTGCTTCTCGGCCAATCATGAAGGCGCTGGTCAGGTTGGTGTCGATCACCCTTTGCCAATCAGCGGTCTCAAGTTCGACCATCGGCTTGCGGAATTGGATACCGGCGTTGTTGATGACGATGTCTATCTCAATGCCCGCCGCATCGAAACGGCTGAAAGCCTCCAGTATCGAGCTTTCTGATGTCACGTCGAAAGGCGCGGCTTCGGCGGAGTGGCCGTTATCCGAAAACTCCTTCACCGTTTGTGCAACGCGCGAAGCATCAGTTCCATTGATGAGAATGCGAGCCCCTGCATTGGCCAGACCCTCTGCCATCGCGCGCCCAAGTCCGCGCGACGATCCCGTTACGAGAGCGGTGCGCCCGGACAGATCGAAAATCCCAGATTTTGTCATATTCATCTCCTCAAAGGGCACTGCGCCGAACAGTCAGGTCCGGCCGTTCGAAAACCTGTGGCAACAGCTCGGTGCCAAGTCCTGGTCCTTCCATCGGCAGAACGTAACCGTTCTCAATCACCGGAACATTGGTCACCAGTTCGCTGTACCAGCCGGTGTAAAAGGCGCGCACCGACTCCTGGATCATTGTATTTGTTTGTGAAAACGAGGAGTGAACGGCTGCCGCATAGGCAACGGGGCCGGTGCAATCATGCGGTGCGTAGGGGCGGTGATACGTGTCGGCGAGGGAAGCGATCTTCCGACCTTCGGTCAGTCCGCCCGTCCAGACGAGATCGGTCATGACGATTCCGATGGCGCCAGATTCCAGCATGTCCTTGTAGGGAAAGCGGGAGCCCAGTGTTTCGGATGCGCAAATTGGCACGCTTGTTGATGCTGCAAGCTCCGAGAGTGCCGATACGGAGTTCATTCTGATCGGGTCTTCGTACCAGGTTGGATCGAACGCCTCCAGTTCTCGCGCAATTCTCTTGATGGTCGGGAGGTTCCACAGGCTGTGGAATTCGACCATGATACGCATCTGGTCTCCGACGCGCTTGCGAATCTGCTCGAATGGCTTGATGGCCGTGCGCAGCTGTTCACTTGTGATATAGCGACCGTCATTCTCGATGGCGGCGGGGTCGAAGGGCCAGATTTTCATGGCCGAAATACCCTGCTCCAGCAGGTTTTCCGCCAAAGCACCTGCGTCCGTCATGAAGCCCTTAAGGTCCTCATACGGGCCTTCCGAATTGTCACGGAAATTCCATGTATCGACAGGCTTGATCTTATTGGAGCGGACATAACCATAGCCCGCACAGGTGTTGTAAACGGGAATGCGATCATGACACAGGCCACCCAGCATCTGATGGACGGGCTGGTCGCAGACCTTTCCGAAAATATCCCAGAGTGCCAGATCGATAGCCGATGCCGCCCGGTATTCGGCACCCGTGGACGCTTGTGCCATTGGTAGATTGACAAGTTCTCTCGCATGGGCCTCGATGCGTAACGGGTCCTTGCCAAGCAGTCGACCGGCGAGAACGTCATGGATATGCGCTTCCACCGAGCCCGCACCATAAAATGTCTCGCCAAGACCAATGTGTCCCGCATCCGTGTGGACGCGCACCCATAAAACATTGGCGAACTCTTCCGTCCGCAAGGTTTCTATTGCGGTTATCTTCATTTGAAATTCCTCCCATCCGGCTGAAGCCAGACCGATCCCACCCGTGGGCCGCGCTTCAGGCCGCCTTCGCCGCGACAATAATATCGCTTGTAATATTTCACAACATATTTTATGAGTTTTCTCAAGATGGAGGAATGAGCGTACGGGGAGGTCGTTCATGACACAGAGACAAATCAGGTTTAGGCACGTCTTCAACCTCACCGCGCTGCGGTTTGCAGGCGAGGCAAACTTTGCCGGCACCTACCTTCGCCACATGGTGAGCGAGACGGATAGGTCGGGCCTCCGGTCGTTTGCGGCCTGTGCTGCATCAAATTTAAGGTTCTAGAATTCCAATTGGGGGGTGCTTATGTCGCCACGGATCATATTCCATGGAGAGAATGCTGCCAGTTTCAGCAGCGATTTCGCCAGTCTTGTTCAAGGTGGAGCGGAGATTGTTCTGCTTCCAGACGTCCTTCAAACCGAGGATCAGCGTCAGGCTTACCAGCAGGCAGGTGTGATTGTTGGCGTCAAGTTCGACGCATCTCTGCCCACGCCGGAAAGGCTTCAGCTGTTTCACGTGCCGGGTGCGGGCTACGATCCCGTTAATCTGGAAATGATGCCTAAAACCGCTACGGTCTGCAATTGCTTCGGCCACGATCCGGCCATTGCGGAATATGTTTTTGCGGCCATTTTGAACAGGCACGTGCCGCTTGTCGATGCGGACCGCAGATTGCGTCAGGGCGACTGGGCCTACTGGTCTGGCTCTCCAGACAGGCTACATGACGAAATGTCTGGAAAGACAATTGGTCTTCTGGGTCTTGGACATATCGGCAAGGCCATTGCGCGGCGGGCAAAAGCCTTTGATATGCGTGTCAGCGTGGCAAACCGCACCCGTGTTGATGTTTCTGAGCTGTTGGATGAATCCTATTCGCTGGACCAACTCGAAAACTTCTGGCCGTCAGCAGATTTTATCATTGTTTCAGTGCCATTCACCGCTTCTACGCAGGGAATTGTCGGCCAGAGCGCCTTTGCCGCGATGAAGCCGAGCGCCGTTGTGATGAATGTGGGTCGTGGTCCGACCATCGATGAAAAGGCTCTGTTCGATGCGTTGAGCGAGCGTCGCATTGCAGGTGCAGTCATCGACACCTGGTACGCCTATCCAGGCCCGGGCGAACCGAACCGACTGCCCTCGGCACTACCGTTTCACGAACTGAACAATGTCGTGATGACACCGCACATGTCCGGCTGGACAAGCGGCACGGTTCGCCGTCGCCAGCAGACAATTGCGGACAATATCAACCGGCGGCTGGAGGGCCGTGAATGCGTCAACATCATTCAGAGGGCGCAATCGGAACGTTGATGACTTGATCAATAGCTCAATCAAAAGGGAGAGAGTGATGAGCTTCTTTAGAAATTTGAAAACAGCAGCAGCCTTGGTAGCCGTGTGTGCAGGCGTTTTGACCAGCGGGTTTGCAAATGCGCAGACCGTTGACGAAATCGTCAAGCGCGGTTCGGTCAAGATTGGTGTGCTTGTTGGTGCGCCTCCATTCGGCTCCGTAGATGCGCAGGGCAATGCCGTTGGCTATGATGCTGATGTGGCTGCGTTGGTGGGCAAGTACATGGGCGTTCCTGTGACAATGGTTCAGCTGACGCCGCCTTCGCGTATTCCAGCGCTGGAATCCGGCAAGGTCGATTTTCTGGTTGCGACGCTGGCGCCTACGCCCGAACGCGCCAAGGTGGTGATGTTTACCAACCCTTACAGCGCATTCCAGGTCGGCATCTACGCCCATAAGGATACGGCCATTTCCAAGTGGGAAGACCTCAAGGGCATGACTGTCGGCGTCAATCGCGGATCAAGCGTCGAGAGGGAGTTCGTCAATCGTGAGAAAGAGCTGGGCCTGACGATCCTTCGGTTTGACGATGACGCCACCACCATGCAGGCGCTTTTCTCCGGTCAGGTCCAGGCAATCGCAGGACCTGACGCGCAGGCAAATGCTGCCATGCGTCTGCGCGGCGATACGACCAGTGAAGTCAAGTTCATCTTCCAGGTCCAGCCCAACTCCATGACGGTCCGCAAGGACGCCTATGACCTGCATCAGTGGCTGAACAACACGATCTACTACATCAAGCAGAACGGCGAACTGGATGCCATCGCCCGCAAATGGGTCGGATCGCCATTGCCGGTACTCCCGACTTTCTAAGTCGGCCTGACGAACGTCCTCGCGCGCCTGGTAGGCCGCGAGGACGGGATTACCGGGAGGAAGTAATTTCATGAATTTCTCACTGCATTTCGAATCCGTCTTTGCGGAATCCGATCTCATCATGCGTGGCATTGCCTTGACTATTGGGCTTTCCGCCACGGCTATTGCGCTTGGTACCTGTGTTGCAATCCTGCTTGTCGCACTGCGGCATCTGGGCAATGGTGCGGTGCGCTTCGGGGTGGACTCCTATGTGGAGTTGCTTCGCAACACGCCGTTTCTTGTCCAGCTTTTCATGATCTTCTTCGGCTTGCCGCTGCTTGGGCTGCGCATGTCCGGCACGCAGGCCGCGCTGCTGGCCATGACGCTCAATCTGTCGGCCTATGCGACAGAGATTATTCGTGCGGGTGTCGAATCCATACACCGTTCTCAGATTGAGGCGGGTCTTTCGCTGGCACTCAGTCGCTTGCAGGTCTTCCGTTATGTCGTGCTAAAGCCATCGATTTCCAAGGTCTGGCCTGCACTGTCCAGCCAGTTCGTTCTCATGCTTCTGGCCTCCAGTATCTGCTCATTCATCTCAGTTCCCGAACTTTCCGGCGCCGCCTCGATCATCGAGCAGCGGACGTTCAGAAGCTTCGAAACCTACATCGTGGTCACGATCTTGTATCTGTGCATGGCACTCGTCTTGAAGCTTGTCCTGTTCTGGATCGGCTATCGTCTCTTCAACCGAAGGACAGTCGTCACCGCGCCCTTGGCCGTTGAAGGAGGGGTTGCCTGATGTCTACATTTGGTTGGCCAGAATTTATGTTCCTGGTGCGCTCCGCCGGTTGGTCCATTGTGCTGACGGCCATCGCGTTCGGTTTCGGTACCATCGCAGGCGGCATATTTGCCATCATGCGCCTTGCCCGCAGTTCCGTCTTGCGGACCATAGCGGCGGGTTACATCACCGTCATTCAGTCCATTCCGGTGCTCATGATCCTGTTCATGTCCTATTACGGGCTGACACTGTTCGGTGTTGAAATCCCACCTTTGTTCGCAGCGTCGATTTCGCTGTCCATTTACGTATCTGCCTATCTGGCCGAAATCTGGCGTGGATCGATCCAGGCGGTTCCTTCGCAGCAATGGGAGGCCTCCGCCTCGCTGGCACTGTCGAGGTTCCAGCAGTACCGATACATCATCCTGCCGCAGGCCCTGCGCATTTCGCTGCCGCCGACGGTCGGCTTCCTCGTTCAGCTCGTGAAGAATACCTCGATTGTCTCCGTCGTCGGTTTCGTCGAACTCTCTCGCGCCGGCCAGCTCGTCAACAACGCGACCTTCAAGCCGTTCCAGGTCTTTCTCGTCGTTGCCATCCTCTATTTCGCAATCTGCTTTCCGCTGTCGCGTCTAAGTCGCCATCTTGAAAGGGTTCTCCATGTCGGTCGTAGCCATTGACCAAGTCCATAAGCGCTATGGCGCGCTCGAAGTCCTGAAAGGTGTTTCTCTTACCGTCGAAGCAGGGCAGGTGGTCGCCATCATCGGGCGAAGCGGTTCAGGTAAGAGCACCATGCTTCGCTGTATCAACGGTCTGGAGCAATTCCAGTCGGGAGCGATTACGGTCGCTGGCCATCGGGTCGAGCAAAATCCGGCAAAGCTGCAGGAATTGCGCAAGGACGTCGGTATCGTTTTCCAGAGCTATAATCTGTTCCCGCATCTCAATGTCGGGCAGAACATCATGCTTTCGCCGCGGATAACGCAGGGCGTGTCTCATGGTGAGGCCGAGGCGCTGGCGCGCAAGGTGCTGGCCCAGGTCGGTCTGGCAGAAAAGTTCGATGCCTTTCCCGATATGCTGTCTGGCGGGCAACAGCAGCGCGTCGCCATAGCGCGCTCGCTGGCCATGCGGCCAAAAGTCATGTTGTTCGATGAAGTGACCTCCGCTCTCGATCCGGAATTGACGGGAGAAGTTCTTCTGGTCATGGAACAGCTCGCGAGGGAAGGGATGACGATGTTGCTCGTTACCCACGAAATGAGCTTTGCCCGCAGCGTGGCGAATGTCACCGTCTTCATGCATCACGGCAAGATCTGGGAAATGGGACCTTCCAAAGAGCTGTTCGAGAATCCACAGACAGCGGAGTTGCAGGCATTCCTCTCAAATGGTGTCAAATAACGTAGCGACACTGCCAATGTGACGGCAAGGTGTGGTTGACGATTTCGGAAAGACAAGATTGATTGCGGCATCAGTATTGTCTGGGCCGCTCTTCTTCGTGCGTCTTTTTGAGTGGCATTTTACCAAGGTTTAGAAATGAAAATTGGATCACCGAAAGAACAATATCCGGGGGAAGCCCGGTGCGCATTAACGCCTGACAGTGCCCTGCAGTTGCAGAAACTGGGTCACCAGTGCCTGGTCGAATCCGGCGCAGGTATCAGTGCAGGCTTTTCCGATGAAGCCTTCAGAAACGCTGGCGTAACCGTCGTTGAAACTGCCGAGAAATTATTCGCAGAAGCTGACATCATTGCAAAAGTCCGCCCGCCGGAGGCCGAGGAGCTCAACCGGCTGGATGCTTCCAAGACGCTGATATCGTTCTTTTATCCAGCCCAGAACAAGGAACTCCTTGAAGCGGCGAAGAGCACCGGCGCCAATGTCATCGCCATGGATATGGTGCCGCGTATTTCGCGCGCGCAGAAAATGGACGCTTTGTCTTCCATGGCCAACATCGCCGGTTACCGCGCGGTCATAGAGGCTGGCAACAATTTTGGCCGCTTCTTCACGGGTCAGGTTACGGCAGCGGGAAAGGTGCCTCCGGCAAAACTGCTGGTCATCGGCGCGGGCGTTGCCGGTCTTGCCGCAATCGGTACTGCCACGTCTCTTGGAGCGATCACCTACGCATTCGACGTGCGCCCGGAAGTCGCCGAGCAGATCGAGAGCATGGGCGCCGAATTCGTCTATCTCGATTTCAGCGACCAGCACCAGGACGGCGCTGCGACGGGAGGTTATGCCGCCCCATCTTCACCGGAGTTTCGCGAGAAGCAATTGGCGCGGTTTCGTGAGCTTGCCCCGCAGATCGACATTGTCATCACTACGGCCCTGATACCCGGTCGCGATGCGCCGAAACTCTGGCTCGCCGATATGGTTGCGATGATGAAGCCCGGTTCGGTCATTGTCGACCTAGCCGCAGAACGCGGTGGCAATTGCGATCTGACGGTTACCGATCAGCGGATTGTTTCGGACAATGGTGTGATCGTCATTGGTTACACTGACTTTCCAAGCCGTATGGCATCACAGGCATCGACGCTCTACTCCACCAATATCCGCCATATGATTGCCGATCTGACGCCAGCGAAAGATGGGCAGATCGTTCACAATATGGAGGATGATGTTATCCGGGGCGCGACGATTGCCTATGCTGGAGACATAACCTTCCCGCCACCGCCTCCGAAGGTGCAGGCCATTGCCGCCGCAAAACCGAAGGCAAAGGCCAAGGAGCCAACGCCGGAGGAAAAACGCGCTCAGGAACTTGCTGCGTTCAAGACGCAATCGCGCAATCAGGGCATATTGCTTGCCGTGGGCACGGGCTTGCTGCTGCTGGTCGGTGCTGTTGCACCTGCAAGCTTCATGAGCCACTTCGTCGTGTTCGTCCTGTCCTGCTTCATCGGTTTCCAGGTCATCTGGAATGTTTCGCATTCGCTGCACACGCCCTTGATGGCGGTGACGAATGCCATCTCTGGAATCGTCATCCTTGGTGCGCTCCTTCAGGTCGGATCGGGAAATTGGCTTGTGGTGATCCTTGCAGCACTCTCGGTGCTTGTCGCGACGATCAACATCGTCGGTGGCTTCCTCGTGACACGGCGTATGCTCGCCATGTTCCAGAAGTCTTGAGCATTTTAGGGGGAGCATCATCATGACAACTGGTATCGTTTCGGCGGCCTATATTTCCGCGGCTGTCCTTTTCATTCTTTCACTAGGCGGTCTTTCCGGTCAGGAAAGCGCGCGCCGCGCCATCTGGTATGGCATTGTCGGCATGGCGCTCGCGGTCATCGCCACCATTTTTGGCCCCGGCGTTGAAAACCTGTTTATCATCATCCTGATGATTGCAGCTGGCGCGGCTCTCGGGACCTATCTGGCGCGTCGCGTGCAGATGACGGAAATGCCGCAGCTTGTCGCTGCGCTCCATTCTTTCGTCGGCCTCGCAGCCGTGTTTATCGGCTTCAACGCGCATATCGAAGCATGGCGCGTTGCTGGAATGGATGCCATCGAGCGCGCGGGCCTTGTGGGCTTTGCAGGCATTCTTGCCCACAAGACACCTGTCGAACTCGCCATCATGAAGGTTGAGGTCTTCCTCGGCGTCTTCATTGGTGCCGTCACTTTCACCGGCTCCGTGGTCGCATTCGGCAAACTTGCCGGGCGGCTGGACGGCAAGGCGAAGAAGCTGCCCGGCGGGCACTTTCTCAATGCGGGCGCCTTGATCCTGTCGCTGATCCTGATGCTCATGTATTTGAACGGCGCGGGCGCGTGGACGCTCATCCTGATGACGCTGCTTGCCTTCTTCATTGGCTACCATCTCATCATGGGTATTGGCGGCGCGGATATGCCTGTCGTCGTATCCATGCTCAATTCCTATTCAGGATGGGCAGCTGCCGCGATTGGCTTTACGCTCGGTAATGACCTGCTGATCGTCACCGGCGCGCTGGTTGGTTCGTCTGGTGCCATCCTGTCCTATATCATGTGCAAGGCCATGAACCGCTCCTTCATCTCGGTCATTCTTGGCGGTTTCGGTGGCACGACAGGTCCAGCCATGGAGATTTCCGGTGAACAGCTGTCTATTGATGCCGATGGCGTGGCGGCTGCGCTCAATGATGCTGACAGCATCATCATCGTGCCCGGTTACGGCATGGCGGTTGCGCAGGCCCAGCAGGCTGTTTCGGAGCTGACACGCAAGCTGCGCGCAGCCAACAAGAACGTCCGCTTCGCCATCCATCCGGTCGCAGGGCGTCTCCCCGGTCACATGAATGTTCTCTTGGCAGAAGCCCGTGTGCCCTACGACATCGTTCTCGAAATGGATGAAATCAACGAGGACTTCCCGGAAACCGACGTTGTGATAGTTATTGGATCGAACGACATCGTAAATCCGGCGGCGCAGGAAGACCCCAACTCACCAATCGCTGGGATGCCGGTGCTTGAGGTCTGGAAGGCGCGTCAGGTCTTCGTGTCCAAGAGAGGGCAGGGTACAGGCTATTCCGGCATCGAAAACCCGTTGTTCTACAAGGACAATACGCGCATGTTCTACGGCGACGCCAAAAAGTCGGTCTCGGAGCTTCTGGCCAAGATCGACTGAGGTCGCGAAGGCGGGAAATCGACAAATAACAGTGAGGCCAGACAGGATGTCCCGTCTGGCCTCATTTCGTTAAAAGCAATCGCGGAGCGCTTCAGTGAACCGCCGGTTCCTCGCCCTCGAGGAACGTGCGTATCCCGTCTTTTTCGACAGTGGCGAGAAATTCTTCCCATGCGTCCTTGTCGGTCGCAAAAGGTTCGTCCCATGAGGTCACGTCGTCATCCTCGCTGACGACCTCCATCTGCCAATCCTGCTGCGTCCCGGCAGGCCGGAAGATATCGACAAGCACGGTAACGCCGTCATCTTCGAACTCGCCTGAAAATTCCGAGTGCTCGATCTTTTGTTTCTTTGGCATCAGCCACCTGCACCTGTCGGCGCATCCGGCGCCAAATGTTCGGGATATTGAACAGTCTGAGACTGATCGGTATCGAATTCGTCTGGTGACTTCAACAGCCTTACGCCTGGCCCACCAGCCGCAGACGTCTTGTTGTCGTCAATGAAGGAAATGCCAGAAGACTGCAAAAAACTGATTACAGCCCGCAGATGTTCATGCCCACCCTGGCGTAAATCTTCAATGTCCATGACGGCTTCGACAGGAACTTGTGACGACGCGGCAAGCGTCGCCTGCTCCATGCCAAGAAGCACCCGTGCCGCCGCAATCTGTCTGCCTGAAACCTGCTGGTCTTCGCTCATCATGGGGAAACTCTGGCTGCTGTTTCGTTGCGTGGCCCAATCAGTTATCACCCAAGGCAAGATTGATCAACGAATGCCGAATGAAACTGCAAGTTTCGGGGGGGGGGGCTCTGCGCGACCGCGACATCTTGCGGCTGCGCAGACTGAAACGGTATGCCCTCTATATCAGGCTCACCGTTTGAAGTTTGAGTTACATGGCAGTGATACGTTCGCGGTATTTATCGATAATGACAGCGAGGATGATAACGACGCCGGTAATCATCTGCCGCATGAAATCGCTTAGGCCAAACAGGATGAGACCGTTTGCAAGGACGCCAATAATCGCTGCCCCGAGCAAGGTGCCGATGACCGTTCCTCTGCCTCCGCTCAGGCTCGTTCCGCCTATAATTACTGCGGCAATGGCATTCAACTCAAAGCCGATGCCGATGATCGGGCTGGCGATATTCAGGCGCGCCATATAGACCATCGAAGCGATACCGACCAGCGCACCGGCAATCGTAAAGGCTGCAACCTTGTAGACCATGAGCGAATGGCCGGCGAGGCGCACAGCCTCTTCATTGTTGCCGATCCCGTAGAGAAGTCTGCCGAAAACGGTTTTTGATAGGACGAACCAAGCAACGACGACCAAAGCGAGCGCGATCAGAAAAACAACGGGAACGCCGTAAAACATCTTCGACCCAAAGGCGTTAAATGCCTGCGGGAACGAATAGATCGTGCGTGCGTCCGTCACTTCCAGTGCTGCGCCACGGGCAATGTTGAGCATGCCCAAGGTCACGATGAAGGACGGAAGCCCCCAGAAGGCACTGATCCAGCCATTCATGAAGCCGCAGACGACACCGGTGCCCATGGCTGCAAGCGTGGCGAGGCCCACGGCTTGCCAGACGTCGAGATCTGGAATTGTCAGAACAGTTCCGCCAACCACCGCGCACAAAGCGAGCATGGAGCCAACAGACAGATCTATGCCGCCGATCAGGATAACAAAGGTCATGCCGATGGCGAGGATCAGATTGATGGTTATCTGGGTGAGAATATTCGAAATGTTATTGGGACTGAGAAAATGCTGCGTGCTGAATGAAAAGATAGCGATCAGGACAAGTAGGGCTATGCCGATCCCGGCGTCTCGCAGCACAAGCTTCATTGAAAATTTCCCCATGGGCTTCTCTTTGTTCCCTGCAGAGGGCGTGTTTCCAGCTGCGTCCATTTTCAATGCTCCGCCTTTCGCCGTTCGCCCTGATAGGCGTAAGTCAATATTTTTTCTTCGGAAAATTCCGGTCGCGCCACTTCGCCGACGACGCGGTGCTGAGACATCACGAGGATGCGGTCGCATAGCGTCATTAATTCGGGAAGTTCGGAAGATACGACCAGAAGAGCCAGGCCATCTTCTGCGAGACGGCGGATAAGGGCGTAGATTTCCGCCTTAGCGCCAACGTCGACGCCACGGGTCGGTTCATCCAAAAGCAGCACGCGAGGACTGCGTGCCAGCCACTTAGCCAGAACGACCTTCTGCTGGTTACCGCCTGACAAGGTCAGAACATTATCTGCGGGGCCACCATATTTGAGGCGCAGATCTGACCCCAGCTCACGTGTCACGTCGACCTCAGCATTTTTGTCGAGCAGACCGAATTTCGACACTTCACCAAGCGAAGCCAGCGTTACGTTGGCGCTGATTGCCATGGAGAGAATCAAGCCCTGATCTTTTCTGTCTTCCGTAACGAAGCCGATGCCTGCCTCGATCGCATCCTTCGGCGAGCGAAACGCCACAACTCTCTCATCACGGGTGAGCTGCCCGGATATAGGCAATTCCGCGGCTGCGATACCCCGCAGAAGTTCCGTTCGGCCGGAGCCTACAAGGCCTGCAATCCCCAGAATCTCTCCCTGATGCAAGTCGAAGGATATGCCATCCTCGTGCGGAGACTGGGCGTGGCGGAATTTATCAAGGGAGAGGACCACATTGCTTTTGGCGCTGGATGTGACATCGCTCGCCATCTCTCTTTGCAATTGCTTTCCAACCATACTGCGGACCAGCTCGTTCTGGTCGGTATCGGCAATCGCACTTGAAAACACCGTCATTCCGTTTCTGAGCACAGTCACCCGGTCACAGATACGGGAAATTTCATCGAGATGGTGAGATACGAAGATGATGGAAACGCCACGGACGCGTAGCCCTTCGATGATTGAGAAAAGTCGCTCGGTTTCTCGCGACGTCAGGGTCGCGGTCGGCTCATCCAGGATGAGAACCCTGCTGTCCGTCATCAAAGCACGGGCGACCTCCACCAACTGGCGGTGCGCGATGCCAAGCCGTTCAACAGGCCAGCGCACGTCGATATCGCTAAGCCCGATTGCATCGAGCGCGGCGCGCGCCCGTTCATTCATTTCCCGTCGCTTCACCACACCGAAAGCGTTGCGCGGCAAATGTTCTATGAAAATATTCTCTGACACGGAAAGAAAAGGAAGCAGATTGAATTCCTGATGGACGACCTGCAAGCCGTTGGCTTTCGCGTCTCTTGGCGTCTGCGGGGCATAGATCTCTCCCGCTAGCCTGATTGCGCCCGAGTCGGGCTTCACGATCCCGCAAAGAGTCTTGATGAGCGTGGACTTACCCGCGCCATTTTCGCCAATGAGGCCATGGACTTCTGCAGCGTTGACCGAAAGGTTCACGCCATTAAGCGCAATGGTGCCGCCGAAGCTTTTTTTGATATCGTGCAGTTCAAGCATTGGCTTTTGCTCTGCACCCTCTTGTGAGGCGAGCAAAGTAACGCCGGATTGTGAGATTGTCACAGAAGACCCTCCGGAAATTGCCGCACCGGGTGTGTCCGGCGCGGCGGTGTATGGGGGTGTGTTACTTCACGTTGGCTTTTGTAACCAATTCGATGTCGGTCTTGATCCAGCCTTCAAGCTTCGGTCCACCGGCGACGACGGAAAGTGCCTTGTCAATGGCGTTCGCCGCCATCTGCGAGCCGAACTGATCGACTGTGCCGAGCAGCTTGCCATCCTTCAAGAGAGGAGCAACAGCCGGAACGTTGTCGAAACCGACGACCTTGATGTCCTTGCGGCCAGCAGCATCCAGAGCCTTGATGACGCCGATTGCCATGGAGTCATTGGCAGCGAGAACGCCCTGAATATCAGGGTGTGCAGTCAGCATGTTCGAGAAGACCGAATTGGCTTCTTCGGTTTCCCAGTGGGCTGTGCGCGAATCCAGAAGCTTCAGCTTGCCAGCTGCAATGGCATCGTCGAAACCTAGCTTGCGCTGGGCTGCGTTGTCCGCACCAGGGTTTCCTTCGATGATGACGACCTTTGCGCCCTCGCCAAGATCCTTAGCAAGCGCATCGCCGACCATCTTGGCGCCGGCGCGGTTGTCAGGACCGACAAATGCGAGGTTCACACCGGCATCCTTCTTAGCCTGTTCGTCTAGAGCGACGTCAAAGTTTACGACGGTGATACCGGCATCCATAGCGCGTTTCAGAGGAGCGACCATTGCGCGAGAGTCGGCAGGAGCAATAACGATGGCATCGACACCTTGGGTGATAAAGTTTTCGACGCCGTTTACCTGACTTTCGAAATCTGTCTCGTTCTGCATTCCGATCGCTTTGAGTTCATAATCGCCGCGCTTCTTGGCATGTGCTTCAGCGCCCTCAAGCATGTTCTTAAAAAAGTCATTGGCCAGTGACTTCATGACAAGACCAACCACAGGTTTGTCTGCAGCCGTTGCGATTGTGGGCAGGGCTGTCGTCAGTGAAAGTGTGAGAATCGATGCAATAGCGAAAATTTTCATGAACATTCCTCCGTTGATCCGATAGCCCTCCAGCCATCGGTGAAACGTTTCATAGGCTCTATGACAACGTAGGATTTTGGTAATGCCAAATTTTTGACACGTCAATATGAAACGTTTCATAAGGAATTAATTGATAAAGTCTTCACCCGCTGCAGCGGTCTGTCGGTACATAGGAGTGAAGCTTGAAGCCGACTGTTAAAGACGTGGCACGTGATGCGGGTGTATCGATTGGCACGGTGTCGCGTGTCCTATCAAAGAACGCCACCGTCAACGAAGGCATCAGGCAGCGCGTTGAAGAGTCGATCGCGCGACTTGGTTACAGTCCCAGCAGTCTTGGGCGCAGCCTGCGGCTGAACAAATCCGATATCATCGCACTGGTGATTCCCGATATCACCAATCCATTCTTTGCTGATCTCGCAAAACATCTCGAAGTCCTAGCATCAGCGGCAGGCTATTCTGTGTTGCTTGCCAATACCCATGATGACCCGGAAGCTGAAAAGACCCAGGTTCAGAGCCTGCTTGGGCGCGTCCCAGCGGGAATTGTAATTGCTCCCGTCAGCAACAGTTTTGCAGGTGAGCGACTATCGAAAGGTGTGGCCTGCGTCACAGTCGACCGCCCGCTTGCAGGCTATTCCCTCGTATCGGTGGACAATGTTGAGGGAGGACGCCTGGCTGCCGAACACCTGCTGGAACTCGGCCACCGACGCATCGGCTACATCGCTGGCCCAAGCACCACAGAGGTTTCGCTTCAGCGACTTCAAGGTTTCTGCGATGAAATTGTTTCGGCGCAAACCCGGCTTGGCGGAGAGATTCAGTTTACGTCGGTAGAAGGCCATTTTGATTATAAATCCGGCGAAGAGATGGGTAGGCGTCTGCTCTCCGTTCCGGAAGAGATGAGACCGACAGCAATCGCGACCGCCAACGACCAACAGGCAATCGGGTTGCTCAGATGTTCACGCGACATGGGTATCCGTGTGCCGGAAGACCTCTCCATTGTTGGTTTTGATGATATACCACTCGCGTCCCTTGTTTTGCCTCGCTTGACAACAATCCGCCAGCCTGTTCAGCAAATCGCGGAAATCGCCGTGCGCGCAGTGCTGGAGCAGCGATCAATCGACGGCCCCATTCTGCTTCCTCCCAGCATCATAACAAGAGAATCAACGGCGTTTTTATCCTGAGCGCGGCCAGCTTTCCAAAACGGCCGCGTTGCGTGGGCGCTGAAACGTTTGCATCAAGACACTCTGGCGCCGGACTTTGCCTCGACGGTGATTGCCGCCATGAGATCGGAACCTCAAAGCGCCTTATGGTGACGACAATTTCTTAGCCACAACCCGTGTTTGGCAGCGCTGTTATGACCCACTCAGCTAGTGCAGTCCGCCAACGCCAAGCAGACGGTCGACAACCTCATGGTCGCTCGATAGGGCTTTTGGCGTGCCGCTCCAGGCAACGCGGCCGCGCTCGAGGATTATGACTTGATCGGCGAAGTCGAGTGCGCTTTGAATACGCTGCTCAACGAGAAGAATTGTCATGTCACCTGTCTTTGCCAATTCCGTAAAGGCAATCATAAGCTCCTCGCAGATGACGGGAGCAAGCCCCTCAAGCGGTTCGTCGAGCAGAAGAATGGCCGGGCGGCCCAGAATGCTTCGCGCAGTTGAGAGCATTTGCTGCTCGCCGCCAGACAGTTGATTTCCGAAGTTGCGGCGGCGTTCCTTCAGTCTCGGAAACATCTGAAAGGCCTCTTCAATGGCGGTCCTGGGCCGGTTTTTCAGTCCAACCAACAGGTTCTCCTCCACAGTCAGTGTCTGAAAGATACACCGCGCCTGGGGAACATAGCCCAGTCCGGAATGTGCCCTTGCCGCACTCGCCAGGCCGGTCACATCGTTGGTGCCGATGCGGATGCTTCCATCGTAATGCCGGGTCTGCCCTGCCAGGGTGGCAAGCAAAGTCGTCTTGCCCATACCGTTACGTCCAAGTACGGCCAGACGGCCGCCAGTTGCGACTGAAAATGAAACCTTGTCGAGAACCTGCGTTGGGCCATAACCGGCAGACAGGTTCTGCACCTCAAGCGGCATGGCTGGCATTGGCGTAGCTCCCCAGATAGGCTTCGCGCACGCGCGCATCCTTGGTAACATCGACAGGCAGGCCATCGAAGATGATGGTGCCTGCCGCCAGCACGATAACCCGCTTTGCAAAGCGGAAGACGAGATCCATGTCGTGCTCGATCATCAGCACTGCGAGATCTGACGGGAGGTCGGCGAGCGCCTTTTCAATCCGGCCGGTGTCACTTTGCGGAACGCCTGCCGCAGGCTCATCGAGAAGCAGCACCTTTGGTTTGAGTGCCATTGCAACAGCGATTTCCAGAAGCCTTTGCTGCCCGTAGGCAATCTCGCTCACGCGGCGATGCATCAGTTCTTCCAATCCAAGCGTGGTCAGCATCTGCTCGACCTCGGTCATGATGTCTGGCATCGTCAGGAAATTGCCGAACATCCTTCCCGACCTGCCTTGTCGTTGCAGGATGGCGAGGCCGACATGCTCAGCCGGTGTCATCTCCTGAAACAGGCGGGTTACCTGAAACGACCGTACAAGACCGCGCTTGACCCGTCCGGCTGCGTCAATGCGCGTAACCGTTTCGCCACCGATGCGAACATCGCCGGAATCAGGCGAAAGATTGCCAGTCACAAGGTTGACGAAGGTCGTCTTGCCAGCGCCATTCGGGCCAATCAGAGCAACGCGATCGCCGGGGTCCATGCTGATCGAGACGTCATTGGTGACGGCAAGGCCGCCAAAGGATTTCTTGAGATTGACGACTTCGAAGGCCGGGCTCATCGCGGTATCTCCCTGCGCTGTTTGAAGAAATTGGCCGAGGTACCGTAAAGGCCTTTGGGGGCAAACAGCACGACTGCGATGAGCAGAACGCCTACCATCGTCAGCCAGTGAAACGGGTTGGCGGCAGAAACATAATCTTCAAACAGCATGAAGATGACGGTGCCTGCGAGGGCGCCGAACAATGACCCGGTGCCACCAAGTACCAACATGACGAGGCTTTCGGCAGACAGTGTAAATGAGAGGCTGTCCAGGCCGACGACCTGCGTAGAGATTGCGTTGAGTGCTCCGCCCACTCCCGCCACGGCGCCTGAAATGACATACATCTTTATCAAGGCCGCTTTCGGCGAGGCACCCATGGCCTTGATGCGAATGGGGTCTTCCTTGATCCCACGGCAGAGCATCCCGAATGGAGAGCGCACCAGAAAGCGCAACAGAATAAAGATGAGCACCAAGAGACAGACTCCGAAAACATAAGCCGTCTGGCCGTAGAGATCGAACTCGAAATAGCCGAACACGGGGTCTGCCGAAATGCCGCTCAGGCCGTCGCTGCCTCCTGTCCAGGATGAAGCCTTGTTGGCAAATTCATGAAAGAGATGGATGAGAGCAATGGACAGCACCAGTTGCGGCAGGCCGTGCGCCCGCAGGATGACAATGCCGCACACCAGTCCGGCAACGGCACCTCCAATTATTCCTACCAGCGCCATCAGCAATGGGTCGGTTACACCGTAATGAGCAGATACGATACCGGCAGCGTAAGCGCCTGAGCCGAACAGCGCCGCGTGCCCCAGCGTCGCCACACCGCAGTAACCGGTCACCAGATCGAGTGACAGGACCAGCAGGGCAATGCCGATGATGCGGGTGAGCAAGGCGAGATTGTCTGGAAAGACGAAGTATCCGAGAATGGCAATCGCGATAATGACAGCAACCCCGGCGAAATCCTTGCTGACGGAGCGGTGAGGCGCGGCCAACGGCGCGTGGTGCTGTACTGATTGACTTGTGCTCATGCTAATTCTTCCTTCCAGCAAAACCGCGCGGGAATACGCAGATGAGCGCGATGACGGCGAGGTAGAAGAAAAATTCTCCAAACTCGGGCATGAGATAGCGTCCCGTCGTATCGATGCCACCCAGCACCAGACAGGCAATCAGTGCGCCGGGAATGGAGCCTGCGCCGCCGACTGAAACGACGACGAGAAAAGTGACCATATAGCGAAGCGCGTAATATGGCTCTACGGGCAGCAATTCAGCGCCGACGACCCCGCCAAATGCGGCGAGACCAACGGCGACTGCGAAGCTGAGTGCATAGATGATTTCAGTCCGCACGCCCAAGGCGGCTGCCATAGCGGCGTTATCGACAGAGGCACGCAGTTTTACGCCAAAGCCAGTTCTCTCGATGGTGAACCACAGGCATACCGCCACCACGATGCCCGAGGCGATCGCAAATAGCCGATGCATGGGAATAGTCCGAAATACAAGGTCGGCAGAGCCTTGCAATTCTGCAGGCAGGGGGATGGTCTTGAGAGTGGGACCCATGACGTAGTTGGCAATGCCGATGACACAGAAAGTGATGCCAATCGTCATCAGCACATGCGTCAGCTCGGGCGCTCCGTAGATGCGGCGATAGAGAAATCGCTCTATCGGCACCGCGATGATGATGGTGCCCACGACAGCGGCCAACACGCCAACGCCGTAGCCAAGCCCCAGGTCACGCGTGGCGTAAGAGGCGATGTAGCCACCAATCATCGCAAATGCGCCATGTGCCAGGTTCACCACGCGCATCAGGCCCATGGTTACCGAAAGCCCGATCGAAATGACGAACAGCACCATGCCGTAGGCGAGGGCATCGACCGCGATGCTGAAGACAGTCTGCATGAGTTGAACCAATGCTTTAAGGAATTCTAGATGGAGAAACCGCCTGAATACTGCCGTGCTTCAGGCGGTTGAGACGAGCAAAATGCTGCTTTATTTTGCTGCTGCGAGACCCGGATCGCCCTGCTTCTCGAAGGTCTGAATTTCCTTGTTGTAGAACTTGCCAGCTGGATCCTTGGCAACCTCGCGCAGATAGATGTTCTGCGTGATGTGACGGCTTTCCGGATCGATGGAAACGGGTCCGCGTGGGCTTGTCCAAGACAGACCCTTCACGGCTTCGACTGCCTTCTCGGCATCCTGCTTGCCGCCCGTGGCTTCGATCATCTTGTAGATGACATGCATCCCATCATAGGCGCCCACTGCCGGAAAGGTCAGTTCGGCTGGGTTGCCGATTGCTTTGCTCGCAGCCTCGACAAAGGCCTTGTTTTCAGCCGATTCGTGCGAAACCGCGTAATGGAAGCTGGTCAGCATTCCCAGTGCGGCATCGCCAAGGGCTGGAAGGTCGGATTCCTGTGTCAGGTCGCCAGGTGCGAAGACCTGAATACCTGCGTTCTTCAGGCCGTTTTCATTGTAGGCTTTCACAAAACCAAGTGTGGTTGGGCCCGATGGAAGAAAAGCAAAGACGCCCTGAGCGCCGGAGTCCTTGATCCGTTGCATGATCGGGCTGAAATCATTCGTCGAAAGCGGCATACGGATCGCTTCGACAACTTCGCCGCCGGCTTTTTCGAAGCCCGCCTTAAAGGCATTTTCAGCATCGACTCCCGGGCCGTAGTCGCTGACGACGGAAATGACTTTCTTTACCCCCCGGTCATAGGCCACCTTTGCGATGGGCGTTGACGTCTGCCATGTGGTAAACGAGGTGCGAACCACTAGCGGGCTCTTGGTAACGATGGCGGATGTCGCCGCATTCATGACGATGAGCGGCGTGTTGGCCTGTTTCAGGATAGGGGTTACGGCCATGGCGTCGGGCGTGAAATAGAAGCCCGCGAGATACTGGACCTTCTCCTTGACGACCAGTTCTTGCGCTAGCGCCTTGGATTGCGCCGGGTCGGCGGCCGGCAAGTCGCGATAGATGATCTCGATCGTGTCGCTGCCAACCTTGTTGCCATTGGTCGTCATGTAGGCGTCGATACCCGCCTTGAAATTCTTGCCCTGCAGAGCAAAAGGACCGGAGAATGGCCCGACGACACCAACCTTTATCGTATCGGCCTGAGCAACCGTGCCAAAAACGAGCGCGGCGGCAGCGGCCAAAAGCAGCTTCTTCATGTTTTTCTCTCCCTTTGTCGGCGCACTCCCTCGCCGGTCAGTAGCACGTAATGCTAATATGGCGAGTTTGTCACCGGGGGTGTCATTCTTAAAATGAAATAAACGCGCGAATATATAACTTATTGGTTATGTTTACGGGTGCTCGCTTCACCTCCTTCCGCTACCCTCATGAGATGGGGCTCTGGCAGAGCCGAGGCGGTTTAATAAGTTCAAACCATTTGGAAGATCGAGAGCGATTTGCGCACGTGCATTTTCGCCACAGCATCCCAGAATAACGACCCTCAGTCCAGACTGGCGTTGTTTTGATCTGGTGTTCACGCATTGCGTTCCGTTAACATGAGTTATAAAGTCATATTAAATTGGTTATCGACCATCGCAGGAAAGCTGGGGCGGTTTATGAAGAAGCTGTTGGATGTTGTTCGTTTATGAGTACGGCATTATTGCACCTTTTAAGAACGCAGGAGAGTGACCGCCTGTTACGGTTCTTCCGAAGTCGCCTTAGAAATCGTGAAGATGCCGCAGACGCGATGCAGGAAACTGCGTTGCGCGTTTTACAGGTGTCCCAGACAACATCGATTGAAAATCCGAAGGCCTACCTGTTTCAGATCGCAAAATCGGTCGCGCGGCTCACGATCATCAAACAGGTGCGCGAACGGCCCCTACTGGTTTCGCTGGAAGCCGGGCTTGAGGTTGCCTGTGACAGTCCTAATCAGGAACAAATCGTCACGGGGCGACAGCATCTGGCCGTGATGGCACAGGAAATCAGTGCTCTGCCGAAGCGGTGCCAGGAAGTCTTCATCCTCAGTCGTATTCATGGCTTTCCCAATGGCGAGATCGCAGTGCGGCTCGGCATATCTCGAAACATGGTGGAGAAGCATATCATCAAAGCGTTGCTTCATTGCCGTGATGCCAGAGCGAAATTGAACAGCCGATAGAGCTACACGCGCTCGCATGTTCTTTGCTCGACATATAGATATGCTGACTGGAATCAATTGAGAATGGCAAACACCCATGCGTGACCAACAAAGCGAGGCGACAGATGATGGTCTGGCCGAACAGGCGGCGCTGTGGGTGGCGCGCATGCAATCGGCTGACGCATCGGCATCCGACCGACAGGCATTCGAGGACTGGCTGGCGGCAAATCCAGCGCACAACGACGCCTATCAGGAAATGGCTGCACTTTGGGGCGACTTGCGTAATGTCCCTCTGGCGCCTCGTCATCGGCGATCAGGGTCCAAACGCACAGCACTGGCAATAATCTGCATTCTGTGTCTGGGTGGATTGTCCGTTTTCCTGTCTCAGCGAACGGGTTTGATCGACCGCCTTCATGCCGATTATTATACAGCGGTCGGAGAAACACGTGTGTTGACTCTGGAGGACGGAACTCAGGTCAGTCTGAACTCCGATACAGCTGTGGAAACACGATATGCCGAGCAAGAACGGCGTGTCGTTCTGCTGCGCGGTGAAGCGTTTTTCGATGTGGCGAAAAATCCGCAACGCCCCTTCATTGTTGATAATAACGGTCTGACAGCCAAGGCAATTGGAACTCAATATGCAGTGCGCTCCCGCAATGGAACGCTGCCACAAGAGGTTCAAGTTGAAGAAGGCGAGGTCCAGGTCGAAACGAGTTCAGGCATTACAAGACTCGGTGCCGGAGACGTGGTTACACTGGACGCTCATGGAGCGGCCATCGTCTCCCGGCAGGATGTGGCCACCAATACAGCCTGGCGCGAAGGAAAACTCGTTTTTTCTGGTCAGTCGCTTCGACAAGCGCTCAATATATTGGCGCAATATCGTCACGGCCGAATTATCATTCTCGATGAAACCGCCGCTCGTTTAAGTGTTTCAGGCATTTTCGATCTTCGCGACACCGATCAGGCGCTTCGAATTCTCGAAACCAATCTCCCGGTCACAGTGACGAAGCTGACCAGCATGGTTGTGGTCGTCCGCTCACGATAATTTTTTTGAAAAAGCACGTCAGGATGTCTGGGTCCTTTTTACTCTAGGTCTGCAGGAAGCAACGCGCGTTTGCGCGGTGCGTCAATGACCAGGCGTGAAGGGGTACTGAATGATTTCGTCAAAATACGTGCACATGAGAATGGGGCTGGCGACAACCACTATGATTGGACTGTCGATAGCAACTGCCGCAGGACCCACGATTGCGCGTGCTCAGACCGCAGCGGCTGCCCCTGCTGTCGCGACGTTATCCGTTCCTGCCGGTCCCCTCGAAAATGCTATTCTGACGCTGGGACGCCAAGCCAATCTGCGCATGCTCTATCCTTCGGCAATTACCAAAGGAAAGACGACCGCCGGCGTTCGGGGACCGCTCAGCGTTTCAGCGGCAGTAACGCAGCTGCTCGCTGGCTCCGGTCTGAGTTTCACCATCACGGAGTCCAATACGGTCCGTATTTTCGATCCTGCTACCACGCAGCAGGAAGCCAACGGAAATGGTGGCTCTACGGTCCTTGAGACAGTCGTTGTCCAGGGCTCCGGCAATGAGGGTGTAGCGGGTATCGTCGAGTCGAAAGGATACGTGGCGAAATCCGGTCGGAGTGCGACGAAAACGAATATGAATGTAGCCGAAACTGCACAATCGGTATCGGTTGTCAGCCGAAAACAACTGGATGACAGGCAACCACAGAACCTCAAGGAAGCAATCGATTACACCCCAGGCGCACGTAGCGGTGCCTACGGTACTGAGCCACGCTTTGACACGTTCAAGCTACGCGGAATAGACCTGACATATACAGGTGTATTCCGAGATGGTCTTCGTCAGATCAGCAGCCCCAACGGTCTGTTCAGGCTTGAGCCCTACGGCATGGAAGCGGCAACGGTTCTGCGCGGCCCCGCAGCGTCGATCTATGGTGCAAGCAGTTCCGGCGGGATTGTCGACATCGTTTCTAAGCGGCCGACGGAAGAGCGTGTGCGGGAGGTTGAACTCCAGTACGGTTCCTACGGACGTGTCCAGGGTGCCTTCGATCTCTCCGGTCCAGTGACGGATGATGGATCTGTCCTTTATCGTCTGACAGGCGTTGCCCGCGATGCGCGTAATGAGGTGAAAGCCATCAAGGACGATCGCGTCATGATCGCTCCTGCTGTGACGTGGAAACCGGATGAAGGTACGAAGTTCACGGTGCTCGGCGAGTACATGGACTCAACCACAGGCGGAACGTGGGGTTACGTCAACACTTATAACAGCAACTATGTGTCGACTGGCGCAACGCCTGTTTACAGTGGAGATGCTCGTTTCAATGACTTCGACCAGAAGCAGTGGCGCATAGGCTACGAGCTCGAACACGAAATAAACGACACACTGACGCTACACCACAAGCTGCGCTATTCCGATCTTTCGACCAGGCAAGAGTGGGTGGACAGCAGTTATCCCGGCATTGTCTACGAAGACAATAAGGGCTTGGCGACGGACACTTATCTCGAAGCTGAGTTTCAAACTGGGGCCGCCCAACACAAATTGATCGGCGGCATTGATTACAGCTTCATGGAGTATACGTCGCGCCAGGGAGACGGACCGAACCGCTTTACTCCCACCTCCACCTACGTTCCCGCTATCAATTATGTCGAAACGCAAAAGCAGAGTTCGATTGGTCTTTATGTTCAGGACCAGATTGAACTTGATGCATGGCGGATCGGACTTGGCCTGCGGCATGATTGGCACGACAGCGACTATACCAGCGCTGGCACCGGCGGTTCCAGAAATGACAGCGTAACAACCGGACGGGCCTCGATTGGATATGTGACGTCCTGGAATGTCATGCCCTACATCAGTTATGGTACGTCCTACTTCGCCAATACGGGGGTGATCCTGGCGGGTACGCAAAGTCAGGCAAACCCAACTCGTGGCAAACAGTACGAGATCGGCGTCAAGTATGAGATACCAGATCAGAACATTCTTCTTTCCGCCGCCTATTTCGATATCAGGCAGAAGGACGCATCTCTCTATGACACCAACACCATGTCACTGCGTCAACTCGACCTTCACTCCCGCGGGATTGAATTTGAAGTCACGGCGTCACTCGACAATGGTTTGAGTTTTACCGGCGGCTACTCCTACAACGACGTTGAAATAACCAAGCAGACTCCGGCTACGGTCGGCAATCAGCTCAACTCTTCACCGTACCACATGTTCTCGCTCTGGGCAGATTACGAGGTCCAGAGTGGACCACTGGAAGGGCTGGGTGTTGGCGCTGGTGTCCGCTATGTCGGGTCCAGTTTTGGTGATGATGCCCATACGAGGGTCATCAACAATGGCGCGCGTACATTCGTAGACGCGGCCTTGCGCTATGATTTGGGCAAGCTGAACGACGCGATGGAAGGCGTCAAGCTGCAGGTCAATGCCACCAACTTGCTCGATGAAGTCAATCAAGTCTGCACGACTGGCTACTGCCTCTTTGATGAAGGTAGAAAACTCGTCGCCAGCGTCAAATACAACTTCTGATGACGACGCCAGATGCAAGAGGCGTGCAGCCGTCGCCCGCAATCGTTTTCGCTGCGGTCGGTGGTCTTTATGTCGGGCAAAGCGTCATTGGCGGCTTCACCTTCCTCGGGCTTCCTGCTGTTTTAAGAACGGCAGGACTTCCGCTTGATAAGATCGGCCTGCTTTACCTGATCGTGCTGCCATGGGCGCTCAAATTTCTTTGGGCGCCATTCATCGAACGTTTCAGACTTCCCCGCGTTGGCAAAAACAGGTCAAGGATCATCGTAGGCGCGGGAGTGGGAACCTGCGCATTCGGTCTTGTCATTCTCGCATTCGCCGGACCATCGCCAGTCATCGTCGCCATTGCGATCCTGTTCTTTATCGCTGTCGTGACTGCAACTGTTGATATTGCGTGCGATGGCTACGCAGTTGAGGCGCTGTCGAAAGAACAACATGGTTGGGCAAATGCGGCACAGGTGGGGGGTGCCTATCTAGGCTCCGCCATCGGGGCAGGATTGTTCCTTGTTCTTGTCGACCTTTACGGTTGGACGACCGCGACCCTGGTTATGGCGGCCCTCGTTGTCCTGCTCATGTTGCCTTTCATGTGCGGGCCATCGGCCATAGCCAGGGTAGAGACGCGTAACCAAACTCCCTCCATGCGGCGCGCACTGAACCGACAAGAGATCAGAAATGGCCTCGTCATCGCGGCTCTCTATGTCGCAGCCCAAAAATGGGGGCTGGCAATGCTTGGTCCTTTCCTTATCGATTACGGGTTCAGTCTCGCATCGCTGGGACTTCTCAACGGTGCAGGAAGTATGATCGTCGGGTTTGCCGGAGCGCTCTTAGGCGGAATGTTGGTCCGCCTCTACGGGTCTAGACGCGTACTTCTCTTATCGATCATTGCGCAGTCGCTTTTACTGTGCGCCTTTGCGCTCCTTGCCCTTCACCGCGAGACGGCACACTGGATTGTCATGACACTCGCCATCACCAGTTCTTCCGGAGTCATGTCTATCGGCTTTGTCGCCCTTTATGCATGCTTCATGGGCTGGTCGGATCCTCGCCAGGCAGGAGTGGACTTTACACTATTCCAATGCATGGACGGCATTGTCAGCATGGCGGGCGGAATAGGCGCAGGCACAATAGCCGAGCGCTTCGGTTACCAGACATCGTTCCTGATTGCCGCAGGCATCTCTGCCCTCGTCGCTCCGATTCTAACGCTACTTCTGAAGCGAAGTGATGCTTTAGCGAAAGCGGTGAAATACAGTCAGACACAGTAGTTTTGACGCTTTTGTCTGCACTGGGTCGATCCTCAAAGTCAGCTAGGTCTACGGCTGGGAAATTTCGTCAGGGCGGCGCTCAGACGAGCAACTTCTGTTTCCGGCCCGCCTGACTGATCTGAAGCTGACGGATCAAGAAATCGTTTTCCGCACCGATAAAAACCGCCTAGCGCCGCCTGTTTATGGCCGCGCTCCAGCGGGCTCGTCTGCCCGTAAACCGATGCCGCCTCAGCCCGGCGTGTCGCCGCTACTAAAATAAGCGTCCTCTCATAAAATGTGGACAGCCTGCGGGAACGTGATTGACAGTCCCGGACTTTCGGATATTCTTTTATTAAAGCCTATATAACATAATAATGGAACATCTAAAAACCGGGAGCTTCGCATGAGACTCAAGCTAGCATTTCTTGTTGCCACAGCACTTGTTGCCGCACCTTCGCTTCTCTCAGCCCAGGAAAAGGGCGGGGTGATGAACGTCGCCACGATTGGCGAGCCGCCAACGCTTGATCCGATGGCTTCGACGGCCGATCTCGTCGGCATCGTGACGCAGCATATGTTCGAGACGCTTTACACGTTCGACAAGGAGTGGAAGGCGACGCCTTTGCTGGCCGACAGCCTGCCGGAAATCAGCGCAGATGGTAAAGTCTACACGATCAAGCTCCGGTCGGGTATCAAGTTCCACGATGGTTCGGACATGGCTTCGGACGATGTGGTCGCATCATTGAATCGTTGGATAAAGGTCGCCTCACGCGGAAAGCAGGCCGCTTCCTTTATCGACAAGGTCGAGGCTACCGATCCTTCGACTGTCACCATCTCCCTCAAGCAACCATATGCGCCGCTCGTTTCCCTGCTGGCCTTCAACAACTCGGCGGCAATCATTTTGCCTGCGGAAAAGCAGGACGAGCCGATGAAGGAGTTTATCGGTACCGGGCCTTACATGCTCAAGGAGCGCAAGGCCGACCAGTACATCCAGCTCGTTCGGTTTGATGGTTACACATCGCGCTCCGGCGAGAGCAATGGCTATGGCGGCGCGCGTCACCAGTATCTCGACGAGATTCGCTTCGTTCCGGTGCCCGATGCCAATACGCGTGTCGAGGCCGCCGTTTCCGGGCAGTATGACTATATAGACAGCCTGCCGGTTGAGTCCTTCGACAAAATCAAGTCATCGACGGCGACGGAGCCTGTCGTGCTCAAGCCGTTCGGCTACCCCGTCTTCGTTTTCAATACGGCGGAAGGATTGGCCAAGGATGTGGCCATGCGTAAGGCCATCCGCCAGGCATTGAGCATGGAAGACATGATGGCGGCAGCCTTCGGCAGCACGGATTTCTATGCGCTCGACGGCGATATCTATCCGAAGAATTTCGTATGGAATACCGATGCCGGTGTTGAGGGTAGCTACAACCTTGCGGACCCTGAAGGCGCGGCAGAAGCGGCAAAAGCTGCAGGTTATGACGGCGAAAAGCCCATCCGTATCCTGACCAGCCGCCAGTATGAATTCCATTACAAGATGGCGCAGGTGGCCGCGGAATATCTGAAACTTGCCGGTTTCAAGGTGGATATGCAGGTCGTGGACTGGGCGACGTTGACGCAGCGCCGGGCCGACAAGGCGCTGTGGGACATCTATATCACCCACAGCCCGTTCCTTCCTGAGCCTGCACTCATCGGGTCTCTCGCTCCGACCTCTCCGGGTTGGTGGGATACGCCATTGCGCAAACAGACGGTTGAAGCCTTCTCCGCCGAGGCTGATCCGGAGAAACGCCTGGCGCTCTGGGCAGATGTCCAGAAGGCCATGTATGCGGAAATTCCCTACATGAAAATCGGTGATTTCAATGGCTTGACGGCCAAGGCGAAAAAGGTCGAGGGCGTTGATCCCGCTCCCTGGCCCTATTTCTGGAATGCTTCGATCAAGAAGTAACGCCTCTCCGATCGGCCCGATGCCGCCTGTGAGCGGTGTCGGGCTCGAGAACGTTTTTCATCCGGAGCATGAAGAGAGAACTATATGATCCGCTATATTCTCCAGCGCCTTTTCGGCATGATCGTCGTGATGTTTCTCGTCGTGACCATCGTCTTCGTCATTGTGCGCGTTACACCTGGAGATCCGGCAGCGGTGATGCTGGGGCCGGATGCCTCAGCTCAGGATATCGCGGATCTGCGCAGTCGGCTCGGGCTCGACCAGACGCTACTCGTGCAATACTTCATTTATATAGGGCAGATGCTGAAAGGCGATCTCGGCCAATCAATCTTCCTGAACATGCCGGTGACGTCCGCCTTGATGGCCCGCGCCGAGCCAACATTCTTCCTCACGCTGTTCTCGCTTCTGATCGCCAGTGTCATTGCGTTGCCCATCGGTATCTACGCCGCCTATCGCCGCGGCTCGTTCGTCGATCAAGCCGCGACAACAGTGGCAATGCTCGCCGCTAGCATCCCCAGCTTCTGGCTCGGCCTCATCCTCATGCAGACCTTTGCCGTGCGGCTGAACATCTTTCCCGTCTCCGGCTATGGTGGGCCGGATTCGAGTTTCTTGGAGCGAATGTATCATCTGACGTTGCCAGCCTTCGCGCTTGGCATGGTGTCCTCGGCCCTAATCCTGCGCTTCACGCGCGCCTCCATGCTGGACGTTTTGGGTGACGACTATATCCGCACCGCTCGCGCCAAGGGTCTGGTGGAAAGACGCGTCATTCTCAAGCACGCCCTGAAGAATGCGCTGATACCCATCCTCACCGTCATCGGCCTTACCGCCGCCGTGCTGATTTCAGGAGCTGTCGTTACCGAAACGGTCTTCGGCTTGCCCGGCGTCGGAAGTCTTGTCGTCTCAGCGGTTTTGCGGCGGGATTACCCGGTCATTCAGGGTGCGCTGCTGGTCATCGCCGCGCTCTATGTCCTCATCAACTTCGCAATCGATATGCTGTACCTGGCGATCGATCCGCGTGTGCGTTACTAAAAGGAGCGCCACAGATGGTCGATATATCCGCAAATATCGCAAAGCCTGAGGCAAGCGAAGGATCGAAGTTTCTTCGGCGGTTCCTCAAGCGCAAGACAGTCGCGGTCGGGCTGCTCATCTTGGTCGTGTTTGTGCTGCTGGCTGCGCTTGCTCCATGGATCGCCCCCTATTCTCCGTCCAAGCTGTCCATCGTCAACCGATTGAAGCCGCCGGGTGAAATGTTCTGGTTCGGCACCGATGAGTTCGGCCGGGATGTCTTTTCACGCACCATCTACTCCGCCAGACTTTCCCTGTTGATCGGCGCGTCGGTGGTCGTCCTGTCGGCAGCCATCGGCGTGACACTTGGGCTTCTGGCCGGATTCTTCCAGAAGCTCGATACGCCAATTGCCCGGCTGATCGATGCAATGATGGCGTTTCCGGACATCCTTCTGGCCATTGCGCTGGTGGCAGCACTCGGCCCCTCGCTCACGACCGTCATCATTGCGCTGTCGATCGTCTATTCGCCACGCCTTGCCCGTATCGTCCGCGCTTCCACCTTGGTTATCCGCGAGCTACCTTACGTGGAGGCGGCGCAGGCACTTGGCATCTCCACCTTCCACATCATGACACGGCATGTGCTGCGAAATCTGCTCTCGCCGATCCTGGTGCAGGCGACCTTCCTATTTGCCAGCGCCATGCTGGCCGAAGCTGGCCTTTCCTTTCTCGGGCTCGGCGTCAGCCCTGAAATTCCAACCTGGGGAACCATGATCGCCAGCGGCCGCCAATATATCGGACAGGCCGACTGGATGACCTATTTCCCGGGCTTTGCCATCATTCTTTCCGTGCTGTCGCTGCAAATGGTCGGCGATGGCTTGCGGGACATGCTCGATCCAAGACTGCGAAGGGATTTGTAATATGACAGGGGAAAACGCAAAGCCGCTCCTCCTTACCAACGTCAAGCCAATGGCTTTCGGCGAAACGACACAGACTGGCACGACCGATATTCTGGTCGGCGCCGACGGGAAGATCGCCGCCGTCGGCCAATCCATTGACGCCCCGGCGGATGCCACCTGTATCGATGGCAAGGGTGCCTGGATTTCACCTGGCTGGGTCGATCTGCATGTTCATATCTGGCATGGCGGTACCGATATTTCCATCCGCCCATCCGAATGCGGCGCAGAACGCGGCGTCACGACACTTGTGGATGCAGGATCTGCGGGCGAAGCCAACTTCCACGGTTTCCGCGAATATATCATCGAGCCGTCGAGAGAGCGCATCAAGGCGTTCCTCAACCTGGGCTCCATCGGTCTTGTGGCCTGTAACCGGGTGGCGGAACTGCGGGATATCAGGGACATCGATCTTGATCGCATTCTTGAATGCTACGCGGAAAACAGCGAGCACATCGTCGGGCTGAAGGTGCGCGCCAGCCATGTGATTACCGGTTCCTGGGGTGTTACCCCCGTCAAGCTTGGCAAAAAGATCGCCAAAATCCTGAAGATTCCTATGATGGTGCATGTCGGAGAGCCACCGGCGCTCTATGACGAGGTGCTGGAAATTCTCGGTCCCGGCGATGTGGTCACCCACTGCTTCAACGGCAAGGCGGGTTCATCGATCATGGAAGACGAGGACCTCTTCAATCTGGCAGAACGCTGCGCGTCTGAAGGGGTGAGGCTGGATATCGGCCATGGCGGTGCGTCTTTCTCGTTCAAGGTCGCGGAAGCGGCAATCGCGCGTGGCCTGCTGCCGCATTCCATCTCGACCGACCTACATGGTCATTCCATGAACTTCCCCGTCTGGGATCTCGCAACGACGATGTCGAAGCTCATGTCTGTGGGAATGCCGTTCGATAAGGTCGTCAACGCGGTTACGCACGCGCCTGCCGAAGTCATCAAGCTCGACATGAACAACCGGTTATCGGTGGGTGCACGGGCGGATTTCACGATTTTCGATGTTGTCGATTCCGACCTCGAAGCCACCGATTCAAACGGCGACGTTTCGCAACTTAAGCAACTCTTTGAGCCGCGTTATGCAGTGATCGGCGCGGAAGCTGTCGCCGCCAGCCGTTACATTCCCCGGGCGCGCAAGCTTGTTCGCCATAGCCACGGTTATTCCTACCGTTGAATGCGCCAGAGATGAAAACAGATATCCGCATGGATGACACAGGAGTTTGCGTGACCCAGTCCCCGACCAAGCCTGAAGCCAGGGCCGATACGCCTTACGACCGGCTTGCGGCACTCGGCATCAAGCTGCCGCCCGCCGCACCGCCGATTGCCAATTTCGTGACGCATGTCATTGAAGGCAATATGCTTTACCTCTCCGGTCAGGGGCCTCGCGAAGCCGATGGTTTCCTGCACACCGGAAAAGTCGGAACGGATGTTTCTGTCGAGAAGGCATATGCCGATGCGCGTCTGACGGGCATCAATCTGCTGGCTGTCATGCAAGACGCGCTGGGTGACCTTTCCCGCGTGCGTCGCGTGGTGAAGCTGCTTGGCATGGTCAATGCGGCCCCGGATTTTCTCGACCATCCGCAAGTCATCAATGGATGCTCTGACCTGTTCAACGCTGTGTTCGGCGAGGCGGGACAACACGCCCGCTCGGCCGTCGGGTTCGGTTCGCTACCGGGCAACATCACCGTCGAGATCGAAGCAATCGTAGCATTGCACGGCTAAGGCAAGAGGAGCTTTCAGTGATTGCGCCAACCCATCAGCTTCTCAATCCGGGCCGCAGATGCCTTGACCCGATCGGCGTAGCCGGTCTTGTCGGCAAGCACCTTCTGCTCGGGAAGCACGATGGAGATCGTCGCAACGCAATCTCCTTTGCCGTCGACGATGGGCGAGGCAATACAGGCGACCGAATAGTCGGATTCGCCTGCTTGGATGGACAACCTGTCTTCGAAGGCCCTTTTCGCCGCATCGGAGAGCGTGGCGGCATCGATCTTCGCGCGTCCAGTCGGAGAAATACGGGCGCCGCGCTTGAACAGTTCGATACGCTCCGCCTCCGGCAGATGCCCGACCAGAAGCCGTCCCGAAGCCGTCCAGTTCAGAGGAACGCGCGTGCCGACGCGCGAGGCAACCTGAAAATGGCTTGGACCATCCGCCATCGCCAGAACAAGCATATGTTCGGCATCGCGGCCGCAGACTTGAACGGTTTCTCCCGCCTCTCGGCAAAGGTCGTGCATTTCGTGCATGGCGACGCTCATGAAGTCCAGAGACCGGGCATAAGCCAGGCCGTAGTGATAGAGCCGCGCACCAAGCCAGATCATGCCGTCGGCGTTACGAGCAAGAAGGTTCTTCTCCACGAGGTCGTCTATGATCACATAGACGGTGGACAGCGGCGCCTTGACGGCTTTCGCAATGGCATAGGCACCGGCGGGCGCGCCGGTTTCGTACAGATAATCAATAACCTGCAATGCCCTGTCGATGCCGCTCACGCGGGAACGCCGGGCCTTGCCCTCGGACTCAACCGCAGATGTCTCGTCGGAAAGTTCATCCGATGACCTCTTCAAATCCACAGCGCACTCCCGCATCTAAAAGAACCTATTGCATTACTATGGCATAGTTGAAGGCCGGGCAACAGAAATTCGAGCCCTCATGGCTCAACGAACGGAGAATGAGAATGTCTGACGATATACGCACGAAACTCGGTCTGCGCCCGGTCATCAATGTATCCGGCACGATGACGAGCCTTGGCGCCTCCATTGTCGTTCCGGAAGCCGTGGCTGCCATGGCGGCAATCCTGCCGCAGTTCGTGGAGATCAACGATCTGCAGCGCAAGGCAAGTGCCATCATTGCGCGTCTCACAGGTGGGGAAGCCGGTTTTGTCACCGCATCCTGTTCTTCGGGCATCAGCCTTGCGGTGGCGGCGACCATAACCGGGCCGGACCTGCTGGCAATCGAGCGTCTTCCTGAGACATCGACGGACAAGAACGAAGTTCTTTTGCAGATGGGGCATGTGGTCAGCTACGGCGCGCCGGTTGACCAGTCGATCCGGCTTGCTGGCGGGAAGGTCGTGATGATCGGTCAGGCTACCTCTACTCACCGTTACCATATGGAAAATGCGATCACCGATAAAACGGCTGCAGCGGTGTATGTCGTCTCGCATCACGTTGTCGATTACGGTCTCTTGAACCTCAAGGAATTTGTGGAAATCGCTCATGCCAAGGGTGTTCCCGTCATCGTGGACGCGGCTTCCGAATATGATCTGAAACTGTTTCTGGCACAGGGTGCTGATATCGTCCTTTATTCCGGCCACAAGTTTCTCGGTGGCCCCACCTCCGGCATCGTTGCGGGCAAGAAAGAACTCGTGCGCAACGCCTTCCTGCAAAATATGGGAATTGGCCGCGGCATGAAGGTTGGCAAGGAAAGCATCTATGGCGTCATGGCGGCGCTTGAAGCCTGGGAAAAGCGCGATCATGCCGGTATCCGCGAACGAGAGACTGGTTATCTCGCACTTTGGAAGCAGACGCTTGCCGATCGTCCCGGCGTAACGGCCTTGATCGAGCCAGATCCCACGAACAACCCGCTCGACCGGATGCGCGTCATCATTTCACCCGAGGAAGCCCACATCACCGCCTGGGATCTGGCCGCCGCCCTGCGTAAGGGAGAGCAGCCAATCATCGTGCGGGATCACGAAGTCGAGCACCACTATTTCTATCTCGACCCCTGCAACCTACACCCGGGCCAGGAAAAGGTCGTGGCATCGCGGTTGGCGGAAGAGTTGGACAAGGCCCGGGCGTCCAACGAGATCATCGTCACTCCGTTCGAGGATCTATCCCGTCATCGGTTCGACGGCGCGTTGCGCTGGCCGGACTGAGCCACGCCGTCCCGGCGGTCCTCCTCAAAGCGGACCGCCCCGATGGTGCTGAGGCAGAAAGAACAAGAGGAAAGATCATGACCAACCTTGCCGAGACCATGACCCCCGCTGAAACATCGGCCAATCCTGTTCTGTCGGTGGAAAAGCTGCGGACATCGTTTCTGGTCGATGGCATCTGGAAGCCCGTCGTTCGCGACATTTCATTTACCGTTGCTCCGGGTGAAACGGTGGCAATCGTGGGTGAAAGCGGTTCAGGCAAGTCTGTTACGTCGCTCTCGATCATGCGTCTTCTTCAGCCGGATACGAGCCGTATCGAAGGCAAGGTCATGCTCGGCGGTCGCAACCTGCTGGCACTGCCTGAACATGAGATGCGCAAGGTGCGTGGCAATGATGTTGCCATGATCTTTCAGGAGCCGATGACCAGTCTCAACCCGCTTTATACCATCGGCGACCAGATTTCCGAGGCGCTACTGTGCCATGCACCAATGAGCAAGCAGGAAGCGCGCGCGGAAACCATCCGCATTCTGGAAAAGGTCCGTATCCCCTCTGCCGCCTCGCGCTTCGATGAATATCCGCACCGTTTTTCCGGCGGTATGCGCCAGCGCGTGATGATCGCAATGGCCTTGGCGACAAGGCCGAAGTTGTTGATTGCCGATGAGCCGACGACTGCGCTCGATGTGACCATCCAGGGGCAGATCCTTGATCTCATCAAGACATTGCAGGATGAAGAAGGCACATCCGTACTCTTCATTACGCATGACATGGGTGTTGTCGCGGAAATCGCTGATCGCACGGTCGTCATGTATCAGGGAGAGCAGGTGGAAACTGGCGACACCGCCGATATCTTCCACCGCGGCCAGCACCCATATACGCGCGCCCTGTTATCGGCCGTGCCGGTTCTCGGTTCGATGCAGGAGTTCAATCGTCCGCGCCGCTTCCCCGTCGTCAATGTCGCGACCGGCGAGTCCGATATTCCCGTGGAGGTCAGCGATACGGTGGCGAAAGGTCAGCCCGTTCTTCAGGTGCGAGACCTGACCAAGCGTTTCGATATCCATTCAGGGCTGTTTGGAAAACTCTCAGGCCGGGTTCACGCGGTGGAAAACGTGTCGTTTGATCTCAGCGCAGGAGAAACCCTTGCGCTTGTCGGGGAATCCGGCTGCGGAAAATCCACCACCGGCCGTGCCATCATGCGGCTTATAGAGCCGGGTAGCGGTTCCGTGCTGGTCGATGGACGCGAAATTCTTACGCTCGACAAACAGGAAATGCGCGAGATGCGCAAGACTGTGCAGATGATCTTTCAGGACCCCTTCGCCTCGCTCAATCCACGCATGACCGTCGGCGCCGCCATCGCAGAGCCCTATCTCGAGCACAAGATGGGCGACAAAAAACAGGCGAGGGACGTGGTGGCCGATATGTTGGTCAAGGTCGGTCTGACGCCTGACATGGCCAAGCGCTATCCTCATGAATTTTCAGGCGGGCAACGTCAGCGTGTCTGCATCGCCCGCGCGCTGGCGCTTCAGCCAAAAGTCATCGTCGCCGACGAAAGCGTTTCGGCGCTCGATGTCTCAATCAAGGCTCAGGTCATCAATCTCATGCTGGATTTGCAGCAGAGTCTCGATCTGGCGTTTTTGTTCATTTCGCATGACATGGCGGTGGTCGAACGCGTCAGCCACCGGGTTGCAGTCATGTATCTGGGGGAAATCGTTGAGATCGGTCCACGCGCAGCAGTCTTCGGCAACCCGCAACATGCCTACACCAAGCGGCTGATGTCAGCAGTGCCGGTGCCGGATCCTGACAGACGGCGGATCAAAAGCGGTTCGGTGGCAGAGGAACTGAAAAGCCCGATACGCCCGGTGGACTACGTCGTGAGCCCGGCGAGATACCGTGAAGTATCGCCGGGGCATCTGGTGGCACAAGCCTGACGTCCTTGGGACGTCAGGTGTTCCTCTGGCGTCACTCGATCCGCATACCGGTATCGGCATCGAACAGGTGAAGGTGTTCCTGCTCGAAATCGAGGCCGATCGTCTCGCCATTCCGCACGGGAACGCGCCCGTTTATGACGACCACCATTTCCGGTGTCGTGGCGGTGGTAAGGTAGCTCGTTGATCCCGTCGATTCCACCAACGCCACCGGCGCGGTGAGGGCGCCCGTTCCATTGGCGGCTATGACAAGGTGCTCGGGCCTCAGCCCTACGACCAGCTGCCTGTTCGGCGGTATTGGCCGGTCAAGTCTGATGGTTTGCGGTTGGCCCAGTGCAAGAACAAGGCTTTTACCGTCCGGTCCAGCCGTTGCGGGTATGAAATTCATGGCCGGTGAGCCGATAAAGCCCGCAACGAAGCGGTTGACCGGCCTGTCGTAAAGATCGAGCGGCCGTCCCTGCTGCTCGATGACCCCCTGGCGCATGACGACAACATGGTCTGCCATCGTCATGGCTTCGATCTGGTCATGGGTCACATAAACCGAGGTTGCACCAAGCCGGTCATGGAGTGCGCGGATTTCCTTGCGCATATGAACGCGCAGCGCAGCATCGAGATTGGATAGGGGCTCATCGAAGAGGAAGGCCTTGGGGTTGCGGATGATGGCCCGGCTCATCGCAACGCGCTGGCGCTGTCCGCCGGAAAGTTCGCGCGGATAGCGATGCAGCAAGTCAGACAGGCCGGTCACGGCGGCCACGTCTTCCGCCGCCTTTCTTGCATCCGCCTTCTTGGTGCCGCGAATGCGCAGGCTGTAGGTCAGATTTTCCTCGACCGTCATGTGCGGGTAAAGTGCGTAAGACTGGAACACCATCGCCAGATCGCGCTTGCGCGGTGGAACATTGTTCATTCGCTCGCCGGCGATCACAAGATCGCCGCCTGAAATCGATTCAAGGCCAGCCAGCGAGCGCAATAGTGTGGACTTCCCGCATCCCGACGGCCCGACAAGCGCCACGAATGCACCCTTTGCAATGGTGAGGTCTATGTCTTTGAGCGCGTGATAGGCACCGTAATATTTGTTTACGCCTGACAATTCGATCTGGTTGGTCATTTGAGAGCTCCCGATGTGAGGCCGGAAACGATGCGGCGCTGCAATAGGACGAAGATGGCAAGGATCGGGGTTACATACATGGTGGCATAGGCCATGATGTTGTTCCATTCGCTGGTGTTGGGACCCATGAATGAGTTGAGGCCGACGCTTGCGGGCTGCAATTCGACGTTTTGGATCATCGACTTCGAATAGACGAACTCCCCGAATGCCTGCATGAAAATGAGGATGGCGCTGACGAGAATACCGTTGCGGGCAAGCGGCAGCACGATGTTGAAGAAAGCGCCGATACGGGAATTGCCGTCCACCAGCGCCGCCTCTTCAAGCTCCATGGGCACGGCCATGAAGGTTGCCCGAACAAGCACCACGAAGAAGGGCATACTCTTCGCTGCAATCGCCAGAATGACGGCAAAGCGCGGATAATCCAGCAGCCCGACCTGCGAAAAGCCCACAAAGATCGGCGTGATCATCAGGGATGCCGGCAAGACCTGCAGCATCAGGATAAGGAACAGTCCGATATCGACCCAGCCGTTGCGGTAGCGGGCAAGAACATAGGCGCATCCGGTGCCGAGAACCGCGATCAGTGCGACGGAGCCGAAGGCGATAAGGGTGGAGTTCCAGAGATAACGCCCCATGTTCCGGCTTTCCCAAACATAGGCGAAAGTGTTCCATTGTGCCGTTGAAGGCCAGAAGCTGGGCGGCGTCGCGAACATTTCCGAGCCGGTTTTCAGCGCGGTGATGTACATCCAGTAGAGCGGAAAGAGGTAGATCGCCGCCATGATGATGGCGATGGCGAGCATGAAACGATTGCGGCTTGTGTCACTCATCCGCGCACCTCATGACGTGTCGAGCGCACATAGACAATGGCCGCGAACATCACGAACACAGTCATGATGACAGAGATCGTTGCTCCCTTGCCGAAGTCATATTGACGGAAGGAGAGGTCCCAGGCCCAGTATTGCGCGACATTGGAAGAATTGTTTGGCCCGCCATCGGTAATGGCGGCGAAGAGATCGAACTGCTGCAGGGTGAAAATCAAGCCGAGCGAGATAATCGCGCCGATGGTTGAGCGCATCATCGGCAGGGTAATCGTCCAGAAACGTTGCCAGGCATTGGCACCGTCCAGTTCTGCCGCCTCGTAGAGATCGTCCGGAATGGCTGACAGCCCCACGGACAAAAGGATCATATTGAAGGAGGTACCGAGCCAGATATTGGCGAGAATGACCGCCCAGAGAGAGAAGTTCGGGTCCGAGCGCCAGAAAATGTTGCTGTCGATGATGCCGCTTTCCCGCAGAAAGAAGTTCAACACGCCGAAATCGCCGGACAGGATCCAGTTCCAGATGGCGCCGACGACCAGTCCCGGCATGACCCAGGACACGAGGAACAGGCCGCGCAGCCAGGAGGAGCCCGGAAAGCTTGTCCAGAAGAACAGGGCAAGGCCAAAGCCGACTACAAACTGGCCAGCGATGGAGCCCACAACGAAGATCACGGTATTGTAGAGAATGGGCAGGGTTTCGGGTTGCCGGAAAAGGTCTATGTAATTCTTGAAGCCGACGAACGGCCTGACGATGCTGCCAAGGCTGAACATATCAACCTCCTGAAAACTCATCAGAATATTGTAGAGCAGCGGCAATCCGGCCAGAACGAACAGAAACGCGAAGGGTACGCCAACAAGGCCAATGTCAAACCCGCGTCCGTCCGTGATGCTCGAAACGATCCTTTTCATGGAAACCCTCATTGACGCCGGTGGAGAACCGCCCGACGCCTGAGACGCCGAGCAGTTCTTCCGGGAGGAAAGGTGGATGGCAGCGATGCCATCGGTTTCGTGAAGAGGCTCAAGCCTCAGCCTTCGATAAGCTTGATCTTTTCAGCGGCCTGATCGAGTGCGGCTTTCGGTTCCATCTGGCCCGTCAGCGCTGCCTGTATCGCGTCCTGAATTGCCTTGGAAATCTTCGGCCATTCGGGCGAAGGACCACGTGGCTTTGCATATTTTAGCTGTTCCACGAAGGTCTTCAGGGCCGCATCCTTCAGCGCATTTCCGGTTGACGGAATCGGAAGATCGGAGCGGGCCGGGATCTGGCCGAAATCCTTGTACATGGTCTTGTCCTTCGAGGCGAAGAACTCGAGCGCCTTGAATGCTTCTTCCGGATGTTTGGTGTTGGAGAAGATCGCCCAGTTATAGTCACCCATGGCGGAGGAGCGCTCCGCACCTTCCTTGGGAACGGGGAGCAGGGCCGTGCCCCAGTCGAACTTCGCTTCCGCCAGCATACGGTCAATTTCCCATGGTCCGGAAATCGCCATGGCGGCGTTGCCCGCGTTAAAGGTCGCTGTTGCGTCCCACTGGCTGCGCGTCAAGGTATCGGGAGACGTCATCTTGCCGTCCAGCATTTGCTTCCAGATGGTCAGTGCCCGCACCGCACCTTCGCTGTTGATGGACTTGTAGGTGGCACCGCCCATCTGTGCCCATGGCAGGAACTGGAACGTGCCTTCCTCGTTGGCTTTTGCTGAAAAAGTGATGCCGTAGACGTTCTTGGAAGGATCGGTGAGTTTCTTCGCGGTCTCCAGCAATTCGTCCCATGTCTGCGGCGGCTTTTCCGGGTCAAGCCCTGCGGCCTTGAACAGGTCCTTGTTGTAGTAAAGCGCAATCGTGTTGGTGGCTTTCGGCACGCCGTAATATTTGCCGCCCCATGTGGCGGAGGCCAGCGGGCCGGGGAAGTAGTTTTCCGGTTTGATGACCGTGGATTTTGCGATCATGTCGGTCAGATCGAGAAAGGCTTTGCGCGAGGCAAACATCGCATGATTTGGATTGTCGATGGTTATGATGTCAGGCGCATTGCCGGTTGAATAGGCGCGCATCGCTTCGCTCACGACGTCATCGAATTGTATCTGCCGATACTCGATCTGGATGCCGTTCTTCTGCGCGTTGAATTCCTTGATCAGATTTGGGGCGGGCTGAATATCGCGGTCAAGCGACCAAAGCGTCAGCTTCACGTCTTCTGCCTGTGCACTGATTGCAAAGAGCGAAGCGCTTGTTGCAAGCGCCGTTGCAATGGCAATCGTATATTTGCGGATACCCATAGTTTCCTCCTTTGTGGTTATCCAGAATGTCCGTGAATGGCTGCGCGGCCTCCTCCTTGCCGCGCTTGCATTGAACCAATTACACCGGGTCGATGACGAAGCTGCCGCCGCGTGCCTGCTTGAGATGGTTGAGGCCATGGACCTGTCCGGTCATCTCCAATGCATCGCGATAGACCGGGTCATGCCAACCTTCGATATCGATGGAGCCAGACCATCCCGCCAGCCTCAGTTCCGAAATGATGTCCGTCCAGTTGCTGTCGCCGAAACCGGGCGTGCGCATGAACACGAAAGGATGCTTTCCAAAAATGCCGTGTTCGCGAATGACGTCCCAGCGGATGGTCGCATCCTTGCCGTGAACGTGAAAGATTTTCGAGGCCCATTTGCGGATCTGCGGCAGCGGGTCGATCAGATAGACCATCTGGTGGCAGGGTTCCCATTCAAGGCCGATATTATCATCTGGTGTCTCGTTGAAGATCAGTTCCCAGGCGTCCGGATTGTGGGCAATGTTCCAGTCGCCGGTTGCCCAGTTGCCGTCCATGGCGCAGTTTTCAAAGGCAATCTTCACACCCTTGTCGGCGGCGCGCTTGGCAAGCTCGCTCCAGACCTGCTTGTAGCGCGGCAGGCTTTCGGGCAGCGGCTTGTTACGGACGCGGCCGGTAAAGCCTGCAACGCAAGTTGCGCCGAAATGGTGGGCATTGTCGATGCAATCCTTCCAGCCCTGCAGCGTCTGCAGGTCCATGTCCGTTTCTTCCAACGGATTGCCGAACATGCCGATCGTTGAGATCGTGATATCTCGGTCCCCGATAGCTTCACGGCAGCGTTTGCCGAGCTCTGCAATGTCCTGGCCATTTGTCGTCTGCCAGAAAAATGGTTCAAAGCTTTCAAAGCCCATATCGGCGATTTGTCCGATCCGTTCTGCTGCCTGGCCCTTTGTGGCGCTGACCATGGTGCCGATACGAATGGATTGTCCTTGCTGGTTATTCACTGTTCTCGTCCCTATGCTGCTATGTCGACGGGCTGGCCAGACCTTGCGCTTTCAATCGCGGCAAGCACCATGGCCAGGCTTTTGATGTTGTCGTGACTGACGGTTTCCGGCTCGCGACCGGTGCGGATGGCATTGAGAAAACCAGCGATCACGCTGGCATGGCCGTGCGTTTCGGCCTCATGTTCAGGCATCGGTACATTGATGGGTGTGAAGCCGTGCAGGAGCCCTTGTTCGGTGCCAGCGATTGCCGCCTTGAAACTTTCTTCGCCATCCCATGTCAGCATCCCCTTGGAGCCGACAATGCGCCACGCACTTTCCCAGCTGGTGCGCTCACCCTCGGCGCACCAGGAGCCGCGATATGTGAACACGACGTCGTCCGAAAGCCGGAAGATGGCATTGGCCGCCGCGCCATGGTCGTACCACGACCCTGCCGGGTTTGTTTCCAGGCAATAGACGGACAGCGGCGACTTGGCCGAAACGAAGCGCGCTGCATCGAAAGTGTGGATCGCCATATCAAGAAGCAGGACATTGTCCATCTTCTCACGGAAGCCACCGAAATGGGGGCCGAGGAAAAAATCACAGTGAATGCCGGTAACCGTGCCGATTGCGCCGCTCTCCACCAGCCGACGCATCCGGCGGATGCCGGAGATGAAACGCCTGTTTTGCACGATGGCGTGGATGCGGCCTGCTTCGCTTGCAGCACGGCGCAAATCTTCCGCTTCTTCCATGGATGTGGCCATAGGCTTTTCGCTCAGAACATGGCAGCCGTGGGACAGCGCGGTTTTGACGACGGAATGGCGGGCCGCAGGAATAACCACATCAAAGAGAATATCGGGTTTTGTTTCCGCCAGCACCGCATTGAGATCGGTGCCAACAACGACGTTGCTCAGGTTAAATTCGGCGGCAAGTGAGCGGGCTGTCGTGGGGTCGAGATCGACCAGACCAACGATCGTGACCGCGTCCCGCATATCAGGTGTTTCCTGCAAGGCGCGTAGCCAGCCTTTAGCCATAGCTCCGCATCCACACAAAACGGCATTATATGTCACTGAAAATCTCCTCCAACGGTCACCGTCACTCCTCATGCGGTTTTCCGTAAACGTTTACGATACTATGGACAGAGGACTATTTTTGTCAATACTGTTTCCGAAAACGTTTTCGACGCCGCAGAAAGAGACCTTGATGAAGGGAATACGCCAACTGGCAGAGCATCTGGATATTTCAATCGGCACCGTGTCGCGTGCGCTGAATGGAAAAGCCGATGTCAACGAGGATACACGCCGCCGGGTGCTTGAAGCAGCCAGCCGCCTCGGCTACGTGGCAAATCAGTCCGGGCGCTCGTTGCGGAAGGGATCGACCGGTGTCATCGGCTTCATGATGCAGACCGGGCCGGAGATTACGGGACAGGGCGATACGTTCTTCATGAGTGTGTTCGATGGCGTCCAGACCGTCTTTGCGCGCCACAAGCTTGACCTTGTCGCTTTGCTTTGCTCTTCGGATGAAGATCCGGATGCCTATCTGCAGCGCGTCGTGGCGCGCGGTTTTGCGGATGCGATCATCCTCTCGGCCACCCGTCTTCACGATGCCCGCTTTGAACTGCTCGCCCGCCACAACATTCCCTTCATCACGCTCGGACGAAGCCAGACGGATGTGGGTCAGCCGTGGATCGATCTTGATTTCGAAGGCATGGCAGAGGTGGCAATTGAAAGACTGGTGCAGAACGGTCATCGACACATCGGTCTGATCTGGCCCCATGGCGATCTGAACCTCGGCCACATCTTCATCCAGCGATCTCGCGAGGTGCTTGCCCGGCATGGGCTGTCGCTGGCGGAAGACCATATCTTCCGAGCAACACCCAGTGAGACAGGCGGCTATGGTGTCGCGCGCCAGATCATGGCCTGCGAAACCCGGCCCACAGCTGTCGTGCTTGTCAATGAAACGCTCGTCACCGGACTATATCGCGGCCTCGAAGAGGTTGGGCTGAAGCCCGGCAAGGACGTTGCGATCATCGGACGGCAGAGCTCGCAGGCGCAATTCCTCCAACCAAGCCTGACCTGTTTCAGTCTATCTCTTCGAGATCTCGGCATCAGTCTGGCCGAAAGCCTGCTTTCCATCATGCCGGAATATCAGGCTCATTACCCGGATGCCATCAGGCGCAGGGTGTGGCCGATGGAGTTGATCGAAGGCCATAGCGGCTGATGTTTCGGCGTGCTTTCCGGTCCGGCGGAAACGTGGTGCAACATTATCGTGGCACCATCCATCTTTGATCTAGCCGCGAGAATGTTCTTCTTGCAAAGTGCGGCTTCGTGTACCCACCGGGCGATGTAATAGGTATATTTGCTTGTGAAGATCGATCAACAAACGACAAGGGCTATGAACCGCCGTCTGATCCTTAACCTGATCAGGCGCGAAGAACAGCTCAGCCGCGCCGATATTGCCGCTGCAACCGGTCTTAGTCCGGCGGCGGTGACCTTCGTGGTCAGCGATTTGATTTCCGAAGGCTATCTTGTCGAAGGCAAGACGATCCCGGGGGGAGGAGGGCGCCGACCTATACCGCTGGAAATCAATTATGCCGGTCATCTCGCCATCGGCATCAAGATGAACGTCGGTAGTCTGGAATGCGTGCTGACAGATTTGTCGACCGCAACGCTTTCCTCTTTGACCGTCGAGTTCAAGGATACGTCTCCGAACTCTGTTCTGAATGCAGCCGAAACAGCCGTCTCACGTTTGCAGAGGCTCGCCCCGGAGGGCGCGGGGCTATTGACTGGCGTGGGATTTTCAATGCCGGGCACAATCGATGCGGAGAGGGGCGTATGTGTGAAGAGCCACCGTTTCCTGTGGGAAAATGTGCCTTTCGCCAGCATGTTGCAGGAGCGCGTCAACGTGCCGGTCTGGATGGAAGACGATACCTTGGCATTTGCACTGGCGCAGCATCTCTTTGGCCTTGGCAGGCAACATCGGGTGTTCACTGCGGTGGCGATTGGTGTGGGTATAGGGTGCGCGACAGTCGTTGATGGGAAGGTGCAGCGCGGCGCACATGGTCATGCCGGCAAAATCGGACATTCCTTGCATCAACAGGGTGGACCGATATGTGAATGCGGACGCTCCGGCTGCTTGCAGGCGTTTTACTCCGAGCCGGCCATCGTGGCGCGCTGGCAACAGACAAGGGCAGCGGAAAAGAATGGGAGTGTCGACCGCTATGCGATGAAGGAAGCGGCGCTGCAGGGCGATCAGGCCGCCGTCAGGATCTTGCAGGAGGCGGGTACGGCGATAGGGATTCACTTGGCGCGTATGGTCGATATTGTCGATCCAGAGATTATCATCGTTGGCGGCGAGGCCGTGACATTCGGTGACCTTCTCTTCGATCCGATGCGAAAGGCGCTGGACCTCTATTGCTTTACACAGCCACCCGCTCTGGTTCCGGATGAACGTGACAACTTCTGGAGTAGCGGTGCTGCGGCCCTGGCAACGCAGGGGCTGTTTAATTTCGAAATGACAACGCCCGCCATGACGATCTGACACGACCGGCGAAGGTCGATCTATGACCTTCGCCGGTTGCTTCGGGGACTTGTACCCCTCTGGGAGAACCGTACTGGCGTGATCAGCCAAGTTCTATGACGAGGCAGCCATAGCCCTCGATCGTGTTTTCGCCTGACACATCGCGTCCTGTCAGCAGGTCCTTCCCAGACGGGAGGTTCTCGATCTTTTGCTCAGTCTCAAGGGTGTTGAGAACGAACAATAGCTTACGATCCTGCGCTGTACGCATCACGACTTCCACACCTGCGGGCAAATCCGCAATCAGCGGTTCGATACCAGCTTTTGCGAGGACGACGTCATCCAATACATCCACCAGATCATCGGTGAGATAGGTTGCGAGATAGATCACCTGTCCCTTGCCGACCTTGCGCCGCGTGGCTGCTGCCCGACCCTTGGCAAAGCGGTTAGACCAAGTGGCGATGGTCTCCACGTCATCATCGAGCGTCAGCAACTCATAGAGATGCTCTGCCTCGAGCGTGCGTCCGCCGATGTCGATCGTGTATTTGCGGAAGGCAGAGGAGGATGGAAGAATATGCGGTGGCACGTAGTGACCATCCTCCACGCCACCCCTCTGGAAGAGGCCGTCGCCATCCTTTGCCGTGATACGACCGAATTCTTCGACGCGAACACCGCAGAGTTTTGCAAGCGCCCCGCCTGGGGCCAGTTCCCGGATGATATGGTTGTTGATGTCGCGCGTACCAGTCATTGCGCCGATGATCAGCGTGCCGCCAGCCTCAACGAAGGCTTCGACATTGGCTGTCCATTCCTGGTTCCACATGACCCAATGGGGGATGTAGAGCGCCTTCAAACGGGAAAGATCGTCTTCAGGATGAATGAAGCCGCATGAAATCCCGCGCTCATAGCAATGGCGATGTAGCAGTGTTGCATCGTCCTGCGGAGAGGGCAGACCGATCGGATAGGTCTTGTGGGCTTCCTGATTGTCGAAATCAGCACCGGCGATGCCGATATCCATATGGACCGAGGTTCCGAGCAGCTTGTCCTTGATCTTCGCTATATCGCGCGCAAACTGCTTTGCTTCGTCGAAACGGCGACGCCCGACATCATCATGATCGATCAGGCCCATCCAGTAGATTTCCGCACCGAAATGCGCAGGCCGCCAGCGGAAGAACATCAGGCCATCGGCCCCACGCGAAACGGATGACAGCGCCATGCGCCGCATTTCGCCCGGTTCCGGTGTCATGGTGGTAAAGGCCGGCTGGCTGCCCAGGCCTGAGGCCTGTTCCGGCACGATGAAGTTGCCGGTATAGCTGCGGCAGAGATCGAGCTTCAGCGCCTGTGTGGCACCATGCCCGCCGTTGCGTCGGAACTCGTCATAGAGCATCGGGTAGATGTCGAAACCGATGAAGTCGAGGTCTTTTCCAAAGTCACCTCGAAAATCGATATCGGTCAGATTGCCGAGATTGTGGAAGATGAACCAGTCGGGGTTCGTCGCCCGCAGGATTTCCACCTGATCGCGCTGGAACGCGGCAGTCGCCGTGGCCAGGAAACGGTGATAATCCTGCACGTGGCCGGGGCTCAGATAGGACGGCGCCATCGGGTAGGGCAGCACGACCTGATCGAAATTGTCATAGGAGGTCGCCCAGAAATGGCCGCCCCATGCAAAATTCAATGCGTCAATGCTGTCGTATTTGTGGCGCAGGAAGTTGCGGAAGGCGAGCGTTGCGGAATCTGAAAAGGACTCCGACACCGTCGTGTTCAGCTCATTGTCCGTTTGCCAGCCGATGACATAAGGATTGTCCTTGTAATGCTCAGCCATCGCCTTGGTGATGCGGCGGCTGTGATGGCGCAGCACTGGGCTCGTGGTGTCGCCATGCTGGCGCGAGCCGTGGCTGGCGCGACGGCCCTTGCGGTCGACACGGAGGATTTCAGGGTAGTTCATACTCAGCCAGCGCGGCGGCGTTGCCGTGGGTGTGCAGAGAATGGTGTTGATGCCGGTTTTACCAAGGCCTTCGATGGCGCGGTCGAACAGATCAAAATCGAATTTGCCTTCATAGGGCTCCCAGATGTGCCAGGCAAATTCGCCCATGCGCACGGCATTGAAGCCCGCTTCCTTCATCCGGTCAGCATCGCGCTGCCAGTAGCTTTCGTCCACATGTTCAGGATAATGCGGCACGCCAAGCAAAAAATCGTCAAGGTTAAGGGTGCGCCAGGCCGACAGCGGCGCAGGTTTCGTCCGTTTCATCGTGGAAACTCCAGTTTACTTTTGGGTCACAGGCTTGGGAGGTGTGAGCGTTTTGCCATCGGGGCCAAACAGGTAGCAGTCATCAAGGGCGAAGCCGACGCGGATGGATGAGCCGACATCGAAGGGCACAACCTTTCCAAGCTGGATCGTGACATTGTGCGTGCCGGTGTCGGAGCCGACAGCCATCAGCGGCGAGGCATCCGCATGGACAATGGTTTCCCGGCCCAGATGCTCGACAAGGCGTACCTTCGCGTCGAACGTCATCAGCGAGGGGTCGACATCCTGTGTTTGCAAACGCTCTGGCCGGACGCCCAGCGTTACCGTCTCGCCCGTCTTCACCGAGGCGTCGGCAGTCAGCGGAACGCGGAGGTCTTCAAGTCCAGCAAAGGAAACGACAGCAGTGCCTTGTTCTGTTCTGATGACCTTGCCTTCAAAGAAGTTCATGCGCGGCGCGCCGAGGAAGCCCGCGACGAAATGGTTCTTCGGGTTTGCATAGAGCTCCAGCGGAGAGCCAACCTGCTCGATCTCGCCCTTGTTGAGAACGACGATGCGGCTCGCCATGGTCATGGCTTCAACCTGATCGTGGGTCACATAGATCATTGTCGAGCCGAGTTCGGCGTGAAGGGTCGATAGTTCGACGCGCATCTGGGTGCGCAGGGCAGCGTCCAGATTTGAGAGCGGTTCATCGAACAGGAAAACCTCTGGCGAACGGGTGATCGCCCGGCCGATGGCCACACGCTGGCGCTGGCCGCCAGACAATTGCTTTGGCAGCTTGTCCAGTTGCTCATCAATCCGCAGGATTGCGGCGGCGCGTTTGACCGCAGCATCGATCTCGGCTTTCGGGCGCTTGGCCATGCGCAGCCCAAAGCCCATATTTTCGGCAACGGTCATGTGCGGGTAGAGGGCATAGGACTGGAACACCATGGCGATGCCACGGTCGCCCGGTTCTTCCTTCGTCACATCCCGGCCATTGATTATCAGTTTACCGGAGGAGATCGTCTCCAGACCGGCAATGGTCTTCAGCAGGGTAGATTTGCCACAGCCCGACGGGCCTACCATGACGATGAACTCGCCTTTTTCGATCGTCAGATTGATGTTCTTCAAGGCGTGGAAGCTGGTGTAATGCTTCTGGACGTTGAGGATTTCGACGCTGCTCATGTCAGTCGTATCCTTGCTGATCGGTGAGAGTTGGGTTGTGCGGCTGGCGGAAGCGGTCATCCTTTGACGGCTCCCATGGTCAGGCCGGAAACGAAGTGCTTCTGCATCAGGAAGAACATCACGACAGGAGGCACGGCGACGAAGATCGTTGCGGCCGACACGATGTTCCAGGCAGAGACCCATTCGCCCTTGAGGTTGGAGAGGCCAGCGGTCACGGGCTTTATCGCGTCGCTTTGCGTCAGCACCAGCGCCCAGAAATAATCGTTCCAGATGAAGGTGAAGGTCAGGATGGCGAGTGCCGCCAGTGCAGGCCGCACCAAGGGCACGACGATGTGGATCAGCGTTTGCCAGGGCGACGCACCTTCGGCGCGAGCCGCCTGAAACAGCTCATCGGGAAGGGCGGCGATGAAATTGCGCATGAAGAGTGTCGCAAAGCCGGTCTGGAAGGCGATGTGGAATATCATCAGGGCCCAATAGGTGTCGTAAAGCCCGGCCCACACCATCAGATCCCGGATCGGGATCATCATCACCTGTTGCGGTAGAAAGTTGCCGCCGACGAACAGCGTGAACAGCACCATCGAGCCGCGGAAACGGTAGCGTGACAGCACGTATCCGGTCAGCGTCGAGAAGATCAGGACCATGATCACCGAGGGGATCGTAATAATCATGCTGTTGGCGAAGTAGCGCAGCATCTTGGTCTGCTGGAACACGGCCACATAATTGTCTGTCAGACTGAACTTGGTCGGCCAGCCCCAGTAATTGCCTGCCATCACATCATCGAATGACCGGAAGGACGTCATGATGACGGCAAAGAGTGGTAGAAGCCACAGCGCAAGAATGACGCAGACCATCGTCATATAGGCAATGCGGGTCGCGGTTTTGTTTTCGGGGATAGGACGTGGATACATCAGATCACGCTCCCTTCTCGGCCTTGACGAGGCCGCGCAGATACCAGGCGATGAAGATGGACATGATGAGGAACAGAACGGTCGCAATCGCCGCGCCATAGCCAAAGCGGTAGGAGAAGATCGACTGTTCGTACATCTGGTAGGCAAGCACGGTGGAGGAGCCGAATGGACCACCGGCAGTCATGACCGAAATCGCATCGAAGGAGCGTAGTGCGCCGACCACGGTAATGGCGACTGCAATGAATGCGACCTGCGTCAACTGCGGCAGAACGATATGCCGCAACATCGGCCAGCCGCGTGCGCCATCCACACGGCCAGCCCCGATCATCTCCTCATCGAGATTGTTGAGGCCAGCCAGGAACAGCACCATGCAGAAGGCCACCTGCGGCCAAAGTGCTGCGATGACGACGGCGAAGGTGACAAGGTTTTCGTCCGAGAGCAGTGCCGGTGCCGTGGCCCCAAAGGCCTGATAGATGATGGCCAGCAAGCCGAAAGTTGGGTCGTAGAACCAGCCGAAGATGACGCCCACCGTGACCGCTGCCAGCACCAGTGGCATGAAGAAGAGCGATTTGACGATGCGCATTCCGGCCATCTTCTGGTTGACCAGAAGCGCAATCGCCAGCCCCATGGGTGGCGCCAGCAGGAACATCACGAGCCAGATCGCATTGTTTTTCAGGGAGATATAGAACTGCGGATCATCGATCAGTTCGGCATAGTTCGCCAGGCCGACCCATGTTTTGGCGCCCATGCCATCCCATTCGTGAAAGGAAATCCAGAACGTCTCGATCGATGATGCGATGATGACGACCAGAAAAAGGATAAGACCCGGCGCAAGAAGAAGCGCAGGCGTCAGCCAGTTGCGATGGCGGCGCCACCAGATAGACATGAGACCATCCTGTCGATGAGGAGGGGAGGCAACAACGCCTCCCATTTGGTGTTCAGGCAGAGCTTAGCCGTGGATGCGCTGACGCGTGCGCTCGATCTGCGTGAGGATTTGCTCGCGGCGATCCGGCTTGAACATGAATTCCTGGAAGCCCTTGAGGCCGGCCAGTGCAAGGTCCGGGTCGCTGTCACGGTCGTAATATTGCGCCGTGCCCTTGACCTTCTTCATTTCCTCGACGGCCATTTTCAGGATCGGATCGTCATTGATGGTGCAATCGCTACGAGCGGGCACATTGCCTTCCGGAGACAGGTAAGCGCTCAGATTTTCCGGCTTGTAGAAGAAGGCGAGGAATTCTCGCGCCAGTTCCTTGTTCTTCGAGCCTGATGGCATGTGGATCGAATCCACCGAGAAATCCTCGAATTGCTCGACGCCCGCCTTGATGGTCGGGAAGGGCGCAAAGCGCACATGTTTGAGGTCTTCCGGCGGGAAAACATATTTGATAAAATTGCCGAGATCCATCATTGCGGCCTTCTTCTGGACCAGCGAAGCCGCAGCCGGATCCCAGGCAAACGAAGTGCCGTTCGGCGTGAAGAAATCGGCCTTGATCAGTTGTTCCCACTTGTCGAACACTTCAGTGAGCGATGGATCGGTGTACTTCACCTTTCCTGCCATCAGATCCATGTGGTGCTGGAGACCATTGATGCGCAGATTCATGTGGTCGAACCATCCCCCGCAAGGCCATTGATCCTTGGTGCCCATGCTCATCGGGATGATGCCAGCCTTCTTGGACTGTTCGGCCAGTGTGAAGAAATCATCAAATGTCTTGGGAACGGTCAGTCCGAATTGGTCGAACGCATCCTGACGGTAGAAGAGGCCCCATAGAATTCCGCCCGTGGGGAGGCCATACTGCTTTCCATCGACGGTTACGGAGCTGAGTGTCGTACCGAGAACATCGGCATATTTTTCCCGCTGGACCAGATCTGAAATGTCTTCAAAAAGCCCCTTGTCGACAAAGCTGCGCATACGGCTACCGGAGAACCAGAAGCAAATATCCGGCGGACTGGCCACGAGATAATTGCGGATGGCGGTTTTGTGCGCCTCATGATCCATATTGTTGACGGTCACCGTGACACCGGACGCATCGCCAAATGCCTTGGCGATAGTCTCGAGCACTTTGCGTTGCTCGGCGTTGCCGCGATTTGAAATGATTGTAAGCTGCTTGGCCTGCGCAAGAGCGGGCGTTGATAAAGCCGCGGATGCAATGGCAACGCCCGTACCCTGAAGAAAGCGGCGGCGAGACGTGGGCAGAAATTGCGAATTGAAATTCATCGGTGATCTCCTCCAGTCAGGGTCTCCAAGACCTGACGTGCGCATAGAAATCAAAAACGAAATGTCTCGTCAATAATTAATTTAATAAATAAACAAACCTGAAAGCCGTGTGTCGTCGGTGTTATGGACCTTAAGTTGTGCGCGTTGCCGGTAGACAGTTTGCGATAGGTTGGGCGAAACATGAGGTGATGCGGTGGGCGACAAAACCTCAAGGCGCTCCGGCGGAGACAGCAGGCGCATGTTCTTCGGCGCAGGTCACGGCATCATCCCAAAGGGCAGAGGTCCCACGCTTCATGCCTTGCTACCTGAGACAGCCGCAGGCCGACAGTCCGACCCTTTAAGGTAAGGCCAGAGCCTTTCCGTATCGGGACTGGTTATTTTCAAAAGGGGAGATGCAAGTGAACCGCTACCAGCCGCTTGTTCCTGTCTGAATTTGATTCAGACCTGGAACGCAAAGCGTAGCGTGACCGAACATATTGCGATCACGCCCAAAGCGGCGGTAGTTACTCGGCGAATTTGACGGTCACGCCGCGCTGGCGAAAATAGGCCTGCATCATCTTGCGGCCGGACCGGTTGTTCTGTGGCAGCCTGGTCGAATCGAAAACCGCTTCTTTCACGCCGTCGCGCGCCATGGCAGCCTTCAGGCCCGCTATGTGTTTGTCGATTTCGGCATTGTCTGCCTGAAGCGATTCATAGATTTTGTCGGTTGCTTCGGCAACGGTCAGTTCGCTCACGGTCACTATTCCTTCTCACTCTTTTGAGGACCCGATATCACCAATCGCGCATCTGTCCTACCCCACATCTTCGATGTGAGGCCTTCAACTGTCTTCCCGCGCCGGAAAGCTTCGGAGATCAGCAGAATTCGTTCAGCTTGAGGATTTTGTATGCCTCAATCGCCGCGCGCAGTTCATCCTCAGAGTTTCGATTGCCCTGATTGACGTCGGGATGGTGCATCTTGAGCCGAAGCTTGTACTGAGCCCTGATTTCCTCGGGCGTAGCATCGTGTGAAAGGCCGAGCGTTTCGAAGGCCTTGGCTTCGAGAACCTTCAGCTTGCGCTTCTGCATCTCTGCCTTCTGCGCTTCGCGTTGTGCTGCGGTCTTGCGGGCATTGATTGCTTTTGCCGAACCGGACCGCATTGTCGAAGGCAGCGGTGGCTTCGTTTCCTGATCGATCCGTTTGCCGATCGTCTTGCGGCTGCCGATTGCGGCTTCCTTCTGGTAGCGCGCAACCTCTGGGCTGGAAGGTGCCGTCGTGAAGCTATAGCCCTTGTTGTACTCGCGCACATGCTCGAGACAGAACAATAGATAAAGGCCTTCCGCCTTCGGACCCACGGGCGCACGGTGCGTGCCAGCTTTGTCGCAGCCATCCCAGTGGCATTTGGGGCCTACGGGTTCAGCCTTTGAAACCGCGTTTTTCTTGCGCGTGGGCTTCAGGCCGACAAAAATTTTCGAATCAGCAGTCATGACCGTCTGTATGAACCTCTTGCACATTCCCGGCAAGAATGTCTGCGCCGGAACAGGGGCGTTAATTGTGTCGATTGGAGCGATTATGCAAGCGTCTTGTCGGCATCTATCGCAACTGTGAAGACCAAAGACAGAAGTGACCGTGTCTTCAAAACCACGAAAAGGTTTCGGAGGTTTGCCCTGTCCCCATTTTCTCACGCGACTTGATGTCAGACCGAATGGCTCAAATAGAACTCAAATGCATATTTGTTAGGCAATGGTGGATTATTGTTCAACAGTATAGACATGATTGTCCTACTTTGCTAGCGTCTACATTAGCAACGTCAGCTCCTGTTTTATGGCCGCGATGGGCAATGCAGTGGACAGGATTCGTCCCGGATTGCTTCCCGATATGCGCCGCGAGACATGAGCGGACCATGCCAATGCCGGAGAGACAGACATGACAGACGCAATGGATCAACTTAAGCCGCTCCTTTCCATAGAGGGACTGAGCGTCGAGTTCGGCTCCAGTCGTGTTGTCGATGATCTGTCCTTTTCAGTTTCGCCCGGAAAGACCGTGGCCATCGTTGGCGAGTCCGGTTCTGGAAAATCCATCACGTCGCTTTCCACCATGCGCCTGGCGGACATGATGGGAGCGAAATTTCCCGCCGGACGTATCGTCTTTGCCGGAAAGAATCTTCTCACCGTCTCGCAAAAGGAGATGCGCTCCATTCGTGGCAAGGACATCGCCATGATTTTTCAGGAGCCGATGACCTCACTCAATCCGGTTTTCACCATAGGCGATCAGATTTGCGAGGTGCTGGTTCTTCACGAAAAGATCAGCAAGGCTGCGGCAAGAGAAGAAGCGCGCAGACTGCTGCAAATGGTACGCCTGCCGGATGCCGAGGCACTTCTCGATCGTTATCCTCACCAATTATCCGGCGGGATGCGCCAGCGCGTCATGATTGCCATGGCGCTCGCCTGCCGTCCAAAGCTGCTGATTGCCGATGAGCCGACGACCGCGCTGGATGTCACGATCCAGGCACAGATCCTCAACATCATGCGCGATCTGCAGAAAGATCTCGGCATGGGCATGGTTTTCATTACCCATGACATGGGTGTCGTCGCGGAAATGGCCGACGACGTCGTTGTCATGTGGAAAGGCAAGAAGGTCGAGGAAGGCCCTGTCGGCCAGATTTTTGCCAATCCGCAACATCCCTACACCCGTATGCTTCTTGCAGCGGTACCGCGCCTGGGCAGCATGACGGGAGAAAATCATCCCAAGCGCACACCGCTCACTGTCCTTGAAGACGGGAAGCCAAAGATCATCGGCGAGGAGCGGGTCCAGGATACGGCAAGATATGACGAAAAGCCGATCCTGTCGGTGAAGGATCTGCTTGTCCGGTTTGACGTGCGTAAAAATCTGTTCGGCAAGGCAACGCATCGCCTCAGCGCCGTCCAGAATGTCAGCTTCGATATTCATCCGGGCGAAACGCTGGCGCTGGTGGGTGAGTCCGGTTCGGGCAAGTCCACGATAGGACGGACAATCCAGCAGCTTCAAACGTCGATGGGCGGCGAAATTTCCTTTGCCGGGCGCACCTACTCATCCATGTCCGCCGCTGAGCGGTTCCGGATGCGCCAGGAAGTCCAGTATATCTTTCAGGATCCCTTCGCCTCGCTCGATCCACGCAAGACGATCGGCTTTTCCATTGCCGAGCCTATCAACACCCATGGTCTGCTGTCCGGCTCAAGGGCTGTCCAGCGTCGGGTGGATGAGTTGCTCGAACGGGTTGGGCTGAGTGCGTCGGTCGCCAACCGTTACCCGCACGAGTTTTCGGGCGGCCAGCGGCAGCGCGTCTGCATCGCGCGCGCCTTGGCATCCGATCCGAAACTCATCATCGCAGACGAAGCGCTGTCGGCGCTCGACGTGTCGATCCAGGCGCAGATCATCAACCTGTTCATGGACCTGCAGGCGGAGCGCGGGCTCGCCTATCTTTTCATCAGCCACGATATGGCTGTCGTCGAGAAGATAAGCCACCGCGTTGCGGTTCTTTATCTTGGCCAGATCATGGAGCTGGGCAGCCGAAGACAGGTCTTCGAGACGCCCATGCATGATTACACCCGCCGCCTTTTGTCGGCCGTCCCAATCGCAGATCCCGGCGCTATCAGACAAACGGCAATGATAGAGGGTGAAATCCCCAATCCGGTCCGTCGCGTCGGCGACGAGCCAGCAATTCTCGTTCACGAGGAAATAGAACCGGGCCACTTCGTCGCAAGAACGGCCTGATAATCCGCATCACTCTGAGAGGAACAGATCCATGATGACAATAAAAAACAGGGGAATGACAGCAATTGTGGCGCTCGCGCTATCGGGCGTGGCGCTCTCCGTCGCGCCAGCCTCTGCTGCAGGAAAATTGACGATTTCCAGCCCGCAGGATCCCGGTAGCTGGGACCCTATCGATACATTTCTGGTGCAATGGGCCGCTGTCGCCACTAATATGTTCGATGGCCTGACCTATCGCGGCCCGGATTTGAAGCTGGTGCCCGGTTTGGCTGAAACGTGGGAAGAACTGGACGAAGGCAAGCGCATCCGCTTCAAGCTTCGCCAGAACGTCAAGTTCCACAATGGCGAGCCCTTCAACGCTGAAGCCGTCAAGTTCACGTTCGACCGTCTTCTGGGCGAGCAGGGGGCAAAAGGCCCGCAGCGCTCCAATTATACGGCCATCGAGAGCGTGGAGATCATCGACGAAAACACCGTGGATATGAAGCTGAAAGCTCCAGATCCTGTTCTGCTGACGAAGCTTGCCGGTTACGGCGCGATGATCGTTCCGCCGAAATACATCACGGAAAAAGGTGAGGACAACTTCAACACCAATCCCGTCGGCACCGGCGCCTTCAAATTCGTGTCCTATGCGCCTAAGGTGAATATCAAGCTCGAAGCCAACCCGGATTACTGGGGCGGCGCGCCGAAGCTCTCCGAGCTCGACTATCGCTTCATCTCCGAGCCTGCAACAGCCGTTGCCGAGCTTCAGGCTGGCCGCGTCGATCTCGTGATACCGCCAACCATTCCGATTGGCATGTTGCCGGTCATTCAGGGCGATTCCAATCTGGAAATCGTCAGCGTTCCCGGCCCGACGGTGGATGCGCTGCGCTTCAACACGCGCGACGGCATCACCAAGGACCCGAAGGTTCGCAAGGCCATCATTATGGCGGTGGATCGCGCCACCATCGTCAAGTCCATCCTCGCAGGTCAGGGTTCGGAAATTGCAAGCTTCCAGGGCGAGCTTTCATTCGGCTTCGACCCGGAACTGAAGTCGCTGCCTTATGATCCTGAAGGCGCAAAGAAGCTTCTTGCTGAAGCTGGCGTAAAGCCGGGCTCGACGGTGCAGATCGATATTCGCGGCAATGACGCGACGATGAACGAAGTCACGCAGGTCATCGCCAGCTATCTGCAGATGGTCGGCATCACCGCAACCATCAAGCCATACGAAACCAATGTTCTGTTGAACGACATCATCCCGCAGGGCAAGACCGGCGCGATGTTCCAGCAGAAGTGGGGCGGCTGGACGTTCGATTACGACAACACCGCCTATTCCATGTACCACTCCGGTGAAAAGTGGAATCCTTACGAAAAGGATGAGGCGCTGGACAAGCTGCTGGAATCACAGCGGCCTCTGACAGACCGGGCCGAGCGCGAGCGTATCCTGAAGGAAATCGGCAAATACACGGCCGAGAAGGCGCTTGAACTGCCGCTCTACAACACCAACGCGATCTATGGTGTGAGCAAGAAGGTCAAGGGCTTTGTCGCAGCACCCGATAACCGTCTCAAGCTGACCGACGTTACCGTCGAGTAGTCTTTGTTTGACGCCGCTTCACGGCAAGCGGCGTCAAAAATCATCTTTGCAAGGAAAAGAACGTGGTTGGTTTCCTCATCAAGCGATTGCTGCAGGCATTTTTTGTCGTCATCGCAATCACCCTGCTAGTCTCATTTGCCATCCGTCTGACGGGTGATCCCGCCGTCACGATGTTTCAGGGTGGTGGCAGCATGACGGAGGAGGATCTGGCGCGTATTCGGGTGGCGCTGGGAACAGATCAGCCCTTCTTTGTTCAGTATCTGAATTTTCTGAAAGGGCTCGTGACGCTCGATTTCGGAAAAAGCTTCGTCGGTGGCACGCCCGTATCCCGGCTGATTGGCGATGCCTTGCCTGCAACTCTTTTGCTGGCCCTCATATCGATGGTCGTATCGATAGCGCTTTCCATCCCGCTCGGCATCAAGGCCGCGACCTCGAAGGGCAAGGGCCTCGATCAGGCCATTCGCATTTTCTCGCTGCTCGGCCTTTCCTTTCCGAATTTCTGGCTGGCACTCATGCTGGTTCTACTCTTTTCCATCACGCTGGGATGGCTGCCGCCGAGCGGCATGGGTGGTGCAGCAAGCTATGTCATGCCCGCCGTGACCATGGGTGTTATTCTCACAGCCACCAATGTCCGGCTCGTTAGAACGGCAATGCTCGATACGCTGCAGTCGCAATATATCATGGTCGCCCGCGCGAAGGGGTTGAGCGAGAGCAAGGTTCTTTACAAGCACGCGCTGCGCAACTGCGCCATTCCGCTCATCACCTATTTCGGCCTTCAGTTTGGCGGGCTTCTGGGCGGTATCGTGGTGATCGAGCGGGTCTTCAACTGGCCCGGTATGGGTTCACTCGCATTCGATGCGGTTGGCGCGCGCGATTATCCGGTGCTGCAGGCGGTCATTACCGTGCTGTCGCTGATGATCGTCGGCATCAATCTTCTTGTCGATATTGCTTACGGGCTGGTCGATCCCCGTATCCGCACGGAGTAACTGACATGGCTGCAAACACTTCCCGCCTTTCGCGTTTTTACAGCCTTGAGTTCATTCTTGGCGCAACCCTGACAGTTGTGATTTGCGCGGCCGTGCTGTTGTCGGATGTGCTCTTTCCGGGTGGCGCCGACAAGATCGATCTGATGGCACGGTTGGCCAAGCCCTTCGCAAGTGCTGCCCATCCTTTCGGAACGGATCCGCTGGGGCGCGATGTGCTGGCGCGCGTGGTCGCAGGCGGCAAGATTTCGCTTCTGGTCGGCTTTACATCGGTCATCGGTGCCGTCGTCTTTGGTGTTCTCATGGGCCTTATTGCCGGTTATTACCGCGGTTTCTGGGACATGGTCGTCATGCGCTTTGCCGATATTCAGCTGGCAATGCCATTCATTCTCCTAGCCATCACCTTCATCGCCATCGTCGGCGGCAGCCTCACCAACACCATCATACTGCTGATCGTTTCCCAATGGGTGCAATATGCGCGTCTGGTGCGCGGCTCTGTGCTGACGCTGCGCGAGCGCGAATTCATTCTGTCGGCCCGCGCAATCGGCGTGAAGGACTGGCGGATCATCTTTCAGCATCTCCTGCCCAATCTGGTCGGCCCGGTCATCGTTCTGATGACGCTGAACGTCGCCAACAACATTCTTCTGGAAAGCAGCCTGACCTTCCTCGGCATGGGGGTCGATCCCACCATTCCCAGCTGGGGCGGTATGCTGGCTGATGGCCGGACATATCTTCAGATTGCCTGGTGGGTGAGCGTATTTCCCGGCCTTGCAATCCTTCTGACCGTGCTGGGTCTCAATCTCCTGGGTGACTGGTTGCGCGATAGCCTCGACCCCACCGGCAGAACCGCGAGGTAACAGACGATGACAGAGATATTTCGACAAGGTTTCGAGCGGACGCTTGAGCAGATTATCGGCGACGCCAAGGCAGGTCAGCGCATTGAAGCGTGGACTTTCGATGACGCTCCAAGCCGCCGCGATGCCGAGCGGCGCCTGACCGAAAAAGGTCTGACGGCGCGCATCCGCAGCGCGTACAAGCCGCTGCTGCACGCCTTTCTCGAAGACATCGATCTTACCGGCGTCACGAGCATTCAGATCGGATATCCCGTCCATCCGGCAGCACCGGAAAACCGCTTCCGGCTTGAGGCGTATCCCTTGGCGGCCTTGGTGGGTGACGCCAAAATTGCGTTTCGTCCGCGCCCGGATGGCGAATTCTTTTACGATGTTGCCCTGACAAGGGGTGAGGTTGTCGAGACGCTGAAGGTTCTTGCGCCCAACCGCGTCCATGTGGATGCCGTCGGAGAAACCAATGTGTCACCAACCGGCTGGATCCAGCGTGGCGACGGTGACACCGGAGCGCGGCTGGAGACAGACTATGAGCGTCTGTTCGAAAGCGCGATCAAAGCCATCGCGGCCTATGATTGGGGGCAGGATGAGCCCTATTTCGACGAGTTGAACATTCGTGTTCTTCTGCCGGCGCGGGATGAACCGCTTGGCTTTGGTCATGAGGTGATAAGCCTGCGCGAAGCGCTGCACGAGGATCTGTATTTTTCGCTGCTCGAGTTCTTCCAGAAGAAATCAGGTCGTCCGCTTGGCGATCGTGGTTTGAAACCCGGACAGATCGTCCCTGAAATCATTGAAAGCGAAGCGGAAATCTCGGTGGTCATCGAGAACAGACCGCTCGGTACGGGATTTCTGGATTGCGCAGACCAGTCGCTCGATACCGCAAAGGAACCGCTTTCCGCCCGACAGATAGACACGCTGCTAGCCAATATAGGCGGCGAAGCGTTTTTCGCGCCCGCCCGCTCGGGAAGGCAGGTGAAGGCCCACTACGTCAAAGGGAGCGATGCTGCTGTCATGATCAGCGGCGGTCAGCATCCGAATGAGACAACCGGCATCGTGGGGGCTCTACGTGCAGCGCGCGTGCTGCGGGGAAACCCCGGCGCACATTTCACCATATCTCCACTCGAAAATCCCGATGGCTATTCCGTTCACCAGCGGCTGCGGGTTGATAACCCGCTGCATATGCACCACGCAGCACGATACACGGCGCTGGGCGACGATCTGGAATACCGCACGGAAGAGAACTCCGGCGAATACCTGAACGAGAAGGAAATACGGTTCAAGGCGCAGGAATTGAGTGACGCCAAGCTGCACGTCAACCTGCATGGCTATCCGTCGCATGAGTGGACGAGGCCACTTTCCGGCTATGTTCCGCGCAACTTCGCCATGTGGACACTGCCGAAGGGCTTCTTCCTCGTCATGCGTCACCATGCCGGATGGACGGAACAAGCCGAAGCCCTGCTGGACAATGTTACCCGACATCTGGGACTAATTCCGGGGCTTCTGGAATATAATGACAGGCAGATTGCGCTTTACGAGATTCACGCTGGCGAAACGGGCTTCCGTGTCATCAACGGATTTCCGTGCCTCTCATCCATCGATGACAGACACACCGTTCCGATGACGTTGATTACGGAATATCCTGACGAAACCATCTATGGCGTTGACTTCGTTGAAGGCCACACCGCACAGATGGAAACCGTGATTGCGTCCTATCGCGCGTGGCAGGACATTCTGTCGGCGGTCCAGATTTCCTGAACCTTGTGACGAGAGCCTTGAGGGGCCGGAACACACCGGCCCGCTCACATCAGAAATATCAGGCAGCGGCGAGCGCTTTTTCGATGTCCTGCACGCTGTGACCGGTCAGGTCCTTGTCGAGTTCGCCTACCAACACATCCGATAGGGATTTGTGGTAGCTCTTGCGCATCTCACCCAGAGTGCGGGGTGCTGCGATGACGACAAGGCTTTTGATCTTGCCGTTCAGAACCTGGTTGTTCAGCATTTGCGCGACACCTGCGGAAAAGCCGTCTTCGTCCTGCTGGCTGTCATCCGGGTTGGCGGCACTGGAAGAGTGACGGGAGCCGGATGGTATCTTGCTGTCATCCACCGTCGCTGCGGGCATGGCTGTCAGCTTCACATTTTGCGCGTCACCTTCATTCTTGAAGAGGCTGAGCTTTTCGCCGTCCGCGACTGCGATTACCGTGTTCTGTGGAATGTCCATTTTTAGTCTCCCATGTGAAGAGATAGAATTCTTGTCGAGCGTTTACACGCATGGAACAACCAATCCCGTGCAGTTCCGTTCCGTTTCGAATCCGCTCTCGTGCGTTCCAGCACCTTGGGCAGCTCGCCGTTTCGTACGGAACGCTCACGCTTTTCAGAATTTCTGTTGACTTGACACGCTCGGCTGCGAAACTGCCCCGGTGCTGGAAACAAGCTTTGGGAGGAGCGTTTCATGAGACGGAATTGGCCTGACGAGTTCAGAGACTTTCTAAACGGTGCAGAAGAGGTGACACTCACCCTGTCGGGAGCGGAAAGCCATCATCCCAAGATCACGCGCAAAGCCTTAAAGGTTCGCATTTCCCAGGAGAATTACGAGAAAATCTGGCCGCTCGCGGAAATGCGTTACAGGCTTCAAGGTGACCGTGCGGGTTCTGCCGTTACACTGATCACCAGCAATCCTCACTACCAGGCCTGGCATCCGGCTGATGGTGGTATCGAGCAGGTGACGCTGCCCAGCGGGCGGGTGCACGAAACGAAATTCGTTATCGTCCACTTCCTTCTGGATGAAGTGCGCGAGACCGTGGAGGCATAGGAGGCCTTTAGCCGTCCTTGCGATGACAGATATCGAAGAGCGTCAGCGCGGCTTTGCTCGCGTGACGCTCCTTGTGTCGCAAAATCCGGAATTCGCGGGCAGGGGCGCGAAAATCGACTTCGCATAATCTGCCGCTCTCAATATACAGCTGTGCGGCAAGCCGCGACACCGCGGCTGCTCCCGTACCGGAAAGCAAGGCGCAGAGAATAGACTCGTTGGACGGGAGGACCAGCACGGTATTGAGGGAACCGGCCTTGATGCCGAGATCGATCAAGGCTTCCTCAAAGGCAGACCGCGTTCCCGATCCCACTTCGCGCATCACCCAGCGACCATCTTTCAGGTCCTCCGCGCAAAGCGCCTTTTTGCCTGCCCATGGGTGAGACGGACCAACAACGACCACAAGTTCATCCTTGGCGACAATAGAGCCCGCAAGCGCCGGCTCATCCAGTTCACCCTCGACAAAGCCGATATCGGCCTCGCCACTAATGACAGCGTCTGCAACGGTGCGCGTGTTTCCTATTGTCAGTTCCAGCTCTATGCCGGGAAAGTCATTGTGAAAGGCCATGAGACGTGGCGGCAGCCAATAGCTTGCGATCGTCTGGCTGGCGAAAACATTCAGCGAGCCGCGTTGCATCCCGCCCAACTCGCTCAGGATCAGTTCCACGGAACGAGACCGTGCGAGCAGCATCCGTGCTTCATCAAGAAAGATGCGTCCCGCTGCCGTCAGCTCGATGCGACGTCCGATGCGATGGAAAAGCTCGACGCCATAATGCTGTTCGAGATTGCGGATGGCCGAGCTGACGGCCGATGGCGTCAGATGAATGGCGGCCGCTGCCTTCGTCAGGTGCTCGCGCTCGGCTACGGCAACAAAGATTGAGAGTTGTTCGAAGGTCATAGGAAATCGTTCTGTTTTTCCGAATGAAACGTAGAATTATATTCGATGGAAGTAAATTAAATTAGATGAAAAAACTGCGACTGGTATCAATCGAGTCAGTTCATCATGCAGTCCTCGCAACTCCGTCAAATCGTCCCCGGCTTGGTCATGTGCGTCCTTGTCGCCGGTGCAGCCTATGTTCTCGCCCGCATTCAGCACGCGTTGCTGGGCGCTGGGTTTCTTGAGGCCTTGGTGTTTGCGATCATCATCGGAATTGCGATCAGGACCATCTTCTCACAGCAGAAATCATGGCAACCGGGCATAAGCTTCAGTTCCAAGACATTGCTCGAGATCGCCATTGTCCTTCTCGGTGCCTCCATCAGTTTTGCCACAATCCGAAGTGCCGGGCTGACGCTCATCATTGCCGTTGCTGCCATCGTTACCATGTCCATCTATGTAAGCTTCGCGGTTGCCCGCCTGCTCGGTCTGTCTCCGCGCCTGTCGATGCTAATCGCCTGCGGGAATTCCATTTGCGGCAACTCTGCAATTGTCGCAGTCGCTCCGGTTATTGAAGCCAATTCCGATGAGGTGGCTTCCGCTCTCGCTTTCACCGCTGTTCTCGGCGTCGCCTCGGTCCTGCTTCTGCCGCTCCTTTATGTCTATGCAGGAATGGGCGCTCTCCAATACGGGGCTCTGACAGGGTTGACTGTCTACGCCGTTCCGCAGGTTCTGGCGGCGGCGACGCCCGCTGGTCTCCTTGCCGTCCAGACGGGAACGGTCATCAAATTGCTGCGTGTCCTCATGCTTGGTCCCGTCATCTTCACGCTTGGCATCCTTCAGGGAAAGGCCGCCCGGCGTGAAGGCCGCGCAACCTCCCGTCGCAACCTTGTTCCGTGGTTTATCATCGGCTTCATGGCGGTGGTGGTGCTGCGATCGTTGGGCCTGATCCCGCTTGAAATCGTAACCATCCTGCTGACAATCTCAAGCGCGCTTACCGTCATTGCTATGGCGGGTCTTGGGCTGTCAGTCGATATTCGCACCGTTGCCAGTGCCGGTGGCCGGGTGATTGTTGCTTCATCGATTTCGCTGTTGCTGCTCGTAACCGTCAGCTACTTCGTGGTCATATCGGCGCTCCAGCCATAAGGCAGGCGAAGTTGCAGCGGCGTATAAAGGTCCACGAAACGCCGCGGCTTCAGGGGCCGATCGTCAGGAAACGAGAGCGAACCGACCCAGCGCACCCCGTGCAAAGCAAAGGGGTTCACCTTCCCGGTGTGCTGCGCGCAGTACACGGCCCAGCAATATCGAGTGGTCACCGCCATCATAGACCGAGGCACGCTCGCATTCGAAACGGCTGAGCGTTCCCGCTATGATTGGAACACCTTCCGGATTTTCATCCCAGGAGAACTCGTCGAAGCCAAGGCCGCCGCGGGTAAAACGGCTGCTGAGATCGCCTTGCTCTGCGGCAAGAACGTGAATGGCGAAATGAGTTGCGTTGGCAAAGAGATCATGCCGGGATGACGTCTTTGCCGGCGACCACAGGATCAACGGCGGATCAAGCGAAACGGACGAAAAGCTGTTTACGGTCATGCCGATCGGTCCAGCCGGGCTTTGCGCGGTCACAACCGTTATGCCGGTCGGAAATGTTCCAAGCGCGGTACGGAAGCTGCGCGTATTCGCAGCGTCCGGAACAAACCTGTGCTCGCCGTGGTCCTGCACGTTGATCGGTGATGTCATCACGGCACCTCACGGCCTGCTGCAAGTGTGTAGAGCTCAAACCACGTCTGGCGGTCCATGACCACTTTTTCGGCCTGAGAAATAGCCTTGATGCGCTCAAGGTTGTTCGTGCCGAGCACGGGCAGTATTCTCGCCGGATGGCGCAGCAACCAGGCGATCGCGACTGCGGCATTGTCCACGCCCTGATCACCCGCAATCTTCGCCATTGCATCGGCCAGCGGGCCGCCAGCGGTCATAAGCGATCCGCCACCCAGAGGAGACCAGGCCATGACAGGGAGATTTCTTTCCTGAAGATAGGCCAGATCGCCATTGGTAAGCGGCGAAATCTCGCTGAGGCTGAGCTCGATCTGGTTTGTTACCAGCTCGTTTTCCATATGGGTCTGCAACAGGGAAAAGTCCCAGGGGCGGAAATTGGATACGCCGACGCTTCGGACCTTGCCGGAAGCCACGAGTTCATCAAGTGCTGCACCTGTCTCATCCGGGTCCATCATCGGGTCGGGCCGGTGAATGAGAAGAAGGTCGATGCGGTCTGTAGCCATATCGCGCAAGGCCGCTTCGACAGACGCGTTGATGTGTTCTGCCGATGTATCATAATGCTTCACGCGGGCAGACGAGTGGCGACCGACCGGCGCGACGATGCCGCATTTGGTCACGATCTCGACCTTGTCTCGCAGCGACGGCGTCGCCTTGAAGCTTTGTCCCAAGATCGCTTCCGCCGTATAGCCGCCGTAGATGTCTGCCTGATCCAGCGTTGTTATGCCCTGTTCCAGGCAAGCTTCGATCTTGGCTTGTACATGGCCCTGCGAGGTGTCCTTGTCGTCCCCGATGCGCCACATGCCATAAACGATGCGGCTGAATGAGAGGTCAGGGGTGAGTTCGATGCGGTCCATCAGTGGCGCTCTCCGTTTCCAAGGGGTGTTGAAGGCGTCTGCGCCGGTACACGCCCATGGGCGTGGGGTAGCGAACACGTCTTCATTTGCGGCAAGACTTTGCGACCAAAATTCTCTGCCTCTTCTAGATGGGGATAGCCAGAGAAGATGAAGGCTCGAATTCCCATTTTACGATAATCTTCCAATGCGCTCAGGACCTGATCAGTAGATCCGACCAGTGCTGCACCACATCCGGAACGGGCGCGTCCGACGCCTGTCCATAGATGCGGTTCAACGTAGCCAAATTTGTCCGCGAGTTCACGGGCTTTTGCCTGATGGGCGACTCCTAAGGAAATGCTGTCGTGGGCGCGGTTGCGGATAAGCTGGCCGTATTCGTCGTCGAGCTTCGATACAAGGTGTTCCGCATATTCTTTCGCCTCCGCCTCCGTATCGCGGACGATCATATGCACGCGCAGACCGTAATCGAGTGTTCGTCCGTGCGCTTCGGCGCGTGCATGCACCGCACGCATACGCTCTGCAAGCTGTTCCTTGGTTTCCGGCCACATCAGATAGACATCGCACTGGGCACCGCAGAGTTCCAGAGCGTCCGGCGAATATCCTCCGAAATAGAGAAGCGGTCCCCCATTCTGCTGATAGGGGCGGGCCGGCTCTGTCGAAACACCCTTGAACTGATAGATCTCCCCATCATGGTCGATCGTGTCGCGTGTCCACGCCTGCCGCAGGATTTCCACCACTTCGTGGCTGCGTCTGTAGCGATAGGCGCTGTCGGCAACTTCACCGGGGAAGTCGGAGCTGATGACGTTGAGTGTAAGACGACCCTTCAGCATGTGATCCAGCGTCGCCACCGTCCGCGCCAGCATGATCGGCTGCATCTCGCCGCAGCGGATTGCCGCGAGGAAGTTGATCTTCTCGGTAATGGGTGCGCAACCGGCCACAAAGCTCAGCGTGTCCTGTCCCACCTGGTAGGAAGAGGGGCACAAAATATTGCGGAAACCGAGATCTTCAGACTTTCGGACGATGGAAGAGCAATGCTCCCAGCTGGAGCGCAACGCGCCGTCGGGAACGCCGAGATAGGCGTAGTCGTCGGAACACAGCGCTGAGAACCACGAGACCTCGCTGGCGTCAAGGTCCGCGGACGTTACTGGCACAATCGTCATGAAATCCTCCTCACAGGACGGTTGCCAATTTAGTAACATCGCGTATTTTGTAAATCAATAATGTATCAATTTTTTCTGACGAAGGTCAAAAACCGTTGAAAATGAGAAGCTCCAAGGGAAGTCTGCCGGTGTATCTCCAGATCGCCGAGACGCTTGTCAGAGACATCACCGCCGGTCGGCTGATCGATGGCGAGAAGCTTCCGCCTGAGCGCGAGATGGCCTCAACGCTTGGAATAGCAGTTGGAACGTTGCGAAAGACATTGGCGGAACTTCACAATCGCGGCCTGCTGAAACGCATTCAGGGTTCTGGCAACTACATCTGCGCGATTACTGATCCCAAGAGCGTCTATTCCATGTTCCGGCTGGAACTCATCACCGGCGGTGGATTTCCAACAGCAGACGTCTTAAGCGTCAGCCGTCAGACGAAGCCGCATGACATCCCGTCCTTCGGTTCATCTGAGGAGGGGCATCGCATTAGACGTCTTCGACGCATCGGCGGCAAGGCTGCTGCAATCGAGGAAATCTGGCTTGACGGTTCCTATATCGAGCAGGTCGCTGCGGAGGAACTGTCGGAATCCTTGTATCTCTATTATCGTACGCGGCTAGGATTATGGATCGCGAAGGCCGAAGACCATATCGACCTAGGCCACGTGCCGGATTGGTCGCCAGATGCATTTGGGCCGAGATGCGGAGACGCCGTGCCTCACGTGCTGCGCATCAGCTACTCTCATGATGGGGCTACGGCGGAGATTTCGCACACGTGGTATGATCAAAGCGTAGCGCGTTACGTCAACCGTTTGAGGTAGGCCTCAGGGCGGTTTTGATCTTGACCGAAATCAAGTTGCCACATGGAAGAATTTAAAAAAAACGGAAATTTCCTTTTTCAAACAACGCTTGGAATTAAATTTCAAACGGAATAAATTAAATTGATACACTATTGTTTTCATTCGTTCCTAACGTATGCTCTTTGTCAGAGGAGCCCGGAGCATCGTGGCCGAGGGTTGGGTGATTATCAATGGCATCAGTTAAGCTTTCAAAGCTTGAGAAGAGTTATGGCGCGCTTCGCATCGTCAAAGGCATCGACCTTGAGATAAGCGATGGCGAGTTCGTCGTTTTCGTCGGACCATCGGGCTGCGGCAAATCGACGACGCTTCGCATGGTCGCGGGTCTCGAAACGATTACCGGCGGCGAGGTGAAAATCGGGGACCGCGTCGTCAACCGGTTGGCGCCGCGCGAGCGGGACATCGCCATGGTGTTTCAGGATTATGCGCTCTACCCGCACAAAACCGTCAGGGAAAACATGGGCTTCAGCCTCAAGGTCCGCGGCATAGCGGCAGGTGAGGCCGCGGCGCGCGTGGACGAGGCGGCGAACATGCTTGGCATTTCTCACTTGCTGGACCGCCGGCCCGGTCAGTTGTCGGGTGGTCAGCGCCAGCGTGTTGCGATGGGGCGGGCAATCGTTCGCCGCCCGCAGGTGTTTTTGTTCGATGAGCCACTGTCGAACCTCGACGCCAAGCTGCGTGGTCAGGTCCGCACAGAGATCAAGAAACTGCATCAGGCCATCGGCACGACCATCATCTACGTGACCCACGATCAGGTCGAGGCCATGACCCTGGCGGACCGGATCGTCATCCTGAAGGGCGGCGAGATCGAACAGGTGGGCACGCCTGACGAGGTCTATAACAAGCCTGCAAGTGTTTTCGTTGGCGGTTTCGTCGGCTCTCCGGCCATGAATTTTGCGAAGGCTTCGGTCAGAGGCGGAGATCTTGTCTTCGCCAACGGTGATCGCATTCCCGTATCCACGCTGCGGGAGAATTGTCAGTCGGGTGCGACGGAAGGCCGGAACGTTATTGTCGGGATCCGGCCGGAGCATTTCGCCATCGGCACGTCCAGCGTTTCCCTGACCTGCGACGTTCAGGTCGTTGAGCCGTTGGGCTCGGATACCTTGATCCATTTCGCCATTGGCAGCGAAACTCTGACCGCCAGAATGCCGCCGGAAACGCGCATCCTGGCAGGGGAGACTTTGAAGATCGCGGTGGATCCAACAAAGATCCATTTGTTCGACGCGCAGACAGAGCGTGCAATCTAGCATCGCGTTCTGGTGCTGGGAGGTCGCTGACCGCACAAGAGATAACAACGGGAGGAAGCAATGAACTTTACGAAATTAACCGGTGCATTCTTTTGCGGCACCATGCTGGCCTTTGCGATGCCGGCAGCAGCTGAGACAACGCTCAGCATCTATATCTCCAGCCAACACCAGCCAAATGTCTGGCGTCAGGCGTTGGACAAGTATGAGGCCGCCAATCCTGAGGTAAAGGTCAAGATTGAAACCGGCGGCAACACCTCCGAAGCGCAGGCGCAGTATCTCAATACGGTCATGTCGGCAAAGGACAGCTCGCTTGACGTGTTGATCCTCGACGTCATCCGCCCAGCCCAGTTTGCCGCTGCTGGCTGGACAAGCGACTTTGCCAACAAGGACATGTCGGCCTATCTGCCCGCTTATTCTGGCGCCAATACCGTCGATGGCAAGGTCATCGCTCTTCCGGCCTTTGCAGACTCGCAGTTCCTTTATTATCGCAAGGATCTGCTTGAGAAATACGGACTTCAGCCTCCAAAGACCTGGGACGAATTGAAGGTTGCCGCCAAGAAAATCTCGGAAGGGGAGGGCAACGCCAATCTTCAGGGTCTGTCATTCCAGGGCAAGGCAATCGAAGGCGCAGTCTGCACCTTCCTGTTGCCTTATTGGAGCCAAGGCAAAAACCTTACGGAGAATGGCCGCCTGACATTTGACCGTGATGCGGCGATCAAGTCGCTGAGCCTGTGGAAGAGCTTCGTTGATGAGGGTGTTTCCAAGAAGAATATTGCCGAAGTCGGCACCGACGACACCCGCAAGGAATTCCAGGCTGGCAATGCGATCTTTGCGGTGAACTGGTCCTATGCCTGGGCACAGGCGCAGGGCAAGGAATCGGCTGTCGTCGATAAGGTCGGCGTGGCACGTCTGCCTGCGATCACGGGTGGAGAACAGGCCACCTGCCTCGGCGGTTGGGAGTGGGGTGTTTCCGCCTATTCCAAGCATCAGGATGAAGCAAAGAAGCTGGTGGAATATCTCTCCTCGCAGGATGTTTCCAAGTTCATGGCCATCAACGGTTCGCTGTTGCCTACCTATGCCGGGCTTTACAAGGACGCCGATGTCCTGAAAAGCGCGCCATGGTTTGCCGACGCCCTTCAGGTTGTCGAAACCGCAAAGCCGCGTCCTGTCACGCCACGCTACAATGAGGTGAGTGAAGTCATCCGCACCACGGTCAACTCCGTCCTGGCAGGTGTCTCGACACCGGAGCAGGGCGCCGATCAGATCGAGGCCCGCCTGAAGCGCATCCTGCGCTAGGATAATGCCTGAGGTGCTCGCCGCAGTATTTGTGCGGTGGGCTGGAACCTTCACAAGATGTGGCCCTGCCACTGGGGGCGACGTGGTCCGTCGCCCCCTGATCATCCAATGCTCGGAACAGAACCATGGCAACGACATTATCGAAAGCAGACGAGAGACCTGCGGCACCGTCTCCGAACTGGACGCGCTGGCTTGACCTGAGCGACCGGTCTCTGGCCGTCCTGCTTCTCGCGCCAGCGGCGATCCTGTTGGCACTGATCATCGTCTACCCGGTGTGCAGGCTGATCTACACAAGCTTCTTCAGCCTGTCCCTGACATCGGGACTGCCAGCAGAGTTTGTCGGGCTGGAAAACTATCAGTTGATGTTTGAAGATCCGGTTTTCTGGGAAACGACCTGGAACACGGTCCTTATCACCCTCATCACCGTGCCGGGTGCCTTGCTGATGGGGCTCGGCCTTGCGCTGATGGCCAATCTACCTTTCGCCATGCAGTGGCCCGTCCGCCTGTCCCTGCTCATTCCCTGGGCGCTGCCACTGTCCTTCGCAGGTCTTATCTTCGCGTGGTTCTTTCACTCTGAATACGGCGTCGTGAACGATGTGCTCAATCGCTTCGGCTTTGAGGGAATTATTTGGTTCAATTCGCCCAACTGGGCCTTTGCTGCAATCTGCCTCACCATCATCTGGAAGACCTCGTCATTCATGGCGTTGATCATTCTGGCGGGTCTGCAAACAATTCCCCGCTCGCTCTATGAAGCTGCGGATGTGGATGGTGCCGGACGGTTGCGCCAGTTTTTCGAAATCACTCTGCCGCTGCTCAAGCCGTCCATTGTCGTCGCGCTCATCTTTCGAACGATCACTGCGCTGCAAACCTTTGATATTCCATACATGATGACAGGCGGCGGGCCAGGCACATCCACGGCAACGCTTGCGATGTACATCCATCAGAACACGGTCTCCTTCCTTGATCTCGGCTATGGTTCTGCGCTTGCGGTCATGATGTTCGTGTTGTCGATGTGCGTAACAGCCGTCTATCTGCGCATGATCCGGACAAAGGAGTAGTTGCCATGAGCACACATACATCGCATGGCCGCATGTCCTTTCTGTCGGGTATGCCTCTTCGCTTCATCGCCGCTGGCATTCTGTTGATCAACGGCATGTTCCCCGCCCTGTGGATCCTGTTCACGTCCCTGAAGACAGAAGCCGAATTGACGGCGAAGCCAATCACATGGGTGCCGCACGCGCCGACTCTGCAAAACTACATGCAGGCCTTTTCGGATCAGCCCCTGCACATCTTCCTGTTCAACAGCTTCATGGTCGCGCTTCTGTCGACAGCGCTGACTTTGCTCGTTTCGGTGCTGGCTGCCTATGCACTGGCGCGTCTCAATCTGGCCTATCGCGGCTTGATCCTTTCCCTGATCATCGCCGTCTCCACATTCCCGCTCGTCACGCTGCTGGTGCCGTTGTTTGAAATCATGCGCGCGCTCAACCTGCTCAACAGCTGGACCGCACTGGTTTTGCCCTACACCGTGCTAAGCCTGCCTGTTTGCACCCTGATGCTGGTATCCTTCTTTGAAGGCATCCCGCGTGATCTGGAAAATGCAGCCATGATCGATGGCTGCACGCGCCTCGGCGCCTTGTTCAAGGTCGTTGTACCGCTTTGCGCACCGGGCGTGTTCACTGCGGGCATTCTCGCTTTCGTCAACGCATGGGACGAGTTCCTGCTGGCGCTTTCCTTCAACTCCAATCCCACTTTGCGAACACTGCCGGTCGGCATCCAGCTCTATCAGGGCGAGTTCGCCTTCCCCTGGCCCGTCATCTCCGCAGCGTTGGTGGTTGGCATCGTCCCCGTGGCGATCCTCATCGTCATTTTCCAGGAACGTGTCGTATCCGGGCTGACTGCAGGTGGCATCAAGGGCTGACGTCTTGAGGCGGATAATGCATGACCGCTCGGAATTATTGAAAGACAATGGAATGAAACTCGAACGCACCGCGACCGGATTCACCCTTTCGCTCAACGGCAGAACGATCCTCGACCACAGCGAGACCGCACCAGCCATTTTCGTCGGTCGCGGCGAAGAGCGAATGGATATGTATCGCGGTAACTTCGACATCGAAGATTACGTCATCGAGCGACGCCCGCTATCCTTCGCGGAGCTGGATGGCAACCGGGTTTCTTTTTCCGATGCTCCGGGCCAGCCAGCGCGTCTTGCTCTTACCATCGGCGATAACGCCATCAGTTTTGAAGCACTCGACCCCGGCCTCAACCGTTTTTGGATCCGCATTCAGGCTGATGAGGATGAGCATGTCTGGGGCGGTGGCGAGCAGATGTCCTATTTCGACATGCGCGGTCGCCGCTTTCCCCTGTGGACGTCAGAGCCTGGCGTTGGTCGCGACCCCACAAGTGAAATCACCTTCAAGGCCAACGTCAAGGACAAGGCTGGTGGTGACTACTACAACACAAACTATCCCCAGCCGACATATGTGTCATCGGCGCTCTATGCACTGCATGTCGAAACGAAGGCCTATTCCGTATTCGATTTCCGGCAGAAGGGCTTCCACGAAATAGAAGTCTGGGCCATTCCCGAACGGCTTGAGTTTTTCGCAGCTCCTTCCTTCGTGGAAATGGTCGAGGCCTTGTCTCTGCGCTTCGGACGCCAGCCGCCCTTGCCGGATTGGGTCTATAATGGCGCCATCATCGGCCTGAAGGATGGCGAAAACTCCTTTGCGCGGCTGGATACCATGCTCAATGCTGGCGTCCAGGTATCTGCTCTCTGGTGCGAAGACTGGGTGGGATTGCGCCAAACGAGCTTCGGCGCGAGGCTGTTCTGGGACTGGCAGGCAAACGATACTCGCTATCCCGGCTTGAAAGATAAGATCGCGGAGCTGCACGATAGCGGCATTCGCTTCCTGGGCTACGTCAATCCATATCTCTGTGTTGACGGGCCGCTCTTCAAGGTCGCAGAGGACAAGGGCTACTTTGCCACCGATGGAAACGGCGATACGGCCCGTGTCGATTTCGGTGAATTCGATTGTGGTGTCGTGGATTTTACCAACAAGGCGGCCGCCGACTGGTTTGCAGAGGACATCATTGGCAAGAACATGCTGGATTTTGGCCTCTCCGGCTGGATGGCCGATTTTGGCGAATACCTGCCCATCGACGTGCACCTTTCGAATGGCATCGATGCCAAGCTCATGCACAATGCCTGGCCAACATTGTGGGCAGAGGTGAATGCAAAAGCGGTTGCCTCGCGTGGCAAGACCGGAGAGGCATTGTTCTTCATGCGCGCCGGATTCACCGGCGTTCAGAAACATTGCCCGCTTCTGTGGGGCGGCGATCAATCGGTCGATTTTTCACGACACGACGGTCTTGTAACCGTCATGTGCGGAGCGCTGTCGTCCGGCCTGCTCGGCAATGCCTACCACCATTCGGATATCGGCGGATACACCAGCCTTTTCGGCAATGTTCGCACGCCGGAGCTGTTGATGCGCTGGGCCGAGATGGCAGCATTTACGCCGGTCATGCGCAGTCACGAAGGAAACCGCCCGCGCGAAAACATGCAGCTGGATCAGGATCCTGTTGTCCTCTCGCATTTTGCCCGCATGACGCGGCTTTATCACCATCTTGCGCCTTATCTCAAAACTCTGTCCGCGGAGGCCGTCGCGCGTGGACTGCCGGTGCAAAGACCACTCTTCCTGCATTATCAGCATGACCGCGAGACCTACACGATTCAGGACAGCTATCTCTACGGCGCCGACCTGCTTGTCGCGCCCGTATGGAAAGCGGGTGAGGAAAACCGTGTGCTCTATCTCCCTAACGGTGAAACCTGGGTTCATGTGTGGAGTGGTGAAGAGTTTTCGGGCGGCATCGAGGTGTCAGTTTCTACCCCTCTCGGTCGTCCCGCCGTCTTCTATAAAGCCGGGTCCGCGCACCAAAGCCTGTTTGCGGCTTTGAAGGAAATCTGAGCTTTGGACTAGGGGCGTTGTTGCGGCTTTCAAGGGAAATGCGTTGCCAAGCTGCAACGCGCCTCTGATTTTAGTTTTCAATAACATTAGAAAATGAAAGTCGAAGTGGACAGCAACCGCGGGAACAACCAATCTGGCCGCATCGGCGGGGGCTGATTCAGAAAGGTTTTCAAATGAGATATCTCTTGAAGTGCGCGGGCCTTTTGGCATTGCTCGGCTCGTCTGCTTCTGCCGCAGATCTCGCCGTTCAGACCGAACCTGCAGCGACAGTGGCAAACCCAGGTGGGTTCTATCTTGGCTCTGTCAGCAGCCTGACATTCATGGACGACCTCGATTTCTCCGCTTCAGGCTTTGATATCAGAAGCGAATACGACATGGGCACCTACAGCGCATTGCGTGCAGGTTACAGCTTCGGCTCCTACGGCTTCGTGTCTCCACGTATCGAACTTGAAGTCGGCTATGGCCGCGCAGATGTTGATGAGCATTTCGTGGGCGGCTTTGGCGCAGGCAATGATTCCTTCGGCTCGGCCCGTGCGATCCAGGGCTATGTCAATGCTTACATGGACGTCCCGACTGGCACGGCCTTCACGCCTTACTTCGGCGGCGGCGTTGGTGCCATGAACCTCGAGCTTCGTCGCCAGGGCGTTTCCGCTACCGGCGTCGTACTTGATGATGACGACACGAAGTTTGCTTACCACCTTGACGCAGGCGTTGGCATCGAGCTCAGCTCCATTTCCTTCTTCCGTGATGTGAGCCTGTTCACCAACACCACATTCGATATCGGTTACCGCTACACTGCTGCCGATGATTTCGATTTCACAGCCGTCGACGGCACCACCTCAAGCACAGACTTCAGCAGCCACGCTCTGACAGTCGGCTTCCGCCGTCAGTTCTGATCGTTCAAAGGGCCGCAAATTGCGGCCCTTTCCTTTTCAGGCGTCATTTTACCTGAGCGGGCACTATGTGCCGCTATGTGGCTCGGTGGCGAAAGTCACACTGAAGCCCTTGAAACGAATTCTCGCACTCCCCATTCCTTTATGACGGGAAATGTCCCGATTTGGAGGCTATGCGATTGGCAGGTTCATGGAGCGCAAGCGATTTTGACAAGGGTGCAGCGTACACCGCATTGGGCGGTGAACAACGCCTGCAACGCATCCGCCGCCTCGCGCGGATAGCGAGACTGATGGATACAGCCATCGGCATCCCCGGAACGAAACTTCGTCTTGGCGCCGACTCGGTGTTCGGACTCGTGCCTGTGATCGGTGACGGCGCAGGTGCGATGATCGGTCTTTACATCGTCAATGAAGCGCGTCGTCTTGGTGTTCCCAAGGAGAAGCTTTCGCGGATGGTGGGAAACATTGCGCTGGATGCCTGTGTAGGCAGCGTCCCTCTGCTCGGAGACGTCTTCGATCTGTATTTCAAATCTCACCGCAGAAACGTACAGATGATTCTCGACCATTTTGGTGTGATGCAGGAAGACATACGTCGGCCTTGATCGCCTGTCCGGTTCGTTACTGATAATCGTCGCTTTGCCGTGTCCCAATGCTTACATTTGCGTTGGGTCTTTAATCTCATCGAGCGGCCCGGTCAGTGCTGTTCTTGGTGAGACCAGTTGCGGCATGATCACGGTAATCTCCGGATGATCGGGCGCCGCCTCAAGCAATTCAAACCCCCGCTCCAGCATCTCTGCAATGTTCGGTTTCGCCATATAGACGGGGAAGGGGAGAAAAGATGCAAATGGGTCGTAGTCGAAGCATCCGACGACGATGTCTTTGAACATCTCCACATCGTACCGTCCGAGAAAACGTAGAAGCCCTTCGAAATTGATGGACGAGTTGATGAACAGACACCGTGGCAGATGGCCTTCGCGCAAAAAGAAGCGTTCGAAAGCGAGCTCGGTCATGCGGGGCGAATAGCCCGTTACCTCAATGTCGCCGCTGCCTTCGGTGCCGAAAAACGCTCGCTTTGCTGCATGGAAGCCTGCAATTCGCTCGCGGCTCGCGTGGTCGTCATGGCCACCAAACAGCACGACTTCTTCCGCGCTGAAGTCGCCGTTTCGGGATGCGTGGCGAAGGATTGCATCGGTCAGCGCTTCTGCGCCATTGCGGTTGTCCGAAATCACCGAATAGGCGAATTTGCCAGGAAGGTCGATGTTGACATGCGGCAGCTTCGCGCTGGCGCAGATCTGGTGGACACCATCCGGATCCTTGACACCAGCGATAAACAGCGCGTCGATGGAGTACGCGATGAGTGTTTCGACAGTCCGCCGCTCCTCATCTGGATCGCGTCTACCTGACACGACCATCGCCGACAGACCACGCGACCGCGCCTGAGCTTCGAAGGTTTGCGCCATGGATGAGAAGAAGCGGTTGTCATAGACGGGTACCAGCAAACCGACGAGGCCTGATTTGGAGCTTCTCAAGCCGCGGGCCTGAAGATTGGCGGTATAACGCTCGGCCTTGGCAAGCGATAGAATCTTTTCCGCAGTCTCCTGTGAAATACGCCGCTTGCGCCACGATCCGTTCAAAACGGCGCTGACGGTGGATGCCGATGCGCCTGATAAAACCGACAGGTCGTAAATAGTGGCTTTCTTGGAGCTCTGGTTCATCACATCCTCCGAATGATTCCGATTGTTAGGATATTCGTCCTCTTGACGAAAGGTATAACCGTGTTATGTTCAATGCACCATCGATTGTGCAACTTTGCAATACCGATTGCGCAGATGGTTGTTGCTATGGGAGTGGCAGAGCAGTGTCTCGGGTTTCGAGGCTGGAGGTTAAGGCGTTGGAGCGCCTATCCTTGCTCGCTGGAATGTTTTTGGAGGAGGAGCATCCATGAAAAAGATAATTGCGGCCGCAGTCGGCCTTTCGCTTGCATTACTCGCGTCCACCGCATTGGCCGATGGGCCAAAGGTCGGTGTCGTCGTCAAGATTGGTGGCATTGCCTGGTTCAACGCCATGGAAGCGGGCATCAAGGAACAGAGCGCCAAGCTCGGCGTACAGGGTTTCATGGTCGGCCCAACGAGCGCTGATCCAGCACTTCAGGTCCGCGCTATCGAAGACCTGATTGCGCAGAAGGTTGATGTTATCGGCGTTGTGCCGAATGACGCGAAGGTGCTGGAGCCTGTCCTGAAGAAAGCTCAGGATGCCGGTATCAAGGTCATCACCCATGAATCGCCAAAGCAGGTTGGCGCGAACTGGGATTTCGAACTCGCTTCCGCCAAGGGTTTCGGTGAAGCGCACGGCAAGTTGCTGGCCGAAAAGATGGGCGGCAAGGGTTCATACGCGGTGTTCGTTGGCTCGCTGACCGTGCCGCTTCACAATGCCTGGGCCGATGGCGCCATTGCCTATATCAAGGCCAACTATCCCGACATGAAGCTGATCGGCGACCGTTACGGCGTGGCCGAAGACGTCGACAAGAGCCGTTCCACGGCGCTTGATCTGATGGCGGCAAATGCCGATCTCAAGGGCTTCCTTGCCTTTGGATCGCAGGGCCCGATTGGCGCAGGTCGCGCTGTGGAAGAGCGTCGCAAGGATGGCAAGGTCTTCGTCATCGGTCCGTTCTCGCCGGGGCAGGGCGCAAAGCTCATCAAATCGGGCGCTTTGACGGGCGGCTTCATGTGGAACCCGAAGCAGGCCGGTGAAGTGTTCATCACGCTTGCGGACCGTATCGCCAAGGGCCAGGAGCCGAAGGCGGGTGACGACATTCCGGGCCTTGGCAAGATTGCGCCTGAAGGCAACACCATCGTGGTCGATCAGCTGTTGAAGATCGACAAGGAAAGCATCGACAAGCTGGTTTCCATGGGCCTCTAGTTCCTCCCGAAGGCCTGGGCCGCGTCAACTGTGTTTGGCGCGGCCCCCTTTCAACATCTGATCAACAGCATCCGCTTAAAGGCGGCTGAGCGAAGAGATTTGCCATGACGAGCGCCGGACCGCTCCTGTCCCTCAAAAACGTCAAGATGACATTCGGTGGTGTTCGCGCTTTGAAAAGCGTTGCCTTCGAAGTCAACCCAGGTGAAGTGCACTGCCTTGCCGGTGAAAATGGTTGCGGCAAAAGCACGCTCATCAAGATCATCACCGGCGTCTACAAGCCGGAAGAGGGTGTGGAGTTCTTCTTCGACGGGCAGCCCATTACCGCCATGACGCCAAGTCTGGCGCAGTCACTCGGAATTCAGGTGATCTGGCAGGATCTGGCGCTGTTTGGTGAAATGACGGTCGCCGAAAATATCGGCTTCCAATATGCCGTCAGCGGCAAATACGGTCTTGTGAACAAGCGCGCCATGGAAGCGGCCGCAGAGAAGGCATTGGCCCGGCTCGGCGTTTCGCTCGATCTTCACCTGCCTCTGAAAGAACTTCCTATTGCCCAGCGCCAGATCGTCGCCATTGCCCGCGCATTGGTTGGTGAAGCGCGGCTGGTCTTCATGGATGAGCCGACGGCATCCTTGACGCAATCGGAGACGGATTACCTCATCGACATCGTGCGCAACCTCTCGGCGTCAGGCGTCGCGGTTGTCTTCGTGTCGCACCGCCTCGCGGAAGTCCTTGAGATTTCCGACCGGATGACCGTGTTGCGCGATGGCGAACTCGTCGGCGTGTTTCCGGTAGAAGGCATGACGCAGTCTCGTGTCACGGAATTGATGACCGGACGGAATTTCGACAACGCCGTGGTGGCTGCTGATCACGATGACCAGCCCGTCGTTCTGTCAGTGCGCAATCTTTCCCGAAATAATGAATTCGAGGATATTTCCTTTGACTTGCGACGCGGCGAAACGCTGGGCGTGACAGGCCTTTTAGGTGCCGGACGCACGGAACTTGCGCTGACGCTGTTTGGAATGCACAAGCCGCATTCCGGCGAAATCATCCTGAACGGCGAAAAGGTAAGCTTTGGCTCCAATCGCGACGCGATCCGTGCGGGGGTAGCCTATCTCTCTGAAGACCGGCTATCGCTCGGCCTCAACCAGCCGCAATCCATTGCCGACAATCTGGTTATGGCGTCGCTGGATCGCATCCTGTCTGCCGGGCTCATCTCGCCTCAGAAGAAGCGGAGTGTCGTTTCTAACTGGATTTCCGCGCTTGGCGTCAAGATCGGCGAGCCGGAAGATCCGATCCGGACCCTGTCTGGCGGCAACCAGCAGCGCGTGGCGATTGCGAAGTGGTTGGCCATCGGCCCGAAACTTCTCATCCTCGATGCTCCCACAGTCGGCGTTGATGTCGGTGCACGGGCAGGCATCTTCGATATCGTCCGCAAGCTCGCCGCCGATGGTCTTTCGATCATTGTGATTTCGGATGAGCCGCCAGAAGTCTATTTCAATACCGATCGCATCATCCATATGGCCGAGCGCCGGATCAAGGCGACATATGATCCGCGAAAGATGTCGCTGACGGATCTGGAAGGAGCAGTCTATGCGTAGGTTGATGCTGGGCCATACGACAGAGTTCACGCTTCTGGCCGTGATGATCGTTTTGTCCGCGGCCCTGTCCCTGGCGACGGACCGCTTTTTCACGATCTCCAACGCTTTCGACATTCTCAATGTCTCATCCGTCAACATCATTTTCGCCGTCGGCCTTCTCGTCGTGCTGATCTCTGGCGGGATCGACATATCCTTCGCGGTCGCTGCGTCCGTCGTGCAATATGTCACGGCTCTTGCCATCGGCGCGCTGGGTGGCGGCAACTGGGCGGAAGGCTTCATCATCGCAGGTGCGGTCGGCATTGGCCTGGGCCTCATCAATGCGCTGCTCGTCTACAAGCTGCGGATCATCTCCATCGTCGCGACGATTTCCACCTTCAACATCTTCTTCGGCCTGTTGATGTTCTTCACCAAGGGTGTTTCCATCTACAATCTGCCGGACTGGCTCACGACACGCGTCGTCTTCTACGAACGCGAGATGGCAGATGGCTCCTGGCTGGAACTGACGCTACCCGTCGTCGTGATGATCCTTTGCTGCATCGCCACCTGGTTCATGATTTCCCGCACCACGATCGGCCGCCAGCTCTATGCCTTCGGCGATAATCCCGAGGGTGCGCGTCGCTTCGGCATCAATATCGGCGCCATGCACTACATTTCCTTCGGTTGGTTGGGCCTCATGGCTGGGATTGCCGGGCTGATGCAGGCGCATTACGCGGAAGAGGTCGTGCCCAATGCGCTCTATGGCCGTGAACTGGACGTGCTTGCCGCGACTGTTCTCGGCGGTGCACGTCTCGGCGGCGGCAAGGGATCCGTCATTGGCTGCGTTCTCGGCGTTCTCATGGTTTCGATTACGCAGAACGGCCTGAACCTGATGGGCGTGTCCCCCTTCGCCTTCAAGATGATCGTTGGCGCCATCATCCTCGTAGCCATCACGCTTTCCTCCTCACGCATCGATAAACTTCTGCCTTTCTTCTCAAAGGGCAATGTTCAGAAGAGGGGTGCACGCTGATGTCGTCGCTCATCCAGAAATTCAACAGCGCATTCGGCGCTGACATGGCCGGACCGATCATCGCGTTCGTCGCCGTGATGGTGATCTTCGGGTTGGGTGCGGATAATTTCCTGTCGCTTGGCACATTCGGTTCGGTGGCGTTTCAGCTGCCTGAACTCGGGCTTCTGACGCTGGCAATGCTGCTGCCGCTTCTGACTGGCGGTATCAACCTCTCCGTTACCTTCACGGCCAACCTGTCGGGCCTTGCCGCTGCCGGTGTGCTTCAGATGTATGGCGGCGTCGATGCGCCAGCCGGCGCCTTCGCGCTCGCCCTCGTAGCCGCACTTGCGACCGGTGGTGCCGCAGGCTTGATGACCGGCGCGGCGATTGCCTACACCCGCGGTCATCCGATCCTCATCACGCTGTCCATGATGATCTTCCTGCGCGGTCTGGGCGAGTTCCTGACCCGAGGCGGCGACGTCTCCGGCTTTCCCGAATATGTCGCCCCAATCGGTCATGGCCTGATCCTCGGCGTCCCCGTGCCGCTCCTCATTTTCATCGCCTGTGTGGCGCTCTGGCAGGTGTTATTGACGCGCAGCAAGCTTGGTTTTGGCCTGTTGATGATCGGGTCAAACATCGAAGCCGGGGCCTATTCCGGCCTCAACACGCGCCGCATCCTCATTCTCGTCTATACGCTGTCCGGCATGATGTGCGCCGTCGCTGGTATCATCATGATGGCCCGCTTCAACTCGGTGCGCATAGGCCACGGTGAATCCTACCTGCTGATCACGGTGCTGGCGGCGTTTCTGGGCGGCATCAATCCGTTCGGGGGCTTTGGACGCGTGCTGCCGGTCTTCGTCGCGCTTGTCGTGCTGCAGCTTCTGTCATCGGGCCTCAATCTGATGGGTGCCAACCAGCATCTGGCAACGGCTCTCTGGGGTGTGTTGATGATCGTCGTCATGGCGGCACGCACAATCGCATCCTCTTACTTCCTGTCTCGTAGAAAGAAGGTGTGACGTGAAGGGTTTTGGCATTCACGCAATGGTGTGGTCGACCAAGTGGGACCACGAGGGCGCTGAACGGGCAATTGCCGGGGCTGCGGGCTGCGGACAGGATTATATCGAAATACCGCTAATCGATATCCCTACCGTCGATGCGAAACACAGCCGCGCGCTTCTTGAAAAGCATAAGATCGGTGCAGCATGCTCTCTGGTTCTGCCGGAACATGCCTGGGCCTCTATTCGCCCCGACGCTGCAATCGAGCATCTGACAGCCGCTCTGGACAAGGCATCTGAAATTGGCGCCGTGGCGCTGACGGGTGTTACCTTCGGCGGCACGAATGAGCGGACCGGCTTTCCGCCGACTGAGCGCGAGTATGATAATCTGACCCGCGCGCTTGGCGCTGCGGCTCGCCATGCCAAGACGCTCGGCCTGCAATTCGGCATCGAGGCCGTCAATCGATATGAGAGCCACCTCATCAATTCGGCCCAACAGGCGGTCGATATGGTCGAGCGCATCGGACTGGATAACGTCTTCGTCCACCTCGATACATTCCACATGAACATGGAAGAGAAGGGTCTCGCCAACGGCATCATCGCTGCGCGCGATCACCTGAAATACATGCACATGTCGGAAAGCGATCGCGGCACGCCGGGCTTCGGCAATATTGCATGGGATGAGATTTTCGCGGCGCTCGCGGCCATCGGCTTCAAGGGCCTGCTGACGCTTGAGAGCTTCGTTACCATGCAGGCAGAGATGGCAGGCTCCATTTCCACCTGGCGTCCCGTCGCGCGCGATAGGGACGAGGTTTTGGACAAGGGCGTCGCCTTCCTGCGCAACAAGGCGGATCAGTACGGAATATTCTGAGCCTTCGTTGGCACGCCAGTTACCGTTGTTTTTCGGATTGTGAAGAGGTCACATTGAGTAGCGTAGAAGATAGTGCACGGGAGATTGCAGCACGCACACTCCGGCAATTCGCAGAGAATAAAGGGCGGCGGCTCATGATCGCCATTGCCGGAGCGCCGGGCTCGGGAAAATCAACGATTGCCGAGCAGGTCGTGGAGGTTCTGAACGGTGAATCCGGCGTCTCGGCGGCACTCTTCCCGATGGATGGCTTCCATTACGATGATGCAGTTCTCACGGAAATGGGTCGCCTGCCTTACAAGGGTGCAATCGATACGTTTGATGCGCATGGCCTGCGTCATACGCTCAAGCGCCTGAAGGCGAATGAGGATGATGTGGTCGCGGTCCCTGTCTTTGATCGCTCCATCGAGATCGCCCGCGCTGGCGGCAGACTGATTGCGCAATCCGTCAACATCATCGTGTGTGAAGGCAATTACCTGCTCTCACGGCAGGAGCCGTGGAACCTGCTGAAGCCGATTTTCGATCTCACTGTTTTCGTTGATGTCGCCGAGGATGACCTCCGCAGCAGGCTCCGCGAAAGATGGCGCAGCTTTGGGCCTGGTGACGCCGATATCACCAGGAAAGTCGAGGAAAACGACCTTCCCAATGGTCGCGCGATCATCTCCGGCAGCGACGAGCCTCACATGCGGGTGAAGAACCCCGGCGCTGGCTAGAACCTGCGAGTGATCTCACGACACGTTCCGAACCATTTCAATAGCTTATCCCTCATCTGTTAATCGAGAAAGTTACCATGAAACACGGCATTTATTACTCCTATTGGGAACATGAGTGGAGCGCCAAGTTCGGCCCCTATGTGGAAAAGGTCGCCAAGCTTGGCTTCGACATCATCGAAGTCGCAGCCCATCACATCAATGAATACAGCGATGCGGAACTGGCCGAGATCAAGCAGAGTGCCAAAGACAACGGCATTATTCTGACCGCTGGCATCGGCCCCTCCAAGAGCAAGAACCTGTCTTCGCCAGACGTCGCTGTGCGTCAGGCAGGCAAATTGTTCTTCGAGCAGACGCTGACCAATGTTGCCAAGCTCGACATCAAGACGATTGGCGGCGCGCTGCATTCCTATTGGCCGGTCGATTATTCACAGCCCGTCGATAAGGTTGGTGATCGTGCACGCGGCGTGGAAGGCATTCACGGCATTGCCGACTTCGCCAACAATCTCGGCATCAATCTGTGCATCGAAGTCCTCAACCGCTTTGAAAACCACGTTCTCAACACCGCTGCCGAGGGCGTCGCTTTCGTGAAGGATGTTGGCAAGTCCAACGTCAAGGTCATGCTCGACACCTTCCATATGAACATCGAGGAAGACAGCTTCGGCGATGCGATCCGCACCGCAGGGCCTTTGCTTGGCCATTTCCACACCGGCGAAAGCAACCGTCGTGTACCGGGCACAGGCAGAATGCCTTGGCATGAAATCGGTACAGCGCTTCGCGAGATCAACTATACCGGCGCTGTCGTCATGGAACCCTTCGTCAAGACAGGCGGCACCATCGGTTCAGATATCCGGGTCTGGCGAGATCTCAGCAATGGCGCTGACGAGGCGCAGATGGATGAGGATGCGAGAAACTCGCTCGCCTTCTCCCGCTTCGTGCTCGGTCACTGACATCTGGACAAAAACTGTAACGGTGGGGCAAGTCGCCACCGTTACACCGGGCCGCCAATTGCGGCGAATACCTTCACAAATACGTGCTCCCCGACAGCCAACGGCACCGAGATAAGGCCTTGTTGGCAATGTCAGAATTCGCGCTGCGCGCAGCAAATTCCCTGCATGGCTTGCGGACTTCGCTGGAAGTTCTTGCGCATTCAATCGTCAAAAAAGTATCAGCTTAAATTCAGCGTTGATGTAGATGCGTAGCAATATCAGTGCTTAATATCCCCGTGCTGACAAAAACTGCAAAATCGGAGGTTTGCAGTTTTGGATAGCTGGATTTCGCGCTCGGTAGGAGGAGACGCTGTGCAACCCGATCTGGAACTCGTTCATATCCGCAAAGGCGAATCCTTCGCAGCGTGGACGCACGGCTATCCATTTCGGACCGTCCGCTGGCACTACCACCCCGAATATGAAATCCATCTGGTCGTTGCGACATCGGGTCGATTTTATATCGGCGATCATATCGGTCGCTTCGAGCCGGGACAGTTGATCGTCACCGGTCCGAACCTGCCGCAGAACTGGATCTCAGACATCGAACCGGGCGAAGTCGTACCTGCTCGCTCGCTGGTCATCCAGTTCCCGCAAAAATTCGTGGAAGATAGCATTGCCGGCATGGCGGAGATGGAGGCGGTGGTTCCGCTTCTGGAGCGCAGCCGTCGGGGTTTGCTATTCGACAAGGGCACAAGCGATACGGTGCGGCCCTTGATAGAGACGTTGATTGAAACGCGCGGTCTCAAACGTCTGGCGCTGTTTTGGGAAATTCTCGATGTGCTGGCAACTGCGCCTGAACCGGAAGTTTTGGCCAGCTTGAGTTACGAACTGGATCTTTCCAACATCAATGAGGGCGGCGTCAACCGCGCGATTGCCTATCTGCGCGAACATCTGACCGACGATATCGATGAGCGCGATCTGGCCGAGATGGTGGGACGCAGTCCAAGTTCATTCTCACGGGCATTCAAGCGCCATACCGGTACGACGCTGGTCCGTTACCGCAACCAGTTGCGGGTCGATCTGGCGTGCCTTGCGCTGCTGACGCGACCCGAGGTGAAGATTGCCGAAATTTGCTACGAAATCGGCTTTTCCAACCTGTCTAATTTCAACAGGCATTTCCAGAAGCTGAAGGGAATGCCGCCTTCGCAATTCCGCGCCACTTTCAACGCCAACGAGGCCTTTAGAGCCACCGGATAAGCGAGCCTCAACCATACCCCACCGCGGGGATCATCAATTCGGGAGGCATGGTGCTTTCCGGAAACGGACAGGCTTTGCCTGTCGTCGTCCACAGGGAGGAAACCGGGATGAAAAAGACATTGACCGCTTTGTCGATTGCCGTCGCGACTTTAGCTGCAAGTTCGGCTCTTGCGCAGGACGCCAAACTCAAGATTGGCATGACCTTTCAGGAAATGAACAATCCTTATTTCGTGTCCATGAAAGAAGCTCTGGACGAAGCCGCAAAGGCCATCGGTGCTGAGGTGATCGTCACCGACGCTGCACACGACGTTGCAAAGCAGATCTCCGATGTCGAGGACATGTTGCAACAGAAGATCGACATTCTCCTTATCAACCCCACTGACTCAGCTGGCGTCGAAGCCGCCGTGCAGGCCGCCAAGGCACAAAATGTGATTGTCGTTGCCGTTGATGCCAACGCAAACGGCCCCGTCGATACGTTTGTTGGGTCCAAGAACAAGGATGCCGGTTACCAGTCGTGCCAGGCGCTCGGCAAGGCAATAAACGGCGAGGGCGAGGTCGCCATCCTCGATGGTATTCCCGTCGTGCCAATTCTGCAGCGTGTCGAAGGTTGCAAGGAAGCTCTTGCGGAATTCAAGGGCATCAAGCTGGTCGATACGCAGAACGGTCGTCAGGATCGCTCGGTCGCGCTCGGCGTGGTCGAGAACATGCTGCAGTCGCGTCCAAACCTCAAGGGCATCTTCTCCGTCAATGACGGCGGCGCAATGGGTGCTCTTGCGGCAATCCAGGGGGCTGGTCGTGATGTCAAGCTGACGTCCGTCGATGGTGCCCCGGAGGCAGTACAGGCCATCGCTGAGGGCACGCCATTCGTCCAGACCACGGCGCAGTTCCCACGTGACCAAGTGCGTGTCGGCCTCGCCATGGCGCTAGCCCAGAAATGGGGTGCCCGCGTCGTGCCAAAAGAAGTTCCTATCGATGTGCGCCCCGTCACCAAGGAAAACGCTGCCGGCTTCAGCTGGTAAGCGGCTTCGCCTGCATCTCCCTCGCCTTTGGGCGGGGGCGATGCTTGTCCATGTAATTGCTGGAGGAAACAATGCTCGAACTGAGAGGCATCAAGAAAAGCTTCGGCAAAATCGAGGTCCTGCACGGTGTCGATCTGACGGTGAACGCGGGCGAGGTTCATGCGCTTCTGGGCGAGAACGGCGCTGGCAAGTCAACGCTGACGAAGATCCTGTGCGGCATTCTCAAGCCCAGCGAAGGCGAGATCTGGATCGAAGGAGAGAAGCGCCAGTTTGCCGATTACAACGAGGCCATCAATGCTGGTATCGGCGTGGTTTTCCAGGAGTTTTCGCTGGTTCCCTACCTCAATGCGGTCGAGAACATGTTTCTCGCGCGCGAACTCTGCAATGGTATGGGCTTCATGAAGCGCGCTGCCATGCGCAAGCGTGCTGGCGAAATCATGAAGCAGCTTGGCATCACGATTCCGCTCGGCGTTCCCATTCGCAACCTTTCCGTCGCTGAGCAGCAATTTGTCGAGATCGCAAAGGCACTGGCGCTGGATGCACGCATTCTTGTGCTTGACGAACCAACGGCAACGCTGACACCGACGGAGGTAGAGCACCTCTTCCGTGTCATGAGAAGCCTTCGTGCCCAGGGTGTTTCCATCATTTTCATCTCGCACCATCTGGAGGAAATATTCGAGATTTGCGACCGCATCACGGTGCTCCGCGACGGCGAATATGTCGCCTCCTGCGATGTCGCTGACGTGGACCAGTCGCGGCTTGTCGAGATGATGGTGGGACGCCGGATCGAAAACAGTTTTCCGCCCAAGCCGGTCATTCCCGCTGAGGCCAAGACCGTCCTTGATGTCGAGGAGGTTCAACTTGCCAAAGGTGGCCCCGTGTCCAGCTTTAAACTCCGGCAGGGAGAAATTCTTGGCTTTTCCGGGCTTGTGGGATCAGGGCGGACGGAAACGGCACTCGCCATGCTGGGCGCTTATCCGGCAGCGCGTTGCAAGCTGCGAATGAATGGAGTCGAGATACGCTTTGCCGATCCTTCGGAGGCTCTCGCCGCCGGTATTGGTTTGCTGCCGGAAAGCAGAAAGGAACAGGGGCTTATTACAAGCTTTCCCATCCTCCAAAACGTCTCGCTCAACAATTACGGCAAATATCTCCTCGGCCACTTCTTCATCAACCGCCGCCGCGAATTGAGTGACACCCGCGCTGCGATGCAAAGCGTCCGTGTGAAGGCGCCGCACCCGCATGTGCGGGTCGACACGCTCTCAGGCGGCAATCAGCAAAAGGTCGTGATTGCGCGCTGGATCAACCACAACATGAAGGTACTGATTTTCGATGAGCCGACACGCGGTATCGATGTCGGCGCCAAAACCGAGATTTACCAGCTGATGCGCGAGTTCACCGCGCAGGGCCATTCCATCATCATGATTTCGTCGGAGCTGCCGGAAGTGATCGGCATGTCTGACAGGGTCTGCGTTTTCCGCTCGGGAGGCATTGTCGCCACCGTGGAAGGCGACGCGATCACCTCCGAGACGGTGATGACCCACGCAACAACCGGGAGGACACAACATGTCGCATGATGCTGACGCTATCACCGGCGCGCAAGCGCAACAGGCCGCGACGCCCGTCTGGAAATCCATCATTCACTCGCCGCTGGCCTTGCCATTGGCAGGACTGATCATGGTTTCGCTGCTGATGGGTTTTGCCTCGGATAACTTCTTTTCCGTATCAAATATTCTCAATGTGCTGAGGCAGGTTTCAATCGTGGCGATCCTCGCGGTCGGCATGACCTTCGTCATCCTGACCGGAGGCATTGATCTGTCCGTGGGTGCCGTCATGGCGCTTGCAGGCACAATCGCCGCTGGCTTGATGGTAAAGTTCGGTATGCCAGGCTGGGTGGGTTTGCTTGCGGGTGTCGGCCTCGCCATCGCGCTGGGACTGTTCAACGGGGCGCTGGTTGCCTGGGGACGTATGCCTGCCATCATCGTCACCCTTGCCACCATGGGCATTGCCCGCGGCGCGGGCCTGATCTATTCGGGCGGCTATCCGATCTCCGGCTTGCCCTCCTGGATTTCATGGTTCGGCGTCGGACGTATCGGCATCATCCCAGTTCCGGTCATCGCCATGGTCCTGGTCTACGCGCTGGCCTGGGTCCTTCTGGAACGCACAGCCTTCGGCCGGCATGTCTATGCCATCGGCGGCAACGAGGTGGCTGCGAAACTGTCTGGCGTCAAGACGGGACGCATCAAGCTTGCCGTTTACGTCATCTCCGGTCTGACTGCCGGCCTTGCCGCCATCATTCTGACTGGTCGTCTTATGTCCGGACAGCCGAATGCCGGCGTGGGCTTTGAACTCGACGCCATCGCGGCGGTCGTTCTCGGCGGCACCGCAATTGCGGGCGGACGGGGGCTCATACTCGGAACGCTCATCGGTGCCGTGCTGCTGGGCATCCTCAATAATGGCCTCAACCTCATGGGGATCAACCCATACCTGCAGGACATTATTCGCGGCTTCATCATCCTTCTCGCCATCTACATCGCCCGCGAATGGCGCTGATCGACTACCTCCCAACCTCAAAATCACAGGAGAACCAACATGGCCCAATCACTGGAAGGCAAGATTGCAGTCATTACCGGCGCTGCCTCGGGCATCGGCCTTGCGACCACCGAAAAGCTGCTGGCCAATGGCTGCACCGTCGTCATGGTCGACTGGAACGAGAAAGCCCTGAATGAACTCGCCGCCAAACTCGGCAAAAATGCCATTCCGCAAGTGACCAACCTGCTCGATGCCGAAAGCTGTGCCGCGATGATTCCTGAGGTCCTTGAGAAGGTCGATCATATCGACATTCTCTACTGCAATGCCGGCACCTACATCGGCGGCGATCTCACCGAAACGACGGCAGAAGAAATCGACCGCATGTTGAACCTCAACATCAACGCCGTCATGAAGAATGTCCACGCCGTCGTGCCGCATATGAGCGAACGCAAGACGGGCGACATCATCGTCACAAGTTCAATCGCGGGCCATTTTCCAACCCATTGGGAGCCCGTCTATGCTGGCTCCAAATGGGCAATCACCTGCTTCGTGCAGACGATGCGCCGTCAGATGATCCCGCACGGTGTACGCGTCTCCCAGGTGTCGCCGGGTCCCGTATCATCCGCGCTGCTGGCAGACTGGCCGGAGGAAAATCTCCGCGCCGCCAAGGAATCCGGCAGCATCATCGAGCCGAGCGAAGTCGCTGATGCTGTGGAATATATCCTCACACGCAATCGCAATGTAACGATCCGCGATATGTTGGTGTTGCCGACCAATTTTGATCGCGTCTAAGCTTGAGGAAAGTGTCGTCGCGCCTGTCCTGTGGACACGGCGCGACGAGTTTAACAGGAGGATGTTATGAGTGGATATTTTATTGGCGTCGATGTCGGCACAGCCTCTGCCCGGGCTGGCGTTTTCGATGCTACCGGCACGATGTTGGCCTCGGCCAAGCATGACATCCTGATATTTCGTGACGACAACGGCCATGTGGAGCAATCGAGCGCTCAGATATGGGATGCGGTGTGCGCCGCCGTTCGCGACGCCGTGGATGCAGCCGGAGTTGATGCTGCCTCTGTTGTCGGCCTTGGTTTTGATGCGACCTGCTCCTTGGTGGTCGAGGGCGCAAATGGCGGGGTGGGTGATAAAGCTTACCCTGAACGCGATATCATCGTCTGGATGGATCATCGGGCCATCGGGCAGGCTCGACGTATCAACCAGATGGGCCATGCCGTTCTGTCCTATGTCGGCGGCGTTATCTCGCCAGAAATGCAGACACCCAAACTCCTTTGGCTCAAGGAGAACCGGGAGGAGATTTATACAAGCGCCCGCAATTTCTTCGACCTCACGGACTTCCTGACCTGGAAGTCCACGGGCGCACTGGAGCGTTCCTCCTGCACGGTCACCTGCAAATGGACCTATCTCGCTCATGAGAACCGCTGGGACGAAGACTATTTCGCAAAGATAGGCTTGGGCGACCTTTCCGCCGATGGCTTCAGGCGGATCGGTGCGCGTGTCGTTCCTCCCGGCACGCCGCTTGGCGCGGGGCTGAACGATGATGCAGCCATGGCAATGGGCTTGCGCCCCGGCACCGCCGTCGGAGCAGGGCTCATCGACGCCCATGCTGGCGGTATCGGTACCGTCGCTGCTCGTGGCGGCGCAGAAAATCCCGCTGCCTGCCTGGGTTATGTCTTTGGTACGTCATCCTGCACGATGACGACCACAACGGAGCCAGTCTCCGTTCCCGGCGTGTGGGGGCCATACTACTCCGCCATGGTGCCCGGCATGTGGCTCAATGAAGGTGGCCAGTCCGCCGCTGGCGCTGCGATCGACCAGTTGCTCAGCCTCCACCCCTATGCCGACAAGGCAAGAACCAATGCAGGACAAGAAGGCCTTGGATTGCCGCAGTGGCTGGCGGCAAAAGCGCTGGCATCTGTCGATGAGCCATCCAACGCCGCTTTCGTTGCGGGACAGTTGAACGTCGTTCCGGAGTTTCTCGGCAACCGCGCCCCCTTCGCCGATCCCGCCGCGCGTGCTGTCGTTATGGGTCTGGGAATGGAAACCGGTGTTGACAGTCTGGTCTCACTCTATGTCGCCGGGCTGTGCGGCCTTGGTTACGGTCTGCGCCAGATCATCGACACACAGGCCAGACATGGCGTGTCCATCTCGTCCATTTCGGTCTCTGGCGGTGCCGGCACTCACAGGCTCACCCGTCAAATCCTGGCAGATGCAACCGGAATTCCTGTTGAAGTAACCGCATGCCCCGAGCCGGTGCTGTTGGGTTCGGCCATGCTGGCTGCCGTTGCTGCGGGAACATATCCGGATTTGCAAACCGCAATGCCCGCCATGTCCAGTGTTTCGGGTCGAAGTGAACCGGCCTCTGGCCCCGTCCGGGCTTTGCATGAAGCACGCTACAAGGCCTTCCTCAAAATTCAGGAAATTGCGCGAGAGGTGCGGGACGACATAGAACCGCTTTTGACCGCAGGCTCTCATTAATCCGCTGCAATACATGCATATCAGGAGGAGTATATAATGCAGTTTTCAGGCAAATCTGTCATCATCACCGGCGCGGGCAAGGGCATCGGTCGCGCCTGCGCCAGAACCATGGCGGAGCGTGGAGCCGAAGTCATCGCGCTGAGCCGGACTGCGTCGGATCTCGACAGTCTTCGCGCTGAAATCGGCGGGCGCTCTGTGGTCGTGGATCTTGCCGATCCGGCTGCGACTCGTCGGGCAATGGCACAGGCCGGAACGGCGGATTTCCTTATCAACAGCGCGGGCATCAATGTGCTGGAATCCAGTTTCGACATGACGGAAGCAGGCTACGACGCCGTCATGGGCATCAACCTACGGGCAGCCCTCATCACCTGCCAGGAATTTGGACGCGCGCGGGTTGCCGCGGGCGGCGGCGGTGCCATCGTCAACATCACGTCGATTGCCGGGCACCGTGGCTTTGCCGAACATCTGTGCTACGCCGCCTCAAAGGCAGGTCTGGAGGGGGCGACCCGCGTTCTTGCCAAGGAGTTTGGCCCGCACGGCATCCGCGTCAACGCCGTAGCGCCAACCATAACACTCACCGAACTCGCCATGGCCGCATGGAGCGACCCGGTAAAATCCCAGCCGATGATGGTCCGTCACCCGGTCGGTCGTTTTGCCGAAGTAGACGATGTCGCACGCACGATCGCCGCTGTGCTGTCGTCAGATATGGCCATGGTCAATGGCGCCGTTCTGAGCGTGGATGGTGGCTTCCTGGCCGTATGAGCTTCTGATGCGCCAGACTAAGCAAGGGTTGAAGCCAAAGTTCTGCAGGTCTTCAGATTAATCGAAGCGTCAGAAGGGCCCTGATTTCCGAAGGCTCTTTTCCGTCCTCGTAAAGCGTCTCCTCTCCCGGTATGATGTGGCTCGTCAATTCCTGGAGGAGGAAGATGATGGCCGATAACTCGACATACCAGTTGCCGAAATATAGTGGTGTCTCACGGGCTCTTCACTGGATTGTGGCCCTGTTGGTGTTCATGACCTGGCCGATGGGGCTTATGATCGGCTTCGTAAAGGACGAGGTGAAACTCGATTTTTATCTCGTCCATGAAAGTCTGGGCTTTCTCGTGCTTTGGATCATGCTGCTGAGGGTTGGCGCCCGGCTATATGCGCCGGCCCCTCCTATTCAGGGGAGTTTTGGCGAGCGCGTCGCCGCACATACGGTCCACGGTCTCATCTACATGTTTCTGATCATAATGCCGGTGTCGGGCTTTCTCGCCACCAACGCCCACGGCTTTCCATTGCAATGGTTCGGTTTGTTTCCTGTCTGGAGCCCGATTGAGAAATCTCCCCAGATAGCTCCGCTTCTGTCAACGATGCATGAGTGGAGCGCATGGATCGTTTTGGTGCTTTTCGCGTTACACCTGTTGGCGGTCATCTTTCACCATGTGATCCGCCGGGATACCACGCTTTACCGTATTCTCTAGACTGGGACGTCGATGCGCAATCTTCACATGACTGACAGGCTCTGGAACCGGCTTCTTTCAATTCGCAATGGCGCGGATGCTCTAAGAAGAACCGAGGCAGAGGCGGCAATGACGCTGTATGGACCAGTTGCTTCCGCTCGCGGCGGGTTTGTTCTGGCACAGGTCGGTCAATCGCTGGACGGCCGGGTAGCGACCCCAAGCGGGGACGCCCGGGACATATCCGGGCCTGACGGTCTGGCTCACCTCCATCGTTGTCGCGCATTGGTGGATGCCGTCATCGTTGGCATTGGCACCGTGCAGAATGATAACCCCCGATTGTCGGTGAGGGAGGTCAGTGGGCCGAGCCCAACACGCGTCGTTATCGACTGCCGCGGAGAGCTCACAGGCGACGAAGGCCTGTTCCACGATGGCGGCGCGCCGGTCATCGTTATCCAGGGACATGACGCGCAAAAAACGATGCATAGCGCCGATGTGGTACAGCTCGCTCGCGGAGCCGCTGGTCTTGATCCTAACGACATACTTGAAAGTCTTTCCCAGCGGGGCTTGAAACGCATTCTTGTGGAGGGTGGCGCAAGGACAATTGCCCGCTTCATCGACGCCAACCTCGTCGATCGGCTTCACGTCGCAATCGCACCTGTCATCATCGGGTCCGGCCCCTGCGGCATCTCGCTGCCGCCTATAGCCCAACTCTGCAACGCCCACCGACCCGCCGCCGAGGTCTATTCGCTCGGCAGCGACGTTTTGTTTGACTGTCGCCTTAAATCGGAGGACCGGTCAGAGGTTCGGAAAGGCGAGAAGATCCGTATGGCCGACGATGCATACGCTATCGTCGCTGCCAATCTGTGACAGACGGAAGTCAAGCCACTCACTGAATGCCGCCTCTTCGATGTTGCCAATCTCGAGGATTGGCCGCTTCAGGCCTGCCAGAAAAGCCATTTGCAGTTCGGCCATGTCGCCGCGCAGCTGCCAGGGACTCGTGGCCACGCTAACGGAAAATCCGCTCGCCTCAAATAGGGAAGACAGGTGGTCGGTTGCGTCTGGGCCAAGTGCCGGGCCGAGCCCCTTGTCGAAGTGCTGATGGCGGTTGAAGGCCTCTACCACCTGCTCATCGAAGGGGTGTCGAACCGTCCACTGCATTTGGCCGTCATAATTAAGAGCAGCGTAGAGCCCGATGTTCCGACCGACAAGCTGTGCTGCAAACCGGTCGCTAAATTGTGCCGAGCAAAGGTCAAAGAGAGCCGATGCCGTCACCATTGACACACCATCGAGCACGGCATCGTCCAGCTGATTGAGATTTCGGCAGAGAAACTCGATGCCGTCCTTTTCACCGATCTGCCGTTTTGCTTCTTCCAGCAGGGTAGCCTCATAGTCGAGAAGCTTCCAGGTCGCGTCCGGCAATGCAGGGGCGAGTGTCCGATAGGTCGATCCTGTCCCGCATCCGATGTCCAGGATAGTCCGCGGCGGCGGCGCGGAGGATATGTACCTGTTAAAGCTCTGCAGGAGTGACAGTGATCGCGCGTCACGGTCTGCCGGCTCCCTGAGTGTCAGCCAGTCCTTGTCGAAGCCACTCATGCCAATGCTTTCAATCTGTTAGAGATGATTTCTGAGGTTTCTTCCCAACTCGGTAACAGCTTGCCCGCGCGCGCTGCGGCCTCCGCGCGACGTGCCCGCTCCTGGCTGTCGGTCAGCAATGTCCGGATGGCAGCTGCTGTTGCGTCTATGTCGTCAACTGGCACCAAGATTCCCGCGTCGCTCGGTACGACATCCGGCACCGCACCTGCCTTGCAGGCAACGATTGGCAGGCCGTAGGCCAACGCTTCGGCAAAGACCATGCCATAGCCCTCGTAGCGGCTCGCCAAAGCGAAAATGTCTGCCTGGGTATAGAATGGTCCAAGCTCGTCAAATTCGCCAGCCAGAATGATGCGGTCCGATAGCTTTGCGGCTTCGATCTGCTGGGCAAGGGCAGTCGCTACGGCGGGATCCAGATGCGGACTACCGACAATCGTCGTGCGCCATTCGAGATCTTCGAGCTTTTTCAGCGCAGCGATGAAAACGTCATGCCCCTTGCGTCTGGTGAGGGACCCGACAGAAAGGATATACGGAATATCGTTCCGCGTCTTGCTCTCGGAAGCTGGCTTTACGGTGCCGGGAACAGCCACGGTAATTTTGTCAGCGGCGACGCCAAAATTCTTCGCCAGTTCACCTGCTGTCATCGGTGACGTCACGATGACGTGTTGCGTGGCGGCCAACGCCGCTGTCTCGCTCCTGCGCAGAGGGGCCTGCTGCGCCTCAGTCAAACCTGTCTCAAGGGCAAGAGGGTGATGGACAAGCGCGACGATTTTAAGCCGCCCCGCTTCTCTCTGTGCCCATTCATCCATCACACCGAAAGCAAGGCCATCGATCAGGACGAGGGCGCCGTCTTCCAACGCCGAAAGCCGTGCTTCCGCCTCATGAAGCGCCTCAGCCGATGGAGAGGGAAAGCCCTCGCCGAGGGCTAGAAGCTCGACATTCCAGCCCAGCTCTCTCAGACCCTTGACGATTTCCCGGTCATAACCATATCCGCCGGTCTTCAGGTTCAGGTTCCCGGGATAGGCGAGAGTGAGATTTGGTCTCAAAGGTCTGCCTCGTACCAGCCGCGTGCAGCGTGAGATTCATGCAGCGTGACTTTGATGCGCGCGATCCGGTGACTGCCGGGACCGAGACGTTTGTCTGCCACGGCTCCGGAAAGCTCGTCGAAAATATGCTTGGCGATGACCTCAGTCGTGCTGATTTTGCCTTTGAAAACATCCAGTTCGTCGAGGTTCTGATAGTTCAGAGGTTTGAGGACTTCCGAAAGGACAGTCGTTGCCGCTCCAATGTCCACCGCAAGTCCATCTTCGTCCACATCCTTGGTGAAAAACGCTGCATCAACGACGAAGGTCGCGCCGTGCATACCTTGGGCCGGGCCGAAAACGGGGCGTGGAAGGCTATGGGCGATCATGATGTGATCTCTGACTTCGACTGCGAACATGGTCTCTCTTTCTTCAGTAATGGATGCGGTGGCAAAGCGTGTCCTGTGATGACAGGATACGTGGGTAATCGCCCGCCAGATCAGCAAAGGCTGTCTCGCCGGAAATCAGGTGGTCGAGTGTGTCGTCGAGGAGGAGTTCAAGTGCTTTCGCCATTCGCCGGCCGAACGTCCAACGCGCGCTGTGTAATTTGGGAATGGAACCGACCTGCGAACTCACGAGCGAAAGCCGTCTGGAGTGAAAGCTGCCGCCCAGCGGGATCGTGACGGATTTGTCGCCGTACCAGCTGGCCTCCACGATGCGCGCTTCCATTCCTGCATGATGGATGGCCTGCGCAAGTGCTTCGCCGGATGCCGAAGCATTGATGAGGACGTCGAATTCCCCCTCCAGATTTTCGGCCTCTATGAAGGCTAAACCCATGGCTTTTGCGTGATGACGACGCTCTGGGTTGGTATCGACAAGGACAGTTTCCGTCCCTGCAATCCGGTTGGAGAGATTGGCGACCATTGTGCCCACAACACCACCGCCAAAGACCGCAACGCGGTCTCCGGGTTGAATGACAGCATCCCACACGATGTTGAGCGCCGTTTCCATATTGGCGGCGAGCACGGCCCGAGCGGGCGGAAGCTTCTCCGGCAATGCAGTGACCATGTCCTTCGCCGTAACGAAGGCGTTCTGGTGAGGGTGAAGACAGAAGACGGTCTTGCCGACCACGTCGGCTGGCCCTTCTTCCACAATCCCGACGGAGGAATAACCGTATTTGACGGGAAACGAAAAGTCGCCTTCCATATGGGGGCCACGCATTCTCTCAAATTCGGTGCTGGGCACGGCGCCCTTGAACACCAGCGCTTCCGTACCCCTGCTGATACCGGTGTAAAGAGTGCGTACGAGCACCTCATTATCGCGGCGTTGCCTGAGCTGCTCCTCTTTCAATTCACAATATTCTGCGCGCTCGATCCAAAGTGCCCGGCATGGGGTGTGTCCGGACTGTGTGGCGGTGCCGATAGGAGATGCCAAAAGGGTGATCCCGATTAATGCGTGTTGAATGGAGCGTATTGCCGAGACGCGCGTTTTGTTCCGTGGTCACTGCCAAAATAAATTTATGACGCGAGAGAAATCCAGATGCGATCCTCTCCGTAAAAAACAATAAAGCTTAGGGAGAGTATGTCATATGCCGCCAATCAACCAGTCAGCTTTCCGACTTGCAACTCCTGAGATGGAGGTCGAACGCGCCGTTGCTGAGCTTCGCTACGGTCGCCCTGTCCTCATGTCATCAGGTGAACGAAAGATCGCCGTCATGGCACTCGACGCTGTCACGCCGTCTTTATACGATCAGTTCGCCGAGGCAACGAGGGACACGCACTCACTGCTCCTCACTGCGCCCCGCGCCACCCGGCTCGGCATTGTCGGCAACGGCGACATATTGGCGCCCCTCGCTGGTGTGAGTTTTGAGCAGGCGTCCACTTTCTCTTATGTGCTCGGCGCGGACAAGCCGGACACATGGATGGAGGCAGATGAGCTGGCGTCGCAAACAGCAGAGCTGGCAAGGACAGCTCTCCTTCTCCCCGCAATGGTGTTGGCCGACGTTTCGGCTTTCCAGGACGATTTTGCCGGATGCTGTGAGGTATCCGCTGCACGGCTGAAGGGTGCGGAGACAGCGCGTCAGCGCTTCGAACAGGTGGTGCGCACCCGGGTCCCTCTCAAGGATCTTGGAGATTCCGAATTTGTCGTCTTCCGCGGCGGTCTTGCCCAGAAGGACCAGGTTGCAGTCATTGTTGGCAAACCCGACGTGTCACGAACGGTACCAATCCGTATCCACTCGTCCTGCATCACGGGCGATCTCTGCGGCTCCTTGAAGTGCGATTGCGGCGATCAGCTTCGTAACGGTCTGGCCCTGTTGAAACAGGCGGGCGGCGGCGTGCTCCTTTATCTCGATCAGGAAGGACGCGGCACCGGCATTGGCGCAAAAATGCGTGCCTATGGCTATCAGCATCAGGGCCTGGATACGATTGACGCTGACGCCGAACTCGGTCTGGCAGACGATCACCGACGCTATGAAGCGGCGGTCGCAATTCTCCGCCATTTGAACATCACCAAGGTCGCGGTCTATACGAACAATCCAACGAAGATCAACGGGCTGAGGGCAGGTGGTATCGAAGTCGATGCCCGCGCTGCGGTAAATGGTACGGTGACCCTGGAAAACCAGAACTACCTTCGTACCAAAACACTACGTGCTGGTCACCTCATGGATCTCAATGCATTGGTTGCGGCCGAGTGAATGCGGTCGTAGGGAGGACTGAATGGCACTGATCCATGGTGAGGTACCTGGCGGCCTCAAGGGAAGACGGCCGCTTGTGCAAAACACGCTCGGGCATCTTGGCTATTTGATGCTCGGAACAATCATCGTCGCGCTACTGGTTCGCACCGAAATGTCTCTCGGATGGGACTTCGTCGCGGCCGCCATCCTTTCTCTATCCATCGTTTTCGGCTTTGTCGTATATCTTCTGCCGGATTATCCGCATCGACGGTTTGGATACGCGAACATCGTCACAGCGTTTCGGGCCACGCTTGTCTGCCTCACCGGCGCTACCGTCCTGTGTTTCGAAAGCCTGCACAACGCCGACACGGTTCTCTGGATACTCGTTGGCGTCGTTGCGCTTGCACTCTCGCTGGATGGCATAGATGGCTATCTCGCACGGCGATATCATCAGGAATCGGAACTCGGCGCTCGCTTCGATATGGAGGTGGATGCTCTACTTATCCTCATCCTCTCTGTCGCCGCTGCAATGCTGGATAAAGCCGGCGCTTGGGTGCTCATGATAGGGCTCATGCGATACGCTTTCGTCGCTGCAGGCTGGGTTGCACCCTTTCTCAGCGCTGATTTGCCACCTTCACTCAGACGAAAATTCGTTTGCGTCGTACAGGTGTCGGTCCTCTGCCTGATACTCGTTCCGGCAGTAACGGTGCCATTGTCCGGCTATCTTGCGGCTATCGCCCTCGCCATGCTGGCCTATTCCTTTACACTGGATATTGTCTATCTCACACGGCGGCGGGTGGGCATATGAAAACTGCCGACAGCCTCTCTTCATCGTTGGGACTCGCTCGTTCCCTCGTCGTCTATTATGGCCAGCCATGGCGACGATACGCACTGAAACGCTTTTACCGTTCTCTTGTCGCTCCCGGTGAACTCGCATTTGATATCGGCGCTCACGTTGGCAGCCGCTCGCGGACGCTCTTAGACATCGGTGCCAAAGTCGTGGCAATCGAGCCGCAGCCTTTGTTCGCTGATTTCGTGGAGCGACGTCTTGGCCAGGAGCTTGAGGGTTTCGAACGTGTAGCGGTTGGTCGGCGGCAGGGCGAGGTGGAACTGTTGATTTCCAGCCGCCATCCCACCGTGACAAGTGTTTCGGGAAGCTTTGTCGATGCCGTAAAGCAAAGTGCAGGCTTTGCCCACGTCGAATGGGATCGGAAAGTTACCGTGCCCATGAAAACGCTGGATGACCTCATTGATACATATGGCCTGCCAGCCTTTTGCAAGATCGATGTGGAGGGCGCGGAAGCGGAAGTGCTTTCCGGTCTCACGAGGCCGATCAATCTCGTTGCTTTCGAATATATTCCCGCAATGCCGTCCGTTGCATCTGAGGCCATCGCTGTTTTGCAGGCACTTGCCGACTACCGGTTCAATCGCGTTGAGGGTGAAACGCATCGGTTTGTATCTCCGGATTGGAAAACCGGCGCAGAGATCCTCGCGGAACTGAAAGCGATGCCGCAAGACGCTTTATCGGGCGATGTCTACGCCAGGGTCAGCCGCGCGTGAAATCGGTGTCACGCATGGCTTGGCCGCTTTCGAAAGGCAGCCGCTGCGAGAAAGACGATTCCCGGCGCTGCTCCCGCAAGCGACAGCCATCCGTAGGTAATGCTGGCGGCAAGTCCGTCGACGGACGATGCGCCGAGCATGGGCCAGAGCGCCATGGCCGCTGCCTCGCGTGTCCCCCATCCCCCGAAGCCGGTTGGTATCAACATCGCAACGAGGCAGAAGGGGATGATCGTGAGACACGCAGTCCAGGGCAAGTCAGATCCTGTAGCCGTCGCGGCGATAAAGAATACACCTACGTAGCTGGCAAGAATGGCGATGCTTGTGACTGCCTGAAAAAGCCAAGCCCTTCGCCGAAGAAAGACCTCCAAAAGCTCTTCACTGAGCGTGCCTATGACCGCTCCCTTACGCTTCACCAGAAGTACAACGATCAAAGCGATCGCGCTCAACGCGACGCCGACGCAGACATAATGATTGGTATACTGGCCGAAACTGCTCGTGGTCACGAATGGCCAGACAGCGAGCCCAATCAATGCCAGCCCGAAAAACACGATCTGGCCGGACAGTCTTTCAAAAAGAACCGCCTTAGCGGGTTGCCTCCAGGCCCCAGGTTCATCGCCACGCATTCTCCACGCTCTTATGGCATCGCCCGTCACTCCTCCGGGCAGAGTTTGGTTGAGAAAGCTTGCGACGTAATATTCCCGGATTGCCATCGGCAGCGCTATGTGATGCCCCAGCCGCTGGGAGGTAAACCGCCACCGCAACGCCGAGACGATAATCTGCACCTGCACCAATCCGAGACAGGCGATGATCGCTACCCACGAGATGCGCGACAGAGATTGCTCGAGTGCCGACAGATCAGTCTGGACGATAATAGCGGCAAGCGCGATCAGCGTTATGACCGATATTATTATGCGCAGTGTGTTCAAGCGTTGAGGCCCTTATATTCTCTGCGGTTATTTAGCAGACCTTTGCATAACATAGTGAGGAGCGGATCGAAGTGAGCAGCACAATCAGGGCAGGATGGGATCACATTACCTTGAAAGCGTTGATTGGCGCTCTACTATTCTCTGCAACCGCGTTTGTCGCCTTCACGCTGCCTGACCATCCAGACACCCTAAGTGCAAGCAACTTCGCCCGCCTGCCGCTGGAATGGCCTCTCATCGCTCTTCTGGTGCTGATATCGCGGGGATGGCTCAGACGTACAATTGTCTTTGTCTCCGGCTTCATCGTTTTTCTCGTCTTGTTGTTGAAGGTCGCAGATATCGGCGTCCAGAGCGCCTTTCAGAGACAGTTCAATCCTTATCTCGATTTGAAGATGCTGACCGATGGCTGGAACCTGATTTCCGGTACGATAGGCACTGCAGCAGCCGTTGTCGCTCTGATTTGCGGTGCACTCCTCATCCTTCTGGTGGCAGCCCTGTTTCTCAAGTCGTTGAAGTGGATGACCCAAGCCCCGCAACGCCTGCTGCACCTGCTGGCTGGAACCTTTGCCCTCGTCACGGCTGCATCTGGCTGTCTGCTTTTGCTCGGAGCGCCACAGGTCACGTTCGCAACGCCCGCCTACCTTTCTTCCAGGCTCGACCTTATTGTCCGCTCTGTTGCGGATATGCGGGTCTTTGAAAAGGAACTGGCAAAGGGCATCGGTCCGCAAAACGGGCAAAACCTCTTTCAAGCCGTGAAGGGCAAGGACATCTACGTTATTTTTGTGGAATCCTACGGGCGATCTGCCGTCGAGGATTCGCAATATAAAGACGTAACGTCGCCAAGGCTCGCCGCCATCGAGAAGCAAATCCAAGCGGTCGGTCTCCAGTCTGCCAGCGGCTGGATCACGTCTCCAACAGTGGGCGGGTTAAGCTGGCTGGCGCACGGCACGTTGCTGTCCGGCCTTTGGGTCGATAGTCAGGCCCGTTACGACCGATTGATGATCAGCCGACAACCGAGCCTGAACCGGCTGTTTTCTGAAGCTGGCTGGCACAGTGTGGCAGTCATGCCTGCAATCACGATGGCATGGCCGGAGGCCAACTATTTCGGCTATGACCAGATCCTGGCGGCATCTGACCTCGACTATCGGGGCAAGCCGTTCAACTGGGTCACCATGCCGGATCAGTATACCCTGTCTGCGCTTGATCGGCTGGCGATAAAGCCTGCGCATCAGCGCGGGCAGAACGTCATGGCAGAAATTGCCCTCATTTCCAGCCACGCGCCTTGGACACCAGTGCCCAGACTCATTGATTGGAACGAGGTGGGCGATGGCTCAGCTTTCGACGAGCAGGCAACCAGCGGCGATCCTCCCTCCGTAGTCTGGGCCAATCCCGATCGTGTGAGACGGCAATATATCCAGACCATCGATTATTCCCTTGCAACCCTTGGAGATTTCATGGCGCGGCAGGGACGGGGCGCCATCTATATCATCCTTGGAGATCACCAGCCCGCATCCATCATTACCGGCCCCGGCGCATCCAGAGCCGTCCCTGTACATATCGTCGCGGACGACGCGAAGCTTCTGGCCCCGTTTCTGGAGGCTGGCTTCACGGATGGCATGACGGTATCTGGAGCGAGAGGTGAACCGCGAATGGATGAGTTACGCAGCCTACTGCTTGGCGCATTTGGCGGGATGTGAGCTGCGGCCCGTCTCTCAGCCCAGAAAGACTGGCCGGCGTTCAAAACAAAAGCCCCGGAACGTCTTGTCCCGGGGCTTGGTTTTTCATGATTCAGCAATCAAACGGCTTCGTGCATCTTATAGTCGGTATTGGCAGGTTCTTCCTTGTGCTGGATCAGCGGGCGGTTGCCGGAGAGTTTTCGGACCAGGACGTAGAAGACCGGTGTCATGAAGATGCCGAAGATCGTGACGCCGATCATGCCGGAGAACACGGCGACACCCATGGCCGAGCGCATTTCCGCACCAGCACCGGTGGAGATGACCAGCGGCACCACGCCCATGATGAAGGCGAGTGACGTCATCAGGATCGGGCGCAGGCGAAGGCGGCTTGCTTCGATGGCTGCGGCAACCGGCGAGCGGCCTTCGAACTCCAGTTCCCGGGCGAATTCCACGATCAGGATCGCGTTTTTCGCCGATAGTCCTACAAGGACGATGAGGCCGATCTGGGTGAAGATGTTGTTGTCACCTCCTGTCAACCAGACGCCCGTCATGGCCGCCAGCACGCCCATGGGCACGATCATGATGATGGCGAGCGGCAATGTGAGGCTTTCATACTGCGCGGCAAGCACCAGATAGACCAGCAGCAGAGCGAGCGGGAAGACGAGGAAACCCGAGCTTCCGGCAAGGATCTGCTGATAGGTCAGATCCGTCCACTCGTAAGCGATACCCGATGGCAAGGTCTCGTTGGCGATGCGTTCTATGGCTGCCTGCGCTTCGCCGGAAGAGAAGCCCGGTGCAGGACCGCCATTGATATCGGCAGAGAGGAAGCCATTGTAGCGGGTGGTCCGCTCAGGTCCTGTTGTTGCATCCACCTTCAGCAGTGCCGAGAGTGGTATCATCTGTCCATTCGACGAGCGAACCTTCAACTGGCCGATATCTTCCGCCTGCGAACGGAACTTCGCGTCAGCCTGTACCCGCACGCTGTAGGTGCGACCAAAGGCATTGAAGTCGTTGACGTAGAGAGAGCCGAGATAGATCTGCAGCGTCTCGAAAACATCGGTGACGGAAACGCCGAGTTGCTCGGCCTTGGCGCGGTCCAGATCCGCATAAAGCTGCGGCACGTTGATCTGGAAGCTGGAGAACAGACCGGCCAGTTCAGGCGTCTGATAGGCTTTCGCAAGGAAGGCCTTGGTCACCTCGTCCAGCTGCTGGTATCCGAAGCCCGCCCGGTCTTCGATCTGCAGCTTGAAACCGCCCGTTGTGCCAAGACCGTTAACCGGCGGTGGCGGGAACATGGCGATGAAAGCATCCTGAACGGCGCCGAATTTCTGGTTCAGTGCCATGGCAATGGCGCCGCCCGATAGTTCCGGTGTCGTGCGCTCCTCGAACGGGCTCAAGGCCACGAAGACGACGCCCGCATTGGAGCTGTTGGTGAAGCCGTTAATGGATAGGCCAGGAAACGCAATCGCATGTTCGACACCAGGCTGCTGCATGGCGATGTCGCTCATGCGCTTGATGACATCTTCCGTGCGATCAAGACTTGCGGCATCCGGCAGCTGGGCAAAGCCGATCAGATACTGCTTGTCCTGCGCGGGCACGAAGCCGCCGGGAACGGCATTGAACATGCCATAGGTCGCGCCAGCGAGAACCACATAGACCAGCATCACGATGCTCTTGCGATTGAGCAAGCCGCCGACGCTCCTGCCGTAACCATTCGAGGCCGCACCAAAGGCACGGTTGAAGCCACGGAAGAAGCCGCCAAGCACCTTGTCCATCCCACGGGTCAGCCAGTCCTTAGGCGCATGGTGATCCTTGAGAAGCAAGGCAGCCAGCGCTGGAGACAGCGTCAAAGAATTGATGGCCGAGATGACGGTCGAAATCGCAATCGTCAAGGCGAACTGGCGGTAGAACTGGCCCGACAGACCCGAGATGAAGGCAAGCGGCACGAAGACGGCGACCAGCACCAGCGCGATGGCGATGATGGGGCCGGAGACTTCCTTCATGGCGCGGTAGGTCGCATCGCGGGGAGACAGGCCGTTCTCGATATTGCGCTCGACGTTTTCCACCACCACGATGGCGTCGTCCACCACGATGCCGATGGCAAGCACCAGACCGAAGAGGCTGAGTGCATTGATCGAGAAGCCGAAGACATACATCACCGCGAATGTGCCGATGATGGATACGGGGACGGCAATGAGCGGGATGATCGAGGCGCGCCATGTCTGGAGGAACAGGATGACGACGATGACGACAAGCGCGATGGCTTCCAGCAGGGTGTCGATGACCTTGTCGATGGAGGCGCGGACGAATTGCGTCGTATCGTAGACGATCTCGTATTTCACGCCGTTTGGCATGGCCTTCTGCAGATCCTGCATGGTCGCCGAAACCTGATCCGAGATGGTAATCGCGTTGGAGCCGGGCGCCTGGAAGACGGGAATGGCCACGGCAGATTCGCCATCCAGCAGCGAGCGCAGCGCGTAATCGGCTGCACCCAGTTCTACGCGGGCAACGTCACGAAGGCGGGTAATTTCACCATTCGCACCGCTTTTGACGATGATGTTACCAAATTCCTCCGGTGTCGAAAGGCGTCCTTGAGCGTTGACGTTCAGCTGAAGATCAACGCCGTTAAGGCTTGGCGAGGCACCGATCGTGCCGGCCGCGGCCTGCACGTTCTGCTCGCGGATGGCGTTGCTGATGTCGCTGGCGGCAAGATTATGCTCAGCCGCCTTTTGCGGATCGATCCACACGCGCATGGAATAGTCGCCGGCACCGAAAATCTGCACCTGGCCAACACCTTCGATGCGCGCCAGACGGTCCTTGATGTTGAGGACGGCGTAGTTGCGCAGATAGGTCAGGTCATACTGATTGCCGGGTGACACCAGATGCACGACCATCATCAGGTCGGGCGAGCTTTTGACGGTCGAGACGCCAAGGCTTCTGACTTCGGCGGGCAGGCGAGGTTCTGCCTGCGAAACACGGTTCTGGACCAGCTGTTGCGCCTTGTCCGGGTCCGTGCCCAGCTTGAAGGTGACGGTCAGCGTCATGACGCCGTCCGAAGTCGCCTGGCTGGACATGTAGAGCATGTCTTCTACGCCGTTGATCTGCTCTTCAAGCGGTGTTGCAACCGTTTCAGCAATGACCTTCGGGTTGGCGCCAGGGTAGGTGGCGCGCACGACGATGGAAGGTGGCACGACTTCCGGATATTCGGAAATCGGAAGCGCGCGCATGCCGATAAGGCCAGCGACCACGATAAGGACCGATAGGACGCCGGCAAAGACCGGCCGGTCTACGAAAAATCTGGAGATGTTCATGATTTAGCCCTCTCCGGGTGAAAATCTGGACGCGAAGGACCGCTCCGGCGGCAATTGCCACCGGCAGGTCTTCGTTTCCTGTTCTGATCAATGGGGACGGCGGACCCCTTGGGAGCAGGCCCGCCGGAATGTTATTGCGAGGCTGCGACCTTGTCTTCGGTCTGCGGAGCGACAACGGCACCGGGGCGAATACGCTGCAAACCGTTGACGACAATCTTGTCGCCTGCGGCAAGGCCGCTTTCCACCACACGCAGGCCATCTGCGGCTGCGCCGGGCTTTATCTGGCGGTAGTTAACCTTATTCTCGCCATCCACCACGAAGACGAACTTCTTGTCCTGATCGGTGCCGATGGCGCGGTCGGTGATGACGATGCGGTTTTCCGACTTCGGCTCACCCAGGCGCACCCGCACGAACTGGCCGGGGATCAGGCGTCCATCCGTGTTGGCAAAGACGGCGCGCACCCCGATGGTGCCGCTTGCACCATCGACCTGATTGTCGATGAGATGAAGCGTGCCTTTGATGGGCGTGCCCTCATCGGCAAGCGTGCCGACTTCGACCGGGATTTGCTCCAAGGCCTGAAGCGCGCCATCGGATACGGGCAATTGCGACAGCGCCTTGGTAACCATCTCTTCGCTGGCGTTGAAGCTGGCATAGATCGGGTCGACCGATACCAGTGTCGTAAGCGCTGGCGAGGCAGATCCGGCGGCAACCAGATTGCCGACGGTAATATCCAGCTTGCCAACGCGTCCGGAGACTGGTGCGCGAAGCTGTGTATAGCTGAGATCGAGCTGCGCCGTGGTCAATGCGGCACGGGCGGCCCGCAACTGTGCTTCGGCATCCGCAACATTGCTCTGGCGCTGGTCGAGATCGCTTTGCGAGATGGTGCGGTTGTCCGAGAGGCGGCGACCGCGCTCAAGCTCGGTTGTGGCGAGCCCAACCTTGGCCTGTGCAGAGGCAACCTGTGCTTCCGCACCGGCAACCGCTGCCTGATACGGTGCGGGATCGATTGTAAAGAGGAGATCACCGGCCTTGACCAATGCGCCTTCACGGAAATGGACTGCCTGGATTTGGCCCGCGACACGGGAGCGGATCTGGACGCGTTCTACCGCTTCGAGACGGCCTGAAAACTGCTCCCAATGCGTGATGTCACGGCTTTCAACGGTGGCGACGGTTACAGGAATCGCCGGCGTTTCTGCAGGAGCGGATGCTGCCACGGCACCCGTAGTCATGGGAAGATCGAATAGAAATGCCGCTGCTGCAACGGACACGGCAAGGCCGATGCCGGCACCCGCAAGGGCACGGCGCTTGTTCTTGAGCGTCATGGGATACTCCTTGGCCTCATCAGAAGCCGATCAGTTGGTGTAATGAATGCTAATGCTTCAGGTCTTGAACGAAATCCGCAAACTCGGCGCAGACAGCAGAAAGCCATGTGCCACCTTCACCGCGATAAAGCCCCGTCCAGCCGGAACCGGCAGGGAAAACATGCTGCCGAACGCGTATTCCTGCATCACTCAGGCGACCGGCGTAATTGACGGTCTCGTCATGCAGAGGATCGTCCTCGGCTGTAAAAATCAATGCCGGTGCCACCCGGTCGAGCCGCGTACACTGGCAGGGGGCGGCATAGGGATGTGCCACTCCGCAGGCCTTTGCCAGATACCGGCTCCAGCCCTCAGCCCAGCGCTGCCGCATACCGATCTTGTCGGCATCCCGAAAGGACATGGACGCCATCAGCGGATCGATCATCGGTGAGAGCAAAATCTGCCCTGCCAATTTTCCCGGCATCCTGTCTCGCGCCTTTAGCGCCAGACCGGCTGCCACATTGCCGCCTGCCTCTTCACCCGCAACGAACAGCAGCGATTTTGCGCTGCCATATTGCTTGCGGCTGTTGCTCAGGCAATTCAGGGCCTCGAACGCACAATCGATGACAGCTGGAAACTCGTTGCACGAGCTTGTGCTGTAATCCGCTTCGATGACGACTGCACCCTTGTCGGCAAGTGCTCGTGCAACCGGAAGCTCCGGACAGCGAGCGCCTTGCTCCAGAAAAGAACCGCCACGAAGATAAAGCACGAGCGGCGGCGTCCGGTTTTCACCTTCACCCTTGTAGATACGAACGGACAAGGGTGGCTGTGTTGCCCCGCTGCTCTCGATCGTCTGCCACTGCGTGTTCATTTCGTTTCCTTCGCGACCCGTTTGCAACGGGTCTTGCAGCAATTTCTGAATTAGATATTATTGTTCGAGATAAATTGCACAAGCGGGCAAAATTGAAAACACTATTCCAAATTCACGGACAATCGAACGAAAAGGCCAACAATGGATCAGTTAGCGGCGATGCGTGTGTTTGCACGGGTGGTGGAAACAGGGAATTTCACCCGGGCTGCCAACGCTCTCAACATTCCAAAGACCACGGTCACCAACATGGTGCAGGGGCTTGAAGCGCATCTGCGGACCACGCTTCTGAACCGGACAACGCGCCGGGTTATGGTCACAACGGACGGTGCGCTTTATTACGAACGCGCGACCCAGATCCTGTCGGAAATCGATGAACTGGACAGCAGCCTTTCCAACGCCAACGTCCAGCCATCGGGCCGCCTTCGTGTGGAAATGGCTGGTGTCTTTGCCGACGAGATCATCATTCCAAACCTTTGCGATTTTCACGAGCGCTTCCCTCTGATTCGGCTCGATATCGGCGTCGGAGACCGGCTGGTCGATTATATCGCAGAAAACGTCGATTGCGCCTTGCGGGTAGGGACCCTGCGCGACCAGTCGCTCATTGCCCGCAAAGTATCGGAACTCGATTTCATCACCTGCGCATCACCCGGTTACATCGAACGTTTCGGCATACCCCAGCAGCCGGAAGACCTTGAGATCGATCACTACTGCGTTGGATATCTCAATGCCAGCGCAGGACAAGTCATGAGCATGGCCTTCGATAATGGTATTCGCTCAACGGAGATCACCCCCCGCTACATCGTCTCCGCCAACGACGCCCGTACTTATCAAAACGCAATTCTCGCTGGGATGGGTGTCGGGCAACTGGTGCCGTTCTCCATCAGGAAGGAGATAAAGGAGGGCAAACTGGTCCAAATCCTTCCCGAGTGGAAAAGCGAGGCCATGCCCATCTATATCGTCTATCCGCAGACGCGACACGTGACGAACAAGGTTCGCGTTTTCGTGGACTGGGTGGCAAAGCTGCTGAACAGAAGTGCGCTGGGGTCTTTGTAATCCGGCCGGGCTTCCTGGAGGCAGCAGATGTGCTCCAAGCTCATACATCAGGACAAGATCGACTTGTCCTGATGAGGGTCACTTGCTTCAAGCCAAGCCGTCAACTGCGGGGTTGAACGAGCGCCAGCGCGACGGTCGCGGCCGCGAGGATGGCAGTCAGGGTCAGCGGCCCTGCGGCACCGTATGTATCCACGACATAACCACCGACAACCGCCCCGATGCTGATTGCGACCTGGAAGGAAACAACCATCAGGCTGCCTGCCGCCTCGAGATCATCAGGTGCGCTGCGGGACAGGTTGGTTGGTAGCACCACTGGCGCCATGCCGAAGGCGAAGCCCCAGAGCGCGACCAAAGTGAACGCGACAGCAGCATAAGCACCGCTAATGACCAGAGTGATTGCCGCCAACGCCATCAGTGCAGCGGTGACCACGAGCGCCATGCTGATACTGGCATCTGCCATCCTGCCACCAGCGACGTTGCCGACAACGGAGGCGATGCCGAAACCGAGCAGGGCGAGGGCGATTGATTGCGTATCGAGCAACGTCACCTGCTCGAGGAATGGTCGTACATAGATCGAGCCAGCGAAATGTCCGGTCATAAGCAAAAGGATGGCTAACATGCCCAACTGAACGCCGCGTCGCCGCGTCAGCTTGAGCACGTCGATCAGGCTGTTGCTTGTGCTGGCAGGCAGGGATGGCAGGCTCACCGCCTGCATCACCATGGCAATGACGGCAAGTCCGGCAGTTAACCCCATCGCCGTTCGCCAACCCAGCCAGTCGCTGATCAGGGCTCCCATGGAAGGCGCAGCTATGGTGGCCAAGGAAACGCCGAGGGTGACGATCGCCATGCCGCGGCCCGTTGCATTGGTGCCCACCAGTCTTGCAACGACGGCAACCGAAAGCGCCCAGAAGCCACTCAGTGCAATGCCCAATCCGGCTCGACCTACCAACAACAACCAGAATTCGCTCGCCGTAGCGGCAAGGATGTTAGATCCGACTGCGAGTGCGGTAAGAGCAACCAAAACTGTCTTGCGGTTCAATCTACCGATCAGGACATTGCTGAATAGCGCCGTAATCGCGCCAACGGAGGCCGTGGCCGTGACGACCTGCCCGGCTGTCCCTTCGCTGATGCCCAGGTCGCGCGCCATCGGCGTCAAGAGTCCGGCTGGCAGAAACTCGGCCGACACCAGAGCAAAGCTGGTAGCGGCCATGGAAAGGACGGCAAGCCAGGTCGCTGCCGTCCATGTGCTTTGTTCTTCTGTTTCTAAATCGGTGATTGGTTTGTCGAGCTGCAAAGTCGTGTCCGTCATTTCGGTGTCTCCTAAACTAAGGACATCTATAGACGGAGTTTTCAGGATGATCTGTGCCTTAAAATCCTAAATTCATATCCGTTCGTCCGGAATTTGTGCGGCGCACAGTGCCCGGAGAGATGTTTGTTACACGTTTGAACGCCCGCGCAAATGACGCTTCCGATTCGTATCCGAAGCGTGTGGCGACTTCAGCTACGGATACCCCTTTTCGAGACAGGAGTTCTCTTGCAAGCTCCATACGCAGACGGGCGAGGTAACGGGCCGGGCCCTCGCCGAGTACAGAACTAAACCGCTCGGCAAAGATGGAGCGTGATTGGCCTGCTACAATGGCAAGGTTTTCCAGCGTCCAATGGTGGCCAGGCTGGCGGTGGATGGCGGCCAGCACGCGTCCGATATGAGGATCGCGTATTGCAGCCAGCCAGCCGGTGGTTGATGCCCCACTGCAATTGACCCAGCAGCGAATAAGCCGGGCAGCCAGCAGGTCGGCCATGCGCGAAAGAACCGTCGCGCTTCCCATCTGTGGCTGTGAGGCCTCGACAGACATGGCAGCCAGCAAGGGTCCTATAAGCGGGTCGTTACCGGCCACATCACAGCCCCGGATGATGGGTGGCATCAAAGAAATCAGAGGATGAAGCGCGTGCTCGCCCAAGGCCATGGATCCGCAGAACAGGGTTGCGGTGGCACCCGTTCCCTCTCGGACGACTTCGCAGACGCTGCTTTCAAGCTTCGTTACCTGGCATGATTTACGGCAATCGCCCTCTACATCCGGTGCGCTTGCCAGGCGGTGAGCAACACCCTGTGGCAAGAGGACCAGATCGCCATCACTCAGCGCCTGCCAACCCTGCGCTTCCGTATGAATCCAGCATGGGCCCTGGCTGACGAAGTGAAAGCGCAACAACGGTTGTTCGGGAAAGGCAATGCTCCACGGATGCCGCAACTCGCAACGTCCATAGTTGACACCGCTCAAGCGAAAGTCCCGCAGGACCTCGCTCAGGGCGTCCATGGGCAAATCTGGAGACGGTAACTTCTCGGGTGAATGGTCAAGCATGGACATGATTTATATGCAGATCATCTCATTTTCAATGCTGATCTTCGCAAATCAGCGCTAGCAGTATGTCTGGCTATTGGTCCTTCAGTGTGAAGCCGCATGTGTGTGCTCCCTCGGACAATGGCTGGTGGCCAAAATACGAGACCGTCTTGATAAAATCCTAATATGTGTTAATCGGTAAGATGTCAGACCAATTTATCGTCTGCACGGTCGGGGTTTTTGGATGGACAAGCCAATAGACAGTCACCTGATGACGCCGCTGCCTGCGGTCGACAGAGTGCGCCAGGTCGAGGCTGCGCTCGCGGAATTCGTCAACAGGGCCGGGCTGAAGGCCGGAAGTCGCCTGCCTGCAGAGCGTGAACTTATGACAGCGCTGGGTGTCGGGCGCTCCACCATCCGAGAGGTCATCCGCAAGTTTCAGGCGCTTGGCGTTATCGATAGCCGCAAGGGTAGCGGCAACTACCTTCTCAAGCCGATTTCCAGCGCAACCGTTCACATGCCGATTTCCATTGAGGCGGAAAGCCTGCGCGATGCTTTGCTGATGACGCTGGAGGTTCGACGCGGAATAGAGGTCGAGGCATCCATGGCCGCTGCGCGCCGCAGAACGGAAGAGGATATCGAGACCATGCGCCTGCGGCTTGAGGAAATGGAATGTGTCCATCTTGCCGAGGGTACGTCCGGCAAGGCCGATCTCGCGTTTCACCTTTCCATTTATGACGCCACCCACAATTCGCTGTTCAAGCAGCTTCTGGAGCAGATGCGTGAGGGCTTCGAGCGGTTCTGGTTGAAACCGTTCGACAGGCCGGATTTCGCGGCGCGCTCCTTTCCATTCCACCGCACGCTGTTCAACGCCATTGTCGCTTCGGACGCGGTCTCTGCACGCGAAGAAACGCTGAAAATCCTCGCCATCGTCGAGGAAGATATCAAGGACATGTCCAAATGAGCCAAGGCAATGATCTCTACGATCCCGCATCTCTCATCGTTGCCCATGATGAAACGCATGCCTTTGAGGCTGTGGTGCCGCCCATCGTCCAGACCTCGCTTTTCACCTTCTCAAGCTATGACGAAATGGTCGCCACTTATCGTGGAGAGAGAAATCGCCCCGTCTATACGCGTGGACTGAACCCGACGGTTCGGATGTTTGAGGAAATGCTGGCCAAGCTTGAGGGTGCGGAGGATGCGCTTGGCTTTGCCAGTGGCATGGCGGCGATTTCGTCCACCGTTCTGTCTTTCGTTTCACCGGGAGACCGTATCGTTGCCGTGCGCCATGTCTATCCGGATGCCTTCCGTCTTTTCGGCACCTTGATGAAGCGCATGAATATCGGCGTGACCTATGTCGATGGTCGTGATGAGGCTGCCGTCGAAAAGGCGATGCCGGGCGCAAAGCTTTTTTACATGGAAAGCCCCACGAGCTGGGTCATGGAAGCGCATGATGTCGGCGCGCTTGCTGCGATTGCGCGCCGTCACGGAGCGGTTTCGGTTATCGATAATTCCTGGGCGAGCCCGATCTTTCAAAAGCCGCTGTCGCTTGGCGTCGATCTGGTCGTGCATTCGGCCTCAAAATATCTCGGCGGCCACAGCGATGTGGTGTCCGGCATCGTTGCGGGCTCGAAAGCGATGATCGATACCATCCGTGCCGAAGCCTATCCCTATCTGGGCGGCAAGATGTCTCCGTTTGATGCCTGGCTTTTGATCCGCGGATTGCGCACGCTGCCCATTCGCATGCGGGCGCATCAGGAATCGGCGCTGGCAATCGCCTCACGTCTGCAGGCGCTCGATGTCGTCGAGACGGTTTGCCATCCGGGTCTGGCGAACCGCCTGCCGCCGGGCCTGAATGGCACATCGGGCCTGTTTTCATTCATTTTCCGCGAGGGCGTTGATGTCAGGGCCTTTGCCGACCGTCTTCAACTTTTCAAACTTGGTGTTTCCTGGGGAGGACATGAAAGCCTGATCGTCCCTGGCGAAGTGGTGCTCGAACAGAAGGCGCAGCCGAATTCGGCGCATACGTTCGGTATCAGCCCGCGCTCCGTGCGCCTGCATGTCGGTCTTGAGGGTACAGAAGCGCTCTGGAACGATCTTGATACTGCGATCATGGAGGCATCTGCCGCCGCCTGACGCATTGACCAACGACGACAAAAAAATGGGAGAACGCAATGAAAAAACTGGTAGCAGCAACACTTTTCACCGCCCTGATGGCCGGAACGGCACTGGCGGACACGACTCTGAAGCTCGTGGAAGTCATCACGAGCCCTGAACGCACCGAGACCCTGAAGGGCCTCGTCTCCAAATTCGAAGCCGCCAATCCCGGCACGAAGGTCGAAATCGTCTCCCTTCCATGGAGCGAAGCATTCCAGAAATTTGCCACCATGGTTTCGGCAGGCGATGTTCCCGATGTCATTGAAATGCCTGATACATGGCTGTCGCTCTATGCCAATAACGGCATGCTTGAAAGCCTCGAGCCCTATCTGGCAAAGTGGGAACACACCGCCGGTTTGAGCGCCCGCACGCTGGAGCTTGGCCGTGACGTCAAGGACACGGCCTACATGCTGCCCTACGGTTTTTACCTGCGCGCCATGTTCTACAACAAGAAGCTGCTTGAGCAGGCAGGTGTGAAGGAACCGCCGAAGACGCTGGAAGACTTCGCCGATGCCTCCAAGAAGGTTGCCGCCATCCCCGGAAAATACGGATATTGCCTGCGCGGCGGTCCGGGCGGTCTGAATGGCTGGGTCATGTTCGGCGCGTCCATGGCCGGCTCCAACGAGTTCTTCACCAAGGACGGACAGTCGACCTTTGACAGCCCCGGCTGGATAAAGGGCCTGACCTATGTCATCGATCTCTACAAGAACGGCTACGCACCGAAGGACAGCGTCAACTGGGGCTTCAATGAGATCGTGGCCGGTTTCTACTCCGGCACATGCGCTTTCCTCGATCAGGACCCGGATGCGCTGATTGCCATTGCCCAGCGCATGAAGGCGGAAGATTTCGGCGTGATGACGATGCCGAAGGGTCCCGATGGCAAGACCTTCCCCACAATCGGCTTTGCGGGCTGGTCGATGATGGCGTCCTCCAAGAGCAAGGACTTGTCCTGGAAGTTGATCGAGACGCTGGAAGGGCCGGAAGGCAACATCGAGTGGAACAAGAAAACCGGTGCGCTTCCCGTTCACACCTCGGCAGAAAAAGATCCGTTCTATGCCAGCGAGCAGTTCAAGGGCTGGTTCGAGGAACTGGCAGACAAGAATGCCGTGCCGACGACCATGCCGACCTATCTCGAGGAATTTGCATTCTTCAAGGACTCGCTCGTCATCAAGTCATCGCAGGAAGCTCTTCTGGGTGACATCACCCCGGAAGAACTTGCCAAGCAGTGGGCTGACTACATGACCAAGGCTCAGCAGAAGTTCCTGCAATCGAAATAAACGAGACAGGCAGCGCGTGACCATCCGCGCTGCCTGATCACCGCTTCGGTTCAGAAACAAACGAGATCAGCGCATGGCGCACTCGTTCGCCGTCTTTCGCTGGGGAGCATTCGATGTCCTATACCCAAACCGCCGGGCCCGTGGCCGCCCGCAAGCCCGCTTTGCAGCGTCTGGCAAGAGCCGCCGAGCCATGGCTTTACAGTGCGCCAGTCCTGGTCCTTATCATCACGGTCATGATGGTGCCGCTGGTTCTGGGCTTGTCCTACGCATTCCGCGACGTTCAACTGCTCAACCCTTTCTCCGGCGGGTTCATCGGCCTCGACCATTTCAGAGAGCTTTCGCAGGATGTTGCCTTCTATCGCGCGCTGAAGAACACGCTCTGGTGGACCGGCGCTTCGGTCTTTCTGCAATTCTTTTTCGGACTTATTCTCGCCCTGCTTCTCGACAAACCTTTTGCGGGCCGTGGCGTGGTGCAGGCGCTCGTCTTCCTGCCATGGGCCGTGCCGACGTTTCTGGCCGGGCTCAACTGGGCATGGCTGTTCAATCCGGTCATCGGTCCGCTGCCGCATTGGATGACGTCGCTGGGGCTGCTCTCTGCGCCCAACAACATTCTCGCGGATCCGCATCTGGCCATGTGGGGTCCGATCATCGCCAATGTCTGGTGGGGCATTCCGTTTTTTGCCATCACGCTGCTGGCCGCCCTTCAGGCCATTCCGCGTGATCTCTACGAGGCCGCATCGATTGATGGCGCAACGCCGCTCCAGCGCTTCACATCCATCACGCTGCCGTTTCTTGCGCCAACCATCGCAATCACGGTTTTGCTGCGGACTGTCTGGATCGCGAATTTCGCCGATCTCATCATCGTCATGACCAATGGCGGGCCTGCCGACCGCACGCAGATCGTTGCAAGCTACATCTTCACGCAGGCCTTCAAGCGGCTCGATTTCGGCTACGCATCCGCCATCGCGCTGGCTCTCTTGGTCCTTCTGCTCGCCTATTCCATGGTCATCGTCATCATGCGCCAGCGCCTTATTGAGAAGGATTGACCTATGACCAGCAGGATTTTCCTGACAATTGCGCATCGTTTCGCACTTCTTCTCTACGTCATCTTTGCGCTCTTCCCGCTGTTCTGGCTCCTCAAGGTGTCGGTCACGCCCAACGATCTTCTTTACAGCGAAGGCGTGCGGATGTGGCCATCGCATGCAACGCTTGATCACTATCGCTACGTCATCGAAAACAGCGCGTTTCCAACCTTCTTCAAGAACAGCGTCATCGTTGCGGGCTCTACGGCTTTTGCGGTCACCATCCTGTCTTCGCTGGCCGGTTATGCGCTGTCGCGTTTCCGTTTTCGCGGCAAATACTGGGTCATCGGACTGATGCTGGTCACACAGATGTTTCCGCTCGTCATGCTGGTGGCGCCCATTTTCAAAATGCTTTCGCCGCTGGGCCTGACGAACAGCCTCACGGGCCTTGTCATCGTCTACACGGCCTTCAACGTGCCCTTTGCGACGTTCCTCATGCAATCCTTCTTTGATGGCATTCCGAAAGACCTTGAGGAAGCTGCGATGATTGATGGCGCCAGCCGGTTCAAGGCGTTCCGGCAGATCATTCTGCCGCTAACGCTGCCGGGCATCGCCGCAACGCTTGGCTTCGTCTTCACCGCAGCTTGGAGCGAGCTGCTCTTTGCCCTGATGCTGATCTCGGGAAACGAAAGCGCCACATTCCCGGTTGGTCTGCTGACCTTCGTCTCGAAATTCTCGGTCGACTTTGGACAGATGATGGCGGCCGGCGTGCTGGCATTGATCCCCGCATGCCTCTTCTTCCTGCTCATTCAACGATACCTCGTGCAGGGCCTGACGGCCGGTGCGGTGAAAGGATAATCCATGGCTTCCATCGAGCTTAATCGCGTCGCTAAATCCTATGGGGATCATCCCGTCCTGCACGGTGTCGATCTTACCATTGCCGATGGCGAATTCGTCGTCCTCGTTGGGCCATCCGGCTGCGGAAAGTCGACGCTTCTGCGCATGATCGCCGGTCTCGAAGAGATCACATCAGGCACCCTCACAATTGATGGGCAACTGGTCAACGACCTCAAGCCGAAGGACCGGGATATCGCCATGGTCTTCCAGTCCTACGCGCTTTACCCTCATATGAGCGTGGCAGACAATATGAGCTACAGCCTACGTCTGCGCAAAAGCCCCAAGGAGGTGATTGCCTCAGCGGTTGCCGCCGCCTCCGGCAAGCTTGGGCTTGACCCCTATCTGGCACGGCGTCCAAAGGCGCTTTCCGGCGGACAGCGCCAGCGCGTCGCCATGGGTCGCGCAATCGTGCGCCAGCCAAAAGCATTCCTTTTCGACGAGCCGCTCTCGAATCTGGATGCGCGCCTGCGCGAGCAGATGCGGGCAGAAATCAAGCGTATGCAGGCAGATTTGCGTGCCACCTCCGTCTATGTAACCCACGATCAGATCGAAGCCATGACGCTCGCATCCCGCATCGTTGCCATGAATGACGGATATGTGCAGCAGATCGGCGCGCCGCTCGATCTTTATGATCGTCCGGCCAACCTGTTCGTTGCAGGCTTTATCGGTTCACCCGGAATGAATTTCCTTGAAGGACGCTGCGTTCAAGGGGCTGAGGCAAGCCAGATGGCTCTGCCGGATGGCAGCATATTGCCGCTTCAGCGGCGCATTGCTGTTAAAGATGGCGAGGCGATAACGCTTGGCATTCGACCCGAGCACGTGATTGTGGCTCCGGACGCACAAGGCATTGAGGCCAAGGTGGACCTTGTCGAGCCGACGGGCCTTGGCATCATCCTGCATCTCGCCGTCCACGGGATGCCCTTCAAGCTGTTTTCGTCAGACAGGGCGCTCTTGCAGCCGGGCAAATCCATCACCGTCGGTCTGCCGCCGGAAAAGCTGCATGTCTTTGACATGAAGGGCGACCGGATCGACTGATTTATCATGAGGTCGAAGCCGCCGGCGTTGCCAACGAAAACACCGTCACGATCGCTAAAGAATGGCGTTTGGCCAACAACAGCCGGCCTAGCCTTGGTCTGCAGTTTTGCTCCCGGAGCCGAGAGGAGACCACCCCGGGTTATCAGATGCCGCAACCAATTGAGGGCCCTCCGTTTAACTTCAACTCTCGCGGAATATTCATTTCTTGTTGAAAACGTGCTTAATATCTCTAGTTGAATCAATTGTTTGCTGCTAGTAATTTGGGTGGACGCATACGGTTTATAATACGTTTCTGTCCAATCAGCCGATTTTAAGTGAACGTCTGTGAGCGCGTGTTTGAGAACAGATGTACGACGAAGTGGGGAGCTTGTGGAGACGTTCGTCATATACGTTATTAATCTCGAGAGGTCTCCAGATCGTTGGAATACTATACTTTCTCAAGCAAATAGTATCGGCGTCAGCATTGAACGTGTTCCCGGTGTTGATGGATGTGCAATACGCAGCGGCGATTGGATAAACGTTGACGAAAAGAAATTTGAACTTAGAAATGGGCGGAAAATACTGCCCGGCGAATATGGGTGTTATAAGGCTCACCTCTCTGTTTTAGAGATGTTTGTCGCAAGTCCTCACTCCGCCGCTATCATTGTCGAAGACGATGTCGATCTGACGGAGAATTTTCTCCCTCGTGTGGCTGCGATCCGCGATCACCTACCATCTGCTGAACTCGTAAAACTTCTGAACCACCGTGCTAAAGGTTTCAGAGAGTCCATCGTCACGGCCTACGGCGATCGGGTCGGTCGCTGTCTTCACGGGCCACAAGGATCCGCCGCTTGTTATTTGGTTACGCGCAGCGGTGCTATCAAGTTGCTCGATCAAATACAGACGATGCGCTATCCTTACGACATTGCGCTTGAGCGTGGCTGGAAGACGGGAGTAGAGGTCTATACGGTAGCCAACAATATTGTAAATCTCTCGAAACATTCGAGTAACAGTCAAATCGCTGACCGCAGCCAGTATCGCGCGGTCAAGATCAGAGGGCTTCGTAAGATGTCGACCCATGTTATCAGGGCGATCGAATATTTGCGCCGCATTTGGTACGCGTTGTGAGCGGTCCATCCTTTTCCAGGCTTTTCGTCCTCAATGCCTTGATGGGTATTTGCTGGCTCGTCATGATGTCGGTCACGTTGGTTGAAAGCGACGCCTACAGATATGCTGCGCTTTCAGTCATTATTATATTCGTGTTTTTTCTTCCGAAGGAAGATAACGCAAACCTTCATGATTGGCTTGCCGTTTTATGTGTTGCCTGCGGTAGTATTGCGCTTTTCCGTTTTCTCTATCAGTTGATCATGACAGGTGAAAAAGGCGCTTCGGAGTGGCTGTATGCCTTTCCTTTGCTCTTTCCTCTTCTGGGTAGGGCGCTATATGGCAGCAGGAGCATTCTGCGAGTTGTGATCGCCTGTTTCTTCTGTATCGCGCTTTTGCTTCTTTTGATATCTACCGACTTTGCTCGAGCGCTCACCGGCGAGCGTATTTTCCCTCTGTTCCATCAAAACCCGATCCACGGTGCCGTTGGCTGCGGCTTTCTCGTCATTGGCGCCTTTTACTGGGCGTCACACAATTATGAGATGGGTAGCACTCGTGCTGTGCGAACCGCCGTGACTTCAATTGCTATGCTCGTCATCGCAATCGCGCTTTTTAATATTTGGGGGTCTAAATCCAAAGGGGTCTGGCTGGCGCTCATACCCACCTTTCTCCTGATCGTGTCCAGCGCATTTCTTTTTCTACGCAGAAAAGAGGTTTTGGTATCACTGGTGGCCGGTGTTTTGCTTCTGGGTTCAGGCGTTTTTCTTGCCCACCAGAATATTCTGGCGGTGGTTGGCCCTACAGCGAAAACAGTTGTTACGCTGTATGATGACTTTGTGGGCGGTCGCTCCGTGTCCAGCTTTTTGGGCGACGCCATTGCATCTCCTGAAACGCCATTCAGTGTCGATGAACGTCTTCAACTGTGGTCGAATGCATCCGAAATCATTGCGGCATCGCCCATTTTTGGAAGCGGTAATCATTGGCTGGCTATCTGGCACACGACGCACTACGCAGGCATCCCTTATACACTCATGCATAATGGCTACCTCGAGGTTCTCGTTCGGCATGGTTTTGTTGGCTTAGCCATTTATGGGCTGATATTTGTAGCAAGCATCTATCGCGTCTTTCGTGCATCAAAACAGGGGCTTCTCAGCAAAAGCGCTTTCTTGTGTTACTTTGTTTGTGCCATCTATTTTGCCTTCACGATTTTAAGCAACTCAAATAACCGGTTAGCGCTGGGCGAATCTTACGTTCTGCTTTTTAGCGCTGTCTGCTTTGCGTGTACAATAAGTATGAAAATGGCGCGCCCTGACGTTGAAAGTACTCCTCAATCCGGAGCTACGGTCGCTGAGGCAAGTATGGACCGCAAAAGGCAGACATACGCGTGATCGAAGATAAATACATACAGCAAATACTTAATTTGCCGCGATCAACGAAGCGCGCCTTGGCACTCGTCGTTGATGCCTCTTTTTGCGTGCTGACGATCTGGCTGGCATTTTGCTTTCGCCTGAATGACTGGGTTGCGCTTTCTGGAATCCAGCTGCTGACCATTCCAGTTTCGCTTGCCATCGCACTCCCCATTTTCATCACTGTGGGCCTATACCGGGCCATATTCAGGTTTATGGGGTGGGCTGCTTTCATCGCCGTTATCAAGGCCGTGGCGATTTATGGTCTAGCCTTTATGGCCATATTCACTGCGGTGAGCTTTCCCGGGATACCGCGTACGGTCGGCATCTTGCAGCCATTATTGTTGTTGATTGCAATAGCCTTGTCACGGTTTACGGCGCGATATTTCTTGTCTGAGGCATACAACCGCATTCTGAAGCAATCCAGTCGGCGTAACGTTCTGATCTACGGAGCTGGATTTGAAGGCAGGCAGTTTGCAAGCATCCTCAATCAAAGCCTGGACTTTCGTCTCTGTGGCTACCTTGATGATGACAAGAACCTTCAGGGCAGCCTCATCGGTGGGGTCAAGGTTTTTAAGCCAGAGCAAATTGTCGATATTTGTGGCGCGCTAGACATCAGCACTGTTCTGCTTGCTCTTCCAAAAGTAGACCGGAAGCGACGCAATGACATCATAGAAGAACTGCGCGGCGCGCGTGTCGCGGTTCGCACTGTGCCCAATGTCAGCGAACTTGCGATTGGAAAAGGCCAGACCGCGGATATGCAGGAGCTGGATGTTGAGGATCTTCTGGGGCGTGAGCCGGTACTGCCAAACCAGGAGTTGCTTGATAGAAACGTCAGGGGCAAGGTGGTGCTTGTCACAGGCGCGGCTGGCTCAATCGGCAGTGAGTTGTGTCGAGGGCTCATAAAATCCGAGCCTTCGATGCTGATCCTGCTCGATCAAAGCGAGTTCGGCCTCTACTCCCTGGAAGCCGAGCTTCTGAAACACGGTGATAGCTGCCCGCAAATTATTCCTCTGCTCGCCGATGTGTGCGACGAGACCCGTATCTCGAAGATCATGCAGACATGGAAGCCCGCGACAATCTATCATGCTGCCGCATATAAGCACGTTCCTCTGGTGGAGCAGAATCCGGTAGAGGGGGTCAAGACAAACGTCTTTGGGACTTTGACCGTTGCAAAGGCGGCCATTGATGCGGGGGCATCGAATTTCATACTTGTCAGCACTGACAAGGCCGTCCGGCCTACGAATGTGATGGGCGCGACCAAACGGCTGGCGGAAATGTGTCTGCAGGCCCTGGCTGCTGATGGTTCGCAGACGGTTTTATCGATGGTGCGATTTGGCAATGTTCTCGGCTCATCCGGTTCCGTCGTTCCTTTGTTTCGAAGGCAAATCCATGAAGGCGGCCCCATCACGCTGACCCATCAGGATATAACCCGTTTCTTCATGACCATTTCCGAGGCCACGCAGCTTGTCGTTCAGGCGGGCGCAATGGGCACGGGCGGAGATGTGTTCGTGTTGGACATGGGCGAACCTATCAAGATCATGGATCTGGCGCGTCGCATGGTCGAGCTTTCCGGCCACACCGTTCAGGATGAGCGCCACCCCGATGGCGATATCCGTATCGTCATGACAGGCCTGCGCCCGGGTGAGAAACTTTACGAGGAGATGCTCATTGGCAATAATCCCGAACCGACTGAGCACCTTAAAGTCATGCGGGCGCAGGAAAAACTGCTCGCATGGCCGGAGCTGAAGCCCAAGCTGGACACTCTTGTCACCACGGTTGCTGGCGGTGATGCGGCAGCGGTAAAGCTGCTTCTTTCCGAGCTTGTGGAAGACTACACACCGTTTGACAAGATCGTAGACCACGTGTTTGTGCAGGATGGGCAAAGAAACTGTGACGTTTCCAAGACACCCACATAAGCCGAAACTCAGGAGGCGAAGATGTTTCTTGTGACCGGCGCCACGGGCTTTGTTGGTAGATCTCTGGTGCAGATGCTTCGCGAGCGGAATTTGCCATTTGCTGCGACCAGCCGGAAGCCTGGCGGTGACCATATTGCTGTCGGCAATATAGACGGTTCGACAGACTGGCGCAGCGCTCTTGCGGGAGCAGACACCGTCCTTCATCTGGCCGCCCACAATCAGAACGTCATCGATGGCACCACCGCCGAAGGTGAGACGATGAGGGTTGTGAATGTCGATGGCACGGCACGCCTCGCTGAACAATCAGCGGCAGCGGGCGTGAAGCGTTTTGTGTTCGTCAGCACCATCAAGGTGAACGGTGAACGCTCGCAGACGGGCAAACCCTTTACCGCGCAAAGCCTGCCAGCGCCGGAAACGGATTACGGCAGGTCCAAACTGGAAGCGGAAAATCGTATCAGGGAGATCGGTCGGGCTACCGGCATGGAGATTGTCATCATTCGCCCTCCCTTGGTCTATGGCAAGGGTGCGCGGGGAAGCTTCAATGCTCTGGTCAAACTTGTCAAAAGCGGCGCCCCACTTCCGTTTGGCGCACTAGACAATCGAAGATCCGTCATCCATGTCGACAATCTGGCCGATCTTATCGTCACTGCCGCGCTGAAACCCTCAGCTGCCGGACACGTCCTGATGGCCTCAGACGGTGCCGCACTTTCAACAGCGGATTTAATCCGCAAGATCGCTGCGGCAAGCGGACGCCGCGCGATGTTGTTTCCGGTGCCACCTTCATTCCTGCGAGCGGCGGGAGCAGTGACAGGAAAACGCGATGTCGTCGGCCGGCTCGTGTATAGCCTGGAGGCAGACTGTTCTGAAACCAAACGAATATTAGGCTGGACTCCCCCATTATCGACTGACGATGGGCTACGCCGCTCGGTCTAGATTGCTTCTCGATCCAGACAGACATTGCTCCAACCCAAGGCGAACAGGTGCCCGATCGCATGAAGAACTTCACCAAACGGCTGTTTGATATCGTGGCCTCCGCAGCCGGACTCATCCTGTTTTCGCCGGTGTTCATTGTCCTGATCATTCTCATTCGCCGGGATTCCTCAGGCGGGGCGTTTTTCCTGCAAGAGCGCGTAGGTCGCAACGAGCGCGTGTTTACCTGCATAAAATTCCGCACCATGGCGGTTGGAACACCACACGTCGGCTCGCATGATGCGCAGCAGTCGTGGATTACCCCGCTGGGTAAGAAATTGAGGTCCAGTAAGCTGGACGAAATACCCCAGCTCATCAATGTGTTGAGGGGGGATATGAGTCTCGTCGGCCCAAGACCATGTTTGCCTAATCAAGCGGACGTCATCGCGGCGCGTCGGCAGCGGAATGTCTTTGCCGTCAGGCCGGGTGTAACGGGGCTTGCCCAAATCAGGCAGATCGATATGTCCACCCCCGCGCAGTTAGCCGAGGCCGATGCGACATATATCGAAGAACAAGGGCTCCTCAGCGATTTGGCGATTATCCTTTCGACGGTATCTGGTGGTGGCAAAGGCGATAGAGCGACACGATAATTGCGATGAGTGACCGAAACAGACAGGCCTCCCTTTCGGTCAAGGAAATCGTCGATGTCTCATGCATAACAGGGCCTTGCCATGGTATTGACGTGCGGCTCCGTCGCTTTAGAAAGCGCAACAGCGGATAATTTGAGGTCTTGAAAATGCGCATTCTTCACGTCTTTAAGACCTATTATCCAGATTCATTCGGCGGTGTTGAGCGAACGATTCACGCCATAGCGAAAGGCGCCCTGGCGCATGGCATCCAGTCAGACGTGCTCTCCCTCAGCCATGATCCGGTAGGGAATACCGTCAAGTTCGATGGCCATATGGCCTACAAGGCTCGTCTTACATTTGAGTTTGCGTCAACCGGTTTTTCGCGCGATGCATTTTCGAAGTTCAAGGCGTTGAGCGCCAAGGCAGATATCGTCCATTATCACTTTCCTTGGCCGTTTATGGATCTGCTGCACCTGCTGCATCCACCGGGTAAGCCTACGATCGTCACCTACCATTCTGATATCGTAAAGCAAAAGCTCCTGTTGCAGCTGTACAAGCCGCTAATGCACCGGTTTCTGTCGAGCGTCACCCGTATTGTGGCGACATCGCCAAATTATCTGGAAAGCAGCGAAGTGCTGCAACGTTACCGAGGTAAGACGGAAATCATACCGATTGGCCTGGATGAAGCGGATTACCCACGCGCACCCACAGCCCTGAAGGACGGTTGGAAGATGCGCTTCCCAAAGCCGTTCTTTCTGTTTGTCGGCGTGCTGCGATACTACAAGGGTCTGCATACGCTGATCAAAGCGGCAAAGCACGTCAATGCTGATATTCTCATTGCTGGCGAAGGACCTATGGAGCGCGAGTTGAAAGCGCAGGTTTCAGAGGCCGGCCTAAGCAACGTGCACTTTCTCGGTTCCATCACTGACCTTGACAAGGCGGCGCTGCTGGAACTGTGCACCGCCTTTGTCTTTCCGTCACACCTCAGGTCTGAAGCCTATGGGCTTTCGCTGGTGGAAGCGGCAATGTTTGGCAAACCGATGATATCCTGCGAGATCGGCACGGGAACAAGCTTCGTAAACAAGCATGGCGAGACAGGCCTCGTTGTGCCGCCAGAAGATGCCTCGGCGATGATGAGCGCGATGAATGCGTATGTCGATGGTAGCGCTGATAGGGTCGATCACGGAGCCAAGGCTGCGGCGCGATACCAGGCAGAAATGCGCGCCGAAACAATGGTCGAGCGTTATTGTCGGTCCTATCAGAACCTTTAGTTTGCGCGCATGGCATATTGAGCGGAACGGGATGCTGCCGCCCATAGCGTTCGAGAAGCAGCAGAAAATCGAACCCGAAGACGGCTGCGAAACTCCGGGCCATTCAGGCCCATGTTCCGGCAGCACCGCCGCCGCGGCCATTTTTCCGGCCTGAGCACGGCTTCCCAGCCCGGTGTGACCAAACCACCCGCAGCAGAGCCGGTTTGTGCCGCACCACCCAACACCGCGAAACGGCCCTTCCCGAAACCGGGATTGTTCTGCTAAGGCAGACAGGCGGTTGGGGCAGGTGAGCGTTTGCCCTGCCACCTTTCGGGAGTTGCAAGGATTGTGAAATGGACATCGAGCGTCTGAGCCATTTGCCCGAAAAGAAGCGCCGCGAATTGCAGCGCATCGCGCAAATCCTGTTTGATGAATTTGACGAGTCCCTGAAAACCAAGCTCTCGGAAAAAGCCAAACGCGGACGCATCTTGAAGCTCATGCTCTTCGGCTCTTACGCACGCGGCAACTGGGTGGAAGATAGAAAGAGCGGCTACCTCTCGGATTATGACCTGCTCATCGTCGTCAATTATGAGCAGTTTGCCGAAAAATATGATGCCTGGGAAAAAGCCGCCGCACGCTTCGCGCAGGAGTTTGAAATCGCCGGACACCTCTCCGCGCCGGTCAATTTCATCGTGCATTCGTATCAAGAGGTAAATTCGCTGCTGGCAAGGGGCTGGCCGTTCTTCGTGGATATCGCCCGCGATGGCATCCCGCTCTACGAAGCCCCCGGCATCAGCTGGCCTCGCCGAAAAATCTGGCGCCGGAGGAAGCGCGAGCCGAGGCGCAGAAACATTTCGACCACTGGTTTCCGAGCGCTACTTACTGCGTGAAACAGGCGGAATACGCTCTTCAAGACCAGCAACACACTCATGCGGCTTTCCAACTGCACCAATCTGCTGAACGATTTTATCACTGCGTGCTGAACGTGGTTTCGCTCTACAGCCCAAAGTCCCACAAACTCACATTCCTGCGCTCACAGGCAGAGCAAATTGCCCCAGAACTCAGCACCGTCTGGCCGGACGACACCAAATTCGCCAAACGCTGCTTCAGCCGCCTGGATCGCGCCTATGTCGATGCTCGCTATTCCCCGGCGTATGAAATCGACGGCGAGGAGTTGGCTTGGCTGACGGAGCGGGTGAAGCTGTTGCAGGATGGGGTGAAGGGTGTTTGTGAGCGGGCGTTGAAGGCTGTGGTTTAAGAGGGGCTCCTGTCCAAAACTGAAATATGCCTCATAATTAATCAATTTGTCAGTCATTCGTTGATAAAATGCCAAATCGTATAGATGCGTTAAGGTCCAGGGCCCTTCTGCCTCCAGTTGGAAAAGCTAATGAAATTATCCTCAGTGAGTCTCAGAAATTTCCGAGGTGTGAACAAACTCGATTTAGAGCTTGATCCTCAGATTACGGTCATTGTTGGCAGAAACGGGGTAGGAAAGTCGTCCATTCTTGATGCCCTTGCTATCCTTTTGGGTAGAATTCAGGCTGTTTGGGAAAACGATAAGACTAAGTATAGTTTTGAAGCTGCGGTGTTGAAGAGAAGCGATGTAAAATTTGGAAGTGACGACTATGAACTCTCTCTAAACGTATTGCTTGAGGATGCGATAGGTGAGGATTTTCCGATCAATCTGGATTTGAATTATAGCGACGGGCACTTTCTTCGGAAGAGCTCTGCGTATGAGGATATTCGGAAGCTTGTATTTGATAATACTCTCTTGGCCGACAGAGACCGTCTTATAGTCTATTACCGACAGGATCGTGGTTTCGATGAGAGGGCCCCTGCATCTGGCAGGATTGAAGGGCCATCGTCGTTGTTTGGTTCCCTGAGAGCTATCTCGCAGCTGGAAAGATGGCTCGATCAGAGAGACGCGGAGGAAGCGCGCCGGGTTCGGGATACCGACCCTTCATATCGAGATCCACAGCTTCAAGCAGTCAGAGCACTGATCAGTGAAGTCGATGGCTTCGAGGGAATAGGGTTCTCGTCGTTGAGTGACATCACCGGCATCTATTTTGTAAAAGATGGCGGCGCTAAAATACCTGTAGCGTCGCTTTCTACAGGTGAGCGGTCGTTTATCATCTTGCTTGCCGATCTTGCCCGGCGACTTCAACAGACCGCTCCGGGTCTCGAGCTTCGAGATATCCCAGCAGTAGTGCTCATAGATGAAATAGATCTCAATCTCCATCCTTCTTGGCAAGGAAAAATTATACCTACATTAGCTAGAGTTTTTGCCTCATGCCAGTTTGTTATAACTACACACTCGCCTCAAGTAATTTCGTCTGTTCTTAGTGAAAAGGTAAGGATACTGAGTAAGACGGTATCTGAGGTTGAGGTGAGTTTTCCAATTAGAACAAAAGGGCAGACAAGTAATTATATATTAGAAGGTGTATTTGACTCTTACGAGCGATATCCTGAGATAGACAATCTTTTCGTCAGTTTTAATAATGCAATTGATGAAAATAACTTTGAAAAAGCCAAAGATATTTTAGAGCGTATCAAATTTGAAATGGAGGGCGAACCTGTCGAATTTGCAGTCTTGAGGAAGAGATTGAGAGGGATCGAGCCGAAGCTATGAAAGGTAGTCGCAAAACTGGAATGCCCGAAGTGATGAAAGCGTGGTTAGAAGATGCTAATGTAGATTGGCGCCCAGAGTATCCCTTCAATGAAAGCCGCGTGAGAAACGCGGTGCGGAAAAGCTTGCTTAAGGAGCAGAGAGGTCTTTGTCTGTATTGTGGTGTTCAACTCGATACTTCAATGCCGGGGGATACTTTTCATATTGAACATTTTATCCCTCAGAGCATATCGAAGGCGGATGCAATTAACTACAATAATCTATTCTTAAGTTGCGGAACAAAAAATAAGCAAGGCAAACCTTCACCAACTTGCGGTAACGCAAGAAAAAATTGGTATCATGAAACTGATCATGTAAAGCCTGAATATCCTGATTGCGTGTCTAGGTTTAGGTTTTTGCTCACGGGTAAGGTTGTTCCCGCGGTTCCTAATGATACTGCAGCCCAAAACATGATAGATAACATGAAGTTGAACCACGCAGAGTTGGTTATTGCGAGACGAGACGTTTTTGATTTGATTGATAGCGGGGCGATGACGGTGGAAGATTACTATGATGACGAGTCGGGAATTGCGGAGAGTTACGCTCACATAGTTTATCTACATTTTGATGAGGTTTTACCATAGTAACCGTCTGGGCGTGAACAAATCACTCATGAGCTTTTGAATATTGCGTCTGGGTAGAATGTCGCGAGCCAATCTCGCTTTTGTAGAGAGAACGCCAACCTTGTCGGTATTGCAAGCGCCCAAGTGGCTGGTATTATAGCGTTTATTAGTTCGCCCACCTGTACGGCGAGCCGCCCCATTTCGGAAATTACTGCTTCGAGCGCTGTCGCTTCCATAAAAGGGCCGATGACGGCATCACCGTCTTTTTGCGGCCGCATCATGTAGTCCGATTTCATGGTGGGATGGCTAGCGAGTTCGGAAAATAGCTCGTAAATCTCGGCGCGCCGCTTCGAAGTGAGACCATCTCGTAGGTCAAGCTTCTCACGCACCTTTACCGGCGAGAACTCCTTCATGCGTGTTTTCTTATCCGCAAGGCGCCAGCGTTCAATTTGTGTTCTGTCACCAGCAAAGAGGCTAAGTAGGAAGACGGTTTCAAGCACGTCCCGCAGGATCATGGCGCTATTTTGGTTATATCCAGAGAGTGCCAGCTTTAGACTTGCGGCGAATGCATTGAAGGTCCGCATCGCGAGAATTTGCGTGACTTTGAGATTTTCATCGTTTGTGTCGAGTTGTCGGAAGATGTCCGCTAGATCCATAACGGATTCGATTGCGGTGAGATGCAGTTGGAGCCGCTTGTCCGCTGTGATGATCCCGAGCGCTTTTTGACGTAGCTCCTCCTCGCCGTTATGAAGTTTGGTGAGGTTGGATGGAAGGATATTGGTATTTTTCGTCATCATTCGTTTGCGCTTCCCTATTTTTGGGGTTCTTTTTGAGCCGTTGACGCACTTATTAGCACCTGACGATCATTAGCTGTAGCTCGGGATCTCTGTGATCGAAATGTGTATCTGTCATTTGCTTCAGCGAGCTGGCGGTCGCTAGACCAAGATTTTCGTATTCTGTGCGCAAATGTTCATATGCCTCTGAGGATAGGAAAATATTCATAAAAGTCTTTACTGCAGGGCTTTATTCCGCTATGTTCTTTTTCGATCAATTTCCATTCTGGTACTCCAGGTGGGAGGTGAAGCAGGAGTGACCGTGGTGGAAAGACGCAAGCCATCGTGATTGTTTCTGGTCCGATCAAGTGAGAGCGAGATGGCAGGTGAATGAGGTTGAGTTGGCACTAAGGGGAACGTGAGCAAAAGGTATTGATAGCAGGCAGGAGTTAAGCCGACGCACAGGGCCCGTGTTCGGCATAGCGGATGACGGAATGATCGGGGCGCTGAAAGGTGCCGCATAGAATACAATTTTCGAGGCAGCTTCCAGCGCCCCGTTGAAAACGCTCGTCGGCTTTCCGGCTTGATGGGAAAAGAATGGTGATAACGTGGGGCTCTTTTAGTTCCGCGAACGCGAATTTGTATCCTCATGGAGAAAGGTAGTTTAGTCGGGCGATCAACAAATAAATATATATAAAATCTAAATTTGTTTTGCCGCATATGTTTAAGCATATATTTGCGGAACGATTTGGCGTGGAAAATATATATTATTGGCCTGAGATTTGATTTTTGGCCAACCCAAAGCCATGCGCGATTTTATATGAATCAACTCAAACAAGTGCAGAAACCGGCTGAAAACCGCTAAAATCGAGGGGAATTGGCAGATGAATGAGAACTGGAGCGGGAAAATGTGGGTGGATTTGAGTGCGGAACCGAACCGGATCGAGATTATAGTAACAGTATCATGATACTGTTACTATAATCTCGATCCGGTTCGGTTCCGCACTCAAATCCACCCACATTTTCCCGCTCCAGTTCTCATTCATCTGCCAATTCCCCTCGATTTTAGCGGTTTTCAGCCGGTTTCTGCACTTGTTTGAGTTGATTCATATAAAATCGCGCATGGCTTTGGGTTGGCCAAAAATCAAATCTCAGGCCAATAATATATATTTTCCACGCCAAATCGTTCCGCAAATATATGCTTAAACATATGCGGCAAAACAAATTTAGATTTTATATATATTTATTTGTTGATCGCCCGACTAAACTACCTTTCTCCATGAGGATACAAATTCGCGTTCGCGGAACTAAAAGAGCCCCACGTTATCACCATTCTTTTCCCATCAAGCCGGAAAGCCGACGAGCGTTTTCAACGGGGCGCTGGAAGCTGCCTCGAAAATTGTATTCTATGCGGCACCTTTCAGCGCCCCGATCATTCCGTCATCCGCTATGCCGAACACGGGCCCTGTGCGTCGGCTTAACTCCTGCCTGCTATCAATACCTTTTGCTCACGTTCCCCTTAGTGCCAACTCAACCTCATTCACCTGCCATCTCGCTCTCACTTGATCGGACCAGAAACAATCACGATGGCTTGCGTCTTTCCACCACGGTCACTCCTGCTTCACCTCCCACCTGGAGTACCAGAATGGAAATTGATCGAAAAAGAACATAGCGGAATAAAGCCCTGCAGTAAAGACTTTTATGAATATTTTCCTATCCTCAGAGGCATATGAACATTTGCGCACAGAATACGAAAATCTTGGTCTAGCGACCGCCAGCTCGCTGAAGCAAATGACAGATACACATTTCGATCACAGAGATCCCGAGCTACAGCTAATGATCGTCAGGTGCTAATAAGTGCGTCAACGGCTCAAAAAGAACCCCAAAAATAGGGAAGCGCAAACGAATGATGACGAAAAATACCAATATCCTTCCATCCAACCTCACCAAACTTCATAACGGCGAGGAGGAGCTACGTCAAAAAGCGCTCGGGATCATCACAGCGGACAAGCGGCTCCAACTGCATCTCACCGCAATCGAATCCGTTATGGATCTAGCGGACATCTTCCGACAACTCGACACAAACGATGAAAATCTCAAAGTCACGCAAATTCTCGCGATGCGGACCTTCAATGCATTCGCCGCAAGTCTAAAGCTGGCACTCTCTGGATATAACCAAAATAGCGCCATGATCCTGCGGGACGTGCTTGAAACCGTCTTCCTACTTAGCCTCTTTGCTGGTGACAGAACACAAATTGAACGCTGGCGCCTTGCGGATAAGAAAACACGCATGAAGGAGTTCTCGCCGGTAAAGGTGCGTGAGAAGCTTGACCTACGAGATGGTCTCACTTCGAAGCGGCGCGCCGAGATTTACGAGCTATTTTCCGAACTCGCTAGCCATCCCACCATGAAATCGGACTACATGATGCGGCCGCAAAAAGACGGTGATGCCGTCATCGGCCCTTTTATGGAAGCGACAGCGCTCGAAGCAGTAATTTCCGAAATGGGGCGGCTCGCCGTACAGGTGGGCGAACTAATAAACGCTATAATACCAGCCACTTGGGCGCTTGCAATACCGACAAGGTTGGCGTTCTCTCTACAAAAGCGAGATTGGCTCGCGACATTCTACCCAGACGCAATATTCAAAAGCTCATGAGTGATTTGTTCACGCCCAGACGGTTACTATGGTAAAACCTCATCAAAATGTAGATAAACTATGTGAGCGTAACTCTCCGCAATTCCCGACTCGTCATCATAGTAATCTTCCACCGTCATCGCCCCGCTATCAATCAAATCAAAAACGTCTCGTCTCGCAATAACCAACTCTGCGTGGTTCAACTTCATGTTATCTATCATGTTTTGGGCTGCAGTATCATTAGGAACCGCGGGAACAACCTTACCCGTGAGCAAAAACCTAAACCTAGACACGCAATCAGGATATTCAGGCTTTACATGATCAGTTTCATGATACCAATTTTTTCTTGCGTTACCGCAAGTTGGTGAAGGTTTGCCTTGCTTATTTTTTGTTCCGCAACTTAAGAATAGATTATTGTAGTTAATTGCATCCGCCTTCGATATGCTCTGAGGGATAAAATGTTCAATATGAAAAGTATCCCCCGGCATTGAAGTATCGAGTTGAACACCACAATACAGACAAAGACCTCTCTGCTCCTTAAGCAAGCTTTTCCGCACCGCGTTTCTCACGCGGCTTTCATTGAAGGGATACTCTGGGCGCCAATCTACATTAGCATCTTCTAACCACGCTTTCATCACTTCGGGCATTCCAGTTTTGCGACTACCTTTCATAGCTTCGGCTCGATCCCTCTCAATCTCTTCCTCAAGACTGCAAATTCGACAGGTTCGCCCTCCATTTCAAATTTGATACGCTCTAAAATATCTTTGGCTTTTTCAAAGTTATTTTCATCAATTGCATTATTAAAACTGACGAAAAGATTGTCTATCTCAGGATATCGCTCGTAAGAGTCAAATACACCTTCTAATATATAATTACTTGTCTGCCCTTTTGTTCTAATTGGAAAACTCACCTCAACCTCAGATACCGTCTTACTCAGTATCCTTACCTTTTCACTAAGAACAGACGAAATTACTTGAGGCGAGTGTGTAGTTATAACAAACTGGCATGAGGCAAAAACTCTAGCTAATGTAGGTATAATTTTTCCTTGCCAAGAAGGATGGAGATTGAGATCTATTTCATCTATGAGCACTACTGCTGGGATATCTCGAAGCTCGAGACCCGGAGCGGTCTGTTGAAGTCGCCGGGCAAGATCGGCAAGCAAGATGATAAACGACCGCTCACCTGTAGAAAGCGACGCTACAGGTATTTTAGCGCCGCCATCTTTTACAAAATAGATGCCGGTGATGTCACTCAACGACGAGAACCCTATTCCCTCGAAGCCATCGACTTCACTGATCAGTGCTCTGACTGCTTGAAGCTGTGGATCTCGATATGAAGGGTCGGTATCCCGAACCCGGCGCGCTTCCTCCGCGTCTCTCTGATCGAGCCATCTTTCCAGCTGCGAGATAGCTCTCAGGGAACCAAACAACGACGATGGCCCTTCAATCCTGCCAGATGCAGGGGCCCTCTCATCGAAACCACGATCCTGTCGGTAATAGACTATAAGACGGTCTCTGTCGGCCAAGAGAGTATTATCAAATACAAGCTTCCGAATATCCTCATACGCAGAGCTCTTCCGAAGAAAGTGCCCGTCGCTATAATTCAAATCCAGATTGATCGGAAAATCCTCACCTATCGCATCCTCAAGCAATACGTTTAGAGAGAGTTCATAGTCGTCACTTCCAAATTTTACATCGCTTCTCTTCAACACCGCAGCTTCAAAACTATACTTAGTCTTATCGTTTTCCCAAACAGCCTGAATTCTACCCAAAAGGATAGCAAGGGCATCAAGAATGGACGACTTTCCTACCCCGTTTCTGCCAACAATGACCGTAATCTGAGGATCAAGCTCTAAATCGAGTTTGTTCACACCTCGGAAATTTCTGAGACTCACTGAGGATAATTTCATTAGCTTTTCCAACTGGAGGCAGAAGGGCCCTGGACCTTAACGCATCTATACGATTTGGCATTTTATCAACGAATGACTGACAAATTGATTAATTATGAGGCATATTTCAGTTTTGGACAGGAGCCCCTCTTAAACCACAGCCTTCAACGCCCGCTCACAAACACCCTTCACCCCATCCTGCAACAGCTTCACCCGCTCCGTCAGCCAAGCCAACTCCTCGCCGTCGATTTCATACGCCGGGGAATAGCGAGCATCGACATAGGCGCGATCCAGGCGGCTGAAGCAGCGTTTGGCGAATTTGGTGTCGTCCGGCCAGACGGTGCTGAGTTCTGGGGCAATTTGCTCTGCCTGTGAGCGCAGGAATGTGAGTTTGTGGGACTTTGGGCTGTAGAGCGAAACCACGTTCAGCACGCAGTGATAAAATCGTTCAGCAGATTGGTGCAGTTGGAAAGCCGCATGAGTGTGTTGCTGGTCTTGAAGAGCGTATTCCGCCTGTTTCACGCAGTAAGTAGCGCTCGGAAACCAGTGGTCGAAATGTTTCTGCGCCTCGGCTCGCGCTTCCTCCGGCGCCAGATTTTTCGGCGAGGCCAGCTGATGCCGGGGGCTTCGTAGAGCGGGATGCCATCGCGGGCGATATCCACGAAGAACGGCCAGCCCCTTGCCAGCAGCGAATTTACCTCTTGATACGAATGCACGATGAAATTGACCGGCGCGGAGAGGTGTCCGGCGATTTCAAACTCCTGCGCGAAGCGTGCGGCGGCTTTTTCCCAGGCATCATATTTTTCGGCAAACTGCTCATAATTGACGACGATGAGCAGGTCATAATCCGAGAGGTAGCCGCTCTTTCTATCTTCCACCCAGTTGCCGCGTGCGTAAGAGCCGAAGAGCATGAGCTTCAAGATGCGTCCGCGTTTGGCTTTTTCCGAGAGCTTGGTTTTCAGGGACTCGTCAAATTCATCAAACAGGATTTGCGCGATGCGCTGCAATTCGCGGCGCTTCTTTTCGGGCAAATGGCTCAGACGCTCGATGTCCATTTCACAATCCTTGCAACTCCCGAAAGGTGGCAGGGCAAACGCTCACCTGCCCCAACCGCCTGTCTGCCTTAGCAGAACAATCCCGGTTTCGGGAAGGGCCGTTTCGCGGTGTTGGGTGGTGCGGCACAAACCGGCTCTGCTGCGGGTGGTTTGGTCACACCGGGCTGGGAAGCCGTGCTCAGGCCGGAAAAATGGCCGCGGCGGCGGTGCTGCCGGAACATGGGCCTGAATGGCCCGGAGTTTCGCAGCCGTCTTCGGGTTCGATTTTCTGCTGCTTCTCGAACGCTATGGGCGGCAGCATCCCGTTCCGCTCAATATGCCATGCGCGCAAACTAAAGGTTCTGATAGGACCGACAATAACGCTCGACCATTGTTTCGGCGCGCATTTCTGCCTGGTATCGCGCCGCAGCCTTGGCTCCGTGATCGACCCTATCAGCGCTACCATCGACATACGCATTCATCGCGCTCATCATCGCCGAGGCATCTTCTGGCGGCACAACGAGGCCTGTCTCGCCATGCTTGTTTACGAAGCTTGTTCCCGTGCCGATCTCGCAGGATATCATCGGTTTGCCAAACATTGCCGCTTCCACCAGCGAAAGCCCATAGGCTTCAGACCTGAGGTGTGACGGAAAGACAAAGGCGGTGCACAGTTCCAGCAGCGCCGCCTTGTCAAGGTCAGTGATGGAACCGAGAAAGTGCACGTTGCTTAGGCCGGCCTCTGAAACCTGCGCTTTCAACTCGCGCTCCATAGGTCCTTCGCCAGCAATGAGAATATCAGCATTGACGTGCTTTGCCGCTTTGATCAGCGTATGCAGACCCTTGTAGTATCGCAGCACGCCGACAAACAGAAAGAACGGCTTTGGGAAGCGCATCTTCCAACCGTCCTTCAGGGCTGTGGGTGCGCGTGGGTAATCCGCTTCATCCAGGCCAATCGGTATGATTTCCGTCTTACCTCGGTAACGTTGCAGCACTTCGCTGCTTTCCAGATAATTTGGCGATGTCGCCACAATACGGGTGACGCTCGACAGAAACCGGTGCATTAGCGGCTTGTACAGCTGCAACAGGAGCTTTTGCTTTACGATATCAGAATGGTAGGTGACGATCGTAGGCTTACCCGGTGGATGCAGCAGGTGCAGCAGATCCATAAACGGCCAAGGAAAGTGATAATGGACGATATCTGCCTTGGCGCTCAACGCCTTGAACTTCGAAAATGCATCGCGCGAAAAACCGGTTGACGCAAACTCAAATGTAAGACGAGCCTTGTAGGCCATATGGCCATCGAACTTGACGGTATTCCCTACCGGATCATGGCTGAGGGAGAGCACGTCTGACTGGATGCCATGCGCCAGGGCGCCTTTCGCTATGGCGTGAATCGTTCGCTCAACACCGCCGAATGAATCTGGATAATAGGTCTTAAAGACGTGAAGAATGCGCATTTTCAAGACCTCAAATTATCCGCTGTTGCGCTTTCTAAAGCGACGGAGCCGCACGTCAATACCATGGCAAGGCCCTGTTATGCATGAGACATCGACGATTTCCTTGACCGAAAGGGAGGCCTGTCTGTTTCGGTCACTCATCGCAATTATCGTGTCGCTCTATCGCCTTTGCCACCACCAGATACCGTCGAAAGGATAATCGCCAAATCGCTGAGGAGCCCTTGTTCTTCGATATATGTCGCATCGGCCTCGGCTAACTGCGCGGGGGTGGACATATCGATCTGCCTGATTTGGGCAAGCCCCGTTACACCCGGCCTGACGGCAAAGACATTCCGCTGCCGACGCGCCGCGATGACGTCCGCTTGATTAGGCAAACATGGTCTTGGGCCGACGAGACTCATATCCCCCCTCAACACATTGATGAGCTGGGGTATTTCGTCCAGCTTACTGGACCTCAATTTCTTACCCAGCGGGGTAATCCACGACTGCTGCGCATCATGCGAGCCGACGTGTGGTGTTCCAACCGCCATGGTGCGGAATTTTATGCAGGTAAACACGCGCTCGTTGCGACCTACGCGCTCTTGCAGGAAAAACGCCCCGCCTGAGGAATCCCGGCGAATGAGAATGATCAGGACAATGAACACCGGCGAAAACAGGATGAGTCCGGCTGCGGAGGCCACGATATCAAACAGCCGTTTGGTGAAGTTCTTCATGCGATCGGGCACCTGTTCGCCTTGGGTTGGAGCAATGTCTGTCTGGATCGAGAAGCAATCTAGACCGAGCGGCGTAGCCCATCGTCAGTCGATAATGGGGGAGTCCAGCCTAATATTCGTTTGGTTTCAGAACAGTCTGCCTCCAGGCTATACACGAGCCGGCCGACGACATCGCGTTTTCCTGTCACTGCTCCCGCCGCTCGCAGGAATGAAGGTGGCACCGGAAACAACATCGCGCGGCGTCCGCTTGCCGCAGCGATCTTGCGGATTAAATCCGCTGTTGAAAGTGCGGCACCGTCTGAGGCCATCAGGACGTGTCCGGCAGCTGAGGGTTTCAGCGCGGCAGTGACGATAAGATCGGCCAGATTGTCGACATGGATGACGGATCTTCGATTGTCTAGTGCGCCAAACGGAAGTGGGGCGCCGCTTTTGACAAGTTTGACCAGAGCATTGAAGCTTCCCCGCGCACCCTTGCCATAGACCAAGGGAGGGCGAATGATGACAATCTCCATGCCGGTAGCCCGACCGATCTCCCTGATACGATTTTCCGCTTCCAGTTTGGACCTGCCGTAATCCGTTTCCGGCGCTGGCAGGCTTTGCGCGGTAAAGGGTTTGCCCGTCTGCGAGCGTTCACCGTTCACCTTGATGGTGCTGACGAACACAAAACGCTTCACGCCCGCTGCCGCTGATTGTTCAGCGAGGCGTGCCGTGCCATCGACATTCACAACCCTCATCGTCTCACCTTCGGCGGTGGTGCCATCGATGACGTTCTGATTGTGGGCGGCCAGATGAAGGACGGTGTCTGCTCCCGCAAGAGCGCTGCGCCAGTCTGTCGAACCGTCTATATTGCCGACAGCAATATGGTCACCGCCAGGCTTCCGGCTGGTCGCAGCAAATGGCAAATTCCGCTCGCGAAGCATCTGCACCAGAGATCTACCAACAAAGCCCGTGGCGCCGGTCACAAGAAACATCTTCGCCTCCTGAGTTTCGGCTTATGTGGGTGTCTTGGAAACGTCACAGTTTCTTTGCCCATCCTGCACAAACACGTGGTCTACGATCTTGTCAAACGGTGTGTAGTCTTCCACAAGCTCGGAAAGAAGCAGCTTTACCGCTGCCGCATCACCGCCAGCAACCGTGGTGACAAGAGTGTCCAGCTTGGGCTTCAGCTCCGGCCATGCGAGCAGTTTTTCCTGCGCCCGCATGACTTTAAGGTGCTCAGTCGGTTCGGGATTATTGCCAATGAGCATCTCCTCGTAAAGTTTCTCACCCGGGCGCAGGCCTGTCATGACGATACGGATATCGCCATCGGGGTGGCGCTCATCCTGAACGGTGTGGCCGGAAAGCTCGACCATGCGACGCGCCAGATCCATGATCTTGATAGGTTCGCCCATGTCCAACACGAACACATCTCCGCCCGTGCCCATTGCGCCCGCCTGAACGACAAGCTGCGTGGCCTCGGAAATGGTCATGAAGAAACGGGTTATATCCTGATGGGTCAGCGTGATGGGGCCGCCTTCATGGATTTGCCTTCGAAACAAAGGAACGACGGAACCGGATGAGCCGAGAACATTGCCAAATCGCACCATCGATAAAACCGTCTGCGAACCATCAGCAGCCAGGGCCTGCAGACACATTTCCGCCAGCCGTTTGGTCGCGCCCATCACATTCGTAGGCCGGACGGCCTTGTCAGTGCTGACAAGTATGAAATTCGATGCCCCCGCATCAATGGCCGCCTTTGCAACGGTCAAAGTCCCAAAGACGTTTGTCTTGACCCCCTCTACCGGATTCTGCTCCACCAGAGGAACGTGCTTATATGCGGCAGCATGATAGATTGTCGCGGGCTTCCATGTCTGCATGATCTTCGAGATACGGGTCTCGTCGCACACATCGGCGAGCAGAGGAATAATTTGCGGGCAGCTATCACCGTGTTTCAGAAGCTCGGCTTCCAGGGAGTAGAGGCCGAACTCGCTTTGATCGAGCAGGATCAGCATCGAAGGCTCGGATTTTATGAGCCCTCGACACAACTCACTGCCGATTGAGCCAGCCGCGCCTGTGACAAGCACCACCTTGCCCCTGACGTTTCTATCAAGCAACTCCTGGTTTGGCAGTACCGGCTCACGCCCCAGAAGATCCTCAACATCCAGCTCCTGCATATCCGCGGTCTGGCCTTTTCCAATCGCAAGTTCGCTGACATTGGGCACAGTGCGAACCGCGACACGCGCGCCGCGCAGTTCTTCTATGATGTCATTGCGTCGCTTCCGGTCTACTTTTGGAAGAGCAAGCAGAACAGTGCTGATGTCTAGCGCGCCACAAATATCGACAATTTGCTCTGGCTTAAAAACCTTGACCCCACCGATGAGGCTGCCCTGAAGGTTCTTGTCATCATCAAGGTAGCCACAGAGACGAAAGTCCAGGCTTTGATTGAGGATGCTTGCAAACTGCCTGCCTTCAAATCCAGCTCCGTAGATCAGAACGTTACGCCGACTGGATTGCTTCAGAATGCGGTTGTATGCCTCAGACAAGAAATATCGCGCCGTAAACCGTGACAAGGCTATTGCAATCAACAACAATAATGGCTGCAAGATGCCGACCGTACGCGGTATCCCGGGAAAGCTCACCGCAGTGAATATGGCCATAAAGGCTAGACCATAAATCGCCACGGCCTTGATAACGGCGATGAAAGCAGCCCACCCCATAAACCTGAATATGGCCCGGTATAGGCCCACAGTGATGAAAATGGGGAGTGCGATGGCAAGCGAAACTGGAATGGTCAGCAGCTGGATTCCAGAAAGCGCAACCCAGTCATTCAGGCGAAAGCAAAATGCCAGCCAGATCGTCAGCACGCAAAAAGAGGCATCAACGACGAGTGCCAAGGCGCGCTTCGTTGATCGCGGCAAATTAAGTATTTGCTGTATGTATTTATCTTCGATCACGCGTATGTCTGCCTTTTGCGGTCCATACTTGCCTCAGCGACCGTAGCTCCGGATTGAGGAGTACTTTCAACGTCAGGGCGCGCCATTTTCATACTTATTGTACACGCAAAGCAGACAGCGCTAAAAAGCAGAACGTAAGATTCGCCCAGCGCTAACCGGTTATTTGAGTTGCTTAAAATCGTGAAGGCAAAATAGATGGCACAAACAAAGTAACACAAGAAAGCGCTTTTGCTGAGAAGCCCCTGTTTTGATGCACGAAAGACGCGATAGATGCTTGCTACAAATATCAGCCCATAAATGGCTAAGCCAACAAAACCATGCCGAACGAGAACCTCGAGGTAGCCATTATGCATGAGTGTATAAGGGATGCCTGCGTAGTGCGTCGTGTGCCAGATAGCCAGCCAATGATTACCGCTTCCAAAAATGGGCGATGCCGCAATGATTTCGGATGCATTCGACCACAGTTGAAGACGTTCATCGACACTGAATGGCGTTTCAGGAGATGCAATGGCGTCGCCCAAAAAGCTGGACACGGAGCGACCGCCCACAAAGTCATCATACAGCGTAACAACTGTTTTCGCTGTAGGGCCAACCACCGCCAGAATATTCTGGTGGGCAAGAAAAACGCCTGAACCCAGAAGCAAAACACCGGCCACCAGTGATACCAAAACCTCTTTTCTGCGTAGAAAAAGAAATGCGCTGGACACGATCAGGAGAAAGGTGGGTATGAGCGCCAGCCAGACCCCTTTGGATTTAGACCCCCAAATATTAAAAAGCGCGATTGCGATGACGAGCATAGCAATTGAAGTCACGGCGGTTCGCACAGCACGAGTGCTACCCATCTCATAATTGTGTGACGCCCAGTAAAAGGCGCCAATGACGAGAAAGCCGCAGCCAACGGCACCGTGGATCGGGTTTTGATGGAACAGAGGGAAAATACGCTCGCCGGTGAGCGCTCGAGCAAAGTCGGTAGATATCAAAAGAAGCAAAAGCGCGATACAGAAGAAACAGGCGATCACAACTCGCAGAATGCTCCTGCTGCCATATAGCGCCCTACCCAGAAGAGGAAAGAGCAAAGGAAAGGCATACAGCCACTCCGAAGCGCCTTTTTCACCTGTCATGATCAACTGATAGAGAAAACGGAAAAGCGCAATACTACCGCAGGCAACACATAAAACGGCAAGCCAATCATGAAGGTTTGCGTTATCTTCCTTCGGAAGAAAAAACACGAATATAATAATGACTGAAAGCGCAGCATATCTGTAGGCGTCGCTTTCAACCAACGTGACCGACATCATGACGAGCCAGCAAATACCCATCAAGGCATTGAGGACGAAAAGCCTGGAAAAGGATGGACCGCTCACAACGCGTACCAAATGCGGCGCAAATATTCGATCGCCCTGATAACATGGGTCGACATCTTACGAAGCCCTCTGATCTTGACCGCGCGATACTGGCTGCGGTCAGCGATTTGACTGTTACTCGAATGTTTCGAGAGATTTACAATATTGTTGGCTACCGTATAGACCTCTACTCCCGTCTTCCAGCCACGCTCAAGCGCAATGTCGTAAGGATAGCGCATCGTCTGTATTTGATCGAGCAACTTGATAGCACCGCTGCGCGTAACCAAATAACAAGCGGCGGATCCTTGTGGCCCGTGAAGACAGCGACCGACCCGATCGCCGTAGGCCGTGACGATGGACTCTCTGAAACCTTTAGCACGGTGGTTCAGAAGTTTTACGAGTTCAGCAGATGGTAGGTGATCGCGGATCGCAGCCACACGAGGGAGAAAATTCTCCGTCAGATCGACATCGTCTTCGACAATGATAGCGGCGGAGTGAGGACTTGCGACAAACATCTCTAAAACAGAGAGGTGAGCCTTATAACACCCATATTCGCCGGGCAGTATTTTCCGCCCATTTCTAAGTTCAAATTTCTTTTCGTCAACGTTTATCCAATCGCCGCTGCGTATTGCACATCCATCAACACCGGGAACACGTTCAATGCTGACGCCGATACTATTTGCTTGAGAAAGTATAGTATTCCAACGATCTGGAGACCTCTCGAGATTAATAACGTATATGACGAACGTCTCCACAAGCTCCCCACTTCGTCGTACATCTGTTCTCAAACACGCGCTCACAGACGTTCACTTAAAATCGGCTGATTGGACAGAAACGTATTATAAACCGTATGCGTCCACCCAAATTACTAGCAGCAAACAATTGATTCAACTAGAGATATTAAGCACGTTTTCAACAAGAAATGAATATTCCGCGAGAGTTGAAGTTAAACGGAGGGCCCTCAATTGGTTGCGGCATCTGATAACCCGGGGTGGTCTCCTCTCGGCTCCGGGAGCAAAACTGCAGACCAAGGCTAGGCCGGCTGTTGTTGGCCAAACGCCATTCTTTAGCGATCGTGACGGTGTTTTCGTTGGCAACGCCGGCGGCTTCGACCTCATGATAAATCAGTCGATCCGGTCGCCCTTCATGTCAAAGACATGCAGCTTTTCCGGCGGCAGACCGACGGTGATGGATTTGCCCGGCTGCAAGAGCGCCCTGTCTGACGAAAACAGCTTGAAGGGCATCCCGTGGACGGCGAGATGCAGGATGATGCCAAGGCCCGTCGGCTCGACAAGGTCCACCTTGGCCTCAATGCCTTGTGCGTCCGGAGCCACAATCACGTGCTCGGGTCGAATGCCAAGCGTTATCGCCTCGCCATCTTTAACAGCAATGCGCCGCTGAAGCGGCAATATGCTGCCATCCGGCAGAGCCATCTGGCTTGCCTCAGCCCCTTGAACGCAGCGTCCTTCAAGGAAATTCATTCCGGGTGAACCGATAAAGCCTGCAACGAACAGGTTGGCCGGACGATCATAAAGATCGAGCGGCGCGCCGATCTGCTGCACATATCCGTCATTCATGGCAACGATGCGGGATGCGAGCGTCATGGCTTCGATCTGATCGTGGGTTACATAGACGGAGGTGGCACGCAAATCTGCCTGCATACGCTTGATTTCTGCCCGCATCTGCTCGCGCAGGCGCGCATCCAGATTCGAGAGCGGCTCGTCGAAAAGGAATGCTTTTGGCTGGCGCACGATTGCGCGACCCATGGCGACGCGCTGGCGCTGTCCGCCGGAAAGCGCCTTTGGACGCCGTGCCAGATAGGGGTCAAGCCCAAGCTTGCCGGAGGCGGCGGCAACCGCTGAGGCAATCACCTCCTTGGGGCTTTTGCGCAGACGTAGGCTGTAGCTCATATTGTCTGCCACGCTCATATGAGGGTAAAGCGCGTAGGACTGGAAGACCATGGCGATATCCCGGTCCTTCGGCTTGAGGTCGTTGACCAGTTGCCCATCAATTGTGAGGGTGCCTGATGTGATCTCTTCGAGACCGGCGATCATGCGCAGAAGCGTCGACTTTCCGCAGCCGGATGGCCCAACGAGGACGACGAATTCGCCATCGGCAATGGTAAGATCGACACCGTGCAGGACGGGATGATCCCCATAGGATTTAGCGACGCGATTAAGCTCGATGGAAGCCATGGATTATCCTTTCACCGCACCGGCCGTCAGGCCCTGCACGAGGTATCGTTGAATGAGCAGGAAGAAGAGGCATGCGGGGATCAATGCCAGCACGCCGGCCGCCATCATCTGTCCAAAGTCGACCGAGAATTTCGAGACGAAGGTCAGCAGACCAACCGGGAATGTGGCGCTTTCGTTTCCCGAGATCAGCATCAGGGCAAAGAGCAGCTCGCTCCAAGCTGCGGTGAAGACGAAGCCAAGCGTTGCGGCGATGCCCGGCAGCGTTAGCGGCAGAATGATCTGCCGGAACGCCTTGAACCGGCTGGCGCCATCAATCATCGCAGCTTCCTCAAGGTCTTTCGGAATGCCATCAAAGAAGGATTGCATGAGGAACGTCGCAAAGGGCACGTTGAAGGCCGTGTAGACGATGACAAGGCCCGTGAGGCTGTTCGTCAGGCCCAGCGGCGAAAGCATTTTGAAAATGGGCGCCACCAGCATGACGAGCGGAAACATCTGTGTGACCAGCATCAGTCCGATGACCCAGTATTTGCCGCGAAAACGGAAACGCGACAGCGCATAACCGGCCAGCGAAGACAGGATGGTGACCGCAAAAGCCGTAGAGCCCGCAACGATGACGCTGTTCTTGAAGAAGGTTGGAAACGCGCTGTTTTCGATGACGTAGCGATAGTGATCAAGCGTTGCATGCGATGGCCACATCCGCACGCCTTCGCTGTAAAGAAGATCGTTGGGCGTGACCGACACCTTGAGGAGCCAGAACAGCGGGAAGAGCGCAAAGATGACGTAGAGAAGAAGTGCGAAACGATGCGCAATTGTCAGGAAAATCCTGCTGGTCATAGGTCAATCCTTCTCAATAAGGCGCTGGCGCATGATGACGATGACCATGGAATAGGCGAGCAGAAGGACCAAGAGAGCCAGCGCGATGGCGGATGCGTAGCCGAAATCGAGCCGCTTGAAGGCCTGCGTGAAGATGTAGCTTGCAACGATCTGCGTGCGGTCGGCAGGCCCGCCATTGGTCATGACGATGATGAGATCGGCGAAATTCGCGATCCAGACAGTCCGCAGCAAAACCGTGATTGCGATGGTTGGCGCAAGAAACGGCAGCGTGATGGATGTGAAGCGCTGGAGCGGCGTTGCGCCATCAATCGATGCGGCCTCGTAGAGATCACGCGGAATGGCCTGAAGGGCGGCCAGCAGCGTGATGGCAAAAAACGGAATGCCCCACCAGACATTGGCGATGATCGGACCCCACATGGCCAGATGCGGATCCGCGAGAATGTTGTTGGGCGCAGAGAGCAGCCCCAGCGACGTCATCCAATGCGGCAGCGGACCGATGACCGGATTGAACAGCCATGCCCAGTTGAGCCCGGCCAGAAACGTCGGCACGGCCCATGGCAGGAAGACGAGCGCCTGCACCACGCCACGGCCCGCAAAAGGTTTGTCGAGAAGCAGGGCGAGAATAAGTCCGAAAAAGAATTGCAGAAAGACCGAAGCGCCGGTCCACCAGAGCGTGTTCTTCAGCGCGCGATAGAAGGCAACATCCTGCGAAAGCTCTCTGAAATGGTCGAGGCCGATGAACCCGCCGGAGAAAGGGTTGAGCAGTTGAACGTCGCGGAATGCGTAGGACAAGCCCAGAACCAGCGGCACCATCATGACCGTGATGATAAGGACCAGGACTGGCGCACTGTAAAGCCATGGCTCGGCGGCTCTTGCCAGACGCTGCAAAGCGGGCTTGCGGGCGGCCACGGGCCCGGCGGTTTGGGTATAGGACATCGAATGCTCCCCAGCGAAAGACGGCGAACGAGTGCGCCATGCGCTGATCTCGTTTGTTTCTGAACCGAAGCGGTGATCAGGCAGCGCGGATGGTCACGCGCTGCCTGTCTCGTTTATTTCGATTGCAGGAACTTCTGCTGAGCCTTGGTCATGTAGTCAGCCCACTGCTTGGCAAGTTCTTCCGGGGTGATGTCACCCAGAAGAGCTTCCTGCGATGACTTGATGACGAGCGAGTCCTTGAAGAATGCAAATTCCTCGAGATAGGTCGGCATGGTCGTCGGCACGGCATTCTTGTCTGCCAGTTCCTCGAACCAGCCCTTGAACTGCTCGCTGGCATAGAACGGATCTTTTTCTGCCGAGGTGTGAACGGGAAGCGCACCGGTTTTCTTGTTCCACTCGATGTTGCCTTCCGGCCCTTCCAGCGTCTCGATCAACTTCCAGGACAAGTCCTTGCTCTTGGAGGACGCCATCATCGACCAGCCCGCAAAGCCGATTGTGGGGAAGGTCTTGCCATCGGGACCCTTCGGCATCGTCATCACGCCGAAATCTTCCGCCTTCATGCGCTGGGCAATGGCAATCAGCGCATCCGGGTCCTGATCGAGGAAAGCGCATGTGCCGGAGTAGAAACCGGCCACGATCTCATTGAAGCCCCAGTTGACGCTGTCCTTCGGTGCGTAGCCGTTCTTGTAGAGATCGATGACATAGGTCAGGCCCTTTATCCAGCCGGGGCTGTCAAAGGTCGACTGTCCGTCCTTGGTGAAGAACTCGTTGGAGCCGGCCATGGACGCGCCGAACATGACCCAGCCATTCAGACCGCCCGGACCGCCGCGCAGGCAATATCCGTATTTTCCGGGGATGGCGGCAACCTTCTTGGAGGCATCGGCGAAGTCTTCCAGCGTCTTCGGCGGTTCCTTCACACCTGCCTGCTCAAGCAGCTTCTTGTTGTAGAACATGGCGCGCAGGTAAAAACCGTAGGGCAGCATGTAGGCCGTGTCCTTGACGTCACGGCCAAGCTCCAGCGTGCGGGCGCTCAAACCGGCGGTGTGTTCCCACTTTGCCAGATAGGGCTCGAGGCTTTCAAGCATGCCGTTATTGGCATAGAGCGACAGCCATGTATCAGGCATTTCAATGACATCGGGAACATCGCCTGCCGAAACCATGGTGGCAAATTTCTGGAATGCTTCGCTCCATGGAAGGGAGACGATTTCGACCTTCGTGCCGGGATTGGCGGCTTCGAATTTGGAGACGAGGCCCTTCAGGGTCTCGGTGCGTTCAGGGCTCGTGATGACTTCCACGAGCTTCAGAGTCGTGTCCGCCAGTGCCGTTCCGGCCATCAGGGCGGTGAAAAGTGTTGCTGCTACCAGTTTTTTCATTGCGTTCTCCCATTTTTTTGTCGTCGTTGGTCAATGCGTCAGGCGGCGGCAGATGCCTCCATGATCGCAGTATCAAGATCGTTCCAGAGCGCTTCTGTACCCTCAAGACCGACATGCAGGCGCACGGAGCGCGGGCTGATACCGAACGTATGCGCCGAATTCGGCTGCGCCTTCTGTTCGAGCACCACTTCGCCAGGGACGATCAGGCTTTCATGTCCTCCCCAGGAAACACCAAGTTTGAAAAGTTGAAGACGGTCGGCAAAGGCCCTGACATCAACGCCCTCGCGGAAAATGAATGAAAACAGGCCCGATGTGCCATTCAGGCCCGGCGGCAGGCGGTTCGCCAGACCCGGATGGCAAACCGTCTCGACGACATCGAGCGCCTGCAGACGTGAGGCGATTGCCAGCGCCGATTCCTGATGCGCCCGCATGCGAATGGGCAGCGTGCGCAATCCGCGGATCAAAAGCCAGGCATCAAACGGAGACATCTTGCCGCCCAGATAGGGATAGGCTTCGGCACGGATGGTATCGATCATCGCTTTCGAGCCCGCAACGATGCCGGACACCACATCGCTGTGGCCGCCGAGATATTTTGAGGCCGAATGCACGACCAGATCGACGCCAAGCGACAGCGGCTTTTGAAAGATCGGGCTCGCCCAGGAATTATCGATAACCGAAACCGCTCCGTGACGGCGCGCAATCGCAGCAAGCGCGCCGACATCATGCGCTTCCATGACCCAGCTCGTGGGGCTTTCCATGTAAAAAAGCTTTGCGCCCGGCATCGCCTTTTCGACGGCAGCCTCATCACGACCATCGACATAGGTCACGCCGATATTCATGCGCTTCATCAAGGTGCCGAAAAGACGGAAGGCATCCGGATAGACATGGCGCACGGCAACGATACGGTCTCCCGGTGAAACGAAAGACAGAACGGTGGACGAAATCGCCGCCATGCCACTGGCAAAGCCAAGCGCATCCTCCGCACCCTCAAGCTTGGCCAGCATTTCCTCAAACATCCGAACCGTCGGGTTCAGTCCACGCGTATAGACGGGGCGATTTCTCTCTCCACGATAAGTGGCGACCATTTCGTCATAGCTTGAGAAGGTGAAAAGCGAGGTCTGGACGATGGGCGGCACCACAGCCTCAAAGGCATGCGTTTCATCATGGGCAACGATGAGAGATGCGGGATCGTAGAGATCATTGCCTTGGCTCATTTGGACATGTCCTTGATATCTTCCTCGACGATGGCGAGGATTTTCAGCGTTTCTTCGCGTGCAGAGACCGCGTCCGAAGCGACAATGGCGTTGAACAGCGTGCGGTGGAATGGAAAGGAGCGCGCCGCGAAATCCGGCCTGTCGAACGGTTTCAACCAGAACCGCTCGAAGCCCTCACGCATCTGCTCCAGAAGCTGCTTGAACAGCGAATTGTGGGTGGCGTCATAAATGGAAAGGTGAAACGCGAGATCGGCCTTGCCGGACGTACCCTCGGCAAGATGGACACATTCCATTTCCTCAAGCCGCAGGCGCATGGTCTCGATATCCTCTTCCGTTCTGCGGCGCGCAGCGGCCATGGATGCCTCGACCTCTATTCCGCGTCGAACCTCCAGCGTCATCAGCAAAGCATCGCGCAGGCTTTCCGCCTCAATGGAAATCGGCATGTGAACGGTTGCGCTGGAAATCGGCTTGAGAAGGTAGTTGCCGCTACCCTTGCGGCTATCGATAACGCCAAGCGCCTGAAACTTGCGGATGACCTCTCGGATGGTGGAGCGCCCGACACCCAGCGCTGTCATAAGTTCACGCTCTGCAGGCAGGCGACTTCCGGCCTTCAGCCCGGCCCTGTTGACGAATTCCGCGAGCGCAGCCTCGACCTGGCGCACTCTGTCGACCGCAGGCAGCGGCGTCATCAGGTGACTGTCTATTGGCTTGTCCATCCAAAAACCCCGACCGTGCAGACGATAAATTGGTCTGACATCTTACCGATTAACACATATTAGGATTTTATCAAGACGGTCTCGTATTTTGGCCACCAGCCATTGTCCGAGGGAGCACACACATGCGGCTTCACACTGAAGGACCAATAGCCAGACATACTGCTAGCGCTGATTTGCGAAGATCAGCATTGAAAATGAGATGATCTGCATATAAATCATGTCCATGCTTGACCATTCACCCGAGAAGTTACCGTCTCCAGATTTGCCCATGGACGCCCTGAGCGAGGTCCTGCGGGACTTTCGCTTGAGCGGTGTCAACTATGGACGTTGCGAGTTGCGGCATCCGTGGAGCATTGCCTTTCCCGAACAACCGTTGTTGCGCTTTCACTTCGTCAGCCAGGGCCCATGCTGGATTCATACGGAAGCGCAGGGTTGGCAGGCGCTGAGTGATGGCGATCTGGTCCTCTTGCCACAGGGTGTTGCTCACCGCCTGGCAAGCGCACCGGATGTAGAGGGCGATTGCCGTAAATCATGCCAGGTAACGAAGCTTGAAAGCAGCGTCTGCGAAGTCGTCCGAGAGGGAACGGGTGCCACCGCAACCCTGTTCTGCGGATCCATGGCCTTGGGCGAGCACGCGCTTCATCCTCTGATTTCTTTGATGCCACCCATCATCCGGGGCTGTGATGTGGCCGGTAACGACCCGCTTATAGGACCCTTGCTGGCTGCCATGTCTGTCGAGGCCTCACAGCCACAGATGGGAAGCGCGACGGTTCTTTCGCGCATGGCCGACCTGCTGGCTGCCCGGCTTATTCGCTGCTGGGTCAATTGCAGTGGGGCATCAACCACCGGCTGGCTGGCTGCAATACGCGATCCTCATATCGGACGCGTGCTGGCCGCCATCCACCGCCAGCCTGGCCACCATTGGACGCTGGAAAACCTTGCCATTGTAGCAGGCCAATCACGCTCCATCTTTGCCGAGCGGTTTAGTTCTGTACTCGGCGAGGGCCCGGCCCGTTACCTCGCCCGTCTGCGTATGGAGCTTGCAAGAGAACTCCTGTCTCGAAAAGGGGTATCCGTAGCTGAAGTCGCCACACGCTTCGGATACGAATCGGAAGCGTCATTTGCGCGGGCGTTCAAACGTGTAACAAACATCTCTCCGGGCACTGTGCGCCGCACAAATTCCGGACGAACGGATATGAATTTAGGATTTTAAGGCACAGATCATCCTGAAAACTCCGTCTATAGATGTCCTTAGTTTAGGAGACACCGAAATGACGGACACGACTTTGCAGCTCGACAAACCAATCACCGATTTAGAAACAGAAGAACAAAGCACATGGACGGCAGCGACCTGGCTTGCCGTCCTTTCCATGGCCGCTACCAGCTTTGCTCTGGTGTCGGCCGAGTTTCTGCCAGCCGGACTCTTGACGCCGATGGCGCGCGACCTGGGCATCAGCGAAGGGACAGCCGGGCAGGTCGTCACGGCCACGGCCTCCGTTGGCGCGATTACGGCGCTATTCAGCAATGTCCTGATCGGTAGATTGAACCGCAAGACAGTTTTGGTTGCTCTTACCGCACTCGCAGTCGGATCTAACATCCTTGCCGCTACGGCGAGCGAATTCTGGTTGTTGTTGGTAGGTCGAGCCGGATTGGGCATTGCACTGAGTGGCTTCTGGGCGCTTTCGGTTGCCGTCGTTGCAAGACTGGTGGGCACCAATGCAACGGGCCGCGGCATGGCGATCGTCACCCTCGGCGTTTCCTTGGCCACCATAGCTGCGCCTTCCATGGGAGCCCTGATCAGCGACTGGCTGGGTTGGCGAACGGCGATGGGGTTAACTGCCGGACTTGCCGTCATTGCCATGGTGATGCAGGCGGTGAGCCTGCCATCCCTGCCTGCCAGCACAAGCAACAGCCTGATCGACGTGCTCAAGCTGACGCGGCGACGCGGCGTTCAGTTGGGCATGTTAGCCATCCTTTTGCTTATGACCGGACATTTCGCTGGCTCGATCTATGTACGACCATTCCTCGAGCAGGTGACGTTGCTCGATACGCAATCAATCGCCCTCGCCCTGCTCGGTTTCGGCATCGCCTCCGTTGTCGGCAACGTCGCTGGTGGCAGGATGGCAGATGCCAGTATCAGCATGGCGCTCGTGGTCACCGCTGCACTGATGGCGTTGGCGGCAATCACTCTGGTCATTAGCGGTGCTTATGCTGCTGTCGCGTTCACTTTGGTCGCGCTCTGGGGCTTCGCCTTCGGCATGGCGCCAGTGGTGCTACCAACCAACCTGTCCCGCAGCGCACCTGATGATCTCGAGGCGGCAGGCAGCCTGATGGTTGTTTCCTTCCAGGTCGCAATCAGCATCGGGGCGGTTGTCGGTGGTTATGTCGTGGATACATACGGTGCCGCAGGGCCGCTGACCCTGACTGCCATCCTCGCGGCCGCGACCGTCGCGCTGGCGCTCGTTCAACCCCGCAGTTGACGGCTTGGCTTGAAGCAAGTGACCCTCATCAGGACAAGTCGATCTTGTCCTGATGTATGAGCTTGGAGCACATCTGCTGCCTCCAGGAAGCCCGGCCGGATTACAAAGACCCCAGCGCACTTCTGTTCAGCAGCTTTGCCACCCAGTCCACGAAAACGCGAACCTTGTTCGTCACGTGTCGCGTCTGCGGATAGACGATATAGATGGGCATGGCCTCGCTTTTCCACTCGGGAAGGATTTGGACCAGTTTGCCCTCCTTTATCTCCTTCCTGATGGAGAACGGCACCAGTTGCCCGACACCCATCCCAGCGAGAATTGCGTTTTGATAAGTACGGGCGTCGTTGGCGGAGACGATGTAGCGGGGGGTGATCTCCGTTGAGCGAATACCATTATCGAAGGCCATGCTCATGACTTGTCCTGCGCTGGCATTGAGATATCCAACGCAGTAGTGATCGATCTCAAGGTCTTCCGGCTGCTGGGGTATGCCGAAACGTTCGATGTAACCGGGTGATGCGCAGGTGATGAAATCGAGTTCCGATACTTTGCGGGCAATGAGCGACTGGTCGCGCAGGGTCCCTACCCGCAAGGCGCAATCGACGTTTTCTGCGATATAATCGACCAGCCGGTCTCCGACGCCGATATCGAGCCGAATCAGAGGGAAGCGCTCGTGAAAATCGCAAAGGTTTGGAATGATGATCTCGTCGGCAAAGACACCAGCCATTTCCACACGAAGGCGGCCCGATGGCTGGACGTTGGCGTTGGAAAGGCTGCTGTCCAGTTCATCGATTTCCGACAGGATCTGGGTCGCGCGTTCGTAATAAAGCGCACCGTCCGTTGTGACCATAACCCGGCGCGTTGTCCGGTTCAGAAGCGTGGTCCGCAGATGCGCTTCAAGCCCCTGCACCATGTTGGTGACCGTGGTCTTTGGAATGTTGAGAGCGTTGGCAGCCCGGGTGAAATTCCCTGTTTCCACCACCCGTGCAAACACACGCATCGCCGCTAACTGATCCATTGTTGGCCTTTTCGTTCGATTGTCCGTGAATTTGGAATAGTGTTTTCAATTTTGCCCGCTTGTGCAATTTATCTCGAACAATAATATCTAATTCAGAAATTGCTGCAAGACCCGTTGCAAACGGGTCGCGAAGGAAACGAAATGAACACGCAGTGGCAGACGATCGAGAGCAGCGGGGCAACACAGCCACCCTTGTCCGTTCGTATCTACAAGGGTGAAGGTGAAAACCGGACGCCGCCGCTCGTGCTTTATCTTCGTGGCGGTTCTTTTCTGGAGCAAGGCGCTCGCTGTCCGGAGCTTCCGGTTGCACGAGCACTTGCCGACAAGGGTGCAGTCGTCATCGAAGCGGATTACAGCACAAGCTCGTGCAACGAGTTTCCAGCTGTCATCGATTGTGCGTTCGAGGCCCTGAATTGCCTGAGCAACAGCCGCAAGCAATATGGCAGCGCAAAATCGCTGCTGTTCGTTGCGGGTGAAGAGGCAGGCGGCAATGTGGCAGCCGGTCTGGCGCTAAAGGCGCGAGACAGGATGCCGGGAAAATTGGCAGGGCAGATTTTGCTCTCACCGATGATCGATCCGCTGATGGCGTCCATGTCCTTTCGGGATGCCGACAAGATCGGTATGCGGCAGCGCTGGGCTGAGGGCTGGAGCCGGTATCTGGCAAAGGCCTGCGGAGTGGCACATCCCTATGCCGCCCCCTGCCAGTGTACGCGGCTCGACCGGGTGGCACCGGCATTGATTTTTACAGCCGAGGACGATCCTCTGCATGACGAGACCGTCAATTACGCCGGTCGCCTGAGTGATGCAGGAATACGCGTTCGGCAGCATGTTTTCCCTGCCGGTTCCGGCTGGACGGGGCTTTATCGCGGTGAAGGTGGCACATGGCTTTCTGCTGTCTGCGCCGAGTTTGCGGATTTCGTTCAAGACCTGAAGCATTAGCATTCATTACACCAACTGATCGGCTTCTGATGAGGCCAAGGAGTATCCCATGACGCTCAAGAACAAGCGCCGTGCCCTTGCGGGTGCCGGCATCGGCCTTGCCGTGTCCGTTGCAGCAGCGGCATTTCTATTCGATCTTCCCATGACTACGGGTGCCGTGGCAGCATCCGCTCCTGCAGAAACGCCGGCGATTCCTGTAACCGTCGCCACCGTTGAAAGCCGTGACATCACGCATTGGGAGCAGTTTTCAGGCCGTCTCGAAGCGGTAGAACGCGTCCAGATCCGCTCCCGTGTCGCGGGCCAAATCCAGGCAGTCCATTTCCGTGAAGGCGCATTGGTCAAGGCCGGTGATCTCCTCTTTACAATCGATCCCGCACCGTATCAGGCAGCGGTTGCCGGTGCGGAAGCACAGGTTGCCTCTGCACAGGCCAAGGTTGGGCTCGCCACAACCGAGCTTGAGCGCGGTCGCCGCCTCTCGGACAACCGCACCATCTCGCAAAGCGATCTCGACCAGCGCCAGAGCAATGTTGCGGATGCCGAAGCACAGTTGCGGGCCGCCCGTGCCGCATTGACCACGGCGCAGCTCGATCTCAGCTATACACAGCTTCGCGCACCAGTCTCCGGACGCGTTGGCAAGCTGGATATTACCGTCGGCAATCTGGTTGCCGCCGGATCTGCCTCGCCAGCGCTTACGACACTGGTATCGGTCGACCCGATCTATGCCAGCTTCAACGCCAGCGAAGAGATGGTTACCAAGGCGCTGTCGCAATTGCCCGTATCCGATGGCGCGCTTCAGGCCTTGGAGCAAATCCCGGTCGAAGTCGGCACGCTTGCCGATGAGGGCACGCCCATCAAAGGCACGCTTCATCTCATCGACAATCAGGTCGATGGTGCAAGCGGCACCATCGGGGTGCGCGCCGTCTTTGCCAACACGGATGGACGCCTGATCCCCGGCCAGTTCGTGCGGGTGCGCCTGGGTGAGCCGAAGTCGGAAAACCGCATCGTCATCACCGACCGCGCCATCGGCACCGATCAGGACAAGAAGTTCGTCTTCGTGGTGGATGGCGAGAATAAGGTTAACTACCGCCAGATAAAGCCCGGCGCAGCCGCAGATGGCCTGCGTGTGGTGGAAAGCGGCCTTGCCGCAGGCGACAAGATTGTCGTCAACGGTTTGCAGCGTATTCGCCCCGGTGCCGTTGTCGCTCCGCAGACCGAAGACAAGGTCGCAGCCTCGCAATAACATTCCGGCGGGCCTGCTCCCAAGGGGTCCGCCGTCCCCATTGATCAGAACAGGAAACGAAGACCTGCCGGTGGCAATTGCCGCCGGAGCGGTCCTTCGCGTCCAGATTTTCACCCGGAGAGGGCTAAATCATGAACATCTCCAGATTTTTCGTAGACCGGCCGGTCTTTGCCGGCGTCCTATCGGTCCTTATCGTGGTCGCTGGCCTTATCGGCATGCGCGCGCTTCCGATTTCCGAATATCCGGAAGTCGTGCCACCTTCCATCGTCGTGCGCGCCACCTACCCTGGCGCCAACCCGAAGGTCATTGCTGAAACGGTTGCAACACCGCTTGAAGAGCAGATCAACGGCGTAGAAGACATGCTCTACATGTCCAGCCAGGCGACTTCGGACGGCGTCATGACGCTGACCGTCACCTTCAAGCTGGGCACGGACCCGGACAAGGCGCAACAGCTGGTCCAGAACCGTGTTTCGCAGGCAGAACCTCGCCTGCCCGCCGAAGTCAGAAGCCTTGGCGTCTCGACCGTCAAAAGCTCGCCCGACCTGATGATGGTCGTGCATCTGGTGTCACCCGGCAATCAGTATGACCTGACCTATCTGCGCAACTACGCCGTCCTCAACATCAAGGACCGTCTGGCGCGCATCGAAGGTGTTGGCCAGGTGCAGATTTTCGGTGCCGGCGACTATTCCATGCGCGTGTGGATCGATCCGCAAAAGGCGGCTGAGCATAATCTTGCCGCCAGCGACATCAGCAACGCCATCCGCGAGCAGAACGTGCAGGCCGCGGCCGGCACGATCGGTGCCTCGCCAAGCCTTAACGGCGTTGATCTTCAGCTGAACGTCAACGCTCAAGGACGCCTTTCGACACCGGAGGAATTTGGTAACATCATCGTCAAAAGCGGTGCGAATGGTGAAATTACCCGCCTTCGTGACGTTGCCCGCGTAGAACTGGGTGCAGCCGATTACGCGCTGCGCTCGCTGCTGGATGGCGAATCTGCCGTGGCCATTCCCGTCTTCCAGGCGCCCGGCTCCAACGCGATTACCATCTCGGATCAGGTTTCGGCGACCATGCAGGATCTGCAGAAGGCCATGCCAAACGGCGTGAAATACGAGATCGTCTACGATACGACGCAATTCGTCCGCGCCTCCATCGACAAGGTCATCGACACCCTGCTGGAAGCCATCGCGCTTGTCGTCATCGTCGTCATCCTGTTCCTCCAGACATGGCGCGCCTCGATCATCCCGCTCATTGCCGTCCCCGTATCCATCATCGGCACATTCGCGGTGATGTATGTCTTCGGCTTCTCGATCAATGCACTCAGCCTCTTCGGTCTGGTGCTTGCCATCGGCATCGTGGTGGACGACGCCATCGTGGTGGTGGAAAACGTCGAGCGCAATATCGAGAACGGCCTGTCTCCCCGCGATGCGACCTACCGCGCCATGAAGGAAGTCTCCGGCCCCATCATCGCCATCGCGCTGGTGCTGGTCGCCGTCTTCGTGCCGCTTGCCTTCATCTCGGGTCTGTCGGGCCAGTTCTACCGCCAGTTCGCCTTGACGATTGCGATTTCGACCGTCATCTCGGCCATCAATTCTTTGACGCTGTCTCCAGCGCTGGCTGCCTTGCTTCTCAAGGATCACCATGCGCCTAAGGACTGGCTGACCCGTGGGATGGACAAGGTGCTTGGCGGCTTCTTCCGTGGCTTCAACCGTGCCTTTGGTGCGGCCTCGAATGGTTACGGCAGGAGCGTCGGCGGCTTGCTCAATCGCAAGAGCATCGTGATGCTGGTCTATGTGGTTCTCGCTGGCGCGACCTATGGCATGTTCAATGCCGTTCCCGGCGGCTTCGTGCCCGCGCAGGACAAGCAGTATCTGATCGGCTTTGCCCAGCTGCCGGATGCCGCAAGTCTTGATCGCACGGAAGATGTCATCAAGCGCATGAGCGACATCGCCATGCAGCAGCCTGGTGTCGAACATGCGATTGCGTTTCCTGGCCTATCCATTAACGGCTTCACCAACAGCTCCAATGCGGGCGTCGTCTTCGTGGCCTTGAGCCCGTTCGAGGAGCGCACGACACCGGAACTATCGGGCGGCGCCATTGCCATGGCACTGAACCAGAAATTCGGCGCCGTTCAGGATGCTTTCATCGCCATGTTCCCGCCACCGCCGGTTAACGGTCTTGGCACAACGGGCGGTTTCAAGCTGCAGATCGAAGACCGGGCGGGCTTCGGATACCAGCAGCTGGACGAGGTGACCAAGGCCTTCCTTGCGAAAGCCTATCAGACGCCTGAACTGGCCGGTCTGTTCTCCAGCTTCCAGATCAACGTGCCGCAGCTTTATGCGGATCTGGACCGCGCCAAGGCCGAGCAACTCGGCGTTTCCGTCACCGATGTTTTCGAGACGCTGCAGATCTATCTCGGCTCTCTCTACGTCAACGACTTCAATGCCTTTGGTCGCACCTACAGCGTGCGGGTACAGGCTGACGCGAAGTTCCGTTCGCAGGCGGAAGATATCGGCCAGTTGAAGGTTCGCTCGTCGAATGGACAGATGATACCACTCTCGGCACTGCTGAAGGTGGATGCAACAACAGGACCTGAGCGGACCACCCGCTACAATGGCTTCCTCTCTGCCGATATCAATGGCGGTCCTGCACCGGGCTTCTCTTCCGGCGAAGCGCAGGCAGCCATAGAACGCATCGCCAACGAGACCTTGCCATCGGGTATCGCTTACGAGTGGACGGATCTGACCTATCAGCAGATCCTTGCCGGAAGCTCGGGTTTCCTCGTCTTCCCGCTCGCTCTGCTGCTGGTCTATCTGGTGCTTGCCGCGCAGTATGAAAGCCTCACATTGCCGCTCGCCATCATCATGATCGTGCCCATGGGCGTGCTGGCGGCCATGACGGGCGTCTGGTTGACAGGAGGTGACAACAACATCTTCACCCAGATCGGCCTCATCGTCCTTGTAGGACTATCGGCGAAAAACGCGATCCTGATCGTGGAATTCGCCCGGGAACTGGAGTTCGAAGGCCGCTCGCCGGTTGCCGCAGCCATCGAAGCAAGCCGCCTTCGCCTGCGCCCGATCCTGATGACGTCACTCGCCTTCATCATGGGCGTGGTGCCGCTGGTCATCTCCACCGGTGCTGGTGCGGAAATGCGCTCGGCCATGGGTGTCGCCGTGTTCTCCGGCATGATCGGCGTCACGATCTTCGGCATCTTCATGACACCGGTCTTCTACGTCCTGGTCCGAAAACTCTCCGGCAACCGCCCGCTGATCCAGCACAAGGAAGAACCTGCCAATACCGACTATAAGATGCACGAAGCCGTTTGATTGCTGAATCATGAAAAACCAAGCCCCGGGACAAGACGTTCCGGGGCTTTTGTTTTGAACGCCGGCCAGTCTTTCTGGGCTGAGAGACGGGCCGCAGCTCACATCCCGCCAAATGCGCCAAGCAGTAGGCTGCGTAACTCATCCATTCGCGGTTCACCTCTCGCTCCAGATACCGTCATGCCATCCGTGAAGCCAGCCTCCAGAAACGGGGCCAGAAGCTTCGCGTCGTCCGCGACGATATGTACAGGGACGGCTCTGGATGCGCCGGGGCCGGTAATGATGGATGCGGGCTGGTGATCTCCAAGGATGATATAGATGGCGCCCCGTCCCTGCCGCGCCATGAAATCTCCAAGGGTTGCAAGGGAATAATCGATGGTCTGGATATATTGCCGTCTCACACGATCGGGATTGGCCCAGACTACGGAGGGAGGATCGCCGCTGGTTGCCTGCTCGTCGAAAGCTGAGCCATCGCCCACCTCGTTCCAATCAATGAGTCTGGGCACTGGTGTCCAAGGCGCGTGGCTGGAAATGAGGGCAATTTCTGCCATGACGTTCTGCCCGCGCTGATGCGCAGGCTTTATCGCCAGCCGATCAAGCGCAGACAGGGTATACTGATCCGGCATGGTGACCCAGTTGAACGGCTTGCCCCGATAGTCGAGGTCAGATGCCGCCAGGATCTGGTCATAGCCGAAATAGTTGGCCTCCGGCCATGCCATCGTGATTGCAGGCATGACTGCCACACTGTGCCAGCCAGCTTCAGAAAACAGCCGGTTCAGGCTCGGTTGTCGGCTGATCATCAATCGGTCGTAACGGGCCTGACTATCGACCCAAAGGCCGGACAGCAACGTGCCGTGCGCCAGCCAGCTTAACCCGCCCACTGTTGGAGACGTGATCCAGCCGCTGGCAGACTGGAGACCGACCGCTTGGATTTGCTTCTCGATGGCGGCGAGCCTTGGCGACGTTACGTCTTTATATTGCGAATCCTCGACGGCAGATCGCCCGTAGGATTCCACAAAAATAACGTAGATGTCCTTGCCCTTCACGGCTTGAAAGAGGTTTTGCCCGTTTTGCGGACCGATGCCCTTTGCCAGTTCCTTTTCAAAGACCCGCATATCCGCAACAGAGCGGACAATAAGGTCGAGCCTGGAAGAAAGGTAGGCGGGCGTTGCGAACGTGACCTGTGGCGCTCCGAGCAAAAGCAGACAGCCAGATGCAGCCGTGACGAGGGCAAAGGTTCCAGCCAGCAGGTGCAGCAGGCGTTGCGGGGCTTGGGTCATCCACTTCAACGACTTGAGAAACAGGGCTGCCACCAGAAGGATGAGGAGTGCACCGCAAATCAGAGCGACAACGGCTGCTGCAGTGCCTATCGTACCGGAAATCAGGTTCCAGCCATCGGTCAGCATCTTCAAATCGAGATAAGGATTGAACTGTCTCTGAAAGGCGCTCTGGACGCCGATATCTGCGACCTTCAACAACAAGACGAGAAAAACGATGAAGCCGGAGACAAAGACAATTGTACGTCTGAGCCATCCCCGCGATATCAGCACCAGAAGAGCGATGAGAGGCCATTCCAGCGGCAGGCGGGCGAAGTTGCTTGCACTTAGGGTGTCTGGATGGTCAGGCAGCGTGAAGGCGACAAACGCGGTTGCAGAGAATAGTAGAGCGCCAATCAACGCTTTCAAGGTAATGTGATCCCATCCTGCCCTGATTGTGCTGCTCACTTCGATCCGCTCCTCACTATGTTATGCAAAGGTCTGCTAAATAACCGCAGAGAATATAAGGGCCTCAACGCTTGAACACACTGCGCATAATAATATCGGTCATAACGCTGATCGCGCTTGCCGCTATTATCGTCCAGACTGATCTGTCGGCACTCGAGCAATCTCTGTCGCGCATCTCGTGGGTAGCGATCATCGCCTGTCTCGGATTGGTGCAGGTGCAGATTATCGTCTCGGCGTTGCGGTGGCGGTTTACCTCCCAGCGGCTGGGGCATCACATAGCGCTGCCGATGGCAATCCGGGAATATTACGTCGCAAGCTTTCTCAACCAAACTCTGCCCGGAGGAGTGACGGGCGATGCCATAAGAGCGTGGAGAATGCGTGGCGATGAACCTGGGGCCTGGAGGCAACCCGCTAAGGCGGTTCTTTTTGAAAGACTGTCCGGCCAGATCGTGTTTTTCGGGCTGGCATTGATTGGGCTCGCTGTCTGGCCATTCGTGACCACGAGCAGTTTCGGCCAGTATACCAATCATTATGTCTGCGTCGGCGTCGCGTTGAGCGCGATCGCTTTGATCGTTGTACTTCTGGTGAAGCGTAAGGGAGCGGTCATAGGCACGCTCAGTGAAGAGCTTTTGGAGGTCTTTCTTCGGCGAAGGGCTTGGCTTTTTCAGGCAGTCACAAGCATCGCCATTCTTGCCAGCTACGTAGGTGTATTCTTTATCGCCGCGACGGCTACAGGATCTGACTTGCCCTGGACTGCGTGTCTCACGATCATCCCCTTCTGCCTCGTTGCGATGTTGATACCAACCGGCTTCGGGGGATGGGGGACACGCGAGGCAGCGGCCATGGCGCTCTGGCCCATGCTCGGCGCATCGTCCGTCGACGGACTTGCCGCCAGCATTACCTACGGATGGCTGTCGCTTGCGGGAGCAGCGCCGGGAATCGTCTTTCTCGCAGCGGCTGCCTTTCGAAAGCGGCCAAGCCATGCGTGACACCGATTTCACGCGCGGCTGACCCTGGCGTAGACATCGCCCGATAAAGCGTCTTGCGGCATCGCTTTCAGTTCCGCGAGGATCTCTGCGCCGGTTTTCCAATCCGGAGATACAAACCGATGCGTTTCACCCTCAACGCGATTGAACCGGTAGTCGGCAAGTGCCTGCAAAACAGCGATGGCCTCAGATGCAACGGACGGCATTGCGGGAATATATTCGAAAGCAACGAGATTGATCGGCCTCGTGAGACCGGAAAGCACTTCCGCTTCCGCGCCCTCCACATCGATCTTGCAAAAGGCTGGCAGGCCATATGTATCAATGAGGTCATCCAGCGTTTTCATGGGCACGGTAACTTTCCGATCCCATTCGACGTGGGCAAAGCCTGCACTTTGCTTTACGGCATCGACAAAGCTTCCCGAAACACTTGTCACGGTGGGATGGCGGCTGGAAATCAACAGTTCCACCTCGCCCTGCCGCCGACCAACCGCTACACGTTCGAAACCCTCAAGCTCCTGGCCAAGACGTCGCTCCACGAAATCAGCGAACAAAGGCTGCGGCTCGATTGCCACGACTTTGGCACCGATGTCTAAGAGCGTCCGCGAGCGGCTGCCAACGTGAGCGCCGATATCAAATGCGAGTTCACCGGGAGCGACAAGAGAACGGTAAAAGCGTTTCAGTGCGTATCGTCGCCATGGCTGGCCATAATAGACGACGAGGGAACGAGCGAGTCCCAACGATGAAGAGAGGCTGTCGGCAGTTTTCATATGCCCACCCGCCGCCGTGTGAGATAGACAATATCCAGTGTAAAGGAATAGGCCAGCATGGCGAGGGCGATAGCCGCAAGATAGCCGGACAATGGCACCGTTACTGCCGGAACGAGTATCAGGCAGAGGACCGACACCTGTACGACGCAAACGAATTTTCGTCTGAGTGAAGGTGGCAAATCAGCGCTGAGAAAGGGTGCAACCCAGCCTGCAGCGACGAAAGCGTATCGCATGAGCCCTATCATGAGCACCCAAGCGCCGGCTTTATCCAGCATTGCAGCGGCGACAGAGAGGATGAGGATAAGTAGAGCATCCACCTCCATATCGAAGCGAGCGCCGAGTTCCGATTCCTGATGATATCGCCGTGCGAGATAGCCATCTATGCCATCCAGCGAGAGTGCAAGCGCAACGACGCCAACGAGTATCCAGAGAACCGTGTCGGCGTTGTGCAGGCTTTCGAAACACAGGACGGTAGCGCCGGTGAGGCAGACAAGCGTGGCCCGAAACGCTGTGACGATGTTCGCGTATCCAAACCGTCGATGCGGATAATCCGGCAGAAGATATACGACAAAGCCGAAAACGATGGATAGAGAAAGGATGGCGGCCGCGACGAAGTCCCATCCGAGAGACATTTCGGTGCGAACCAGTAGCGCGACGATGATTGTTCCGAGCATCAAATAGCCAAGATGCCCGAGCGTGTTTTGCACAAGCGGCCGTCTTCCCTTGAGGCCGCCAGGTACCTCACCATGGATCAGTGCCATTCAGTCCTCCCTACGACCGCATTCACTCGGCCGCAACCAATGCATTGAGATCCATGAGGTGACCAGCACGTAGTGTTTTGGTACGAAGGTAGTTCTGGTTTTCCAGGGTCACCGTACCATTTACCGCAGCGCGGGCATCGACTTCGATACCACCTGCCCTCAGCCCGTTGATCTTCGTTGGATTGTTCGTATAGACCGCGACCTTGGTGATGTTCAAATGGCGGAGAATTGCGACCGCCGCTTCATAGCGTCGGTGATCGTCTGCCAGACCGAGTTCGGCGTCAGCGTCAATCGTATCCAGGCCCTGATGCTGATAGCCATAGGCACGCATTTTTGCGCCAATGCCGGTGCCGCGTCCTTCCTGATCGAGATAAAGGAGCACGCCGCCGCCCGCCTGTTTCAACAGGGCCAGACCGTTACGAAGCTGATCGCCGCAATCGCACTTCAAGGAGCCGCAGAGATCGCCCGTGATGCAGGACGAGTGGATACGGATTGGTACCGTTCGTGACACGTCGGGTTTGCCAACAATGACTGCAACCTGGTCCTTCTGGGCAAGACCGCCGCGGAAGACGACAAATTCGGAATCTCCAAGATCCTTGAGAGGGACCCGGGTGCGCACCACCTGTTCGAAGCGCTGACGCGCTGTCTCCGCACCCTTCAGCCGTGCAGCGGATACCTCACAGCATCCGGCAAAATCGTCCTGGAAAGCCGAAACGTCGGCCAACACCATTGCGGGGAGAAGGAGAGCTGTCCTTGCCAGCTCTGCTGTTTGCGACGCCAGCTCATCTGCCTCCATCCATGTGTCCGGCTTGTCCGCGCCGAGCACATAAGAGAAAGTGGACGCCTGCTCAAAACTCACACCAGCGAGGGGCGCCAATATGTCGCCGTTGCCGACAATGCCGAGCCGGGTGGCGCGGGGCGCAGTGAGGAGCAGTGAGTGCGTGTCCCTCGTTGCCTCGGCGAACTGATCGTATAAAGACGGCGTGACAGCGTCGAGTGCCATGACGGCGATCTTTCGTTCACCTGATGACATGAGGACAGGGCGACCGTAGCGAAGCTCAGCAACGGCGCGTTCGACCTCCATCTCAGGAGTTGCAAGTCGGAAAGCTGACTGGTTGATTGGCGGCATATGACATACTCTCCCTAAGCTTTATTGTTTTTTACGGAGAGGATCGCATCTGGATTTCTCTCGCGTCATAAATTTATTTTGGCAGTGACCACGGAACAAAACGCGCGTCTCGGCAATACGCTCCATTCAACACGCATTAATCGGGATCACCCTTTTGGCATCTCCTATCGGCACCGCCACACAGTCCGGACACACCCCATGCCGGGCACTTTGGATCGAGCGCGCAGAATATTGTGAATTGAAAGAGGAGCAGCTCAGGCAACGCCGCGATAATGAGGTGCTCGTACGCACTCTTTACACCGGTATCAGCAGGGGTACGGAAGCGCTGGTGTTCAAGGGCGCCGTGCCCAGCACCGAATTTGAGAGAATGCGTGGCCCCCATATGGAAGGCGACTTTTCGTTTCCCGTCAAATACGGTTATTCCTCCGTCGGGATTGTGGAAGAAGGGCCAGCCGACGTGGTCGGCAAGACCGTCTTCTGTCTTCACCCTCACCAGAACGCCTTCGTTACGGCGAAGGACATGGTCACTGCATTGCCGGAGAAGCTTCCGCCCGCTCGGGCCGTGCTCGCCGCCAATATGGAAACGGCGCTCAACATCGTGTGGGATGCTGTCATTCAACCCGGAGACCGCGTTGCGGTCTTTGGCGGTGGTGTTGTGGGCACAATGGTCGCCAATCTCTCCAACCGGATTGCAGGGACGGAAACTGTCCTTGTCGATACCAACCCAGAGCGTCGTCATCACGCAAAAGCCATGGGTTTAGCCTTCATAGAGGCCGAAAATCTGGAGGGGGAATTCGACGTCCTCATCAATGCTTCGGCATCCGGCGAAGCACTTGCGCAGGCCATCCATCATGCAGGAATGGAAGCGCGCATCGTGGAGGCCAGCTGGTACGGCGACAAATCCGTCACGATCCCGCTGGGCGGCAGCTTTCACTCCAGACGGCTTTCGCTCGTGAGTTCGCAGGTCGGTTCCATTCCCAAATTACACAGCGCGCGTTGGACGTTCGGCCGGCGAATGGCGAAAGCACTTGAACTCCTCCTCGACGACACACTCGACCACCTGATTTCCGGCGAGACAGCCTTTGCTGATCTGGCGGGCGATTACCCACGTATCCTGTCATCACAGGACACGCTTTGCCACCGCATCCATTACTGAAGAAAGAGAGACCATGTTCGCAGTCGAAGTCAGAGATCACATCATGATCGCCCATAGCCTTCCACGCCCCGTTTTCGGCCCGGCCCAAGGTATGCACGGCGCGACCTTCGTCGTTGATGCAGCGTTTTTCACCAAGGATGTGGACGAAGATGGACTTGCGGTGGACATTGGAGCGGCAACGACTGTCCTTTCGGAAGTCCTCAAACCTCTGAACTATCAGAACCTCGACGAACTGGATGTTTTCAAAGGCAAAATCAGCACGACTGAGGTCATCGCCAAGCATATTTTCGACGAGCTTTCCGGAGCCGTGGCAGACAAACGTCTCGGTCCCGGCAGTCACCGGATCGCGCGCATCAAAGTCACGCTGCATGAATCTCACGCTGCACGCGGCTGGTACGAGGCAGACCTTTGAGACCAAATCTCACTCTCGCCTATCCCGGGAACCTGAACCTGAAGACCGGCGGATATGGTTATGACCGGGAAATCGTCAAGGGTCTGAGAGAGCTGGGCTGGAATGTCGAGCTTCTAGCCCTCGGCGAGGGCTTTCCCTCTCCATCGGCTGAGGCGCTTCATGAGGCGGAAGCACGGCTTTCGGCGTTGGAAGACGGCGCCCTCGTCCTGATCGATGGCCTTGCTTTCGGTGTGATGGATGAATGGGCACAGAGAGAAGCGGGGCGGCTTAAAATCGTCGCGCTTGTCCATCACCCTCTTGCCCTTGAGACAGGTTTGACTGAGGCGCAGCAGGCCCCTCTGCGCAGGAGCGAGACAGCGGCGTTGGCCGCCACGCAACACGTCATCGTGACGTCACCGATGACAGCAGGTGAACTGGCGAAGAATTTTGGCGTCGCCGCTGACAAAATTACCGTGGCTGTTCCCGGCACCGTAAAGCCAGCTTCCGAGAGCAAGACGCGGAACGATATTCCGTATATCCTTTCTGTCGGGTCCCTCACCAGACGCAAGGGGCATGACGTTTTCATCGCTGCGCTGAAAAAGCTCGAAGATCTCGAATGGCGCACGACGATTGTCGGTAGTCCGCATCTGGATCCCGCCGTAGCGACTGCCCTTGCCCAGCAGATCGAAGCCGCAAAGCTATCGGACCGCATCATTCTGGCTGGCGAATTTGACGAGCTTGGACCATTCTATACCCAGGCAGACATTTTCGCTTTGGCGAGCCGCTACGAGGGCTATGGCATGGTCTTTGCCGAAGCGTTGGCCTACGGCCTGCCAATCGTTGCCTGCAAGGCAGGTGCGGTGCCGGATGTCGTACCGAGCGACGCGGGAATCTTGGTGCCAGTTGACGACATAGACGCAACAGCAGCTGCCATCCGGACATTGCTGACCGACAGCCAGGAGCGGGCACGTCGCGCGGAGGCCGCAGCGCGCGCGGGCAAGCTGTTACCGAGTTGGGAAGAAACCTCAGAAATCATCTCTAACAGATTGAAAGCATTGGCATGAGTGGCTTCGACAAGGACTGGCTGACACTCAGGGAGCCGGCAGACCGTGACGCGCGATCACTGTCACTCCTGCAGAGCTTTAACAGGTACATATCCTCCGCGCCGCCGCCGCGGACTATCCTGGACATCGGATGCGGGACAGGATCGACCTATCGGACACTCGCCCCTGCATTGCCGGACGCGACCTGGAAGCTTCTCGACTATGAGGCTACCCTGCTGGAAGAAGCAAAACGGCAGATCGGTGAAAAGGACGGCATCGAGTTTCTCTGCCGAAATCTCAATCAGCTGGACGATGCCGTGCTCGATGGTGTGTCAATGGTGACGGCATCGGCTCTCTTTGACCTTTGCTCGGCACAATTTAGCGACCGGTTTGCAGCACAGCTTGTCGGTCGGAACATCGGGCTCTACGCTGCTCTTAATTATGACGGCCAAATGCAGTGGACGGTTCGACACCCCTTCGATGAGCAGGTGGTAGAGGCCTTCAACCGCCATCAGCACTTCGACAAGGGGCTCGGCCCGGCACTTGGCCCAGACGCAACCGACCACCTGTCTTCCCTATTTGAGGCGAGCGGATTTTCCGTTAGCGTGGCCACGAGTCCCTGGCAGCTGCGCGGCGACATGGCCGAACTGCAAATGGCTTTTCTGGCAGGCCTGAAGCGGCCAATCCTCGAGATTGGCAACATCGAAGAGGCGGCATTCAGTGAGTGGCTTGACTTCCGTCTGTCACAGATTGGCAGCGACGATAGCGTATGCATCGTCGGCCATACGGATCTTCTCGCCTTTCCGAACCTCTGACCGGTCCTCCGATTTAAGGCGACAGTCAAACAAAACGTCGCTGCCGAGCGAATAGACCTCGGCGGCGGGTCGGTGGGCGTTGCAGAGTTGGGCTATAGGCGGCAGCGAGATGCCGCAGGGGCCGGACCCGATGATGACAGGTGCGATTGCGACGTGAAGCCGATCGACGAGGTTGGCGTCGATGAAGCGGGCAATTGTCCTTGCGCCACCCTCCACAAGAATGCGTTTCAAGCCCCGCTGGGAAAGACTTTCAAGTATGTCGTTAGGATCAAGACCAGCGGCTCCGCGAGCGAGCTGTACCACATCGGCGCTATGCATCGTTTTTTGCGCGTCATGTCCCTGGATAACGATGACCGGCGCGCCGCCATCGTGGAACAGGCCTTCGTCGCCTGTGAGCTCTCCGCGGCAGTCGATAACGACGCGTGTTGGGCTCGGCCCACTGACCTCCCTCACCGACAATCGGGGGTTATCATTCTGCACGGTGCCAATGCCAACGATGACGGCATCCACCAATGCGCGACAACGATGGAGGTGAGCCAGACCGTCAGGCCCGGATATGTCCCGGGCGTCCCCGCTTGGGGTCGCTACCCGGCCGTCCAGCGATTGACCGACCTGTGCCAGAACAAACCCGCCGCGAGCGGAAGCAACTGGTCCATACAGCGTCATTGCCGCCTCTGCCTCGGTTCTTCTTAGAGCATCCGCGCCATTGCGAATTGAAAGAAGCCGGTTCCAGAGCCTGTCAGTCATGTGAAGATTGCGCATCGACGTCCCAGTCTAGAGAATACGGTAAAGCGTGGTATCCCGGCGGATCACATGGTGAAAGATGACCGCCAACAGGTGTAACGCGAAAAGCACCAAAACGATCCATGCGCTCCACTCATGCATCGTTGACAGAAGCGGAGCTATCTGGGGAGATTTCTCAATCGGGCTCCAGACAGGAAACAAACCGAACCATTGCAATGGAAAGCCGTGGGCGTTGGTGGCGAGAAAGCCCGACACCGGCATTATGATCAGAAACATGTAGATGAGACCGTGGACCGTATGTGCGGCGACGCGCTCGCCAAAACTCCCCTGAATAGGAGGGGCCGGCGCATATAGCCGGGCGCCAACCCTCAGCAGCATGATCCAAAGCACGAGAAAGCCCAGACTTTCATGGACGAGATAAAAATCGAGTTTCACCTCGTCCTTTACGAAGCCGATCATAAGCCCCATCGGCCAGGTCATGAACACCAACAGGGCCACAATCCAGTGAAGAGCCCGTGAGACACCACTATATTTCGGCAACTGGTATGTCGAGTTATCGGCCATCATCTTCCTCCTCCAGGAATTGACGAGCCACATCATACCGGGAGAGGAGACGCTTTACGAGGACGGAAAAGAGCCTTCGGAAATCAGGGCCCTTCTGACGCTTCGATTAATCTGAAGACCTGCAGAACTTTGGCTTCAACCCTTGCTTAGTCTGGCGCATCAGAAGCTCATACGGCCAGGAAGCCACCATCCACGCTCAGAACGGCGCCATTGACCATGGCCATATCTGACGACAGCACAGCGGCGATCGTGCGTGCGACATCGTCTACTTCGGCAAAACGACCGACCGGGTGACGGACCATCATCGGCTGGGATTTTACCGGGTCGCTCCATGCGGCCATGGCGAGTTCGGTGAGTGTTATGGTTGGCGCTACGGCGTTGACGCGGATGCCGTGCGGGCCAAACTCCTTGGCAAGAACGCGGGTCGCCCCCTCCAGACCTGCCTTTGAGGCGGCGTAGCACAGATGTTCGGCAAAGCCACGGTGCCCGGCAATCGACGTGATGTTGACGATGGCACCGCCGCCGCCCGCGGCAACCCGCGCGCGTCCAAATTCCTGGCAGGTGATGAGGGCTGCCCGTAGGTTGATGCCCATGACGGCGTCGTAGCCTGCTTCCGTCATGTCGAAACTGGATTCCAGCACATTGATGCCCGCGCTGTTGATAAGGAAATCCGCCGTTCCGGCCTGTGCCATTGCCCGACGAGTCGCAGCCGGATCGGCAAGATCCACGACCACAGAGCGCCCGCCGATTTCAGCGCGAAGACTGTCGAGATCCGACGCAGTCCGGCTCAGCGCGATGACTTCGGCTCCACGCTCCGCCATGGTTCTGGCGCAGGCGCGACCGATGCCCTTGCCCGCGCCGGTGATGATGACAGATTTGCCTGAAAACTGCATTATATACTCCTCCTGATATGCATGTATTGCAGCGGATTAATGAGAGCCTGCGGTCAAAAGCGGTTCTATGTCGTCCCGCACCTCTCGCGCAATTTCCTGAATTTTGAGGAAGGCCTTGTAGCGTGCTTCATGCAAAGCCCGGACGGGGCCAGAGGCCGGTTCACTTCGACCCGAAACACTGGACATGGCGGGCATTGCGGTTTGCAAATCCGGATATGTTCCCGCAGCAACGGCAGCCAGCATGGCCGAACCCAACAGCACCGGCTCGGGGCATGCGGTTACTTCAACAGGAATTCCGGTTGCATCTGCCAGGATTTGACGGGTGAGCCTGTGAGTGCCGGCACCGCCAGAGACCGAAATGGACGAGATGGACACGCCATGTCTGGCCTGTGTGTCGATGATCTGGCGCAGACCGTAACCAAGGCCGCACAGCCCGGCGACATAGAGTGAGACCAGACTGTCAACACCGGTTTCCATTCCCAGACCCATAACGACAGCACGCGCGGCGGGATCGGCGAAGGGGGCGCGGTTGCCGAGAAACTCCGGAACGACGTTCAACTGTCCCGCAACGAAAGCGGCGTTGGATGGCTCATCGACAGATGCCAGCGCTTTTGCCGCCAGCCACTGCGGCAATCCAAGGCCTTCTTGTCCTGCATTGGTTCTTGCCTTGTCGGCATAGGGGTGGAGGCTGAGCAACTGGTCGATCGCAGCGCCAGCGGCGGACTGGCCACCTTCATTGAGCCACATGCCGGGCACCATGGCGGAGTAGTATGGCCCCCACACGCCGGGAACGGAGACTGGCTCCGTTGTGGTCGTCATCGTGCAGGATGACGTACCAAAGACATAACCCAGGCAGGCAGCGGGATTTTCTGCGCCGCCACGAGCAGCGACGGTACCGATACCGCCAGCATGGGCGTCGATGAGCCCTGCTCCGACGGCGGTGCCGGGGCGCAAGCCCATTGCCATGGCTGCATCATCGTTCAGCCCCGCGCCAAGCGGCGTGCCGGGAGGAACGACACGCGCACCGATCCGCCTGAAGCCATCGGCGGAAAGGTCGCCCAAGCCTATCTTTGCGAAATAGTCTTCGTCCCAGCGGTTCTCATGAGCGAGATAGGTCCATTTGCAGGTGACCGTGCAGGAGGAACGCTCCAGTGCGCCCGTGGACTTCCAGGTCAGGAAGTCCGTGAGGTCGAAGAAATTGCGGGCGCTTGTATAAATCTCCTCCCGGTTCTCCTTGAGCCAAAGGAGTTTGGGTGTCTGCATTTCTGGCGAGATAACGCCGCCGACATAGGACAGAACGGCATGGCCCATCTGGTTGATACGTCGAGCCTGCCCGATGGCCCGATGATCCATCCAGACGATGATATCGCGTTCAGGGTAAGCTTTATCACCCACCCCGCCATTTGCGCCCTCGACCACCAAGGAGCAGGTCGCATCAAAACCAAGGCCGACAACAGAGGCAGCATCAACTCCGGCTGCATCCACGGCGTCGCGAACGGCGGCGCACACCGCATCCCATATCTGAGCGCTCGATTGCTCCACATGGCCGTTGTCGTCACGAAATATCAGGATGTCATGCTTGGCCGAGGCCAACATCGTGCCGGTAGCATCGAAAACGCCAGCCCGGGCAGAGGCTGTGCCGACATCGACGCCAATAAAATATCCACTCATAACATCCTCCTGTTAAACTCGTCGCGCCGTGTCCACAGGACAGGCGCGACGACACTTTCCTCAAGCTTAGACGCGATCAAAATTGGTCGGCAACACCAACATATCGCGGATCGTTACATTGCGATTGCGTGTGAGGATATATTCCACAGCATCAGCGACTTCGCTCGGCTCGATGATGCTGCCGGATTCCTTGGCGGCGCGGAGATTTTCCTCCGGCCAGTCTGCCAGCAGCGCGGATGATACGGGACCCGGCGACACCTGGGAGACGCGTACACCGTGCGGGATCATCTGACGGCGCATCGTCTGCACGAAGCAGGTGATTGCCCATTTGGAGCCAGCATAGACGGGCTCCCAATGGGTTGGAAAATGGCCCGCGATTGAACTTGTGACGATGATGTCGCCCGTCTTGCGTTCGCTCATATGCGGCACGACGGCGTGGACATTCTTCATGACGGCGTTGATGTTGAGGTTCAACATGCGGTCGATTTCTTCTGCCGTCGTTTCGGTGAGATCGCCGCCGATGTAGGTGCCGGCATTGCAGTAGAGAATGTCGATATGATCGACCTTCTCAAGGACCTCAGGAATCATCGCGGCACAGCTTTCGGCATCGAGCAGGTTGGTCACTTGCGGAATGGCATTTTTGCCGAGTTTGGCGGCGAGTTCATTCAGGGCTTTCTCGTTCCAGTCGACCATGACGACGGTGCAGCCATTGGCCAGCAGCTTTTCGGTGGTCGCAAGGCCGATGCCCGAGGCAGCGCCGGTAATGACTGCAATCTTGCCTTCCAGTGATTGGGCCATGTTGGTTCTCCTGTGATTTTGAGGTTGGGAGGTAGTCGATCAGCGCCATTCGCGGGCGATGTAGATGGCGAGAAGGATGATGAAGCCGCGAATAATGTCCTGCAGGTATGGGTTGATCCCCATGAGGTTGAGGCCATTATTGAGGATGCCCAGCAGCACGGCACCGATGAGCGTTCCGAGTATGAGCCCCCGTCCGCCCGCAATTGCGGTGCCGCCGAGAACGACCGCCGCGATGGCGTCGAGTTCAAAGCCCACGCCGGCATTCGGCTGTCCGGACATAAGACGACCAGTCAGAATGATGGCGGCAAGGCCGGCAGTCAGACCGGAGATGACGTAAACGGCAAGCTTGATGCGTCCCGTCTTGACGCCAGACAGTTTCGCAGCCACCTCGTTGCCGCCGATGGCATAGACATGCCGGCCGAAGGCTGTGCGTTCCAGAAGGACCCAGGCCAGCGCGTAGACCAGGACCATGGCGATGACCGGAACTGGGATGATGCCGATACGTCCGACGCCGAACCATGAAATCCAGGAGGGCAAGCCGGAGATCGGATAGCCGCCCGAATAGATCAGGCCCGCGCCGCGGGCAATGCCCATGGTGGCAAGGGTGACGATGATGGCAGGCATACGTCCCCAGGCAACCAGCGCCCCGTTGAACAGTCCCAGCGCGATGGCGAGGCCGACACCCGCAAGCAAACCCACCCAGCCTGGCATACCGAACTTTACCATCAAGCCAGCGGCGATTGTGCCTGCAAGCGCCATGACGGCACCCACGGACAGATCAATGCCTCCGGTCAGGATGACGAAGGTCATGCCGACCGCGAGGATCGCCACGATTGAAACCTGCCTCAGCACATTGAGAATATTTGATACGGAAAAGAAGTTATCCGAGGCAAAACCCATCAGCAGCGAAACCATGATCAGTCCTGCCAATGGCAAGGCCAGCGGCGAGTGAATGATGGATTTCCAGACGGGCGTCGCGGCCTGTTGCGCTTGCGCGCCGGTGATAGCGTCAGCATCATGCGACATGTTGTGTCCTCCCGGTTGTTGCGTGGGTCATCACCGTCTCGGAGGTGATCGCGTCGCCTTCCACGGTGGCGACAATGCCTCCCGAGCGGAAAACGCAGACCCTGTCAGACATGCCGATCACTTCCGGCAGCTCCGACGAAATCATGATGATGGAATGGCCCTGCGCGGTGAACTCGCGCATCAGCTGGTAAATCTCGGTTTTGGCGCCGACATCGATACCGCGTGTCGGCTCATCGAAAATCAGTACCTTCATGTTGTGGTTGATCCAGCGCGCAATCACGACCTTTTGCTGATTGCCGCCTGAGAGCGTGTCGACCCGCACATGCGGGTGCGGCGCCTTCACACGGACGCTTTGCATCGCAGCGCGGGTGTCACTCAATTCGCGGCGGCGGTTGATGAAGAAGTGGCCGAGGAGATATTTGCCGTAATTGTTGAGCGAGACGTTTTGGAGGATGGGAAAGCTTGTAATAAGCCCCTGTTCCTTTCTGCTTTCCGGCAGCAAACCAATACCGGCGGCGAGAGCCTCCGAAGGATCGGCAAAGCGTATCTCGACTCCATTCATTCGCAGCTTGCAACGCGCTGCCGGATAAGCGCCCAGCATGGCGAGTGCCGTTTCCGTCCGCCCTGATCCCACAAGCCCGGAAAAGCCAAGAATTTCTCCCTGCCGGAGTTTAAAGCTGGACACGGGGCCACCTTTGGCAAGTTGAACCTCCTCGACATCAAGGACGGTCTTGGCCTCAGCGGGAATGACCGGCTTGGGCGGAAAACTGTTTTCGATCCGGCGTCCCACCATCATCTCGACAAGCCGCGACTGGTCCACGTCAGCGACATCGCAGGAGGCGACATATTCGCCGTCGCGGAGCACCGTGATGCGGTCGCAAATCTCGAATATTTCCTCCAGATGGTGCGAGATGAAAATGATGGAAACACCCTGGGCACGAAGGCTTCTCATGACACGGAAGAGGTGCTCTACCTCCGTCGGTGTCAGCGTTGCCGTTGGTTCGTCAAGCACAAGAATGCGTGCATCCAGCGCCAGTGCCTTTGCGATCTCGACAAATTGCTGCTCAGCGACGGAAAGGTTGCGAATGGGAACGCCGAGCGGAATCGTGATGCCAAGCTGCTTCATGATTTCGCCAGCACGCTTGCGCATGGCAGCGCGCTTCATGAAGCCCATACCATTGCAGAGTTCGCGCGCGAGAAACATGTTCTCGACCGCATTGAGGTAGGGAACCAGCGAAAACTCCTGGAAAACCACGCCGATACCAGCATTGATGGCCTCGTTGTAATCGGCAAACTGGCGCTTCTCTCCTTCGATCCAGATCTCGCCTTCGCTGGGCTTGAGAATGCCGCACAGGATCTTCGTCAGCGTTGACTTGCCAGCGCCGTTCTCGCCCAGAAGCGCATGAACCTCGCCCGCGTTCACCGTCAGATCGACACCGTGCAGGACCTCGATTTTGCCGAAGCTTTTCTTGATGCCTCTCAGTTCGAGCATTGTTTCCTCCAGCAATTACATGGACAAGCATCGCCCCCGCCCAAAGGCGAGGGAGATGCAGGCGAAGCCGCTTACCAGCTGAAGCCGGCAGCGTTTTCCTTGGTGACGGGGCGCACATCGATAGGAACTTCTTTTGGCACGACGCGGGCACCCCATTTCTGGGCTAGCGCCATGGCGAGGCCGACACGCACTTGGTCACGTGGGAACTGCGCCGTGGTCTGGACGAATGGCGTGCCCTCAGCGATGGCCTGTACTGCCTCCGGGGCACCATCGACGGACGTCAGCTTGACATCACGACCAGCCCCCTGGATTGCCGCAAGAGCACCCATTGCGCCGCCGTCATTGACGGAGAAGATGCCCTTGAGGTTTGGACGCGACTGCAGCATGTTCTCGACCACGCCGAGCGCGACCGAGCGATCCTGACGACCGTTCTGCGTATCGACCAGCTTGATGCCCTTGAATTCCGCAAGAGCTTCCTTGCAACCTTCGACACGCTGCAGAATTGGCACGACGGGAATACCATCGAGGATGGCGACCTCGCCCTCGCCGTTTATTGCCTTGCCGAGCGCCTGGCACGACTGGTAACCGGCATCCTTGTTCTTGGACCCAACAAACGTATCGACGGGGCCGTTTGCGTTGGCATCAACGGCAACGACAATCACATTTTGTGCCTTGGCGGCCTGCACGGCGGCTTCGACGCCAGCTGAGTCAGTGGGGTTGATAAGGAGAATGTCGATCTTCTGTTGCAACATGTCCTCGACATCGGAGATCTGCTTTGCAACGTCGTGTGCAGCGTCGGTGACGATCACCTCAGCACCGATGGCCTTTGCGGCTTCGTCCAGAGCTTCTTTCATGGACACGAAATAAGGATTGTTCATTTCCTGAAAGGTCATGCCAATCTTGAGTTTGGCGTCCTGCGCAAGAGCCGAACTTGCAGCTAAAGTCGCGACGGCAATCGACAAAGCGGTCAATGTCTTTTTCATCCCGGTTTCCTCCCTGTGGACGACGACAGGCAAAGCCTGTCCGTTTCCGGAAAGCACCATGCCTCCCGAATTGATGATCCCCGCGGTGGGGTATGGTTGAGGCTCGCTTATCCGGTGGCTCTAAAGGCCTCGTTGGCGTTGAAAGTGGCGCGGAATTGCGAAGGCGGCATTCCCTTCAGCTTCTGGAAATGCCTGTTGAAATTAGACAGGTTGGAAAAGCCGATTTCGTAGCAAATTTCGGCAATCTTCACCTCGGGTCGCGTCAGCAGCGCAAGGCACGCCAGATCGACCCGCAACTGGTTGCGGTAACGGACCAGCGTCGTACCGGTATGGCGCTTGAATGCCCGTGAGAATGAACTTGGACTGCGTCCCACCATCTCGGCCAGATCGCGCTCATCGATATCGTCGGTCAGATGTTCGCGCAGATAGGCAATCGCGCGGTTGACGCCGCCCTCATTGATGTTGGAAAGATCCAGTTCGTAACTCAAGCTGGCCAAAACTTCCGGTTCAGGCGCAGTTGCCAGCACATCGAGAATTTCCCAAAACAGCGCCAGACGTTTGAGACCGCGCGTTTCAATCAACGTCTCTATCAAGGGCCGCACCGTATCGCTTGTGCCCTTGTCGAATAGCAAACCCCGACGGCTGCGCTCCAGAAGCGGAACCACCGCCTCCATCTCCGCCATGCCGGCAATGCTATCTTCCACGAATTTTTGCGGGAACTGGATGACCAGCGAGCGAGCAGGTACGACTTCGCCCGGTTCGATGTCTGAGATCCAGTTCTGCGGCAGGTTCGGACCGGTGACGATCAACTGTCCCGGCTCGAAGCGACCGATATGATCGCCGATATAAAATCGACCCGATGTCGCAACGACCAGATGGATTTCATATTCGGGGTGGTAGTGCCAGCGGACGGTCCGAAATGGATAGCCGTGCGTCCACGCTGCGAAGGATTCGCCTTTGCGGATATGAACGAGTTCCAGATCGGGTTGCACAGCGTCTCCTCCTACCGAGCGCGAAATCCAGCTATCCAAAACTGCAAACCTCCGATTTTGCAGTTTTTGTCAGCACGGGGATATTAAGCACTGATATTGCTACGCATCTACATCAACGCTGAATTTAAGCTGATACTTTTTTGACGATTGAATGCGCAAGAACTTCCAGCGAAGTCCGCAAGCCATGCAGGGAATTTGCTGCGCGCAGCGCGAATTCTGACATTGCCAACAAGGCCTTATCTCGGTGCCGTTGGCTGTCGGGGAGCACGTATTTGTGAAGGTATTCGCCGCAATTGGCGGCCCGGTGTAACGGTGGCGACTTGCCCCACCGTTACAGTTTTTGTCCAGATGTCAGTGACCGAGCACGAAGCGGGAGAAGGCGAGCGAGTTTCTCGCATCCTCATCCATCTGCGCCTCGTCAGCGCCATTGCTGAGATCTCGCCAGACCCGGATATCTGAACCGATGGTGCCGCCTGTCTTGACGAAGGGTTCCATGACGACAGCGCCGGTATAGTTGATCTCGCGAAGCGCTGTACCGATTTCATGCCAAGGCATTCTGCCTGTGCCCGGTACACGACGGTTGCTTTCGCCGGTGTGGAAATGGCCAAGCAAAGGCCCTGCGGTGCGGATCGCATCGCCGAAGCTGTCTTCCTCGATGTTCATATGGAAGGTGTCGAGCATGACCTTGACGTTGGACTTGCCAACATCCTTCACGAAAGCGACGCCCTCGGCAGCGGTGTTGAGAACGTGGTTTTCAAAGCGGTTGAGGACTTCGATGCACAGATTGATGCCGAGATTGTTGGCGAAGTCGGCAATGCCGTGAATGCCTTCCACGCCGCGTGCACGATCACCAACCTTATCGACGGGCTGTGAATAATCGACCGGCCAATAGGAATGCAGCGCGCCGCCAATCGTCTTGATGTCGAGCTTGGCAACATTGGTCAGCGTCTGCTCGAAGAACAATTTGCCTGCCTGACGCACAGCGACGTCTGGCGAAGACAGGTTCTTGCTCTTGGAGGGGCCGATGCCAGCGGTCAGAATAATGCCGTTGTCTTTGGCACTCTGCTTGATCTCGGCCAGTTCCGCATCGCTGTATTCATTGATGTGATGGGCTGCGACTTCGATGATGTCGAAGCCAAGCTTGGCGACCTTTTCCACATAGGGGCCGAACTTGGCGCTCCACTCATGTTCCCAATAGGAGTAATAAATGCCGTGTTTCATGGTAACTTTCTCGATTAACAGATGAGGGATAAGCTATTGAAATGGTTCGGAACGTGTCGTGAGATCACTCGCAGGTTCTAGCCAGCGCCGGGGTTCTTCACCCGCATGTGAGGCTCGTCGCTGCCGGAGATGATCGCGCGACCATTGGGAAGGTCGTTTTCCTCGACTTTCCTGGTGATATCGGCGTCACCAGGCCCAAAGCTGCGCCATCTTTCGCGGAGCCTGCTGCGGAGGTCATCCTCGGCGACATCAACGAAAACAGTGAGATCGAAAATCGGCTTCAGCAGGTTCCACGGCTCCTGCCGTGAGAGCAGGTAATTGCCTTCACACACGATGATGTTGACGGATTGCGCAATCAGTCTGCCGCCAGCGCGGGCGATCTCGATGGAGCGATCAAAGACAGGGACCGCGACCACATCATCCTCATTCGCCTTCAGGCGCTTGAGCGTATGACGCAGGCCATGCGCATCAAACGTATCGATTGCACCCTTGTAAGGCAGGCGACCCATTTCCGTGAGAACTGCATCATCGTAATGGAAGCCATCCATCGGGAAGAGTGCCGCCGAGACGCCGGATTCACCGTTCAGAACCTCCACGACCTGCTCGGCAATCGTTGATTTTCCCGAGCCCGGCGCTCCGGCAATGGCGATCATGAGCCGCCGCCCTTTATTCTCTGCGAATTGCCGGAGTGTGCGTGCTGCAATCTCCCGTGCACTATCTTCTACGCTACTCAATGTGACCTCTTCACAATCCGAAAAACAACGGTAACTGGCGTGCCAACGAAGGCTCAGAATATTCCGTACTGATCCGCCTTGTTGCGCAGGAAGGCGACGCCCTTGTCCAAAACCTCGTCCCTATCGCGCGCGACGGGACGCCAGGTGGAAATGGAGCCTGCCATCTCTGCCTGCATGGTAACGAAGCTCTCAAGCGTCAGCAGGCCCTTGAAGCCGATGGCCGCGAGCGCCGCGAAAATCTCATCCCATGCAATATTGCCGAAGCCCGGCGTGCCGCGATCGCTTTCCGACATGTGCATGTATTTCAGGTGATCGCGCGCAGCGATGATGCCGTTGGCGAGACCCTTCTCTTCCATGTTCATGTGGAATGTATCGAGGTGGACGAAGACGTTATCCAGTCCGATGCGCTCGACCATATCGACCGCCTGTTGGGCCGAATTGATGAGGTGGCTCTCATATCGATTGACGGCCTCGATGCCGAATTGCAGGCCGAGCGTCTTGGCATGGCGAGCCGCAGCGCCAAGCGCGCGGGTCAGATTATCATACTCGCGCTCAGTCGGCGGAAAGCCGGTCCGCTCATTCGTGCCGCCGAAGGTAACACCCGTCAGCGCCACGGCGCCAATTTCAGATGCCTTGTCCAGAGCGGCTGTCAGATGCTCGATTGCAGCGTCGGGGCGAATAGAGGCCCAGGCATGTTCCGGCAGAACCAGAGAGCATGCTGCACCGATCTTATGCTTTTCAAGAAGCGCGCGGCTGTGTTTCGCATCGACGGTAGGGATATCGATTAGCGGTATTTCGATATAATCCTGTCCGCAGCCCGCAGCCCCGGCAATTGCCCGTTCAGCGCCCTCGTGGTCCCACTTGGTCGACCACACCATTGCGTGAATGCCAAAACCCTTCACGTCACACCTTCTTTCTACGAGACAGGAAGTAAGAGGATGCGATTGTGCGTGCCGCCATGACGACGATCATCAACACACCCCAGAGAGCCGTTGCCAGATGCTGGTTGGCACCCATCAGATTGAGGCCCGATGACAGAAGCTGCAGCACGACAAGCGCGACGAAGACCGGCAGCACGCGTCCAAAGCCCCCGAACGGATTGATGCCGCCCAGAAACGCCGCCAGCACCGTGATCAGCAGGTAGGATTCACCGTGGCCTATGCGCACCGAGTTGAAGCGGGCCATCATGATGATACCAGCGACGGCGCACATCATGCCGGACAGCGTATAGACGAGAATGAGGATGCGGCGCGTGTTGAGGCCGGAATAGGCCCCGGCTTCGATGTTTGACCCGATCATCAACAGGCCAAAACCAAGCTTGCTGCGCGTCAATAACACCTGCCAGAGCGCCACACAGGCGATGAAAATGAGGAGCGGCACGGGGACGCCGAGGATCAGGCCATGACCGATTGGGGCGACATATTCGGGAAAGCCGGAGACGTCGCCGCCTCGGGTCAGGAACTCGCCCAGACCGCGCAGGAAGATCATCATGGACAGCGTGATGAGGATCGGATGACCGCGGGTGTAGGCAATCGCCGCGCCGGTCATCAAGCCTGCGGCACCACCGGTCGCAAGTGCGGCTACGAGGGCGAGCGCGAAGGCGCCGGCTGGCGCATCGACGCCGCCATACATCTGAAGCACACCGGCAGCGGCAAGGCCCGACAGGTTGGCCGTGAAGGTAACGGAGAGGTTGATACCGCCAGTCAGAAGCGGCAGCAGCATTGCCAGCGTCAGAAGCCCGAGTTCAGGCAGCTGAAACGCCACCGAACCGAATGTGCCAAGCGACAGGAAATTATCCGCACCCAACCCGAAGATCACCATCACGGCGACGAACGCGATGATCGGTCCGGCCATGTCAGCGCCGAATGCGCTGTTGAATTTCTGGATGAGCGACGACATCAGCGTGCACCCCTCTTCTGAACATTGCCCTTTGAGAAGAAAGGCAGAAGTTTATCGATGCGTGAGGAGGAAAGCGTGATGGCTACGAGGATGATGGCGCCAACGATCATCTTGAAGGCGAAGGGGGACACGCCCATCAGGTTCAGGCCGTTCTGCGTAATCGAAACCATGAGAACGCCGAGAACGCAGCCAATGACGGATCCCTTGCCGCCGCCGAGACGTGCACCGCCGAGAACAGTCGCGGCAAGCACGTCCAGTTCACGGCCATAGAGCGCATTGGGCACGACCTCTTCCGCGTAATGCGCCTGCATCAGCCCGGCAATCCCAGCCATGAGGCCCAACCAACCGAAGGAAATGTAGTGCATGGCGCCGATATTGATGCCGAAGCGACGCGCACCCTCGGGATTATCGCCGAAGGCATAGAGCTGGCGGCCGATCGTGGTGCGGGAAATCATGAACCAGGTGGCGATGCAGCAAAGGATCATCACGACGACGGGTAGCGTCAGTTCCAGCCAGGAGCCATCTGCCATCTCGCGTTCGTAGAAGACGACGCGTGTCGTGAGCCAGTCCGGCAGATTGTAGATGGAAACACCCTTGGTGAAGAACATCAACAGGCCGAAGAAGATGTTGAAGGTGGAAATCGTCGCGACGATGGAGATGATCCGCAGCTTGTAGACGAGCAGCGCATTGATGAGGCCCAGGCCAATGCCGACCGCACCTGCGATGATGAAGCCTTCCGCCCAGTTGCCGCCACCCAGCGCGCCGATGGCAAGAGCCGTGACATATTGCACGACGGACGCAGCGACCGCGAAGGATATGTCGATCCCGCCAGAGATCAGCACGACGAGAAGGCCGACGGCGAAAATGATGTTGACGGATGAGACATTGAGAATGTCGAAAGCGTTGGAGATCGTGAAAAAGCGGTCCGTCGCCAGGGACAGGGCCGCGGACAAAACGATCATCACGGCCAGAAGCGTGAACTCTGTCGTATGGCCCAGCATCAACCTACGCATAGACTGCTCCTTCCAGATCCGTCAGCGACATCTTTCGCGGATCATATGTCGCCTTGATCCGGCGCTCGGCCATATGGATGATGCGATCGGTATTGAAATAGACTTCTGGCGGCTCATCCGAAATCACAATGATCGAAAGACCATCGGCGGCGAGCTTGCGGACGATATCGAAGATGCCTGCCCGTGCACCGACATCAACGCCGACTGTGGGAGCATCGAGGATGAGAAGTTTCGGGCCGATGGCCAACCACTTCGCAATCGCCACGCGCTGCTGGTTGCCGCCAGACAGGGTCCGGATCGGATCTTCCGGCTCGCCGATCTTGACGCCAAGCGCGGAAATCCAGTTAGAAACGACACTCCGCTTCTTCTGAGGCGAGATGAGCCCGGCAGACAGGATGCGATCCAGCGACGCCATAACCAGATTGTCGGCAATGGATTGCGGCTGGTTGAGGCCGAGCGATAGCCGGTCTTCAGAGAGATAGGCTACCCCCGCACGGATCGCGTCGCGATTGGAGCCAAAGCTTACCTTTTCGCCGTTCAGGATGATTTCGCCGGAATGCGGCTTGTGCATTCCAAACAGCGTCAGCGCAAGTTCCGTGCGTCCGGCACCTAAAAGGCCTGTCACGCCCAGCGTTTCGCCGCGTCGCAAGTCAAAGGAAATATCCTCGAATTCATTATTTCGGGAAAGATTGCGCACTGACAGAACGACGGGCTGGTCATCGTGATCAGCAGCCACCACGGCGTTGTCGAAATTCCGTCCGGTCATCAATTCCGTGACACGAGACTGCGTCATGCCTTCTACCGGAAACACGCCGACGAGTTCGCCATCGCGCAACACGGTCATCCGGTCGGAAATCTCAAGGACTTCCGCGAGGCGGTGCGACACGAAGACAACCGCGACGCCTGACGCCGAGAGGTTGCGCACGATGTCGATGAGGTAATCCGTCTCCGATTGCGTCAAGGATGCCGTCGGCTCATCCATGAAGACCAGCCGCGCTTCACCAACCAATGCGCGGGCAATGGCGACGATCTGGCGCTGGGCAATAGGAAGTTCTTTCAGAGGCAGGTGAAGATCGAGCGAAACGCCGAGCCGGGCCAATGCCTTCTCTGCGGCCGCTTCCATGGCGCGCTTGTTCACAAGACCGTATTTGCCGCTGACGGCATATTGGAAGCCGATATTTTCGGCGACCGTCATTTCACCAAACAGCGCCAGATCCTGCCAGATCACCTGAATTCCGAGTGACTGCGCCAGACTTGGCGTCATGGCGGTAATGGGCTGCCCGTCGAAGAAGAACTCCACACCCTCTTCCGGCTTGTAGACGCCGGTGATGATCTTGATGAGCGTGCTTTTGCCGCAACCATTTTCACCGGCAAGGCAGTGCACTTCACCTGGGTTGACTTCGAAGGCAACGCTTTTCAAAGCGCGAACACCACCGAATGTCATCTTGACGTTTTTGAGGGACAGGAGCGGTCCGGCGCTCGTCATGGCAAATCTCTTCGCTCAGCCGCCTTTAAGCGGATGCTGTTGATCAGATGTTGAAAGGGGGCCGCGCCAAACACAGTTGACGCGGCCCAGGCCTTCGGGAGGAACTAGAGGCCCATGGAAACCAGCTTGTCGATGCTTTCCTTGTCGATCTTCAACAGCTGATCGACCACGATGGTGTTGCCTTCAGGCGCAATCTTGCCAAGGCCCGGAATGTCGTCACCCGCCTTCGGCTCCTGGCCCTTGGCGATACGGTCCGCAAGCGTGATGAACACTTCACCGGCCTGCTTCGGGTTCCACATGAAGCCGCCCGTCAAAGCGCCCGATTTGATGAGCTTTGCGCCCTGCCCCGGCGAGAACGGACCGATGACGAAGACCTTGCCATCCTTGCGACGCTCTTCCACAGCGCGACCTGCGCCAATCGGGCCCTGCGATCCAAAGGCAAGGAAGCCCTTGAGATCGGCATTTGCCGCCATCAGATCAAGCGCCGTGGAACGGCTCTTGTCGACGTCTTCGGCCACGCCGTAACGGTCGCCGATCAGCTTCATGTCGGGATAGTTGGCCTTGATATAGGCAATGGCGCCATCGGCCCAGGCATTGTGAAGCGGCACGGTCAGCGAGCCAACGAACACCGCGTATGAACCCTTGCCGCCCATCTTTTCGGCCAGCAACTTGCCGTGCGCTTCACCGAAACCCTTGGCGGAAGCGAGTTCGAAATCCCAGTTCGCGCCAACCTGCTTTGGCGATTCATGGGTGATGACCTTGATACCGGCATCCTGAGCTTTCTTCAGGACAGGCTCCAGCACCTTCGCGTCATTCGGCACAACGCCGATAACATCAACCTTCTGCGCAATCAGGTCTTCGATAGCGCGGACCTGAAGTGCTGGATCAGCGCTCGTTGGGCCGACCATGAAACCCTGTACGCCGAGCTTGGCGCTCTGTTCCTTGATGCCCGCTTCCATGGCGTTGAACCAGGCAATGCCACCAATCTTGACGACGACACCGACCTTTGGCCCATCGGCCAATGCGGTGGACGCGAGTAATGCAAGCGAAAGGCCGACTGCGGCCGCAATTATCTTTTTCATGGATGCTCCTCCTCCAAAAACATTCCAGCGAGCAAGGATAGGCGCTCCAACGCCTTAACCTCCAGCCTCGAAACCCGAGACACTGCTCTGCCACTCCCATAGCAACAACCATCTGCGCAATCGGTATTGCAAAGTTGCACAATCGATGGTGCATTGAACATAACACGGTTATACCTTTCGTCAAGAGGACGAATATCCTAACAATCGGAATCATTCGGAGGATGTGATGAACCAGAGCTCCAAGAAAGCCACTATTTACGACCTGTCGGTTTTATCAGGCGCATCGGCATCCACCGTCAGCGCCGTTTTGAACGGATCGTGGCGCAAGCGGCGTATTTCACAGGAGACTGCGGAAAAGATTCTATCGCTTGCCAAGGCCGAGCGTTATACCGCCAATCTTCAGGCCCGCGGCTTGAGAAGCTCCAAATCAGGCCTCGTCGGTTTGCTGGTACCCGTCTATGACAACCGCTTCTTCTCATCCATGGCGCAAACCTTCGAAGCTCAGGCGCGGTCGCGTGGTCTGTCGGCGATGGTCGTGTCAGGTAGACGCGATCCAGATGAGGAGCGGCGGACTGTCGAAACACTCATCGCGTACTCCATCGACGCGCTGTTTATCGCTGGTGTCAAGGATCCGGATGGTGTCCACCAGATCTGCGCCAGCGCGAAGCTGCCGCATGTCAACATCGACCTTCCTGGCAAATTCGCCTATTCGGTGATTTCGGACAACCGCAATGGCGCAGAAGCGCTGACCGATGCAATCCTTCGCCACGCATCCCGAAACGGCGACTTCAGCGCGGAAGAAGTCGTGCTGTTTGGTGGCCATGACGACCACGCGAGCCGCGAGCGAATTGCAGGCTTCCATGCAGCAAAGCGAGCGTTTTTCGGCACCGAAGGCAGCGGCGACATTGAGGTAACGGGCTATTCGCCCCGCATGACCGAGCTCGCTTTCGAACGCTTCTTTTTGCGCGAAGGCCATCTGCCACGGTGTCTGTTCATCAACTCGTCCATCAATTTCGAAGGGCTTCTACGTTTTCTCGGACGGTACGATGTGGAGATGTTCAAAGACATCGTCGTCGGATGCTTCGACTACGACCCATTTGCATCTTTTCTCCCCTTCCCCGTCTATATGGCGAAACCGAACATTGCAGAGATGCTGGAGCGGGGGTTTGAATTGCTTGAGGCGGCGCCCGATCATCCGGAGATTACCGTGATCATGCCGCAACTGGTCTCACCAAGAACAGCACTGACCGGGCCGCTCGATGAGATTAAAGACCCAACGCAAATGTAAGCATTGGGACACGGCAAAGCGACGATTATCAGTAACGAACCGGACAGGCGATCAAGGCCGACGTATGTCTTCCTGCATCACACCAAAATGGTCGAGAATCATCTGTACGTTTCTGCGGTGAGATTTGAAATACAGATCGAAGACGTCTCCGAGCAGAGGGACGCTGCCTACACAGGCATCCAGCGCAATGTTTCCCACCATCCGCGAAAGCTTCTCCTTGGGAACACCAAGACGACGCGCTTCATTGACGATGTAAAGACCGATCATCGCACCTGCGCCGTCACCGATCACAGGCACGAGTCCGAACACCGAGTCGGCGCCAAGACGAAGTTTCGTTCCGGGGATGCCGATGGCTGTATCCATCAGTCTCGCTATCCGCGCGAGGCGGCGGATGCGTTGCAGGCGTTGTTCACCGCCCAATGCGGTGTACGCTGCACCCTTGTCAAAATCGCTTGCGCTCCATGAACCTGCCAATCGCATAGCCTCCAAATCGGGACATTTCCCGTCATAAAGGAATGGGGAGTGCGAGAATTCGTTTCAAGGGCTTCAGTGTGACTTTCGCCACCGAGCCACATAGCGGCACATAGTGCCCGCTCAGGTAAAATGACGCCTGAAAAGGAAAGGGCCGCAATTTGCGGCCCTTTGAACGATCAGAACTGACGGCGGAAGCCGACTGTCAGAGCGTGGCTGCTGAAGTCTGTGCTTGAGGTGGTGCCGTCGACGGCTGTGAAATCGAAATCATCGGCAGCAGTGTAGCGGTAACCGATATCGAATGTGGTGTTGGTGAACAGGCTCACATCACGGAAGAAGGAAATGGAGCTGAGCTCGATGCCAACGCCTGCGTCAAGGTGGTAAGCAAACTTCGTGTCGTCATCATCAAGTACGACGCCGGTAGCGGAAACGCCCTGGCGACGAAGCTCGAGGTTCATGGCACCAACGCCGCCGCCGAAGTAAGGCGTGAAGGCCGTGCCAGTCGGGACGTCCATGTAAGCATTGACATAGCCCTGGATCGCACGGGCCGAGCCGAAGGAATCATTGCCTGCGCCAAAGCCGCCCACGAAATGCTCATCAACATCTGCGCGGCCATAGCCGACTTCAAGTTCGATACGTGGAGACACGAAGCCGTAGGAGCCGAAGCTGTAACCTGCACGCAATGCGCTGTAGGTGCCCATGTCGTATTCGCTTCTGATATCAAAGCCTGAAGCGGAGAAATCGAGGTCGTCCATGAATGTCAGGCTGCTGACAGAGCCAAGATAGAACCCACCTGGGTTTGCCACTGTCGCTGCAGGTTCGGTCTGAACGGCGAGATCTGCGGCAGAAGCAGACGAGCCGAGCAATGCCAAAAGGCCCGCGCACTTCAAGAGATATCTCATTTGAAAACCTTTCTGAATCAGCCCCCGCCGATGCGGCCAGATTGGTTGTTCCCGCGGTTGCTGTCCACTTCGACTTTCATTTTCTAATGTTATTGAAAACTAAAATCAGAGGCGCGTTGCAGCTTGGCAACGCATTTCCCTTGAAAGCCGCAACAACGCCCCTAGTCCAAAGCTCAGATTTCCTTCAAAGCCGCAAACAGGCTTTGGTGCGCGGACCCGGCTTTATAGAAGACGGCGGGACGACCGAGAGGGGTAGAAACTGACACCTCGATGCCGCCCGAAAACTCTTCACCACTCCACACATGAACCCAGGTTTCACCGTTAGGGAGATAGAGCACACGGTTTTCCTCACCCGCTTTCCATACGGGCGCGACAAGCAGGTCGGCGCCGTAGAGATAGCTGTCCTGAATCGTGTAGGTCTCGCGGTCATGCTGATAATGCAGGAAGAGTGGTCTTTGCACCGGCAGTCCACGCGCGACGGCCTCCGCGGACAGAGTTTTGAGATAAGGCGCAAGATGGTGATAAAGCCGCGTCATGCGGGCAAAATGCGAGAGGACAACAGGATCCTGATCCAGCTGCATGTTTTCGCGCGGGCGGTTTCCTTCGTGACTGCGCATGACCGGCGTAAATGCTGCCATCTCGGCCCAGCGCATCAACAGCTCCGGCGTGCGAACATTGCCGAAAAGGCTGGTGTATCCGCCGATATCCGAATGGTGGTAGGCATTGCCGAGCAGGCCGGACGACAGCGCTCCGCACATGACGGTTACAAGACCGTCGTGTCGTGAAAAATCGACCGATTGATCGCCGCCCCACAGAAGCGGGCAATGTTTCTGAACGCCGGTGAATCCGGCGCGCATGAAGAACAATGCCTCTCCGGTCTTGCCACGCGAGGCAACCGCTTTTGCATTCACCTCTGCCCACAATGTTGGCCAGGCATTGTGCATGAGCTTGGCATCGATGCCATTCGAAAGGTGCACGTCGATGGGCAGGTATTCGCCAAAATCGGCCATCCAGCCGGAGAGGCCAAAATCCAGCATGTTCTTGCCAATGATGTCCTCTGCAAACCAGTCGGCGGCCGCCTTGTTGGTAAAATCCACGACACCACAATCGAATTCACCGAAATCGACACGGGCCGTATCGCCGTTTCCATCGGTGGCAAAGTAGCCCTTGTCCTCTGCGACCTTGAAGAGCGGCCCGTCAACACAGAGATATGGATTGACGTAGCCCAGGAAGCGAATGCCGCTATCGTGCAGCTCCGCGATCTTATCTTTCAAGCCGGGATAGCGAGTATCGTTTGCCTGCCAGTCCCAGAACAGCCTCGCGCCGAAGCTCGTTTGGCGCAATCCCACCCAGTCTTCGCACCAGAGAGCAGATACCTGGACGCCAGCATTGAGCATGGTATCCAGCCGCGCAAAGGAGTTTTCGCCATCCTTCAGGCCGATGATGGCGCCATTATAGACCCAATCCGGCAAGGGCGGCTGGCGTCCGAAGCGCAGAGACAAGGCCTCGACCATTTCCACGAAGGAAGGAGCTGCGAAAAACTCAAGCCGTTCGGGAATGGCCCAGACTTCTATTTCGTGGAAGCCCTTCTGCCGGAAATCGAATACGGAATAGGCCTTCGTTTCGACATGCAGTGCATAGAGCGCCGATGACACATATGTCGGCTGGGGATAGTTTGTGTTGTAGTAGTCACCACCAGCCTTGTCCTTGACGTTGGCCTTGAAGGTGATTTCACTTGTGGGGTCGCGACCAACGCCAGGCTCTGACGTCCACAGGGGAAAGCGGCGACCGCGCATGTCGAAATAGGACATCTGCTCGCCACCGCCCCAGACATGCTCATCCTCATCAGCCTGAATGCGGATCCAAAAACGGTTGAGGCCGGGGTCGAGTGCTTCAAAACTGATGGCGTTATCGCCGATGGTAAGAGCAAGACGCGCTGGCTGGCCCGGAGCATCGGAAAAAGAAACCCGGTTGCCATCCAGCTCCGCGAAGGATAGCGGGCGTCGCTCGATGACGTAATCTTCGATGTCGAAGTTACCGCGATACATATCCATTCGCTCTTCGCCGCGACCGACGAAAATGGCTGGTGCGGTCTCGCTGTGGTCGAGGATCGTTCTGCCGTTGAGCGAAAGGGTGAATCCGGTCGCGGTGCGTTCGAGTTTCATTCCATTGTCTTTCAATAATTCCGAGCGGTCATGCATTATCCGCCTCAAGACGTCAGCCCTTGATGCCACCTGCAGTCAGCCCGGATACGACACGTTCCTGGAAAATGACGATGAGGATCGCCACGGGGACGATGCCAACCACCAACGCTGCGGAGATGACGGGCCAGGGGAAGGCGAACTCGCCCTGATAGAGCTGGATGCCGACCGGCAGTGTTCGCAAAGTGGGATTGGAGTTGAAGGAAAGCGCCAGCAGGAACTCGTCCCATGCGTTGACGAAAGCGAGAATGCCCGCAGTGAACACGCCCGGTGCGCAAAGCGGTACAACGACCTTGAACAAGGCGCCGAGGCGCGTGCAGCCATCGATCATGGCTGCATTTTCCAGATCACGCGGGATGCCTTCAAAGAAGGATACCAGCATCAGGGTGCAAACAGGCAGGCTTAGCACGGTGTAGGGCAAAACCAGTGCGGTCCAGCTGTTGAGCAGGTTGAGCGCGCGCATGATTTCAAACAACGGCACCAGCAGCGTGACGAGCGGGAATGTGGAGACGGCGATGATCAGGGAAAGGATCAAGCCGCGATAGGCCAGATTGAGACGCGCCAGTGCATAGGCAGCCAGCACCGAAACGAGCAAAGTCAGCGCTGTCGACAGAAGCGCGACCATGAAGCTGTTGAACAGGAAGATGTGCAGGGGCTGATCCGAAAAGGCCTGCATGTAGTTTTGCAGAGTCGGCGCGTGCGGCACCCATGTGATTGGCTTCGCCGTCAATTCGGCTTCTGTCTTCAGGGACGTGAACAGGATCCACAGGGCGGGGAACATGCCGTTGATCAACAGAATGCCAGCGGCGATGAAGCGAAGAGGCATACCCGACAGAAAGGACATGCGGCCATGCGATGTATGTGTGCTCATGGCAACTACTCCTTTGTCCGGATCATGCGCAGATAGACGGCTGTTACGCACATCGACAACACGAACATCATGACCGCAAGCGCAGAACCATAGCCGAGATCAAGGAAGGAGACCGTGTTCTGATGGATGTACATCGCAAGCGTTGCCGTGGATGTGCCTGGCCCGCCGCCTGTCATCATGTATGGAATATCAAAGGTTTGCAGCGCAGTGATCGTTCGAAAGATGAGCGCGACGACAATGGACGGCTTGAGCAGCGGCAGAGTGATTTCGAAAAACTGGCGCAACCGTCCGGCACCATCCACATCCGCAGCTTCATAGAGCGAGCGGGGAATTGTTTGCAGACCCGCCAGAATGATCAACGCCATGAATGACGAGGTCTTCCAGATGATGGTGAGGCAGATTGCAGCAAAGGCCCAGTTGGGCGAATTGAACCAAATAATTCCCTCAAAGCCGAAGCGATTGAGCACATCGTTCACGACGCCGTATTCAGAGTGAAAGAACCACGCGAAGATAAGACCTGCGAAGGACAGTGGCAGCGCCCAGGGAATGAGCAGGGACAGGCGGACGGGCCACTGCATGGCGAAAGGTAGATTGGCCATCAGCGCAAGGCCGAGCCCCATCAGCAAGGCACCCGGCACGGTGATGAGGGTGATAAGGACCGTGTTCCAGGTCGTTTCCCAGAAAACCGGATCTTCAAACATCAACTGATAGTTTTCCAGCCCGACAAACTCTGCTGGCAGTCCCGATGTCAGGGACAGGCTGAAGAAGCTTGTGTAGATCAGCCTGCACACCGGGTAGACGATGATCAGTGCCAACAGGATCGCCGCTGGCGCGAGAAGCAGGACGGCCAGAGACCGGTCGCTCAGGTCAAGCCAGCGCGTCCAGTTCGGAGACGGTGCCGCAGGTCTCTCGTCTGCTTTCGATAATGTCGTTGCCATGGTTCTGTTCCGAGCATTGGATGATCAGGGGGCGACGGACCACGTCGCCCCCAGTGGCAGGGCCACATCTTGTGAAGGTTCCAGCCCACCGCACAAATACTGCGGCGAGCACCTCAGGCATTATCCTAGCGCAGGATGCGCTTCAGGCGGGCCTCGATCTGATCGGCGCCCTGCTCCGGTGTCGAGACACCTGCCAGGACGGAGTTGACCGTGGTGCGGATGACTTCACTCACCTCATTGTAGCGTGGCGTGACAGGACGCGGCTTTGCGGTTTCGACAACCTGAAGGGCGTCGGCAAACCATGGCGCGCTTTTCAGGACATCGGCGTCCTTGTAAAGCCCGGCATAGGTAGGCAACAGCGAACCGTTGATGGCCATGAACTTGGAAACATCCTGCGAGGAGAGATATTCCACCAGCTTCTTTGCTTCATCCTGATGCTTGGAATAGGCGGAAACACCCCACTCCCAACCGCCGAGGCAGGTGGCCTGTTCTCCACCCGTGATCGCAGGCAGACGTGCCACGCCGACCTTATCGACGACAGCCGATTCCTTGCCCTGCGCCTGTGCCCAGGCATAGGACCAGTTCACCGCAAAGATCGCATTGCCAGCCTGGAATTCCTTGCGGGTGTCGTCGGTGCCGACTTCGGCAATATTCTTCTTGGAAACACCCTCATCAACGAAGCTCTTCCACAGGCTCAGCGACTTGATCGCCGCATCACGGTCAAATGTCAGGCGGCCATTCTCCGTAAGGTTTTTGCCTTGGCTCCAATAAGGCAACAGGAAGGTGCAGACTGCGCCTTCGATTGCCTTGCCCTGGAATGACAGACCCTGAAGATTGGCGTTGCCCTCCCCTTCCGAGATTTTCTTGGCGGCAACCTTCAATTCGTCCCAGGTCTTTGGAGGCTGAAGTCCGTATTTCTCAAGCAGATCCTTGCGATAATAAAGGAACTGCGAGTCTGCAAAGGCCGGAAGAGCGATGACCTTGCCATCGACGGTATTGGCGCCAGAATAAGCGGGCAGATAGGCCGACATGTCCTTGTTGGCAAAGTCGCTTGTCCAGCCAGCAGCGGCAAACTGGGCTGGGCGGATGACGTCGAGGATCAACACGTCAAGCGAGCTGTCCTTTGCCGACATGACCGTATTGAGATACTGCGCCTGCGCTTCGGAGGTGTTGCCGCCGGTTTCAATCTTGACCTTTACCTCAGGATTGGCGGCCTCATACTTGTCCAACGCCTGACGCCAGACATTTGGCTGGTGTTGGCTGGAGATATAGATGCTGAGCGTTGTCTCAGCTGCTGCCGGCATCGCAAAGGCCAGCATGGTGCCGCAAAAGAATGCACCGGTTAATTTCGTAAAGTTCATTGCTTCCTCCCGTTGTTATCTCTTGTGCGGTCAGCGACCTCCCAGCACCAGAACGCGATGCTAGATTGCACGCTCTGTCTGCGCGTCGAACAAATGGATCTTTGTTGGATCCACCGCGATCTTCAAAGTCTCCCCTGCCAGGATGCGCGTTTCCGGCGGCATTCTGGCGGTCAGAGTTTCGCTGCCAATGGCGAAATGGATCAAGGTATCCGAGCCCAACGGCTCAACGACCTGAACGTCGCAGGTCAGGGAAACGCTGGACGTGCCGATGGCGAAATGCTCCGGCCGGATCCCGACAATAACGTTCCGGCCTTCCGTCGCACCCGACTGACAATTCTCCCGCAGCGTGGATACGGGAATGCGATCACCGTTGGCGAAGACAAGATCTCCGCCTCTGACCGAAGCCTTCGCAAAATTCATGGCCGGAGAGCCGACGAAACCGCCAACGAAAACACTTGCAGGCTTGTTATAGACCTCGTCAGGCGTGCCCACCTGTTCGATCTCGCCGCCCTTCAGGATGACGATCCGGTCCGCCAGGGTCATGGCCTCGACCTGATCGTGGGTCACGTAGATGATGGTCGTGCCGATGGCCTGATGCAGTTTCTTGATCTCTGTGCGGACCTGACCACGCAGCTTGGCGTCGAGGTTCGACAGTGGCTCATCGAACAAAAACACCTGCGGGCGGCGAACGATTGCCCGCCCCATCGCAACACGCTGGCGCTGACCACCCGACAACTGACCGGGCCGGCGGTCCAGCAAGTGAGAAATGCCAAGCATGTTCGCCGCCTCGTCCACGCGCGCCGCGGCCTCACCTGCCGCTATGCCGCGGACCTTGAGGCTGAAGCCCATGTTTTCCCTGACGGTTTTGTGCGGGTAGAGCGCATAATCCTGAAACACCATGGCGATGTCCCGCTCGCGCGGCGCCAACCGGTTGACGACGCGGTCCCCGATTTTCACCTCGCCGCCGGTAATCGTTTCGAGACCCGCGACCATGCGAAGCGTCGTCGATTTGCCGCAGCCCGATGGTCCGACGAAAACGACGAACTCGCCATCGCTTATCTCAAGGTCGATGCCTTTGACGATGCGAAGCGCGCCATAACTCTTCTCAAGCTTTGAAAGCTTAACTGATGCCATTGATAATCACCCAACCCTCGGCCACGATGCTCCGGGCTCCTCTGACAAAGAGCATACGTTAGGAACGAATGAAAACAATAGTGTATCAATTTAATTTATTCCGTTTGAAATTTAATTCCAAGCGTTGTTTGAAAAAGGAAATTTCCGTTTTTTTTAAATTCTTCCATGTGGCAACTTGATTTCGGTCAAGATCAAAACCGCCCTGAGGCCTACCTCAAACGGTTGACGTAACGCGCTACGCTTTGATCATACCACGTGTGCGAAATCTCCGCCGTAGCCCCATCATGAGAGTAGCTGATGCGCAGCACGTGAGGCACGGCGTCTCCGCATCTCGGCCCAAATGCATCTGGCGACCAATCCGGCACGTGGCCTAGGTCGATATGGTCTTCGGCCTTCGCGATCCATAATCCTAGCCGCGTACGATAATAGAGATACAAGGATTCCGACAGTTCCTCCGCAGCGACCTGCTCGATATAGGAACCGTCAAGCCAGATTTCCTCGATTGCAGCAGCCTTGCCGCCGATGCGTCGAAGACGTCTAATGCGATGCCCCTCCTCAGATGAACCGAAGGACGGGATGTCATGCGGCTTCGTCTGACGGCTGACGCTTAAGACGTCTGCTGTTGGAAATCCACCGCCGGTGATGAGTTCCAGCCGGAACATGGAATAGACGCTCTTGGGATCAGTAATCGCGCAGATGTAGTTGCCAGAACCCTGAATGCGTTTCAGCAGGCCGCGATTGTGAAGTTCCGCCAATGTCTTTCGCAACGTTCCAACTGCTATTCCAAGCGTTGAGGCCATCTCGCGCTCAGGCGGAAGCTTCTCGCCATCGATCAGCCGACCGGCGGTGATGTCTCTGACAAGCGTCTCGGCGATCTGGAGATACACCGGCAGACTTCCCTTGGAGCTTCTCATTTTCAACGGTTTTTGACCTTCGTCAGAAAAAATTGATACATTATTGATTTACAAAATACGCGATGTTACTAAATTGGCAACCGTCCTGTGAGGAGGATTTCATGACGATTGTGCCAGTAACGTCCGCGGACCTTGACGCCAGCGAGGTCTCGTGGTTCTCAGCGCTGTGTTCCGACGACTACGCCTATCTCGGCGTTCCCGACGGCGCGTTGCGCTCCAGCTGGGAGCATTGCTCTTCCATCGTCCGAAAGTCTGAAGATCTCGGTTTCCGCAATATTTTGTGCCCCTCTTCCTACCAGGTGGGACAGGACACGCTGAGCTTTGTGGCCGGTTGCGCACCCATTACCGAGAAGATCAACTTCCTCGCGGCAATCCGCTGCGGCGAGATGCAGCCGATCATGCTGGCGCGGACGGTGGCGACGCTGGATCACATGCTGAAGGGTCGTCTTACACTCAACGTCATCAGCTCCGACTTCCCCGGTGAAGTTGCCGACAGCGCCTATCGCTACAGACGCAGCCACGAAGTGGTGGAAATCCTGCGGCAGGCGTGGACACGCGACACGATCGACCATGATGGGGAGATCTATCAGTTCAAGGGTGTTTCGACAGAGCCGGCCCGCCCCTATCAGCAGAATGGGGGACCGCTTCTCTATTTCGGAGGATATTCGCCGGACGCTCTGGAACTCTGCGGTGCCCAGTGCGATGTCTATCTGATGTGGCCGGAAACCAAGGAACAGCTTGCAGAGCGTATGCGTGCGGTGCATGCACGCGCCGAAGCGCACGGACGAACACTCGATTACGGTCTGCGCGTGCATATGATCGTCCGCGATACGGAGGCGGAGGCGAAAGAATATGCGGAACACCTTGTATCGAAGCTCGACGACGAATACGGCCAGCTTATCCGCAACCGCGCCCACGACAGCATTTCCTTAGGAGTCGCCCATCAGGCAAAAGCCCGTGAACTCGCGGACAAATTTGGCTACGTTGAACCGCATCTATGGACAGGCGTCGGACGCGCCCGTTCCGGATGTGGTGCAGCACTGGTCGGATCTACTGATCAGGTCCTGAGCGCATTGGAAGATTATCGTAAAATGGGAATTCGAGCCTTCATCTTCTCTGGCTATCCCCATCTAGAAGAGGCAGAGAATTTTGGTCGCAAAGTCTTGCCGCAAATGAAGACGTGTTCGCTACCCCACGCCCATGGGCGTGTACCGGCGCAGACGCCTTCAACACCCCTTGGAAACGGAGAGCGCCACTGATGGACCGCATCGAACTCACCCCTGACCTCTCATTCAGCCGCATCGTTTATGGCATGTGGCGCATCGGGGACGACAAGGACACCTCGCAGGGCCATGTACAAGCCAAGATCGAAGCTTGCCTGGAACAGGGCATAACAACGCTGGATCAGGCAGACATCTACGGCGGCTATACGGCGGAAGCGATCTTGGGACAAAGCTTCAAGGCGACGCCGTCGCTGCGAGACAAGGTCGAGATCGTGACCAAATGCGGCATCGTCGCGCCGGTCGGTCGCCACTCGTCTGCCCGCGTGAAGCATTATGATACATCGGCAGAACACATCAACGCGTCTGTCGAAGCGGCCTTGCGCGATATGGCTACAGACCGCATCGACCTTCTTCTCATTCACCGGCCCGACCCGATGATGGACCCGGATGAGACAGGTGCAGCACTTGATGAACTCGTGGCTTCCGGCAAGGTCCGAAGCGTCGGCGTATCCAATTTCCGCCCCTGGGACTTTTCCCTGTTGCAGACCCATATGGAAAACGAGCTGGTAACAAACCAGATCGAGCTCAGCCTCAGCGAGATTTCGCCGCTTACCAATGGCGATCTGGCCTATCTTCAGGAAAGAAATCTCCCTGTCATGGCCTGGTCTCCTCTGGGTGGCGGATCGCTTATGACCGCTGGCGGCCCGCTGGCCGATGCAATGGCGAAGATTGCGGGTGATCAGGGCGTGGACAATGCCGCAGTCGCGATCGCCTGGTTGCTGCGCCATCCGGCGAGAATACTGCCCGTGCTCGGCACGAACAACCTTGAGCGCATCAAGGCTATTTCTCAGGCCGAAAAAGTGGTCATGGACCGCCAGACGTGGTTTGAGCTCTACACACTTGCAGCAGGCCGTGAGGTGCCGTGATGACATCACCGATCAACGTGCAGGACCACGGCGAGCACAGGTTTGTTCCGGACGCTGCGAATACGCGCAGCTTCCGTACCGCGCTTGGAACATTTCCGACCGGCATAACGGTTGTGACCGCGCAAAGCCCGGCTGGACCGATCGGCATGACCGTAAACAGCTTTTCGTCCGTTTCGCTTGATCCGCCGTTGATCCTGTGGTCGCCGGCAAAGACGTCATCCCGGCATGATCTCTTTGCCAACGCAACTCATTTCGCCATTCACGTTCTTGCCGCAGAGCAAGGCGATCTCAGCAGCCGTTTTACCCGCGGCGGCCTTGGCTTCGACGAGTTCTCCTGGGATGAAAATCCGGAAGGTGTTCCAATCATAGCGGGAACGCTCAGCCGTTTCGAATGCGAGCGTGCCTCGGTCTATGATGGCGGTGACCACTCGATATTGCTGGGCCGTGTACTGCGCGCAGCACACCGGGAAGGTGAACCCCTTTGCTTTGCACGGGGTGCGCTGGGTCGGTTCGCTCTCGTTTCCTGACGATCGGCCCCTGAAGCCGCGGCGTTTCGTGGACCTTTATACGCCGCTGCAACTTCGCCTGCCTTATGGCTGGAGCGCCGATATGACCACGAAGTAGCTGACGGTTACGAGCAGCAACAGCGAAATCGATGAAGCAACAATCACCCGGCCACCGGCACTGGCAACGGTGCGAATATCGACTGACAGCCCAAGACCCGCCATAGCAATGACGGTAAGCGCGCTTGAGATTGTCAGCAGGATGGTTACGATTTCAAGCGGGATCAGGCCCAACGATCGCAGCACCACCACCGCCATGAAGCCGATGATAAACCACGGAACAAGGTTGCGACGGGAGGTTGCGCGGCCTTCACGCCGGGCGGCCTTTCCCTGAAGGATGCCAAGCGTGAAGATGACGGGACCAAGCATGAGGACACGCAGCAATTTGATGACCGTTCCCGTCTGGACGGCAAGGAGACCAGCGGGCGTCGCCGCCGCCAGAACCTGCGGAACGGCGTAGACAGTCAACCCTGTCAGAGCCCCGTATTGGAGAGCGCCCATTCCTGCATAGACATAAAGGAGCGGCAGAAGCAGGACCGAGGCGACGCCGAGAACAGCGGTGAAAGCGAGAGCGGAAGCCACCTCATCGGAATTGGCTTCAATAACCGGAGCGACTGCGACAATTGCAGAGTTGCCGCAAATGGAATTCCCGCAGGCGATTAGCATCGACAGGCGCGGAGACAGACCGAGCAGGCGGGCAACCGCGAAGCTTACATAGATGGACATGGTAACGATGGCAGCAACGGCAATGATGAGCGTCAGCCCGGCACTTCGGATTGTGGCAAAACTGATGGAGGCACCGAGAAGGACAATGGCGATCTCGAGCAATGTCTTGGAACTGAAGCTTATGCCCGGTTGCCATGATTTCTGCTGTGAGAAGATGGTCCTGATCGCAATTCCGATGATGATCGCAAACACCAAGGCCTCAAGAAACCCAGCGCCCAGCAACGCGTGCTGAATGCGGGCGAGAACATAGGCTGCACCGGCGACAAGGACGCACATGACCAAGCCGGGGACGATTTGACGGAGTTGCGAGGACTGCATGATGAACTGACTCGATTGATACCAGTCGCAGTTTTTTCATCTAATTTAATTTACTTCCATCGAATATAATTCTACGTTTCATTCGGAAAAACAGAACGATTTCCTATGACCTTCGAACAACTCTCAATCTTTGTTGCCGTAGCCGAGCGCGAGCACCTGACGAAGGCAGCGGCCGCCATTCATCTGACGCCATCGGCCGTCAGCTCGGCCATCCGCAATCTCGAACAGCATTATGGCGTCGAGCTTTTCCATCGCATCGGACGTCGCATCGAGCTGACGGCAGCGGGACGCATCTTTCTTGATGAAGCACGGATGCTGCTCGCACGGTCTCGTTCCGTGGAACTGATCCTGAGCGAGTTGGGCGGGATGCAACGCGGCTCGCTGAATGTTTTCGCCAGCCAGACGATCGCAAGCTATTGGCTGCCGCCACGTCTCATGGCCTTTCACAATGACTTTCCCGGCATAGAGCTGGAACTGACAATAGGAAACACGCGCACCGTTGCAGACGCTGTCATTAGTGGCGAGGCCGATATCGGCTTTGTCGAGGGTGAACTGGATGAGCCGGCGCTTGCGGGCTCTATTGTCGCCAAGGATGAACTTGTGGTCGTTGTTGGTCCGTCTCACCCATGGGCAGGCAAAAAGGCGCTTTGCGCGGAGGACCTGAAAGATGGTCGCTGGGTGATGCGCGAAGTGGGATCGGGAACGCGGTCTGCCTTTGAGGAAGCCTTGATCGATCTCGGCATCAAGGCCGGTTCCCTCAATACCGTGCTGGTCCTCCCGTCCAACGAGTCTATTCTCTGCGCCTTGCTTTCCGGTACGGGAGCAGCCGCGGTGTCGCGGCTTGCCGCACAGCTGTATATTGAGAGCGGCAGATTATGCGAAGTCGATTTTCGCGCCCCTGCCCGCGAATTCCGGATTTTGCGACACAAGGAGCGTCACGCGAGCAAAGCCGCGCTGACGCTCTTCGATATCTGTCATCGCAAGGACGGCTAAAGGCCTCCTATGCCTCCACGGTCTCGCGCACTTCATCCAGAAGGAAGTGGACGATAACGAATTTCGTTTCGTGCACCCGCCCGCTGGGCAGCGTCACCTGCTCGATACCACCATCAGCCGGATGCCAGGCCTGGTAGTGAGGATTGCTGGTGATCAGTGTAACGGCAGAACCCGCACGGTCACCTTGAAGCCTGTAACGCATTTCCGCGAGCGGCCAGATTTTCTCGTAATTCTCCTGGGAAATGCGAACCTTTAAGGCTTTGCGCGTGATCTTGGGATGATGGCTTTCCGCTCCCGACAGGGTGAGTGTCACCTCTTCTGCACCGTTTAGAAAGTCTCTGAACTCGTCAGGCCAATTCCGTCTCATGAAACGCTCCTCCCAAAGCTTGTTTCCAGCACCGGGGCAGTTTCGCAGCCGAGCGTGTCAAGTCAACAGAAATTCTGAAAAGCGTGAGCGTTCCGTACGAAACGGCGAGCTGCCCAAGGTGCTGGAACGCACGAGAGCGGATTCGAAACGGAACGGAACTGCACGGGATTGGTTGTTCCATGCGTGTAAACGCTCGACAAGAATTCTATCTCTTCACATGGGAGACTAAAAATGGACATTCCACAGAACACGGTAATCGCAGTCGCGGACGGCGAAAAGCTCAGCCTCTTCAAGAATGAAGGTGACGCGCAAAATGTGAAGCTGACAGCCATGCCCGCAGCGACGGTGGATGACAGCAAGATACCATCCGGCTCCCGTCACTCTTCCAGTGCCGCCAACCCGGATGACAGCCAGCAGGACGAAGACGGCTTTTCCGCAGGTGTCGCGCAAATGCTGAACAACCAGGTTCTGAACGGCAAGATCAAAAGCCTTGTCGTCATCGCAGCACCCCGCACTCTGGGTGAGATGCGCAAGAGCTACCACAAATCCCTATCGGATGTGTTGGTAGGCGAACTCGACAAGGACCTGACCGGTCACAGCGTGCAGGACATCGAAAAAGCGCTCGCCGCTGCCTGATATTTCTGATGTGAGCGGGCCGGTGTGTTCCGGCCCCTCAAGGCTCTCGTCACAAGGTTCAGGAAATCTGGACCGCCGACAGAATGTCCTGCCACGCGCGATAGGACGCAATCACGGTTTCCATCTGTGCGGTGTGGCCTTCAACGAAGTCAACGCCATAGATGGTTTCGTCAGGATATTCCGTAATCAACGTCATCGGAACGGTGTGTCTGTCATCGATGGATGAGAGGCACGGAAATCCGTTGATGACACGGAAGCCCGTTTCGCCAGCGTGAATCTCGTAAAGCGCAATCTGCCTGTCATTATATTCCAGAAGCCCCGGAATTAGTCCCAGATGTCGGGTAACATTGTCCAGCAGGGCTTCGGCTTGTTCCGTCCATCCGGCATGGTGACGCATGACGAGGAAGAAGCCCTTCGGCAGTGTCCACATGGCGAAGTTGCGCGGAACATAGCCGGAAAGTGGCCTCGTCCACTCATGCGACGGATAGCCATGCAGGTTGACGTGCAGCTTGGCGTCACTCAATTCCTGCGCCTTGAACCGTATTTCCTTCTCGTTCAGGTATTCGCCGGAGTTCTCTTCCGTGCGGTATTCCAGATCGTCGCCCAGCGCCGTGTATCGTGCTGCGTGGTGCATATGCAGCGGGTTATCAACCCGCAGCCGCTGGTGAACGGAATAGCCATCGGGATTTTCGAGTGGAGATATGGTGAAATGTGCGCCGGGGTTTCCCCGCAGCACGCGCGCTGCACGTAGAGCCCCCACGATGCCGGTTGTCTCATTCGGATGCTGACCGCCGCTGATCATGACAGCAGCATCGCTCCCTTTGACGTAGTGGGCCTTCACCTGCCTTCCCGAGCGGGCGGGCGCGAAAAACGCTTCGCCGCCTATATTGGCTAGCAGCGTGTCTATCTGTCGGGCGGAAAGCGGTTCCTTTGCGGTATCGAGCGACTGGTCTGCGCAATCCAGAAATCCCGTACCGAGCGGTCTGTTCTCGATGACCACCGAGATTTCCGCTTCGCTTTCAATGATTTCAGGGACGATCTGTCCGGGTTTCAAACCACGATCGCCAAGCGGACGACCTGATTTCTTCTGGAAGAACTCGAGCAGCGAAAAATACAGATCCTCGTGCAGCGCTTCGCGCAGGCTTATCACCTCATGACCAAAGCCAAGCGGTTCATCCCGCGCCGGCAGAAGAACACGAATGTTCAACTCGTCGAAATAGGGCTCATCCTGCCCCCAATCATAGGCCGCGATGGCTTTGATCGCGCTTTCGAACAGACGCTCATAGTCTGTCTCCAGCCGCGCTCCGGTGTCACCGTCGCCACGCTGGATCCAGCCGGTTGGTGACACATTGGTTTCTCCGACGGCATCCACATGGACGCGGTTGGGCGCAAGAACCTTCAGCGTCTCGACAACCTCACCCCTTGTCAGGGCAACATCGTAAAAGAATTCGCCATCCGGGCGCGGACGAAACGCAATTTTGGCGTCACCCACCAAGGCCGCCAAGGGATACGCCTCAAGCCGGAAGCGGTTTTCCGGTGCTGCCGGATGGACGGGATATCCGATCTGAATGCTCGTGACGCCGGTAAGATCGATGTCTTCGAGAAAGGCGTGCAGCAGCGGCTTGTACGCGCTGCGGATGCGCGCCGTCAGACCTTTTTCGGTCAGGCGCCGCTCGGCATCGCGGCGGCTTGGAGCGTCATCGAAAGTCCACGCTTCAATGCGCTGACCTGCCTTGGCGTCGCCGATAATCTGCTCAAGCGTCCGCTCGAAACCTTGTCGAAATATCTCTGTCATCGTCTGTTACCTCGCGGTTCTGCCGGTGGGGTCGAGGCTATCGCGCAACCAGTCACCCAGGAGATTGAGACCCAGCACGGTCAGAAGGATTGCAAGGCCGGGAAATACGCTCACCCACCAGGCAATCTGAAGATATGTCCGGCCATCAGCCAGCATACCGCCCCAGCTGGGAATGGTGGGATCGACCCCCATGCCGAGGAAGGTCAGGCTGCTTTCCAGAAGAATGTTGTTGGCGACGTTCAGCGTCATCAGAACGATGACCGGGCCGACCAGATTGGGCAGGAGATGCTGAAAGATGATCCGCCAGTCCTTCACGCCGATTGCGCGGGCCGACAGAATGAATTCGCGCTCGCGCAGCGTCAGCACAGAGCCGCGCACCAGACGCGCATATTGCACCCATTGGGAAACGATCAGCAGTATGATGGTGTTGGTGAGGCTGCCGCCGACGATGGCGATGAAGGTGATGGCTAGGAGAATGAATGGCATTGCCAGCTGAATATCGGCAAAGCGCATGACGACCATGTCCCAGAAACCGCGGTAATAACCGGCAATAAGGCCCATGAGAACACCAAAGACGACGGCACCGATGACCGATGTAAAGCCGACCAGAAGCGAAATCTTGCCGCCTGCGACCACGCGCGCCAGCACATCGCGCCCCAGCGGATCCGTTCCGAAAGGATGGGCAGCACTTGCGAAGGGCTTGGCCAACCGTGCCATCAGATCGATCTTGTCGGCGCCACCCGGAAAGAGCACATCCGACAACAGCACGGCCGCGCAAATCACAACTGTCAGGGTTGCGCCAAGAATGAACTCAAGGCTGTAAAAACGCGAAAGGCGGGAAGTGTTTGCAGCCATGTCAGTTACTCCGTGCGGATACGGGGATCGACCAGCCCGTAAGCAATATCGACAAGAAGATTGATGCCGACGATCATCAGCGACAGCACGGTAATGACCGCCTGCAGCACCGGATAATCGCGCGCGCCAACCGCATCGAATGCGAGTGAACCCATACCGGGCCAGTTGAAGACCCGCTCGATCACCACGATACCGCCCAGAAGCCCGCCAAACTGAAGGCCGAAATAGGTGATGAGCGGAATGGCGCAGTTGCGCAGCGCGTGCTTGTAAAGAACCTTGCTCTCGCTCAACCCCTTCGCGCGGGCGACCATGATATATTGCGACTGCAGCGTATCGAGCATTGCCGTTCTAACGAGCCGGACATTGGTGGCTGTGAGAATAACACCCATGGTCACGGCGGGCATGACATAGCTTGCTGCACCACCCATGCCGCTCGGCGGCAGCCATCCCAGCGTGATGGAAAAGAGTAGAACCAGCATGAGTGCCAGCCAGAAATTCGGAAAGGAAAGGCCGAGCAGCGAGAAAATGCGAATGGCCTGATCGAGGCCCTTGCCCTTCGAGGTCGCGGCCTTGATGCCGAGCGGGATGGAAAGCGCTATCGATACGACCATCGATATGAGGGCCAGCAAAAGAGTTGCAGGCAAGGCATCGCCAATCAGCCGGGATACGGGCGTGCCACCGACGAAGCTTTTTCCGAAATCGAGCGTCACGAGCCCTTTCAGAAAATTCAGATACTGAACAAAGAAGGGCTGATCTGTTCCCAGCGCCACCCGAATACGCGCCAGATCCTCCTCCGTCATGCTGCCACCACCCTGAAACATCGTGACGGCGGGATCACCCGTCAGACGGATGGCAAATGAGACTAGCAGGGTGATTGCGATGACGACAAAAAATGCCTGCAGCAATCGCTTGATGAGGAAACCAACCACGTTCTTTTCCTTGCAAAGATGATTTTTGACGCCGCTTGCCGTGAAGCGGCGTCAAACAAAGACTACTCGACGGTAACGTCGGTCAGCTTGAGACGGTTATCGGGTGCTGCGACAAAGCCCTTGACCTTCTTGCTCACACCATAGATCGCGTTGGTGTTGTAGAGCGGCAGTTCAAGCGCCTTCTCGGCCGTGTATTTGCCGATTTCCTTCAGGATACGCTCGCGCTCGGCCCGGTCTGTCAGAGGCCGCTGTGATTCCAGCAGCTTGTCCAGCGCCTCATCCTTTTCGTAAGGATTCCACTTTTCACCGGAGTGGTACATGGAATAGGCGGTGTTGTCGTAATCGAACGTCCAGCCGCCCCACTTCTGCTGGAACATCGCGCCGGTCTTGCCCTGCGGGATGATGTCGTTCAACAGAACATTGGTTTCGTATGGCTTGATGGTTGCGGTGATGCCGACCATCTGCAGATAGCTGGCGATGACCTGCGTGACTTCGTTCATCGTCGCGTCATTGCCGCGAATATCGATCTGCACCGTCGAGCCCGGCTTTACGCCAGCTTCAGCAAGAAGCTTCTTTGCGCCTTCAGGATCATAAGGCAGCGACTTCAGTTCCGGGTCGAAGCCGAATGAAAGCTCGCCCTGGAAGCTTGCAATTTCCGAACCCTGACCTGCGAGGATGGACTTGACGATGGTGGCGCGATCCACCGCCATAATGATGGCCTTGCGAACCTTCGGGTCCTTGGTGATGCCGTCGCGCGTGTTGAAGCGCAGCGCATCCACCGTCGGGCCGGGAACGCTGACGATTTCCAGATTGGAATCGCCCTGAATGACCGGCAACATGCCAATCGGAATGGTTGGCGGTATCACGAGATCGACGCGGCCAGCCTGAAGCTCGGCAACGGCTGTTGCAGGCTCGGAGATGAAGCGATAGTCGAGCTCGGAGAGCTTCGGCGCGCCGCCCCAGTAATCCGGGTTGGCTTCGAGCTTGATATTCACCTTAGGCGCATAGGACACGAATTTGAAGGCGCCGGTGCCGACGGGATTGGTGTTGAAGTTGTCCTCACCTTTTTCCGTGATGTATTTCGGCGGAACGATCATCGCGCCGTAACCGGCAAGCTTCGTCAGCAGAACAGGATCTGGAGCTTTCAGCTTCATATCCACGGTGTTTTCGTCGATGATCTCCACGCTCTCGATGGCCGTATAATTGGAGCGCTGCGGGCCTTTTGCCCCCTGCTCGCCCAGAAGACGGTCGAACGTGAACTTGACGGCTTCAGCGTTGAAGGGCTCGCCATTGTGGAACTTGACGTTCTGGCGAAGCTTGAAGCGGATGCGCTTGCCTTCGTCCAGTTCTTCCCACGTTTCAGCCAAACCGGGCACCAGCTTCAAATCCGGGCCGCGATAGGTCAGGCCATCGAACATATTAGTGGCGACAGCGGCCCATTGCACCAGAAATGTATCGATAGGGTCCCAGCTACCGGGATCCTGCGGGCTGGAAATCGTCAATTTTCCTGCAGCAGAGGCTGGCGCGACGGAGAGCGCCACGCCCGATAGCGCGAGCGCCACAATTGCTGTCATTCCCCTGTTTTTTATTGTCATCATGGATCTGTTCCTCTCAGAGTGATGCGGATTATCAGGCCGTTCTTGCGACGAAGTGGCCCGGTTCTATTTCCTCGTGAACGAGAATTGCTGGCTCGTCGCCGACGCGACGGACCGGATTGGGGATTTCACCCTCTATCATTGCCGTTTGTCTGATAGCGCCGGGATCTGCGATTGGGACGGCCGACAAAAGGCGGCGGGTGTAATCATGCATGGGCGTCTCGAAGACCTGTCTTCGGCTGCCCAGCTCCATGATCTGGCCAAGATAAAGAACCGCAACGCGGTGGCTTATCTTCTCGACGACAGCCATATCGTGGCTGATGAAAAGATAGGCGAGCCCGCGCTCCGCCTGCAGGTCCATGAACAGGTTGATGATCTGCGCCTGGATCGACACGTCGAGCGCCGACAGCGCTTCGTCTGCGATGATGAGTTTCGGATCGGATGCCAAGGCGCGCGCGATGCAGACGCGCTGCCGCTGGCCGCCCGAAAACTCGTGCGGGTAACGGTTGGCGACCGACGCACTCAGCCCAACCCGTTCGAGCAACTCATCCACCCGACGCTGGACAGCCCTTGAGCCGGACAGCAGACCATGGGTGTTGATAGGCTCGGCAATGGAAAAGCCGATCGTCTTGCGTGGATCGAGCGAGGCGAAGGGATCCTGAAAGATATACTGGACTTCCTGGCGCATCCGGAACCGCTCAGCGGCGGACATGGATGAGTAGGTGCGCCCGGCAAAGGAAATTTCGCCGCCCATCGACGTTTGAAGCTGCTGGATTGTCCGTCCTATCGTGGACTTGCCCGAACCGGACTCACCCACCAGCGCCAGCGTTTCGCCCGGATGAATATCGAAGCTGACATTCTGGACGGCGCTGAGGCGATGCGTTGCCTTGCCGAACAGATTTTTACGCACGTCAAACCGGACAAGCAGATCCTTCACCGACAGGATCGGCTTTTCGTCATATCTTGCCGTATCCTGGACCCGCTCCTCGCCGATGATCTTTGGCTTCCCGTCTTCAAGGACAGTGAGCGGTGTGCGCTTGGGATGATTTTCTCCCGTCATGCTGCCCAGGCGCGGTACCGCTGCAAGAAGCATACGGGTGTAGGGATGTTGCGGATTGGCAAAAATCTGGCCGACAGGGCCTTCCTCGACCTTCTTGCCTTTCCACATGACAACGACGTCGTCGGCCATTTCCGCGACGACACCCATGTCATGGGTAATGAAAACCATGCCCATGCCGAGATCTTTCTGCAGATCGCGCATGATGTTGAGGATCTGTGCCTGGATCGTGACATCCAGCGCGGTCGTCGGCTCATCGGCAATCAGCAGCTTTGGACGGCAGGCGAGCGCCATGGCAATCATGACGCGCTGGCGCATCCCGCCGGATAATTGGTGAGGATAACGATCGAGAAGTGCCTCGGCATCCGGCAGGCGTACCATTTGCAGCAGTCTGCGCGCTTCTTCTCTTGCCGCAGCCTTGCTGATCTTTTCGTGAAGAACCAGCACCTCGCAAATCTGATCGCCTATGGTGAAAACCGGATTGAGTGAGGTCATCGGCTCCTGAAAAATCATGGCGATGTCCTTGCCACGAATGGAGCGCATCTCCTTTTGCGAGACGGTGAGAAGATTCTTTCCGGCAAAGACGATACGTCCGGCGGGAAATTTCGCTCCCATCATGTCCGCCAGGCGCATGGTGGAAAGCGACGTGATGGATTTTCCAGAACCGGACTCGCCAACGATGGCCACGGTCTTTCCGGGCGAAACTGAAAAGGACAGATCATCGACAACACGACTGGAGCCGAACTCGACGCTCAGTCCCTCTATGGAAAGGAGCGGCTTAAGTTGATCCATTGCGTCTGTCATGTCTGTCTCTCCGGCATTGGCATGGTCCGCTCATGTCTCGCGGCGCATATCGGGAAGCAATCCGGGACGAATCCTGTCCACTGCATTGCCCATCGCGGCCATAAAACAGGAGCTGACGTTGCTAATGTAGACGCTAGCAAAGTAGGACAATCATGTCTATACTGTTGAACAATAATCCACCATTGCCTAACAAATATGCATTTGAGTTCTATTTGAGCCATTCGGTCTGACATCAAGTCGCGTGAGAAAATGGGGACAGGGCAAACCTCCGAAACCTTTTCGTGGTTTTGAAGACACGGTCACTTCTGTCTTTGGTCTTCACAGTTGCGATAGATGCCGACAAGACGCTTGCATAATCGCTCCAATCGACACAATTAACGCCCCTGTTCCGGCGCAGACATTCTTGCCGGGAATGTGCAAGAGGTTCATACAGACGGTCATGACTGCTGATTCGAAAATTTTTGTCGGCCTGAAGCCCACGCGCAAGAAAAACGCGGTTTCAAAGGCTGAACCCGTAGGCCCCAAATGCCACTGGGATGGCTGCGACAAAGCTGGCACGCACCGTGCGCCCGTGGGTCCGAAGGCGGAAGGCCTTTATCTATTGTTCTGTCTCGAGCATGTGCGCGAGTACAACAAGGGCTATAGCTTCACGACGGCACCTTCCAGCCCAGAGGTTGCGCGCTACCAGAAGGAAGCCGCAATCGGCAGCCGCAAGACGATCGGCAAACGGATCGATCAGGAAACGAAGCCACCGCTGCCTTCGACAATGCGGTCCGGTTCGGCAAAAGCAATCAATGCCCGCAAGACCGCAGCACAACGCGAAGCGCAGAAGGCAGAGATGCAGAAGCGCAAGCTGAAGGTTCTCGAAGCCAAGGCCTTCGAAACGCTCGGCCTTTCACACGATGCTACGCCCGAGGAAATCAGGGCTCAGTACAAGCTTCGGCTCAAGATGCACCATCCCGACGTCAATCAGGGCAATCGAAACTCTGAGGATGAACTGCGCGCGGCGATTGAGGCATACAAAATCCTCAAGCTGAACGAATTCTGCTGATCTCCGAAGCTTTCCGGCGCGGGAAGACAGTTGAAGGCCTCACATCGAAGATGTGGGGTAGGACAGATGCGCGATTGGTGATATCGGGTCCTCAAAAGAGTGAGAAGGAATAGTGACCGTGAGCGAACTGACCGTTGCCGAAGCAACCGACAAAATCTATGAATCGCTTCAGGCAGACAATGCCGAAATCGACAAACACATAGCGGGCCTGAAGGCTGCCATGGCGCGCGACGGCGTGAAAGAAGCGGTTTTCGATTCGACCAGGCTGCCACAGAACAACCGGTCCGGCCGCAAGATGATGCAGGCCTATTTTCGCCAGCGCGGCGTGACCGTCAAATTCGCCGAGTAACTACCGCCGCTTTGGGCGTGATCGCAATATGTTCGGTCACGCTACGCTTTGCGTTCCAGGTCTGAATCAAATTCAGACAGGAACAAGCGGCTGGTAGCGGTTCACTTGCATCTCCCCTTTTGAAAATAACCAGTCCCGATACGGAAAGGCTCTGGCCTTACCTTAAAGGGTCGGACTGTCGGCCTGCGGCTGTCTCAGGTAGCAAGGCATGAAGCGTGGGACCTCTGCCCTTTGGGATGATGCCGTGACCTGCGCCGAAGAACATGCGCCTGCTGTCTCCGCCGGAGCGCCTTGAGGTTTTGTCGCCCACCGCATCACCTCATGTTTCGCCCAACCTATCGCAAACTGTCTACCGGCAACGCGCACAACTTAAGGTCCATAACACCGACGACACACGGCTTTCAGGTTTGTTTATTTATTAAATTAATTATTGACGAGACATTTCGTTTTTGATTTCTATGCGCACGTCAGGTCTTGGAGACCCTGACTGGAGGAGATCACCGATGAATTTCAATTCGCAATTTCTGCCCACGTCTCGCCGCCGCTTTCTTCAGGGTACGGGCGTTGCCATTGCATCCGCGGCTTTATCAACGCCCGCTCTTGCGCAGGCCAAGCAGCTTACAATCATTTCAAATCGCGGCAACGCCGAGCAACGCAAAGTGCTCGAGACTATCGCCAAGGCATTTGGCGATGCGTCCGGTGTCACGGTGACCGTCAACAATATGGATCATGAGGCGCACAAAACCGCCATCCGCAATTATCTCGTGGCCAGTCCGCCGGATATTTGCTTCTGGTTCTCCGGTAGCCGTATGCGCAGCTTTGTCGACAAGGGGCTTTTTGAAGACATTTCAGATCTGGTCCAGCGGGAAAAATATGCCGATGTTCTCGGTACGACACTCAGCTCCGTAACCGTCGATGGAAAGCAGTATGGCCTCCCCACGGGCGGAATTCTATGGGGCCTCTTCTACCGTCAGGATGCGTTCGACCAATTCGGACTGACCGTTCCCAAGACATTTGATGATTTCTTCACACTGGCCGAACAGTCCAAGAAGGCTGGCATCATCCCGATGAGCATGGGCACCAAGGATCAATGGCCTTGCGGGGGATGGTTCGACCACATGAATCTGCGCATCAATGGTCTCCAGCACCACATGGATCTGATGGCAGGAAAGGTGAAGTACACCGATCCATCGCTCACTGAAGTGTTCGACAAGTGGGAACAACTGATCAAGGCCGATTTCTTCACGCCGAACGGCACTTCGTTTGCCTGGGATCCGGCTGCGGCTTCGCTGGTCCAGAAGAAGGCCGCAATGATGGATCTCGGCAATTTTATCAAATATGTTTTCCCGCCGGAAGACCTCAAACATGTGCGCTTTGCGCCCTTCCCGACCATCAAGGCGGGCGTCGAGCAATTCGAGGATTTCTCGGTGGATTCGATCCACATGCCATCAGGCTCGAAGAACAAGGAACTGGCGCGAGAATTCCTCGCCTTCTTCTACAAGCCGGAAAATCTGAGCGCTTACCTGTCTCCGGAAGGCAATGTGCCCGCTCGTAGCGATTGCACCATCAATGACGATCCGATCCTGAAAATGGCCGTCGAGGAAATGAAGAAGGTCAAGGGCACGGCGCAATATTACGACCGTGACAGCGACCCGGACCTTGCACTGGCCGGCCTCAAGGGCTTCCAGGAATTCATGTTCAAGCCGGATCGCCGCGAGCAAATCCTCACGCAGATCGAGCGCACGCGTCAGCGCATCCACGGCTAAGCTCTGCCTGAACACCAAATGGGAGGCGTTGTTGCCTCCCCTCCTCATCGACAGGATGGTCTCATGTCTATCTGGTGGCGCCGCCATCGCAACTGGCTGACGCCTGCGCTTCTTCTTGCGCCGGGTCTTATCCTTTTTCTGGTCGTCATCATCGCATCATCGATCGAGACGTTCTGGATTTCCTTTCACGAATGGGATGGCATGGGCGCCAAAACATGGGTCGGCCTGGCGAACTATGCCGAACTGATCGATGATCCGCAGTTCTATATCTCCCTGAAAAACAATGCGATCTGGCTCGTGATGTTCCTGCTGGCGCCACCCATGGGGCTGGCGATTGCGCTTCTGGTCAACCAGAAGATGGCCGGAATGCGCATCGTCAAATCGCTCTTCTTCATGCCACTGGTGCTGGCAGCGGTCACGGTGGGCGTCATCTTCGGCTGGTTCTACGACCCAACTTTCGGCTTGCTGGCCATCATCTATCAGGCCTTTGGGGCCACGGCACCGGCACTGCTCTCGGACGAAAACCTTGTCACCTTCGCCGTCGTCATCGCAGCACTTTGGCCGCAGGTGGCCTTCTGCATGGTGCTGTTCCTGGCTGGCCTCAACAATCTCGATGAGGAGATGATCGGGGCTGGCCGTGTGGATGGCGCACGCGGCTGGCCGATGTTGCGGCATATCGTTCTGCCGCAGTTGACGCAGGTCGCATTCATTGCAGTCGCCATTACCGTGGTCGGCGCACTACGCTCCTTCGATGCGATTTCGGTCATGACTGCCGGTGGTCCATTCGGCTCCTCCACCGTGCTTGCCTACCAGATGTACGAACAGTCGATCTTCTCCTACCGCTTTGGCTATGGCGCGGCGATTGCGACCGTTCTGTTCCTCATCATGTCCATCTTCATCGCCTGGTATCTGCGCGGCCTCGTCAAGGCCGAGAAGGGAGCGTGATCTGATGTATCCACGTCCTATCCCCGAAAACAAAACCGCGACCCGCATTGCCTATATGACGATGGTCTGCGTCATTCTTGCGCTGTGGCTTCTACCACTCTTTGCCGTCATCATGACGTCCTTCCGGTCATTCGATGATGTGATGGCAGGCAATTACTGGGGCTGGCCGACCAAGTTCAGTCTGACAGACAATTATGTGGCCGTGTTCCAGCAGACCAAGATGCTGCGCTACTTCGCCAACAGCATGATTATTACGATCCCCTCGGTGATCATGGTCCTGATCTTCTCGACGCTGACCGGATACGTGCTGTCACGCTACCGTTTCCGCGGCTCGATGGTGCTGTTCACGCTGTTCGTCGGCGGCAACTTTCTACCGCAACAGGTGATGATGATCCCGATCCGGGATCTGATGGTGTGGGCCGGGCTTTACGACACCTATTGGGCCCTGATGATATTCCACATCGCCTTCCAGACCGGCTTTGCGACACTCTTCATGCGCAATTTCATCGCCGCCCTTCCCGATGAGCTGTTTCAGGCGGCTCGCGCCGAAGGTGCGTCGCCCTGGCAAACGCTGATCCACATCGTCGTGCCCTTGGTGCGGCCTGCACTGGCGGCACTCGCCATCCTGACCTTCACCTTCATCTGGAACGATTATTTCTGGGCGCTGGTGCTGACGCAAAGCGACGCGATAAAGCCCGTGACCGCTGGCCTCTCCAACCTCAAGGGCGAATGGGTCTCTGCCTGGAACATCGTGTCGGCCGCAACGATCTTCGTCGCCGTGCCTCCTGTCGTGATGTTCTTCCTGATGCAGAAGCACTTCGTTTCCGGCCTGACCATGGGAGCCGTCAAAGGATGACCGCTTCCGCCAGCCGCACAACCCAACTCTCACCGATCAGCAAGGATACGACTGACATGAGCAGCGTCGAAATCCTCAACGTCCAGAAGCATTACACCAGCTTCCACGCCTTGAAGAACATCAATCTGACGATCGAAAAAGGCGAGTTCATCGTCATGGTAGGCCCGTCGGGCTGTGGCAAATCTACCCTGCTGAAGACCATTGCCGGTCTGGAGACGATCTCCTCCGGTAAACTGATAATCAATGGCCGGGATGTGACGAAGGAAGAACCGGGCGACCGTGGCATCGCCATGGTGTTCCAGTCCTATGCCCTCTACCCGCACATGACCGTTGCCGAAAATATGGGCTTTGGGCTGCGCATGGCCAAGCGCCCGAAAGCCGAGATCGATGCTGCGGTCAAACGCGCCGCCGCAATCCTGCGGATTGATGAGCAACTGGACAAGCTGCCAAAGCAATTGTCTGGCGGCCAGCGCCAGCGTGTGGCCATCGGCCGGGCGATCACCCGTTCGCCAGAGGTTTTCCTGTTCGATGAACCGCTCTCAAATCTGGACGCTGCCCTGCGCACCCAGATGCGCGTCGAACTATCGACCCTTCACGCCGAACTCGGCTCGACAATGATCTATGTGACCCACGATCAGGTTGAAGCCATGACCATGGCGAGCCGCATCGTCGTTCTCAACAAGGGCGAGATCGAGCAGGTTGGCTCTCCGCTGGAGCTCTATGCAAACCCGAAGAACCATTTCGTCGCGGGCTTCCTCGGCGCGCCGCGCATGAACTTCTTTGAAGGCAAGGTCATCAGAACAGAACAAGGCACTGCTGTCGTTTCCTTTGCTGGACTTGAAGACCTCCGCGTTCCGCTGACTGCCGACGCCTCGGTGAAGACGGGCGAGACGGTAACGCTGGGCGTCCGGCCAGAGCGTTTGCAAACACAGGATGTCGACCCCTCGCTGATGACGTTCGACGCGAAGGTACGCCTTGTCGAGCATCTGGGCCGGGAAACCATTGTCCATGCGGATGCCTCGCCGCTGATGGCTGTCGGCTCCGACACCGGCACGCACAATGTCACGATCCAGCTTGGAAAGGTTGTGCCCTTCGATGTCGGCTCATCCATCCGCGTCGGCTTCGCCCTTGATGACTGCTACCTGTTTGGCCCCGATGGCAAAACGCTCACACCTCCCAAGCCTGTGACCCAAAAGTAAACTGGAGTTTCCACGATGAAACGGACGAAACCTGCGCCGCTGTCGGCCTGGCGCACCCTTAACCTTGACGATTTTTTGCTTGGCGTGCCGCATTATCCTGAACATGTGGACGAAAGCTACTGGCAGCGCGATGCTGACCGGATGAAGGAAGCGGGCTTCAATGCCGTGCGCATGGGCGAATTTGCCTGGCACATCTGGGAGCCCTATGAAGGCAAATTCGATTTTGATCTGTTCGACCGCGCCATCGAAGGCCTTGGTAAAACCGGCATCAACACCATTCTCTGCACACCCACGGCAACGCCGCCGCGCTGGCTGAGTATGAACTACCCTGAAATCCTCCGTGTCGACCGCAAGGGCCGTCGCGCCAGCCACGGCTCGCGCCAGCATGGCGACACCACGAGCCCAGTGCTGCGCCATCACAGCCGCCGCATCACCAAGGCGATGGCTGAGCATTACAAGGACAATCCTTATGTCATCGGCTGGCAAACGGACAATGAGCTGAACACGACGGTGTCGGAGTCCTTTTCAGATTCCGCAACGCTCGCCTTCCGCAACTTCCTGCGCCACAAATACGACAGCATTGACGCATTGAATTTTGCATGGGGCGGCCATTTCTGGGCGACCTCCTATGACAATTTCGATCAGGTCGTGCTGCCCTACCCGATGGCGCCGTCCTATCTGAGCCCCGGCCACGTGCAGGATTATCACCGTTTCCTGGCCACGGCGACTGCCGCGTTCCAGCGCGATCAGGTGGAAATCCTGCGGGCGACGAACCCCGACTGGTTCATCTTCCACAATCTCGGCAATCTGACCGATATCGATTTTCGAGGTGACTTTGGAAAAGACCTCGACTTCATCGGTTTCGACATCTACCCGATGCTCTATGACGAGTTCCGACGCAACGGCGGGCATGGTGCCACACAGGCGCTGAAGCTCGATCTCTGCCGCAGCTATACCGGCAACTTCATCGTGCCGGAACAGGCCTCAGGCCTGGGCAGCCAGCCGGCCTTTACCACCATGACACCGGAACCGGGCGAAATGCGGCGCATGGCGCTGTCATCCGTTTCGCGTGGGGCCGATGGCCTGATGTTCTTCCGCTGGCGGCCTGCGCATTTCGGTGCGGAAATCTACTGGATGGGCCTGATCGATCATGATGATGTCGGGCGTCGCCGTTTCGACGAAGCAAAGCAGTTTGCGCGCGATATAGCGAAGATCAAGGACAAGCTGCTCGGAACCTCGGTCCATATGGATATCGGCATCGCCGGTGCTGATTTCGACAATCAGGAAGCCCACAAGACCTATCCGATCGGTCTGCCCTCTCCGCAGGACGATGCAACACTGCTACATCGCCATTGCTATGAGCGCGGGATTTCATGCGGCTTCATTCATCCTGAAGACGATCTTTCCCGTTTGAAGGCGCTCTACATCCCCCATTGGGTCATGTGGAACCAGGAATGGACAGCCAATGTCGAAGCCTTCGTTGAGGCTGGCGGCACGCTGATCATCGGCGCAATGACTGGTACGCGCGACATCAACAACCATATCATCCGGGAACTGGCCCCAGGCGGGGCGCTTGCAAAACTCTGCGGTGTTCGCGTCGAAGAATTCGGTCGTATCACGGCAAAGGATGGCGACGGCCTCTTCCAGAGGGGTGGCGTGGAGGATGGTCACTACGTGCCACCGCATATTCTTCCATCCTCCTCTGCCTTCCGCAAATACACGATCGACATCGGCGGACGCACGCTCGAGGCAGAGCATCTCTATGAGTTGCTGACGCTCGATGATGACGTGGAGACCATCGCCACTTGGTCTAACCGCTTTGCCAAGGGTCGGGCAGCAGCCACGCGGCGCAAGGTCGGCAAGGGACAGGTGATCTATCTCGCAACCTATCTCACCGATGATCTGGTGGATGTATTGGATGACGTCGTCCTCGCAAAAGCTGGTATCGAACCGCTGATTGCGGATTTGCCCGCAGGTGTGGAAGTCGTGATGCGTACAGCGCAGGATCGTAAGCTATTGTTCGTTCTCAACACCCTTGAGACTGAGCAAAAGATCGAGAACCTCCCGTCTGGGAAGGACCTGCTGACAGGACGCGATGTGTCAGGCGAAAACACGATCGAGGGCTATGGCTGCCTCGTCATAGAACTTGGCTGATCACGCCAGTACGGTTCTCCCAGAGGGGTACAAGTCCCCGAAGCAACCGGCGAAGGTCATAGATCGACCTTCGCCGGTCGTGTCAGATCGTCATGGCGGGCGTTGTCATTTCGAAATTAAACAGCCCCTGCGTTGCCAGGGCCGCAGCACCGCTACTCCAGAAGTTGTCACGTTCATCCGGAACCAGAGCGGGTGGCTGTGTAAAGCAATAGAGGTCCAGCGCCTTTCGCATCGGATCGAAGAGAAGGTCACCGAATGTCACGGCCTCGCCGCCAACGATGATAATCTCTGGATCGACAATATCGACCATACGCGCCAAGTGAATCCCTATCGCCGTACCCGCCTCCTGCAAGATCCTGACGGCGGCCTGATCGCCCTGCAGCGCCGCTTCCTTCATCGCATAGCGGTCGACACTCCCATTCTTTTCCGCTGCCCTTGTCTGTTGCCAGCGCGCCACGATGGCCGGCTCGGAGTAAAACGCCTGCAAGCAGCCGGAGCGTCCGCATTCACATATCGGTCCACCCTGTTGATGCAAGGAATGTCCGATTTTGCCGGCATGACCATGTGCGCCGCGCTGCACCTTCCCATCAACGACTGTCGCGCACCCTATACCCACACCAATCGCCACCGCAGTGAACACCCGATGTTGCCTGCCAAGGCCAAAGAGATGCTGCGCCAGTGCAAATGCCAAGGTATCGTCTTCCATCCAGACCGGCACGTTGACGCGCTCCTGCAACATGCTGGCGAAAGGCACATTTTCCCACAGGAAACGGTGGCTCTTCACACATACGCCCCTCTCCGCATCGATTGTGCCCGGCATTGAAAATCCCACGCCAGTCAATAGCCCCGCGCCCTCCGGGGCGAGCCTCTGCAAACGTGAGACGGCTGTTTCGGCTGCATTCAGAACAGAGTTCGGAGACGTATCCTTGAACTCGACGGTCAAAGAGGAAAGCGTTGCGGTCGACAAATCTGTCAGCACGCATTCCAGACTACCGACGTTCATCTTGATGCCGATGGCGAGATGACCGGCATAATTGATTTCCAGCGGTATAGGTCGGCGCCCTCCTCCCCCCGGGATCGTCTTGCCTTCGACAAGATAGCCTTCGGAAATCAAATCGCTGACCACGAAGGTCACCGCCGCCGGACTAAGACCGGTTGCAGCGGCAATATCGGCGCGGCTGAGCTGTTCTTCGCGCCTGATCAGGTTAAGGATCAGACGGCGGTTCATAGCCCTTGTCGTTTGTTGATCGATCTTCACAAGCAAATATACCTATTACATCGCCCGGTGGGTACACGAAGCCGCACTTTGCAAGAAGAACATTCTCGCGGCTAGATCAAAGATGGATGGTGCCACGATAATGTTGCACCACGTTTCCGCCGGACCGGAAAGCACGCCGAAACATCAGCCGCTATGGCCTTCGATCAACTCCATCGGCCACACCCTGCGCCTGATGGCATCCGGGTAATGAGCCTGATATTCCGGCATGATGGAAAGCAGGCTTTCGGCCAGACTGATGCCGAGATCTCGAAGAGATAGACTGAAACAGGTCAGGCTTGGTTGGAGGAATTGCGCCTGCGAGCTCTGCCGTCCGATGATCGCAACGTCCTTGCCGGGCTTCAGCCCAACCTCTTCGAGGCCGCGATATAGTCCGGTGACGAGCGTTTCATTGACAAGCACGACAGCTGTGGGCCGGGTTTCGCAGGCCATGATCTGGCGCGCGACACCATAGCCGCCTGTCTCACTGGGTGTTGCTCGGAAGATATGGTCTTCCGCCAGCGACAGCCCATGCCGGGCAAGCACCTCGCGAGATCGCTGGATGAAGATGTGGCCGAGGTTCAGATCGCCATGGGGCCAGATCAGACCGATGTGTCGATGACCGTTCTGCACCAGTCTTTCAATTGCCACCTCTGCCATGCCTTCGAAATCAAGATCGATCCACGGCTGACCCACATCCGTCTGGCTTCGTCCGAGCGTGATGAAGGGAATGTTGTGGCGGGCGAGCAGTTCAAAGCGGGCATCGTGAAGACGGGTGGCCGAGAGGATGATCGCATCCGCAAAACCGCGCGCCACGACGCGCTGCAGATAGGCATCCGGATCTTCATCCGAAGAGCAAAGCAAAGCGACAAGGTCAAGCTTGTGGCGCGCAAAGACGGTCTGGACGCCATCGAACACACTCATGAAGAACGTATCGCCCTGTCCCGTAATCTCCGGCCCGGTCTGCATCATGAAGCCGATGACACCGGTCGATCCCTTCCGCAACGAGCGCCCGGACTGATTTGCCACGTAGCCGAGGCGGCTGGCTGCTTCAAGCACCCGGCGGCGTGTATCCTCGTTGACATCGGCTTTTCCATTCAGCGCACGCGACACGGTGCCGATTGAAATATCCAGATGCTCTGCCAGTTGGCGTATTCCCTTCATCAAGGTCTCTTTCTGCGGCGTCGAAAACGTTTTCGGAAACAGTATTGACAAAAATAGTCCTCTGTCCATAGTATCGTAAACGTTTACGGAAAACCGCATGAGGAGTGACGGTGACCGTTGGAGGAGATTTTCAGTGACATATAATGCCGTTTTGTGTGGATGCGGAGCTATGGCTAAAGGCTGGCTACGCGCCTTGCAGGAAACACCTGATATGCGGGACGCGGTCACGATCGTTGGTCTGGTCGATCTCGACCCCACGACAGCCCGCTCACTTGCCGCCGAATTTAACCTGAGCAACGTCGTTGTTGGCACCGATCTCAATGCGGTGCTGGCGGAAACAAAACCCGATATTCTCTTTGATGTGGTTATTCCTGCGGCCCGCCATTCCGTCGTCAAAACCGCGCTGTCCCACGGCTGCCATGTTCTGAGCGAAAAGCCTATGGCCACATCCATGGAAGAAGCGGAAGATTTGCGCCGTGCTGCAAGCGAAGCAGGCCGCATCCACGCCATCGTGCAAAACAGGCGTTTCATCTCCGGCATCCGCCGGATGCGTCGGCTGGTGGAGAGCGGCGCAATCGGCACGGTTACCGGCATTCACTGTGATTTTTTCCTCGGCCCCCATTTCGGTGGCTTCCGTGAGAAGATGGACAATGTCCTGCTTCTTGATATGGCGATCCACACTTTCGATGCAGCGCGCTTCGTTTCGGCCAAGTCGCCGCTGTCCGTCTATTGCCTGGAAACAAACCCGGCAGGGTCGTGGTACGACCATGGCGCGGCGGCCAATGCCATCTTCCGGCTTTCGGACGACGTCGTGTTCACATATCGCGGCTCCTGGTGCGCCGAGGGTGAGCGCACCAGCTGGGAAAGTGCGTGGCGCATTGTCGGCTCCAAGGGGATGCTGACATGGGATGGCGAAGAAAGTTTCAAGGCGGCAATCGCTGGCACCGAACAAGGGCTCCTGCACGGCTTCACACCCATCAATGTACCGATGCCTGAACATGAGGCCGAAACGCACGGCCATGCCAGCGTGATCGCTGGTTTTCTCAATGCCATCCGCACCGGTCGCGAGCCGGAAACCGTCAGTCACGACAACATCAAAAGCCTGGCCATGGTGCTTGCCGCGATTGAAAGCGCAAGGTCTGGCCAGCCCGTCGACATAGCAGCATAGGGACGAGAACAGTGAATAACCAGCAAGGACAATCCATTCGTATCGGCACCATGGTCAGCGCCACAAAGGGCCAGGCAGCAGAACGGATCGGACAAATCGCCGATATGGGCTTTGAAAGCTTTGAACCATTTTTCTGGCAGACGACAAATGGCCAGGACATTGCAGAGCTCGGCAAACGCTGCCGTGAAGCTATCGGGGACCGAGATATCACGATCTCAACGATCGGCATGTTCGGCAATCCGTTGGAAGAAACGGACATGGACCTGCAGACGCTGCAGGGCTGGAAGGATTGCATCGACAATGCCCACCATTTCGGCGCAACTTGCGTTGCAGGCTTTACCGGCCGCGTCCGTAACAAGCCGCTGCCCGAAAGCCTGCCGCGCTACAAGCAGGTCTGGAGCGAGCTTGCCAAGCGCGCCGCCGACAAGGGTGTGAAGATTGCCTTTGAAAACTGCGCCATGGACGGCAACTGGGCAACCGGCGACTGGAACATTGCCCACAATCCGGACGCCTGGGAACTGATCTTCAACGAGACACCAGATGATAATATCGGCCTTGAATGGGAACCCTGCCACCAGATGGTCTATCTGATCGACCCGCTGCCGCAGATCCGCAAATGGGCCTCGAAAATCTTTCACGTTCACGGCAAGGATGCGACCATCCGCTGGGACGTCATTCGCGAACACGGCATTTTTGGAAAGCATCCTTTCGTGTTCATGCGCACGCCCGGTTTCGGCGACAGCAACTGGACGGACATCATTTCGGAACTGAGGCTGGCGGGATGGTCTGGCTCCATCGATATCGAAGGTTGGCATGACCCGGTCTATCGCGATGCATTGGAGATGACCGGACAGGTCCATGGCCTCAACCATCTCAAGCAGGCACGCGGCGGCAGCTTCGTCATCGACCCGGTGTAATTGGTTCAATGCAAGCGCGGCAAGGAGGAGGCCGCGCAGCCATTCACGGACATTCTGGATAACCACAAAGGAGGAAACTATGGGTATCCGCAAATATACGATTGCCATTGCAACGGCGCTTGCAACAAGCGCTTCGCTCTTTGCAATCAGTGCACAGGCAGAAGACGTGAAGCTGACGCTTTGGTCGCTTGACCGCGATATTCAGCCCGCCCCAAATCTGATCAAGGAATTCAACGCGCAGAAGAACGGCATCCAGATCGAGTATCGGCAGATACAATTCGATGACGTCGTGAGCGAAGCGATGCGCGCCTATTCAACCGGCAATGCGCCTGACATCATAACCATCGACAATCCAAATCATGCGATGTTTGCCTCGCGCAAAGCCTTTCTCGATCTGACCGACATGATCGCAAAATCCACGGTCATCAAACCGGAAAACTACTTCCCCGGCCCGCTGGCCTCCGCCACATGGGGCGGCAAATATTACGGCGTGCCGAAAGCCACCAACACGATTGCGCTTTACTACAACAAGGACCTGTTCAAGGCCGCAGGGCTTGACCCGGAAAAGCCGCCGCAGACATGGGACGAATTGCTGGAGACCGCGAAGAAACTCACCGATCCTTCCAAGAACGTCTACGGCATCACTTTTTCAGCAAAAGCCAACGAGGAAGGCACGTTCCAGTTCCTGCCATGGGCACAGATGGGCGGTGCCACCTACAAGTCCATCAACAGCGAAGGTGCGGTGCGGGCACTGACCATCTGGAAGCAAATGCTGGACGGCAAGATGACGTCTCCCGATACCTTGACGCGCAGCCAGTGGGACGCAACAGCGACCTTTAACGCGGGCAACGCCGCCATGGCGATTTCCGGACCATGGGAAATTGACCGTATGCTGGCGGAAGCGAAGTTCGACTGGGGCACGGCCCTGCTCCCCGTTCCCAAGGAAGGTGCGGAGCGCTCCTCCGCCATGGGTGACTATAACTGGGCGATCTTCTCCAACACCAAACATCCGGAAGAAGCATTCAAGGCGCTCGAGTTCTTCGCCTCGAAGGACAAGACCATGTACAAGGATTTCGGCCAGATCCCGGCCCGCTCCGATCTTCCGATTCCGTCAACCGGAAATGCGCTGAAGGATGCGGCCCTGAAGACCTTCGTGGAACAGCTAAAATATGCAAAGCCACGTGGTCCTTCGCCCGAATGGCCGAAGATTTCCAAGGCAATTCAGGACGCGATACAGGCAGCGCTGACGGGCCAGATGGAACCGAAAGCCGCACTCGATCAGGCCGCTGAAAAGATCAAGCTTATCGAAGGCTGAGGCTTGAGCCTCTTCACGAAACCGATGGCATCGCTGCCATCCACCTTTCCTCCCGGAAGAACTGCTCGGCGTCTCAGGCGTCGGGCGGTTCTCCACCGGCGTCAATGAGGGTTTCCATGAAAAGGATCGTTTCGAGCATCACGGACGGACGCGGGTTTGACATTGGCCTTGTTGGCGTACCCTTCGCGTTTCTGTTCGTTCTGGCCGGATTGCCGCTGCTCTACAATATTCTGATGAGTTTTCAGGAGGTTGATATGTTCAGCCTTGGCAGCATCGTCAGGCCGTTCGTCGGCTTCAAGAATTACATAGACCTTTTCCGGCAACCCGAAACCCTGCCCATTCTCTACAATACCGTGATCTTCGTTGTGGGCTCCATCGCTGGCCAGTTTGTAGTCGGCTTTGGCCTTGCCCTGTTCTTCTGGACAAGCTTTCCGGGCTCCTCCTGGCTGCGCGGCCTGTTCCTCGTGTCCTGGGTCATGCCGGGACTGGTCGTCGGCGCCATCTGGAACTGGATCCTGTCCGGCGATTTCGGCGTGTTGAACTTCTTTCTGCGGGAAAGCGGCATCATCGACAGCAACATTTTCTGGCGCTCGGACCCGAACTTCTCTCTCTGGGCGGTCATTCTCGCCAATATCTGGCTCGGTACCTCCTTCAATATGATCCTTTTGTCCGTGGGGCTGTCAGCCATTCCGGACGATCTCTACGAGGCGGCAGAACTGGACGGTGCCAATGCCTGGCAACGTTTCTGGACGATTACCCTGCCGATGATGCGCTCAACCATCGGCGCGATTATCTCGCTCGGCTTGATTTTCACCCTGCAGCAGTTCGATCTCTTCGCCGCCATTACCGATGGCGGGCCAAACAATTCTTCCAATGTCGCGCAATACTGGGCCTGGGACCTCTCCTTCCGTCAATATGACTTCGGCAAGGGAGCAACGATCTCTGTCATCATGACTGTGTTCGTGATGTTCGCGGCCATTGTCTATGTGCGCTCGACACGTCATGAGGTGCGCGGATGAGTGACACAAGCCGCAATCGTTTCATGCTCGCCATCGCCATCATCATGGCGGCGATCTACCTCTTTCCGCTCTACTGGATGTACATCACCGCGCTGAAAACCGGCTCGGAAATGTTCGCGACGCCGCCCAGCTTCTGGCCTTCAACGGCACAATGGAACACTTTCGCCTATGTTTGGGAAAGCCGGAACATGGGGCGTTATCTCTGGAACTCCACCCTTATCGCCTTCGGCTCCGTCGCACTGATCGCGGTTCTCGGCACCGGATGCGCCTATGTTCTTGCCCGCTACCGCAACGGCTGGGTCGATATCGGACTGTTCCTTATCCTGATGCTGCAGGTCTTGCCGGCATCCCTGATGATCACGCCGATCTTTGTGGGCTTTTCGCAGGTCGGGCTGCTGGATTATCCGCGCTTTGCCGTCATTCTGGCGATTGCAGCGAAGAGTATGCCCTTCTTCGTGGTGCTTGTTCGGGCAACCTTCATGGCCGTGCCCATGGAGCTTGAAGAGGCGGCGCTGGTGGACGGCAATTCCCGTATCGGCGCTTTCTTCAACATCGTGCTGCCGCTTGCCCGCAACGGTATTCTCGTCAGCGCCATCCTCATTTTCATGCAGGCATTCGGGGAGTTCGTCTATTCGAAGTCGATGATCCAAAACGTCGAATTGCAGCCCGCAAGCGTCGGCCTCAACTCATTCATGGGTCCCAACACCAGCGAATGGAACAACATCATGGCCTATGCCACCATGTATGTAACCCCGATCCTTGCCATCTTCGTCCTATTGCAGCGCCGCATCGTTTCCGGCCTCACATCGGGAGCTCTCAAATGACCAACCAGATCGAATTGTCAGGCGTAAACAAATATTACGGTGCCTATCACGCGCTCAAAGACATAGACCTCACCATTGCAAAGGGTGCATTCGTGGCGCTTGTCGGGCCGTCGGGATGCGGGAAGTCCACACTATTGCGCTCGCTGGCTGGCCTTGAATCGATTTCAGGCGGCGATCTTGTGATCGCCGGCGAGCGAATGAACAATGTTCCACCGCGCAAGCGCGATCTGGCGATGGTGTTCCAGTCTTACGCACTTTACCCGCACATGACGGTCGAGGAAAATCTGACCTACAGCCTGCGCATTCGCGGCACCAAGAAGGCGGATGCAAGAAAGGCGGCGGAAGACGTGGCCGCCGTGACCGGCCTGTCTGACTTGCTGCATCGCTATCCGCGCGAACTTTCCGGCGGACAGCGCCAGCGCGTTGCGATGAGCCGGGCCATCATCCGCAACCCCAAGGCCTTCCTCTTCGATGAGCCCCTATCCAATCTCGATGCTGCGCTGCGCGTTCATATGCGCAAGGAAATCCGCGCACTCCATGACCGGCTTGGTGCAACCTCGGTTTATGTGACCCATGACCAGATCGAAGCCATGACGATGGCAGACCATGTTGTCGTCATGCGCCAGGGGGTCATCGAGCAGCAGGGACGGCCGCTCGATCTTTACGACAGGCCGGTCAACCGCTTCGTTGCGGGCTTTATCGGCTCACCGGCCATGAATTTCATACCCGCAACGGCTGGACCGGACGGTAAAAGCCTTGTTCTTGCACTGGGCCAACCGCAAACCATCAGACTTGACCGGCCAATACCGCCGAACAGGCAGCTGGTCGTAGGGCTGAGGCCCGAGCACCTTGTCATAGCCGCCAATGGAACGGGCGCCCTCACCGCGCCGGTGGCGTTGGTGGAATCGACGGGATCAACGAGCTACCTTACCACCGCCACGACACCGGAAATGGTGGTCGTCATAAACGGGCGCGTTCCCGTGCGGAATGGCGAGACGATCGGCCTCGATTTCGAGCAGGAACACCTTCACCTGTTCGATGCCGATACCGGTATGCGGATCGAGTGACGCCAGAGGAACACCTGACGTCCCAAGGACGTCAGGCTTGTGCCACCAGATGCCCCGGCGATACTTCACGGTATCTCGCCGGGCTCACGACGTAGTCCACCGGGCGTATCGGGCTTTTCAGTTCCTCTGCCACCGAACCGCTTTTGATCCGCCGTCTGTCAGGATCCGGCACCGGCACTGCTGACATCAGCCGCTTGGTGTAGGCATGTTGCGGGTTGCCGAAGACTGCTGCGCGTGGACCGATCTCAACGATTTCCCCCAGATACATGACTGCAACCCGGTGGCTGACGCGTTCGACCACCGCCATGTCATGCGAAATGAACAAAAACGCCAGATCGAGACTCTGCTGCAAATCCAGCATGAGATTGATGACCTGAGCCTTGATTGAGACATCGAGCGCCGAAACGCTTTCGTCGGCGACGATGACTTTTGGCTGAAGCGCCAGCGCGCGGGCGATGCAGACACGCTGACGTTGCCCGCCTGAAAATTCATGAGGATAGCGCTTGGCCATGTCAGGCGTCAGACCGACCTTGACCAACATATCGGCCACCACGTCCCTCGCCTGTTTTTTGTCGCCCATCTTGTGCTCGAGATAGGGCTCTGCGATGGCGGCGCCGACGGTCATGCGTGGATTGAGCGAGGCGAAGGGGTCCTGAAAGATCATCTGCACAGTCTTGCGCATCTCGCGCATTTCCTGTTTGTCGAGCGTAAGAATTTCGCGTCCATCGACCAGCACGGAACCGCTACCCGGCTCTATAAGCCGCATGATGGCACGGCCGGTGGTGGATTTTCCGCAGCCGGATTCCCCGACAAGCGCAAGGGTTTCTCCTGCGCTGAGATCAAACGACACGTTTTCCACCGCGTGAACCCGGCCTGAGAGTTTTCCAAACAGCCCTGAATGGATATCGAAACGCTTGGTCAGGTCTCGCACCTGAAGAACGGGCTGACCTTTCGCCACCGTATCGCTGACCTCCACGGGAATATCGGACTCGCCGGTCGCGACATTGACGACGGGGAAGCGGCGCGGACGATTGAACTCCTGCATCGAACCGAGAACCGGCACGGCCGATAACAGGGCGCGCGTATATGGGTGCTGGCCGCGGTGGAAGATATCGGCGGTGTCGCCAGTTTCCACCTGCTCTCCCTGATACATGACGACCGTGCGATCAGCGATTTCCGCGACAACACCCATGTCATGCGTAATGAAGAGTACGGATGTGCCTTCTTCATCCTGCAATGTCTTGATGAGATCAAGGATCTGCCCCTGGATGGTCACATCGAGCGCAGTCGTCGGCTCATCGGCAATCAACAACTTCGGCCTTGTCGCCAAGGCCATTGCGATCATCACGCGCTGGCGCATACCGCCGGAAAAACGGTGCGGATATTCATCGAAGCGCGAGGCGGCAGAGGGGATACGGACCTTTTCCAGAATGCGGATGGTTTCCGCGCGCGCTTCCTGCTTGCTCATTGGTGCATGGCACAGTAGCGCCTCGGAAATCTGGTCGCCGATGGTATAAAGCGGGTTGAGACTGGTCATCGGCTCCTGAAAGATCATGGCAACATCATTGCCACGCACCTTGCGCATCTCATGTTCAGGCAGTGCCAGCAGGTTGCGACCGCCGAGCATGACCTTGCCTTCGATACGGCTCGTATCCGGCTGAAGAAGACGCATGATCGAGAGCGACGTAACAGACTTGCCTGAACCGCTTTCACCCACGATTGCCACCGTTTCACCCGGAGCAACGGTAAATGAAATGTCGCGAACGACGGGCTTCCAGATGCCATCGACCAGAAACGATGTCCGCAGCTTTTCCACCGACAGAACAGGATTGGCCGATGTTTCAGCGGGGGTCATGGTCTCGGCAAGGTTGGTCATGATCTTTCCTCTTGTTCTTTCTGCCTCAGCACCATCGGGGCGGTCCGCTTTGAGGAGGACCGCCGGGACGGCGTGGCTCAGTCCGGCCAGCGCAACGCGCCGTCGAACCGATGACGGGATAGATCCTCGAACGGAGTGACGATGATCTCGTTGGACGCCCGGGCCTTGTCCAACTCTTCCGCCAACCGCGATGCCACGACCTTTTCCTGGCCCGGGTGTAGGTTGCAGGGGTCGAGATAGAAATAGTGGTGCTCGACTTCGTGATCCCGCACGATGATTGGCTGCTCTCCCTTACGCAGGGCGGCGGCCAGATCCCAGGCGGTGATGTGGGCTTCCTCGGGTGAAATGATGACGCGCATCCGGTCGAGCGGGTTGTTCGTGGGATCTGGCTCGATCAAGGCCGTTACGCCGGGACGATCGGCAAGCGTCTGCTTCCAAAGTGCGAGATAACCAGTCTCTCGTTCGCGGATACCGGCATGATCGCGCTTTTCCCAGGCTTCAAGCGCCGCCATGACGCCATAGATGCTTTCCTTGCCAACCTTCATGCCGCGGCCAATTCCCATATTTTGCAGGAAGGCGTTGCGCACGAGTTCTTTCTTGCCCGCAACGATGCCGGAGGTGGGGCCACCGAGAAACTTGTGGCCGGAATAAAGGACGATATCAGCACCCTGTGCCAGAAACAGTTTCAGATCATATTCGGAAGCCGCGTCCACGATGACGGGAACACCCTTGGCATGAGCGATTTCCACAAATTCCTTGAGGTTCAAGAGACCGTAATCGACAACGTGATGCGAGACGACATACACCGCTGCAGCCGTTTTATCGGTGATCGCATTTTCCATATGGTAACGGTGAGTAGAGGTAGCCTGACCGATCATCACGACCTTCCCGCCAGCAAGCCGGATCGACTGGTCAACCGGCGCGCCGTAGCTGACCACATGCCCCATCTGCAAAAGAACTTCGTTCTTGTCCGTCGATGTCTCAGGAAGACGCTCGATTGCCAGCAGGTCCGGCCCGGTTATGGTCGCCGCCACCGCAAGGCTGATGCCCGAAGAACAGGATGCGGTGACAAAACCGGCTTCCCCACCTGTGAGACGCGCAATGATGGCACTTGCCTTGCGCTGCAGATCGTTGATCTCCACGAACTGCGGCAGGATTGCCGCCATGGCAGCCACGGCTTCCGGAACGACAATGGAGGCGCCAAGGCTCGTCATCGTGCCGGATACATTGATGACCGGGCGCAGACCGAGTTTCGTGCGTATATCGTCAGACATTCTCATTCTCCGTTCGTTGAGCCATGAGGGCTCGAATTTCTGTTGCCCGGCCTTCAACTATGCCATAGTAATGCAATAGGTTCTTTTAGATGCGGGAGTGCGCTGTGGATTTGAAGAGGTCATCGGATGAACTTTCCGACGAGACATCTGCGGTTGAGTCCGAGGGCAAGGCCCGGCGTTCCCGCGTGAGCGGCATCGACAGGGCATTGCAGGTTATTGATTATCTGTACGAAACCGGCGCGCCCGCCGGTGCCTATGCCATTGCGAAAGCCGTCAAGGCGCCGCTGTCCACCGTCTATGTGATCATAGACGACCTCGTGGAGAAGAACCTTCTTGCTCGTAACGCCGACGGCATGATCTGGCTTGGTGCGCGGCTCTATCACTACGGCCTGGCTTATGCCCGGTCTCTGGACTTCATGAGCGTCGCCATGCACGAAATGCACGACCTTTGCCGAGAGGCGGGAGAAACCGTTCAAGTCTGCGGCCGCGATGCCGAACATATGCTTGTTCTGGCGATGGCGGATGGTCCAAGCCATTTTCAGGTTGCCTCGCGCGTCGGCACGCGCGTTCCTCTGAACTGGACGGCTTCGGGACGGCTTCTGGTCGGGCATCTGCCGGAGGCGGAGCGTATCGAACTGTTCAAGCGCGGCGCCCGTATTTCTCCGACTGGACGCGCGAAGATCGATGCCGCCACGCTCTCCGATGCGGCGAAAAGGGCCTTCGAAGACAGGTTGTCCATCCAAGCAGGCGAATCCGACTATTCGGTCGCCTGTATTGCCTCGCCCATCGTCGACGGCAAAGGAGATTGCGTTGCGACGATCTCCATCGTGCTTCCCGAGCAGAAGGTGCTTGCCGACAAGACCGGCTACGCCGATCGGGTCAAGGCATCTGCGGCCCGGATTGAGAAGCTGATGGGTTGGCGCAATCACTGAAAGCTCCTCTTGCCTTAGCCGTGCAATGCTACGATTGCTTCGATCTCGACGGTGATGTTGCCCGGTAGCGAACCGAACCCGACGGCCGAGCGGGCGTGTTGTCCCGCCTCGCCGAACACAGCGTTGAACAGGTCAGAGCATCCATTGATGACTTGCGGATGGTCGAGAAAATCCGGGGCCGCATTGACCATGCCAAGCAGCTTCACCACGCGACGCACGCGGGAAAGGTCACCCAGCGCGTCTTGCATGACAGCCAGCAGATTGATGCCCGTCAGACGCGCATCGGCATATGCCTTCTCGACAGAAACATCCGTTCCGACTTTTCCGGTGTGCAGGAAACCATCGGCTTCGCGAGGCCCCTGACCGGAGAGGTAAAGCATATTGCCTTCAATGACATGCGTCACGAAATTGGCAATCGGCGGTGCGGCGGGCGGCAGCTTGATGCCGAGTGCCGCAAGCCGGTCGTAAGGCGTATCGGCCCTGGCTTCAGGCTTGGTCGGGGACTGGGTCACGCAAACTCCTGTGTCATCCATGCGGATATCTGTTTTCATCTCTGGCGCATTCAACGGTAGGAATAACCGTGGCTATGGCGAACAAGCTTGCGCGCCCGGGGAATGTAACGGCTGGCGGCGACAGCTTCCGCGCCGATCACTGCATAACGCGGCTCAAAGAGTTGCTTAAGTTGCGAAACGTCGCCGTTTGAATCGGTGGCTTCGAGGTCGGAATCGACAACATCGAAAATCGTGAAATCCGCCCGTGCACCCACCGATAACCGGTTGTTCATGTCGAGCTTGATGACTTCGGCAGGCGCGTGCGTAACCGCGTTGACGACCTTATCGAACGGCATTCCCACAGACATGAGCTTCGACATCGTCGTTGCGAGATCCCAGACGGGGAAGTTCATGGAATGACCATGTAGGTCGGTCGAGATGGAATGCGGCAGCAGGCCACGCGCGATTGCCGCTTCCGCGACCTTGAACGAGAAAGACGCACCGCCATGGCCGATATCCAGCCTCACCCCTTCAGACGCGCAGCGTTCTGCCAGATTGAAGAGGTCCTCGTCTTCCATGATCGATGAACCCGCCTTGCCGTTGAAGCAGTGGGTGACCACATCGCCGGGACCGAGAATTTCCAGCACCTCGTCATAGAGCGCCGGTGGCTCTCCGACATGCACCATCATAGGAATCTTCAGGATTTTGGCGATCTTTTTGCCAAGCTTGACGGGGGTAACACCCCAGGAACCGGTAATCACATGGCTGGCGCGCACCTTCAGCCCGACGATGTGCTCGCTGTTTTCCGCGTAGCATTCAAGAATGCGATCAAGATCGATGTCCCTGATATCCCGCAGTTCCGCCACCCGGTTACAGGCCACAAGACCGATGGAGCCCAGGTTGAGGAACGCCTTGATGCGCTCTCTCGACGGCTCGATGATATATTCGCGGAAACCGTGGAAGTTGGCTTCGCCCGCAGATCCTGCATCCACAAGTGTCGTGACGCCGCGTTCTGCGCCGCATTCGGATGGGCGGATGGAAATATCGGTACCGCCATGCCAGATATGAACATGCAGATCGACCCAGCCAGGTGAAATCCAGGCACCCTTGCCATCGATACAGGTGGCATCCGCCGGGGCGTCAATGGATTGGCCGACGGCGGCGATCTTCCCGTCGGCGCCGACCAGAATATCGGTCGTGCCAGTCTGTGTCGTTTCGCCGAAAGCCATTGGCTTGACGTTGGTAAGGAGGAGCGGCTTTGCGTTTTCCCCTGTCATATTACAAATCCCTTCGCAGTCTTGGATCGAGCATGTCCCGCAAGCCATCGCCGACCATTTGCAGCGACAGCACGGAAAGAATGATGGCAAAGCCCGGGAAATAGGTCATCCAGTCGGCCTGTCCGATATATTGGCGGCCGCTGGCGATCATGGTTCCCCAGGTTGGAATTTCAGGGCTGACGCCGAGCCCGAGAAAGGAAAGGCCAGCTTCGGCCAGCATGGCGCTGGCAAATAGGAAGGTCGCCTGCACCAGGATCGGCGAGAGCAGATTTCGCAGCACATGCCGTGTCATGATGTGGAAGGTGGAGATGCCAAGTGCCTGCGCCGCCTCCACGTAAGGTAGCTCGCGGATAACCAAGGTGGAAGCGCGGACGATACGGGCAAGGCGTGGCGAATAGACGATCGACAGCGCAATGATGACGGTCGTGAGCGAGGGGCCGAGTGCTGCCACCAGCGCAATGGCCAGAAGGATGTCCGGAAACGCCATCATTGCATCGATCAGCCGGGCAATTGGCGTATCGAGCTTCTGGAAGAATCCGGCCAGAAGCCCAAGTGTCACGCCGATGGCTGCCGACAGGACGACCACCGACGCGCCGATCAACAGGGAAAGTCTGGCGGAGTAGATGGTGCGTGAAAAGACATCCCGGCCGAACTCATCGGTGCCGAACCAGAACATTTCACCCGGCGGCTTCAATCGGTTGACGATGGACAGCTTGGACGGAGAATAGGGGGCGATCCATGGAGCAAGCGCAGCCAGCAGCACAAACACGACCAAGATGAGCAGCCCGACCGCGACTGTCTTGCGCTTGAGGAACCGCCGAAGAAACTTCGATCCTTCGCTTGCCTCAGGCTTTGCGATATTTGCGGATATATCGACCATCTGTGGCGCTCCTTTTAGTAACGCACACGCGGATCGATCGCCAGGTACAGCATATCGATTGCGAAGTTGATGAGGACATAGAGCGCGGCGATGACCAGCAGCGCACCCTGAATGACCGGGTAATCCCGCCGCAAAACCGCTGAGACGACAAGACTTCCGACGCCGGGCAAGCCGAAGACCGTTTCGGTAACGACAGCTCCTGAAATCAGCACGGCGGCGGTAAGGCCGATGACGGTGAGGATGGGTATCAGCGCATTCTTCAGGGCGTGCTTGAGAATGACGCGTCTTTCCACCAGACCCTTGGCGCGAGCGGTGCGGATATAGTCGTCACCCAAAACGTCCAGCATGGAGGCGCGCGTGAAGCGCAGGATTAGGGCCGAGGACACCATGCCAAGCGCGAAGGCTGGCAACGTCAGATGATACATTCGCTCCAAGAAACTCGAATCCGGCCCACCATAGCCGGAGACGGGAAAGATGTTCAGCCGCACGGCAAAGGTCTGCATGAGGATGAGGCCGAGCCAGAAGCTGGGGATGCTAGCGGCGAGCATTGCCACTGTTGTCGCGGCTTGATCGACGAACGAGCCGCGGCGATAGGCGGCGTAGATACCGATGGGCAACGCAATGACACTGGCGATCAGAAGCGAGAACAGCGTGAGGAAGAATGTTGGCTCGGCGCGGGCCATCAAGGCGGACGTCACCGGCATGTTCAGGAAGATTGATTGGCCGAGATCGCCTTTCAGCATCTGCCCTATATAAATGAAGTATTGCACGAGTAGCGTCTGGTCGAGCCCGAGCCGACTGCGCAGATCCGCGATATCCTGAGCTGAGGCATCCGGCCCCAGCATCACCGCTGCCGGATCTCCAGGTGTAACGCGCACAATGACGAAGACGATGGTCACGACGAGAAACATCACGACGATCATGCCGAAAAGGCGCTGGAGAATATAGCGGATCATATAGTTCTCTCTTCATGCTCCGGATGAAAAACGTTCTCGAGCCCGACACCGCTCACAGGCGGCATCGGGCCGATCGGAGAGGCGTTACTTCTTGATCGAAGCATTCCAGAAATAGGGCCAGGGAGCGGGATCAACGCCCTCGACCTTTTTCGCCTTGGCCGTCAAGCCATTGAAATCACCGATTTTCATGTAGGGAATTTCCGCATACATGGCCTTCTGGACATCTGCCCAGAGCGCCAGGCGTTTCTCCGGATCAGCCTCGGCGGAGAAGGCTTCAACCGTCTGTTTGCGCAATGGCGTATCCCACCAACCCGGAGAGGTCGGAGCGAGAGACCCGATGAGTGCAGGCTCAGGAAGGAACGGGCTGTGGGTGATATAGATGTCCCACAGCGCCTTGTCGGCCCGGCGCTGCGTCAACGTCGCCCAGTCCACGACCTGCATATCCACCTTGAAACCGGCAAGTTTCAGATATTCCGCGGCCACCTGCGCCATCTTGTAATGGAATTCATACTGGCGGCTGGTCAGGATACGGATGGGCTTTTCGCCGTCATAACCTGCAGCTTTTGCCGCTTCTGCCGCGCCTTCAGGGTCCGCAAGGTTGTAGCTACCCTCAACACCGGCATCGGTATTCCATACGAAATTCTTCGGATAGATATCGCCGTCGAGCGCATAGAAATCCGTGCTGCCGAAGGCTGCCGCCATCATGTCTTCCATGCTCAATGCCTGGCGGATGGCCTTACGCATGGCCACATCCTTGGCCAATCCTTCCGCCGTATTGAAAACGAAGACGGGGTAGCCGAACGGCTTGAGCACGACAGGCTCCGTCGCCGTCGATGACTTGATTTTGTCGAAGGACTCAACCGGCAGGCTGTCTATATAGTCATACTGCCCGGAAACGGCGGCCTCGACACGCGTATTGGCATCGGGCACCGGAACGAAGCGAATCTCGTCGAGATACTGGTGACGCGCGCCGCCATAGCCATTGCTCTCGCCGGAGCGCGATGTGTAACCATCAAACCGAACGAGCTGGATGTACTGGTCGGCCTTGCGCTCCTTGAGCATGTAAGGCCCGGTACCGATAAACTCCTTCATCGGCTCGTCCTGCTTTTCCGCAGGCAAAATGATTGCCGCCGAGTTGTTGAAGGCCAGCAGGGAAACGAGCGGCGCATATGGTTGCTTGAGGGAGATGGTGACAGTCGAAGGATCGGTAGCCTCGACCTTGTCGATAAAGGAAGCGGCCTGCTTTCCGCGTGAGGCGACCTTTATCCAACGATTCAATGATGCGACCACATCGTCCGAAGCCATGTCCGAACCATCGTGGAACTTGATACCCGACCGGAGCTTGATCGTGTAGACTTTACCATCTGCGCTGATTTCCGGCAGGCTGTCGGCCAGCAAAGGCGTCGCCTTCCACTCCTTGTCGAACGTGTAAAGCGTCTCGAACATATGCTGCGTCACGATGCCGACGAGATCGGCCGTCGAAGCCATCGGATCAAGCGTTGGCGGCTCGCCAATCGTGGCGACGTTCATCACCCCGCCCTTTTCCTGGGCTGAGAGAAGCGAAGGTGCGGCAACAAGTGCTGTGGCAACAAGAAATGCTAGCTTGAGTCTCATGCGAAGCTCCCGGTTTTTAGATGTTCCATTATTATGTTATATAGGCTTTAATAAAAGAATATCCGAAAGTCCGGGACTGTCAATCACGTTCCCGCAGGCTGTCCACATTTTATGAGAGGACGCTTATTTTAGTAGCGGCGACACGCCGGGCTGAGGCGGCATCGGTTTACGGGCAGACGAGCCCGCTGGAGCGCGGCCATAAACAGGCGGCGCTAGGCGGTTTTTATCGGTGCGGAAAACGATTTCTTGATCCGTCAGCTTCAGATCAGTCAGGCGGGCCGGAAACAGAAGTTGCTCGTCTGAGCGCCGCCCTGACGAAATTTCCCAGCCGTAGACCTAGCTGACTTTGAGGATCGACCCAGTGCAGACAAAAGCGTCAAAACTACTGTGTCTGACTGTATTTCACCGCTTTCGCTAAAGCATCACTTCGCTTCAGAAGTAGCGTTAGAATCGGAGCGACGAGGGCAGAGATGCCTGCGGCAATCAGGAACGATGTCTGGTAACCGAAGCGCTCGGCTATTGTGCCTGCGCCTATTCCGCCCGCCATGCTGACAATGCCGTCCATGCATTGGAATAGTGTAAAGTCCACTCCTGCCTGGCGAGGATCCGACCAGCCCATGAAGCATGCATAAAGGGCGACAAAGCCGATAGACATGACTCCGGAAGAACTGGTGATGGCGAGTGTCATGACAATCCAGTGTGCCGTCTCGCGGTGAAGGGCAAGGAGCGCAAAGGCGCACAGTAAAAGCGACTGCGCAATGATCGATAAGAGAAGTACGCGTCTAGACCCGTAGAGGCGGACCAACATTCCGCCTAAGAGCGCTCCGGCAAACCCGACGATCATACTTCCTGCACCGTTGAGAAGTCCCAGCGATGCGAGACTGAACCCGTAATCGATAAGGAAAGGACCAAGCATTGCCAGCCCCCATTTTTGGGCTGCGACATAGAGAGCCGCGATGACGAGGCCATTTCTGATCTCTTGTCGGTTCAGTGCGCGCCGCATGGAGGGAGTTTGGTTACGCGTCTCTACCCTGGCTATGGCCGATGGCCCGCACATGAAAGGCAACATGAGCAGGACAACGAGGGCCGCCATAACCAGGGTCGCGGTCGTCCAACCGTAAAGGTCGACAAGAACAAGGAACAATCCTGCCCCGATGGCGGAGCCTAGATAGGCACCCCCCACCTGTGCCGCATTTGCCCAACCATGTTGTTCTTTCGACAGCGCCTCAACTGCGTAGCCATCGCACGCAATATCAACAGTTGCAGTCACGACAGCGATAAAGAACAGGATCGCAATGGCGACGATGACTGGCGATGGTCCGGCGAATGCGAGAATGACAAGACCGAATGCGCAGGTTCCCACTCCCGCGCCTACGATGATCCTTGACCTGTTTTTGCCAACGCGGGGAAGTCTGAAACGTTCGATGAATGGCGCCCAAAGAAATTTGAGCGCCCATGGCAGCACGATCAGGTAAAGCAGGCCGATCTTATCAAGCGGAAGTCCTGCCGTTCTTAAAACAGCAGGAAGCCCGAGGAAGGTGAAGCCGCCAATGACGCTTTGCCCGACATAAAGACCACCGACCGCAGCGAAAACGATTGCGGGCGACGGCTGCACGCCTCTTGCATCTGGCGTCGTCATCAGAAGTTGTATTTGACGCTGGCGACGAGTTTTCTACCTTCATCAAAGAGGCAGTAGCCAGTCGTGCAGACTTGATTGACTTCATCGAGCAAGTTGGTGGCATTGACCTGCAGCTTGACGCCTTCCATCGCGTCGTTCAGCTTGCCCAAATCATAGCGCAAGGCCGCGTCTACGAATGTACGCGCGCCATTGTTGATGACCCTCGTATGGGCATCATCACCAAAACTGGACCCGACATAGCGGACACCAGCGCCAACACCCAGCCCTTCCAGTGGTCCACTCTGGACCTCGTAATCTGCCCAGAGCGAGAACATGTGGTACGGTGAAGAGTTGAGCTGATTGCCGACCGTAGCCGGAGTCTGCTTGGTTATTTCAACGTCGTTGTAGGAGTAGCCGCCGGTAAAACTCAAACCATTGTCGAGTGACGCCGTGACTTCAAATTCAATCCCGCGGGAGTGAAGGTCGAGTTGACGCAGTGACATGGTGTTGGTGTCATAGAGAGATGCGTCCTTCTGCCTGATATCGAAATAGGCGGCGGAAAGAAGAATGTTCTGATCTGGTATCTCATACTTGACGCCGATCTCGTACTGTTTGCCACGAGTTGGGTTTGCCTGACTTTGCGTACCCGCCAGGATCACCCCCGTATTGGCGAAGTAGGACGTACCATAACTGATGTAGGGCATGACATTCCAGGACGTCACATATCCAATCGAGGCCCGTCCGGTTGTTACGCTGTCATTTCTGGAACCGCCGGTGCCAGCGCTGGTATAGTCGCTGTCGTGCCAATCATGCCGCAGGCCAAGTCCGATCCGCCATGCATCAAGTTCAATCTGGTCCTGAACATAAAGACCAATCGAACTCTGCTTTTGCGTTTCGACATAATTGATAGCGGGAACGTAGGTGGAGGTGGGAGTAAAGCGGTTCGGTCCGTCTCCCTGGCGCGACGTATACTCCATGAAGCTGTAATCAATGCCGCCGATCAATTTGTGTTGGGCGGCCCCAGTTTGAAACTCAGCTTCGAGATAAGTGTCCGTCGCCAAGCCCTTATTGTCTTCGTAGACAATGCCGGGATAACTGCTGTCCACCCACTCTTGCCTGGTCGAAAGATCGGAATAGCGCAGCTTGTGGTGTAGCGTCAGTGTGTCGTTTATTTCGTGTTCGAGCTCGTAGCCTATGCGCCACTGCTTCTGGTCGAAGTCATTGAAACGAGCATCTCCACTGTAAACAGGCGTTGCGCCAGTCGACACATAGTTGCTGTTATAAGTGTTGACGTAACCCCACGTTCCGCCTGTGGTTGAGTCCATGTACTCGCCGAGCACCGTGAACTTCGTACCTTCATCCGGTTTCCACGTCACAGCAGGAGCGATCATGACGCGATCGTCCTTGATGGCTTTCACCTCATTACGCGCATCGCGGGCAACGCCTGTCAGACGATAAAGGACAGATCCATCATCCGTCACTGGACCGGAGAGATCGAAGGCACCCTGGACACGTCCGTAGGAACCGTACTGGAGTTCAACCTCCCGCACACGCTCTTCCGTCGGCCGCTTAGAAACGATGTCGACAATCCCGCCGGAACTGCTTGCACCATAGATCGACGCTGCGGGGCCGCGCAGAACCGTTGCCGCTTCCATGCCGTAGGGCTCAAGCCTGAACAGACCGTTGGGGCTGCTGATCTGACGAAGACCATCTCGGAATACACCTGTATATGTCAGGTCTATTCCGCGTAGCTTGAACGTGTCAAAGCGTGGCTCAGTACCGTAGGCACCGCTACGTGCGCCTGGGGTGTAATCGATTGCTTCCTTGAGGTTCTGTGGTTGCCTGTCATCCAGTTGTTTTCGGCTGACAACCGATACCGATTGTGCAGTTTCGGCTACATTCATATTCGTTTTCGTCGCACTCCGACCGGATTTCGCCACGTATCCTTTCGACTCGACGATACCCGCTACACCCTCATTGCCGGAGCCCTGGACAACGACTGTCTCAAGGACCGTAGAGCCACCATTTCCGTTGGCTTCCTGCTGCGTGGTAGCAGGATCGAAAATACGGACCGTATTGGACTCCGTGATGGTGAAACTCAGACCGGAGCCAGCGAGCAGCTGCGTTACTGCCGCTGAAACGCTGAGCGGTCCCCGAACGCCGGCGGTCGTCTTTCCTTTGGTAATTGCCGAAGGATAGAGCATGCGCAGATTGGCTTGGCGTCCCAGCGTCAGAATAGCATTTTCGAGGGGACCGGCAGGAACGGATAACGTCGCGACAGCAGGGGCAGCCGCTGCGGTCTGAGCACGCGCAATCGTGGGTCCTGCGGCAGTTGCTATCGACAGTCCAATCATAGTGGTTGTCGCCAGCCCCATTCTCATGTGCACGTATTTTGACGAAATCATTCAGTACCCCTTCACGCCTGGTCATTGACGCACCGCGCAAACGCGCGTTGCTTCCTGCAGACCTAGAGTAAAAAGGACCCAGACATCCTGACGTGCTTTTTCAAAAAAATTATCGTGAGCGGACGACCACAACCATGCTGGTCAGCTTCGTCACTGTGACCGGGAGATTGGTTTCGAGAATTCGAAGCGCCTGATCGGTGTCGCGAAGATCGAAAATGCCTGAAACACTTAAACGAGCGGCGGTTTCATCGAGAATGATAATTCGGCCGTGACGATATTGCGCCAATATATTGAGCGCTTGTCGAAGCGACTGACCAGAAAAAACGAGTTTTCCTTCGCGCCAGGCTGTATTGGTGGCCACATCCTGCCGGGAGACGATGGCCGCTCCATGAGCGTCCAGTGTAACCACGTCTCCGGCACCGAGTCTTGTAATGCCTGAACTCGTTTCGACCTGGACCTCGCCTTCTTCAACTTGAACCTCTTGTGGCAGCGTTCCATTGCGGGAGCGCACTGCATATTGAGTTCCAATTGCCTTGGCTGTCAGACCGTTATTATCAACAATGAAGGGGCGTTGCGGATTTTTCGCCACATCGAAAAACGCTTCACCGCGCAGCAGAACGACACGCCGTTCTTGCTCGGCATATCGTGTTTCCACAGCTGTATCGGAGTTCAGACTGACCTGAGTTCCGTCCTCCAGAGTCAACACACGTGTTTCTCCGACCGCTGTATAATAATCGGCATGAAGGCGGTCGATCAAACCCGTTCGCTGAGACAGGAAAACGGACAATCCACCCAGACACAGAATGCAGATTATTGCCAGTGCTGTGCGTTTGGACCCTGATCGCCGATGACGAGGCGCCAGAGGGACATTACGCAAGTCGCCCCAAAGTGCAGCCATTTCCTGATAGGCGTCGTTGTGCGCTGGATTTGCCGCCAGCCAGTCCTCGAATGCCTGTCGGTCGGATGCCGATGCGTCAGCCGATTGCATGCGCGCCACCCACAGCGCCGCCTGTTCGGCCAGACCATCATCTGTCGCCTCGCTTTGTTGGTCACGCATGGGTGTTTGCCATTCTCAATTGATTCCAGTCAGCATATCTATATGTCGAGCAAAGAACATGCGAGCGCGTGTAGCTCTATCGGCTGTTCAATTTCGCTCTGGCATCACGGCAATGAAGCAACGCTTTGATGATATGCTTCTCCACCATGTTTCGAGATATGCCGAGCCGCACTGCGATCTCGCCATTGGGAAAGCCATGAATACGACTGAGGATGAAGACTTCCTGGCACCGCTTCGGCAGAGCACTGATTTCCTGTGCCATCACGGCCAGATGCTGTCGCCCCGTGACGATTTGTTCCTGATTAGGACTGTCACAGGCAACCTCAAGCCCGGCTTCCAGCGAAACCAGTAGGGGCCGTTCGCGCACCTGTTTGATGATCGTGAGCCGCGCGACCGATTTTGCGATCTGAAACAGGTAGGCCTTCGGATTTTCAATCGATGTTGTCTGGGACACCTGTAAAACGCGCAACGCAGTTTCCTGCATCGCGTCTGCGGCATCTTCACGATTTCTAAGGCGACTTCGGAAGAACCGTAACAGGCGGTCACTCTCCTGCGTTCTTAAAAGGTGCAATAATGCCGTACTCATAAACGAACAACATCCAACAGCTTCTTCATAAACCGCCCCAGCTTTCCTGCGATGGTCGATAACCAATTTAATATGACTTTATAACTCATGTTAACGGAACGCAATGCGTGAACACCAGATCAAAACAACGCCAGTCTGGACTGAGGGTCGTTATTCTGGGATGCTGTGGCGAAAATGCACGTGCGCAAATCGCTCTCGATCTTCCAAATGGTTTGAACTTATTAAACCGCCTCGGCTCTGCCAGAGCCCCATCTCATGAGGGTAGCGGAAGGAGGTGAAGCGAGCACCCGTAAACATAACCAATAAGTTATATATTCGCGCGTTTATTTCATTTTAAGAATGACACCCCCGGTGACAAACTCGCCATATTAGCATTACGTGCTACTGACCGGCGAGGGAGTGCGCCGACAAAGGGAGAGAAAAACATGAAGAAGCTGCTTTTGGCCGCTGCCGCCGCGCTCGTTTTTGGCACGGTTGCTCAGGCCGATACGATAAAGGTTGGTGTCGTCGGGCCATTCTCCGGTCCTTTTGCTCTGCAGGGCAAGAATTTCAAGGCGGGTATCGACGCCTACATGACGACCAATGGCAACAAGGTTGGCAGCGACACGATCGAGATCATCTATCGCGACTTGCCGGCCGCCGACCCGGCGCAATCCAAGGCGCTAGCGCAAGAACTGGTCGTCAAGGAGAAGGTCCAGTATCTCGCGGGCTTCTATTTCACGCCCGACGCCATGGCCGTAACCCCTATCCTGAAACAGGCCAACACGCCGCTCATCGTCATGAATGCGGCGACATCCGCCATCGTTACCAAGAGCCCGCTAGTGGTTCGCACCTCGTTTACCACATGGCAGACGTCAACGCCCATCGCAAAGGTGGCCTATGACCGGGGGGTAAAGAAAGTCATTTCCGTCGTCAGCGACTACGGCCCGGGAGTCGATGCTGAAAATGCCTTTAAGGCGGGCTTCGAAAAAGCCGGCGGCGAAGTTGTCGAAGCGATCCGTATGCCGCTTTCGACGAATGATTTCAGCCCGATCATGCAACGGATCAAGGACTCCGGCGCTCAGGGCGTCTTTGCTTTTCTTCCATCGGGCCCAACCACACTTGGTTTTGTGAAAGCCTACAATGAAAACGGCCTGAAGAACGCAGGTATTCAGGTCTTCGCACCTGGCGACCTGACACAGGAATCCGACCTTCCAGCCCTTGGCGATGCCGCACTGGGAATGCTGACCAGCTTCCATTACGCGGTTTCGCACGAATCGGCTGAAAACAAGGCCTTTGTCGAGGCTGCGAGCAAAGCAATCGGCAACCCAGCCGAACTGACCTTTCCGGCAGTGGGCGCCTATGATGGGATGCATGTCATCTACAAGATGATCGAAGCCACGGGCGGCAAGCAGGATGCCGAGAAGGCAGTCGAAGCCGTGAAGGGTCTGTCTTGGACAAGCCCACGCGGACCCGTTTCCATCGATCCGGAAAGCCGTCACATCACGCAGAACATCTATCTGCGCGAGGTTGCCAAGGATCCAGCTGGCAAGTTCTACAACAAGGAAATTCAGACCTTCGAGAAGCAGGGCGATCCGGGTCTCGCAGCAGCAAAATAAAGCAGCATTTTGCTCGTCTCAACCGCCTGAAGCACGGCAGTATTCAGGCGGTTTCTCCATCTAGAATTCCTTAAAGCATTGGTTCAACTCATGCAGACTGTCTTCAGCATCGCGGTCGATGCCCTCGCCTACGGCATGGTGCTGTTCGTCATTTCGATCGGGCTTTCGGTAACCATGGGCCTGATGCGCGTGGTGAACCTGGCACATGGCGCATTTGCGATGATTGGTGGCTACATCGCCTCTTACGCCACGCGTGACCTGGGGCTTGGCTACGGCGTTGGCGTGTTGGCCGCTGTCGTGGGCACCATCATCATCGCGGTGCCGATAGAGCGATTTCTCTATCGCCGCATCTACGGAGCGCCCGAGCTGACGCATGTGCTGATGACGATTGGCATCACTTTCTGTGTCATCGGCATTGCCAACTACGTCATGGGTCCCACTCTCAAGACCATCCCCCTGCCTGCAGAATTGCAAGGCTCTGCCGACCTTGTATTTCGGACTATTCCCATGCATCGGCTATTTGCGATCGCCTCGGGCATCGTGGTGGCGGTATGCCTGTGGTTCACCATCGAGAGAACTGGCTTTGGCGTAAAACTGCGTGCCTCTGTCGATAACGCCGCTATGGCAGCCGCCTTGGGCGTGCGGACTGAAATCATCTATGCACTCAGCTTCGCAGTCGCCGTTGGTCTCGCCGCATTTGGCGGGGTCGTCGGCGCTGAATTGCTGCCCGTAGAGCCATATTACGCGCTTCGCTATATGGTCACTTTTCTCGTCGTCGTTTCAGTCGGCGGCGCAGGCTCCATTCCCGGCGCACTGATTGCCTGTCTGGTGCTGGGTGGCATCGATACGACGGGACGCTATCTCATGCCCGAGTTTGGAGAATTTTTCTTCTACCTCGCCGTCATCGCGCTCATCTGCGTATTCCCGCGCGGTTTTGCTGGAAGGAAGAATTAGCATGAGCACAAGTCAATCAGTACAGCACCACGCGCCGTTGGCCGCGCCTCACCGCTCCGTCAGCAAGGATTTCGCCGGGGTTGCTGTCATTATCGCGATTGCCATTCTCGGATACTTCGTCTTTCCAGACAATCTCGCCTTGCTCACCCGCATCATCGGCATTGCCCTGCTGGTCCTGTCACTCGATCTGGTGACCGGTTACTGCGGTGTGGCGACGCTGGGGCACGCGGCGCTGTTCGGCTCAGGCGCTTACGCTGCCGGTATCGTATCTGCTCATTACGGTGTAACCGACCCATTGCTGATGGCGCTGGTAGGAATAATTGGAGGTGCCGTTGCCGGACTGGTGTGCGGCATTGTCATCCTGCGGGCGCACGGCCTGCCGCAACTGGTGCTGTCCATTGCTCTCATCCATCTCTTTCATGAATTTGCCAACAAGGCTTCATCCTGGACAGGAGGCAGCGACGGCCTGAGCGGCATTTCGGCAGACCCCGTGTTCGGCTATTTCGAGTTCGATCTCTACGGCCAGACGGCTTATGTTTTCGGAGTCTGTCTCTTGGTGCTCATCTTTATTCTGTTGCGCTTTCTGGTGCGCTCTCCATTCGGGATGCTCTGCCGTGGGATCAAGGAAGACCCCATTCGCATCAAGGCCATGGGTGCCTCGCCGAAAGCGGCCTTGATAAAGATGTATGTCATTTCAGGCGCCGTGGCGGGAGTGGGCGGAGCACTCAACGCAATCTCTACGCAGGTCGTCGGCCTGGACAGCCTCTCATTTACACTGTCTGCCGAAAGCCTCGTCATGTTGGTACTTGGTGGCACCGGGTCATTGTTCGGCGCCCTCGCAGGCACCGTCATCTTCATGCTGTTTGAAGATTATGTTTCTGCCGCCAACCCGTTTCACTGGCTGACGATGGTAGGCGTTCTGCTCATCGCAGTCGTGCTGTTTGCCCCCAAAGGCCTTTACGGTACCTCGGCCAATTTCTTCAAACAGCGCAGGGAGATACCGCGATGAGCCCGGCCTTCGAAGTCGTCAATCTCAAGAAATCCTTTGGCGGCCTTGCCGTCACCAATGACGTCTCGATCAGCATGGACCCCGGCGATCGCGTTGCTCTGATTGGCCCGAATGGCGCTGGCAAGACGACCTTCGTCAACCTTGTGACTGGCAATCTTTCGCCTGATTCCGGCGATGTTCGCATCGGTGGCGAAACGGTTACGCGCATTGACGCAGCCGGACGGGTCAAGCGCGGTCTTGTACGGTCGTTTCAGGTAACCCGCCTGTTTCAGGAGATGACACCGGCTGAGCATGTCGGCCTCGCCATCCTGCAACGACAAGGCAGGTCGGGAAGGATGTTCGGCAATTTCCTGACGATGCCAGACATCATGACCGAGGTCGAGCAGATGCTGACCACGCTTGGATTGGAAGAACTGATGCATCGCCGCGTGAGCGAGATTGCCTACGGGCAGCAAAGGCTTCTGGAAATCGCTGTTGCAATGGCACTCAAACCAAAGGTGCTGCTTCTCGATGAGCCTGCGGCAGGCGTTCCGCAAAGTGACACCGGCCGGATTGAAAAGGCGCTCGCCGACCTCCCGTCAGATCTCGCAGTGCTGATGATCGAGCACGACATGGATCTCGTCTTCCGCTTTGCAAAGCGGGTTATCGTGCTGGCGGCAGGCACCATCATCTTCGATGGCCTGCCTGTCGATGTTACCAAGGATGCGCGCGTGCGCGAAGCCTATCTGGGGAGCTACGCCAATGCCAGCCATGCCGCTTGAGGTGCAGAACCTGTCTGCCGGTTATGGCCCAACGCAGGTTCTCGACAAGGTTTCATTTTCAGTCGCAACTGGCGGCCGTCTGGCCGTACTTGGACGTAACGGTATGGGCAAGACGACTTTGCTTGCCACCCTGGCAGGGCAGACCCGGCATTACGATGGAAGCATCCGCATCGGCACCAACGATGTGACCGGCCTGGCGAGTGCGGCAAGGGCACATTCCGGACTGGGCTATGTTCCCCAGGCGCGGTGTATCTTTCAGACACTGACTGTGGAGGAGAACCTGTTGGTTGGACTGAAAAACCGGCCCAGGACCGCCATTGAAGAGGCCTTTCAGATGTTTCCGAGACTGAAGGAACGCCGCCGCAACTTCGGAAATCAACTGTCTGGCGGCGAGCAGCAAATGCTCTCAACTGCGCGAAGCATTCTGGGCCGCCCGGCCATTCTTCTGCTCGACGAACCGCTTGAGGGGCTTGCTCCCGTCATCTGCGAGGAGCTTATGATTGCCTTTACGGAATTGGCAAAGACAGGTGACATGACAATTCTTCTCGTTGAGCAGCGTATTCAAAGCGCACTCGACTTCGCCGATCAAGTCATAATCCTCGAGCGCGGCCGCGTTGCCTGGAGCGGCACGCCAAAAGCCCTATCGAGCGACCATGAGGTTGTCGACCGTCTGCTTGGCGTTGGCGGACTGCACTAGCTGAGTGGGTCATAACAGCGCTGCCAAACACGGGTTGTGGCTAAGAAATTGTCGTCACCATAAGGCGCTTTGAGGTTCCGATCTCATGGCGGCAATCACCGTCGAGGCAAAGTCCGGCGCCAGAGTGTCTTGATGCAAACGTTTCAGCGCCCACGCAACGCGGCCGTTTTGGAAAGCTGGCCGCGCTCAGGATAAAAACGCCGTTGATTCTCTTGTTATGATGCTGGGAGGAAGCAGAATGGGGCCGTCGATTGATCGCTGCTCCAGCACTGCGCGCACGGCGATTTCCGCGATTTGCTGAACAGGCTGGCGGATTGTTGTCAAGCGAGGCAAAACAAGGGACGCGAGTGGTATATCATCAAAACCAACAATGGAGAGGTCTTCCGGCACACGGATACCCATGTCGCGTGAACATCTGAGCAACCCGATTGCCTGTTGGTCGTTGGCGGTCGCGATTGCTGTCGGTCTCATCTCTTCCGGAACGGAGAGCAGACGCCTACCCATCTCTTCGCCGGATTTATAATCAAAATGGCCTTCTACCGACGTAAACTGAATCTCTCCGCCAAGCCGGGTTTGCGCCGAAACAATTTCATCGCAGAAACCTTGAAGTCGCTGAAGCGAAACCTCTGTGGTGCTTGGGCCAGCGATGTAGCCGATGCGTCGGTGGCCGAGTTCCAGCAGGTGTTCGGCAGCCAGGCGTCCTCCCTCAACATTGTCCACCGATACGAGGGAATAGCCTGCAAGCGGGCGGTCGACTGTGACGCAGGCCACACCTTTCGATAGTCGCTCACCTGCAAAACTGTTGCTGACGGGAGCAATTACAATTCCCGCTGGGACGCGCCCAAGCAGGCTCTGAACCTGGGTCTTTTCAGCTTCCGGGTCATCATGGGTATTGGCAAGCAACACAGAATAGCCTGCCGCTGATGCTAGGACTTCGAGATGTTTTGCGAGATCAGCAAAGAATGGATTGGTGATATCGGGAATCACCAGTGCGATGATATCGGATTTGTTCAGCCGCAGGCTGCGCCCAAGACTGCTGGGACTGTAACCAAGTCGCGCGATCGACTCTTCAACGCGCTGCCTGATGCCTTCGTTGACGGTGGCGTTCTTTGATAGGACACGCGACACCGTGCCAATCGATACACCCGCATCACGTGCCACGTCTTTAACAGTCGGCTTCAAGCTTCACTCCTATGTACCGACAGACCGCTGCAGCGGGTGAAGACTTTATCAATTAATTCCTTATGAAACGTTTCATATTGACGTGTCAAAAATTTGGCATTACCAAAATCCTACGTTGTCATAGAGCCTATGAAACGTTTCACCGATGGCTGGAGGGCTATCGGATCAACGGAGGAATGTTCATGAAAATTTTCGCTATTGCATCGATTCTCACACTTTCACTGACGACAGCCCTGCCCACAATCGCAACGGCTGCAGACAAACCTGTGGTTGGTCTTGTCATGAAGTCACTGGCCAATGACTTTTTTAAGAACATGCTTGAGGGCGCTGAAGCACATGCCAAGAAGCGCGGCGATTATGAACTCAAAGCGATCGGAATGCAGAACGAGACAGATTTCGAAAGTCAGGTAAACGGCGTCGAAAACTTTATCACCCAAGGTGTCGATGCCATCGTTATTGCTCCTGCCGACTCTCGCGCAATGGTCGCTCCTCTGAAACGCGCTATGGATGCCGGTATCACCGTCGTAAACTTTGACGTCGCTCTAGACGAACAGGCTAAGAAGGATGCCGGTGTGAACCTCGCATTTGTCGGTCCTGACAACCGCGCCGGCGCCAAGATGGTCGGCGATGCGCTTGCTAAGGATCTTGGCGAGGGCGCAAAGGTCGTCATCATCGAAGGAAACCCTGGTGCGGACAACGCAGCCCAGCGCAAGCTAGGTTTCGACGATGCCATTGCAGCTGGCAAGCTGAAGCTTCTGGATTCGCGCACAGCCCACTGGGAAACCGAAGAAGCCAATTCGGTCTTCTCGAACATGCTGACTGCACACCCTGATATTCAGGGCGTTCTCGCTGCCAATGACTCCATGGCAATCGGCGTCATCAAGGCTCTGGATGCTGCTGGCCGCAAGGACATCAAGGTCGTCGGTTTCGACAACGTTCCGGCTGTTGCTCCTCTCTTGAAGGATGGCAAGCTGCTCGGCACAGTCGATCAGTTCGGCTCGCAGATGGCGGCGAACGCCATTGACAAGGCACTTTCCGTCGTCGCCGGTGGACCGAAGCTTGAAGGCTGGATCAAGACCGACATCGAATTGGTTACAAAAGCCAACGTGAAGTAACACACCCCCATACACCGCCGCGCCGGACACACCCGGTGCGGCAATTTCCGGAGGGTCTTCTGTGACAATCTCACAATCCGGCGTTACTTTGCTCGCCTCACAAGAGGGTGCAGAGCAAAAGCCAATGCTTGAACTGCACGATATCAAAAAAAGCTTCGGCGGCACCATTGCGCTTAATGGCGTGAACCTTTCGGTCAACGCTGCAGAAGTCCATGGCCTCATTGGCGAAAATGGCGCGGGTAAGTCCACGCTCATCAAGACTCTTTGCGGGATCGTGAAGCCCGACTCGGGCGCAATCAGGCTAGCGGGAGAGATCTATGCCCCGCAGACGCCAAGAGACGCGAAAGCCAACGGCTTGCAGGTCGTCCATCAGGAATTCAATCTGCTTCCTTTTCTTTCCGTGTCAGAGAATATTTTCATAGAACATTTGCCGCGCAACGCTTTCGGTGTGGTGAAGCGACGGGAAATGAATGAACGGGCGCGCGCCGCGCTCGATGCAATCGGGCTTAGCGATATCGACGTGCGCTGGCCTGTTGAACGGCTTGGCATCGCGCACCGCCAGTTGGTGGAGGTCGCCCGTGCTTTGATGACGGACAGCAGGGTTCTCATCCTGGATGAGCCGACCGCGACCCTGACGTCGCGAGAAACCGAGCGACTTTTCTCAATCATCGAAGGGCTACGCGTCCGTGGCGTTTCCATCATCTTCGTATCTCACCATCTCGATGAAATTTCCCGTATCTGTGACCGGGTGACTGTGCTCAGAAACGGAATGACGGTGTTTTCAAGTGCGATTGCCGATACCGACCAGAACGAGCTGGTCCGCAGTATGGTTGGAAAGCAATTGCAAAGAGAGATGGCGAGCGATGTCACATCCAGCGCCAAAAGCAATGTGGTCCTCTCCCTTGATAAATTCCGCCACGCCCAGTCTCCGCACGAGGATGGCATATCCTTCGACTTGCATCAGGGAGAGATTCTGGGGATTGCAGGCCTTGTAGGCTCCGGCCGAACGGAACTTCTGCGGGGTATCGCAGCCGCGGAATTGCCTATATCCGGGCAGCTCACCCGTGATGAGAGAGTTGTGGCGTTTCGCTCGCCGAAGGATGCGATCGAGGCAGGCATCGGCTTCGTTACGGAAGACAGAAAAGATCAGGGCTTGATTCTCTCCATGGCAATCAGCGCCAACGTAACGCTGGCTTCGCTTGGTGAAGTGTCGAAATTCGGTCTGCTCGACAAAAATGCTGAGGTCGACGTGACACGTGAGCTGGGGTCAGATCTGCGCCTCAAATATGGTGGCCCCGCAGATAATGTTCTGACCTTGTCAGGCGGTAACCAGCAGAAGGTCGTTCTGGCTAAGTGGCTGGCACGCAGTCCTCGCGTGCTGCTTTTGGATGAACCGACCCGTGGCGTCGACGTTGGCGCTAAGGCGGAAATCTACGCCCTTATCCGCCGTCTCGCAGAAGATGGCCTGGCTCTTCTGGTCGTATCTTCCGAACTTCCCGAATTAATGACGCTATGCGACCGCATCCTCGTGATGTCTCAGCACCGCGTCGTCGGCGAAGTGGCGCGACCGGAATTTTCCGAAGAAAAAATATTGACTTACGCCTATCAGGGCGAACGGCGAAAGGCGGAGCATTGAAAATGGACGCAGCTGGAAACACGCCCTCTGCAGGGAACAAAGAGAAGCCCATGGGGAAATTTTCAATGAAGCTTGTGCTGCGAGACGCCGGGATCGGCATAGCCCTACTTGTCCTGATCGCTATCTTTTCATTCAGCACGCAGCATTTTCTCAGTCCCAATAACATTTCGAATATTCTCACCCAGATAACCATCAATCTGATCCTCGCCATCGGCATGACCTTTGTTATCCTGATCGGCGGCATAGATCTGTCTGTTGGCTCCATGCTCGCTTTGTGCGCGGTGGTTGGCGGAACTGTTCTGACAATTCCAGATCTCGACGTCTGGCAAGCCGTGGGCCTCGCCACGCTTGCAGCCATGGGCACCGGTGTCGTCTGCGGCTTCATGAATGGCTGGATCAGTGCCTTCTGGGGGCTTCCGTCCTTCATCGTGACCTTGGGCATGCTCAACATTGCCCGTGGCGCAGCACTGGAAGTGACGGACGCACGCACGATCTATTCGTTCCCGCAGGCATTTAACGCCTTTGGGTCGAAGATGTTTTACGGCGTTCCCGTTGTTTTTCTGATCGCGCTCGCTTTGGTCGTCGTTGCTTGGTTCGTCCTATCAAAAACCGTTTTCGGCAGACTTCTCTACGGGATCGGCAACAATGAAGAGGCTGTGCGCCTCGCCGGCCATTCGCTCATGGTCTACAAGGTTGCAGCCTTTACGATTGCCGGTGCGCTGGTCGGTATCGCTTCGATGGTCTATATGGCGCGCCTGAATATCGCCAGCCCGATCATCGGCATCGGCTTTGAGTTGAATGCCATTGCCGCAGTAATTATAGGCGGAACGAGCCTGAGCGGAGGCAGAGGAACGGTCATCGGCACCTTGCTCGGGGCAGCGATTATTGGCGTCCTTGCAAACGGTCTCATCCTGTTTGGCCTAAGCGATTTCATGCGGCAGATGATTACCGGCGTCGTTATCATCCTCGCTGTCATTATCGATAAATACCGCGAACGTATCACTGCCATGTAACTCAAACTTCAAACGGTGAGCCTGATATAGAGGGCATACCGTTTCAGTCTGCGCAGCCGCAAGATGTCGCGGTCGCGCAGAGCCCCCCCCCCCGAAACTTGCAGTTTCATTCGGCATTCGTTGATCAATCTTGCCTTGGGTGATAACTGATTGGGCCACGCAACGAAACAGCAGCCAGAGTTTCCCCATGATGAGCGAAGACCAGCAGGTTTCAGGCAGACAGATTGCGGCGGCACGGGTGCTTCTTGGCATGGAGCAGGCGACGCTTGCCGCGTCGTCACAAGTTCCTGTCGAAGCCGTCATGGACATTGAAGATTTACGCCAGGGTGGGCATGAACATCTGCGGGCTGTAATCAGTTTTTTGCAGTCTTCTGGCATTTCCTTCATTGACGACAACAAGACGTCTGCGGCTGGTGGGCCAGGCGTAAGGCTGTTGAAGTCACCAGACGAATTCGATACCGATCAGTCTCAGACTGTTCAATATCCCGAACATTTGGCGCCGGATGCGCCGACAGGTGCAGGTGGCTGATGCCAAAGAAACAAAAGATCGAGCACTCGGAATTTTCAGGCGAGTTCGAAGATGACGGCGTTACCGTGCTTGTCGATATCTTCCGGCCTGCCGGGACGCAGCAGGATTGGCAGATGGAGGTCGTCAGCGAGGATGACGACGTGACCTCATGGGACGAACCTTTTGCGACCGACAAGGACGCATGGGAAGAATTTCTCGCCACTGTCGAAAAAGACGGGATACGCACGTTCCTCGAGGGCGAGGAACCGGCGGTTCACTGAAGCGCTCCGCGATTGCTTTTAACGAAATGAGGCCAGACGGGACATCCTGTCTGGCCTCACTGTTATTTGTCGATTTCCCGCCTTCGCGACCTCAGTCGATCTTGGCCAGAAGCTCCGAGACCGACTTTTTGGCGTCGCCGTAGAACATGCGCGTATTGTCCTTGTAGAACAACGGGTTTTCGATGCCGGAATAGCCTGTACCCTGCCCTCTCTTGGACACGAAGACCTGACGCGCCTTCCAGACCTCAAGCACCGGCATCCCAGCGATTGGTGAGTTGGGGTCTTCCTGCGCCGCCGGATTTACGATGTCGTTCGATCCAATAACTATCACAACGTCGGTTTCCGGGAAGTCCTCGTTGATTTCATCCATTTCGAGAACGATGTCGTAGGGCACACGGGCTTCTGCCAAGAGAACATTCATGTGACCGGGGAGACGCCCTGCGACCGGATGGATGGCGAAGCGGACGTTCTTGTTGGCTGCGCGCAGCTTGCGTGTCAGCTCCGAAACAGCCTGCTGGGCCTGCGCAACCGCCATGCCGTAACCGGGCACGATGATGATGCTGTCAGCATCATTGAGCGCAGCCGCCACGCCATCGGCATCAATAGACAGCTGTTCACCGGAAATCTCCATGGCTGGACCTGTCGTGCCACCGAAACCGCCAAGAATGACCGAGATGAAGGAGCGGTTCATGGCCTTGCACATGATATAGGACAGGATGGCACCAGACGAACCAACCAGCGCGCCGGTGACGATCAGCAGGTCATTACCGAGCGTAAAGCCAATCGCGGCAGCTGCCCATCCTGAATAGGAATTGAGCATGGATACGACGACAGGCATATCCGCGCCGCCAATACCCATGATGAGATGGTAGCCAATGAAGAAGGCAAGCAGCGTCATCAGGATGAGCGTCCACGCGCCCGCGCCGTTCAAATACATGAGCATCAGGATCAGCGACAGGATCAAGGCGCCCGCATTGAGAAAGTGCCCGCCGGGCAGCTTCTTCGCCTTGCCGTCCAGCCGCCCGGCAAGTTTGCCGAATGCGACCACGGAGCCGGTGAAAGTGACGGCACCAATGAAGACGCCGAGGAAGACCTCAACCTTCATGATGGCGAGTTCGACAGGTGTCTTGTGGGCAAGAATGCCTGCAAAGCCCACAAGGCCCGCGCGCTCGATGGCATCCATTCCAGCAACGCGCCATGCTTCGATATGCGCGTTGAAGCCGATAAACACGGCTGCGAGGCCGACGAAAGAATGGAGCGCAGCGACAAGCTGCGGCATTTCCGTCATCTGCACGCGACGCGCCAGATAGGTCCCGAGAGCCGCGCCAGCTGCAATCATCAGGATGATGATAAACAGGTTTTCAACGCCGGGGCCAAAAATGGTGGCGATGACCGCGAGCGCCATGCCGACAATGCCATACCAGATGGCGCGGCGCGCGCTTTCCTGACCGGAAAGACCGCCTAGTGAAAGAATGAAAAGGACAGCCGCGGAAATATAGGCCGCCGAAACGATACCAGTTGTCATGATGATGCTCCCCCTAAAATGCTCAAGACTTCTGGAACATGGCGAGCATACGCCGTGTCACGAGGAAGCCACCGACGATGTTGATCGTCGCGACAAGCACCGAGAGTGCTGCAAGGATCACCACAAGCCAATTTCCCGATCCGACCTGAAGGAGCGCACCAAGGATGACGATTCCAGAGATGGCATTCGTCACCGCCATCAAGGGCGTGTGCAGCGAATGCGAAACATTCCAGATGACCTGGAAACCGATGAAGCAGGACAGGACGAACACGACGAAGTGGCTCATGAAGCTTGCAGGTGCAACAGCACCGACCAGCAGCAGCAAGCCCGTGCCCACGGCAAGCAATATGCCCTGATTGCGCGATTGCGTCTTGAACGCAGCAAGTTCCTGAGCGCGTTTTTCCTCCGGCGTTGGCTCCTTGGCCTTTGCCTTCGGTTTTGCGGCGGCAATGGCCTGCACCTTCGGAGGCGGTGGCGGGAAGGTTATGTCTCCAGCATAGGCAATCGTCGCGCCCCGGATAACATCATCCTCCATATTGTGAACGATCTGCCCATCTTTCGCTGGCGTCAGATCGGCAATCATATGGCGGATATTGGTGGAGTAGAGCGTCGATGCCTGTGATGCCATACGGCTTGGAAAGTCAGTGTAACCAATGACGATCACACCATTGTCCGAAACAATCCGCTGATCGGTAACCGTCAGATCGCAATTGCCACCGCGTTCTGCGGCTAGGTCGACAATGACCGAACCGGGCTTCATCATCGCAACCATATCGGCGAGCCAGAGTTTCGGCGCATCGCGACCGGGTATCAGGGCCGTAGTGATGACAATGTCGATCTGCGGGGCAAGCTCACGAAACCGCGCCAATTGCTTCTCGCGAAACTCCGGTGAAGATGGGGCGGCATAACCTCCCGTCGCAGCGCCGTCCTGGTGCTGGTCGCTGAAATCGAGATAGACGAATTCGGCGCCCATGCTCTCGATCTGCTCGGCGACTTCCGGGCGCACGTCGAATGCGTAGGTGATCGCTCCAAGAGACGTGGCAGTACCGATTGCGGCAAGACCGGCAACGCCCGCGCCGATGACCAGCAGTTTTGCCGGAGGCACCTTTCCCGCTGCCGTAACCTGACCCGTGAAGAAGCGGCCAAAATTGTTGCCAGCCTCTATGACCGCGCGGTAACCGGCGATGTTGGCCATGGAAGACAAAGCGTCCATTTTCTGCGCGCGCGAAATACGCGGCACCATATCCATGGCGATGACATTGGCGCCGGTGCTCTTCGCCGCTTCAAGGAGTTCCTTGTTCTGGGCTGGATAAAAGAACGATATCAGCGTCTTGGAAGCATCCAGCCGGTTGAGCTCCTCGGCCTCCGGCGGGCGGACTTTTGCAATGATGTCAGCTTCTGCGAATAATTTCTCGGCAGTTTCAACGACGGTTACGCCAGCGTTTCTGAAGGCTTCATCGGAAAAGCCTGCACTGATACCTGCGCCGGATTCGACCAGGCACTGGTGACCCAGTTTCTGCAACTGCAGGGCACTGTCAGGCGTTAATGCGCACCGGGCTTCCCCCGGATATTGTTCTTTCGGTGATCCAATTTTCATTTCTAAACCTTGGTAAAATGCCACTCAAAAAGACGCACGAAGAAGAGCGGCCCAGACAATACTGATGCCGCAATCAATCTTGTCTTTCCGAAATCGTCAACCACACCTTGCCGTCACATTGGCAGTGTCGCTACGTTATTTGACACCATTTGAGAGGAATGCCTGCAACTCCGCTGTCTGTGGATTCTCGAACAGCTCTTTGGAAGGTCCCATTTCCCAGATCTTGCCGTGATGCATGAAGACGGTGACATTCGCCACGCTGCGGGCAAAGCTCATTTCGTGGGTAACGAGCAACATCGTCATCCCTTCCCTCGCGAGCTGTTCCATGACCAGAAGAACTTCTCCCGTCAATTCCGGATCGAGAGCGGAGGTCACTTCATCGAACAACATGACTTTTGGCCGCATGGCCAGCGAGCGCGCTATGGCGACGCGCTGCTGTTGCCCGCCAGACAGCATATCGGGAAAGGCATCGAACTTTTCTGCCAGACCGACCTGGGCCAGCACCTTGCGCGCCAGCGCCTCGGCCTCACCATGAGACACGCCCTGCGTTATCCGCGGCGAAAGCATGATGTTCTGCCCGACATTGAGATGCGGGAACAGATTATAGCTCTGGAAAACGATACCGACGTCCTTGCGCAATTCCTGCAGCTTTGCCGGATTTTGCTCGACCCGATGGCCAGCGACCGTAATCGCTCCCGACTGGAATTGCTCCAGACCGTTGATACAGCGAAGCATGGTGCTCTTACCTGAACCGCTTCGCCCGATGATGGCGACCACCTGCCCTGCTTCGACGGTAAGAGAAACACCTTTCAGGACTTCGAGCGCGCCATAGCGCTTATGGACTTGGTCAATGGCTACGACCGACATGGAGAACCCTTTCAAGATGGCGACTTAGACGCGACAGCGGAAAGCAGATTGCGAAATAGAGGATGGCAACGACGAGAAAGACCTGGAACGGCTTGAAGGTCGCGTTGTTGACGAGCTGGCCGGCGCGAGAGAGTTCGACGAAACCGACGACGGAGACAATCGAGGTATTCTTCACGAGCTGAACGAGGAAGCCGACCGTCGGCGGCAGCGAAATGCGCAGGGCCTGCGGCAGGATGATGTATCGGTACTGCTGGAACCTCGACAGTGCCAGCGAGGCGGAGGCCTCCCATTGCTGCGAAGGAACCGCCTGGATCGATCCACGCCAGATTTCGGCCAGATAGGCAGATACGTAAATGGACAGCGAAATCGACGCTGCGAACAAAGGTGGGATTTCAACACCGAACAGTGTCAGCCCGTAATAGGACATGAACAGGATCATGAGCACCGGAATGGACTGAATGACGGTGATGTAACCCGCCGCTATGGTCCGCAAGACGGAACTGCGGGCAAGGCGCATGATGGCAAATATGCCGCCTGCGATGGTACCGAAACCGAACGCGATGGCCGTCAGCACAATGGACCAACCGGCGGAGCGCACCAGGAACATAAATTCTGGCCAACCAAATGTAGACATCAGGCAACCCCTCCTTCAACGGCCAAGGGCGCGGTGACGACTGTCCTTCGGTTGAAGAGACGATAGCCGATCCAGAACAGGACAAGCTTCAAGACGAGTGCCATGCACAGATACAAGATCGTGACCACGATGTAGGTTTCGAAGCTTCTGAACGTCCGCTGCTCGATGATCGAGGCGGCGCCGGAAAGTTCGGGAACTGAGATGAATGAGCAGATACTGGAGGCCAGAAGCATGAGAACGAACTGGCTGGACAGTGCAGGCCAGACCTTGGAAATCGATGGCTTTAGCACGACATAACGGAAGACCTGCAAGCGACTGAGTGCCAGCGAAAGACCCGCCTCAATCTGAGAACGGTGTATGGATTCGACACCCGCACGAATAATCTCTGTCGCATAGGCCGACAGATTGAGCGTCATGGCCAGCAGCGCGGCCTGCGTGCCGGACATGCGCAGCCCAAGCAGCGGCAAGCCGAAGAAGATCATGAAAAGCTGGACAAGAAACGGCGTGTTGCGAAGCAACTCCACATAGGAGTCCACCCCGAAGCGCACCGCACCATTGCCCAGATGCCGCAGTGCGACAAGCAGGATTGCAACACAGGTACCAAGCGCAATAGCCGTGGCGGAAAGCCCAATAGTCAAGGCAATGCCACGCATGATGAGATCGGATTCCGCAAAGACGGATTCGAAATGCAGTGAGAAATTCATGAAATTACTTCCTCCCGGTAATCCCGTCCTCGCGGCCTACCAGGCGCGCGAGGACGTTCGTCAGGCCGACTTAGAAAGTCGGGAGTACCGGCAATGGCGATCCGACCCATTTGCGGGCGATGGCATCCAGTTCGCCGTTCTGCTTGATGTAGTAGATCGTGTTGTTCAGCCACTGATGCAGGTCATAGGCGTCCTTGCGGACCGTCATGGAGTTGGGCTGGACCTGGAAGATGAACTTGACTTCACTGGTCGTATCGCCGCGCAGACGCATGGCAGCATTTGCCTGCGCGTCAGGTCCTGCGATTGCCTGGACCTGACCGGAGAAAAGCGCCTGCATGGTGGTGGCGTCATCGTCAAACCGAAGGATCGTCAGGCCCAGCTCTTTCTCACGATTGACGAACTCCCTCTCGACGCTTGATCCGCGATTGACGCCGACAGTCATGCCCTTGAGGTCTTCCCACTTGGAAATGGCCGTATCCTTATGGGCGTAGATGCCGACCTGGAATGCGCTGTAAGGGTTGGTAAACATCACCACCTTGGCGCGTTCGGGCGTAGGCGCCAGCGTCGCAACCAGAAAATCGACCTTGCCGGATTCCAGCGCTGGAATACGCGAAGGCGGCGTCAGCTGAACCATTGTCACAGGAACGCCCATGTACTTGCCCACCAACGCAGCCACATCAGCATCATAGCCAACGGCATTGCCCTGCGCATCTACGGAGCCGAATGGAGGCGCACCAACAAGCACACCAATCTTGACCGAACCGCGCTTGACGATTTCGTCAACGGTCTGCGCATTTGCAAACCCGCTGGTCAAAACGCCTGCACACACGGCTACCAAGGCTGCTGCTGTTTTCAAATTTCTAAAGAAGCTCATCACTCTCTCCCTTTTGATTGAGCTATTGATCAAGTCATCAACGTTCCGATTGCGCCCTCTGAATGATGTTGACGCATTCACGGCCCTCCAGCCGCCGGTTGATATTGTCCGCAATTGTCTGCTGGCGACGGCGAACCGTGCCGCTTGTCCAGCCGGACATGTGCGGTGTCATCACGACATTGTTCAGTTCGTGAAACGGTAGTGCCGAGGGCAGTCGGTTCGGTTCGCCCGGGCCTGGATAGGCGTACCAGGTGTCGATGACTGCACCTGCAATGCGACGCTCGCTCAACGCATCGAACAGAGCCTTTTCATCGATGGTCGGACCACGACCCACATTCATCACAACGGCGCTCGGCTTCATCGCGGCAAAGGCGCTCTGGCCGACAATTCCCTGCGTAGAAGCGGTGAATGGCACTGAAACAATGATAAAATCTGCTGACGGCCAGAAGTTTTCGAGTTGGTCCAGCGAATAGGATTCATCCAACAGCTCAGAAACATCAACACGGGTGCGGTTTGCCACGCTGACACGCATATCAAAGGCTTTTGCCCGCCGCGCAATGGCCTTGCCGATATGTCCAAGACCCAGAAGACCAATTGTCTTTCCAGACATTTCGTCATGTAGCCTGTCTGGAGAGCCAGACCAGTAGGCCCAGTCGCCCTGACGCAATCTGCGGTCCGCATCGACAAGCGGCACGTGCCTGTTCAAAATGGCCGCAAAAACATATTCCGCAATGGCCGGATCGTGGCCGAAGCAATTGCAGACCGTAGCGGTTTTAGGCATCATTTCCAGATTAACGGGATCGTAGCCCGCACCCGGCACGTGAAACAGCTGAAGCCTTTCCGGCGTGGGCAGAGATGCGTCGAACTTGACGCCAACAATCACACCTGCCTGCTGGTAAGCCTGACGCTGATCCTCGGTTTGAAGGACGTCTGGAAGCAGAACAATCTCCGCTCCACCTTGAACAAGACTGGCGAAATCGCTGCTGAAACTGGCAGCATTCTCTCCATGGAATATGATCCGTGGCGACATAAGCACCCCCCAATTGGAATTCTAGAACCTTAAATTTGATGCAGCACAGGCCGCAAACGACCGGAGGCCCGACCTATCCGTCTCGCTCACCATGTGGCGAAGGTAGGTGCCGGCAAAGTTTGCCTCGCCTGCAAACCGCAGCGCGGTGAGGTTGAAGACGTGCCTAAACCTGATTTGTCTCTGTGTCATGAACGACCTCCCCGTACGCTCATTCCTCCATCTTGAGAAAACTCATAAAATATGTTGTGAAATATTACAAGCGATATTATTGTCGCGGCGAAGGCGGCCTGAAGCGCGGCCCACGGGTGGGATCGGTCTGGCTTCAGCCGGATGGGAGGAATTTCAAATGAAGATAACCGCAATAGAAACCTTGCGGACGGAAGAGTTCGCCAATGTTTTATGGGTGCGCGTCCACACGGATGCGGGACACATTGGTCTTGGCGAGACATTTTATGGTGCGGGCTCGGTGGAAGCGCATATCCATGACGTTCTCGCCGGTCGACTGCTTGGCAAGGACCCGTTACGCATCGAGGCCCATGCGAGAGAACTTGTCAATCTACCAATGGCACAAGCGTCCACGGGTGCCGAATACCGGGCGGCATCGGCTATCGATCTGGCACTCTGGGATATTTTCGGAAAGGTCTGCGACCAGCCCGTCCATCAGATGCTGGGTGGCCTGTGTCATGATCGCATTCCCGTTTACAACACCTGTGCGGGCTATGGTTATGTCCGCTCCAATAAGATCAAGCCTGTCGATACATGGAATTTCCGTGACAATTCGGAAGGCCCGTATGAGGACCTTAAGGGCTTCATGACGGACGCAGGTGCTTTGGCGGAAAACCTGCTGGAGCAGGGTATTTCGGCCATGAAAATCTGGCCCTTCGACCCCGCCGCCATCGAGAATGACGGTCGCTATATCACAAGTGAACAGCTGCGCACGGCCATCAAGCCATTCGAGCAGATTCGCAAGCGCGTCGGAGACCAGATGCGTATCATGGTCGAATTCCACAGCCTGTGGAACCTCCCGACCATCAAGAGAATTGCGCGAGAACTGGAGGCGTTCGATCCAACCTGGTACGAAGACCCGATCAGAATGAACTCCGTATCGGCACTCTCGGAGCTTGCAGCATCAACAAGCGTGCCAATTTGCGCATCCGAAACACTGGGCTCCCGCTTTCCCTACAAGGACATGCTGGAATCTGGCGCCATCGGAATCGTCATGACCGATCTCGTCTGGACGGGCGGACTGACCGAAGGTCGGAAGATCGCTTCCCTCGCCGACACGTATCACCGCCCCTACGCACCGCATGATTGCACCGGCCCCGTTGCCTATGCGGCAGCCGTTCACTCCTCGTTTTCACAAACAAATACAATGATCCAGGAGTCGGTGCGCGCCTTTTACACCGGCTGGTACAGCGAACTGGTGACCAATGTTCCGGTGATTGAGAACGGTTACGTTCTGCCGATGGAAGGACCAGGACTTGGCACCGAGCTGTTGCCACAGGTTTTCGAACGGCCGGACCTGACTGTTCGGCGCAGTGCCCTTTGAGGAGATGAATATGACAAAATCTGGGATTTTCGATCTGTCCGGGCGCACCGCTCTCGTAACGGGATCGTCGCGCGGACTTGGGCGCGCGATGGCAGAGGGTCTGGCCAATGCAGGGGCTCGCATTCTCATCAATGGAACTGATGCTTCGCGCGTTGCACAAACGGTGAAGGAGTTTTCGGATAACGGCCACTCCGCCGAAGCCGCGCCTTTCGACGTGACATCAGAAAGCTCGATACTGGAGGCTTTCAGCCGTTTCGATGCGGCGGGCATTGAGATAGACATCGTCATCAACAACGCCGGTATCCAATTCCGCAAGCCGATGGTCGAACTTGAGACCGCTGATTGGCAAAGGGTGATCGACACCAACCTGACCAGCGCCTTCATGATTGGCCGAGAAGCAGCCAAGCGGATGATTCCACGCGGCTACGGAAAAATCATCAACATCGGGTCCCTGACAAGTGAACTGGCCCGCGCCACGGTCGCACCCTACACGGTGGCCAAGGGCGGCGTGAAGATGCTGACCCGGGCCATGGCGGCGGAATGGGCGCAGCATGGCATTCAATCCAATGCCATCGGCCCCGGATACATGCTGACCGACATGAATCAGGCACTGATCGACAATCCGGAATTCGATGCCTGGGTAAAGGGACGCACACCATCCCGGCGGTGGGGGCGACCTGAGGAGTTGATTGGAACAGCCGTGTTCCTCGCCTCATCTGCGTCTGACTACGTCAATGGCCAGATCATCTATGTCGACGGCGGAATGTTGGCGGTTCTCTGAGCCCCATTGCCAAACTTATCGGGAGGATAAGACCATGCGAGGTGTCATCATCCACGCACCAAAAGACCTGCGCATTGAAGACGTCAAGGAGCAGCCGATCCTGGCAGACGAAGTGCAAGTGGCAGTCGTGACCGGGGGAATCTGCGGTTCAGACCTCCACTACTACCATCACGGCGGCTTCGGCACGGTCCGTGTGCGCGAGCCAATGGCCTTGGGCCACGAATTTGCCGGCGTGATCGTGGAAACGGGTGGTGACGTTTCTCACCTTGTTCCGGGAATGCGGGTTGCCGTCAATCCATCACGCCCCTGCAACACGTGCCGCTATTGCCTTTCGGGAATGCAAAACCAGTGCATCGACATGCGTTTCATGGGAAGTGCAATGCGCACGCCCCATATTCAGGGCGGATTTCGAGAGACCGTCGCCGTTAATGCGTCGCAGGCAGTGCCGATCTCAGATCGCCTGACCATGGGCGAAGCCGCGATGGCGGAACCCTTGGCTGTTTGTCTGCACGCCGCACGTCAGGCCGGTTCTCTGCTTGGAAAAAAGATCCTTATTACCGGTGCGGGGCCGATCGGAATGCTGGGCGTCCTCGTAGCAAGGCTCGCGGGGGCATCGCACATCGTCGTTACTGATGTTGCCGATGCACCCTTGAAACTTGCCGCCCATATCGGAGCGGATGAAGCGGTCAACGTCCTGCGCGATCCAGCAGGACTTGAGCCATACAAAGTGGAAAAGGGCGTATTCGACGTCGTGTTCGAAGCATCCGGCAATCAGTCCGCACTTGTGTCTGCCCTCGATGTCCTGCGGCCCGTCGGCACCATCGTTCAATTGGGCCTGGGTGGAGAGATGACACTCCCCATCAATCTGCTTGTTGCAAAGGAACTGCAGCTGAAGGGCACATTCCGCTTCCACGAGGAGTTCGCCCAAGCAGTTGACCTGATGGGACGCGGCCTGATCGACGTCAAACCGCTGATCAGCGCAACAGTGCCGTTCGAAAACGCTCGCGACGCCTTCGAGCTCGCAAGCGACCGTTCACAAAGCATGAAGGTTCAGCTTCAGTTTCAGGATACCCACGCATGACCGACATCGTCGCCCAACAACTCACAGCAGAGGCTTTTGCCCCTTTCGGATATGTTTCAGAAACGGGAGATATCAGCTCCCAGCTGTCTGTGACCCAAGCCTACGAAGGTGCGCAGGAAGCCACACTCCCTGTCTTGAACATCGTCCGCATGAAGGGTGTCGCAGAACGTGCACAAGTCTCGCAGCTGGAGATCCACCCCTACTCAAACCAGACATTTTTGCCGTTGGACTCAACGCCATCGATGATCGTGGTTTGCGAAAAAGCACCTGATGGAACGCCAGATGTTTCATCCATCAAGGCGTTCATTGCCCAGCCGAACCAGATCGTCACCCATCGCCAAGGCGCGCTGCACCATCTCCTCACGCCCATTGGCGCAAAGGGCCTGTTTGCCATGACCATGCGCCAGACAGGACGGGGCGATGACACGGTTCTTTACGATTTGGTGAAACCGGTTAGCGTGACAATCCCGGACTAAAGTGGCTTGATCGCCGCGACGAAGTTGCCGTCCACCGTTCGAGACAGTTAAACCAATGCTCAAGGCGAGATTTATGCTGCGGGATGCCACAGTCGGTCGGCGAAGAATCTTTGCCGACTGATCGCCATTATCGCGGCATGTTTCGTGGGTAAATCCACGCTTCTGATATGCGAAAAACCGGATTTCTGTAAGTTGCGCAGCTGCCGGTGATGCCCGCTGCTTGGTTCCTGCACGATCCGTTGCGTGCGCGGATCGTCGAGAAACATGAAATGCAGGAGCGAGGGAAGCCATGCGGTGAACCAGTCTCGCCCGCGGCAGTTTTCTTCGCCGACGATTACATGGCAGCCCCGATCGTAATCACCCGCATCACAGAAGGTACCGACAATGTCTTCCTTGGCCCAATAGACCTCGAAATAGGCAAATGCCCGGTTATCGAAGCGGCCGATCAGAGGCATGATGTGAGGATCGGCAAACATGCCTTCGAGGTACTGCCTATGACGATCTTCATCCCCTGCCTCGTGCCAGAATTCGTTGACGCGCGGATCATTCATCCAGCGATGCACAAGAGGCAGGTCATCAAGCGTAGCGACATCCAGGGAAATTACGCCATCTAGCCATGGAATTTGACGCGCATAGACGGTTCCAGATGGTTTTGGCGGGCGCAGCGGGTGTGCGATTTTTCCGTCGAAGACGCCATAGTGAGGAAAGACGGATGTTAGAGATGGCGACCATAATCGTGAGGTCTGCCAGAACATCTCACCCATCAGGACGTGCTGCATTTCCCTGGCCTGCGTGAACCAGATGCCATTAAGGTTCAACTCGCCCAGTAAAGGCGACCACGCCTGACCGCTGAGCGAAAGCGACTGCAAGGAAGGCAATGTTGCAAACAGATACTCGAATGCGGCACTCGTCAGACGCCAGGCACGATCTGGTACGTTTGATATGTCCAGAAGCTCGATTTGCGCGTGAATATCATCCGGCACGAGCCGAAAAACGGCATTCAAACCCTGGCCTGCGTCGGCAAGCAAGGTTGAACCTCGCTTGCGCAACACGACTGCATTTTCGCCTTCGTTACAGAAAGCGCGATACACGAGGGGATCGGACGCCCAGCCCGAAAGCGGGCGCCCGGCGGGATTGACGATACCGTGCCGTATGTCACCCTGATGGTTCATCAGAAAACTTTCGTCAGCGAAACGGCGAAGGTGCGGCCGCGTCCTCTGTAGTCGAAAATTTCGTTGCCAACTGCCTGTCCGACTGAAGCGCCGTACAGAGCTTTGGCGCGAGAGCCCCAGATGGTGGTGTAATCCGTATCGAAGAGGTTCTGAATGCCGAAATTAAGCGTCGTGCTGGCAGTCTCGAACTTGTATCCGCCTGTCAGATCAAACAGCGTATACCCGTCAATCTTGAAGTTATCGGCATCGGTCAGATCGAAGATATGTTGGCCGGACAGCCTGACGCTCAATGCATCATTGGTCCAGCCGACATAGCTGCCAAGCTTGGAAACGCTGGCATTCTGGATCGTGGCCGTTTTCCAGCCGCCATTGCTCTTAACGTCCGTCCTTATCCATTGGCCCAGAAGGCCGACGTCGAAACCATGGTCGAGTTTGGCTCCGATCTTTCCTTCCAGACCATAGACGCGCTTGTCTTCGTTCAGTACGTTCACAGCCAACGATGTACGATCCAACGTGATCGACTTATCGGACAGTGAATAAAATGCTGCTGTCTCTACCGTGTAAGTGCCGTCGTCGAAACGATATCCGGCTTCAACCGAATTCGTCTTGATGGCCTGCAGTGCGGACTCGGCGACATTGACGCTGTTGCCAAGCACGTATCTGCCACCAACGAGGGTGTAGCTTCCGATGCCGTAGTATTTTGCAGGATCCGGAAGTTCGAAGCCTTGGCTGAAGTTTGCGTAAACCTGCTGCGTGTTGTCGATCTCGTAGGTCGCACCCGCATTGAACAGGAAGTCGTCATAATTGACACTGCCTCCAGAAATCGTATCGGCGGATGTCCCACGACCCTGCAATATGGCAACTTGCTGCGAAGCACCGATAAAATCGCCAACATCGGTGTGAACGAACTGGTACCGCACGCCGCCGTTGAGGGTCAGCCGATCGGTAGCCTCATAGGACGCCTCTGCAAATCCTGCGACTGTCGATACCTTTATTTCCGGATAAAGGCCGGTTATGCCAAGCGTGCTGAAATTCATCCCGCCGCTGGTAGCCGCCGTTGTGAAATCAAAGACATTTTGATGCGAAGACAGTGCGTCGTGATCCGCATCGATACCATAGGTGATCTTCAGCCTGTCGGTGGGCTCCGCGACAAGGGCAGCCTTGCCGGAAAAATAATCGGTTTCCTGGTGGCTGCCCCCAAAATACAATCGACTGGGCAGCAGCGCGTTGGATGCCGGGAATGGGGCGAAGGAAATGCGCTCTTTACGGAAGGCACCTTGCAGCAAAAGTTGCTGCCCCAGGAAATCCTCGTCCGTGTAGGTCGCATTAAACATTGTGCGCTGCGTACGGGGATTAAAGTCCGAATTGTAACCGTCGCGCGTTTGAAAAAGGGCCGGATTGCCAGTCGAAAGGCCACTCAGACCAGCACCGTAATAAAGCCCGAAATCCGAATCCTGCTTGCTGTCGTAATATTGACCGGACAGCTCCAGACGTCTGGTATCATCGATCTGGAAACCGACCGAGCCCATGAAGTCCACCCGCTTGTTGAAAGCGGTCGACGTCTGGACGATGTCAGGCGTTACCATCGTGCCGCTGCCATCATAATAGGCGCCGCTACGATCACCTGAAATGGACAAACGCGCGTCCCAGTTTTCGGCGTTGTAGGTCACCGCGCCCTTGGCAAAGCGATCAAAATCCTCAGTGCCGGCAAATCCGGTTTCGGCGCCCGTGGTCACTTCACTGTGAAGGCCTTCCGGGGCGTCCTTGCCCTTCTTTGTGATGATATTGATGATCCCGCCCGTGGCATTGCCGCCATAGATTGATGTTGCGCCCGAAAGGACTTCGATGCGCGCGATATTGAAGGGATCAATCGAGTCGAACTGTCTGCTCAATCCACGTGCTGAGTTCATGGAAACGCCGTCGATCAGCACAAGGGCGGTACGTCCGCGAAGGTTCTGGCCATAGGATGTTCGGGCCCCGTCGCTTGCCGCATCGAAACTCGGAATGCTGTCGGCAAGGATCTGCTGCACGGATTTTCCGGCATTCGCCTGTGACGTAATCTCTTCGCTTTCAACAACATAGACAGTTTTGGCGGTCTCTGATATCTGTTGTGGCGACCGCCCACCTGTCACCACGACTGTCTCGAGGACCGTCGTCCCCTCGGTCGCATCCGAATTTTGAGATGCATCCTGCGCCTGCGCCGAAACGTTGACGCCCGTCGCAACGGCAACCGCCAACAGGCTTACGCTAAAATTCCACTTCCTGATCATTCCGTCCCCAACCCACTAAAAAATTTTCGCAGCCGTCCAACTACGGTAATACCCTACTATTTTCATCATGTTTTATGAGCTAAGAATGAGATGCGCTTGGATGTGCACGAACAGGTTTTGGACAATTGCGAACATCAACAGAAAAGACAGGTTCATTCCGATGGAAATAATTCGTCCTCTCAAACTCGGAACAATTTCGCTTCCCGATGCGGAAAGCAGGCTTGTCTGCCGCACGATCTTGCTGGACATGCTGGGTGAAGCGACCATTACGGTGGACGAAGGTGATCTGGGAGGCGTAACCGGCCTGTTCTGGAAACACGTCGATCTGTCGCTCGCCACACTCTACCTGCCAAAAACACCCCTGCGTCTCACGGCCAATGGCATCGGCACGCCGGGTATTGTCATTCTGCGCGCCACCGACGGACCGATGATCGTGCACCACCGCCAGCAGGTGTTTACCTTGGCATCGCGCGATGTCATCCTGCTTCCCGCCGATACATCGTCGGAAATTGTGCTCCCTGATGGCGGCAGGTTCGATTGCGCCCATCTACCGCATTCCGCCATCGCGCCGCTGCAAAAATCTCTCGATCGTCTGTTACTGCGAAAATTCCACGCCGAATGCCTGCCGCTGCAGCTATTGACCAACTATGCCGGGTATCTTCTGCGACAGGACCATCAGGACAAGGACCACGCCAGCATGATGGTGGCGCATTTCTATTCCTTGCTTCCTGTTCTGGCTCAGGAGGTGGCTGAAAACCCGTCTGTCCCGGACTTGCCGCAAAATCGTGTCGAGTCGATAAAGGCGCTGATTGAGGCAAATCTTGCCGATGGCTCTTTCTCGATTGCCGACGTTGCGAAGGTAGAAGGTATCACGCCTCGGGCCATCCAGAAAATATTCAGCCGTACTGGCACAACCTTCTCGCGCTACGTGCTGGAAAGACGCCTCGTTCTGGCAAAGACGATGATCCTCTCAGACACGGCATCACGCCCCATCAGCCAAATTGTCTACAGCGTCGGCTTCAACGATCTGTCCTACTTCAACCGCACATTCCGCAGCCGGTACGGCATACGTCCCACCGATCTGCGGCGCATGAGCGGGCAGACGGGGGACGCATGATCTGCGGCCGTTGGGGGCCTTTTAGCCCCCGTATCGGCAGTCAGGCCGCCGCTTTTTTCCGCTCGAAGTAAACCAGCGGATTGCTGACCATGCCTTGAAAGTCCGGCACCGGGCGCTCATCATCGTCAGCATAGCCATGCGTAAACAGCCGGACGCGGTTCAGGCACAGGCGGGGATACTCGTCATCGAACAGACCGAATATGTCGAAGCGATCTGCCATATCAGGGAACCGTGCCTGATAACGGCGCACACTCTCTCCGGCCAGACTCCAGAAAGTCTCCTCCGAAAGCCCCGCCCTCCGGTCCAGCAAGACGGACATGTAGCGGAAGACGCAAATGAAAAGGGTCGTCTGGATGAAGTGGATCAGGAAGTCCGGCGGCAGCCGTAGGAGCACGTCCTGTACCTTGGGAGGAAGTGTCGCTGTTTCTGGAAAGTCCTTGTCGCAAACGATGACATCATCGATGAAATCCCTCAGCGCCAGCCGTTCCGGCAGTCCGTTCTTCAGGATGAGCGTTGCATTCTGACCGTGGGCGGAAAATGCAAGGCCGTGGCGTGCAAGCAGGTGATAAACGGGCGGGATCACCACGTCGAAGAAGCACGACATCCAGTGATCAACGCTCGCGCCGGCCTTTCTGGCAAGCGCCTGAACGACGGGTTCGCCATCGCTGCCGGAATGCATGAAGGCAGCCAGCGGTAGTCCGGTTTCATCCGCTTCCAGATAGTTGGCAAGGCTATCTCGCCAGAGGCAACCCAGCATCTCGTTGAATTGATAGGGCGCACCGGCGATCCGGGAAAACTGAGGGTGGACATAGTGCATTCCGGCTCTTTCGCCGAGAAAGACAAGGCGGCAATCCTGGGAAAGAAACGTGTCATTCTTCAGCAGTTCATCCAGCCAGGTGGTAAACGGCGCAGCCGTCAACGCTCGCTTGCCAGGAATGCCGCGATAGACTGCGGTATTGAGGATCGTCATGCACAGCTTCAGAGTTGATTTTGCGGGGTTTGTCACATTCGACATCGTTCTGACTGACTGCTGCGGCAGATAGAGATCATCTCCCTCGCCCAGAAGAACGATGTGCCCGGACGCCAAATCTGCGGCAAAATGCGGCAGGATCATATGGTCCCACTGCCACGGATGGACTGGCATCATGTGGTGCGTCGCCAAGGACGCGCCTGAGGCCTGAAGCTTTGCGATGAACGCCTGGAAGGTGGCATCACCAAGAGCTTCCGTAACGAGATGCTCATTGGTCACACCATGTTCGGCCACAAAAGTGGCGCGCTCCATGCTGACACCGATCCACACGACCTTTGAAGCGTGGCGATTCTCTGGGGTGTAGGCCAGGTAATCGTCATAACCCAGACCAATACGACCCTTGCTGACCGTGACCCACGGATGCCCCGTGGTTTCACCTTCCATGCTGAGATCATCGAGTTCAGCCAGCTCGGCACCGGTCTTGGTGGCGCGAGCCGCAATATGGGCGTCCGCAACCAGGGTATTGCCGAGTTCGCGGATGAAATGCGCGACAGTCATGGGTTTGACCCCGAGTTCAGGCAACACTTCGGCACAGAAGGCGAGCGGATCGTGAATCGGTGTCTCTACCCCGCCCGATCGCTTGACGATGCTGGAGGGCTCGACAGAAAGATTGTCGAACACATAACGCTTGGCGCGAAAGCCGTAGGAGGCATCGGCAAAAATGATCCGGTAATGGCCCGGCTTTTCCTCGGTGACCGGGAAAACGCGCTCATAGGCAAATTCCTCGATAAGTTTGGCGAGCAACCGAAGCGAGGTTTCTTTCCACAATCCCGGAGCGAAGGCGGGCTGGAATGGTGGCTCAAATTGCGCGGGCATAGACATCTCCTGAAATCTTCGTGGCTCGGGACAGGTTCTGCGGTGTTCCGAAAGTCTGGAACGCCGACCTTGCATCGACGCGGTACTGCTCTCGTTGCAGCAGTTGATTGATGATGACCGCATTGCGGAACGGCCCGAGACCAAGATCCGGCGCGCCGACTCCGTGCTGGAAGGTTTCCGCGTTTTGGACGAAAATGGCACCTTTGCCGCCGTCCTTGCGCTGCGCCCTGAAATGGTCATCGACGATGAGGTCGCCGCGTTCGCAGGTCTCGAGAACTTCGCCCTTCAACTTCTCCAGCCACTGAGGCCAGGCATGGCGGTATCCCGTTGCCGCCACGATCGCATCAGCCTCGACCGTATTTCCTTCACCTGAGAGGTTGTGCCGGACGCGAACGTTCATTCCGCCGGAAAAGCCGCTAGCTTCCACATTCGTAACCTCGCAGTTCGATGCCAGCGCAAGCCCCGGCTCACGGCCGCCGATGGAGCGTTCATAGAGAAGGTCGAATATTTCGGAAATCGTGGAAAAGCTGATGCCCTTGTAAAGGAGGCCCTGATCGGCCACCACGTCTCGCCGCTTTGATCGCGGTAGCGTGTGGAAAGCGCGCATATAGTCGGGCGTGAAATATTCCAGCCCGAGCTTCGAATACTCCATGGGGAAGAAGCCCGCCGAACGGGTAATCCAGAGAATCGAAGCACCGGCGGCAATTCTTTCCGGTGTCAACTCGTTGAACAGCGCCAGCACGCATTCAGCAGCGCTCTGGCCGGAGCCGATAACGGTTACGCGGCGTGCCTTGACCAACTCTGCCTTCTTCTTCGCAAATTCGGCAGAGTGGAAGATGGGCGCGCTGCCCTGAATGGCCGCCCATGCGGGCAAATGAGGGGTCGTCCCAATCCCCAGCGCCAGATTACGGCTGAGATAGCTGCGGGATGCGCCGGTCTGGCTGCGTGTCTCCGTCAGGAAGGCGTCCGACTGTGCATTATACTGGACATCGACAACAGTTTCGCCGAAGCGGCAGCTTTCAAGCTGCTGCGATGCCCAGCGGCAATAATCGTCATATTCCTGCCGGGGAATCTGAAATTTCTCATAGAAATAGAACTTGTAGAGACGGTCATGGACGGCAAGATAATTGAGAAAACTCAGGGGGTGGGTGGGGTCGGCCATCGAGACGAGGTCCGCCAGGAATGGTACCTGAAGGGTTGTCCCCGGAAGGATCAGCCCTTCGTGCCATCGAAAGCCGGGCTTGCGTTCAAGGAATGTCGCCGAAACTTCCCGATGGGATGAGAGCAGTGAGGCAAGGCCGAGGTTGAACGGGCCGATGCCGATGCCGGTCAGGTCGAGTATGGTCATGATCAAAGTCCAAATTGTTCGGTGAAGCGCTGTCTGTGGCAAAACATCAGTTTTGCGCGCTTGTCCGGAAGGTCGATTTCACCCTGCTCTTCAAAGGCGCAAATCGGCGCGTAGCGAAGCAGGCGGCGGGCCCCAACACTCGGTTCGCCAACGATTTTTTCGGTGGCGAGGTCATCCAGAAACAGAAAACGGGTGAAGGCCCTGATAACGGCGGGCGCAATACCGCGGCCAAGAAAGGAAGGCTCACCCACCAGCATGTGCCAGCCTCGATCCTTCTCATCCGCATCATAATAGCGACCTAGAATGTCGTCCTTCGCCCAATAGGCTTCCCAGTAGCTCATGGGCGCGCCATCAATGAAGCCGATATAGGGGTCCTGATGGGGGTCAGCGAGATTGCTATCAATGTAGGCGGCGATCTCCTCCTTGGGCTTTGCCATCTTCCATTGCGGGACCACATGCGGCTGGTTCATCCAGCGCCAGAGAAGGTCCAGATCACGGTTCTTATCCAGCAGCCGGAAACTGACCGTGCGGCCAATCTCCGGATCATATCTGGAATAGGCAAATTCGGTACCTGCTGCGGTAAGATCAGCCATGGGCCTGCGCCTGCACATTCTGAAACAGAGGATTGTCTATTTCGAGATAGACGGACTGCGTTTCCAACGGGCCAACCAGTTCATCCATCTGCGCAAGCCGTGTTTTCAGGTTCGCCTTGCATTGCAGAATAGTGGCCAGCATCTTGCTCACCAAACGGGACTGGCTACCCTCCCTTCGGTCGAGATCAACAAGCGTGTCGCGCAGCATGTCGATCAGCCGCTGCTCATCGATCAGCCCCTCGCGGCCCAGCGCACCGATCATGCCCAAGGTGGAATTGATGAAGCCGTAATAAAGAATGCGCTCGTCGACCGCGTCTTCGCCGAAAACCGACTCGCTGCGTACACCAAACTCAGGCAGGGCCTCATGCAGCGCAGCATGAGCACGCTCATGATGGAAGAACCCCTGATTATCCCGGTAGAAGGCTGCGACTGGGTACCCGTTTTCGATTTCCAGCACCATGTTCTGCTGGTGCGCTTCTATCGCGATGCCGTGCCGCAGATACAGCGCAAAGACCGGTGTGACGAAGACCGAAAGGAAACGCGAAAACCAATCTTCCGAAACCATCTCGACAGAGCGATTTTCAGTCTTGGCAGAGGTGCGGATCAGGGCGCCTATGCGGCTGCCTCGTTCCGGCAGATGCTCGCATAAGGATGCCAAAAGCGTAACATTTCTGTCTGCATTTTCGTCGTGGAAAGGATTTTCCCGCATCGATACGGAAAGACCGTCGATAACATGCCCATCGACCGCTACACCCATGTAGGCCGGATCAGCGATCCAGTTCAGCCCCGGATAATCCGCAGCAAGATCTTTCCATAGTCTATTTGCCCTGAAACGATACATGTCGTCACCGCGCAAAAGCTCGCGTGCAAGATTTATGCGCACAGAATTGGTGATGCCGATGCCGAGTGAGAGTTTCAGCATGAATGGCGCGTCGGGTCGGTAAAGTGTGCGTACGGACGATGTTGGAAACCACGGGCGCCCCGCTTCGCCACAATCAACGATCTGTCCTGTAGCGACAAGAGCCGCGATCTGCGCATCTTTTAGCATCGCATCCGCCTGCCAGGGGTGGACCGGCAGAAAGGCGAAATCCGCATGCGGAAGCCGACCCCGCAATGCAGAAAGCGTATCGGCCTCCACGGCCTCCAGCCATTCTTCTGCGGAGGGCGATCCATCGGAATGGCCGGTGTGGTAGAGATCACGCGAAATGGCAAACCAGCGTAGCGGAAAGCTCGCTCCAAACTCGGGTGAGTAGCGTCTGCTCTCCCCCTCCGTCATGCCATCGCGACTTTTCGGGCAAGGATGAACGCCGTGTCCTGCAAGCAGGCCCTGTTCCGCCTCGATAAAGCTTAGTTCTGGGCCGACCAACTTTTTGAGGTCCGATTGCCGCTCTGAGAGCGAGGTTTCGATCAAATGGCGACTGGATTGCGCGCGCTGGTGAAGGTCAGCGCGACCTTCCTGCGAAGCATCGGGTTCAAGGCGGTCAATAATGACGCTCATCGCGGCTGAAGCGCTCAGGTTCTGGACACCGCTATCGTCCGTCAGCACCATTGGTTCGCCGAACAGGTGGTGCCCGGTGACCGAGCGATAGGAAACGGGGATTTTCAGGCTGCCGCCTTTTTCGGGGAAATTCAGGGTCAGCTTTTGTCCGCCACTGTCCGTCGTCCAAACGATGCGATTTGCATATTCCCGGGTGACGCAGTTCAGAAGGGATCGAATGGCGAGTGTTGCGGCTTTATGGGCGTACATCTTCGTTCTCCAGTTCGCGCGCCATTGTTGCAACCGCATCCAGAACGCGGTCGATGACGTCGGGGGTGGAATTCGGGTTGAGAAGCGTCAATTTGAAATGAACCCGTCCTTCGTGGACGGTTGTTGCAAGTGCTGCAGTTCCACTGCGAAAAAGCTCCGCACGGACAGCCAGCGTAATGTCATCGGAGCGCTTTGGCCCCTGTTTTGAGACGTAACGGAACAGGACCGTCGACAGCGACGGCTGCTGCGCCAGCTGAAGATAGTCTCGTGACTGCACAGAGGCGGCAGCGGCAACTGCATTTTCCAGCGTCTTGCAAATAAGAGCGTCCAGGCCATCGCGACCAATCGAGCGCAGCGTCATCAGCACCTTCAGCGCATCGCTTCGCCGGGTGGTCTGCAGCGAGGATTCCACGTAATTCGGAACATTCCCGAAGACCGAAACTTCGGGGTTGAGATAATCGGCCTTCATTGCCAATGGCGCAAACCTGACGCCATCACGCAGCAAAAGCGCGCCGCAACTGATGGGTTGGAACAGCATCTTGTGAAAATCGAGCGCGATGGAATCCGCTCTCTCAATGCCTAGCAAAAGATGACGATGCCGGGAGAAAAGCAGCCCGCCGCCATAGGCCGCATCCACATGCAGCCACAGCCCGCGTGACAAGGTCAGGTCGGCGATCTCGTTCAAAGGGTCAATTGCACCAAGGTCGGTTGTTCCAGCCGTCGCGACCACAGCCAAGGGAAACAATCCCTGCGCCTCGGCATGGTCGATTGCCTGTCTGAGCGCGGATGCCGACATCCGCCCCTCCTGATCCGTCGCAACGGTTACGACGGCCTCGGATGAAAATCCAAGAACAGCCGCACTTTTTCGAATGCTGAAATGCGCCTGCGCGGATGTAAAAATCACGCCCTTTCGTCTCGCGGCCTGACTGTGCTGCTCGCTCGCCAGATAGAGTGCAGTCATGTTTGACTGGCTTCCACCACTGGTAAAACTGCCGCTCGCCGTTTCCGGCAAGCCCGCGAAAGCGGTAAGCCATGCCAGAACACGCTCCTCCACAAGGGTGGCAAAGGGCGACTGGTCCCAGGAGTCAAGTGATTGGTTCGTGGCGGAAATCAACACTTCCGCCGCAAGCGCCGGCAATGCCACCGGGCAATGCAGATGCGCCATCGTATTGGCATTGCCGACATCAAGCGCATGCCTGACCGCAGGCACGCCTATGTCGACAAGCGCTTTTGAAACGCCGGTTCCCATTTCAGGAAACACGTCCATTGAAGACAGCATGTCGCGCAAAGCCTCGACATCTGCGCCCCCATGCACCTTTTCAATGCAGGAGTTCTCGATCACGATATCGACCGCAGCCTGCATGGCTTGCCTGTATGCCGCCTGTGCCTGGACACCGGGACCAAGGAGCACACTTACCGGCTTCCTCTCCGCAACCAGCGTCTGGTTGTTTTTCCACAACGGAATATTCATGCAGCGTTGCGTCCGAGGCGCGAAAATGTGTCGGAAAGAATGTTCGACACCTGGTCGATCTCCGCATCCGTGATGGTAAGGGGCGGCAGGAATCGCAGGACGCTGCCATGTCTTCCACCGGTTTCGAGAATAAGCCCGGCCCGGAACGCTTCTGCCTGCACGAAACGGGCCATTTCGCCACCGTGGGCTGGGTGTCCGGATTTGTCCGGCCTGCCACCGGGATCGATCATTTCGACACCAAGCATCAGCCCCTCGCCGCGCACGTCGCCGATATGGGATGTATGGGCCTGAATGCGTTCAAGATTTGCCCGGAGCCTGCGTCCGGCTATTGCGGCCCGTTCTACCAGACCGTCTCGCTTGATGATTTCAAGCGTCTTGGACCCCGCTGCCATGGCAAGCTGGTTGCCCCGGAACGTTCCGGCATGGGCACCCGGCTTCCAGAGATCAAGATTTTCCCGGTAGATCATCACGGCCATTGGCAACCCACCGCCAATCGCTTTCGAAAGCACGATGATGTCAGGAACGATGCCCGCCTTCTGGAATGCATAGAACGTTCCCGTGCGGCCGACACCACTTTGCACTTCGTCAAGGATCAGGGGAATATTGAGCTCGCGCGTGACCTCGCGCACCCTGCGCAACCATTCGACTGGTGCAGGTATGACGCCACCCTCGCCTTGAACCGCCTCCAGAATAACGGCGGCAGGAAGGTTCATCCCGCCTTCCGGGTCGCGCAGGGCGGTTTCGAAATAGTCAGCTGCAAGCGTCGCCGTCTCTTCCCCGCCCCTGCCGAATGGGCAACGATAAGCATAGGGGTATGGGAAGAAATGGGTGCCCGGCACCAGCTGCCCGACTGCCGCCTTGGGCGCAAGTGAACCCATGAGAGATAACGAGCCCTGCGACATGCCGTGATAGGCGCCCCGGAAGGCGATGACATCGGTTCGCCCGGTCGCCGTTTTGGCGAGCTTAATTGCCGCTTCGACAGCATCGGTGCCGCTCGGTGAGCAGAATTGAATTTTCGCTTCCTCCCGCAGGCCGGCGGGAAGCGTATCGTAGATGTCGGAGGTGAACTGGTCTTTCACGGGCGTTGCAAGGTCGAGTGTATGCAACGGAAGCCCCGAGGCAAGGACGTCCTGCAGTGATGCGATAATTTCGGGATGGTTGTGCCCGAGCGCCAGTGTTCCGGCTCCGGCCAGGCAGTCCAGATAGGTCCGTCCCTCGACATCCGTCACCACGCAACCCGATGCCGATTTGAGCGCGAGGGGAAAGCGCCTCGGATAGCTGCGGGCATTGGATTCCCGGCGGGTCTGCCGCTTGAGATAGAATTCGTTATCGTGGCGTTGGAACGTGTCCATGAGATCAACTCCAGTGGAATTTTTCGTGGAATTCGCGTTCGCTTCAGACACCTGCCGTAACAGGTGCCTTCGAACAGTGCCCGATCCGTCGCAGAAACCAGACAGACAGGGCCATGCCAGCCAGCGAGATGACCGTTGCCGTGGAAAACAGTGCCGGGTAGCCCAACTTGTCGGCGAGGAGCCCGGCTATAGATGCGCCCGCCATGTAGATGATCAGTTCGGCACAGGCGAGAATGGTGAAATCGGTCCCCGGCTGGTCATTCGATGAGGATTGCATGAAGAAGGAATAGATCGCCACCAGTTCCATATAGCGGATCAGCGTCTGGAAGGCCGATGCCGACAGCGCCACCCATATTCCCGGCATAATGCCCAGCGCATTGAGCGCGAAGGCAAGGAAGCACAGGCTTCTGAGACCACCGAGCAGGACAAGCGTTGCGGTCAGTCCGGCCTTCCGGATCAGGAGCGCGGCAATCGCTACACCCACAAGACCAGCTGTGGCTGCCGCCCCTCCGGACAGATAGCCGATCCAGTCCGTTGGCACCTTGCTGTCCACCAGATATGTTCCCTCCATGCCCCTGACCAAGCCTTCGCTTGCGCGGTAGGTCAACGCAAAGCCGAGGATCAACCAGGCATTTGGGCGTCGAAAGAAGGCAAGAAGGCTTGCTGGCTTAATGCGATCATGGGCGGTTGCCTGCGGTTCTGGCGGCATCGCCAAGGCTGCCAGCAGCGGCAGCAAGGACAGAGATGCGACGAGCAGGATCATCGTTTGCCAGCCCGCCACATGAAATATGACAAGCGCCGCAGTACCACCGATGATGACACCCAGTGCCACCGCACCCGCCTGCACGGCATTGCCCATGGAGCGGCTCCTATCGGTCAATTGACGTACGGCATAGCCATCCGTTGCAATGTCCTGAACCGACGAGACCACGGTGATCGAAATGCAGATCGCAAACAGGACGGCGACATTGCTAGGCTCGACCAGCGCCATGGAGGCGATACCAGCGCTAACAAGCAACTGGGTCGGCACAATCCAGCCGCGACGATGTCCAAGTCCTGGCCATGGCGACCAACGATCCACCAACGGCGCCACGAGAAACTTTAGAATCAACGGCAGCATCAACAGCGAAAACAAACCGATTGCCGTTCTCGATGCACCGCTTTCACGCATTATAGGCGGTAAGGCGACAAGCAGCAGATAGGTCGGAATACCCTGCGCAAGATAAAGTCCGCCCAGCACGCCCATAAGCCGCCGCTCCCATGGCGACGTCAAGATAGAGCCGCTGGCGATGTTATCGATATGGGCCATGAAGCAACCGAATGTTGGGCCGCGGACGCATCTGGCGTTGTCAAGGCCCTAGCCTTTCCACGCCGACGCATCCCGGTAGTTCAAACAGGAGTGTTAAAGTCATGTTTATTTCAGGAAATTTTCAGATGCTTGGATGTGAGCGAACTTGGCTAAGACTACAGCGAACTTGCAACATTAGGATGATTCCAGAATATTTAAATCAACCTTTGATAATCTCTCCAAACTCAAACAAATGGTATAAATGGCATAACCTTATAATCTTTTGATTTGCACCTTGTCCGGTGCTGTGCGACTGTCGCCGTTGAGACGAAAGATGGCAGGGCAAGGCGAATGGACGACGTGACACGAAACGACAAAACCGTTGCTGTAGTCGGTGGTGGGCTGATTGGCGTGAGCTGGTCGGCTCTCTTTCTTGCCCATGGATATGACGTAGCGCTGTTTGAACCTTCGGTCGCGGGACGTGCGCAAATTGCAGATCGCATCAGTTTGGCCATGGGCCAAGTTGCGGAGATTGCGACCAGCCTGCCACTTCCTGGCAAGCTGACCGTGACCGAAACGTTGGCAGAGACGGTCGCTGGCGCAATCTGGGTTCAGGAGAATGCTCCTGAGAACGTTCCCCTTAAGCGCGAGCTCTATTCCGCCATTGAAAAGGACGCACCGCCCGGCGTAACGATTGCTTCAAGCACCTCATCGCTTGTCTGGTCAGAACTGAGCGCAGACATGGATGATCCGTCACGATTGATCACCGCGCACCCGTTCAATCCGCCGCATCTGATGCCGCTCGTAGAGCTTTTCGGCAGCGATAAAAACCGCGTCGAACGCGCGGCGGCTTTTTATCGAACGGTTGAACGCTACCCGGTGAAACTGAAGCGCGAAGCCATCGGCCACATTGCCAACCGCCTCTCCTCTGCCCTTTGGCGGGAAGCCGTCAACATGGTGGCCGAGGATATTGCTGATGTGGACGATATCGATGCGGCGCTTGTGTACGGCCCCGGCCTGCGATGGTCAGTTGTGGGCGCTCACATGGCTTACCATCTTGGTGGCGGAGAGGGAGGAATTGCCCATTACCTTTCTCATCTGGGTCCGAGCCAGGAGAAGCGGTGGAAAGACTTGGGCACGCCGACCCTTGATGAAGCCACACGAGGCAAACTTGTCGAAGGCATTGAACAGGAAGCCAGAGGCAGGGACGTTGCGCAGCTTGAAGCCATACGGGACGACGCTTTGATTGCTGCGCAACGCGTATTGCACGGAAGGCGTGTTTGAACTAACCGAAGTTTCTCACCCTATATCGTTGCCGAATGCTCACTTCTGTGGACTTGCCTGATGCCTGACCGACATTCTCCCACACCACTCTATCATCGGGTTTACGCAGTGATGCGTGAACGAATCGTCAAGGGTTACTATCCCGCTGACGTTCCGGTGCCGAGTGAGGCGGAACTCTCCGAGAGCTTTTCAGTCAGCCGCATTACCATCCGCAAAGCCATGGAAATGTTGACGGCGGAAGGACTCGTAACACGCACGCGTGGACGGGGAACTTATGTCACGGACCGCACGAAGGACAACAAGCTTAACCGCGTCGTCGTTTCCAACATCAACAGCCTGTTCAGCTATCTGAACGCCGTTGGAAAAAGCACACGGTTGAAGGTTGTAAGCCTCGACATGGGAGAGGCGCCTCCCCGCATTTGTGAGCAAATGGGCGTTGCTCCAACGACCGAGCTGGTCCGTGCTGTGCGCGTGCGCTCGCTCGACCGCCGCCCGTACTCCCTCTCAACAGCCTACCTGCTGCCGGAAATTGGGAAAACGCTGGAGCGTAACGATCTCGCCACGACGAATATGATCGATCTCGTTCAAAAGACCGGGACCGTTGTCGAACAGGTCGAGCAGACTTTGACCGCGACCCTCGCAGACGACTATGCCGCAAAACATCTGGAAATACCCATCGGTGCGCCACTGATGCTGGTGAACCGGCTGTTCTTCAACGCGGAACTCAAACCCTTCTATGCAGCCGAGATATTCTATCGCGCGGATCGCTACGAATACCGCGTCTCCCTCAAGCGGGAAGACGGCAAGGATTTCTCACTCGGCAATTGACGCGTCCAATCGCAATGGATGCCTGAGCAAGCCGCCCAACTGCGTCACCAGATCGTTGCGAACATTTCCTTCGACACTGTCAACAAGGGCAAACAGCTGGGCGCGCTGGCTTTTGTCCCAGACAGAATCAACGAGACGCTGAGCCTTCAGATCAACGTCCGAACGTGAGAGCGACTGGTTTCCATCCCCCTTCGGCACAAGAACCTCGGCACTTTCGGTCTTTCCATCAATGAGGATGAGGCGCACACGCGCCGGGCGATTGGCGGGATAGAGTGCGTCAAACTGCTCATCGACCTGAAGTTTGATTTTTCCGACAAGTGCCAAAACGTCAGGATGCTCCAGTCTCTCTTGTCCGAAACCATCATGCTTTAGCGGGCCAAAACAAATGGCCAATGCCGCAGCGTGGCGAAAGCTGAATCTTGCTGCGAGATCACTTGAAGGGTTGGAAGAGTCGTATTGGAGTGCGGTTGCATAGGTTTCGACGCGTATCTCAGCCACCTCGCTCGGATCGAAAATACCCAACCGCACCCTCAAAAGCTCGATACAATCCAGCATGGGACCAAGATGCGCGCAGACCGGGTGCCATTTGAGATAGGCATTGGTAATTTCGTAGTGAGACCAACTGCCGTCTTCGCCAATTCCTTCGAGCATCACCGCAGGGACGAATGCCTCGCCCGCGCGTGGACCGAAGAAGCGTTCAAGCGTTGCATTGGACGGCAACAATCCCGCCTTTGCGGCCTTGGCAGCCACAATGCCGTTCTGCACGCCGAGACCTACGAACAGGTGATGTGCACTGGCGCCTTCCATACAGGTATCTCGAAACGGAAAGAGAGCGACCGCAGCGGCATTGCCAATGGCATTCTCGATAAGCGACGCGCGAGAAGAGCTATCACGTCCCTCCCCCAGTAGATAGGCAGCGGACACGGCCGCACCGATGCAGCCGAATGTCCCGGTGTCGTGCAGCAGGGGCTGCATACCACCCAAAGCCGAGCCTATCCGCGCTGAAACTTCGTAGCCGGCGATAATCGCATTGAGGAAAGATGATGCCGAGGCGCCGGTCTCCTCGCTTATAGCCAGAGCAGATGGCAGGACATGGCTCATGGGATGACCGCGAGCACGGCGATGTCCGTCCTGCAACTGCAACACGGTCAGCGCCATACCATTGACGAGCGCCGCCGTTCCGGCAGGCCCGGACGATGAAAATCCAACAGCAGATGATTTGCCGCTACCGCCAGTCTGAAACAGTGCGGCCCGGGCTGCGGAGATGGAAGGATGCGCCGCTCCAGCCACCATTACGGCTAATGTGTCTAGTATGAAGTTGCGATAGGCAGCCCGCACCGAGCTGTCGGTAGTACCGAAATTGCTCGATGCGGCGGCTTGCGCAAGCGCTGTGGCGGCACTCTGCACCATGTCAGCCTTTCGCAGCGCGCTCGGCTTGCGCGCCCGCTTTCATCATCTCGCTCAACATATCGAGCCTGGGTTCGACCGGTGGCGGATAGACTTGCCTGCCATGGCTTAGGCCCAAGGCGAGGAAGGTTTCTACCAGCTTGTAGGTCAAAGGACCGGGATTAACGACCGGCACGGGCAGGTTGGCTGCAAGGTATTCTCCCGCCTGATGCATCGTCGTTGAACCAAGGCAGATGACTTCCGCTCCATCCTCTTCGATGCACCGCATCGCGACATCACGCATCCGGGGGAAAACGCTGTCTTCCTTCCCGCCGAGCAGGTTGGAGAAGTCCGGCGGCTGATCGAAACTACGCACCGAGGCGCATTGCCGGTCGAAGCCATATTCACGGATTGCCTTTCGGTATCGCGGCAGTGCTGGCGCCCACTGGGCAAGCACTGAAAATTTCCCGCCAAGCGTCAAGGCATAGAGCATCGATGCCTTGCCTGCGCCGATGACCGGAATTGAAAGCACCGAGCGGAGCATGACCATTCCGCTGTCGGACATCGTGTCGATGCAAACCGCATCGAAACCTTCGTCTTGAGCCCGGCATCCGGCCTCAAATATAGCAAGGTCCATCAGTCCCCAATCATGCGGAGACATGAAGGAGGTCGGCCCGCAGGTGACGGGCCTGTAGGTCAGCTGCCAATCCGCGGGCAATGGCACATAGCCTGACTGAGCCTCGCGGTTGCGAATACCTTCAGCGTCCAGAGCGAATGGAACGATGACGAGAATGCGGGTCATTGCTTGCCCTCCAGATAGGCTGCGCCTGCCGCGCCGATGGCGCGGATCATGTCATGCTTGGGCGAAAGCGGTGTCGGCCAAGTCGCCTTGCTGTGGGTGAGGTTCAGGTCGAGCGCAATCGATGCCAGCTTGTAAGTCAGCGGACCGGGATTGATGACGGGAACGCCGATCCTCTCAGAGAGCCAGGAATGCGCCTCATGCATGGTCGTGGAGCCGAGGATCAGCACCTGCGCGCCATCCTCTTCCACACATTTCTCTGCAGCCTGCAGCAGAAGCGGAAAAACCTCATCTTCCTTGCCTGCAAGCAGACTTTTGTTATCAGGCGTCACGCCAATCGAGCGCATGGAGGCGCATTTGTGCTCCATGCCCAGTTCGCCGAGTGTCTTGGTGTAGAGCATTTTCCAGCGATCCCACATCATCAGGATCGAGAACTTCTCGCCCAGCATCTGCGCCAGAAGCATGGAGTGGCGACCCGGCGCAATAACAGGTATCGTCAGGACGGAGCGCAGCATCGACATGCCGCTATCGGACATCGTATCGATGCAAACGGCGTCAAACCCCTCTTTCTCCGCATCGAGCCCCGCATCGAGGATCGAGAAATCGGCGAGCGCCATATCGTGCTGGCTCGAATAATTCTTCGGCCCGACCCGCACGGATCGATAATGGAATTCGATGCCAGGGCCGAGGTTGACGGCCTTCATTTGCGCCTGTCTGCGGGCCAGATCCTCCTGCCCCATGGGAAACGGTACGATGACCATAACTTTTTTCATCACGTCCTCCTCGTAAATTGTTTATGCCGCCTCAGCCCTGAGTTTCAGCCGCGATGCGGGCAGCCGTAGCGCCTGCCAGACGACCGAAGCTCGTTGCAGTCAAAAGACCGTTGCCCGACAAATATCCGTAATTGGCATCCCCGGACACGCCTCGGGCTGCGCCGCCGCCTGCAAGAAGATTGGGCAGAGCGGTGCCATCTTCGCGCAGCACCCGGGCTTCCGCATCGATGACCAGCCCGCCCTGTGTATGAAACAGCGCGCCATTGACCTTCACCGCATAATAGGGAGCAGCAAGCACCTGATCCTGCGTGAAAACCCGGCCAAACCTGTCCGGCACGCCAGCGCGCACGGAGGCTTCGATAGCCTGGAATTCATCACGAATGGCGTCAAGTGAGAGACCCGTTACGGCACTGAGCTCTTCCAGGCTGCCTGCCGCCTTGACTGCTCCGAGCTTGCGGATTTCACGGTAATCGTAAAAGCCCATCCCGGCCTCGTCACCCTTGGCATCATAGATATCCCAGGCGGTGTGACCGGGCTGCGCAGCCACTTCGGCAGCGTGTTCTGAATAGCCTCGCATCTCGTTTGAGAAACGGCGACCTTCCTCATTAAGGAGAATGCCGCCTTTTGTGATGACCGCCCACGTCAATGGCAGCGCGTGCGGATGGGCAACGGACCCATGGCCCTGATAGGATCCCATATCGGCAACTGCCGCACCGATCTCGAGCCCCCATTTTACCGCGTCGCCGGTATTGGAAAGATGGCCGCAACATTCGGCCTCGGCGATTTCGGGAATGTATTTCTGCACCAGCGCGACATCGCCAGCAAATCCGCAGGAAGCAAGAACCAGAGCCTTGCAGCCGAGCATTTCAAGCGCACCATCGGGTCTGCGGAAGCGCACACCCTTCACGCGGCCACTTTGGTCCACATAGAGGTCCTCAACCGATGCTTCGGTGACAAGGTCAATCCCCGCCTCGGAAACGGCTGCCAGAAGCGACTGTTCGAGATCGGCACCTGTTCTGCTTTTCGGACCATGCATACGAAGCCGCGAGTGGCCGGGATAAATGAAGCCCGTTACCAGTTCGAATTCGACGTGATGCTTATCCATAAGCCAGTCGATCATTGGACCAGCTGTCTGCGCGGCAACCAGCGCCATATCAAAGGGCGTGTGATCGTGCGTCTTGGCGACGAGGTCACTAGCAAATATTTCCGGGCTATCTTCGATGCCAGCTTCCTTTTGCAGACGCGTGCACGGCGCTGGAATAAGCCCTGCGGACAGGGAGGTGGATCCGGTCGGAGTTTCGTCACGTTCGAGGATCATCACCTCCTGCCCGGCATCATGCGCTGCAAGCGCCGCAACCAGACCACAGGCCCCTGCCCCCACAACCACGACCGGCATTTCGAAATCGAATGTCACGCCCTCGGCATTCAGCACTGCCATCGTTCAATCTCCCTTGATGACGGGAGGGCGAGACTGCCTGCCCTCCGTCAAATGCTTGCTGCTCAATACGTCGTACGATTTGCTTCGGGCGTGCCGTAACGTGCTTCCAGTTCCTGAATCTCCGGCATCCGCGCCATGTCGAAGAATTCCTTGAAATTCATGACGTTGGCAGCAACCGATGCGATAGTTTCCTCGGTTTTCAGAACCTGAAGCGTTTGGCGTGCCGCTTCGCAGGCCGAAAGCAGGAGCCAGTTGGGATAGATGATGAGTTTGAAGCCCAGCGCCTCAATTTCCGAGCGTGTCAGAAACGGTGTCTTGCCTGATGTGGCCATGTTGTAGAGAAGCGGAATACCCTCAAAGCGCGGCGCGATATACGGCAAATCATCCGGTCCGGGACTTTCGATGAAGATCACGTCCGCGCCAGCCTCGCGGTACATTTCCGCACGGTCGAATGCGGCGTTGCGTCCATGCAGCGCCAGAGCATCCGTGCGGGCGATAACGACGAAGTTCTCATCGATACGCGCGTCAACGGCCGCCTTGACCTTCGCGACCATGTCCTCTGCCGGAATGAGTTGCTTGCCCGCGAGGTGGCCGCAACGCTTCGGCAGGACCTGATCTTCAAGATGGACCGCAGCCACTCCGCCGCGCTCGTAAAGCTGGATGGCACGGCGCACATTAAGCGGACCTCCAAAACCATTATCCGCATCGGCAATCAGCGGAATGTCAGAGGCATCGGCGATGCGCGTGGCGTTGTCGACCATTTCCGTCATGGTCAACAGGCCAACATCCGGATAGCCCAGCCGGGTTGCCGAAGTGCCAGCACCGGTCATGTACATTGCGTCAAAACCGGCTTCGGTGACGAGGCGAGCATACATGGCATCGACGACGCCTGGAGCCATGAGGGCTCGTTCGCCTGCAAGCAGCTGCCGCAGACGTTGGGTACGTGTAAGGGACATTGTATTCTCCGTTTCTCCGTAAATTATATGCGCCCCGGCAAAATCCGTCCGGGGCGACTTGTCACATTCCGAGGTAGGCCTGGCGCAACTGAGGATCGGCAAGCAGCGTGGCTGCGTCTCCCTGCATCACAAAGCGGCCCTGCTCGATGACATAGGCGCGCTTGGCGACGCTCAGCGACTGCATGACGTTTTGCTCGACCAGCAGCACGGCGACACCATCGGTGTTGATCTTGGTAATCAGGCCGAACATTTCCTCGACCATGATGGGTGAAAGGCCGAGCGACGGCTCATCCAGAATGAGAAGTTCGGGCTCAGACATCATACCGCGCCCGATTGCCAGCATCTGCTGTTCACCGCCGGATAGCGTCCCGGCCAGCTGGTTTAGACGCTCCCGTAGACGCGGGAAAATCTCGCAGATCCGCTCAAAATTCTGTTTCGTGTTGTTTCGTGCGCGGCGAAAGGCGCCCAGCTTGAGATTTTCGCCGACCGACAGGTTCGGAAACACTTTCCGACCTTCCGGAACATGGGCGATGCCCAATGCCACGATGTCCTTCGGCTTCTTGCCCGTAATCGTTTCACCCTTAAAGGTGATCGATCCTGCACTTGCCTTGATGAAGCCGGATATGACGTTGTTCAGGGTGGTCTTGCCAACACCGTTGGAGCCGAGCAGAGCAACGATCTCTCCTGCCTCGACACGCATATCTATTCCCTGCAAGACACTCATCGAGCCGTAGCCTGCGCGGATACCTGAGATATCAAGCATGATTTTCCTCCTGCAGGCGGGCGGCGGCGCCGTGGCCGAGATAGGCTTCCACCACGGACGGGTCCTTGACGAGTTCGCGAGGTGTTCCATGGGCGATCATCTTGCCCTGGTTCAGCACATAGGCCGTTTCGGCAAGTTGCATCACCGCCTGCATGACGTGTTCGATCATCAGGAACGTATGCCCCTCGTCGCGGATCTTCCTGATAATACCAACGATTTCGGTGATTTCGGACGGGATCAACCCTGCCATCACTTCATCAAGCAGCAGAAGCTTCGCGCCGGTCGCAAGTGCACGCGCAAGTTCTAGGCGCTTTCGTCCCGCGATGGTCAGGGAGGAAGCAGGACGGTCGAGCATGGCGCCCATACCCAGCCGCTTGCCGACCTCACGCGCTACAGACATCGCCTCCCGGCGATCATGGTGATGGAGATAGGCACCGACCGCGATGTTTTCCTGAACCGTCAGGCCCGCGAAGGGCTGGACGATCTGGAAAGTGCGGATCATGCCAAGGGCGCAAATGCTATGCGGCGCAAGACCAGTGATATCCTTGCCCTGAAATCGCACCGTGCCTTCGTCGGCTTTGGTAAAGCCGGCAATCATCGTGAAACATGTTGTCTTACCGGCACCGTTCGGCCCTAACAGCCCGACGATGGAGCCCTCGGGAACATCGAGCGATGCGTCAGTCACCGCCTTCAATCCGCCGAAGCGTTTGGAAAGATTGCGAACCTCAAGCATTGTCGTCCTCCTTCTTCTTGAAGGTACCGAGCTTGCCAGCGAGGCCGACAAGGCCATTTGGCAGGAAGCGCAGCGCGCAGATCAGCACGATCGCATAAAGCACGAAGTTCAATCCCGGTGCATTGGGCAAGAGATGCTTGGCACCTTCGCCGAGAAGATGCAGACCGAGCGTTCCCAGGAGCGGCCCCCAGATCGTTCCGGCACCGCCGATGATCGGCCCGATCAGCGCTTCGATCGAAACGGCGCTGCCATAGACCACGTTGCTATCGATGAAGAGCCAGAGCTGGAGATAGAGCACACCGGCCAGACCGCCGAAGGCACCTGATATCGCCATCGCCTGCACCTTGATCTTGTAGGTGTCGATGCCAAGCGCGCGGGCTGCATCTTCGTTTTCTCTCACCGCGATGAGATAGGCTCCGAAGCGGGAGTACTTGATGAATGCGGTCAGCCCCATAACGACAGCAACGACAACCAGCAGAGCCGTATAGGCGATGGTCCGATCATTGAACTGGAGATTTGCCACGCCGGGTGCAAGCGTCAGCTGAAGGCCGCTGCCGCCACCGGTAAAGTCAAATGATGAGGCACAGATACGCAGCACTTCGGCAAAGGCCAGCGTCACCAGCGCGAAGTAGGATCCGCGCAAACCATAGCGAAAGGCGAGCGCGCCAATGAACACTCCCATGAGCGCACCGGCAAGAATGCCAGCGCCGAAGCCCACCCAGGCATTGACACCATATTTGACTTGCAGGATAGCCGAAGCATAGGCGCCGGTGCCGTAAAGCGCGGCATGGCCAAAGGATGACAGTCCCCCGAAACCGCCGGTGATGTTCCACGAGAGCGCGACGACCGCGACGATCAACGCGTTGATGGTAAAGCCCATCCACACGGGCGAGGATGCGAAATAGACCCCGAAGAGATAGGCAAGGGCTGCCGCAATGAGGGCGATCTGCCCGATTGATTGAGGTCTCATGTTCTTGCCCTCCCAAGAAGCCCTGACGGTTTGAAGAGCAGGATGAGGATGAAAGCGAGGAAGATGCCGATCTGGCCAAGGCTTTCGCCAAGGAAAAGACCGCAGAGCGACTCGATGACACCGAGAAGAAGACCGGCCACCAGTGCGCCCAGCAAGCTTCCCATGCCCCCTAGAACGACTGTGGTGAAGGCAACGAGGACGAAGGTGTAGCCAACCTGAGGCGTGATGTAGAATGTCGGCAGCAGAAGACACGCAGCCAGAGCGACACAGGCGGTGCCGATACCAAAACAGACGGCATAGGTATGGTTGACGTCAATGCCGACCAGTTCCGCGCCACGCTTTTCGATAGCGACAGCCCGGATGGCCGAGCCTGTGCGGGTATAGGCCATGAAACACCATAACAGCGGTGCGACGGCGAGGGCGGCGCCAAACGCTATCACGCGACCAAGCGGCAGATAAGCGCCCAGAATTTCGACCGTGTCATATGCGTAGGCGATGTCGGCGGTGCGGGTATTCGACGTCCAGAAGTAAAGCGCGAGATTGTCGATGATCATCGATGCCGCGAGCGTTATGAGCAGCACGTTCTGCTCCGAACCGCTGCTCATCGGCGCTATCAGGCCACGTTGCAGCACATAACCGAGCGCAAAGAAGGCTGGCAGCACGATTGGAATGGCAAGATAAGGATCGACGCCGAAATAGGTGTACAGGAAATACACGGAATAGAGCGCCAGCATCAACAGGCTGCCATGGGCAAAATTAATGATGTGGAGCACGCCGTAGATGAGCGTCAGCCCCAGCGCCACTAGCGCATAGACTGCTCCCATCATAAGGCCGCTCAACACGGCGGGAAATATCAGACTTGACATCAGGGCTCGCCTCTCTGTCGTTTGAAGAGCGCCCCCAGGGACGAAGCCGTCCTTGGGGGCGAGACCGTGTCAGTTCTTGGCAGGAATGGGGAATACCGCTTCGGTCGTCGCATATTCCTTCGGGAAGACCAGTTCGATCTTGTCGCCACGGATCTGCGTGTTGACCGGCCGCGAGTTGACGTTGTCGCCGTTGACGAACTTGGTCGGGCCATAGGGCATGATCGACTTGTCGAAGGTCGATGCCGCCAGCGCTTCCATGACTTTCTGGCGATCAGCCGAGGCGCTGCGCTCCAGAGCATCGGCAATGACCTGGATTGTCGCGTAGGACACCATGACATCATAGGTCAGATCGAGCTTTGCAGCGGCAACGCTTGCCGCAAGCGCCTTAGACTCGTCCTTCGATGGGTCGTACCAGTGATTGCAGTCCATTACATATTGAGCGACTTCCTTGTTTTCGCGCACGAACTTGATGTTCGACGCAGCCCCACCAAGGATCGAATAGATCGCCTTCAACTCAACACGCTGCTGGTTCAGCGCCCTTGCCATCAAGGTGTATTCATTGATGTAATTGGACGGAATAAGGATGTCCGCCTTGGATGCCTTGACGCGCAGCGCAATATTGGAGAAATCGCGCTGGGGTGTCGGATGCGAGATGGTTTCAACGACTTCAATGCCCTGCTTGGGAAGCTGCTCAGCAAGGATCTTCGCCATATTGGAGCCAAAAGGGCCATCTTCGTGAACAATCGCAGCCGTCTTGACGGTGTTGCCCGCGCTGGAATTAAGCAGCTGGAGGTTTTCCAGAGCGACGCTGGTGCACTTGTTGACGCCCGGCGTGAAGCGGAAAACATTCGGCAGGCCGCGCTGGACGACCGTTTCTGCGGTACCGATGGAGAAGACCTGCGCGAGATTGTACTTCGCAGCCGCCTGAGAGGATGCAAGACCAAGCGCCGATGCCGTTGCACCGGTAAAGGCACAGGCTTCGGCCTGCACAAGGGTGTCGACAGCAGAAGCAGCGGCTTCCGGACGGCTTTGCGCATCCACCACCACGAGCTCGATCTTTGCGCCGCCCATGCTCTTGATGCCGCCTGCAGCATTGATGGCATCAGCCGCAAATTTGGCGCCCGCCGCGCTCTGCGTACCATTATAGGCAAGATTGCCGGTCAGCGGTTCGATGACGCCCACCTTTACGGTAGCCGCCTGCGCGCGCAGGATGGATGGCGCTGCCAGACCGACCGCAAGTGCGCCGGAGACTTTTAAAAGATTACGTCGTTCAATTTTGAATGTCATTTTTGTGCTCCCAGTTTTTTTGTGAGACGGCGAAAGAAACTCGCTGGTCCGCCCGTCAACGGCCCAGCCAGGAATGCGACGCCATTCGATCGGTTTCGAATGCCGAAATCTGCTCCATAAACGTCAGGGTCATCTCGATCTCATCGAGACCGCGCAAAATGCAGTCGCGTGCAAAGGGATCGATAATGACGGGGTGAGTGCCGAGATTGCCCGGCAGAACCACCTCTCCCGCCTCCAGATCGACTGTGACCTGTGCATCGGGAAAGCGAGAGATGTGCTCGGCAAGCGCGTCGCAGGTCTCCGCCGACAAGCGGACGGGTACCAGCCCGTTCTTCAGCGCGTTGTTGAAGAAGATATCACCGAAGCTTGGCCCGATGACGGATCTTATCCCGTGATCCACGAGGGCATAGACCGCACCTTCGCGCGAAGAGCCACAGCCGAAGTTATCCTCGACGACCAGTATTGTGGCAGCATCCGCACCGGGTCGGTTCAATGGAAATGCGGGATCGAGCTCTTTCTCTTCAGTACGACGGATGTCATGAAACAGGAACTGGCCGTAGCCCTCCGCACGGTCCGCCTTCAGGAAGCGTCCCGGAATGATCTGGTCCGTATCGCAATTGACGCCAGGGATAGCGATTGCTTTGGACGTTTCGCGTGTGAATGCCTTCATCATATTGCCCTCACATCCTTCTAACGTCGGTCAGACAGCCGCTGATAGCGGCAGCGGCCGCCATGGCAGGGCTGACCAGATGGGTACGAGCCCCCGGCCCCTGACGCCCGACGAAATTGCGGTTCGAGGTTGAGGCGCACCGCTCGCCGGGACCGACCACGTCACCATTCATGGCCGCGCACATGGAACAGCCGGACTCCCGCCATTCGAAACCGGCATCACGAAACATGCTGGCAATGCCTTCGGCTTCGGCCTGAGCTTTAACCTGGGTTGAGCCTGGCACCACGATGGAGGGAATAACCGCCTTGCGTCCCTTCAGAATGGCTGCAGCCGCGCGAAGGTCCTCGATCCGGCTGTTGGTGCAAGAGCCGATAAAGACCTTGTCCAGCTTCAGGCCGTCGAGCGGCGTGCCCGGCGAAAGCTCCATATATTCGAGCGACTTCGTTGCTGCCTTGCGCTTGTCAGCGTTATCGAAGCATGTTGGATCGGGTACCCGACCCATGATGGAAACGGCATCTTCTGGACTGGTTCCCCATGTCACCATCGGTGCGATATCTGCGCCATTGAGACTGACTTCGGCATCGAAAAACGCTTCGTCATCGCTTGAAAGCGTTCGCCAGTGCGCGGTTGCACGATCCCATTCCTGTTCGGACGGCGCAAAGCGACGCCCCTTCACATAGGCAAAGGTTGTTTCGTCCGCGGCCACCATGCCAAAGCGGGCAGCAGCTTCAATCGACATGTTGCAGAGGGTCAATCGACCCTCTATCGAGAGATCCCGAACGACCTGCCCGGCGAATTCAATGGCATGTCCACCGGCGCCTGCCGCACCGATTTTTGCAATCAGCGCCAGCATAACGTCCTTTGCCGTCACGCCCTGGCCCAGCACACCGTCAATCGTCACGCGCATGGTTTTCGGGCGAGACTGCCACAGCGTTTGAGTGGCGAGCACATGAGCATTTTCGGACTGGCCGATGCCGAAAGCGATTGCGCCGAGCGCGCCTTGCGTTGACGTATGGCTATCCGAACAGACGATGGTCAGACCCGGCAGCGTAATCCCCTGTTCAGGTGCAACGACGTGCACAATGCCCTGCTCCCGGCTGGAAAGCCCGAAGTGCCGCATTCCGCCCCATTCCATATTCTCATCGAATGTGTCGATCATATGCGCGATTGCAGGACTTGCGGCATCGCCAGACGTTCTCCCGAGCGTCGGTACGTAATGGTCTGCAACGCCAAAGATCTGCTGCGGACGGCGAGGCTTCAACCCGCGTCTTCTCAGATCAGCGAAGGCATGAAAGCTGCCCTCGTGAATCATGTCACGGTCGATATACAGAAGCGACGGGCCAGCCGGATGTCGCAATATCTCATGCTCATCCCATATCTTGCCCAACATTGTGCGCGGTGCGGATGCTTGCGCCATAAGCTGATCTTTCTTTATTCAAAGGCTTTCCAGAAAGCGGCTTTCGCCGCCTCCGGATGTGTCAACGCATCACTTGCCCGCGCGGAAAGCCGCACAGATGTCTCCCACAGGGGCATTCCAGACGCCCTCGTGGGACAGGATGTAATCCAGCGCTTCACGCAGATATTCGACGCGGTAAGGCATTCCGGACACCCAGCTATGCAGCGGCAGGCTCATGACGCGACCGCCATATTGGCCGCTTTCGCGGTAGAGCACGTCGAAGCGGTCCTTAACCTGCTGCACCCATTCGGCTTCCGACTGAAAATATTCGTCGGCAACCACGCGGTCATCGGTCTCATAAGCCATCGGCATGGCAAGCAGAGTGCCATTGCTTGTCTGCATCTCGTAAGGAAGATCGTCATTGGCCCAGTCCAGGCTGTAAGCAACGCCATTACGAGCCAAGAGATCGGGCGTCTTGAAACCCTGCGCGCGGCCGGGCGACAGCCAGCCTTCCACCTTCTGCCCGCTCGCCTCGCGCAAAAGGGAGAGCGCCTCGGCGATGATTGCGTTTTCCTCCTCCTCGCCAAGCCCCGAGTGGTGGACCTTGCCCATATCAAGACCGTGCGCGATGATTTCATGCCCGCCTCTGACCACGGCATCGATGAGAGCCGGGTATCGCTGTGCGATCACGCCGTTTATTGCAAAGCTGGTTTCAAGGTCTTTTTCAGCAAGCAGCTTGAGAATGCGGAAAATTCCGATCCTGTTTCCGTAATCCCGGTTGGTGTAATAGCGGAAATCCGGATAGGGCATGGACAATGCCCCTGGCGCCTTGAATGGCTTGGACGGCATATCAAGCGGAAAATGCTGGACATGCGTTACAATCGAAAGCGCGATGCGAGCGCCATCTGGCCAGACAACCGGCTTGCGGGCGAATAAATCGCTCCACTCGTAACGATCATGATCCATGCCATAGCGGCGGGCGGGATAGTTGAGATAGTCTTCAGGCATAGACATCAGCGCGCACCTTTCCCTGAATTGTGGGCAGCCATGGCGGCATTCATCGCGTCATAGGCACCGCTGGAATGGTAGGCTGCGGCGATTTCGCGACCTGTCGTCTGCCATACGCCCTCATGCCCTGCGATGTAGTCGATGGCTTCGGCGAAGGCATCGATGCGGTGTGGCTGTCCGACCAGATAGGGATGCAAGGGAATGCACATGACCGTGCCGCTCTCGCTACCTTCCTTGTAAAGCTGATCGAACTGACGCTTGATGATTTCGCCGTAATGGCGCGGCGTAACCTTCTGGCTGTTGTAAACGATCACATCGTTCATCTCGAGCGAATAAGGCATCGAAATCAGCTTGCCGGATTTGACCTTGACCGGCATGGGCTGGTCGTCGTGGAACATGTCGCAGGTATACTGAATGCCCGCTTCAGACAGGATATCCATCGTCCAGAAATTGTTGGACAGAGCCGGAGACAGCCATCCAGCCAGTTCCTGACCGGTGTGTTTGCGCACCGTATCGAAGGCATCGCGAATGATCGCCCGCTCCTGCTCGATGTCGAGATTATAGACATAGCGCGTGTTGTAGATGCCGTGGGAGAAGAACTCCCAGCCACGGTCCGCACAGGCCTTGATGATTTCCGGATGGTGATCGCAAAGGGCGACATTGAGGGAAACAGAGCCGCGAAATCCGGCATTATCCATCGCAGCCATCATGCGCTGCCAACCGGCCCGGTTCCCGTAATCCCGGTGGGAGTATTGAAGAACATCCGGATTGGGACGAGCCCACGGCGTGCGGGTAGGATTGTTTGGAGGATCATACTCATAGAATTCGATATTCGGAGCGATCCAGACGGCGATCTTCTTGTTATCGGGCCAGACGATCTTCGGGCGGTTGGGCCACGGCAGATAATCGTAAAGACCCAGATCCGACTTCATGTCGGTTTTTTCGGCGGCCATCTTAGCGGACCTCCGGCTGATAGTTTTCATACCAGGCAATGGCGTCCGATACCGGGATCACATCGCCGTATTTGACCGAAATGTCATAGAGATTGGCGAAATGCGGGCTCTCGTGCTTATCCGCCACGCATTCCTCGGGAACGATGACGCGATATCCGCGCGAGATCGCATCCACCACACAGGCACGCACACAGCCGGATGTGGAGCCACCCGTGAGAATGACCGTATCACACTGATGCCAGACCATCAGCGACTGGAGATTGGTCTCATGGAAGGGCGAAGCCATGCGCTTGTTGATAATGATGTCCTTGACGTGATCGATCTGCAGGCGCGGATCGAACTCGGCACGGCGCGAACCAACCTTGATGTTCTGCAGGGAGTCCGGCGTATCGGTACGCGTTCCCCAGACGCCGCAGTCCTCGCCAGATTCCATATAGGCCACATAGGTCCAGGTGATGGGGAGACCCTTGGCGCGAGCAAGGTTCGAAAGTGTATTGACGTATTCGAGCTGCTGCGGATCGGTCTCATAGGCAGAGATAAACTCACCGACAGAGGTGTAGGCACATTGCAGATCGATATTGATCAGCATTGGCTTGCGCCCGAACCCAAATCGTCTGCGGGTTGGGTTTGCCTTGGCCTTCTCGTACAATTGACGGGCGGTTAGCGATGAGATTTCCATGACGACCTCCTATGCACTGCAGCCTCCCCGCGCGGTCCATTACACAGACCACTTCCTCAGCAGGAAGGATGCTCTATTATTTCTATTGTTATCACTTTATATCATTTGTAAAGCTCATTTCCGACCTCTCGCCATCTTCTTTTAGGAGTCGCTTTCTGTCTGTGCAAATGCCTGCAACCCTTGGCTAAAATGCTGATGAATTGAGCAACGAACCCACCATCGACGGAGGAAAACATGCCAATATCGCCCTGCCCGCCTATTGAAGATTCTGATTGGCCAAGCTCCGTCGCCGACATGCGAGAAGGATTCGCGGGCAAGCTGAACGTCTATCGCACCATGGCGCACCACCCCTCCCTCTTGAGAAGTTGGGCACCGCTTCGCCAGCATATCGTCGTTGACAATGCACTGGGGCCGATCAGATCCGAAATCGTGATTTTGAGAACTGGCCACCGGCTTGGATCAAGCTATGAGTGGGCTCATCATGTGAGCAGGGCGCGGTCTCTTGGCCTTAGCGATGAGCGCATTCGAGCTGTTGCTGCGATGCCTGAAGGAGAGGACGGCTTGATCGTGCAGGCGGTCGACGCTCTTTTTGACCTGCGTCACATTCCTGCTGCGCTGGAGCGCGAACTCGCAGACAGCATTGGCCGTGAAGCCATTTTTGATCTGATCGCCACGGTTGGCTTCTACATCACACTAGGCGGCATCCTGATGACGTATGAAACACCTATCGATGACGCGATCGCGTCCGAACTGGAAGCAAATCCAATTTAGGCGGTTCGGAGGACGCGAGCCTTCGCGTCCTCCAGAAGCATTGCAGGGTGCTGTCAGACTTCTTTGAGTTTGACCGGACCGTTCAGTTGCTCGATCAGTGTTGAACTTGCAGCGTTCAAACCGATCACCTTGACCGCAACGCCGTGCTTTTCAAAACGCTCTGTCACCCTTTCGAGCGCAGCGACCGCGGTGATATCCCAGAAATGTGCCTTTGAGACATCGATGAGGACAGACATACCCTCGGCCGCTTCCGTGTCGAAAGCATCCACAAACACATCTGCGGAGGCGAAGAACACCTGACCGGAAACCGTGTAAGTCACACGGCGCGCTTCTTCATCGGTTTGGGTTTCCACACGCAAAAGGCGCGCGACCTTGAATGTGAAGAAGACGCCGCTCAGCAACACGCCAACGGCAACACCAAGAGCGAGGTTCTCGCTGAGAACAGTCACGATAACAGTTACGCCCATGACGGCGCTCGACATTTTCGGATGCACGACAAGGGTCTTCACCGACGACCAGTCAAACGTGTCTATGGAAACCATGATCATGATCGCGACGAGCGCTGCGACAGGAATCTGCGAAACCCAAGGCTTCAGCAGCACCATGAGGACAAGCAGGAAAACGCCCGCGAAAAGCGTGGAAAACCGGCCCCGGGCGCCGTATTTGAGGTTGCTGACCGTCTGCCCGATCATGCCGCACCCTGCAATTCCGCCAAAAAGGCTTGCTGCGGTGTTGGCTATGCCGAGGCCGGTACATTCCCGGTTTTTCGAACTCGGCGTTCCCGTCAGATCGTCCACAACACTTGCTGTCATCATGGATTCGAGCAAGCCGACCATTGCGATGGCCAGCGCAGGCCCTGCAATAATGCCAAGTGTCTCAAGGGTCAGCGGAACGGCAGGCCAACTGAAAATGGGAAGAGAATCCGGTAATTTGCCCAGTTCTGCAACCGTCATGACAGGAAGATCAAACAGGATTGCAGCACCGGTCAGAACCAGAATGCAAATCAGGGGTGACGGTATCGCGTCCGTCACTCTTGGGACGATGTAAATCACCGCCAGTCCTGCAGCCAACATGCCGTAAGCCAGCAAATCGCCGCCAAGAATGTGCGGAAGCTGGGCAGCGAAGATGAGCATCGCAAGCGCGTTGACGAAGCCAGTGCGTACCGACTTGGACACAAAGCGCATCAGGACGCCAAGGCGAAGGATGCCGAACAGAATTTGTATCATGCCGGCCAGAAGGCCTGCAGCAAAAAGGTACGGCAAGCCATGCGTATGCACCAGAGGGGCAGCAACCAAGGCGACCGAGCCTGCGGCAGCAGAAATCATGGCCGGACGACCACCGGTGAAGGCGATCACGATACCGATAACAAAAGAAGCGAAGAGACCCACTTGAGGGTCAACGCCGGCCACGAACGAAAAGGCGATGACTTCGGGGATCAGCGCGAATGTCGCGACGGCTCCCGCGAGCATTTCGCGAATAGGATTGGCAGACCAATCCCGACGGAGAGATGTGAGTAGCATGTGATGAAATCTCGCAAAGCATGAAACGGACGCATTGGGCGTCGGTGGTATTTGTCATGCAGGTTTTGCGTTGTCTGGCGGATCGGCGGCCAGAAGAGCCACCCGGAGTTTCACCGGGTCCGTGGTGAGTAAGCTCCTAATAAAGGATATCGTGTGCGATGCAACATGAAAATGCGTGCGCTCAACAGCCACGCAACCTTGTTTTTACAGGGGAACCAATCGCGACTGACAGGGTTAGGGGTTGTCAAAGGCAAGGAGAACCCCATGAAGATCTTGAGCTTGGCGATCTGCGTTGTATCCGCTGGCGTGCTCAGCGGCTGCGTCGATGACAGAGGCTACCGAGGCGGCGGCTATTATTCTTCGTCCGTCCATAGCCGTGGTTACGATGACAACCGCTACTTCCGCGACAGAGACTTCCGACGAGACCGCGACCGTGACTGGCGCGACAATCGCGGCGGATACCGAGGCGGCGATAGAAAGATCGTGTACGGCGTCATCCGGCGTTAACAGACCACTGGAGAAACGAAACGCCGTGCGGTAGCACATCTCGTCGGTCACTAGGATTACCGTTGCGTTTCGTGGGTTGGGGAGTGAATTGGTGTATATGGAGAGGCTGGAAAGCTCCGAAATTGAAGCCGGGATTTACACGTGGTCGATGGAAGACGATCGGCTGTATGGGGACACCGCGGTTGCCGCTCTGTTTGGGCTGGACCCCTTGCAGACCGTCAGGGGTCTGCCCTTGGCGTCGTACATGGAACGTGTCCATTTGGACGACAGGCCCGGTCTGGCTGCGCTAATAGCGAAAGCGGTCAGGGATGGTCGACCACATAATGCTGAATACAGGGTTCGAAACGCACATGGTGAATTCGAATTCGTGATGTCGTCCGGCCGGTGTTTCCATGGCCCAGACGGCACCCCGGCGATTTATTCCGGCATCATATATCCCTTGCAGAAGCTCAATTGACCAGATCAGGCGACGGCTGTCTGCGTGGACTGGAGTGGCTCAAAAGAGCGATTGAACCATTCCCAGTCATGGGTGTGGTTTCGCTTCAAGCGATAGAGGGCCTGATCCGCTGCGTGGAGTAGCGTTTCGAGATTTCCAGCATGATGGGGGTAGAGGCTGGCCCCGACAGTCGCCCCAACGTCAATCTCTTCGCCCTGGATGATAAAAGGTTTGGCAAACGCATCTGAGATGCGCTGACAGATCTTCTCTGCGTCATCCTGATCTTCGAGATCGGTGAGAAGGATCGCAAACTCGTCACCACCCATCCGCACCACCGTGTCATCCTGGCGGACCGATTGCCGCAGACGAATGGCCACCATCCGCAAGATATCATCTCCGGCGGCATGTCCGAAATAGTCGTTGATCGGTTTGAAGTTGTCGAGGTCGATCATCAGGATGGCAATCATCCGCTGCGACGCCGTCGCAAGACTTCTCGCCATCTCGCTGTCCCAATGCTCCTGCAACGCCCTTCGATTGCCCAGACCGGTCAACGGGTCCTCATAGGCAATCCGCTTCAGGGCGCTTTCAGCAAGCTTCTGAGTGGACAGGTCCTCGTAGGTCGCCATCCAAAGATTGAAGTCGTGGAGGACGATACCTCTGTGGAGCACGACGATGGTCTTGTCGTTGATATCATTGATGTGCAATTCGAGCGGCTGCACCTCGGTTATGCCGCGACGTCCACAATTCCAGAATTCGTCCCATCTTTGCCGGGCCTGGGCCTTTTCGGCCTCATCAGCATAGGTCTGGCTGACCCATTGATCGATTGTGGCGAAATGACCGTTCTGGTATCCGAATGTCTTCGTGAAAGCCCTGTTGACGAAGCGCATGTTGCCGTCCGGCAGTGACGCCCAGGTCAAAGGCACCGGAAGCGCATCAAGGATGAATATCAAGTCGTCATCAAACCTGATCGTACCGCTGGCCATTCGCGCAAATATGTCTTTCATATCGGGATGCCTCTCTGGTGACGGATGCAACGCTCTTGAAACGGATGCTGCCTTCTGGCGGCTTACGCCGAGAGCAAAGCAGCCGGCTGGTCTCGTTCCACAAGCCAGTTGAACAGATCATCGCCCCGGATGGGTCGGGACAGCCAATATCCCTGTAATTCGTCACAACCCATCGCTCGAAGCAGATTGACGGCCTCGACCGTTTCCACCCCCTCAGCAACCACCCGATATGCAAGACTGTGGGCAAGATCGATCATCGAACGCACAAGTGTGCGCTCGCGATTGCCATTTTCCATTTCCGATACGAATGAACGGTCAATCTTGACAACATCCGCCGGTAGTTTCTGAAGGTAGGCTATGCTGCTGTAGCCGGTGCCGAAATCGTCGATCGCCAACTGGAATCCAGCAGATTTCAGCTTGTCCAGCAAACCGAAGGCGCCCTCAGTTTCCTTCATCATCACGGTTTCAGTCAATTCCAGTTCAATCTGGTCTGGGCGAACCATGTGGGTGGAAAGCTTTGACATGATTCTTTCGAAGAAATCCTGCTCATCCAGATTGGCCGCAGAAAGGTTGATCGACAGCTTGAAATGCAGACCATGAGCACCCCAGGAAGCCAAATTCGACAAGGCCTCGTCAACCACCCAGTCCGTCAGTTGACGGGCAAAGGAGGACGCTTCGATTACCGGTATGAATTCCACTGGTGATATCGGCCCAAGCACGGGATGGTCCCATCTCAGCAACGCCTCAGCACTACCAATCTCACCAGTCCGCAGGTCCATACGGGGCTGAAATACCAGGGAAAGCTGGTCTGTTGCAGTCAGCGCGCCTTTGAAGTCCTGTAGTATTCTGAAATTGCGCCGGTGTCGAAGATCCATGGCCGGGGAGAAAAGGCCGATCTTGTTGCAGCTCTCACTGGCGTCCTGCACCGCACTTTGCAAGGAGCGCAGTACATCTTCAGGCGATAGAGACGCAGGCTGGAACGCGACGATGCCGATCGACGGCGTCATCGACATCTGCAAGTCGCCGTCCAGCTCGATCTCGCGAAGTTTGCCGGCCAGAAGATCGACATAGGCATCCACTGCGATACCGGCGGGGGCAAAGAATGCGAACTGTGTCGGACCAATATGATATGGGACTCTATCGTCTCCCACATGGTCGCGAAGAAGCTTCGCGACTTTTTGTATCACCGTATCGAAATAGGATGGCCCCAGAACGCGTGACAGGCGCTCGAACTGTTCCGTCTGCGCAAGGTTCAACAGGCTGATGATCCACTCCTCGCGCGGGTGGTTCAAGGCCATGTCGGAGAGGTCATTCAGAAGCTGAAACCTGTTTGGTAGTCCGCTGATGGGCTCGATTCTGCCCAGAGCATGGGTCAACTCCACCTGATCCATGACCATGGCCGCCAGGTCACAGAGCGTCGCCATTTCTTCGTCAGTAACATCTCTCGGCTCCGTGCCGAGCACGCAAAGTGCACCTAAACCAAAGCCGTCTACCGTTACCAGCGGAGCCCCGGCGTAAAACCGTATGCCCGCGGCGCCTAGGGTACTATCCGCAAAACAGGAATCTGACTGAAAATCACGGATGACAAAGGGGCGGCAGGTTTCGGCCACCTCGGCACAAGGCGCTTTTTCGCGCGGAATTTCATTATGCTCGACCCCGACCTTCGACTTGAACCATTGGCGGTTCATATCCGTTAGCGAGACGGCGGCGATTGGAAGGCCAAATATGTTGGCCGCAAGCCGTGTAATTCGATCAAAATTCTCACTTGGCAAAGTGTCGAGAAGACGCAAGTTTTTCAGACTGGCCAGTCGCGCGATTTCGTCCTGCATGCTCAAATCCGTGGCAACGCCCTCGTATGTTCATACGAGCGGGCCCTCAAGTTGTGGTTCGGTACATTTTTGATGAGGCGATGTCGGGGGGCGGCATTCGGAGGCAAATGTGGAGGCCGGACAGTGTCGGGGCATCATGCCCAAGCTTATTTCAAGTTCTTGATGGAGCGTTTTACGACACAATAAGCCCATCAGATGTTAATCGTTCCATCGGACCTTTTATGATGGTTACGAAAAGCTATACGAAATTTGCGGCATTCTAGTACGCGAATAACCCGCTGCCGTACGATGGCAGCGGGTTCGATTTGACGGTATCCTGCCTAAGCGACCTCTGGCAGACCGCTGATGATCTTATCCAGTGTCATGGGATAATCCCGTACCCGAACGCCGGTCGCATTGTAGATCGCATTTGCGATTGCGGCCGAGACGCCGCAAAGACCAAGCTCTCCAACGCCCTTCGCCTTCATCGGCGATGACATCGGATCCGTTTCGTCGAGGAAAATGACATCCTGATGCGGGATGTCGGCATGAACGGGCACTTCATATCCAGCAAGGTCATGATTGACGAAGAAGCCTCGGCTTGTATCGACAGCCAGCTCTTCCGAGAGTGCGCCACCTGCCCCCATCGTCATGGCGCCAATGACCTGGCTGCGCGCCGTGATCGGGTTCAGGATTCGTCCTGCTGCACAGACAGCCAGCATTCGGCGAATCCGGGTCTCGCCCGTTGCGGCGTCAACGCCGACCTCTACGAAGTGAGCGCCGAAAGTAGACTGCTGGTGGGTCTTGGTCAGATCGCCCCACTCCATCGTGTCTTCACCGACAAGCCCTTCTGCGCCAGCGGCTTCGGCAAGCGGAACCGTCCTGTTGCCGGATTTTACAGAACCGTCTTCGAACACGGCATCTTCGGAGTTGAAGCCCAGCTTCTGCGCGATTGCCTCACGCAGCTTGATGCAGGCAGCATAAACGCCTGACGTCGACGAGTTTGCCCCAAACTGACCGCCGGATCCGGCTGAAATCGGGAAGCGGGAATCGCCAAGCTGCACCGCCACCTTATCGACAGTAACGCCCATCATCTCAGCAGCTGTCTGGGCGATGATCGTATAGCTGCCCGTCCCGATATCCGTCATGTCGGTTTCAACCGTGATGATACCGTCTCTCCCCAGTTTGACGCGGGCTGCCGAAGGAAGCACCAGATTGTCACGGAAGGCAGCAGCAACGCCCATGCCGATCAGCCAGTTCCTTTCCTTCTTCGACGCAACCTTTGGACGGTTGCTCCAGCCGAATTTTTCCGCACCCAGCTTGAGACAACCGATGAGATCGCGGTGGGAGAATGGACGTTCCGGGTTTTCAGGATCAACCTGCGTGTCATTGACGATGCGGAACGCGATAGGGTCCATACCGACCTTCTCAGCCATTTCATCAATCGCTATTTCAAGCGCCATCAGGCCCGGCGCTTCGCCCGGCGCGCGCATGGCATTCCCCTCAGGAAGATTGAGAGTGGCAAGGCGCATTGACGTCTGGCGGTTGGCACCAGCATAAAGGAGCCTCGTCTGATTGACGGCCGTTTCCGGCACGCCGCCAGGCAAATCGCCTGACCAGCTTTCATGGCCAATTGCGGTGATCTTGCCATCCGGTCCAGCGCCGATGCGAATACGCTGGATTGTCGCAGGCCGGTGCGTCGTGTTGTTCATGATCATAGGTCGCGGCAGTGCCAGCTTTACTGGCCGACCAGCTTCCTTGGCGCCAAGTGCAGCCAGCAACGCGTCTGCTCGCAGGAACAATTTGCCGCCGAAACCGCCGCCGATGAACGGCGACATCAGGTGAATCTTTTCCTTGTCGACGCCCAAGGTCGTCGCGAGGTCAGACCTCCACCAATCGATCATCTGGCTCGAAGTCCATATGGTCAACTCACCATCGTGCCATGCTGCGATGGATGCGTGGGGTTCCATCATCGCATGGGACTGGTCCGGTGTTTTGTAGGTCTGGTCGAGCGTGATCTGAGCAGCGGAAAATGCCTGGTCGAAATCGCCTACTGCCGTATCTGGCTTCTGTGAATCGTCCGGCTTCTTGGCTGCGCCCTTTTCAGCACTCAGATCGAACGCGCCTTTCTCTTCGGTATAGTCGACCTTGATTAGGGATGCGGCTGATCGCGCCTGTTCGAAAGTCTCGGCTACGACAACAGCAATCGCCTGATGATAATGCTGGACCTCGTCGCCACCGAAGAGATTGGCGGTGTTGTATTCGCCTTTCTCAAGCTTGCCAACATCAAGGGTCGTTACAACGGAGATGACACCGGGCGCTTTTTTCGCCTCTGTCACATCCATCGAATTTATCCGCCCCTTGGCAATGGCAGCGCCCACCGGATAGCCGTAGGCATATTTCATGGACGGGTCATGCCACTCATAGGCATACATCGCACGGCCTGTCGTCTTCAGTTCGCCATCGATACGGTGAATTGGCTTGCCGACGACTTTGAGGCGATCGATCGGATTTGTCGTTGCTGGTGTGTCGAATTTCATGGCTTAACCCCTTGCTTCAGACAGGACAGCACCGAGCGTGCGCTCGACCAACTCGACCTTGAAACGATTTTCTTCAGTGGGCTTGGCATTCTCAAGAATGCGGCTCGCAGTGGCTTTCGCGCCGTTCGGCAGCTCCGCCTCCGCTGCTTCTACACGCCAAGGCTTGTGAGCGACACCGCCGACAGCGACACGCCCGGTCCCATCCTGCTGAATGACGGCGCCGACCGAAATCAACGCGAAAGCATAGGACGCGCGATCTCTGACCTTGCGGTATATGTGCTTGCCTCCAACCGGTGGCGGAAGTGTAACGGCAGTGATGAACTCGCCTTTTTCAAGCGAAGTTTCGATGTGAGGCGTATCGCCAGGCAGACGGTAAAAATCGTCAATGGGGATGGTGCGTTTCGCGCCGTCAGCCTTAACAGTTTCAACCGAAGCGTCCAGCGCACGCATTGCGATAGCCATGTCGCTTGGATGGGTAGCAATGCAGGCGTCACTGACACCGACAACCGCGTGTTGGCGGCTGAAACCGCCAATGGCGGAACAGCCGCTACCCGGCTGCCGCTTATTGCAGGGTTGGTTAGTGTCGTAAAAATACGGACAGCGTGTGCGCTGCAGAAGATTGCCCGCAGTGGTCGCCTTGTTGCGAAGCTGGCCGGATGCGCCTGCAACAAGCGCACGCGAGAGCAGTCCATAATCACGCCGAACCGTAGCATCTGAGGCGAGATCAGTGTTTCTGACCATCGCCCCCACCCGCAGCCCGCCGTTCTCGGTGGTCTCGATCTTATCGAGGCGAAGACCGTTGACGTCGATCAGATGCGTGGGGGTTTCGATTTCCAGTTTCATAAGGTCGAGGAGGTTGGTGCCGCCAGCGATGAATTTAGCACCGGGATTTGATGCCGCAGATTTGGCTGCTGCTTCCACGGAGGAAGCACGCTCGAATGTAAAGGCCTTCATGCTGTGATCCCTCCGACTTCCGATATCGCATCAAGAATGTTGGAGTACGCCCCGCATCGACAGATGTTCCCGCTCATACGTTCGCGAACTTCATCGGCTGTCAGTGGAGCGGGACTGTTGAGATCTTCGGTGACGTGGCTTGGAATATTTGCTTTGATTTCTTCCAGCACCGCCACGGAGGAACAGATCTGGCCCGGTGTGCAGTACCCGCACTGGAAGCCGTCATGCTTTGCAAATGCTTCCTGCATCGGATGCAGATTACCGGGCTGACCCAGCCCCTCGATTGTGGTGACTTCGTCACCATCATGCATGACCGCCAGCGTCAGACAGGAATTAATGCGTTTGCCGTCTACCATGACCGTGCAGGCACCGCACTGGCCATGGTCACAGCCTTTTTTCGTGCCCGTCAGGTGAAGGTTTTCACGTAAGGCGTCGAGCAATGTCGTCCTGTTGTCGACATCGAGATCATGGCTTTTGCCGTTGACCGTAAAGTGGATTTTTGTGCTGTAATTCATCTGGCTCCCCGGAGACTGAGCCACCGCTTGACCGGCGACACCCGTGGCCGCGATCGTCGCGGCAGAGGTGATAAGTAAATTTCTTCGGGAAAGTTCCAGTTGGATGCTATCCTGCATGTCCAGATCCGCTTCACTTGTTTTGAGGTAAAGCTAAACGAAGCTGACGATCAAAAGTGCCCTCCAAGAACGAAAAGTTGAACGGCTCAGCGCTAAGGATGATCTCTCGGACTCAATCAACTCGGCTAGAATTTGGCGGGCATGCCTCCAGCTGCGGCAATAGCTTCGGGGGTGTCCACATCATTCCGCGCAGCCAGGCCCAATTCGACACCGATGATCGGCAATCCCGAGGTTTCAATCAACCGGCGTGCGCCGCTGTCACCTGTCAGATGCAAGACGCTTCCATATAGCGATCTTGGCATAATGACCGGATTGCCTGGCTTTTCACCGCAGACGGCACGAACGACAGAATTGCCTCCAGCTTCATGAAACACATCGATCATGCGGTCCAAGTGAGAGGTGGAAATTTCCGGCATATCTGCCAACATGACCATAACGCCATCCGCGTTTTTTGCCTGATCCGTGGCAAAGCCCTGGGCTATGGAACTTGCCATGCCGCTCGCGTAATTTTCATTGATCGTCACAGTGACATCGAGATCATTGAGCGCAGCTGCCAGCGCCTCATGCTGATGGCCCAGCACGACAACAACGGCCGAAGCCTTGCTCGACTTTGCAACCCGCGCCATCTTTCGAAGCAATGGCAGCCCTTCAAATTCCGCCAAGAGCTTATGAAAGCCCTGGCTCGCGGTCCGGCTGGATGTTCCTGCCGCCAGAAGAATGATCGTAACGGACATTCCGTTGCTCCTCGTCGTCACCTACACACATTAAGACGATATCATCGCCGCAGGCCATTGCTGCATTCAACGCCGCGCATTCCAGCAAGATCCAGGCGGCAAGAAACTTGTTTGCCCGAAAGGTTGTGCGGAGCACACATGCTCCGTATCTTTCAAATTCCGGTCGCAGCCAGATGCGTCCAAATCAGGAGGTAAAGCGTTACCGTGGTTAACATGGCAATGCTGATCAAAAGGAGACTTGGATGTCAGGCAAGAAAACGGTGAATGACTGGCGCGAGCTCGCTGAGAAAGAATTGAAACGATCCCCTGATAGCCTGGTCTGGCAAACGCCGGAAGGGATCGCGGTCAAACCGCTTTATACCGCCGAAGATCTCCACGGCATTTCGCATCTCGAGAGCTTGCCCGGCTTCCAGCCCTTCGTGCGCGGCCCCCGCGCCACCATGTATGCCGGTCGTCCGTGGACTATCCGCCAATATGCAGGCTTTTCGACAGCAGAAGAATCCAATGCTTTTTACAAACGCAATCTCGCTGCGGGTCAAAAGGGCCTGTCCGTGGCGTTCGACCTTGCCACCCATCGCGGATACGACAGCGATCATGAACGCGTCGTTGGCGATGTCGGAAAGGCCGGAGTGGCCATCGACAGCGTCGAGGACATGAAGGTTCTGTTCGATGGCATACCGCTCAAAGACATGTCCGTTTCGATGACAATGAACGGGGCGGTCATTCCCATTCTCGCGAGCTTCATTGTTGCGGGCGAAGAGCAGGGCTGCACGAAGGCAGAACTCTCAGGCACCATTCAGAACGACATCCTGAAAGAGTTCATGGTGCGGAACACCTATATCTATCCGCCGGAACCGTCGATGCGTATCATTGCCGATATCATCGAATATACCGCAAAGGAAATGCCTCGCTTCAACTCGATTTCCATTTCCGGCTACCACATGCAGGAAGCCGGTGCGACGCTCGTCCAGGAGCTCGCTTTCACGTTGGCCGATGGTCGCGAATACGTTCGTGCGGCCTTGAAGAAGGGCTTGAATGTCGATGATTTTGCCGGGCGGCTGTCTTTCTTCTTCGCGATCGGCATGAATTTCTTCATGGAAGCGGCCAAGCTGCGGGCGGCACGGCTGCTGTGGTCTCGCATCATGGAAGAATTCGAGCCTAAAAAAGCCTCGTCCCTCATGTTGCGAACGCATTGCCAGACATCCGGCGTTTCTCTGCAGGAACAAGACCCCTACAACAACGTCATTCGCACCGCTTACGAGGCATTGTCCGCAGCGCTCGGTGGCACGCAGTCCCTGCACACCAATGCGCTCGACGAAGCCATGGCGCTACCCACCGATTTTTCCGCCCGTATTGCGCGGAACACGCAGCTCATCCTTCAGCATGAGACAGGTGTGACCAAGGTTGTCGACCCGCTGGCGGGTTCCTACTATGTCGAAAGCCTTACCAACGAGCTGGCGGAGAAAGCCTGGGAGTTGATCGAAGAGGTCGATAAACTGGGTGGCATGACAAAAGCTGTTGCCGATGGGCTGCCCAAAAGGCTCATCGAGGAAGCTGCAACCCGCCGTCAGGCTGCTGTTGACCGTGGCGAGGAAATCATCGTGGGCGTAAACAAATTCCGCCTGGAAAACGAAGACCCCATCGATATCCTCGATATCGACAATAGTGCCGTCCGAGCTGGTCAGATCAGGCGGCTTGAAACGGTCCGGCGCCAACGGGACCCGGCCAAGGTCGAGGAAAGACTTGCCGAACTGGCTCAGGTCGCGCAATCCGGCACTGGCAACCTTCTGGCAACAGCGGTGGAAGCAGCAAGGGCGCGAGCGACAGTCGGAGAGATATCGGATGCGCTGCGGAAAGTCTTCGGCGACCATGAGGCCATGCCTGAGGTCGTACACGATGTCTACGGCGCAGCCTATGAGGACGATCCGGAATACGCGACATTGTGCACACGGCTGGGAGAGCTTTCTTCGGCCCTGGGTGGCCAGCCCAAGATGCTGGTCGCCAAGCTGGGTCAGGATGGGCATGACCGTGGAGCCAAGATCATTGCTTCGGCATTTGGCGATATTGGTTTCGATGTCGTTGCCGGACCTCTGTTCCAGACCCCCGAGGAGGCGGCGGAACTGGCCGTCAAAAACAAGGTTCATGTGGTCGGCATGTCATCGCTGGCCGCGGGCCACAAGACGCTCGCACCTCAACTCGTTTCTGCGCTGAAACATAAGGGAGCGGACGACATCATTGTCATCGTCGGCGGCGTCGTGCCCCGTCAGGACTACCAGTTCCTGTTGGATAGCGGCGTTGCCGCCGTCTTCGGCCCCGGAACCAATGTGCTTGAAGCCGCCCGCGCAGTGACCGATTTGATGCAGGGGCGGCTCAGAAACACATGAAGGTTTGATGGTTGGCGACCTTTATAGGGTCGCCAACAAACGGTTGTTCAACATGCCGGAAGAAGCCGCCTGCATGGTGACTTTTTTCTCGATTGCTTCAATGACCGTATCGGTAAAGTCCACTTTCGTCAGGTCGCGGATATGCGAAAGGCCACCCGGCGAGAATACATTGACTTCAAGTATCTTGTCACCAACGATGTCCAGACCGACGAGGAACATGCCGTCCTCGACAAGTTTTGGCCGCATCATCTCTGCCAGCGCGATGACATCGTCGGTTACGTCAACGGCTTCCGCCGTGCCACTGGCGTGAATATTCGACCTCAAGTCACCTTTCGCTGGCACACGACGAAGCGCGGCGTATTTGCCATCGCGCATCAATGGCTCGCCGTTCATCATGAAGAACCGAATATCGCCATCCTTGGCCGCAGGCAGGTACGCCTGCGCAATCAGATAACCCTCTACGCTCACAGCCTCGAAAATCTGGTTGAGATTGGTTTCCTTGCTTGAGCCGATCTTGAAGACATTCTTGCCTCCCGAACCCTGCAGCGGCTTGACGATGACGCCCTTGGGATGCGCATCAGCAAAAGCGCGGATTTCATCGACATTGCGAGAGATGAGCGTTGTCGGCCGAACGATTTCTGGAAAACTTTGGAAATAGAGCTTGTTCTGTGCAAGGGCCAAGCCTTCGGGATCGTTCAGGACCACGACACCGCGCTGTTCTGCAAGCCGCCCGAACAATATGCCGGAATTCACCGCCCATGGCCGTGCCGTCTGGTCGAGCGACGGGTCGTTTCGCAACATCAGAGCATCGATGTCTTCGATATTGATTGTCTCTCTATCGAGTTTCTTTTCCTGCAGGACAGCGTGAAAATTTTCGATCTTTTTGTATTTTTGACGTGGCAGGACAAGGCCATGCACCACAAGGCTATCGTCGGGCCTTAAGGTGAAATCGCTCGGTGTCAAATAGACCACCTCATGTCCGCGGTTAAGCGCAGCCATCGCCAACAGTCCGGTCGCAAAGGTTGGCTGCTCGCCCTCAATTGAATTGACGAAAAATGCGAGACGCATGTGTCCTCCCTTACAATGTTGCCATTTCGGCTATGGGTAATCCTGATCGTATTTTTTCAAGCCGCTTCTGGGCGCTTGCTGGCGCCAAAAAACCTGGGCTGATGCTCGGGGGACGAAGTAGTCCCCTTAAGGTAAGCTCCTGCATTACCGGAAAATGCGCGGCAGAAATCTTTCCCATCCAGAAAGGCTCAAGCGCGCCACCGTTGCGCAGATGTTGGATGATTTCGTTCAGTCCTCTCAGATAGATCGCATCTTTCGATAGACCGCCACCGCGGAAAATCCGCAGTACCGAGTTAAAAGCACCGGCCTTATCAAACCCTAACCTGTCAGTCATGATGCGGAAGGTATCTACGAAACTTGCGCCATCAAGCATGGCGGCGCAACCGACGACGCGTCCCGCAACCAGCCTCAACCGTTCACGCGTCATGCCGCCGACGAGATGCTCGGCCAGTACGGCAAGCCCTTCCTGCACGCCTTCGTAACCGGAAAGGCCCGAGCGGAAGAGGCGCAGCCCCTGCGCCGAACCATTGAAGTAAGTCAGCAGATGAACACCTATCTCGTGGTGGAGAAGCGCGTCTACACGACGCTCTTCCATAACCGTGTGACGTGAAACGAAAAGCTTGTTCCCGCTGACCATCAGCCCCGGCGGCAAATCATCTCTGATTTCCACTCGAGCATCGAACTCCGCACTCTGCTCATGGTAGGCGGCGACCATATCGCGCGCTCTGTTGGCAACATGGTAACAGTCGGCGGTAGCAACCGCTTCTTGAACGGGCGGCGGACACCTCGCCAGCACGTCCTCGGCAAGTGAGAGCAACTCCGGTTCCACAGCGCCATAAAGTGCGCGGCTGAAATCCTGAAATTTTGGATTATGCAGATTGGCAAGCATCGTGAGTTGAAGATCGATCTCCTGCTGCTTTTCTCGGTAGAGGTGATAGAGCACGGGGTCTTCGAGATGCTCGAATGCGACAGAGTAAAGCTTGCGTTTCTGCTCCTCAACGTCCACCCCAAGAGGACGATAAAGGAAATTCGGTGCGCGCTGGAAATCACTCTCCTGAAATTCCTTGAAGGCGTGGCGCGCATTGATTGGCGTAACGGACAGGAGGAAATCAAATGATGCGGCGATGTCGTCTATAGAGCGGTCAGCGCGCTTCACCGCATCGACAAAGGCTTTACGGCCCAGCGCCCGGTGAGATGAAACCTTGATTGATGTCGCGTCATTGGCAAAGGCAGAGAAAGCCCTGAGCCCGGCATCAAACAGATCTGCAATCATCGTTTCGCGCAAGCCCGGATAATCTGCACCGGATTCCGGCTGGCGATAGATCGGAGCGAAGCGGACACTCAGCCATGGGAAACACAGCGCATTTTTCGGCGCTCCCCATAGCACCTCCCCTTCGCTGGAGGGAGAGGTGATCCTAGGGGTCCTAAACCGTATCTCGGCATCGCAGACAGCTTTAATAAACACGCTTTTCGCATTGAGCGCGGGCCCGTGCGAACTGGAAGAAACCTTCACTTCGTAATGCGGCAAGAAAGGTGAATCGTCCGCGAGAAGGATGTCATGTTCAAGTTCATCCACATCAAGAACGATAAAATCACCGAAGCGTTTTACCATCTCCTGCCCGACTGCATCGATAATCGGTAGCGCTTCTTCGATATCAGCCGCAATCAGGTATGATGCGTGTGCTGCGGCGATGTCACGAGCTGCTAGATTCTTTTCGCCCTTTGTCAGATGAACGCACAAAAATGGCAATGGCCTGTCTATGTGCAGCCGGCCATCGGCACCTACATCCTGCCGGACAGCCTTTCCGGATTCGAGACAAGTCTTGACCATGTCCAGAAGGTCTTGTTCAGCGTCTTGTCTGCTGACTGGCGACAGCTTCATTGCCGCCTCCTCAGGACATCTGTCAGAACCTGTTCCAGTGAGGTGATGGCGTCACGTCTTTGATCTATGACCAGCTGGTCAGGTTCACCTGTCCACTCATCCATGAAAATTTTCTTGAACTCGATGGCCACCGCACATCCGTTTTCCGGGAAACGCTCGTGTACGAAGCGCGTTTGTTCTCCCTTACCCTGAAAGGCTACGTTCTCCCGCACATCCAATGGACGCCCGTTTACCTCAACTTCTCGAAAATGTTCGATGACGACATCGATGATATCGCCCCACCTCTCTCGGTCCATTGAAGACGTGCCGATATTAACGTCCGGAGCCTTATCCTGTGGCGTTGCCGGGCCGTCTGGCCCTGCTCTTCGATGATTATAACTATGGACGTCGAGCACAACGAAGGCGCCATGCCGCTTTTCCATGTTCCGCAGAGTCTGCTCGAGCATCGCATAGTAGTCTTGGTGAAAATTCAGCGATTTGCCCAGAGCTGTATCCGAAGGCTGCTCCCGCCACACATTAAGGCCCCATGCCTGGTCGGGATCCAGGTAGATTGCCTTGTCGCTCTGGCGGTTAAGATCGATTTCAAATCTCGACCTGTGGACTATGATCTGATTGCAAAGTCCGGAAACCATCTCAGCGGTAAATGGATCCTCTTCCCTCAAACGCTCACCATCTGACAGCGCCATAAGACCGGCTACATCACCCCTGACGTCATGCCCGTCGTGAATGGCCGTTCCTATAACCGGCGAATCTCCATATCTGGTGGACCAGAACCGAAGTCCGGAATTGCCAATAGTCTCCGCGTCCGCGCGCATCCTGCCCTCGCATTTTCATCCCAAGGCAAACAACACGACGAGAAAATTGGTTCCGCATTCATTTTTGAGGACACATCGGGCAAGCACCAACAACCCGCCACTTCGCGCCGTCACAAAACTCTTAAAAACTTTCGGTGCAGAAGCAGCAAACAGCATTTAGCCCCTTGCGCACCCGCACATTGCTGGTTAAGAGAACGCCCGCACGAACCTCACAGTTCGTGCCCGCGGAGAGGTGGCAGAGTGGTCGAATGCACCGCACTCGAAATGCGGCATACCTGCAAGGGTATCGTGGGTTCGAATCCCACCCTCTCCGCCAAAAATTTGCGCCATTGATTTCATGCAATTTTCAAAAACTCCGGATTGGGTCCGCACCTTTCTTTGTACCCGGGCTTTCCACTTATTACACACGTCACGGCAACGGCTTCAGATTTCAGCGGCGAATTTCCCAGAACCTCGTTTCAATCCTCGGCATTTAATCCGTCTAAATCTTGGTAGGGTCTCCACTCGACAGGCTGCGACAATCTGCCGGCTCCTAGCCAGCCGCCTCGCCCGGCCATTTGGTCATACCCTCGGACCAGAGGAAAAAACGACGGCCCAAAAACAAGGGAGATATCATCATCGCCAAGCTGCAGGCCGAGGTGCAATATCTCATGAAGACGATGCAGGTGACCGACTTAACCGACTAGGTCATGGAAGAGCAGGACCGCCTTCATGCGATCAAACTCGAAAATCAGGGTCTGAGGCTGAGTGAACCGCACCGGGTTTGCCGGAAGCTCCAAGTTCTGAGAAAGTGGAGCCATCATGAGCAAGACGACAAATTTTCACCTGAAGTCCGTCAACGTGGCATTCGTATGGTGCTGGATCATGAAGCCTAGCAAGGCCTGCCGAGTGATGTCGCCGAGAAGATGAGGGCTCTTGAGCGGGAGAATCGAGAACTTCGCCAGGCCAACGAGATTGTGCACAAAGCTTCAGCCTATTTCGCCATGGTGGAGCTCGCCCCCCTTCAAATAATGATTTCGTTCATCGACGAACACCGTGGTGTGTTCGGGGTCGGGCCGATCTGCAGACTGCTGCCGATCGCCCCGTCAACCTACGACGAGAATGTCTCCAAGCGACTGGACGCGGATCGCCTGTCGATCCTCGCCCGCAGCGATATCAGTCTGAAGATCGAGATACGCGTGTCTTCGAATAGAACTTCAACGTCTATGCGTTCGTAGGTCTGGCGGCGATTGAAGCGGGAGGGCTTTGGCGTCGCCCGCTGCAGTGTCGCCAGGCTTATGAGGTCAATGAGCCAGCAGGGTATCATTAGAGGAAAGCCGATCCGCACGATGTTCTAAGATAAGTCCGACCCGAGCCCGCACTACCCGGTGAACCACCAGTTCAAAGCCCCAGCACCAAACAGGTTATGGGTTTCGGACTTCACCTATGTCGCCATCTGGCAGGGCTTCGTCTACGTGACCACGCGACAGATGCTGCGCATTTGCGCTGATGTCATCGACGTCTTCGCTCGTCGCATCTTCGGCTGGCGGGCGAGTCGGACTGCCCATGCAGGCTTCGTCCTCGATGCCCTTGCCGAGGCACTTCATGATCGACGTCGCGCTGATGACGGCAGCCTCGTGTATCACCCGGACAGAGGTGTGCAATACGTGTCGTTTCGGTATTCCAAGCGATTGTCAGAAGCTGGCATCGAGCCGTCTGTCTGAAGCGCCGGCGACATTTATGACAATTCCGTCGCCGAGACGATCAACGGGCTTTACAAGGCTGAGGTCATTCATCGGCACGGACCATGAAGTACTTTCGAGACAGTAGAATTTGCCACACTGGAATGGGTCGACTGGTTCAACCATCGGCGTCTCTGGAGCCCAGAGGAAACATACCGCCAGCCGAAGCTGAAGAGCGCTTTTACGCTATGCTCTACGAACCAGCCATGGCTGCATACTTAAACAAAATGGCCTCCGGCAAACCCGGCGAGGTTCATATCGTCAGCTTTTCTTCCCGATAGAGGGCGAAGTGTTTCTTGTGGTTCACAAGGTGGCCCTCGCGTCTAAGCAGCACAAGAAGGCGTCCATATCCAAAACGGCGGCGCTCATGCGCCAGCGCCGTCATTCGCTTAAGAAGGTCATGATAATTCCTTGGCCTGGTTTCGTAACGGATCGTCATCCGGCAAAAGCCGATGGCTTTACACGCCCGCCCCTCTCAGCGGTGTAAACATCACCTGCCGGGCGATGGTTCGCTCATCTGGAGCTGGCTGATCGAGCGCGCTTGCCGCTAAAGGACAGTTACTCAAAGGTAAGCCAAGAAACTCCTTGCACCAGTTTTCCTCCATGCGCACAGGAATCGCCCATTCGGGCAACCTTTTTGCCCTCTATGCTGGCCACGGAAGACCCACTTGTTATTTTATCAGAGGTGGTGGGAACGCCAGTGCAGAGTAAGCTATCTCCGACGGTAGCTACCGGCACGCCCTCGACGGTCACGAAGTTCTGCTGCGTCGATGTGACCGGGCCTCCAATATGCGGTTTTGGTCCAGGATCAACCATTGGACACACATGCATCTGACCCTTCAACGTGACCGGGCGAGAAACCATATCGAACTCTCCTAATGCTTAATCCAACAGCGCGCTCTGAGGTTAAGAGCACTGAAAAGACACTTGAAAGATGTTAGCATCATCCTCCGATGGAACGAACCGGCTGGGGAGGATATGCTGCATCATCCATAAGCTGAAATTCATGTGCTTGTGCCAAAATCGCCATGTGCGGAACTGCGTCATATATTGAAAGGCTAGTCAGATCTCGGTTGCCGCCTAGTGCAAGAACAGGCCTGAAGCCGTAAATTTGGTCTACCCCTAGCTTGCCCAATTTTGAACGTGCTCGTTTGAACAATTTTTTCACGTCTGAATCATATTCGTCAAAACTCGGATCATCGAGCATCATCAGTTGGCTAGTTACAGAAAGGTCTGGATCATGGAATTTTCCACTGACAAGGGCTGGACACGAAACCCGGCTTTTCACGAGATCGATAATTACGTCTTGGTACGTCTCATTCCAGGCAATGATTGTCCCAAAAGAGCCAAAACCAAGAGCATATGTTTGGTCGGCACGAATGTCAGGGTCGTTATCGAATACCAGTCTTAAAACACCGCGATATCGGTTCGGATCACAAAACTGGAAATATCCATCTAGAACGACGCCTACTCCGTTGTGTTGCCAGAATTCCAACATCGCGTCTGGGACTTTCCCGCGATAATCTTCGGCATTAATGGCTTCGCCGCCTTGCGGGGCGCCATAATCAGCCACAATCGAGGCTAGTCTGGTCTGATAATCTTTCACGGAACCTCCACATAATAAGAATTGCCGAAATACTATGACATCGGTACGCCGTCGGGGCTACCCTGCCCATTACCGGCGTCGCTCTTTGAACCACCAGACTGATTATTTGAGCTGGGCGTTTTTTCGTCCTCACATATTTTTAGATCTGCGTTGGTTTTTTGACCTTTCTCTTTCGCCTTGTTCGCGTGGTCCTTAAGTTGTTGTAATCGGGTTTTATCAGAACCCTTTGCGGCTTTGGACCATTGCGAGCCTATCGAGCGATTTGCTGACCGCGGACCCATACCACCATTGTCTGGTGAAATTCGCCCAGTACCGCCCGCAGAAAGATCCGGAGTATGGATCACGTCCATCGTCTTAATATCGTTTGCGGCGGCAGTTCTTGCAGCGTCTCTAGTCATTTTGCTGTCTTGCTTTAGTATTTCAGTCGCTCTATTTCTGATCCACGCTTCACGAGCGTTAGCTCGATCTAGTGCGTCCTGCGCACCGCGACCAATTTTCTCGTAATTATCCATATTTTTGATAAGTTGGTCGGGCGGAATATTGTTTATCGCATCACGCTGCTCTTCGAGTTGTCGCTTAAATTCTTTGATCTCATCAGGCGTCGAGCCTTTTGGAGGTTTGAAGCAATCGATCTCACCACAATCTACACAGGGTTTCGCTGCGGCCTGATCGTGGGTGTCAGCCTCAGCTGCCGTGTCTGCATCCTCCATATAACTTGCTAACGCTTCTGCAGCCGCACGCCCCGCGTAACCGCCAACCCTTGACCCTACCGCGCGACCAATCCAAGCCCCAACTGGGCCACCGAATACTCCCCCGATAACGCCACCGAGTGCGCCGCCAGCAAGTTGCCCTCCTGCTTGGCCTATCGTTCCAGCCACGGCGCTCATGTCGCAGCACCCAGATTACTTATGTTAAACGCATCCTGTTTTTTTTCGATGTCAGGATTTTTACATCTGGATTGTCGAGATTTTTGGCGGTCAATTTTTTTGACTGGGTCAAGGGGATAAGAAACATCCATGATCTTGTTTTCCAAATCGGTAAATCTCGAACGAGGCAGGTTCCGGAGTTCAGACAGTACGGTTTAGGGATTGAATTCGCTCTTCTTTTCGCCCGTCAGATTGCTGTTCTATTAGCGCGTCTTCGCAAAGGAACGAGATGTTACCGCCATAGCTGCAACCGATTGAAACTAGCTTCCCAGTGCTCATGCGGCTTTGGTATCGGGCAATCTGAGCATCGACTTCCGCTCGATCACTGATCCTTCCTTCGAACAGGTGCGACCAACCTACTTCGGAATCAGAAATGTACCGATCCGGAACCCTATTGAAATCCCATACGAACACGTTTGAAACGATCGAGCCTTCCCATAGGCCAGACATGTTTAGCATATGCAGGCTGGACGTTTTGATGATCGTGGTCACGCCCTCAGAATTGAGTCTGAACAAAAGAGTTTTTGTCGCACCACTCAATGTAAGGTCAGCTATCACGCTGTCATGGATACCACCTAGCGCCAGTCTCCCCGATGCATCTGTCTCGAAAGCCATTGTAATCTCCTTGGCGACATGACTCTAAGCCTCGTCCATGAACGTCTTTTCAATTGTCCCATTTTCCTTAAACAGGATCATTGCAAAAGGATTTTCGCTTGAATCATCAGGGATCGCGATATCGCCATTCAAGGCGCGACGTAGATCACCAATTGCGAGTCTTGGATCTCGTCCATCGATGGCTTCAATGTCGAACTTGATCGGAAAATCGATATTTCCCGTTTTCCAGAAAACAGCCCATGAATCCGGGACGCCATCATCAAGCATTTCGCCGATAGCCACAGCGTCGCCGTCCCAGATGTTGTCCACGGGGAGTCTCAGCACCTCAGATACTGCTAGCTTTGCGTCAGTAAGATCGATATCTCTCGAAATATAAATATCAACGCCATACGGCTTTGTCATAATTCCACCCTCACACCATTCCACACTTTCGCCAGAGTTCAAGGACTCTATTAATTTCTTCTTGGCTCATCAGGCCTTTTTGTTGAAGGTTGTTCGCAAACTTCATTCCCCCGTCATATCCGACGGAATTTAGTTGCTTTAAGAACTGATGCTCGAACCTGCTGAGGTTTACAAATCCTGATCCCGATTGAGGAAACAATGATTTCCCGTGGGTGCCGTAGGTCCGCCCGTTAACTGTGTACGATCCAGATTGGCGTGGAATGCTTCCACTCTTGATTTCATTTATGTCATTTCTGACATCAGACGCAATTTCTGGGTCCCATACAGTATTGTTCTCTTTCGTTGGATCTTTACCTTTCGTCCGGCATGGGTCGTGGCGTCGGTTCGGAGGCTCACAGTCTGCACATGCTACGGCGGGAGCCTCATCCTTTGTTTTCTTTTCTGCATCTTCGTTTGCGTCCTCCATGTAGCTGGCCAACGCTTCTGCGGCCGCGCGACCGGCCACTCCACCAAGATAGCGACCGACCCATGTTCCAACGGGGCCAAAAACGCTACCAATAGCGCCTCCCAGTATGCTACCACCAATTTTGCCGCCAGTTCCCAGCACGGTCGTCGTCGTGCTCATAGTGCGACACCCGTCACAGTCCCAGAGCGCAACGCATCGGCGGTATATCCTATCAACGCCTTTACCTGATTATCTGGTGTGGCTCCTTTTTCTTGAAGGAAGCTTCTAACCTCTGGTAGCTCTGCAGCCTTGCCGTCCGAAAGCACCATTACAGATGCCCACCGTGCGCGGCCGCGCTCAGTTTTTATGCCGAGGTCATCAGCCGAGGCCTCACTTGCAAGCGTAGCGCCCCAGAAGAAATCGTCGTTCAGGCCGGTAAAATGCGGAGGCGGATTTGACTTTAAAAACCGGGCTATTCTCAGCCGAGAGGAATGAAGCATCGCGGTTTTTAGCTTTTCAATTTGCTCTTGCTCAATGCGAAGCGGACCCGGTGGAGGCGCAGGTAAATCCGGCGGAGCTTTCACCCGCTTAACGCCACCATAGTCCGGCGCATTCAACACGACGCAGTCTGCAGGGCCCAGAAATCGAGCAAGCTGGGGTCGTGTCAAGATTGGGAGTAGAGCGCCGAGGACATTAGGATCCCAGTGACGAAACAGCACACGCTCATACTGTTGTGAACTTGTGCTTTGCGGATAGGCTCCAGTTTGCTCCAGCGGGATCATAACCTCATTGAGGGTGCGCAGATGCCGATAAAGCGTGTCATCGCCACCCGGACAAGACCAATAGACAGCGCACGCATTTTTTGAGTCCAACCAGCCGATGTAGGACCGAACTGGAAGAGCCTCAAGATTGACCAACCATGGTCCTGCCAAGCGGAAATCGGCAGATGCACCTTCAAGAAACAAGGAACGCGCGCCTATGCCTTCTTCCTGAAGCATGCGTGGAAGATTATCAAATGCACCCCCATCCAGTACAGCGGAGACCACTCCCGTCATCGCGTCTGTGGCTTGTCTCGTTAGTTCGGCGGTTTCGTTAGGATTTGGCAGATCGATTGTGGGTGTGTCGGTCATAATCAAATCCTCACAAACGGCGTGGAATTCTTCGACATCGACTTCAAGCAGGAGCCGCTGTCACCTGGGCCGCCTTTTTTAAAGTTAATCTGGTTGCCCTCAATATCAATCTTCAATGCAAATAACTTGATTCCGCTTTTCGTTAGGGAGATATAACCACCTGGCGTCGAAAGTCTGATTTCGTCATCTGCAAAAATCTCCCAGACCTTTGCCTCTCCATGGTATTTCTCCTCGGAGACGAGATTGTAGAGCTTGCCGACATTGACGGTGATCTTCTCGCCGACACGGGTGTATTGGCCTGTTCCGATCTCGACGAACTGCTCTTTGCCGATGGTCAGGTTCTGTTGTTTTCCAACTTGCCGCACTTCGGTCTGCCCGATGTTAGTCACCTTGCTGACGCCGATCTGCTCAGCCTTTGCAACGCCCACTGACGTGGACTGAAACGCACCAATAATGGTGTTCATGATGCCGGGGAGCGGGAAAAGACCGGAAGCGTCGGCACCCACACCCGTACCGGAACCAGCAAGCGCCGTGCCTGCATCGGAACGCGGGCTGGGGCCTGACACCACGCCCTCGCGTGACGACATGCCGCCAGCGCCGAGAAAGCCGAGTGCTGATGACGCAAGCGTGGTTGCGAAGGCAGCAATGCCGGGTCCACCGCCGCCAGCGAATTGGGCGGCTTGACTGAGAAGACCAGCCGTCTGGCCTGATAACGCCTGCACTCCCGCCATGGCCATCATGGCCATCGGCCCTGTGCCACCGACGACGGTGTTCACCGATCCGCCGATCTCATGCTTCTGGTTGCCAGACACTTCAACGGCGCGGTTGCCACCGACGGAGGCCACCTCGTGTCGGTCGACGCGTTTGGTACGGTCGTTCAGAACACGCGTGGTCTGGTCCTTCTGGGCATGGAAGAACTGGTTCTCCTTGCCTGCTTCGTCCTCAAACGTGATTTCGTTGAAGCCATCGCCCTTATGGGTATTGGAGCGCAAAACCATGCGGGTCTTGTTGGCGGGAAGGTCGTAGGGCACCGAATTTTTCGGGTTATTCACGACACCTGTCACCAGCGGTCTGTCTGGATCACCGTCCACAAAGGCGACCATCACCTCCATGCCGATGCGGGGGATGACCTGCGCACCCCATGTCCCGCCACCCCATGCCTGACTAACCCGCACCCAGCACGTATCCGTCCCATCCTTCTTTGCCTTGCGGTCCCACGGGAACCACAGCTTGATGCGACCATATTGATCCGGGTGGATTTCTTCGCCCTCAGGACCTGCAACTATGGCAACCTGCGTGCCTTCGATCTTCGGGCGCTTGGTGGTGCGGTGCGGAGTGAGCGGAACGCGGGCGGGGATGGCCTCGAAGGTGTTGCGGTATTCCGGTTCGTTGCTGTTGGTCTCATAGGAGCGATCCACAATAGTGTGGCTTGCTTTTATGATGACGTGTTCTTCATATTCATGCTCGGGATGGGCCACCTCATATGGGGTGAAGCGACGACCAGCTTCCAAAATGCGAGACGTCGATCCGCCGAAAACGCGGTCGTGATCCGCCTCAATGGATTGGGCTCGCAGCTTTTGGGCGCGCTCTGCCTCTTCCACGGTCTTGATACGGGCGGGGTATTCGTAAAGCTCACGCTTGGTCGCGTCCGGCATCTGCACCAGTGATGGCGTCATATTGCTTGGCACCATGCCAGGTGTCTCGAAATTCCAGTCAGCACCGGCGCGCTGGCCGGGCACATAGGAAAAGCGGCGTGCCCAGTCATTGATGTGGTTGCGATCTGACGAGCCCTGTGCCAGCCGCACCCTACCTTCGCCTTGAGCGGATGGCGAGGGTCCGAGCCAGCCATTGGCGGTATCGGCCACATGCAGCTTGTGAGAACCGTCTTCGTGGGAAAACCAGTAGAACAGTCCGTCCTCTTCGAAACGGCGTAGCAGATAGTTCAAGTCCGTCTCGTTGAACTGGACGCTGTAGTGCTTCGGTGGTGGAACCTTGATGATGCCCGATGTATCCGGCGCCGGAATGCCGTGTTCGGAAAACAGCGTTTCGACGATATCGACCGATGTCTTGTCCATCCAGATGCGGCAATCGGAGCGGCGCGACAAAAGCCACATTTGCGGGCGGATGGTCATAGCATAGGAGCGAAGGCCGCGGGTGATCGGTGGGCCTTCATGCAGGTCTGTCACCAAGCCGTTGAAGGGGCGGCGGATGCCGCTACCCTCTTCGCCATCACCTTGGCTCACCTCGATTGATACATCGACCAGACGTCCGATCAGCTCTTCTGGCTTCACCGCCTCCTTCTTGGCGCGGACGCTCAGCTGTATTTCAAAGAGTTGAGACACGCCTTCATTGATCACCATCCGCTCGGGCAGCAACTGGTCTTCGCCCAAGGGCGACTTTACCTTCAAAACGCGGCTGGCCTGGATGAAATCGGATGACGATGGCTGCTCGGTCATGGTCTATCTTTCGCTACCGCACTGAAATGCAAAGTTGAACGACAGTCACGGATTTCTCCGTCATTGTTTGCATCGAGCTCGCATTGGTTCTGTCGCTCAATTGCCGATTAGAGACGTTCACCGACGAGGTATGCGTATTTGAATTTCGTCGCATTGTTGGGGACGTCATCGATCTTGGGGCCGAACATCAGCTCAGGCGTGAGCACCGTGCCGATCTCTTTCGCGGATGGGGCCGTGCCGAGTAGGTAGATGTCTCGAGACATGAACATCTGGTTGCCGAAAGAATTTCCAACAGCGTAATTGACCTGCACCGCGAATGCGGAGTGCCCCTTCTCAAGCATGGCCTGCTTGATCTTGGCATCATTCGCCTTCAGCCATTTTTTCAGCCAGACTGATAGCGAGTATTCGTTCACCCCGCCCGATATCTGACTGAAAACGGCAGCGACGGCGCCGCCAACAGCCATGCGAGAATTGAGTTGTCGTGGTCCATCCGCCTGCGTCAAATAGGACAGGTCAGGCCCACGCCCCATGCGTTTGACGGGAACGACCTCATCTTCCCGCACCGGGCGTACGGTAAATGAATCGGTAGAGACAGCGAAATTGGGCATCGGTAATTTCTCCCAGTAACAAGCCACACTGAGGGGCAAAATTTATGACTAAAGGCATTCCCGATTGGCCGGTGGCCGATATGCGAGGAATGAACTCCGGCGCCCCGATAACGAGGCGCCGGATGAAGCCTGTTAGCCAGCCTTGGTGGTGGCAAGATCGTAGGAGGCGATCATTGGAGCCTGCTGCGTGTTGTTCTCGTCAGCTGGCGTGTACTTGACTTCCATCTTGGTGAAGTTGAGCTTGATTGTCTCAACCGGGCGGTCGCCACTGGAGTCGACAGAATAGCTGGCGATCAGCGTGTTCGTCAGCAGGTACTGGATGTAGGTGTTGCCTGGATCACCCGTGGTAACGAGGTGAATGGTGGCAAGCTTGCCCTGGCGGCCAGAGCACGCCTCGCTGAAGAGCTTGGTGGAGGACGAGTCGCTTACCTTCGTCAAAATGACTTCCGAAATAGTCGGTTCGGAGGCTTCACGGTTTGCAGCAGAACCCGCAGACGTGTTCATGTTGCGCGAAACATTCCAATGAATGGCCTCGATATCCATCCATTTGCGGTGTTCCTCATGGGTCGCGTCACCCTGAATACCGTCGATCTGCAAATAAATTGGCATACTGTAAGCTCCTGTAGCTGATGAAAGACCTCTTGCTCCGAGGCCGTGTTTGCCTTTCCACTACTGCCGCATGCGTCGGGACACCCCATCCGACGCGGCAACCTTATCCACGGCACCCTTGGCGGCTGCTGCGAATTCGTCAGTCTCCCCAGCCGCTCCGACACGAATGCCGAAACCGCGTTCATCAAAATCGACCGTGATGTTTTTCACCTTTTCGCCAGCAATGACCTTCTCGAGGAAAAAGCTGGAGAGTGGCGGCAACAGATCCCTGCCGATCATGATTTCGATGGCGCGTGCGCCAATTTCGCTAGACCCTGCGCGGCCAACCAGCGCCTGCCGCGCAGCATCGGAAAGAACGAGTTCCGTGCCATAGGCGTCATGGACGCGCTCGCTGACTTTAGCGATCTGCATATCCACGATGCGCGAGAGCTGTTCCGCACCAAGAGGCATGAAGGGGAGGATCACCGTCCGACCCAAAAATGCTGGCTTGAACTGCTTCGTCAGCTCCGGCATCAGCATAGCTTCCAAAGCCTCGGCATCGGGCATCGTGTCCGGATCTGCGGCCAGCGCCGTCAGAAGTTCGGATCCCGTGTTGGCAGTCATGAAAATGGTGGTGTTCTTGAAGTCGATGTCGCGGCCCTCGCCGTCCTTCAACATGCCCTTGTCGAAAACCTGATAAAATATATCCTGCACGCCAGGATGGGCCTTATCGATTTCGTCAAGCAACAGGACGCCAAACGGTCGGCGGCGGACAGCTTCCGTCAAAACGCCGCCTTCGCCATATCCCACGTAACCGGGTGGCGAACCGAGGAGCAGCGAAACCTTATGCTCTTCCTTGAACTCGGACATGTTGATCGTGGTCAGATGGCTGTTACCGCCGTAAAGCAAATCCGCCAACGAAAGAGCAGTTTCCGTCTTTCCCGTCCCGGACATGCCAACCAGCAGGAATACGGCAGGTGGACGGCGCGGGTCGGAGAGGCCTGCGCGGGCGGCACGCATGGCATCGGCAATGCGGTCGATCGCCCAGTCTTGTCCGATTACTCTTTGCTTCATGCGATGATCGAGCGACTTCGCGCTTTCGATTTGGTCGGCCAGAAGCTTGCCGAGCGGAATTCCAGTCCAGCGTGAGACAACCGCCGCTATCATCTCGCGGTCTACGACGGTCGGGACCAACTTCTCGTCGCTGTTATCCGGAGCAATCGCCAGCGGCTTCCGCTTCTTGCCGCGTGTGGCCTCCGACAATTGAGCCTTGCCGTTTTCTTGCTCAGCAAGTGCGCTGATCTCAGCGTCATAACGCGCGCGCAGTCCCTCGATGGCCGTATCCAGATTTCCGATTTCAGTCTTGATGGCATCGACACGGGCAATCTGCTCTTCACTGGAAGGTTCGCGCACCAGCCAATCAAGCTCGGTCGTCAGCAATCTACGCTCATTTTCCATCGAACGCAGCTTTTCGGGCAAGGTCTGGCGGGCGAGGGAAACGGCCGCAGACGCCGTATCGAGAAGACTGACCGCCTTGTCCGGCAGTTGCCGCGAAGGCATGTAGCGAGCGGAAAGCTGAACGGCTGCGACTATGGCCTCGTCGCGAATGGTTACGCCGTGGTGCTCAACGAAGCTATCGGCTACGCCGCGCAACATCCGAATTGCTGTTGCCTCATCGGGCTCACGCACGTGCACCGGCTGAAACCGCCGGGTCAGCGCTGCGTCTTTCTCGAAGTATTTTTTATATTCGCTCCACGTCGTTGCCGCGACGGTGCGGACTTCACCTCTGGCAAGAGCCGGCTTGAGAATATTGGCGGCGTCACCCTGCCCGCTGGCGCCACCGGCACCTACGAGACCGTGGGCTTCATCGATAAAAAGGATGATCGGGTCGGCTGAACGTTTGACCGCGTCGATCACGCCGTGCAGACGCCGCTCGAACTCGCCCTTGACCCCCGCACCAGCCTGAAGAAGTGAAAGATCGAGGCTCAAGAGCCGAACGGATCTCAACTTTTCCGGCACATTGCCTGACACAATTTCAAGCGCCAGCGCCTCGGCCACCGCCGTCTTGCCGACACCCGCCTCACCCACAAGGATGGGATTGTTCTGACGCCGACGCGTCAGGATATCCACCATCTGACGTAGCTCATCGTCACGGCCGATGACAGGATCGAGCTTTCCAGCGCGTGCTTCTTCTGTCATGTCCTGCGTATAGAGCCGCAAGAAATCGTTTTGGTCCTTACTCTTGGCGGCAGTGACGAGATCGCTCCCATTTTCTGCTGATTGTGCGCCGATTTCGCCTCGCAAACGTTCGAGAGCACCGCGATCCATGAGTTTCAGGGAGGGAAACGCTGCGCGAACCATGCTGCGTAGTGACGCGTCTTCGTCCAGTGAAAGCAAAAGATGGAGCAAGGAAATCCTTGGGTGGCCATCCTGGAGGGAAGCCAGCAACCAGGCCTCACGACCCGCGGTCAACACGTTCTGGGAAAGCGCAAGAGCCTCGCCGTCTCCTACTGCCGCCTCATCAAGCGCGCGGTCGATTTCGGCGTGAAATTTGTCGAGAGGTATCTGAAGTTGTTTGAGAATGTCAGCATGGCTGCCAGTTTCCACAACTGCACACAACCAGTGAGAAATATCTACGAACTGGTGTCCACGCCTCGCTGCGATGGATGCAGCCTCCTCAAGGGAGACACGCAGCTCAGGCTCAAGCGCTTCCACCAGGCGATTGAGATCGATTTGCGACATGCAGCGAGCCTCCGGTTTGGATCATTCCACAACGTGACGTGGCATAGTTAGGTTGCTAAAACTATCTTGTCCAGCCAAAAGTTGCTTTTTTATTTGACGAGTTTAAAAGCAAGTCGCCACAATTATGCCTCATTTTCCATAAGTCTGGTTAGTGAATAACCTTACGTAACGGAAGTAACAGACACTTCACCAACACGCTTTATGAGGGATAAACTCGCTTTGGAACTCACAAAAGACATTGCTTCAATAGAATATCTTGGCGACTGTGGAGAAAATATTCGCGCAAACCAAAGAACACGTGAACTATATTATAAAATTAAGGATGAGCGTAACCAAGCAAGAGCTGAAGAACGTACTGTCTCACCACAAGAAGTTCTACGTGTTTCCAACAATTGGACCGAGGTCAGCAATCTCGGATTGCATATTATATATTCGGAAAGCCGCGATATCGAAATATTAGCATGGCTTGCTGAAGCAGAACTACGTTTGAAAGGCTTTCCCGGGCTGCGAGAAGTTTACCGCGTTACACATGATATATTTTACAACCAGTGGGATTCAGTTCACTCGATAAGCGACGAAGATGACGACGAAAGATTTGCACCCTTTGCTGGCTTGAACGGCATTGGCAGCGAAGGAACGCTCATCCAGCCGCTGCGTCTGAGCTCTCTCATTCCTGGTGGGAAATTTGGTGAAAACACGCTTTGGGATTTTCAGCTGGCGCAGCGATCGTCCGAGACGAAACGCAAGGAAGAGCTCTACAATGCGGCTTCCGAAGCGGGTGTGGCGGCCATGTCCGCGCATCTGGCCGACGTCAACGCCTGCCTCTCACTATTCGACGACATCACGTCGTTGCTGTCGCAGAAATGCGGGCCGAATGCGCCTGCAAGCTCTAATATCCGGAATATTTTAATTGAGGTGGCAGCCGCGATCAGAGCACTCGGCGGGCGGGACGAGAGCCCTGCACAATCCGGGGAGATTGCACGGATAGCGGACGAAGGCAGCGACGCGGCACAGCCAACGGTTCAAAAAACAGTCGTAAAAAATCCAGAAGAAATCGCTTCGCGTGACGAAGCGTTTGAAACTCTTCTTGCAGTTGCGCGTTACTTCCGCCGGATGGAGCCGCATTCTCCAATCTCGCTGGCCATTGAAACGCTGGTTCGCAGGGGGCGCATGGATTTTTCAGAACTGCTCGCAGAGCTTTTACCCGAGGCGCAGGCACGCAACGCCGTGCTCACAGCGGCGGGTATCAAACCGAACGGCGAGAATACCGGAAAATAAAGAAACTACGGGGGCATTTTCCCTCACTTCAGTCAGCAATGCCCCGGGGGCATCAAGGAGGTTTTAATGGCAAGTGTACACGAGAAGCTGGAACGGGTTCGCAAACCCCGCGTCCACATCAAATACGAAGTCGAAACCGAAGGTGCGATGGTCGTCAAGGAGCTTCCCTTTGTCGTGGGCGTTCTCGGTGATTTCTCAGGCAACCCGACGCAGCCTTTGAAGCCGTTTGGCGAACGCAAATTCGTTCAGATTGATCGGGACAATTTCGATGAGGTCATGCGCCGCATGACACCGGGGCTGAACATCGCGGTGCCCAACACCCTGCAGAACGATGGCACCGACATTCAGGTCAGCCTGAAGTTCGAGAGCATGGATGATTTTCTCCCTGCCTCGGTGGTGGATCAGGTTCCGGCCCTGAAATCCCTGCTCGATGCGCGCAACGAACTGCGTGACCTTCTGTCGAAGGCAGACCGTTCGGAAGACCTTGAGCGGCTCCTCGAAGATATCCTTCAGAACAAGACCGACCTCGGCAAGCTGGTGTCCGAGTTGAAAGAGAAAAATGGCGCGCCGCAATAAACTGGCGCGCAGGAATTCATCTTTGAACGGCCCCGGCGCACGGGGCTTCACCTGTTCTAGCGGCCAAGATGCCGCATTTGGAAGGATTGAAAAATGAGCGCTGAGAGCCTGCTGAAGAATGAAGCACAGACAACGACCGAGCAGGATGGCGGTCTGCTGTCCAAAGTTGTCGCTGCCACACGCCAGACTGAACCGGACCGCGCCCAGAACCTGCTGCGTACGCTGACCGACCAGGCGCTGAAAGGAACGGTCAAATACGACCGCAACCTGACCGTCACGCTCAATCAGGCAATTGCCGAAATTGACAAGGCCATTTCAGGCCAGCTGGCCGCGATCATGCAATCGCCCGAATTTACCAAGCTCGAGGGCACGTGGCGCGGGCTCAACTATCTCGTCAAGAATTCCGAAACCAGCGTCAATCTCAAGATCCGCGTTCTCAATGCTTCGAAACGGGAATTGGGCCGCGATCTGGAGAAAGCCGTTGAATTCGACCAGTCCCGTCTGTTCAAATCGATCTACGAAGACGAGTTCGGAACCCCTGGCGGCGAGCCGATGGGTGCGATCATCGGTGACTACGAATTCGACAACTCGTTCGATGATGTCCAGCTTCTGCAGGGCGCTTCGTCAATTGCCGCGGCTGCATTTGCTCCGTTCATCTCGGCCGCAAGCCCACGTATGTTCGGCTTTGACGATTACCGCGATCTTGCACGCCCCCGCGATCTCGAAAAGATTTTCGACACGGTGGAATACGCGAAGTGGCGTAGTTTCCGTGAGAGCGACGATTCACGCTTCGTTACGCTTGCCCTGCCCCGCGTTCTTTCCCGAATGCCATATGGCCCGAAGACAAACCCGGTTGATGAGTTTGCCTATGATGAAACCAACGGTTCGCCAAATGGCGACCTGCCGCACGACCAGTACTGCTGGATGAATGCGGCCTATGTCATGGGCACAAAACTGACCGATGCTTTTGCCAAATATGGCTGGTGCACGGCCATTCGCGGGGCGGAAAATGGTGGCAAGGTCGAAAACCTGCCGATGCATGTCTTCTCCAGCGACGATGGCGATCTGGACCTGAAGTGCCCGACAGAAGTCGGCATCACCGACCGTCGTGACGCCGAGCTTGGCAAGTTGGGCTTCCTGCCGCTTTGCCACTACAAGAACACGGACTATGCCGTTTTCTTCGGTGCACAGACAGCGCACAAGCCGAAGCTCTACGACCGCCCGGAAGCGACCGCTAATGCCGCTGTTTCTGCCCGCCTGCCTTACATGATGGCGACATCACGTTTTGCGCATTATCTGAAAGTGATGGGTCGCGACAAGATCGGTTCCTTCATGGAGGCTTCGGATTGCGAAGTCTGGCTAAACCGCTGGATTTCCAACTACGTGAACGCAAATGACGAAGCGGGCGAAGAATCGCGGGCGAAATATCCGCTTCGCGATGCCAAGGTCACGGTTCAGGAGATTCCTGGCAAGCCCGGCGCCTACAATGCCGTTGCCTGGATGCGTCCGTGGCTACAGATGGAAGAGCTGACCACGTCCTTGCGCATGGTTGCTCGTATTCCAACCAAGAACTGATCAAGCGGAGGGGGCGTCCTGCCCCCTTCCCAGCCTTCTTGCCCGGAGCCCATTCATGCCGCAAAGGTCCGTTTCGGACATTCGCAGTCAGGCCGATCAGCTCATCGCTCTCATCGATGATGCGCTGAACCGGCAGGTCAATGCCATCCTCCACCATGCCGAGTTCAAGGCCATGGAAGCGAGATGGCGCGGCCTTGCGATGGTGGTGCGTGAAGCCAGCCGCAGCCCGGAGGTCAAGATCAAGCTCCTGAATGCCAGCTGGCGTGAACTTGCCCGCAGCATGGAAAGAGCCACCGACTTCGACCAGAGTCATCTTTTCGAGATTGTCTATAACCGCGAATTCGGAATGCCAGGTGGCGAACCCATCGGCATGATGGTTGGCGACTACAGTTTTTCACCCGACGATGTGGACGGCGTGGACGCCATCACCACGCTGTCGCAGATCGGCATGGTTGCGGCAGCGGCATTCTGCCCGTTCATTGCCGGCGCCGCACCATCCACCGTTGGGCTCGAAGATTTTTCGGAGCTTTCACGCGTCCATGATTTCTCTTGGCTGAAGCAGGAAAAATCCCGCCTTCGTTGGAACGCACTGCGCGCCCGTGATGATAGCCGTTTCATCGGCCTCGTCGCTCCGCGTATCCTGCTGCGCTCCCCCCACAAGCCATTTTCGCGCAGACGCGAAGACCCGTTTCCGTTTCGAGAACATATCGGCGAAAAAGGAGACACGCTGCTGTGGGGCAACCCTGCTTTTGCCTTCGCGTCCGTCGTCATCAGAAATTTCATCGATTCGGGATGGTTCGCGGACATTCGCGGTGTGACGCAGGACGAGATAGATGGCGGAATGCTGTCTTCCTCACAATTGCCGCCGCTGGATCTCGGCATCGAAAGCCAGGGCCTTTCTGCCCAGCCTCCGGTGGAAATGCAGCTAACCATGGGGCAGGAACAGCAATTTTCCGATCTCGGCATCGTGCCGGTCTCGACGACCTACCTTGCCAGCATGGCGATTTTCAACGCCAATCAGTCGCTGCACGCGCCCGGCCACTATTCCAAGGAAAGCGCCCGTCAGAACGCACGTCTGGCGGCCATGCTTCAATATGTTCTCTGCGCTGCGCGCTTCTCGCATTACCTCAAGGTCATCATGCGCGATGACATAGGCCAGCTGAGCGACGCCTTGACCATCGAACGGAAGCTGGAGACCTGGCTGTCATCCTATACGCTCGGCAACGACGACGCCGACGCAGCACTTCGCACGCGCTACCCGCTGCGGTCTGCCGGTATCAAGGTCTACGAGATACCCGGCAAGCCTGGAAGTTTCTCCTGTACCGTCAGGCTGCAACCGCATTTCCAGCTGGATGATGTCTCCACCAGCTTTCACCTCATCGCCGAAACGACGACACCGACCGCATCGACTGCACGGTCGGCGGAGCCACAAAGGATACCCGCATGACACTTCGAGACGATGTTGCCCGCCTGCTCGACGATGACCGATTAGATGATGCCATCGGCGAAGCGAAAGATCAGGTGAAGAAAAATCCCTCCGAGAAGGAGGGACGGTATCTCTACATCGACCTTCTGGTGCTGGCAGGTGATTTTGAGAAGGCGGACGCCCAGTGCAATGTCGCATCGACATTCGCACCGCAGGATGCCGTCGGCTTCTCGCTGTTCCGCCACCACCTGCGCGCCATGGCAGCGCGCAATGCGTGGTTCGAAACCGGTGCCGTTCCCGATTTCACACACGGACCATCAGAACTCGACCAGTTCGCCATAAAGGCAAATATCGCCGCCCGCGATGGTGACGTGGAGGCAGCGCGCACAGCGCTTGCGGAGCTGGACGAGCGGCGCGCGGAAATCTCACTCTCAGTTAACGGTGGAGCGCCGGGATATATCCGCGATCTCGATGACCGCGTGCCCCACGCGCTCGAAGTGCTGACAAATGGCGGAAAATATCTCTGGATCGATTATGATCGCATAGAAAGCGTGGCGATAGAGCCCATGAGCCGACCACGCGACCTTGCATATCGGCAGGCGGAATTGACGCTTCGCGATGGTGCTATAGCCTCAGTCCTGCTGCCAGCGATCTATCATGGCAAAAACACCAGCACGCCTTTGCTGCTGGGGCGGGAAACGGTCTGGAGCGAGGACACAGCTCTGGTCACGGGTACGGGACAGCGCTGCCTCTTGGTCGGCGACGACCTTATGCCGTTCCATGAGATTTCCAGCATGGCGGCTGCGGTATCCAAGGTCGAAAGGCAGTCTGCCCTTGGTTGATCCGCTGGAACAATATCGCCCAAAGCAGAGAACCCTGGCCCGCTCGGTGCTCGACCGGCTGCTGGACGACGCGCCCGATATGGAAAACGATCCTCCTGCAAGCCTTTCGGATCAGGTTCGGGAAATGCGTGAGGTCATTCGCCGCGATCTGGAGTCCCTTCTCAACACGAGGCGTAATCCGGCGGGTCCACCCGCCATCCTCAAAGAGTTGACGGACGCGCTGGTGAGCTACGGCGTAGACGGCATTCTTTCGGCAAACCTTGTGACAGATGCATCCAAGGCTCGGCTGGCTCAGACGATAGAGCGGCGGATCTCGATGTTCGAGACGCGCCTGTCGGATGTCAGCGTGACGATCATGAAAAATCGCACGGACGGCGACCGGGCACTGCGGATGCGCATCAATGCAAGCTTCCGTCTGCATGAGGGAATGCCACCGATCAGTTTCGAGTCGAAGATCGATCCATCGACGCAACGCTTCCTTGTGGAGGCAGGTCATGGCTGAAGGTTTCCTTGAGAAATACAATGACGAACTTTTCGCACTGAGAAAGCGGGCGTCCCGCTTTGCTTCGGCCTTCCCAAAGATTGCGGGCAGGCTGCGGATGACCGGAGATGTTGCCGACGATCCGCATGTCGAGCGATTGATACAAAGCTTTGCCTATTCCGCAGCCCGCGTTCGCCAGAAACTGGACGACGAGTTTCCGGAGCTTTCCGACAGTCTGCTCGAAACACTCTATCCTCATTATCTCTCGCCCCTGCCCTCCATGAGCGTTGTGCATTTCGCGCCGAGCCCGGCTCTGGCAATTGTCCAGACCCTGCCAAGGCACAGCGAAATTATCGCAGAGCCTATCGGTGGAGAAAGCTGCCGGTTTCGAACCACGCAGGATGTGGAGATCGTCCCGCTGGACATTTCAGCGGCTGCACTTGCAAGCCAGCCAATCGATGCGCCTTTTTCACCCACGTCGGCGGGTGCTGCCTCCTGCCTTCGGCTGTCGCTGCGTACGACCTCACCCCGCCCCACAAGTTTCAGTGAGATGGGCCTGAACGCGCTGCAGGTTTTCATTTCATCGGGATGGCAGCAGGCAACAGCTTTGCATGAATTGCTGACCAATCACTGCATCAGCATCGCGCTCGCGCAACATTCCGAAGACCGTAATGCGGTGTTTCTCCCGCCCTCCTGCCTCAAGCCGTCCGGTTTTTCGAAGGAGGAGGCGATGTTGCCCTACCCCGCCAACAGCTTCGACGGGTACCGGCTGCTGACGGAGTTCTTTGCCCTTCCGCAGAAGTTTCTCAGTTTTGAAATCGGCGGCCTGGAGACGTGGACAGGTGGCGATTGCGAACTTTACATCTATCTGGACGCTGCGGATTCGCGTTTGGAGCGGATGGTGTCGGCAAATGACTTGGTCCTCAACGCGTCTCCGGTCATCAACCTCTTCAAACAGAGCTGCGAGCCGCTGAGCCTTGATGGAACGCGCACCGAGTATCGCTTGCTGCCCGATGCGAGACGGCAGCGCACCCGCGAAATCTACGGCGTCGAGAATGTCCAGCTGACCACCCGCTCCGGCCAGATCGAGAAAACATCACCCTTCTTCGGTCGCACCCAGCGCAGCAACGGCTCCAACGTCTTCTGGCAGACCTATCGCCGCTTCGATGATGATGATGGCTCCTCCGACACCGACATTGCCTTTATCGATCAGCAGCGCGGTCCACTCGGCCCACTCGATGTCGTCGCAAGTGTCGATACGCTTTGCATCAACCGCGAGCTGCCGAGCCAGCTCCCCTTCGGAGGCGGGCATCCCTTCCTGCAGCTGTCATCGGGCAACGAAGCTGTTGGCTCCCTCCAGGCGCTTATGCCACCGACGCCCGCTGTGCGGATGAACGAACGGTCCGCGCGGGAATGGCGGCTGGTTTCGCATTTGCTGCTTAACCACCTCTCCCTCTTCGACAATGGTGGCGCGCCGCTGAAAGATATCCTCTCGCTTTACGCATTTCGCGACACGCCGGAGACGCGGCAACTGGTGGAAGCCATTACATCGGTGGAAGCACGCAACTCCCATGCGAGAATTGGTTCTGCCATGGTTCCCGGAACCGATATTACGCTGGAGTTCGACCCGGCAATGATCGACCGGCCTGCGGCCTATATCTTCGCCAGCGTTCTCAACCATTTCTTCGGGCTCTACACCTCGATCAACAGCTTCACCCGCCTGACCGCAACCATGCGCGGCCATTCCGAACCTCTCGCCAGTTGGCCTGCCCGTGCGGCAGACCGGCCTCTGCTGTAGGAGGCCGCCGATGCAGCGTGAGGCGATTGATATGGAAAAACAGCAGGCGGAGCGTCTGGCGAGCGATCCGGGCAGTTTCGAGCCCACCACGGCCTTTCGGGTTGCGCAGCATCTGGCATCCCATGATGAGCTGACCATCGGCTCGCACAATGGCGCTCGCCCGACTCCGATTGCCATCAGCGGCTACAGGACCAGAAACGGCGCGCTTGAGCTACGGTCCGCCTTCGCGCCAATCGTCGGCCCGCTTGGCTCTTTGCCCCCAAGCTATTCCGAGTTGCAACAGCGTGAAGAGCGAAACCGATCGAGGGCGCTGACAAGCTTCTTCAACCTGTTTGCCGCCCGCTTCAGCGAACTCTTTGTGTCCGCCACAGAGAAATACCGGTTGGCCCGGGGTCTTCGCTGGACCCAGACCCGCGAAAACAACGCCTTTCTAAAGACCCTGCTTTCACTCACGGGTTTTGGCACCGCTGGGCTGGCCGAAAAAGCTGGCGTCAGGGAAGATGTCCTTCTGCGCTTTAGCGGGCTGCTGGCCAATCGCAACCGGAATGCAACGGCATTGACATCGATGCTACAGGAATTCACCGGCCTGCCCGTCACGGTCGAGCAATTCTGCAAACGCTGGGTACCCTTGCCGGTGCCCGAGCAAAGTCAACTCGGCCAGCCCGGTGGCCTGCTCCTTGGCCGGAATGTGACAGCCGGTAGCGCCGTAGAGGATTTCAGCAGCCGGTTTCGCATCGTCCTCGGCCCTGTCGGTTATGCCGACTATCTGGCGCTCACACCGGGCTCGAAACGTCTAGCGGAAATCTTTGCCGCAACGCGCCTCTTTGTCGGCAGCGGCTTCAATTTCGACGTTCAGGTCATCCTGCGAAAAGAAGACATTCCCTTTTGCCGGCTGGGGCAGGACGAATCTCCAGCGCGGCTGGGATGGAACAGCTGGGCGCGCGTGGCCCCTGCCGCGAGGGACAGCATGGACGCAATCGTGACCGAGCGCGAAGGCTCGGCGGTTTCGACGTGAGGGCGGCATCATGAAACTTGTGCTGAAGGACACACAAACAAACGGTGGAGCAAAGCCCACCCAGTGGACCCTCGAACAGGGAAGCCGCGTTATCGGCCGTTCAACCGACAGCGACTGGCAGGTGAATGACGACGCGCGACGGGTTTCCAAGCAGCACTGCACCATCACCAAGGACCGTGCCGGTTTCTTCATCGTGGACCGCAGTGCCAACGGCACCCAAGTGGACGGAAGGCTTCTGCTGGAAGGAGAAACCACGCGCCTTCAAAGCGGCTCCAGGATAGGCATCGGCACCCGCACCTTCGAAGTTATCATCACGGGTGAGGCCGAGGCAGATTTCGGCGATCCCGACCCGTCTCTTCGCATCAGCGATGAAACGATGACGATCTCAGCAATCCTTTCCGATATTGCGCCCGGAGGCAGATCCTCTCGCGGACCGGTCGCCGCTGGTGCGTCCAATGACGATTGGCCTACGGCTACTCCCAGCCAGTCGGGCAAAAAGGCAAAGACAATTTCCCGAAATGTGGACGTTGGCTGGAATGAACCGCCCTCCACCGATGGCTTCGGCACCGTCCTTCCGAACGACTGGAACGAGGAGCCGGTAGAGAGCAGCAAGCACGAACATACTGACGCGATGAATATTCCCGTGCTGGTGTCTCGCCCGGCGAGGAAGCCGCCTGTCGAGGACTTCGATGCGGTCTTCACAAGTCCGACCGAGGCCCCGCAAGAGGCACCGGAGGCCTTTGTCAGCGCGGCGCCCCATGATCCGCTCGATGACCTGCTGCTTCAGCTGGAAAAGGAAGCGGCGGAATGCCTCGCCACTCTCGATATCGACAGTGCTGCCTTCGCAAGCGAGCCCGGCGCAACCAGCGACAGGGCACGTCTTGAGAATATCATCCGGCAACAACGCCTTCTTGCGTCATCGCTTGAAACCCTGATCCGCACCTGCACGCAGAGGCTTGAGCCCAGACTGATCGAAGCGAGGGCTGATGCGCAGAACGACTGGCGCAGCAAGATCGCCCGCAAGGAATGGCGCCAGGTGGTTTCAAGGACCGATTACTGGTCGACGTTCAAAAGCCAATTCGACGTGGAGGGCCGACAATTATCGGTCCGCGAGTTTCTTCAACAGGCAGCGCGCGGAGACGCCGCACCGGACGAAGCAACCAGTCCACGCAACATAGACACCAAGGGGGTAAGCAACCAAGATGAGGCATGAAAACCGTGTCGCCTGGAGCGAAGGCATGTTCCTTCGTGTCCAACATTTTCAGCAGTCGGACCGCTGGACGGAACGGCTTGTGCGCAATACGACGCGCAATCTCTCGCCATACCCATGGGGTGTCGCGGAAATCGGGATAGATCGAAGCGCGCTCGCAATCGGGCAATTTGCGCTGTCAAACCTGCGCGGAATCCTGCCGGATGGGACGCCCTTCGAGGCCCCTGAAGACACAGATCTGCCGCCGCCGCTGGATCTGGATGAGAGCGTCAAGAACGCGATTGTCTACCTCGCACTTCCGGCCCGCCAACCGGGCAAGGCCGACATGTCCGCGAGCGGCAAGGCCGAGGTCAACAGCGTTCGGGTGGTCGCCACCACCTATGAGGCGACCGATGCCAATGTCGACACCGACTTCGTCGCACCCATCGAGGTTGGTCGCTTGAGCCTGAAGTTTCTGAAAACTGGCGATGATCTTTCCGGATATGATCTCATAGGCCTGGCTCGGGTGGTTGAGGTGCGGTCCGATCGCGCCGTCATCCTCGATCCGGACTTCATACCACCGTCGCTCAACTGCGCTGCATCTTCGCGGTTAAGCGAACTCCTGACCGAACTGCTTGGTATCGTCAGGCACAGGGCTCAGGCGATTTCAGAGCGTATCGGTGATCCGACAATTCGCGGAACGGCGGAGGTGGGCGACTACTTCCTTCTGCAGATTCTCAACCGTGCCGATCCGCTGCTCTCCCATCTGTCCGCCAACGCCACCCGTTTTCACCCCATCCGGTTTTACGAGGAGTGCATCCAGCTGGCGGGCGAGCTTGCGACATTCACCACCGAGCGCAAGCGTGCCACCGATTTCCCTCCCTATCGCCATGACGATCTGAAAGCCAGTTTCGCAGCGGTCTTCGATGACCTGCGCACCTCGCTATCTGCCGTTCTGGAACAGGCCGCGGTGGCAATCGAGCTTGTGGAGCGCCGCCATGGTGTGCGCGTCGGCACCATCAACGACCGCACCCTTTTGCGCGATGCAGGTTTCGTTCTGGCCGTTCGGGCAGATATGTCTGCCGAGGATATCCGCCGCAGGCTGCCAGCGCAGATCAAGATCGGTCCGGTGGAGAGGATTTCGGAACTCGTCAACGTTGCACTTCCGGGCATACCGGTGCGTTCGCTTCCGGTCCTTCCGCGCCAGCTGCCCTATCGTTCCGGCACGATATATTTCGAAATCGATACCAAGACACCTCTCTGGAAGCAGCTCGAAACCTCCGGCGCAATCGCGCTGCATCTCGCCGGTGAGTTTCCCGGCCTTGAGATGGAAATGTGGGCATTACGCGAATGAGCAATGACACGCCCTCTTCATGGCAGGATCTCCCGACGGTGGTGGAAATCACCGATGAGAGCCGCAAACGAAACCAGAATGCCCGCAATATGGCGGCGATACTGGATGACATCATCGATACCGACCAGACGCCGGGCCGCGAGCAGCGCGGCGATGGCGGGCTGCCAATCGACGCCCTGCTTTCGGACTTCCGGTTCGGTGGTGAAGAAGTGCCAACGCTGGTGCAGTCTGCTGCGCCGCTACTTAACCTTGCCCATGTCCTGCGCTTCAGCGATGCCCAGCCTGATCCGGACCATTTGCGACGGGCCTGCATGGAGGCCATTACCCGCTACGAGCGGGATCTGGGTTCTGCGCGCATCAGCCCGGAACGTGCGAGAGCCGCGCACTACGTGGTGTGCGCGACAGTTGATGACGTCATATTGAGCAAGCCCTGGGGTGTGCGTGCCGGATGGGCGAGATCCGGCCTCGTCTCCACCTTCCACAATGACGTAACCGGCGGCGACAGGGTCTTCGATATTCTCGACCACTTTCACCAGTCGCCGGGAGCAAATAAGGACCTGCTGCTCCTCATCTATCTTTGCCTGTCTCTGGCATTCGAGGGTCGAACACGGGTATCCGCCAAGGGCGCTCTTGAACTATCCCGCATACGCGACAGCCTCTACAAGACGTTGATCGGCCAATATGGCGTCTTCGAGCGCGAACTTTCTCCGCACTGGAAGGGCGTCGAGGCGCGGCATACGCCTCTGCGCACCATGGCTGCCCTTTGGACGCTCCTGTCGCTGATCGCTCTCGCCTTTGCCTTCGGCTATCTGTTCTTCACGCTGACGCTCAACAACGCATCCGACGCGACGTTCGAGCGCCTTGCGTCGCTACCGCCCAACGAAACGCCAAGCGTGCTCATCGCAGCGCCACCACCACCGCCGCCGGGAGAACCGGTTGTCGAGCAGAAACCCGTTGTCGCGGCAGAACCACCCAAGCCGGTTGCCCCACCAAAACCGACACGGCTGGACAATCTGCTGACGTTTCTTCAGCCTGAGGTACAGCGAAACCTCGTGACGCTCGCGAATGTGAACGGTCGCTTACGCGTCAGGATCAACAATTCCGGTCTGTTTGAAGTTGGCAGTGCGCAGGTCAGCCCGCAATTTCGTGACCTGATCCAGCGCATCGGCGGCGCCTTGGCGGCGGAAAATTTCCGCGCGGTCGTCATCGGCTATACCGATAACATTCCCATCAAGACGGTCGAGTTCCCATCCAACTGGCACCTTTCCGAGGCCCGCGCCAAGGCAGTCGGCGATCTTCTGTCGATGTTCACCGGGCCGGAAGCCATCTTGACCGAAGGCCGTGCTGACAGTGATCCGATTGCTGACAACAGCACGCCTGAAGGGCGGGAAAAGAACCGCCGAACGGAAATCATGGTCCTGACGAATCCTGACGAGAAGCTCAGCGACGCGGGCATTCTCGCGCCCGCCGTAACAAACACGACCGGTCAGCCATCAGGAGAGACCCAGCAATGAACCCGCTGAGTTATTTTTACACGATCAGGTCCTATGTCGACAGCTACGCCTCGCTGATCGGAAGGCGTTTCATTTCGCTGCTGTGGGCGGTCGCCCTTTGCGTGGTAATCTGGTTCTACGGCTACCTCGTCAGCTTCGGCACCTTCAAACCCTTTGGAACGACGCAGGCGCGGCTGATTGCCATTGGCGTCATCCTGCTCATCTGGCTCGTCTATATTGCTGTCACGCTCTACCGGGCGCGCCGGCAAGACAAGGAACTCGTCGACAGCATCGAGCAGGAAGCACTGGTCAACCGCCAGGCCGAGGTTGGTGAAATCCAAACGCGGCTGAAGGAGGCGTTGGCGCTTCTGCGTCGTGTGACCAAAAAACGCTTCGGCTATATCTACGACCTGCCATGGTACGTCATTTTCGGCGCTCCCGGCTCCGGCAAGACTACGGCGCTTACCAATTCCGGCCTGCAGTTCCCGCTCGGCGATGCTCTGGGAGAGAGCGCGGTCAAAGGAATTGGCGGCACCCGCAACTGCAATTGGTGGTTCACGGATGAGGCAATTCTTATTGATACCGCCGGCAGATACACCACGCAGGATGATCTCAACGGCGCATCCAAAGCGGGTTGGGAAGGATTTCTCAATCTCCTGCGCCGCTATCGCCGCTCGCAGCCGATCAACGGCGCGCTGGTCACGCTTTCTACGCCTGACTTGTTAAGTCGCGACCCGGAGGAACAGCGTCAGGAACTCCGATCCATCCGCCAGCGCATGTCCGAACTGGATGAATATCTTCACGCACGCGTTCCTGTCTACGTGGTGCTGACAAAAGCCGATCTGCTCGATGGTTTCGTCGAGTTCTTCGACGGCTTCAACAAGACCGACCGCAATCAGGTCTGGGGGACGACTTTCAAGCTGGATGAAAGCTATTCCGCACAGGACCTGCCCCAGCGCTTTCTCGAAGAATTCGAATTGCTGCAGCAACGGGTCGATGCGATGCTCATCGAGCGACTGCAGCAGGAACAGAACGCCGAGATTCGCGGCCGTATCTTCCGCTTCCCGGCCGAACTGGCGAAGCTCAAGGACCGGCTTTACGAGGCGCTGACAGAACTTTGCGCAAGTTCGCAGCTTGTCGAAGCGCCTCTGCTGCGCGGTGTCTATCTTGCCTCCGGCACACAGGCAGAGGCCGGCAGCGCAGCACCGCGCGCGCGTCGCAGCTACTTCCTGACCCGGCTGTTCAAGGAAGTTATCTTCCCGGAAGCCGCCTTGGTCATGCGCGACAAGCGCCTGTCCGGTCGCCAGCTTCTTGTCCGGCGCATCGCCTATGGCATGGCCGCCGTGCTGGTCGCCATCGTCTTTACCGGCTGGATATCGACCTACTTCTCCAATACGCAGGCGCTGGCCGAGGCTGACCGAAAGTTGAATGCCTATCAACAACTCGTGCAGGGAATACCGGTTCGCAACGTTTCCGATGCAGACTTCCTGCGCATTCTTCCCGCGCTCGATAATCTGCGCGACGTCAATTCCGGCTTCGAAAACGGCAGGATATGGAAGGTCGGGTTCGGGCTGGACCAGCAGGAGAAAATTGCGGGCAGACAACGAGATGCTTACCAACGTGCGCTGAACGCACTTCTGTTGCCTCGAATGATCGTGCAGTTGCAAAAACAGCTGGAAGACCAGAACGATGTTACCCGCACCTTTAACTCCCTGAAGCTTTACGGGATGCTGGGTGGTCTTGGCACGCTCGACCGGGATTTCCTGGCGGTGCAATCACGCGACATGTTCGCATCGCTCTATCCAGGCGACGGCAGAGCGGCCGCCCGCGATGCGCTCAACCGGCATGTTCTCGCCCTCTCCAACGGATTGCTGGCACCGATAGAGCTGGATGCACGGCTGATCGACAAGGCGCGCAGCACCATCCGCAATCAGGCAATCGGGACGCGCGCCTATGATATTCTTGCCGGTCTGCCGCAGTCACGCGGACTTGCCGAATGGGACCCGTCGGCGGCGTTCGGCGCCCTCGGTGCGCGTGCCGTGGAGCGCGAAAGCAAGGCGCCTATGGTGGATGGAATCGAAGGGCTATTCACGGCGAATGGATATCGCAGTGTCGTTATTCCCCAGGTCGCCTACGCATCGCGCATTGCACTGTCCGAGGCATGGGTGCGCGGCTCAGACGACGCCATGAAGGGTGCGACCGTCGAAACGGTGGCACAGGCCGCGCTCGAAATCTATTTCGACCGGTTCGAAAAACGCTGGAACGACCTTCTTTCGGATATTCGGATCAAGCCATCGCAAAGCCTGGGAGACGCGGTGGAGACAACGCGTATTCTGGCGAATGATCGCAACATCATCATCGAGGCGGCACGATCGATAGCCGAGGCAACGGATCTGCGCCCCAACGCCGGCGCAAGCCTGACAACACTGGCATCGACCTCAGACGGAGACGCCACGTCGGCCATACTTTCAGCAACGGTCGATGCTGCCGATCCCTATGCCCGTTTGCGGGAAATGCTTGCGGACAAGGGCCCCGAGAAAGCTCAGACGCCTGCCAATGGGCAAGCGTCTGATGCGAGATCGGGATCACCCTCCGAGCAGTTGCTTGCCAACATCAAGACACTTCACGAGCAGTTGGCCCGCTCCTCAACAACATCCGACGAGGTTGCCAAGGTCTTTGATGTCGACAGTCAGCTCACCAAGGCCAATCAGGACCTGCTACAACAGGCCCGCCAGCTTCCGGGCCCGCTTGACGTGTGGGTTGCGGGGCTTGCGGCTGATGTCGGATCGCTCGCGGTTAAATCCGCACGCAGCCGCATCGCAGACCTGTGGGTCGCCGAGGGCGCATCACTCTGCTCCACCATCGTCTCCGGGCGTTACCCATTTGACCGGGCTTCACCGCGCGATGTGGCGATGGCAGACTTCACGCGCCTTTTTGGCCCGACCGGGACGTTCCAGTCCTTCTTCAAGCAAAGAATGGAGCCTTTTGTCGACAAGACGACGACGCCATGGAGCTGGAAAGGCACCTTCGGGACTGCCGGTATTCCAAGCGATGCCATTGCGCAGTTCGAAAACGCCGACAAGATCTTCCGGGCATTTTTCCCGAATGGAAGCGAGGTTCCGGCGGTATCGATCAACGTCAAGCCGGTGTCGCTCACCAATAGCTCCAGTGCAGTCATGCTGGAGATAGAAGGTGAACGCGTGGTCTATTATCACGGGCCGATCCAGGCAAAGTCGATAACCTGGCCGTCTGAAAGCAATTCCGCCAATCTTTCGCGGATAGCGTTTCAACCGGGCGGATGGCAGCAGGCAAAAACGGAAAATGGCGACTGGTCGCCCTTCCGCCTGCTTGACGACGCGCAAATCCAAAATCAGTCGGGTGATTTGTTGCGGGCGAAGTTTGAAAATAGCGGGCAAAGCGCTGAATTCGATATACAATTCGGATCGGTTCTAAACCCGTTCAAGCTCGATGCCCTGTCCAAATTTGCCTGCCCGGCTCAGTTCTGAAGCAGCGCAACCCGCACGCAGAAGGAGGGGATGATGATAAAAACCATGCACCGGCAAAGCAAAGCCGGATCGTGCCGCTAATGGCCAACCCAACGACAAATCCCGTAAAAACCGCGATCGAAAATGATCGCATCGGCTTTTACGGGAAAATTCCAAGCCACGGAGATTTTGTTTCCGAAGGGCTGGATCGTGAGCTACTGGAAGCTTTCGATACGTGGCTGCGATCCGGTATGCACGCCTGCGCGGATGTCTTTGCCGATCGCTGGAGCGCGGTTTTTTCAAATTCCCCTCCCTTGCGCTTCATCATCGAACGCGGCATCTGGGGCAGAAGTGCCTATGCGGGCGTCCTGCTGCCAAGCAAGGATCGGGTCGGGCGCAAATATCCACTTATCGTGCTTGCGCAGCTGCCGGATTTTCGCCACCACCCACGAACGCTTTATCTTGACGATACCTGGTTCATGGCAGCCGAAGCTCTGGCGGAAACGTCGATGACGCTCGACTTCGAGATGGCGCGCTTCACCTCGGCCATCAAGAGGTTGCGCATGCCAAAGCCAAGGGGTGAGGATGACGAGCTTGACGTTCGAGCGGTTCCCGTCACCACTCCAACGAGCCTTTGGTGGTATATAGACGCAGACAGCCGCCGTCCGCGCGGGATGAAATTCGAGGGCAAACCGGCGGCGACAGACTTCGTGAAGCTGTTTCGCGAACAGGTGGAGCCGGAAAAACCTCCGACACCTCAGAAAGCCGAGAACCCGACACGCAGCCGTGACGCCCGCCCAGCCCCCGAGGCAACCAGCCAAAAAGCGGCACCTGCTCCACAGCCCATCCCGGTCGAAAAGGTGAAACGGGGCGAGACCGTTTATAGCTATGCGACACACGCCGGAACACGCCTGACAACCAATGCCGATGCACTGTTTGTTTCTAAAGCGCCTGCCCTGTTTGCCATCGCAGACGGCGTGGGCGATGCGGCATCGGCTGTCGAGGCAGCCCGGCTGACAACCAATGCCTTGACGGAAATTGGTGACACCGACCGCGCGGAGATCATGACGCAGGACATCAGGGCCAAACTCGGCACCGTCAACAGCCTGCTGTTTTCGCGTCAATTTGCCACCGATCTTTCCAGGCCCATGGCAAGCGTCGTTGCCGCCGCGATTGTCGGGGAGACCATGAGCGTCGTCTGGTCTGGCGATGCCCGTGCCTACCTCATGCGCGATGGCACCATGCATCCGCTAACGCGTGACCACGTGACCGTCGGCATGAAGAAACAGCTGGCGCAGTGCATTGGCATATCGCAACAGTTCCGGCCAGGCACTTTCTCCGACCAGTGGAAGCATGATGACAGGCTGCTTTTGTGCAGTTACCCGCTGTTACAGGCACTGCAGGAGCGCGTCGTGGCCGAAATCTTACAGGAAACACCCCTGGGCGATTGTGCCAATGCGTTGATGCAGGAGGCACTGATCGAAAATGCCCGCGATAACATCAGTGCGATCGTCATAGGCACCAGGCGTGGATAGCGGCGACAAAGAGCAAGAGCTGGCCAGATGTTTTGCAACCTTGGTGGCAGCCATCGGTGCCTGCGAAAACCCAATGGACACGCTGGATCGCGTTCGTGACGCGCTGGATCGCAAAGCCGCGAAACTCGCCTCCCACCATCAAGGCTTCGTTGAAGGCAGCCTGTCTGTCGTCGCAGTGGCTTACGAGACGGGAAACACGCAGCTTCTTCAAGCGTGGCACCGCGACATCGACGCCGCCTATGCCATCAAGACGGTGCATCCGGAGCGTCGCCACGATGCCCATCTCATCCAGCAACTTCGTCGTGAAGCCGAGATTGGCCTGTCCCTGCGCCACCCTTTGCTGCAAGAGACCTCCGCCCTCATCCGCATGGCCGATGGAAGGCCCGGACTGTTGCAACCCTGGGCACCAATGACGCTCGGCTCGTGGCTATCCGGCAACCGCATTGCGATATCACAGATATCCGCCTTGATCGCATCCATGCTGCAAGCGGTAGGTGTGATGCACGCGAGAGGTCTCGTACATGGCGATGTCACGGCATCGAATATCCTGCTGCCCCACGGCAATCTCGACAGTCCGCGACTGGGCGACTTTGGAATTACCTTGAGAATAGGGGAAACGCCGCTCGATGTGGGCGCGCGCTATGCGGGATCTCCGGGATACGCCCCGCCTGAGCAGATGGCGGGAGGAAAAGCAGATCCACGTCATGATATCTATGCCATTGGAAAACTGGCAGAGCGTCTGCTCGTGGCCGCGGACGATGTGACTTCGGCACTTTCCAGATTTGTCGAAATCTGTACATTGCAGGATGCCGACAAACGGCCATCATCGGCAGAAGAGGCTGCAAACCTCTTGAGGTGATGGCCATGCGCGTGTAGCGCAACGGCCTCACTTCCTGATGTCAGTTTGAGCTGCCCGGTTGCGGTGCCGCTGCCGTAGGAACGCTCTTCTGGAATACGGTGAGCAACTTGGCGGAGTCGACCAGCGGGGCGTTGCTGGCATAGAGAACGTCACCCTTCTGCATCTGGAACAGCTGCATCAAGGCAATGCTGGACGCGTCGCGCATGTTGACGTGGTAGATCACGGGGCGCATCGTCGCAGTCGTGCCACCCGATTTCAGGTCGGAAGCCGACGCCACCTGAACGACCTCATTGCGGAAGACATAAACGTTGCGCGCATCCGCACGGTCATCCAGCAGACCGCCGGCACGGCCCACCGCCTGCGCAAGCGTCATCTTGCCGGTTTCAAACTGGAATTCACCCGCACTCTTGAACGCGCCGAGCGCAGTGAAGCTCGAGGCGTCGCCATCGATCATGATCTGGTCATCTGGAGACAGGCGGATATTCTGCCGGTCTTCGCGCATGATCCGGTCCAACGTCGCGGTGGCGCGCTGCGATCCGCGGACAACCGTCACACGTGCGGCACCCGGTGCGACAGTCGGCCCACCGGCCTGATTGATCGCGTCCAGCACACGCTCCTGACGCGCGGTCAGAGGAATTTTTCCGGGCGTTTCGACCGCACCGCTCAACATGACGGCGCTGGTCGGCTTGTCAACGACAGTCACCACGGCCTGTGGATTGACCGCCGAGCCCTTGAGCCCGCTGACGACCTGTGTCTGAAGGCCTTCCGGTGTAGAATCGACCACCCGCTGCTTGCCGATGAACGGCAATGTCACGCTACCGCTCTGGTCGACCGTGAAGCGACCCAGATTCAGTGTCTTGCTCTGCGTCGAAGAGAACAGGCCGTCTTCGCCGGTATCGAGCACCGTGATATCGATCACGTCGCCGCGACGCAGGCGCTGGGAATTGTAACCCGTGTTGCGAAGCATGGTCAGACCGGGACCTGTGGCGCTTTCGATGGCAGATGGCGATATGGATGCGGCAGGAGCATTGGCAAGCTCGACCACCCGGATTTTCTCGTTTGTCAGAGGGAAAGTAGCGGACCGGATATTACCGGAAGTCGGACCATCAGAGGGCTTCGCACAACCACTCAGCAAAGCCAAAAGAAGAACCGATACAACCTTCTTCATCCCAATCCCCATGAAAGAATCACCTACACGCAGGAATAGCATCAGGATGTTTCACGGCAATAAGTTTGAAGCTGAAAATTGAAAAATATCAGCTATATAAATTGACCTGTGTGTCCAATAAGCAACCACTTACGTAAGGTGAACCGGAAATTTGCGCCGTCATCATTCAGCCCTGCGCAGTGTGCAGCATCATTGGCGGTCGGCGTCATACCAGCGCGCTCTTACGGGTCCGCTTTGCGCGCGCAGGCAACTTGCTTGGTTTGCCGAATAGATAGCCCTGCGCCTGCGCGCAACCCTCATCCACGATCATGCGATATTGGCTGTCAGTCTCAATTCCCTCGGCGGTAACCGGCAGATCCAGACTTTTTCCAAGGCCAATAATCGCACGAACGATGGAGTGGGCGTTCTCATCCTGTTTCATCGCGGCGATGAAGCTGCGGTCGATCTTGATCTTGTCAAAAGGGAAACTGCGAAGATTGCTGAGGGAAGAATAGCCGGTTCCGAAATCGTCCATGACAATCGTTACCCCTAAGTTCTTCAATTGCCTCATCGTGGACAGGGTGACAGCCCTGTCCTTGAGCAGCGCCGCCTCCGTCATTTCCAGCTCCAGGCGCGTTGGATGCAATCCGGTTTTATCAAGTATTGCGCAGATTGTGTGAGCAAGATTTGCCAGAGCGAACTGAACCGGAGATACATTGACGGCAACTTTTATATGCGGCTCCCACTGTGTCGCAGCCATGCAGGCGTCTTGCAGGATCCACTCACCCAACGCGATGATGACCCCTGTTTCCTCTGCGATCGGGATGAAAACATCAGGGGGTATCATGCCGCGTGTTGGATGGCACCAGCGCACCAACGCCTCATAGCTTGCAATGTCTCCTGTGGAGACGGAGTGAACGGGTTGGTAAAGCAACTCCAGTTCGCGGCGGCCGATGGCCTGACGCAGATCGGACTCCAGCCTGCGACGTTCCTTCGTTTCCCTGTCCATCGCAGGATCGTAAAATGCAATCATGCCACGACCGCTCACCTTCGCCCTATACAGTGCCATATCGGCAGCGTGCATAAGGGTTTCGCTGTCTTTGCCGTTTGCTGGAAACTCTGCGATGCCAATCGTGACACCCACAGCCGTGGGATCACTCACATAGTCCATTTCCCTGCGGAACACAGACAATATATGCTCGCCGAGTTCTCGCACACTGCTTCCCGTGGTTCCAAACCGTGTCAGAATAACAAATTCGTCACCCCCGAGACGCGCAACCAGATCTCCGGTGCGTACCGCCTGCTGCAGAAATCGGGCGACATCTCTTAGCACCCGATCGCCCTCTGCGTGGCCGAAGAGATCATTGACGGCCTTGAAGCGGTCGAGATCGAGTGCGAGCAACGCAAACTGATCATCACTCTGGGCGTGCGCTATATGCTGCGCCAGACGGTCTTGAAACTGCGTACGGTTCGCCAGTCCGGTCAGAATATCGTACCTAGCGAGATATTCGATTTCCCGCTGCGCACGCCGCTTATCAGTCAGATCCCTGACAGCCATGACTTCGCAGGGGCGACCGCGATACTCGATCGTTCTCACCGCCAGTTCGAACGTCCGCGACCTGTCGCCGCGATTGGGAACAGCTTCAACGGCTGCGACACGCGGCATATAGGCAAGTTGCCCATCATCTGCGTTCATCAGATCAGCAGCGTTCTCGCCGATGAGTGTTGCCTCGCCTGTATCAAGTAGCTGTGCAAAGCGGGCATTCACTTCCACGATCCGGCCATCGCGCACGACAGCGAGGCCATCGAGCGTTGCTCCGACAAGCCCCTTAAGATCAACAAGATAGCGGTCGACAAAGGCCGCGACCGCCGTGATCGCAACAACCGTCAGGGTAACCGCAGTAATCGCACACATCAGAAACAGTCGGTCGAGACCGTCCATCTGCGGACCACTTAAGCTTGGGTCAGGCGCGAGCACTGTCGAAGACATGGCTGTAAAATGCAGTATCAACACACCGAGAATGGCTGCCAGTGCGGAGAGATGCACCTGTCTCCGGCCCCGCACGTGCATGAACAACTGGAAGGATGAGGAGAAGATCATCAAGGCAATCACCGTGCCGACGAGGATCGGTGTCATCCGATATTCGATTGTTGCCGCAACCTGCATGCCTGCCATTCCAAGGAAGTGCATGAGCCCAACGACAACAGTGAAAAGGCCACCGACGATGAGAGCCGAGCCTTTACCGCGCCAAAGAAATTGCAGACTGACCCAGAAACCGCCAACCGCCACCGCCGCCGAAAGCGTTGTGTAGAAAAGATCGAAGCCGATGGGCATACTGCCTCGATAGGCAAGCATAGCGATGAAGTGGGTCGCCCAAATGCTTAGGCCAGACGCTAACGCTGCGGCGGTTATCCAGTAAGGCCTGCGCTGAAGCGGGCTTTCGTCAGCTCGGAGCAATATCTGGAAGAAAGAAAGCATTCCGATGAGGGCAATCAAAGCCGCCAATGCTATGACATATTGGTCATGCTGATTGGCGACGCATTCGAGAACGGCGAACACTGCAGGAAACCCTCCATCGGACAGCTATCGCAACATTAGCGCACACCATTTTAGATTTTACTAATTTATTTTTTTGATAGCTTTACGCGAAGAAACTCGCACAAGGCGAGTTTCAATATCGTGGTCGATTAACGGGCTAGAAATCGCACGTTAGATTTCGGGGCATCCACGCTCATTGGCGAACGTAATCGTGTCAGGGCCGCGGCGGGTAAAACCCTCTACAACCACGCGGCGCGGCGTGACCCGTACGATTTCCGGATCTCGCAGACCGGACGCGCGGGCGGCAGCACGGGCTTCGCGTTCGCTGCAGCCTCTTCTTGGAGGGCCGCGACGATCGAGTTCTCTGTCGCGGATGACGGGACGTACACCATCCCGACCAATTCTCAACTCCATATCCTGCGCCTTGGCAGGCGCGGTCATGGCAACGCCGGAGACGGCCATTGTAAAAGCAAGACCGGCAATTTGAATAACCTTGAGCATTCTACCTCCTCGGCGCTTGTCGCACCTTGTATTGTTCACGCCGGAGATAACGCGGATGTGAGGTCGTTGTTCCTTGACACCGTAAGTAAACGGCCCGGCGCTTTGGCCGGGCCGAGTATCAGGCCGCAGTTTCGGTGGTGAAAGCAGACTTGATCAGAGTCTTCGTGTAGTCCGCTGCGGGATTGTTGAAGACGGCGTCGGTTTCGCCTTCCTCGACAATCTTTCCATCCTTCATCACGATCACATAGTCAGAGATTGCCTTGATGACAGAGAGATCATGGCTGATGAAGACATAGGACAGCCCGTGGGCCTTCTGCAGGTCCCGCAACAGATCGATAACCTGCCCCTGAACGGAGCGATCAAGAGCAGATGTCGGCTCATCGAGAATGACGACATCTGGCTTGAGGATGATCGCGCGCGCAATGGCTATACGCTGCCGCTGGCCGCCGGAAAATTCGTGCGGATAACGGTTGCGCGCCGCCGGGTCGAGACCGACTTCCTGGAGAGCCTCTATGGCCCGCTTGTCACGCTCCGCGCGGCTAAGTTCGGGCGCGTGTACGAACAACCCCTCGGTGATGATTTCACCCACGGTCTGGCGCGGTGACAGCGAGCCGTAGGGATCCTGAAACACCAGCTGAAGCTGACGACGCATCGGTCGCATGGCTTTGCGGTCCAGGCCGGAGATTTCCTTCTTGCCAAAAAACAGCCTGCCGCTCGAAGGCGTCAAGCGCAGCAATGCCCGCCCGAGGGTGGACTTGCCTGATCCGGATTCCCCAACGATGCCAATCGTCTGCCCCTGGCGCAGCGAGACATTCACACCATCGACGGCCCTGAAAACCGAGGCCTTCTTGAACAGGCCGCCAGGTATCTCATAATCTACCGTCACATTCTGACCGGAAAGGACAAGCGGTGCTTCCGAGCCAACCGGAGGCTTGTGTCCGCTTGGCTCTGCATCCAGCAGCATCTTGGTGTAGTCGGCTTGCGGACGCTCGAAAATATCTTCCGTGCTACCGGTTTCAACCACCTCGCCACGACGCATGACCGCAACACGGTCGGCGAAATGGCGCACGACGCCCAGATCATGAGTAATCAGGACGACCGCCATCCCGAAACGCTGCTGGAGCGATTTCAGCAGGTCGAGGATCTGCGCCTGAATCGTCACGTCGAGCGCCGTCGTCGGCTCGTCCGCAATGAGAAGATCGGGTTCGTTGGCCAGCGCCATGGCGATCATCACACGCTGGCGCTGCCCGCCTGACAGTTCGTGCGGATAGCTATCGATACGGCGTGCCGGATCAGGAATGCCGACAAGCTGCAACAATTCCATGACGCGCGTTCGCGCTTCCGCCTTGCTGCAGCCTCGGTGGTGGATGATGGGCTCGGCAATCTGCTTGCCGATCTTGTAGAGCGGATCGAGCGATGTCATCGGCTCCTGGAAGATCATGGTGATCTTGGCGCCTCTGATATCGTTGAGATCATCGACCGGCAGTCCAACCAGTTCACGTCCCCGGTATTTCGCGGAACCACGGACCTGCCCGTTTGAAGCCAGCAGGCCCATAATTCCCATCATGGTCTGGCTTTTGCCGGAACCGGATTCCCCGACCACGGCCAGGGCCTCACCCTTGCGCACGTCCAGATCGATGCCCTTGACGGCATTTACGATCCCGTCCGGCGTCGTAAAGTCGACCTTGAGATCGCGCACCGACAGGATGTTTTCAGTTGTTTCACTCATGTCAACGATCCTTGGGATCAAGCGCATCACGCAGCCCGTCACCCACAAAGTTCAGAGAAAACAGCGTCATCACGAAGAAGACCGCCGGGAATATCAGCAACCATGGGGCCGACTGCATATTGTTGGCACCTTCCGAAATCAGCGCGCCCCAACTGGTCAAAGGCGCCTGAACACCAAGACCGAGGAAGGACAGGAAGCTTTCCAGAAGAATGACCTTCGGCACCACCACGGTCACGAAGACAACCACGGGGCCAATCGTGTTGGGAATGATGTGACGGCGGATGATCTGCCAGTCCGTCAAGCCCAGTGCCTGTGCGGCACCGACGAATTCACGCCGCTTGAGCGCAAGGGTCTGGCCACGAACGATACGCGCCATATCCAGCCATTCCACTGCCCCGATAACGAGGAAGATGAGAATGAAGCTTCGTCCGAAGAACACGACGAGGACAACGACGAGAAAGACAAAGGGCAGCGAATAGAGGATTTCCACGAAACGCATCATCGCATTGTCGACACGCCCGCCGATATAACCTGCGGTCGCGCCATAAACGACGCCTATGCCAAGCGACACGAGGCTAGCTAAAACGCCCACGGCAATCGATATCTGTCCGCCAAGCATGACGCGAACGAGAAGGTCGCGACCATTGCTATCGGTACCGAAGAAGAAATATTCGCGGTTCACATCGCCTTCTATTTTCAGCGTGCGACCTTCATCCTCCGTGGCGACGACCCGGGTGTTTTCAAACTCATTGGCGCGATCGAAATAGCGAGTCGTGCGCGGGTCCACTTCGGTGGCAGATGTCACCGTCGCGGTGAATGTCTTGCCTTCGACGGCAAACTCCTTCAGCTCGACGCGGGCGCGGCTCGCAACCCCCTCCATCACGCCCTGAAGGCTCCCGACATCCGGACGGGCGTCAAGGCTGGGCGGAACGGAGACATAGGATGAAAACACCTGATCATAGGTGTGGCTGACGAATTGCGGCCCGAGAAACGAAAACAGCGTAATCAGCACAAGCATGATCGAGCCAGCCATGGCCGCCTTGTTGCGTCGGAAGCGCATCGTGGCCAGCTGGAAAAGGCTGCGGCTTTTAACCGATGTGGGAACGGCATAGGTGCCGGGGATATCAGTCATGTCTGACCCTCGGATCAAGAAGGCCGTAAAGAATATCGACCACAAGATTGAAAACGATGACGAACAGCGCGATGAGAACGACCGTTCCCATGACGAGCGTGTAGTCACGGTTGATGGCGCCCAGCACGAAATAGCGACCGACTCCGGGAATGGTGAAGATCGTTTCGATAACGGCAGAGCCGGTCAATAGCGCAGCGGCGCAGGGCGCAAGATAGGAAACGACCGGCAACATCGCGGCACGCATGGCGTGGACGATGACGACGGTGCGCTTTGGCAACCCGTAGGCTTTGGCGGTGCGAATATGATCCATCCGCAAGGCTTCGATCATCGAGCCGCGTGTGAGCCGCGCAATGACAGCGAGCTGTGGCAAGGCAAGGGCGATCATCGGCAGGAGCAGATACCGCATCGAGCCATCGCCCCAGCTACCGGCAGGCAGAAGACCGAGCAGCACGGCGAAAATCAGCGTCAGAACGGGCGCGACAACGAAGTTCGGAACGGTCACGCCGACGGTCGAAACCGACATCAAGGAGAAATCAAAGAGGCTGTTCTGCCTCAGCGCCGCGAAGGTGCCGGCCAGGACGCCGCCGATCAAAGCCAGAAGAAGCGCATAAAAGCCGAGTTCCAGCGAATAGGGCAGACCCTTGCCGATCAACTGCGCAACGGTGTTGTCCTTGTAGATATAGCTTGGCCCGAAATCGCCGGTCACGGCGTTCTTCATGTAAATCAGATATTGGCGCCACAATGGTTCATCCAGATGATAGGTTCTCATCAGGTTTTCCATCGTCTGTGGTGGCAAAGGCCGCTCCAGATTGAACGGACCACCCGGCGCAAACCGCATCAGAAAAAATGAAATCGTGACGACGATGAACAACGTCGGCACGGCGCTCGCCAAACGGCGCAGAATGAAAGAGATCATAAGTTTTAGGCTCCGGGCATGGCACGGTGGCTAAATCGCAAAACGAGGTCTATTTGCATCGCAAGCTTAGCCCGTTCTACGGATCGTGTCGCGCAAAAGCTCAAAGCTCTTGCGCGACAAATCTAGAACCACCGCGGCAGCACTGCTTATTCGGATACGCTCAGGAAGCGGCTGAGATGCGCGTTATTTGCGTTGTCCTGCCAACCCTTGACCCGGTCTGACACCAGCCACAGCTCTGCCTGCGTCAGGAACGGCGCAATCGGCTGTTCCCTCATGAGGATGGTTTCTGCTTCGTGAAGGATCTTGTTGCGGGCAACCGGGTCTTGTTCGTCGTAAGACTTCTTCATCAACGCATCGAATTCAGGATTGTTGAACTTCGAATAGTTGAAGGTCTTGTTGGACGAGACAGACAAAGCGAGGAAGTTTTCAGCATCCGCATAGTCGGCAACCCAGCCGGCACGCGCAACGTTGAACTTTCCGCCTTCCTGGAGATAACCATAGTGCGAGGCAACGTCGAGATTGACCATCGATACCTTGGCACCGAACGTGGTCTTCCACATATCGGCGACAGCAGTTGCCACACGCTCATGGTTCGGGTTGGTGTTGTAGCGGATTTCGATCGAAAGTGGCTTGCCGCCTTCGCCGTAACCGGCTTCCTTCATAAGCTTGACGGCTTCGTCTTCGCGATCCAGTTGGGACATCTTAGCGAAATCGGCCTTCGCCGGCTCGCCGTAGCTGCCCATGCCCGGCGGCACGAGGGAATAAGCCGGAAGCTGAGAGCCGCTATAGATTTCGTTTGCAAGGAAATCACGATCTACGGCCATGGAAAGAGCGCGGCGAACGCGAACGTCGTTGTAAGGCGCTTCGCGGGTGTCGAAGGTGTAATAGTAGGTTGCCAGAGCCGGTGAGACGTGGACCTGATCACCATAGGACTTGCGCAGACGGTCCAGTTGATCCGCCGAGAAGTTGTAGGCAATGTCCATCTCTTTGGCTTCGAAGCGGCGGACCGATGCAGCCTGATCGTCAATCGGGTAGAAAATGACCTTGTCGATCTTGGTATTGGCGGCGTCCCAATGGTTTGGATTTTTAACAACCGTCAGGCTGTCATTGGGAACGTGAGCTTCCAGCTTGTAGGCACCATTCGACACCATGACACCAGGCTTGACGAAATCTGCGCCGTTCTTCTCAACGCTCGCTTTCGAGACAGGAAGAGCGGTCTGGTGTGTCAGCAACTCAAGGAAAAACGGTGTTGGACGCTCAAGCGTGACTTCCAGCGTTCTGTCGTCAATGACTTTAACGCCGAGGTCTTCGACCTTGCCCTCGCCCTTGTTGATCTTTTCTGCATTCTTGATGGGATAAAGAATGTTGGCGTATTTCGAAGCCGTAGCAGGGTCTTCAACGCGCTTGAACGAGAAAGCGAAATCTTCAGCCGTCACCGGCGAACCATCCGACCACTTCGCATTCTCGCGGATTTTGAACGTGTAAACGGTGCCATCATCTGACACGGTCCAGCTCTCAGCTGCACCGGCAACGACCTTACCGGCAGGATCGTAAATCGTCAGACCCTCATAAAGATCCTTTAGAATGAACGACTCGATGTTGATCGACGTCTGGGCCTGATCCAGCGTTTGCGGCTCTCCTGCGTTGCCACGATGCAGAACTGTTTCTGCCAGAGCAGAACTTGCGCCAATCAGTAGCGAGCCAAGCAGGAGTGCGGCGCGCGTTGTTGTTTTTATAGAATTCATTTTTTTAATTTCCCCATAAAGTGTGAGAACGCGCAAACAAGGACAAAACGGGCCAAGGCGCAACCCCAATATTTATCGGTTGGAAAAAATGGACGGGATTTGCGCCGGATGATTGTGGAAAACTTGTGCCAATGAGCACGACGCCAATCTTTCGTTTCCGGGAAAAATGAAATAAAACGAAAGTTCGCATCATCGCCCGGGCAGAGCCTCATGTTTTTCACACCCCGCCAAGTTGAGATCATCGAACTCGCAAAGTCTGAAGGAAAGGTCATTGTCGAGGATCTGGCAAACAGGTTTTCCGTGACGTCCCAGACGATTCGCAAAGATTTGAACGACCTTTGCGAAGCAAGGGCGCTGACCCGTATTCATGGTGGAGCGATATTTCCAAGCAGCACCGAGAACGTCCGCTATGAGGCCCGCAGATCGATTGCTGCCAGCGAAAAACAGGCCATCGGGCGCGCCGCCGCTGCCCTCATTCCCAACAACACCTCCCTCTTCATCAATATCGGCACCACGACGGAAGCCGTTGGCGAGGCGTTGCTGGACCATCACGAACTGATGGTCATCACCAATAATATCAACGTTGCCAATCGATTACGCATTTATCCCGGCATCGAGGTGGTGATTGCAGGCGGCGTCGTGCGCGGCTCGGATGGTGGCATTGTCGGGGAAGCGGCCGTGGACTTTATCCGACAGTTCAAGGTGGATTACGCCGTCATCGGCGTCTCGGCCATCGACAGGGACGGCGCCTTGCTTGACTATGACTTTCGTGAGGTGAAAGTCGCGCAAGCCATCATCGCCAATGCACGTCACGTGATTCTGGTTTCAGATTCCAGCAAGTTCGACCGAACCGCGCCTGTTCGCATCGGCCATATCTCCCAGGTACACACCTTCATCACCGACAGTTGCCCGCTTCAGCCAGTCAGGGTGATCTGCAAGGAAAACGGGGTGAAATTGATCGAAACCGGTGCGGGCAACGCAGAGAAATAACGGCCCGAACATTCGTTTGACATTCACTTTGTTTTCATTTTAACTCGCCTGAATTTCGAATTCCAAAGAATAAGCGGCAGAATGTCGCGCCAGGGAGAGTGTCAGTGAACGAGCAGGCGGTCCGCGATATTTTCGTGATCGGTGGCGGGATCAACGGGTGCGGCATCGCGCGCGACGCTGCTGGCCGGGGCTATTCGGTCACTCTTGCCGAAATGAACGATTTCGCGTCGGGCACATCGTCAGGCGCAACAAAGCTCATTCACGGCGGCCTTCGCTACCTCGAACATTATGAATTCCGGCTGGTGCGCGAAGCGTTGATGGAGCGCGAAGTGCTCTGGGCCATGGCTCCGCACATCATCTGGCCAATGCGGTTTGTTCTGCCATTCCACAAGGGCGGAGTGCGCCCGGCCTGGCTGATAAGGCTCGGGCTGTTCCTTTATGATCATCTTGGCGGTCGCAAACTGCTACCCGCTACCAAGTCGCTCGATATGCGGCGCGATCCAGCAGGAAAGCCCCTGAAGCCGATCTTCACCAAGGCATTTGAATATTCGGATGGATGGGTGGATGATGCACGTCTCGTCGTGCTGAACGCCCGGGATGCAGCAGATCGCGGCGCCGACATCATGAGCCGTGCGAAGGTCGTATCCGTTCGTCGTGAAGACGGCCTGTGGAAAGTCGATGTGAAGGAAGCCGCCACCGGCATCGTTAAAACCGTTCACGCCAGAATGCTGATCAATGCATCCGGTCCGTGGGTGGATAATGTTCTTTCCAACGCGGCGGGCAAGAACCAGGTGCACAATGTGCGCCTCGTTCAGGGCAGCCATATCATCGTGAAGAAGAAGTTCGACGATGTCAGGGCCTATTTCTTCCAGAACCCTGATAACCGCATCATTTTTGCCATTCCCTATGAGACCGACTTCACGCTGATCGGCACGACGGACCGGGACTATGATGGTGATCCGTCGCAGGTGAAAATCAGCGACGAGGAAACACAATATCTTTGCAATGCGGCCAGCGAATATTTCGCCGAACCGGTCACAAAGGATGATATTGTCTGGACCTATTCTGCGGTGCGCCCGCTCTATGATGACGGCGCCTCCAAGGCGCAGGAAGCCACGCGTGACTATGTCTTGAAGCTTGAGAACACGGATGGCGAAGCGCCATTGCTGAATGTTTTCGGAGGCAAGCTGACGACATATCGCCGATTGGCGGAACACGCGCTGGAGAAGATCGGTGAGGCGATTGGCGGCAAGGGCGCGCCATGGACGGCAAAAAGCTCGCTTCCGGGCGGTGATTTCGCGGCCACCGGTTACGAAGCCGAGGTGAACAAACTCACCACAAAGTATAGCTTTCTATCTGAACGGCAGGCGCGCAGACTGGTGCGTCTCTATGGTACGAAAGCATATGCCATTCTGGGCGATGCAAAAAGCATGGAGGCACTCGGCCAGCATTTCGGCGGCGATCTCTATGAGCGCGAAGTCGAATGGCTGATGCGTCAGGAATGGGCCAGAACGAGCGACGACGTGTTGTGGCGCAGAACGAAGCAGGGCCTGCATTTTTCCAAGGAAGAAGCAGCCGCGCTGAACGACTATATGGCGGCGATTGCCGTCTGACGAATGCCCGCAGGGGCACAAAACACTGACATTGAAGCAGAATCTTGCAGGTTGGGAGGCCTCGGGACGGCATGCTGGAATTACGCAATATCGCCAAGATAGTGGGTGGTGAGTACCACATCTACCCCACCAATCTGACCCTCAAGCGGGGCACGCTCAACGTGCTGCTGGGGCCGACGCTTTCTGGAAAAACATCACTGATGCGGCTGATGGCCGGTCTGGACAAACCGACCGAAGGGCAGTTGCTGTTCGATGGCGCGGATGTGACGGGCAAGCGCGTGCAGGACCGCAGCGTGGCCATGGTCTACCAGCAATTCATCAATTACCCGGCGCTCACCGTTTACGAGAACATCGCCTCCCCGATGCGCATTGCCAAGAAGGACGCAGCCACCATCGACCGCGAAGTGCGGAGGGCGGCGGATCTGCTGCGGCTGACACCTTACCTCGACCGCACCCCGCTCAACCTTTCCGGTGGCCAACAGCAGCGCACGGCGCTCGCCCGCGCCATCGTCAAGAATGCAAGTCTGGTGCTGCTCGATGAGCCGCTGGCCAATCTGGATTACAAGCTGCGCGAAGAGCTTCGCGAGGAATTGCCGAAGATTTTTGCCCTTTCCGGCGCGATCTTTGTCTATGCGACCACGGAGCCATCGGAAGCCCTGCTTCTGGGCGGCAATACCGCGACGCTGCATCAGGGCCGCATCACGCAATATGGCAGTACAATCGACCTCTACCGCAACCCGGTCGATCTGATTTCCGCCCGCACCTTTGCCGATCCGCCGCTCAACATCATCGAACTCACCCGCTCCGGCGCATCATTCCTCAATGACGGCAAACCCGTTTTCGAAGTTCCCGCCCATCTTGCCGGTATTGCGGATGGCCCCGTGACCGTGGCCTTCCACCCGCATCACCTCTATCCCATGCCTGCCCATGACGGTGCGGTCAGACTTTCTGCAAAGACGCTGATTTCCGAAATCGCCGGTTCCGAAAGCTTTGTGCATGTCGATTTTGCCGGCAATCGCTGGGTCATGCTGACGCGCGGCATTCTTGACATCGAGCCGGACAGGCAGATCGATATTTATCTCGACACCCGCCATCTGATGGCGTTCGACGCGAATGGCCGCTCGCTTGGCGCCCCGCAACATCTGGCCGCGTGAGGAGAAGAGATCATGGCACGCATCAGTCTCGATCACATCCGCCACGCCTATAACGCCAAGGCCAAGGCGGCCAATGATTATGCCCTCAAGGAAGTGAACTACGAGTGGAGCGATGGCGGCGCCTATGCGCTGCTCGGCCCCTCCGGCTGCGGCAAGACGACCCTGCTCAATATCATCTCCGGTCTCATCAATCCCTCGGACGGGCGTATCCTCTTCGATGGCAAGGACGTCACCAATCTGCCCACAGAGCAGCGCAACATCGCGCAGGTCTTCCAGTTTCCAGTCATTTACGACACCATGACCGTATACGACAATCTGGCCTTTCCGCTGCGCAATCGCGGCGTTTCGGAAACCGATGTGGACCGCCGCGTCAACGAAATCCTTGAGATGATCGACCTGTCATCCTGGGCCAAGCGCCGCGCACACCGGCTGACGGCAGACCAGAAGCAGAAGATTTCGCTGGGCCGTGGGCTCGTCCGCAACGACGTCAACGCCATCCTCTTCGATGAGCCGCTAACGGTCATCGACCCGCATATGAAATGGGTGCTGCGCTCACAATTGAAGCGGCTTCACAAGCAGTTCGGCTTCACCATGGTCTATGTCACGCATGACCAGACAGAAGCCATGACTTTCGCTGACAAGGTCGTCGTCATGTATGATGGCCAGATCGTGCAGATCGGCACGCCTGCGGAGTTGTTCGAACGGCCAAGCCATACTTTCGTTGGCTACTTCATTGGCTCGCCGGGCATGAACTTCATGCCGGTGGCGCTGGATGGCGCCGAGGCCCGCATCGGCGACCAGAATGTGTCGCTTTCCGCAGCACCAAAGGTGGCGGCGGGCGCAAAGACAGAGCTTGGCATTCGTCCTGAATTCATCTCGCTTGGGCGCCAGGGCATGCCGGTCACCATTAGCAAGGTGGAAGATATCGGGCGGCAGAAGATCGTGCGCGCCAGCTTTGCCGGACATCCGCTGACCGTGGTCATGCCTGAGGATGGCGATATCCCGTCTGAGCCGCATGTCACGTTCGATCCCAATGCCATCGGTATTTACGCCGATAGCTGGCGCGTTGGCACGGGAGCCTGAGCCATGGAAAAAACCGTCAACAACAAGGCCTGGTTTCTGGTCATCCCGGTTCTCATACTCGTCGCATTTTCCGCCGTCATTCCGCTGATGACCGTGGTGAACTATTCGGTTCAGGATACGTTCGGAAACAACCAGTTCTTCTGGGCCGGAACCGATTGGTTCGTGCAGATGCTGCACTCGCCCCGCTTCTGGGATGCGCTGATGCGCAACCTGATTTTCTCCTTCGTCATTCTGGCAATCCAGATACCGCTCGGAATTCTGATCGCGCTGAATATGCCGAAGACTGGACTCGGCGTGCCCGTCTGCCTCGTGCTCATGGCACTGCCGCTTCTCATTCCGTGGAACGTGGTTGGCACGATCTGGCAGGTCTTTGGCCGCGTCGATATCGGCTTCCTCGGCCATTACCTGTCGATGCTTGGCATCGATTATAATTACACGCAGGACCCTGTGGATGCCTGGGCAACGGTCATCATCATGGATGTCTGGCACTGGACGAGCCTTGTGGTGCTGCTGTGCTATGCCGGTCTGGTCTCGATTCCCGACGCTTATTATCAGGCGGCGCGTATCGATGGCGCATCGCGCTGGTCAGTCTTCCGCTATATCCAGTTGCCGAAGATGAAGCGCGTGCTACTGATTGCCGTGCTGCTGCGTTTCATGGACAGCTTCATGATCTACACCGAACCCTTCGTGGTTACCGGCGGCGGCCCAGGCAATTCCACCACCTTCCTCTCGATCGATCTTGTGAAAATGGCGGTCGGCCAGTTCGACCTGGGACCAGCGGCGGCCATGTCGATCATCTACTTCCTGATTATCCTTGCCCTGTCCTGGATCTTCTACACCGTCATGACCAATAGCGACGAACAGGCGTGAGAAAGGAGATTATCATGAGCAATTCAAAGTCCATCACGCGCTTCTCCTTTCTGATCCCGACGATCTACATCCTGTTCCTGCTGCTGCCGATCTACTGGCTCGTCAATATGAGCTTCAAGGAAAACGGCGAGATTCTCGGGGCCTTTTCGCTGTGGCCGCAAAACCCGACGCTGCGCAATTACACCGTCATCTTTACCGACCCGGCCTGGTATAACGGCTATATCAACTCCATCATCTATGTGGTGATGAACACGGTGATCTCGGTTGCCGCCGCACTGCCTGCCGCCTACGCCTTCTCGCGCTACCGCTTTTTGGGCGACAAGCACCTGTTTTTCTGGCTGCTGACAAACCGCATGGCGCCACCCGCCGTGTTTGCCCTGCCCTTCTTCCAGCTCTATTCCGCCTTCGGCCTGATCGATACGCACATCGCAGTGGCCATTGCCCACTGCCTGTTCAACGTCCCGCTGGCGGTCTGGATTCTCGAAGGCTTCATGTCGGGCGTGCCGAAGGAAATCGATGAGACCGCCTATATTGACGGTTATTCCTTCCCGCGCTTTTTCGTGAAAATCTTCATGCCCCTGATTGCAAGCGGCATCGGTGTCGCGGCCTTCTTCTGCTTCATGTTCTCATGGGTTGAACTGCTGTTGGCGAGAACGCTGACGACAACCGCCGCAAAGCCGATTGCGGCCACCATGACACGCACCGTCTCCGCCTCGGGCATGGATTGGGGCGTGCTGGCTGCCGCAGGTGTGCTCACCATCATTCCGGGCGCGCTGGTCATCTATTTCGTCCGAAACTACATCGCCAAGGGCTTTGCCCTCGGCCGCGTCTAAGAAAGGAAGAGGAGATGAGTTTTTCCTGGATGGCGTGGACGTTACCCACGGCACTGTTTTTTCTGACCATTCTGGCGCTTCTGATCGGCATGGCGGTTTGGGAATATGTGTCGCCCGGCGGCAATCCGCGTATCGGCGTGCTGCGCTTTGAAACCACACGCGGCGACCGCCTGTTCGTTTCGCTGCTCGGCTCTGCATTCATCCACCTCGGTTGGCTTGGCCTCGTCGGCCCCGGCCTCTGGTGGGCACTGGCTCTTTCGGTGGTCTATGCGATTGGCGTCTTCCGCTTCGTCTAGGCTCTCCGACTGAAATACCGGGAGGGAGGACCGCCCGGATCTATCGTTACGCAATCGCAAACCTTGGGAGGATGATTATGCGAATGCATCTTTTGACGACGACAGCAGCATCCCTGCTGGCACTGGCCGGCGTGGCAAACGCCGGAATGAACGAGGCCAAGACCTTCCTGGACAAGGAGATCGGCGATCTCTCCAGCCTTTCCCGCGCAGAGCAGGAAAAGGAAATGCAATGGTTTATCGATGCGGCAAAGCCTTTTGCCGGCATGGATATCAAGGTTGTCTCGGAAACGCTGACGACGCATGAATATGAATCCAAGGTGCTTGCGAAAGCCTTCACCGAAATCACCGGCATCAAGATCACCCACGACCTGATTGGTGAAGGTGACGTGGTTGAAAAGCTGCAGACACAAATGCAGTCTGGTGAAAACATCTATGATGCCTTTGTCAACGATAGCGACCTGATCGGCACGCACTGGCGCTATCAGCAGGTGCGCAACCTGACGGACTGGATGGCGAAGGAAGGCAAGGACGTGACCAACCCCGGCCTTGACCTGAAGGACTTCATCGGCACCAAGTTCACAACGGCACCTGATGGCAAGCTCTACCAACTGCCGGACCAGCAGTTCGCGAACCTCTACTGGTTCCGTTATGACTGGTTCAACGACGAGAAGAACAAGGCGGATTTCAAGGCTAAATACGGCTATGATCTCGGCGTTCCCGTCAACTGGTCTGCCTATGAAGACATTGCTGAGTTTTTCACCGGTCGTGAAATCAACGGCAAGAAGGTCTATGGCCATATGGATTATGGCAAGAAAGACCCATCGCTGGGCTGGCGCTTCACCGATGCCTGGCTGTCCATGGCTGGTAACGGCGACAAGGGCCTGCCGAACGGTCTGCCGGTCGATGAATGGGGTATCAAGGTCAACGACAAGTCCCAGCCGGTCGGCTCCTGCGTTGCACGCGGTGGCGATACCAACGGCCCGGCCTCGGTCTACGCCATCCAGAAATATCTCGACTGGATGAAGGCCTATGCTCCTCCTGCCGCGCAGGGCATGAACTTCTCCGAATCCGGTCCCGTACCGGCGCAGGGCGAAGTAGCGCAGCAGATTTTCTGGTACACGGCCTTTACGGCTGATGCCGTCAAGAAGGGCCTGCCTGTCGTGAACGAGGACGGCACGCCGAAATGGCGCATGGCTCCTTCCCCGCACGGCGTCTACTGGAAGGATGGCATGAAGCTTGGCTATCAGGACGTCGGCTCCTGGACGCTGATGAAATCCACGCCTGACGACCGCGCCAAGGCCGCATGGCTCTACGCGCAGTTCGTGACCTCAAAGACAGTGGACGTGAAGAAGAGCCATGTCGGCCTGACTCTGACGCGCGACTCCTCGATCAACCACGAGAGCTTCACCAAGCGTGCGAAGGATCTCGGCGGCCTGATCGAGTTCTACCGTTCGCCTGCCCGCGTTCAATGGTCGCCAACCGGCACCAACGTTCCTGACTATCCAAAGCTGGCACAGCTGTGGTGGCAGGCCGTGGGTGATGCGTCCTCGGGCGCAAAAACCGCGCAGGAAGCCATGGACTCGCTTTGCGCCGAACAGGAAAAGGTTCTGCAGCGTCTGGAACGCGCTGGCGTTCAGGGCGAAATCGGACCGAAGCTGGCCGAAGAGCATGACCTTGAATATTGGAACAAGGACGCCGTTTCCAAGGGCCACCTTGCACCACAGCTGAAGGTCGCCAACGAAAAAGAAAAGCCGATGACCGTCAACTACGACGAACTAGTCAAGAGCTGGCAGAAGTAAGTCTGCGGGATTGAAACGTTGAGAGGGCAGCTTGCTGCCCTCTTTTTCATCGCATCACACTCACCACCGTCATACCGGCCTTGAGCCGGTATCCAGCCAGCCCAAGTCTTTGGGCTGAAAGAACCTTTCTCGGCGCGCAGACGCGCGCCAGCTGGACCCCGGCTCGAGGCCGGGGTGACGGAGAGAAGCGTCATCCGTTCCAAAACTAGAGATGACCGTCAGTTACGCCGAGTTGGCCATGAAATGGCAGAGGTTATACTGTGGAATTGAACCGTGCAGAGGGCAGCTCGCTGCTCTCTTTTTTATCGCACCATACACACCACCGTCATACCGGCCTTGAGCCGGTATCCCGTCAGCCCAAGTCTTTGGGCTGAAAGAACCTTACTTGGCGCGCAGACGCGCACCGGCTGGACCCCGGCTCGAGGCCGGGGTGACGGAGAGAAGTTCTCATCCATTCCAAAAGTAAAGATGACCGTCAATTACGTCGAGTTGGTCATGAAATGGCAGAGGTAACTTGGCGGGGTTGAAACGTGCGGAGGGTGGCTTGCTGCACTCTTTTCATCGCACCACACTCACCACCGTCATACCGGCCTTGAGCCGGTATCCAGTCAGCCCAAGTCTTTGGGCTGAAAGAACTTTCCTCGGCGCGCAGACGCGCGCTGGCTGGACCCCGGCTCGAGGCCGGGGTGACGGGGAGAAGCGTCACGCTCCAAAACAAAAAAGCCGGGACGGTATCACCGCCCCGGCTTTTACTTCAAATGCCAATTACGAAATAACCGGGTCCAGCGAGCCGGACGCATAGCGCTTTGCCATGTCACGCAGCGGAATAGGCGTGATCTTGGACGCCTGTCCCTCGGTCCAGAAGAGTTCGAAACGTTCCTTGCAGAGCTTCGTCATGGCTTCCCGGGCAGGCTTCAGATATTTGCGCAGATCGAACTCTGCCGGTTCTTCCATCAGCACCTTGCGGATCTGGCCGGTGATGGCCATGCGGCAGTCGGTGTCGATGTTGATCTTGCGCACGCCGTTCTTGATGCCGCGCTGGATTTCCTCGATCGGAACGCCCCAGGTCGGCTTGATCGCGCCGCCATAGGAATTGATGATATCCTGCAGGTCCTGCGGCACGGTGGAGGAGCCATGCATGACAAGGTGCGTGTTTGGCAGCTTGTTATGGATTTCCTCGATGACATTCATGGCAAGCACGGTGCCATCGGGGCGGCGGGTGAACTTGTAGGCGCCGTGGCTCGTGCCCATTGCAACGGCCAGCGCGTCCACCTTGGTTTCGCGAACGAATTTCACGGCCTCGTCCGGGTCTGTCAGCAACTGGTCATGGGACAGAACGCCTTCGGCGCCGTGGCCATCTTCAGCCTCGCCCATGCCGCTTTCGAGCGAACCGAGCACACCGAGTTCACCTTCCACGGAAATGCCGCCGTAATGGGCCATGTCTGTGACCTGACGCGTGACGCCGACATTGTAATCCCAGTCACCCGGCGTCTTGCCATCGGCCTTCAGCGAGCCATCCATCATGACGGATGTAAAACCGGCCTGGATGGCGGTCATACAGCTGGCCGGTTCATTGCCGTGGTCGAGATGAACACAAACGGGAATATGCGGATAAATTTCCACAACCGCGTCCATCATGTGTTTGAGCATAATATCATTGGCATAGGCGCGTGCACCACGCGATGCCTGCATGATCACGGGAGAATTGGTCGCATCCGCCGCATCCATGATGGCCAGCGCCTGCTCCATATTGTTGATGTTGAAGGCAGGTACGCCGTAGCCGTGTTCTGCCGCGTGATCGAGCAACTGTCGGAGCGTTATTCGAGCCAAGGTATTTCCCCTTAAACAATCTGATTTGAAAACGAGATGCTTTTTTCACCCATCCGCCAAGGAACGGATGTGTACTATTGCCCCGGGAATAGGAACTATCCAGCTTTTTTTGACAGCTATCAGCAAAGATTGGGCCTTTTCGCGCAGTTTCTCTGGCCATTTCAGGCTTGCGAGAGCCATTTTGGCGCTTCCAGCCGAAAATCTTGACAGAAGATTAAAATCGGGCGGCTGTCGTGGTTTGGCAGATCACCGTCGCATTTTGTGCAGGTTGCGGGCGGCCTTCGCGCCATCATCCCTGCAACCTTGCAAAAGACAAGAACAGTGGCAGGCCCAGCGGCAGGTCTGCTCTCTTATAAGCGCCGCCAATAAAGGGAACAGCGATGAATAAACTGCTTGCATCAACCTGTCTGGTGTTCGGCCTGTTGGCTGGCGCCTCCGCATCCAGCGCCGCAGATTGCGGTAGCCCGACAATCGCCAGCATGAACTGGCAGAGCGCGGAAGTGCTCTCCAATATCGACAAGATCATTCTCAACGAAGGCTATGGCTGCAGCGCCGATATTACCGTCGGCGATACTGTCCCCACCATCACCTCCATGGTGGAAAAAGGGCAACCGGATATCGCGCCTGAGGCATGGGCCGATACATTGCCAGAAGTCGTCAAGCGCGGCGTCGACGAAGGCAAACTTGTCGTTGCCGCAACGGCCTTGCCGGATGGCGGCATTCAGGGTTGGTGGATACCCAAATACGTGGCTGAAGCCCACCCGGAGATCAAGACGATCGGCGACTTGATGAAAAACCCCAAGCTGTTTCCCGATGCAGAAAACCCTGACAAGGGCGCCATCGTGAACGGCCCGCAGGGTTGGGGCGGCACCGTTGTCACGGCGCAGCTCTACAAGGCATTCGGCGCTGAAAAGGCGGGCTTCAACCTCATCGACAGCGGTTCGTCTGCCGGTCTCGACGGCTCCATTGCCAAGGCATATGAACGCAAGCAGCCATGGGTCGGGTACTACTGGTCGCCAACGGCACTTCTCGGCAAATATGAGATGGTCAAGCTGGAGCCGGGTGTTGCCGCCGATCCCGCCGAATGGAAACGCTGCAACACCGTTGCGGATTGTCCGGATCCCAAGCCGAATGCATGGCCTGTCGACAAGGTCGTGACGCTCGTTGCGAAGCCTTTCTCGGAGAAGGCCGGACCTGCCGTGATGGATTATCTCAACAAGCGGTCCTGGAGCAACAACACCGTCAACAAGCTGATGGCATGGATGACGGACAACCAGGCGACGGGTGAAGACAGCGCCAAGCACTTCCTGAAAGAAAACCCCGATATCTGGACCAAATGGGTCTCTGCCGAGGCTGCCGAGAAAATCAAGGCTTCGCTCTGACGCGCATCCCTGCTGCCGGCGCTTGCGCCTGCAACCACGCAAGAGAACAGGCGGCTGGCCATTGCCAGTCGCCCGTCGTCGCGAACTCTGGGGAATTTCATGGACTGGTTTTACGCGTTTCCGCACATGAACGACGATGGCCTTCGCAATCTGAAAAAGATGATCGATGATGGCTTTCGTGAATTTACCCGTGCCTGGGGAGGCACGATTGAAGGTTTCTTCTCACCCCTGCAGCAGTTCCTGATTGCCGCAGAACGGTTCATGACACAGACGCCATGGCCGATCATTATTCTGATCATCATGGTCATTGCCTGGTTTGCCAGCCGCAGCGCCAAGATCGTCGCAGGCTGCATGTTCACGCTGCTGGCCATCGGCTATTTCGACATGTGGACGGATACGATGCGGACGATCTCGATGATCTTTGTCTGCACGGTTCTCTCCATCGTCATCGGCCTGCCCATTGGCATTGCCATGTCCCATTCCAATCGCTTCCAGCGGGTCGTCAATCCCATTCTCGATGTGATGCAGACGATGCCAAGCTTCGTCTACCTCATCCCGGTGGTCATGCTTCTGGGTATTGGCAGGGTTCCGGGCCTGATCGCCGTGGTGATCTACGCCATTCCTCCCATGATACGGCTCACCAATCTCGGCATCCGCCTGGTAGACCGCGATGTGCTGGAAGCAGCCGATGCCTTCGGCTCTTCCGGCTGGCAGAAGCTCTTCAAGGTTCAGCTGCCGCTCGCCCTTCCCACCATCATGGCTGGCATCAACCAGACCATCATGATGGCGCTGGCCATGGTCGTCATCGCCTCGATGATCGGGGTGCAGGGACTGGGTCAGCCTGTCCTCAAGGCAATTGCCAACCAGTATTTCACGCTCGGCATCTTCAACGGCCTTGCCATTGTCGGCATCGCCATCATCTTCGATCGCATCAGCCAGGCTTATGGCAAGAGGCTCCAGAAACATCAGGAGATGACCCATGGCTGAAGGCGCATTCGGCGGCATCAAAATCAGAAATCTCTACAAGGTTTTCGGCAGCAATGCTCAGACCTTTGTCGATGCCGTGAGGAACGGCATGAGCAAGACGGAGCTGAATGAAAAACATGGTCACGTCCTCGGTCTGCGGAATATCAATATCGATATTCCTTCGGGCTGCATACAGGTCATCATGGGGCTTTCGGGCTCCGGCAAATCCACGCTGATCAGACACATCAACCGACTGATTGACCCCACGGCGGGCGAGGTGCTGGTGGACGGCGTGGACGTTGTAAAAATGAACGTGCAGGAGCTGCGCAATTTCCGCCGCCACCAGACAGCCATGGTCTTCCAGAAGTTTGCCCTCCTGCCACACCGCAACGTGCTGGATAACACGGTCTACGGCCTGGAGGTGCAGGGCATATCCCGGGCCCGAAGCGTGGAAGTGGCGATGGGCTGGCTGGAGCGTGTCGGATTGAAGGGCTATGAAACCCGTTTTCCCAACCAGCTGTCGGGCGGAATGCAGCAGCGCGTCGGACTTGCGCGCGCACTTTCCAACGACGCACCGGTGCTGTTGATGGATGAAGCCTATTCCGCGCTCGACCCTCTCATCCGCACCGACATGCAAACGGTGCTTCTCGACATCCAGAAGGAGATCAAGAAGACCATCGTTTTCATCACCCACGATCTCGATGAGGCTCTAAGGCTTGGAGACCAGATCGCAATCCTGCGAGATGGCGAGGTCATTCAGCAGGGCACCAGCCAGGACATCGTGCTTCGCCCGGCAGATGATTACATCGCGACCTTCGTCAAGGAAGTGAACCGCGGACGCGTCATCACCGTCGAAGCCATCATGTCGCCCACCAGGGTGGGCGGCGGCTATCATCGTCAGTCCATTCCAGCGGAAACCAGCGTCGAAGAAGCCATGCGCACATTGTCGATCAGCGGAGAGGACGATGCGGCGGTTACTGCAGCCTCTGGCGAAGTTGTGGGAACGGTCAGTTTCCGCCAGCTTGCCAGCGCGATTGTCAACGCTGGCGTTACGGATACGGGGGCCAAAAGCCGGACTGATGGCACTGCGGCGTCAAGGCCTGAACAGACTGTTCACAATCCTGCCGATACATTCACCGCGTAGCGCACTATATGTTCGGCAACGAAACATATGCGTTACAGGTGAAAACACATGAAGAAGATCGGCTTTTTGTCCTTCGGTCACTGGAGCCCCGGCCCGCACTCGCAGGCCCGTACGGCAAAAGATGTGCTGAAGCAATCCATCGAGCTTTCCGTTGCAGCTGAAGAGATCGGCGTCGACGGAGCCTATTTCCGCGTGCACCACTTTGCCCGCCAGCTGGCCTCTCCCTTTCCGCTGCTGGCAGCCGTGGGCGCGCGAACGAAGACGATCGAGATCGGCACCGGCGTCATCGACATGCGGTATGAGAACCCGCTCTACATGGCGGAAGATGCGGGTGCGGCCGACCTGATTTCGGATGGCCGTCTGCAACTGGGCATCAGCCGAGGCTCTCCCGAACAGGTCATCGATGGCTGGCGCTATTTCGGTTACCAGCCGAAAGAAGGGTCCGATGATGCGGAAATGGGACGGCACAGCGCCGAGGTGTTTCTGGAGGTGCTGAAGGGCGAAGGTTTTGCCGAGCCCAACCCGCACCCGATGTTCCCGAACCCGCCGGGAATGCTAAGGCTGGAACCGCACTCCGAGGGTCTTCGCGACCGTATCTGGTGGGGTGCCGGCTCCAACGCGACGGCAATATGGGCCGCAAAGCTTGGCATGAACCTGCAAAGCTCGACGCTGAAGAACGACGAGACCGGCGAGCCTTTCCATGTTCAGCAAGCGGCGCAGATCCGTGCCTATCGCCAGGCCTGGAAGGAAGCGGGCCACAGCCGCGAGCCGCGCGTATCCGTCAGCCGCAGCATCTTTGCGCTGGTGGATGACCGTGACCGCGCCTATTTCGGTCGCGGCAGCAAGGAAAGCGACAGCATCGGATATCTCGACGCCAGCACGCGCGCCATCTTCGGACGTTCCTATGCGGCCGATCCAGAAACTCTGGTCAAGGAGCTTGCGCAGGATGAAGCGATTGCCGAAGCCGATACGCTGCTTCTGACAATCCCGAACCAGCTGGGTGTCGAATACAACGTCCACGTCCTCGACTCCATTCTCAAATACGTCGCGCCGGAACTCGGCTGGCGTTGATTGCAGGCTGCACGGCATTGATCGGTGCCGTGCAGCTTTTCCGTCATTCGGCAACATCCATCACCAGACCCTTCGTCAACTCCAGCGCCTGCCGCTCGAACAGACCGCGATAGATACCGCCTTTTTTCTGGATGAGGCTGACATGGGTACCCTCTTCCGCAATTTTCCCGTGATCGAAGACGAGCAACCGATCCAGCGATCGCACGGTTGAAAGCCGGTGTGCCACCACAAGGGTCGTGCGCCCCAGCATCAAACGCTCCATCGCGGTCTGGATCAGCATTTCCGATTCCGAATCCAGACTGGATGTTGCCTCATCCAGAATGAGTATCGGTGCATCCGCCAGAAACGCCCGCGCAATCGCGATCCGCTGCCGCTCTCCGCCGGAAAGCTTGACGCCGCGTTCGCCCACCAGTGTGCCGTACCCCTTGGGCAGAGCCGAGATGAAGCCATGGGCACTTGCAAGCCTTGTCGCATTCTCGATTTCCTTCTGCGTGGCGCTTGGCCTTGCATAGGCGATGTTTTCCGCCAGCGTCCGGTGAAACAGGATCGGCTCCTGCTGCACGATGGCAATCTGCTGTCGCAACGACATCTGCGACACCTGCGAAATATCCTGCCCGTCAATGCGTATCGCACCATGGCTCACGTCATGCAGCCGTTGGATAAGCTTGATGAACGTCGTTTTACCTGAGCCCGAATGCCCAACCAGACCGACGCGTTCGCCCGGCTTGATCGTGACCGAAAAGTCCTTGTAGAGCGGTGCCAGATGCTTTCCATAATGGAAGCTCACCCCATCAAACTCGATCCGTCCTTCATTGATGACCAGTGCTTTTGCCTTGGCCACATCGTCGATGCCGAGCGGTTGCGCATGGATTTCGACAAGTTCCTCCATGTCGTTCACCGAACGCTGCAGGTTGCGGATATGCATCCCGATTTCACGCAGATAGCCCTGCAGGATGAAGAACGATGTCAAAACGAAAGTGATATCACCGGCATTGGCTTTGCCAGCGGCCCAGAGCAACAGAGCAAGTCCAACCACACCCGCCCGCATGATGCCGAGCAGACCTGCTTGAAGCGTGCCGTTGATCGTTCCGCGCGTCCAGGTGCGCCGGGTCCGGTCTTCCCATTTGCCCATGACACGCGCCAATCGCTTGTCCTCACGGTCCTCTGCACCAAATGCCTTGACGACAGCATTGCACGTCACCGCATCGGCCAGAGACCCGCCAAGGCGTGTGTCCCAGGCATTGGCAAGACTTGCCATGGGCGCGACAAAGCCCAACGACATGCTGGCCGTGATGCAGACAAACAGCAACGAGCCAAGCCCCACGAGCAGGCCCATCATCGGCCAGTACCACGTCATCAGCACCGTGGAGCCGATGAGCATGACGACGGATGGAAACAGGGCCACGAAAACAGTGTCGTTCAGCAAATCCAGCGCCCACATGCCGCGCGTGACCTTGCGCACTGTCGAACCGGCAAAGCTGTTGGCGTGCCAGTCCGAAGAGAAACGCTGGATGCGGTGGAAGGAATTCGCGGCAATATCCGCCATGGACTGCAACGTGAAGCTGATAATGGTCATGAAGGTGACGTGCCGCAAAATGACAGCCAGAAGCGCAAGCCCGATCAGCCAATAGAAAGCGTTGATTGCATTGCTCCACGCAGCGGGATCACTGCCGGAACCGGACACGACCGCATCCACCAGCCGCCCGGCAAACATGGGCGTCAACACATCGGCAAGTGTGGACATGAGCACCGCGCACAGCATGAAGCCGGCACGGCCCGGCTGCTGGCGCCAATGCGACCAACAGAAACGAAAAACAGTGCTAAACGCCTTGCTCCGGCGTATTTTCAAACCAAAAGACATGAATAGCATCCGGCACGCGGCCGGTCCCATGAAAGAATCTAGTGTGGAATCCGCGCGAGCTTGCGGCGCGAAACGATGGGGAAAACTTGAAAGAAACGACCGGATTATCGGTGTTTGTGGCTGAGTTTCTCGATCAGATCAGAGAACCCGCGGGCGCGGGCGCTGCGGAGGCCACCGGGGAGTTGGAAAAATATGCCATTTGAAACCTCCCTCGCTCAGGTTGAAGCTGGCATAATAGGCAGGCGCCTTTAAAAGCCAACCCGAATTTTTAGGTTTCGGGAACTAAACCTCTAGCTGCGGCAAAGCTGCCACAGTTCCCATCGGTTACGATGGATCACAAAAGCTGTCGGAAGTCCGTTGCAAGCCCGAAAAATACCGGGCCTGCGCCGTCACGAACAGTTCAGACGGATGAGCGCGGCTTGTGCTCAGCCATTGTCGCGCTTGAAGATCCAGTCATGATCCGGGTGGTTCTGGAACCGCCATTTGCGCATGGGGCCAGCCATGACGTTCAGATAATACATCTCATAGCCATAGGGCGCGCCGCAGGGATGGTGCCCCTTCGGTACCAGCACAACGTCGCCATCGGAAACCGCCATGGTTTCGTCCAGCGTGCCATCTTCGGTAAACACCCGCTGGAAGCCGAAGCCCTGGGCGGGATTGAGTCGGTGGTAATAGGTTTCTTCCAGATAAGTCATATCCGGGAAATTATCCTCGTCATGCCGGTGCGGAGGATAGGACGACCAGTGGCCGGAGGGTGTAAACACCTCGGTAACGAGAAGGCTCTCGGCCACATCCCGGTCTTCCATGGCAATCGGGAAGATGTAGCGGGTGTTTGCGCCCTTGCCGCGCTCACTCAGCGAAATGCCTGCTGGACCGATGACCTGCGCCTCCCTGCCGGGCTTTGCCGGGGCCGTGCAGACGCCAATGGTGCAATCGCTTGTCGCCTTGAGCGACCAGGAGGAGCCTGCTGGAATGTAAACGCAATGCGGTGGCTTGCGCTCAAAGACATTCATCCTGTCTCCAAGCTCACCAAAATCTTTGCCGCCGGAGGAAACCTCGGCCTTGCCTTCGACGAGAACCAGAATAACCTCCGTCTCGCCCGTTTCCTCAACTGCCGTTTCGCCCGGCTTCAGCCGATAGAGGCCAAAACCAACATAGCACCATTCGGCGCTTTCAGGCGTGATGTCGTGAACCTTGCCATGGGTGCCGACAGGTTTGCGCAACAGATTAGCCATGGATCATCTCCTTTGCTCAGGCCTTGTCTAGCCCGGCCTGCCTGGCGAATTCCCGAAGGGATTTGAAGCCAAGGCTCTGATATTGATATGGATTGCGCACATCGGGGTCCTGCTCGGCCTCGATAACGAGCCAACCGCTATAGCCATGTTCAGCCGCAATCTTCAGCACCGGCAGGAAGTCGACACCGCCTTCCATATCGCCGGGAACGGTGAAGACACCGCGTCGCACGCCTTCGAGGAAGGAGAGTTTCTCGTCACGCACCTGACCTGCGATGGCTGGGCGAACATTCTTCGCGTGGATATGCCCGACGCGCGCCATGTGTTTCTTTGCCAGCCTTTCAGGGTTGCCCCCGCCAAACAGGCAATGGCCGGTATCGAGCAGCAGCTTGGTGTGGGGTCCCGTATTGTCCATCAGCCGATCGATCTCATCTTCACTTTCGATGATCGTGCCCATGTGATGGTGATAGACGAGTGCAATGCCCTGTTCGGCGGCAAACTTTGCCAGCGCTTCCACGCCTTCGCCAAATGCCTTCCAGTCCGCATCGGCAAGCTTGGGGCGGTCGTTGACGGGCGTAGCGTCATCGCCATGGATTGCGTTGGATGTTTCGCAGACGATGATGACCTTTGAACCCATTGCTTTCAGCAGATCAAGCGCTGGCTGCATAGCCGCTTTTTCGTCTTCGACAGAGTTTGTAAGAAGGTTCAGTGAATGCCACCCGGAAACATAGCGCAAGCCGCGCGGCTCCAGTACCTTCTTCAGCGCATCCGGCTCCTGCGGAAATTTGTGGCCCTTTTCAATGCCATCGAAACCGATTTTCGATGTTTCGTCCAGGCATTGGTCGAGGCTGATATGCGCGCCGAGCGTGCGGTCGTCATCATTGCTCCAGGCGATAGGGTTGGTGCCGTAGAGGATCATCTTACTGTCTTTCCTTCAATGCCGCCTCATAGGCAGCGCGTGCATCATTAACCTCGCTGCGGGCGGAGACTTCCGGCACCGCAACATCCCACCAGTAACCGCCAGCGTCGGGCGTCGGGTACGGGTCCGTATCGATGACGATGACGGTTGTTACCGTGGCCTCGCGGGCAGCAGCCAGCGCCGCTTCCAGTTCCGCAATCGACGATACCTTGCGGGCATCCGCCCCCATGCTGGCAGCGTGAGCGGCAAAATCAATGGCAATGGGGTTGGCATGGGTGGTGTGGGCATAGAGATTGTTGAACTCAGCCCCGCCCGTGCCCATCTGCAGCCGGTTGATGCAGCCATAGCCCCTGTTATCAGTGATGACGACGGTGATCTTCACGCCCATCGCGACAGACGTCGCAAGCTCGGAATTCATCATCATGTAGGAGCCGTCGCCCACCATAACGACAACATCACGCTCGGGCTCGGCCATCTTGATTCCAAGACCACCGGCAATTTCATAGCCCATGCAGGAAAAACCGTATTCCATGTGGTAGGATAGCGGCAGCTTGGCCTTCCACAGCTGGTGCAGCTCTCCGGGCATGGTGCCCGCAGCACACATGACAACCGTATTTTCCCGCGATGCACGCTGCACAGCGCCTATCACCTGCATATCGGTGGGCAGGCTGTTGCCATCCTTGGGCGCCGCCGTCACGGCGTCAGCCTTGGCAAACCATGCCTGCTTCAGACCGGCCTCTGGCGCTTCAAAGCTGTGGTCGCCCAAGGCTTTGGAAAGCTTCTCAAGGCCCACTCTGGCATCTGCGGTCAGGCTGATGGCATTGTGCTTGGCGCTGTCATAGGGCTGAACGTTGAGCGCCAGAAGCCTGGCGGAAGGGTTCTTGAACAGAGCCCAGGAACCCGTCGTGAAATCCTGGAACCGCGTTCCGACGCCGAAGACAAGATCGGCCTTCTCGGCAATGGCATTGGCGCTATCGGCACCGGTCACGCCGACCGGACCGAAGTTCAGATCATGGTCCCAGGCAAGAGCAGATTTACCAGCCTGCGTTTCCACCACAGGAATGCGGTGACGTTCGGCAAAGCTTTTCAGCGCCTCGGTCGCGCCGGAAAAATGCACGCCGCCACCGGCAACGATGACCGGATGGGATGCGGATTTCAAGGCTGCAACGGCTGCTTCGAATTCGCCAAGATCCGGCTCGGGGCGGCGTTGATGCCAGATTTTCTTTTCGAAAAAGCTGACGGGATAATCGAAGGCTTCCGCCTGTACGTCCTGGCAGAAGGCAAGCGTAACGGGGCCGCAATCGGCCGGGTCCGTCATGGTCCGCATGGCGCGCGGCAAGGCCGTCAAAAGCTGTTCAGGACGCATGATGCGGTCGAAATATCGGCTGACCGGCTTGAAGCAATCATTGGCCGAAATCGTGCCGTCACCGAAATCCTCGATCTGTTGCAACACCGGGTCTGGCCCGCGATTGGCGAACACATCTCCGGGAATAAACAGGACCGGCAGGCGATTGACATGGGCAAGCGCAGCAGCCGTCACCATATTGGTTGCACCCGGGCCGATGGAGGATGTTACCGCCATGGCGCGGCGACGCCCGAGCTGCTTTGCATAGGCAATTGCCGCGTGAGCCATGGATTGCTCGTTCTGGCCTCGATAGGTCGTCAGCTCATCGCGGATGCCATATAGTGCCTCGCCCATCCCTGCGACATTGCCATGGCCGAAAATTGCCCAGACACCTGCGATAAATGTCTCGCCATGCTCGTTCATCTGCGCGGCGAGATACCGGACCATCGCCTGCGCTGCCGTCAAACGTATTGTCGTCACGCTGCCTCTCCCTTTTTCCCGGCGGCCCGCGCCTTATCCCAGATCTGGCATAGCGCGTTGTAACGGTCGGCCATCTGGCTTACCGCCTCCCCGTCATTGATGCTGCCCGAAAGCCACGCCCGCGCCGCATCCGCAAAAATCGTCCGCCCGACCGCAAAACCTTTGACCAGATCAAAGCCCGCCGCAAGCTTGAAACTTTCCTCCAGCTCCGCCTGTGGTGCATCCAGCCCCAGTACAACGATCCCTCGCGTATAGGGGTCATTGCGCTTGACCGCGTCGACTGCATTTTTCCATGCGGCTTCGGTTTTCATCGGCTCAAGCTTCCACCAGTCCGGATACACTCCGATCTCATAGAAACGGTCGATGATGCTCGCCGTCGTCTGATCGTCAACCACCGCGACCTTTGATGGTATGACCTCTAAAAGAAGCTCCAGCCTGTTGCGGCGTGCGGCCTGAAACAGGCGCAGCACGGTATCTTCCTGCTGCTTGCACAGTTCTTGCGCGTCTTGCGGATGATAGAAACACAGGACCTTCACGACATTCGTCGCCGGCCACTCGCCCAAGCCGCCAAAATCGAGGCCAAGCTCCGGCTCAAGCGTCAGCGGTCGGGAGCCCGGCCATTCGACGGGCCTCCCAACCCAAAGACCTGTGCCGTTGGCTTCATAAAGCGCGTCACGGCCCAGACGGCTATCACACAGAATGCCGTAGCCCGCCTCGTTACCGGAAACATAAAGCGCTGCTTTCAGGCACAGCTTCTTGAACTCACCGATTCTGGAATGTTCGACACCCGCCTCATCCGCCATGGCTTCCAGCTGCATCCGGTGATCGAAGGCGAACACGCGCATGGTGTTCCAGTCACCCTTGCGGTTGGTGGCCCAATGCACCTGATCCAGCGCCTCGTCCTTGCGCAGCGCCTTGTTTTTAATGCCGGTGCGGAAGAAGTATTGAAGCTCTTCCCAGCTTGGATAGGCGGGCGTGCAGCCATGACGAGACACGGCAAAGGCGCCGCAGGCATTGGCGTATTTCAGCGTTGTCGGCCAGTCCTCGCCCCGCAGCCAGCCGCGAAACAGGCCAGCCATGAAGCCGTCACCGGCGCCAAGCACGTTGAAAACCTCAATCGGAAAGCCTTCCCCGGACTCGCCATCATCAAGACTGGCTGGAATTTCGTCGGGAAACACCACAGCGCCCATCGGTCCGCGTTTGCACACAAGCGTGGCTTTCGAGACGTTGCGGACGGCCTTCAGGGCCTCCAGCGTATCCGTAGAGCCACCGGCAATATGAAACTCTTCCTCCGTCCCGACGATGAGATCGAACAGATGCAGGGTTGATTGGAGCTTTGCCGTGACCTTCTGCGATTCCACGAACCGGCTCTCGCCGTCGCCGTGACCGGCCACGCCCCAGAGGTTCGGACGATAATCGATATCGAGCGCCGTTCTTGCCCCGCCTTCACGTGCCAGCCGCAGAGCCTTGAGAACGGCGGCTTCTGTGCGCGGGTGCGAAAGATGCGTCCCCGTTGCGCAGACGCAAGCAGCATCCGCAATGAACGCAGGATCGATGTCGTCCTCGCAGAGCGCCATGTCTGCGCAATTCTCGCGGTAGAAAATAAGCGGAAATTGCGACTGGTCGCGGATGCCGAGAAGGACGAGCGCGGTCAGGCGTTCCGGGTCGGTCTTCACGCCTGTGGTATCGACACCTTCGCGTATCAGCTGCTCTCGAATGAAACGGCCCATATGCTCATCGCCCACGCGGGTGATGACGGCCGTTTTCAGACCCAGGCGAGCACCGCCCGCCGCAATGTTGGTGGGGGAACCACCAATATATTTGTTGAAGGAGGACATATCCTCCAGCCGGCCGCCAACCTGCGCGCCGTAGAGATCGACCGACGAGCGGCCTATCGTAATGAGATCAAGCTTTTTCACGATCGTCCTCCAATCGCGCTGACGCGGGTTCCGAACTGGAAACGACGCTCCTCAGTCGTTTCCGTTCAGTCTATTTTTGGACTATAAATTCCATTTTTTTCTGTTTCAACATAAATATTCAATTTTGGCGATGCGTACCCACGCCGACAGCCAGCGCGATCGCAACGCATAATGTTGCCGAAAGGGAGCGGAACGCGCCGAAATCCACCTCTGACACCGCAAGGATGGTCGCCCCCAGCTTGCGCATCGGGCTTACGGCTGTATCCGTGATCGCAACGACGGGAATTCTCCGGGCAAGGCTGGACGAGACGAGATCCATCGTTTCCACCGAGTAGGGCGAGAAGGTAATCGCCAGCACCACGTCGCCGTAACGGATCGCGCTTTGATTGTGCAATTGTCCGACCGATGCATGGAGCATGGCCGGAACACCCATCTTCTCAAAGGCATAGGCAAGATAGCTTGCTACAGGAAAAGACCGGCGAAGGCCGACGACGTGAATGGTATTTGCCTCTGAAAGAACCCGGATCGCGGTCTCGAACTCCTGCGGATCGACTGTTTTCAGCACATTTTCAAGCGATGCACGGCCAGCATCGACGAATTCAGCCAGCAACAGGGCGCCGCCATCCTCTCCATTGTCACGCAAGTTGCTGAGCCGCGTCGTATAGTCCGGCCAACCGCCGGTATAATGCTCGCGAAACAGGCGCTGCATCTCCGAATAGCCGGAAAAGCCCATGATCTGGCTGAAGCGCATGATGGCGGATGGCTGCACGCCTGCACTCTCCGCCAGCTCGGCAACGGTGGAAACGGCAATGCGGTCAGCATGAGCGGCGACATAGTCGGCGCACTGACGCAGACGTTTCGGCAGGCTGTCCGTCACCTCCAACAAACGTTCCTGAAAAGCTTCTACCGTGGCCGGAATTGCGTTTGCGCTCATGTCATCTCCCTCATTCACCCGAACTGCTGCCAATATGGAATATCCATTCCAAAATATTTCACAAGCATTCCATGATGATTCACCTGATGACAGCATTGGCACGGCATGGCATAGGGACGCCAAACCTCCAGCTTATCGGTTACTCCTCCATGATCCGCATCGAAAACATCAGCAAATCCGCCAGCCATCGCATCCTCTTCATCGAGGCGTCGGCAGCACTCAACAAGGGTGAGAAGGTCGGCCTCGTCGGCCCCAACGGCGCTGGCAAGACGACGCTGTTTCGCATGATTACCGGCGAGGAGATGCCGGACGAAGGTCAGGTTGCGGCGGAAAAGCACGTTTCCATCGGCTACTTCAATCAGGACGTCGGAGAAATGGCGGGGCGCAGCGCGGTTGCCGAAGCCATGGAAGGGGCAGGCCCGGTCAGCGCGGTCGCTACCGAGCTGCGTGAGCTTGAAGCGCGGATGGTCGATCCCGACCAGCTGGATCAGATGGATGAGATCATCGAGCGGTACGGCGAAGTTCAGGCCCGCTACGAGGAACTGGACGGCTATTCGCTGGAAGGCCGCGCGCGCGAAGTGCTTGCTGGCCTCAGCTTTACGCAGGAGATGATGGATGGCGATGTCGGCAAGCTCTCCGGCGGCTGGAAGATGCGTGTGGCGCTGGCCCGCATTCTCCTGATGCGGCCCGACGTCATGCTGCTTGACGAACCGAGCAACCATCTGGACATCGAGAGCCTCATCTGGCTTGAAAACTTCCTCAAGACCTACGACGGCGCGCTTCTGATGACCTCGCATGACCGCGAGTTCATGAACCGTATCGTCAACAAGATCATCGAAATCGATGCGGGATCGCTGACGAGCTACACCGGCGACTATGGCTTTTACGAGCAGCAGCGCGCCCAGAACGAAAAGCAGCAACAGGCACAGTTCGAGCGCCAGCAGGCCATGCTTGCCAAGGAAATCAAGTTCATCGAACGTTTCAAGGCCCGCGCGTCCCATGCCTCGCAGGTACAGAGCCGGGTCAAGAAACTGGAGAAGATCGACCGCGTAGAGCCCCCAAAGCGCAGACAGACCGTTGCTTTCGAATTCCAGACGCCACCGCGCTCGGGCGAAGATGTCGTTTCGCTGAAGCAGGTGCATAAGGCCTATGGCCAGCGGACGATTTACGAAGGTCTGGACTTCATGATCCGCCGCAAGGAGCGGTGGTGCATCATGGGCGTCAACGGTGCGGGCAAGTCCACGCTGTTGAAACTGATTGCCGGAACAGCCGAACCCGATGTCGGCAGCGTCAATGTCGGCGCAAGCGTGAAGCTGGGCTATTTTGCGCAGCACTCGATGGATCTTCTTGATGGTGAAGCAACGATCCTGCAGTGGCTGGAGCAGCGGTTTCCGAAGGCGGGGCAGGCCCCGTTGCGGGCGCTGTGCGGCTGCTTCGGCTTTTCTGGTGACGATGTCGACAAGAAATGTCGCGTTCTCTCGGGCGGTGAAAAGGCGCGCCTCGTCATGGCTGCCATGCTGTTCGACCCGCCAAATTTCCTCGTACTGGACGAACCGACCAACCACCTCGATCTCGACACCAAGGAAATGCTGATCAAGGCGCTCGCAGAATACGAAGGCACCATGCTCTTCGTCTCGCACGACCGCCATTTTCTGGCAGCCCTTTCAAACCGCGTGCTGGAACTGACGCCGGATGGCATTCATCAATATGGCGGCGGCTACACGGAATATGTCGAAAGAACAGGCGCGGAGGCTCCTGGGCTGCTATAACTGACCCATGCTTCAACGCTAAGCCCTGTTCTGGAGAGAGTGGCAGGGTTCGGGAGGAGAGAAGAATGGGTAAGGCGCAGATCGTCGGCTGGGCGCATGGACAGTTCGGCAAGTCCCCGCTGGAGAATACGGAGCAGCTCATGGCCTCCGTTGTGGCACCGGCTGTGGCCCATGCGGGCATAGAGGTCACCGATATCGATGGCATCTTTGTCGGGGTCATGAACAACGGCTTCTCCCGGCAGGATTTTCAGGCCGCTCTTGTCGCCATGAGCGACGAAAGGCTGGCGCATACGCCTGCCGTGCGCTTTGAAAATGCCTGCGCCACAGGCTCCGCTGCCATCTACAGTGCCATGGATTTCATCGAAGCCGGTCGTGGCCGCATCGCCTTGGTGGTCGGTGCGGAAAAAATGACCGCGCTGCCGACCGATCAGGTTGGAGATATCCTGCTTTCCGCCAGCTACCGCGCAGAGGAAGGCGATATACCTGGCGGGTTTGCGGGCCAGTTCGGGCGTATCGCCCAGACCTACTTTCAACGCTATGGGGATCGGTCCGAAGAGCTGGCAATGATTGCGGCGAAGAACCACGCCAACGGCGTCAGCAATCCCTTCGCCCATATGCAAAAGGACTTCGGGTTCGCGTTTTGCAATACGGTTTCGGAGAAGAATCCCTATGTAGCCGCCCCGCTTCGTCGTACCGACTGCTCCCTGATTTCCGATGGGGCAGCCTCAATCATTCTGGCGGATGAGGAGGTAGCGGCCACCCTGCAACGCGCCATAGGCTTCAAGGCGCGCACCCAGGTCAATGACATCATTGCACTCAGCCATCGAGACCCCCTTGCCTTCGAGGGAGCCCGTCGCGCATGGGCGGCCTCGCTGGAAAAAGCGGGATTGGATATATTCGATCTCTCTCTGGTGGAAACACATGATTGTTTCACCATTGCCGAACTCATCGAATATGAAGCCATGGGCTTATCCAAGCCCGGTGAAGGGCACCGGGTTGTCCGTGAAGGGATTACGCGAAAGGACGGTCGCCTTCCCGTTAACCCGTCTGGAGGGCTTAAGGCAAAGGGCCACCCCATCGGGGCAACCGGGGTATCCATGCACATCATGGCTGCAATGCAACTGGCCGGGCAAGCGGGTGATATGCAAGTTCCCGATGCAAGCCTTGCAGGGGTATTCAACATGGGTGGAACGGCGGTCGCCAACTACGTTTCAATTCTGGAACGCGTCAAATGAGGCGAGTTTCTCGCAAATCCGCGCATAAAAAATGCGGCCTCAAAGACCGCATTTTGGGGTAGAACTGGCAAGACTAGTTCATTGTTTCCCAACCGCTGCGCACATCCGCAGCAGATTTGCTGAGGTGAACGTGGGCGTCGACGTGGTCGACCCAATCAAGCGGGATGAGGTGATGCTTGCCGTCGTCAGCGTCGGTCTTGGTCAGCTTGATACGGTTCTGACCTTCCATGTGGTCAACAGTGCCGACGTGGCTGCCATCAGCCGAACGGACTTCCATATGCTCGCGAATTTTGTCACCAGAAATCATTTCTGTTTCCTCCTGTGTGTTTTTCAACTTGCGAGGAGGAAATGGAAATGCCCGGTTTTCGTTCCAGTTTTTTCGCGCGAAGACTTAGTCCGGCAGGATCACCGTCGCCTAGAAAAGGGCGTCGGCAAAAAGATCATCGTCATCAGACGCCGATGACTGGCTATTCGAGACGGCCGATGCGCTGGAAGATGAATTCGAAACATGAGACGGCAGGAAGCGCGCGTGAATGTCCCGCTCCTGCGACATCGTGTAAAGCTTGTAGACGCGGTGGCTAAAGCCTTCGATCTTGTCCGAGAACCGGGAAACGTCTGCCTCGAAACCTTCCGAGAGCTGCGCTGCAATCTGGCAGCATTCATTGAAGGTGGAGCCGAGCTCGCTTTCGAAATCAAGCGTGACGACCGCGGCGCTGATACGGCTGAAAACCGCCTGCCCTTCTTGCGCCAGCGCTTCCACGCCGGAGTCCATCTGTGACTTGGCGTGGCGGATGGTCTGCAAAGCCTCATTCAGAGGCGATGCCATATCCGTCGTTACTCCGCCTTTTGCGAGCTGCGCCGTGGCTGTCTCAACCTTTTCCAGCTCTTCCACGATCGCATCTGCGGGCGTTTCAAGCTTGGCTGCAAAGATGCGCATCTCACCGCTGACAACGTTGACAGACCGCCCTGCATCGCCAAGCTTGGAACAGCGCAGGTTGGAGTTCAGCGCCATATAGTGAATGTCGATTTTGATGGACCGCAAGATCTCGATGCCGCGCGACAGTTCCTTGGCGCTATTGGTGACGGACATGACGACATCGTCTGCATCAGCGCTGCTGCCCTGGACGCGACCGACAAGATTGGTGGCGTCGACAATGCCCTTCTCCATCAGAGCCAGAATGTTGCTGTCACCGTTGCGGGTCTTGTCGATCAGCTCGTCACGTAAAGACAAAATCCGGGCAGCATCATCCGCGAAGCTGGAAATGCTGGCAAAAATCTTGGAGCAATCCCGGTGAAAATCAGCGGCGGTCTCATCCATCTGGGCACCTGCAAGCTGCAGGACGGCTTCCTGCAGAACCGCAAGCTCCGCTGCGTCAAGCGCTTTACCTTCACTGGAAGAGGCGAATTCCTCAAGCATCTCTAGCGTGCTTTGAATGTGCTCGATACGCTGACGCGTAATGTCGCCAATCTGCAGCGAGGACAGGACAGATCCAATTTTGCCCTGGACCGTCTGTGCAATCTTTTTGGCCTGTGCCGCGATATCGGCCATTTCGCGATGCTGCTTTTCGATCAGCCCTGAATTCTCATTGAGGCTTTCGATGATCTGCGGAATGGTCGAATGGAAATCGGAAAGCGTGTCTGTTGAAAAGGACCGCGCCTTTATCAACTGTTGATGCATTTCTTCGAGATTTTTGGCAAAGCGACCGACTTCGTCCGAACCGGATTGTATACGTTCGCGGATTTCATCAGCAAATCCGGCAAATTCCGTAAGGCCAGCACCGGTGATCTTAACCGTGACAGCGAAGGTCTTCAGATATCTGATCGTCTCATGGATCTCATCAATATGTTCTCCGGTCAGAGAACACATATCGGCAAGATTGTTGAACGCCGCCTGGCGTTCTTCTTCCGTTTTTGGCAACTGGGCCAGATCGTTGATGGTCTGACGCAGGCCTTCAAGCGTGTCGCGGGCCATCTTTCCGTCGATCGTTCCCGTCATCCCGTCGAGAATGCCGATAAGATTGCCGAGAATGTCCATCACCGAGACAAGAACCGCTCCGCCATCAAGAAATTTCTTCTCGATTTTCGCGTGCGCGGCAGAAAGCTTGGCACTGAATTCGGCCTGCCGATCGATCTTGAAGGTCTCTTTTTGCCGCAGCATGGTATTCATCGTCGTTTTCCGATCTTGTGTTGTGCGGAAAAGCTAGACGGATTTATAAAACGACAGGTAAATCTAAGTTCGCGTCAAAGCTGAAATCCGAAACAGAGTTAATATTTCTTACAAGACGATAGTTAACGATACACCCACGCTGCGTGGCTACTTTATGCCCTCAGTTTTTCCATCGATCTCCACTGCCTTGCATTGCTTCTTTGTTGAAGAATCGTGAAGCAGCTTCAGTCCGGTTTCTCACATTCATCTTCTTGTAGATATTACGGACATGAACCTTCACGGTATTTTCGGAAAGATGCAGCCGGTCGGCTATGATCTTATTCTGCGTTCCCTTGCAGAGCAGGTCGAGTATCTGCACCTCCCTCGTCGTCAAAGCGCAGAACTCATTGTTGCGGGCCGCCAACGCATCCGCACGATTGGCAACGATCGATGGTGTATCCTGCACGGTGCGGCTTGATATTTCCGGCCCAGAGGTGAGTTTCCCCAGCAAAGCCGATGGGAAGTGCTCACCGCCTTTTATCAGAAGGTCGACCGCCGCCATGAAGACATCAAGCCGCAGATTGAGTGGAAGAACGCCGTCTATGATGCGCGTGCCCACCAGTTGCTTGAGGTATCCTTCGATCATCTCTATCGCATCGATCACCAGGGCGATCTGTGCATCGGGGTGCTTGGTGCGAACCTCCGTCAGCATTCGTTCCAGCTGTGTTCCCGAGAGCTTGTAGATGAGAACAAGCTTGACATCTCCAATGGGTATGTCCGGCAAAGGCGCCGAAAAAGGCGAGGACATGACGTTGCAGGCGGGAAACTTCTTGGCTAATGCCTCGACGAGACATTCGGAAAAAAGATCCGCATTGGCAACGACAATGATCTTCCCGCCAACCCCCAATGCACTGTTGCTGCTCTTTCCGTCTAGTACGCGTGATGCGACCATGAACATATACGCCTCCCTCGAGCGTTACGCAGATACTGTGTTCTTTCACAAGCGCGCCGAGAGTGTGGAATACCTTGCTGAATGAGCGTTTCCACTTCTCCGAGCTAAGCTATTATGCGTTAGTTATTTATTAATCATAAGAACTAATACAAAAAAACACTAAAATAAATTGCCCAAACGGATTAGTGAATCGGAAGCAACATATCCGGACGAATATGACGCATGGATTTACTCGCTTTTTCTGGCAAAACGCAAATAAAGATGGGTTTTTATACATCCATCGATTTTGCTTGTGACGACGTAGACTAACTAGGGTTGAGTTTTATTCTGAAAATTTTCGCGGTTTCTGAATACCTCATTGCATTTTTTAACCCGCCAGGTTGACGTTTGTCGGGTCTGAACGGGAAACCTTCAACCAACGTGCAACAACCTACGCAATTTAATTAGCATCCCCGATGCACGCAGCCGCATCCCTCTCTGCTTAATCCCATTTAGCAACTGGAAACCTTTCCGCATCTCGGACACATTCAGCGCCGTTGCAACTGACAGCAACCGGTTCGACCCGATCATCCCTTGTGTTTGCGTCCGGATGGCAGGCCGAAAACAACGTACTCAAACAGACAGACCTGACACTCTGCAGTCTTGCCGACTGCGGAACTGGATATGCGCATGTTCGTAACCGCGTCTTGTGCATCTCCCAAAAAACCACGGCCTGACAAGCGGGCCGCTCACCGCAGACGAAATGTTGGAAGTACGTCTGCATTGGATGAACACTCGGAGTAAGCGCGAATAAAATCCCGTTTGAGATGAGAGGGATTTCGAAAGCTGCTCCGAACTTTCTCGGAGGGAATTGAAATGGGAAATTATCCACAGCCAGCTGGCGACGACATCACCAAGATCGGCGCACTTTCCGAAGGCTTTGCCAACACATCCACCAATGACAGTGACGTGGACGACAGCAATGTCGGCGTTGGCAACGGCGGCAACCGCGACAACACCTACACGGACAACAGCCAGAGCCTCGACGTCGACGCCAAGATCCAGGTCGCGACCGACAATGGCGACAATCGCGACAACAGCTACGACTGGGACTACGACAGCAAGACCAATACCTACAGCGACAACGATACGAATTCGAACAACAAGACGACCAACATCAACGACGCCGACACCAATGTGAAGACCGACTACGACTGGAGCTATGACAGCAAGTCCTATAGCGACAACGACACGACCGTCATCACGCACACAGACACGGACACCAAGACGTCCAGCTATTCGAGTGCCGATACCGACACCAAGACGACGACGGACAGCTTCAACGAAAGCTTCTCGAAGTCTGATGATGATTTCGCCACCATCGAAGACGTCAAGGACATCGGCAATCTTGGCGTTGCGGGCGGTGACATCGCGTTCAATCTTGGCGATGACTTCTCCTTCTCGCTCAATGTCGACAACATCCTCAACAACTCGCTGAACGGCGATGGAAACGACTCGGCATTCAGCCTTGTGCAGGCCAGCCACCTTGCTGACCAGGACTCGGCCTACAACGTGCAGATGAACAACCAGGACGCCATGAACGACCTGACTACCACCGGCGGCACAGCGCACGGCGCCGAAGGTATGGACATGGACGGCAAGGGTTGGGATCTCAAGGCCGGCGATGATGCTGCAGGCAGCAGCAACGCAAACGCTTCCTCGATCCTGGCAAACTCCGGCTACCATCTGGAACTGGTACAGGGTGCAAACCTTCTTACCAACTCCTTCGAAGGCAGCGTCATCGGGGGCAACTCGGACAGTGTAGGCGAAGACGCGGGCTCCTGAGCCCCTACTCTCTGGATGGCAAGAACTGCACCGGCTGGCGCCGGTGCAGTTTCCGGTTTGGACAGCCGGCAATCCCCGCGGATGACAACACCCCCTTACGCCAGACCGGCGCACACGGTGATGGCATTGTCGCTCCGGGGCTGAAGAGGAGGGACACAGCATGTATACCGACAAGATTTCCGACATGATCGCCCATTTCATCGGCTTTTTCGACATGGAAATCGATGAAGCACGCATGAGGGCGCACTACATGCAAGGTACTGGCCTGCGTCCAGATGCGGTGCTTCCGCCGTCTGACGATGTCGCGGCCGGTTTTCTAATCGATGACACAAAGCTCCAGGATTTCGATCCGGGCGTGAAATATCGCGCTGGCGATTTCGATTTCATGGGCGGCCGCGCCCGACACGCAATGTCCTTCGATGACGCGATGCGCATGCTCTCGCGCAATGGCGATCAGGACCTTGTCGGCAGCCATTACCAGATGCCTGGCCAGCTCGACGAACTGGAAGAGCAGCCCAGGCTCGTCGTTTACACGGGGCCGGGCTCCGTCATCGCGCACGTCTCCCAGATGACACTGCTTGAAGACGATGACGATCTCAACATGACCGATACGCCTCGCGCCCCACGCGACACGACATTCGTGACAGAACGGACGATGGAATTTTACGATGATGCGGGTCGCTTTACGCCTTTCGCAGACCATCACCGCACCGACACCTATGAAGGATTGCAGGCCATTGCGAAGGATGCGCACGACTTCATTACCCATGCCAGAGACAATCATGTCTCCTCCATGGACACAGGCGCAGACCAGGACGTCGTCATCGCCGACCATTCCCTGACCGGAACCTATGTCAACGGACAGCTGGTGGATGAGCTGCCTGACGTCGACGATTACATGCCTGATCGCGGCCTTGCCAAACCGGCAGCGGAGCCTGAAGAAAGCGACACACCGCAGCACAGCGAGGCCGAAGCGGGAAACAGCTTGGAAGTGGAGGCCGGGGCCAATGTCGTCGCCAATATCGTGTCGGTGGTGAATACGGGTGTCATGACCCCGGTCCTTGCCGTGATGGGCGACTACCATCAGATCGACGCCATCACCCAGTCATATGTTTACAGCGACAATGACGACATAGACGCATCTTTCACCCAGGAAAATCATGCGCAGACCGTCGCGAACAATATTGCAGACTTCCAGCGCACCGATCTCGGCGCGGATTCCGACACAAGCGAGACAGAAAGCGCTGAAGGCGAACCGATCTTCCCGACAGCATGGCGCGTGAGCTATGTCGAGGGAGATGTCTCCTTCGTCCACTGGATCGAGCAATATCATTTCGTATCCGACAACGACACCATCACCGTGACCACTTCCGGTGTCGACATAAGTGTTCTGACCGGCGGCAACGCGGCAATAGATCTCATAAGTTTCCTCGGCATCGGTCTTCAATATGACCTCGTGATTGTTGGCGGCAACGTCCTCGACATGAATATGATCGCGCAGATAGCGATCCTCTATGACAATGACACGGTACGGGCACTGTCCGGCGCCGCGGAAGGCGCAACGGTCCAGTCGAGCAACAACCTGCTGTGGAACGAGGCGACCATCCACAATGTCGGCGCCAATGATCGTTTCGAGGACATGCCGGACTATATGGTCGAGACGGCAAAGGCGATCAACGAGCGAGACCCGAACATGCCGGACGGGCTGGCGACCGATGCCAATTTCGCCGGTTATGCCGGACTGAACGTCCTCTATATCAGCGGCAATCTCTATGACGTCACCTATGTCAAACAGGTCAGCGTGCTGGGCGACTCCGACGATGTGACACAGGCTGCGGCCAAGTTACTCGCCGACAATGAGGGCGCTTCCATCAGTATCGACACCGGAAGCAATGCCGTTATCAACATCGCCCAGATCACCGACTACGACAGTTTCGGCGGCTCGACCTATGTCGGTGGGCAACTCTATTCGGACGCGGTGCTGATACAGGGCGGACTTATCGACAACGAAGGGACGCCGCGGCAAACGGCAGCCCTGGCCAATGAAGTCATCGCCTTTCTGCACGACGATAGCGCAACAGATCAACCTGCAGAGACCGTCATCAATGCGGGGCACGACCTTTCCTGGTCGCAGGCCCATCCCGTCGATGTCATGCAAACAGCTGTCGCCTGACAGGCTCTGGGGGACTGAAACATGGATCATATCTCAAGAAACAAGATCGAGAACGGGCGCATTCTCGACCTTTCCGGCAAACGGGAAGGTGATGTCGAAAGCGACCTGACCGACGCCTGCATCGCAGCGATCAACGAAGCAGTCGATAATCTGCGCCAGCTTTCAGCAGCGACGGCAAAGCACGAAGCAGGAGATGAACCGAAAGCCTCTGCTGCCGAGACGACGCCCGCCGTCAGTGAACCGACGATGCGCGACGCACCCGCCGAAAAAATCGATCTCAAATCCAGCCCGGATCTGCCCTTCATCAAAACCATTGAAAACGACAATGGGCCGATCCGCGAAAACGAACGAAGGCCGACCACCGGTGGGGGCGGCAACGGCAAGGAACCCGATCTCGGCGGTGGAGGTGGCGGTGGCGGCGGTGGAAACAGGCACGGCTTTCACAAACGCAGCGAACCGGTAAATTTTGCAGCCAGTCTGGCAAAGGGCATCGCCGCTGTTCGGCGCAACATGGTCATCGTCATGTTGTTTACGATCGCCATCAATATTCTGCTGCTCGCGATCCCCCTTTATCTCTTCCAGATTTCCGACCGCGTTTTGACCAGCCGGTCCATGGACACGCTTGTCATGCTGACCATTGCCGTCATAGGCGCGGTTTTGTTGCAGGCCTTCATGGATTCCATCCGTCGCTTCATTCTGATGCGGACAGCGGTGGAGCTGGAGGTACAACTCGGCGCACCCATTCTCAGCGCTGCTGCACGGGCATCCCTGCACGGCAGCGGCAAGGATTACCAGACACTGCAGGACCTGCAGCAGCTTCGCTCATTCCTGACCTCGGGAACGCTGATCGCGTTCCTCGACGCGCCGCTGATGCCTTTGTTCGTGCTGGTCGTCTATCTCGTCCATCCGCATCTGGGCATCATCATCATGGCGTGCTGCGCGGTGCTCTTCATCATTGCGTGGTTGAACCAGAAGTTTACCGCAAAGCACTTCGCGGAAGCCAATGGCTTCGTCAGCCGCGCAAATTTTCACCTCGACTCCATGTCGCGCAATTCGCAGATCATCAATGCACTCGCCATGATACCGGAAGCCGTAAAGATGTGGGGGCGAGAAACCGCAGGCTCGCTACGCTCCCATGTTTCGGCACAGGACCGTAACATCATGTTCTCTGGCGTTTCCAAAGCCTGCCGCATGATTACCCAGATCGCCCTTCTGGGATGGGGAGCGCATCTTTCGCTCGCCGGAGAACTGACGGGCGGGATGGTGATTGCGGCCTCCATTGTCTCGGGCCGAGCGCTTGCGCCAATCGAGGGCGCTATCGAAGGCTGGCATCAGTTCAACAAATCCGCTTCTGCCTATGGCCGCATCAAGCAACTCCTCATCAATTCTCCCTTGAATTTCCCCCGTCTTCGGCTGCCCAATCCGGAAGGACGTCTGGATGTGGAGCGCATCCTCTTTGTGCCTCCTCCACAGAAAAAGGTGATCCTCAACGGTATCTCCTTCTCACTCAAGAAGGGCGAGTCTCTGGCTATCATCGGCAATTCGGGATCCGGCAAGACAACGCTTGGCAAGATGCTGGTCGGCTCCATTCTTCCCACATCGGGCAATGTCCGCCTGGACCTGATGGATTTGCGCAACTGGGACCAGCGGCAATTCGGGGAAAGCATCGGATATCTGCCACAGGATGTTCAGCTGTTTCCCGGCACCATCAAGGCCAATATCTGCCGGATGCGCGACGATGTCGAAGACCGCCAGATTTACGAAGCCGCTGTGCTGGCCGATGTGCATGAACTGATTGCAGGTTTTCCGCAGGGCTACGAAACCGTCGTGGCAGCTGACGGAGCACCGCTATCCGGCGGGCAAAAGCAGCGCATAGCGTTGGCCCGCGCATTCTTCGGCGACCCCAAATTCGTAGTGCTGGATGAGCCTAACTCCAACCTCGACACACAGGGTGAGCAAGCCCTTGCGAAAGCCCTGCTGCACGCCAAGACTCAAGGCATCACCACCGTAACGATTACCCAGCGCCCTGCCCTCCTTCAGTGCGTCGACAAGATCATGATTTTGAAAGACGGATCGGTCGCGATGTTCGGCGAGCGGATGGAGGTCTTGAAGGCCCTTTCCGGCAATCGCGGTCCCCAGAACGGCCAATCTTCGCAGATAGAGGGATAAGGCAATGATTTTCGGTAGCAAAAAGAAACAGCCCGAAACCGGTCAGCTGGAGTGGTACAGCGATGTGCCCCGCTCCATCCGCACCTATAGCCTGACGGGGCTCACCGTTCTCTTCGCCTCCTTCGGTGGATTTGGTTACTGGGCCGGAACAGCGCCGCTGGCCTCGGCCATCATCGCCCAGGGCAGCTTCGTGGCGACAGGAAACAACAAGATCGTCCAGCATCTGGAAGGCGGCATCATCAAGGAAATGATGGTCAGCGAAGGTGAGGTCGTAAAAGAGGGCGATGTTCTTGTGGTGCTCGACAAGACGGCAGCGCTTTCCAATCAACGGATGATCAATCTCAAGCGACTTCGGCTTGAAACCATCGTTTCACGTTTGCGGGCAGAGGCGCAGGGCGAAAAGACGTTCAAGGTGCCTGAAATCGTGATGGCGGAAGCCAGCGACCCTGATGTCAACGCCATCATCCAGAGCCAGAATGTCGTGTTCCACAGCAAGCAGATCAAGCTTGAGGAACAGCTCAATCTCGTCGAAAAGAATATCAAGTCGCTCGGTTTCCGCTTCACCGGTTACCAGGGGCAGAAAGCATCCTTCGAACGCCAGCAATCACTGCTGGAGCAGGAACGCAACTCCAAGGCCAAGCTTGCGCAGGACGGGGTGATCCGCAAGACGGACATGCTGGCGCTTGAACGCGCCATCGCCGACGCAATGGGCGATATTTCGCGTCTGGACGGCGAAATGAACCAGAGCGAAGCCGAAATTGCAAAGTTCCGCCAGGAAGCGATCATTGCCATCAATTCCAGCAAGCAGGCCGCGCTGGACGCCCTGGAAACGGCTGAAGCCGATCTGGACGGTGTGCGGCAGCAATTGCGCGAAGCATCGCAGGTGCTGGAGCGAACGGTTATCCGCTCGCCCGTCAACGGCACCGTTATTCGCTCCTATTATCATACGGCAGGCGGGGTCATCACGACTGGCAAACCCATCATGGAAATTCTGCCCGCCCATGTTCCACTGATACTGGAAGCTCAAGTACTCAAGACATCCATCGACCAGTTGCATGAGGGGCAGACCGCAGCCATCCGCCTCTCCGCATTGGACCGGCGCACGACCCCGGTGCTGGAGGGCAAGGTGTTCTATGTCTCGGCAGACAGTATCGAGGAAAATGCCGGGATGCAGGTCAAGGATGTCTACATTGTCCGGGTCCAGATTTCGGATGCGGAAATTGCAAAGGTTCACGGCTTTCATCCTGTTCCCGGAATGCCCGCCGATGTGCTGATCCAGACATCCGAGCGCACCTTCTTCGAGTATCTGACCAAGCCGATTGCAGACAGCATGTCGCGCGCCTTCAAGGAGCGTTGACGGACACGTAAGGCCGTCTCCGCCCGATTGGCGTGAGGATCAGAAAAGCTTATGGTCTTTAGGTCCGGCATAGTATGATGACGTCAGGCTTTGGGTGGAGGATCGAATGGCAGCCATGTCTGACGTCTTGTTGCTGGTTGGCCGTCTGAACTATGTCTGGACGAATACGGAAAGCCTTCTCATCTACATCATCGCCCATCTTTTAAGGGTAGAGAAAGAAGCCGCCGTCATCGTCTTTCTTACGTTGAACACCACCCGCGCGCGCATTGATCTGGTGGAGCGTCTGGCGAAGCTTCGCTCGACGCCTACGGCTGATCGCAAGACGATACTCGGCACCATGGCGCGCCTTAAAAAACAGTCCAGAATGCGCAACAAATACAATCACTGCATTTATGCCTTCGATGAAAATGGCGACATTTCCAGCACCCAGTTGATGCGGCTGGTGGAAGACGACAAGCGGGTGCGTTACGGCAAGGTCGAGCCCGTAGATGCTGCCGAAATATCGATGCTCGAACAATCCATCGCTGAAATCGCTGATATCAGCAAGGACATGTGGATCTTCATCAAGGAAAGCAAATACGTTTCTGGCGCGTTATAGGACGGCGCGCCGGAACGTCAGGTTAAAGCGGGCACGACCTGTCTTTTCGTGGGTGCCTTCCTTCAAAGGCAATATTCCGTGGTAAAACAGCCGCGACGAGCCACCCCAGACCACGACATCGCCGTGAACAAGCGGGTATTTGCGCACCGCATCCTTACGGCTCAACCCGCCGAACTGGAAGGTTGCGGGCAGGCCCAGCGAAACCGACACGATGGGATTGCTGAAATCCTTCTCGTCCTTGTCCTGATGGAGCGACATTTTCGCGCCCGGCTCATAGCGGTTGATGAGGCAGGCATCCGGCTTGAAATCCGGATATCCGGCTTGTTTCGCCGCGCCGACCGCTAACGATACCATCACCTCCGGCATGGCTGGCCATGGCTGCCCGCTCAAGGGGTCGGTGTTCTGGTAGCGGTATCCCCGCCTGTCCGTTACCCAGCCGAATTGCCCGCAATTCGTCATACCGACAGACATCGTGAATCCACCGGGCGTTACCATGTGACGCAAGGGTGCGGCAGACATGACGGTGCCGATGTCAGTAAGCAGGTCATCGGCTTTGTCGAGCGCAAACCGGCGAAGCAACACCGCACCATCGGCCATCTCTTCGTTGGTGGTGTCGAGGCCACCAAAAAGGTCGTCCATCATGCCTGCAGCTCCAAGAAAGAGGAAAGTGATGAATGAATGAGCGGCCGATAACCCGCCTGCAAAGTGCGCAACACGGATGGTGGCGTCAGCAGGCCATCTACGAAAGGCAGCGTTGCGGTCCGCTCATATCCCTTGGCAGTCCAGCGAAAAGCCTGGCCTCGGGCAACGAGAAAGGCTGTGCCTGCCGCTGCAATCATCGTTCCGTCGGGCAGGTCATCCAAGGGAGACAGAAGCATGTTGACCCGCTTGCGGCGCGCCTGCAGCCGCTCCCTGTGCAAGACAGTATCAATATCCCCGGCACTCGGCAAAGGCACAGCGTTACCGGCAGCCCAGCAGGCACGAAAACGGTCTGCATCCGGCTTGCGGCAGAGGAAACATGGGCGATGTCCAGCGGCCAGTGCCGTTGCCTCGTCGAAGAAGAAAAGCTCCGTCCAGCTTCTCGTCGCCATCACTTCTCGACGCACATTCTTGTAATTGCAACTGCAGACAAGCCATGCCTTTGATGTCCAGCGTTTAGCCGTCAGCGTTCTGGTGTGAGGGTCATGAAGAATTCCACGATTGCCGGTGAACATGCCGCGCAATGGGAGGTCGAGAATATCGCCAAACGGATCAACACGGTTTTGCAGCGGCATTTTTCCTCCCAGCCCTGAACAGGTAACCAGAACACATGGGAATAAAGACGATTTTAGGGAAAGCGTCCGACATGGTCCATCGTAAATACCGCGTTAAGTACAATGCTCCATATCCTGTCAGCAGCCGTCGCCACGCCCTCAACATTCAAGGAGGTTCGCCCAAACGATGAACACGCTGGAAATGCGCCGTAAGTTGTTTTCTCGCGAAAGACCCGACATCATTTACGCGATCGGCGACGTGCATGGCTGCTACGATCTTCTCCTGCCGCTTCAAGAAAAGATCTTGAGCGACGCGGCCAATCATCACGGTTCCAAATGGATTGTGATGCTCGGTGACTATGTGGACCGCGGGCCAAAGTCCTGCGAGGTCATAAATGAGCTGATGACGCCAATGTCGGGGGATTTCGAGCGATTTTGCCTGGCCGGGAATCATGAGCAGATCATGCTCGATTTTCTCGATGAACCGCGCAACGATCACGTCTGGCTTCAATTTGGCGGTATCGAAACCCTGCAATCCTATGGCATCAGGCAGCTTCCCGAAGAGATGAAGGCGCGTAAAGCACTGCTTGCCGAAAAGATACCGGGCGAGCACATATCCTTCATGGCATCCCTGCCATCGCTGCTTGCGGTGCCCGGCTTCTGTTTCGTTCACGCAGGCGTCGTCAATGGCGTGCCGCTGCAGCGACAGGACGACCGGCATCTTCTCTGGATCCGCCCCAAGGAGCAGACCAGACCCGGAAGTGAAAACCTGTTTTTGACCGTGCACGGGCACACCCCGGTCCGTACCGTATCGTTGAGCGACAACAGGCTGAACGTCGACACAGGTGCCTTCATGACGGGGCGATTGTCTGCGGCGAAGATTACCCGAAGCGGCGAGATAACCGTTATGCACGCCGAGTAGATACAGCCTCACTTGCTCCGTGTCATACGGATCGCGAAATGAAACGTCGTACAAAACAAAACCACCGCCTGATAAACAGACGGTGGTTTCTTGTTCATATGGCCATGTTTAGTGGTTGTCGCGCGGCAGACCCTTTGTCTGGGCAATGCGCTGATACTTGACCGCAGATTCCAGAACCGCACCGGTCTCCATCTGGCCGACGAGGCTGCGCTGGATTTCCTGCCATGGCGTCTGGTGATCCGGGAATTTGTATCCGCCTTCAGCCGCAAGCGCTTCGTAACGCTTGGCCAGTTCCTCGGCAGAAATCAGGATGTCCGCCTTGCCCTTGCCAACATCGATACGAACCTTGTCGCCGGTCTGAAGGATTGCCAGACCGCCACCAGCTGCCGCCTCGGGCGATGCATTGAGGATGGACGGGCTGCCTGACGTGCCGGACTGGCGACCGTCGCCAATGCATGGCAGCGATGTGATGCCCTGCTTCAAGAGGTAGTCCGGCGCGCGCATGTTGACGACTTCCGCCGCACCCGGATAACCGATTGGACCGGCGCCACGCATGAACAGAACCGTGTTTGCGTCAATGCCGAGCGACGGGTCATCGATGCGGTGGTGGTAATCCTCGGGACCATCGAACACGACGGCCTTGCCTTCGAAGGCTTCCGGGTCGTTGGGGTTCGACAAGTAGCGTTCGCGGAATTCCGGCGAGATCACACTTGTCTTCATGATGGCGGAAGAGAAGAGGTTGCCACGCAGAACGCGGAAACCTGCACGCTCCTTGAGCGGCTGATCGAACGGACGGATAACCTTCTCGTCCTCGATGATCGCGCCGCGGCAGTTTTCACCAATCGTCTTGCCGTTCACCGTCATGGCGTCTTCCATGATGAGACCCTGGGTCATCAACTGGTTGACGACGGCGGGAACACCGCCTGCGTGATAATAGTCTTCACCGAGATATTCACCGGCTGGCTGAAGGTTGACCAGCAATGGCACCTCTTCGCCGTAGGTCTGCCAGTCATCGACCGTCAGTTCGACGTCGAGGTGGCGCGCCAGACCATTCAGGTGGATCGGCGCATTTGTCGAACCGCCGATTGCCGAGTTGACGCGGATGGCGTTGATGAACGCATCCTTTGTCATGATGTCGGAAGGCTTGAGGTCTTCGCGGACCATTTCAACGATGCGAAGGCCGGTCAGGTAGGAGATTTCCTGACGATCGCGGTATGGGGCGGGAATAGCGGCAGAGCCCGGCAGCTGCATACCAAGAGCCTCGGCAAGCGAGTTCATGGTGGTGGCGGTGCCCATGGTGTTGCAATAGCCTGTCGACGGCGCCGAGGAGGCAACCAGCTTGACGAAGCCCTGATAGTCGATCTCGCCCTTCGCCAGAAGTTCGCGCGCCTTCCAGACGATTGTGCCGGAGCCGGTGCGTTCGCCGCGGAACCAGCCGTTCAGCATGGGGCCGACAGACAGGGCGATGGAGGGAATGTTGACGGTGGCCGCCGCCATAAGACAGGCAGGCGTCGTCTTGTCACAGCCGATGGTCAGAACGACGCCATCGAGCGGGTAGCCGTAGAGAACTTCTACGAGACCGAGATAGGCAAGGTTACGGTCGAGACCAGCAGTCGGGCGCTTGCCGGTTTCCTGGATAGGGTGAACCGGGAATTCGATGGCGATACCACCGGCTTCGCGAATGCCTTCACGCAGGCGATTGGCAAGCTCAAGGTGGTGGCGGTTGCAGGGAGAAAGATCGGAGCCGGTCTGTGCAATGCCGATGATCGGACGGTCGGACTGCAATTCCGCCTGGCTGAGGCCGAAATTCATGTAGCGCTCAAGATAGAGCGCCGTCATATCCGCGTTGGCAGGATTATCGAACCAGGCGCGCGAACGCAGCTTACCGCCCTTTGCCTGTGTTGCGGGAAGATTGTTCTGGTCTTTCATGATTTTGGTCTCCAGCCGAAAGTGGCGAATGGGTACGACAACAGGATTGCGACGACCTTGTGGTGAGCGGCAGAGAAAAAATTCTGGCGGTCGGCAGCGCGCGGCAGCCAAACCCGAGGACAGTCCGACACAGAACCTGCCCCTTCAACAAAGTCGATGACTACTGTCACGAATTTCCACCCTGAATCTTCTCGTTCCACTTCCTCCGAAACATCGGGCCCTGATCATCCCTGCTTCGGCATCGCGCGGTATTCATATTACTATTTTGCCGGGGAATGGCTTGTCAAGTAAAGCCTCAGAGCGATCCGTCCGGTCAGATAAATTTATTTTATCCGCTGTTTTTATTGTTAATTCACAAGAAATTCCCGTTTCCTAAGGCGTAATGCGCGTATCAACTTAAGAAATCGCTCAAAAGTCTCTTTTCAAATATCATACTATATGCTCATATCGCCCCGTCATAGCCGAATTCATCTCTGGGAGGATATAAGATGAAAAAAGCACTCGCGGCGGTTACCGTCGCATTTTCCGTGTGTCTGGCATCAGGCGTTTCCGCTCAATCTCTGACCGTCGGCTTCTCGCAGATCGGCTCCGAATCCGGTTGGCGCGCGGCTGAAACCACAGTCACCAGGCAGCAGGCTGAAAAGCGCGGCGTAACCCTGAAGTTCGCGGACGCCCAGCAGAAGCAGGAAAACCAGATCAAGGCTGTTCGCGGCTTCATCGCGCAGGGCGTGGATGCAATCTTCATTGCACCGGTTGTCGCAACCGGCTGGGATGCGGTGCTGAAAGAAGCCAAGGAAGAGAAGATCCCCGTCATTCTTCTCGACCGCCAGATTGAGGCTCCAGACAGCCTTTACCTGACCGCTGTCACCTCGGACCAGGTTCACGAAGGCAAGGTTGCCGGGGAATGGCTGGCCAAGGATGTAGGCTCCAAGGATTGCAAGGTTGTAGAACTGCAGGGAACGACCGGTTCTTCGCCTGCCATCAACCGCAAGAAGGGTTTTGAGGAAGGCATTGCCTCCCACGCAAATATCAAGATCGTTCGCTCGCAGACCGGCGACTTTACCCGCACCAAGGGCAAGGAAGTCATGGAAAGCTTCATCAAGGCAGAAGGCGGCGGCAAGGACATCTGCGCGGTTTATGCCCATAATGATGACATGGCTGTCGGCGCAATCCAGGCCATCAAGGAAGCGGGCCTGAAGCCCGGCACCGACATCAAGGTCGTTTCCATCGATGCCGTTCCGGATATCTTCAAGGCCATGGCCGCTGGCGAAGCCAATGCGACCGTGGAACTAACACCGAACATGGCCGGCCCTGCCTTCGACGCGCTGGATGCGTATCTGAAGGACAAGAAAGAGCCACCAAAGTGGATCCAGACGGAATCCAAACTCTACACGGCCTCCGATAATCCGATGAAGGTTTACGAGGAGAAGAAGGGACTTGGCTACTAAGCCATTTTCCGGCTTCGGGAACGGCGCGCAAGCGTCGTTCCCACCAACATACCGTGCAGGAAACCAACATGTCCGAAACCAGCCCACTTCTGGAAGCGCGCGCCATTGGAAAATCCTTCCTTGGCATACCCGCTCTGGACAATGTCGACATATCCCTCAACCGTGGCGAAGTGCACGCGCTTCTCGGTGAAAACGGCGCGGGAAAATCGACCCTCATCAAGATACTGACCGGTGTGTACCACCGCGACCGGGGCACGATCCGCCTCGACGGCGCGGAAATCTCTCCGACAACGGTGGCAGAGGCACAGGATCTCGGCATCGGCACCGTCTATCAGGAGGTCAATCTTCTCGAGAACCTTACGGTTGCCGAAAACCTGTTTTTGGGCAGGCAACCACGCCGCTTCGGCCTGATCGATAGACGCGAAATGCGCGTCCGGTCTCAGGCGCTGCTTGCGCGTTATGGACTCAGCATCAATGTCGATGCTCTTCTCTCCAGCTATTCGGTTGCGATCCGTCAGATCATCGCGATTGCGCGTGCCGTCGATCTCTCCGGCAAGGTGCTCGTCCTCGATGAGCCGACGGCCAGCCTCGACAATCATGAAGTGGAAATGCTGTTTACCGTGTTGCGGCAGTTGCGCGCCGAAGGGCTTGGCATTGTCATCATCACGCACTTCCTCAATCAAGTGTACGATATCGCCGACCGCGTAACGGTTTTGCGCAACGGCAAGCTGGTCGGCACGCGCAAGATTTCCGAATTGCCCAGAGGTGAGCTCATATCGATGATGCTGGGCCGTGAGCTTCAAAGTGTCACCCATGATCGCCATGCCCCGGAAGCAACGGTCGTGGAGGGTGAAGCGCCCATACGCTTTCAGGGATACGGAAAGCGCGGCAGTGTCGAACCCTTCGATCTCGATGTGCGGCCCGGCGAAGTTGTTGGGATCGCCGGATTGCTCGGTTCCGGGCGCAGTGAGACCGCGTTCCTGCTTTTCGGCATAGACAGACCGGATGGCGGACAGGCCAGTATCGACGGCAAAACCGTGGCCATTACCTCGCCGGAAGCAGCGATCGAAAACGGCTTCGGCTTTTGCCCCGAGGAACGCAAGACGGATGGCATCATCGGCGATTTTTCGGTCGCTGATAACATCGCCCTTGCGCTGCAGGCCCGCCAGGGCTGGATGCGGCCCTTGTCCCACAAGCAGAAGGCTGCACTGGCGGACGGCTTCATCAAATCGCTCGATATCCGCCCGGCCGACCGTGAGAGGCCCATCAAGTTTCTGTCCGGCGGCAACCAGCAGAAGGCAATTCTGGCGCGTTGGCTGGCGACCGACCCAAGGCTCCTCATTCTGGACGAGCCGACACGCGGCATCGATATCGGTGCCCATGCGGAAATTCTGAAAATGATCGAGCGGCTCTGTTCGCAGGGCATGTCTCTGATCGTCATTTCCTCGGAGCTGGAAGAGCTGACGGCTGTCGCGCACCGCGTCATCGTGCTTTCGGACCGCAAGCATGTGGCGGAACTCAAGGGAGACGATGTGACGGCCGATAACATCATGCAGGCCATTGCCAGCGCAGCCAGAACGGAGGCAGCGTGATGAAGACCATCACTCACCGCCTGAAGAGGCTGGCGCCCCAGCTTGCCGCGCTGATCATCATTCTTGCCGCAATCGCGGCGATCTCGCCCGGTTTCCTGAATCTGTCGTTCCAGAACGGTAGGCTCTATGGCAGTATCATCGATATTCTGGTGCGTGCAGCACCGGTGGCACTGCTGACAATCGGCATGACGCTGGTGATTGCAACCAAGGGCATCGACCTTTCCATCGGTGCCGTCATCGCCATATGCGGCGCGGTTGCCGCGACCTTGATCAGCGGCGGGCACTCCATTCCAACGGTCATCGCCATATCGCTGGCGGTCGGCATTGCCTGCGGCATCTGGAACGGCATTCTGGTTGCCATACTCGACATTCAGCCCATTATCGCAACGCTGATCCTGATGGTGGCGGGGCGCGGCATCGCACAGCTGATCACCGAAGGCGTGATCCTGACATTCAACAATGACAGCTTTTCCGCGCTCGGCTCCGGCTCTTTGGCGGGCATACCGATGCCAATCGTCATCTGGGTTCTGACAGCACTTCTGATCGGCACACTGGTGCGAAAATCGGCACTCGGCTTTCTCATCGAAGCGACGGGTGTAAACCGCCGTGCCGCTGCCCTGGCTGGCGTGCGCGCCCGTTTCCTGCTGTTCTTCGTCTATGCCGTGTCAGGCCTTTGCGCGGCCGTTGCCGGCATGATCGTGACGGCCGACATACGCGGTGCGGACGCCAATAATGCCGGGCTGTGGCTGGAACTCGACGCCATTCTCGCTGTCGTCATTGGCGGGACATCGCTGAACGGCGGGCGTTTTTCCATTACCGCTTCGCTGATCGGCGCACTCATCATCCAGACCATCAACACCGGCATTCTGGTTTCCGGGTTTCCACCGGAGTTCAACCTCATCATCAAGGCGGGCATCATCATCGTCGTGCTGACACTTCAGTCGCCTGCAATCGGCACCGTCATCGGCTTTGCCAGATCGCGCAAGCCACACAACACCGCGCCCGCAACCAAGGCCGCCAACAACAAGGAAGCCGCGCGATGATACACACCCGCAATCTTCCGTTTCTGACAACGCTTGCCGTCTTTATCGTCGCCTATGCCCTGTGCGTCATGCAATATCCCGGCATGTTTTCAACGCGGGTTGTTGGCAATCTCCTGACAGACAACGCCTTTCTCGGCATAGCCTCTGTCGGCATGACCTTCGTCATTCTGTCCGGCGGTATCGATCTCTCGATTGGCTCCGTCATTGCCTTCGCCAGCGTTTTCGTGGCCGTGCTGGTGGGAACGTATAATGTGCATCCGCTGGTGGCCTTTGCCGCTGTGCTCGTCATTTCCACCCTCTTTGGCTGCCTGATGGGCGCAATGATCCGGTTCCTGTCTATACCGCCTTTCGTGGTGACGCTGGCCGGCATGTTTCTCGCCCGTGGCGCCGCCTACCTTATCTCGACGGAGTCAGTGCCGATCTCTCATCCGGTCATCGATGCGATACAGGGTTTCTATTTCCGTTTTCCAGGCGGTGGACGGCTAACGGCGCTGGCCATTGTGATGCTGATCGTGTTTGCGGTCGGAATATTCCTGGCAAGCCGCACACGATTTGGCGCCAATATCTATGCCCTTGGCGGAAACCAGCAATCGGCGGAATTGATGGGCGTTCCCATTGGAAAGACGATCATCGGCATTTATGCCCTGTCCGGCTTTCTCTCAGGCCTCGCTGGTATCGTCTACACACTCTACACCTCGTCCGGCTATTCGCTGGCAACCGTCGGCATGGAGCTTGACGCAATCGCCGCCGTCGTAATCGGCGGAACGCTTCTGACGGGTGGCACCGGCCTTGTGGCTGGCACCTTCATCGGCCTGCTGATCCAGGGCCTGATCCAGACCTATATCGTTTTTGAAGGAACGCTTTCATCCTGGTGGACGAAAATCGTCATCGGCGTACTATTGTTCATATTCATCGTGTTGCAACGCACAATCATCTGGTATTCAAACAGAAGGCTTGCCGGGGGACATCCGGCGTAAACCGAGCGGAGGCATTTGTTGGGGCTGCTGGAAACGACGATCACGGGACGTAAGCGACGCAGCAGCCACGCGCATGTCGTCGCGGAGCTTGGCAGCGCCATCGTTTCGGGCCGCATCCCTGAGGGGTCGCTTCTGCCCAATGATGCGGAGCTTTCGCTGCGCTTTGGCGTCTCACGCACCGTTCTGCGCGAAACCATGAAGACGCTGGCGGCCAAGCGGCTGGTTGAAGCCAAGGCCAAGGTCGGCACCCGCGTCCTTGAGAAATCCAGCTGGAATTTCTTCGATCCCGACGTTCTGGGCTGGCGGTGCGATGCGGGGCTGGACCCGGAATTCATCACGCATCTGGCTGACATCAGGCTGGCACTGGAGCCGGCGGCAGCCGCGGCCGCTGCGCGCCATGCTTCGAGCGAGGATATCGTCTCGCTTTATGCGATTGCTGCGCGGTTTGACAATGTGAACCATACGCCGGAAAGCATCGCCAAGGTCGATCTGGAGTTTCACCTGGCCGTGGCGCGCATTTCCGGCAATCCGTTCATGCGCTCGGCCAGTGGCCTGATCGAAGCGGCCCTTGCCATCTCGTTCCAGCTGTCGTCACCCGCATCCTCGCCGGAGACGATTTCGGAGATTGCGTCCAACCATCTGCGTATCGTCCACGCCATCGCTGCCCGTGATGAAGCAGCTGCCATCAAGGCCATGCGGCAGGTCATTCTGGTGGGCAAGGACCGGATCAAGAACGCGATCTTGGGTTAGTCTAACGCGATTGCGCCAATGAGCCTCAATGAAAATTGCGGCCCTTGACCGTGATATGCGCCTCTGTATCCGCAGGAATTTCAGACCGTCTTGGCAGGCCACGCCGGTCTGGAGACGGGCTTCCACGATGGAACTCATCGCCGCGCCCGTGAGGCAGCGGAAACGGCCCTTCCCTTTCGCCCACGCTTCTCAGCGCCTCCGAAAGATCCGTCACGCGACGCGCCACCAGATGCACGACTTCTCCTTCACGCTGGATCTTTCCATAAATTCCGACCATTCCCGCAGACAGGATGACAGGACGGTATTTTTCGAAGGTCTTGACCCAGACCACGGCATTGGCAATGCCCGTCTCGTCTTCCAGCGTCATGAAGATGACACCCTTTGCCGAGCCCGGCCTTTGACGCACCAGAACAAGACCCGCCACTTCCAGCCATGTTCCATCGCGCGCGTTGGCCGCTTGCTCGCAGGTGGCGATGCGCCGCCGCGAAAGATCCTCCCGCAGAAAAGACAGTGGATGCTGGCGCAGGCTAAGCCCCATATGGCCGTAATCCTGCACCACCTCTCCCCCAGCCGTCATGGGGCGCAACGCAACGTCAGGCTCGTTCAGTTCCGCAATGACGCTGTTGCGACTGGCGGCAGCGGCGGCAAACAGGGGCAGTGGCTCGTCCCGCAACGCCTTGATGGCCCAGAGCGCCTGACGGCGAGACAGCCCAAGGAATGGCAGGAACGCATCCGCTTCCGCAAGGCAGACCAAGGCGCTGGCGGGAATGCCCGCCCTGCGCCATAGATCGTCAATGGAAACGAAAGGTCGGTCCTCCCGGCACGCAACGATGGCGGCAGCGTGAGCGTTGGACAGGCCCTTGACCAGCCGCATACCCAGCCGCACGGCATTGCGGTTGTGACCCATCTCTTCCTCAAGCCTGCAATCCCACCGGCTGTGGTTGATGCAGACAGGGCGCACGACGACACCGTGGTCGCGTGCATCGCGCACAAGCTGCGCAGGTGCATAGAAACCCATGGGCTGGGAATTCAGGAGAGCGACGCAAAAGATATCCGGGTGATGGCATTTCACCCAGGCGGATGCGTAAGCGATCAGCGCAAACGACGCTGCGTGGCTTTCGGGAAAGCCGTAGCTGCCGAAACCTTTGATCTGCTCGAAAAGTCGTTTTGCAAACTCTTCAGGAAAGCCGTTTTCGATGAGCCCGCTGACCAGTTGCTTTTCGAAATTGGCAATCGTCCCGACATTCTTGAATGTCGCCATCGCTCTTCTGAGCTGATCCGCGTCATTGGGTGTAAACCCCGCGCAATCGATGGCAAGCCGCATGGCATGTTCCTGAAACAGCGGAACACCGAGTGTCTTCCACAGGACTTTTTCAAGTTTTGGATGCTCATAGATGATTTGCTTGCCTTGTGCTCTTTCCTGTCTGCGCTTGAGATAGGGATGCACCATGTTACCCTGAATGGGACCGGGCCGAACGATCGCCACCTGGATAACGAGGTCGTAGAGTTCCCGAGGCCTGAGCCGCGGCAGCATGGACATTTGCGCCCGGCTTTCGATCTGGAACGTGCCGATCGTATCGGCCTTGCAGATCATGTCGTAGGTTTTCTGATCGTTCTGCGGCACCGTGACAAGCTCGTATCGCTTGCCCTCCCGCTCCTCCAGCATATCGAAGGCACGGCGCATACAGGACAACATGCCGAGAGCCAGACAATCCATCTTCATGAAATCGACGACATCGATATCGTCCTTATCCCATTCGATGATGCGGCGATTATCCATGGCGGCTGGCAGGATGGGAACGAGCTCATCCAGCCTGTCATGGGTCAGCACGAAGCCGCCCGGATGCTGGCTGTGGTGGCGAGGCGTGCCGATGAGTTGGCGGGCAAGGTCGAAGGCCAGCTTCACCCGGCGGTCATCGAGATTGATGTTGAGGTCCTTGGCTTCCTTCTCACCCGCATCCTCGGTCCACCACCAGATTTGCGAGGACATGAGCTTGGTCAGGTCTTCCGGCAGGCCCAACACCTTGCCGACATCACGAATGGCACCCTTGCCGCGGTAGCGGCTGATGACGGAGCACAGCGCTGCCTTGTCGTGGCCGTAATGATTGTAGATCCATTGAATGATCTCTTCGCGTCTCTGATGCTCGAAATCGACGTCGATATCCGGTGGCTCATTGCGGTCTTCCGAGACGAAACGTTCAAACAGAAGATCGCTTTCCTTCGGATCGATGGCAGTGATGCCAAGAACATAGCACACGGCGGAATTGGCGGCAGAACCACGCCCCTGGCACAGAATATTCATCTTGCGTGCCTGACGGACGATTGCATTGACCGTCAGAAAATAGGGAGCGTATTTCTTTCGTGCGATGATCGCCAATTCATGTCTGAGGCTCTTTTCCACCTTTTCAGGCACGCCATCGGGATAGCGCCCCGGCACCTCATCCCAGACATATTTCTCAAGCGCTTCCTGTGCGCCCATTCCCGGCAGGATATTTTCTTCCGGATATTGATATTTCAGTTCTTTCAGCGAAAAATTGCAGCGTCGTACAATCTCCAGCGTCCGTCTCAAGGCATCCGGATAGGCCGAAAACAGCCGATGCATTTCCTGCGGAGGCTTCAGATAACGGTCTGCGTGGCGCTCCCGCCGGAAACCGGCATCGTCAATGGTGCAGTTATGGCGGATGCAGGTCACCACATCCTGCAACATGCGGCGTTCCGGCTCATGAAACAACACGTCATTGGTCACAACGGTCGCAACGCCTACATGCTGCGCCATAAGGGAAAGCTCGTGGAGCCGCATGTGGTCATTGGGGCGACGGCGCAGGCTCATTGCCACATAGGCCCGATCCCCGAAATCCGCCTTCAGGCGTCGCAACCGCCCGGACAGCCCTTCATCCGCAAGATCAGGCAGCAGAATAACGAGTAGCCCCTCCCCGTAGGTGACGAGATCGCGCCATTTCAGATCGCACTTTCCCTTTGCTGCCTCTTTCTTCCCATGGGTCAGCAAGCGGCATAGCCGACCATAGGCCGCCCGATCGGTTGGATAGACCAAGACCGAGATATCGTCTTCCAGGTCAAGCCTGCAGCCGATGACCAGCCGGACGCCGAATTTTTCCGAAGCTTCAAAGGCCCGGGGAATGCCGGTAAGCGTATTGCGATCCACCACGCCCAGCGCTTCAATGCCAAGAGCCTTGGCCTGGGCGAACAGATCCTCGCAGGAACTGACGCCACGCAGAAAAGAAAAATGCGTGGTGACCTGAAGCTCGGCATAACGAAGATCGTTGTTCATCCGAACAGCCCATGCATGAACCAGCCTTGCGAGCCGGTATTGGCGTGCTCACCATCGCCGGAGCGGAAGATCCAGAACCTTTCGCCGACCTCATCTTCCACCGTGAAATAATCGCGAACCGCAGCCTGTTCGCGGTCCCGCTTCCACCATTCACCAAAGACGCGCTCCGGCCCATCGGCCCGTTTCACAACACGCCGGACACCGCGCCATGTAAAGCTCCTGGGCGGGTGATCCGGCAGGAGCGCCATGGTTTGAATTGGCTCAGGCCTGGCAAGAAGCCGTACCGGTCGCGGCCAGTGATCCGGCCAGCCAAGACAATCATCGGTAGCCTGAACGGAAACTTTCTGAACGGAACGCTCCGGCACGTCGCTCGCCACGGCGGCGTAACGATAGACCCGGTGGCCGCGATTGATGATGACATCGACCGTTTCTCCGATATCGGCCCTTGCGTCATCCAGCAGCGTGGAGCGGGTCTGCCCCACCACAAGCGCTTCCGCATGGGTTGCCGTCAGAACCATTTTCTCGATGCCGAAGCCGGGATTGATGGTATCGATCCGGTCCGCCAACAGGCGCGTCAACTGTTTGACATCACGAACCGGCCTGGACGTTCCGGCGCGAATGGCTTGCAAGCCGCTATCGACACGATGCAGCAAAAGATCCACACGGCGCGCACCCAGCCCACGCTTTTCCAGATCCTGACAGAGCTGGCGGACCAGTTTTTCGGTATAGCGGGCAATGGTTTCGGCAGCAGAAATGGGCTCTGCAAAGAAGCGGAATGCTTCGACAAGTTCCGGCACGCGCACAGGCTCTATCGGTTCCGACAGAAAACCGTGGGCCTGATCCAGCCTGCGCCCCACTTCCGGTCCGAACCGCAGGGTCAGCGGCGCGCGCGCGGTCGTCATCAGTTCCGTGACCGTGCGAAAACCAAGCACTTTCAAATCTCTTATTATCCTGTCTTCAAGGCGAAGTGCAGCCAAAGGAAGATGTGCGATTGCTTGACCGGCACCATGTTCCGGCACGATGGTGATCTGATCCCGCCCGAAGCGGGCAAGGGCATGGGCGGCACCCCAACTGTCGGCAATGGCTGCACGCGCGGCAAAGCCGATGCCGTGCAGACGGTTTATCATGCCTGTCAGCATGAGGTGTTCATTGCCATGCAGATGGTCTGCACCCGTCGTATCCAGCACAAGGCCGGCAGGTGGATCAGGCGAAACGATGGGCGCGTAAATTCGCAGGAACCACAGGGCAAGATCACGCAGTGCTCTTGCATCTTCGGCTGCCTTCAGTTCCTCCACGATCAGGCCGGAAACGATAGCCTGCGCCTTGCTGGCCGGCATGCCGAGACGCAGGCCCGCAGCAGAGGCCGCCGCATCCTGCGCCATCACGACACGGCGGTTGCCCTGGCGGCCAATCATGACGACGGGCTGGTCAACCGGTGGCGCCTGCTTGCCAAGCGCCCTGCGGTATCGATCCGTCGACCATGTCGGCAGGTAAAGCGAGACGACCCTTTGCATCACAGGCTTCCACTTCAAAATCGGCACATTCACCGCCACGACAGCGCACAAGCTCCAGAAACCAGCGCGCCCTCCCAACCCCCCGCACGGGCAGCGGTGTGGATGGGCGAACAGAAACACGCCAGCGCGTAACCGCGGCCGTTGGTTGTCCGAACTCGGCTGCACCGGAGGGATGCCGCCAGCGGCGGATCGCAAGGCCGACGACGCCGGAGCTTTCTGCGGCCAGTTGCAGACGCCGCGACATGTTCATCGGCAGTTTCGACATCTCGCCAATGACCGCACCGAAGCCGTTGCAACGCAGCCCCTCTTCAAAACAATCCAGCACGCCTTTCTCATCGCGGCATTCCACCATGATCAGCCGGTTTTGCGACAGCCCGGCCTGAGCCAGCGCCGGCATGAACAGATCAGGCCTTGTCACACACCACAGGATCTTGCCTTTGACACGTGCCGCGATGCCGGCTGAAAACAGGGCTGAAGCAGCACCGTCTACCGCACCGTTTCCACCACCGCTCACCTCATGCAGGCTACCGAGCTTGAGGCCCCCACCCGGCAAATGATTATCGATCGGGGGAATGCCAAAGGGCAGGATTTCATGATGGCGGGCCGGACCGTGCGTGATCCGCTCCAGCCTTTCCCGCAATTCCTCGACAACAAGCTGTTCGGCGCGTTTATGCATGACACAAGACTTTTCAAGACATTCACGCTAAAAGATATAACTGTTCACTTTTTGTTCCAATTTCAGCAAAGAGTCAACAAGAGTCATGGAAGAGTCTGTGGAGGAACTTAAATGAGGAATTACGGACCGGCCACGGGCCGCATCTCGACCTGCGATAATAGCCCTGCCCTTGCCGGTGCCCGCCGCGGCAGGGTCAGCTTGCCTGCTGCGTAGTACAAGAGGAATGTACCGACCTGATAGGGATATGTGACATCGATCTCAACGAAAGACCGCACCACAAACAGTGCACAGAGAGCAAAGAGGACCAATCCTTGAGGATCGTTCTTCTTGACGAGAATGGATCGCAGATGCCCTAGGAGGGTCCCATAAAGCAGGATCAACAGCAATATCAGTCCAACAAAGCCGTTCTCCACCACCGTTTCGATATAGGTATTGTGGAAGTGGAATCCGCTGCGGGTGGTGATGAAGAAATCATCCCACAGGCGTTCGGCATCAAAAAAGCCGACGACCCAGAAGCCTTGATATCCTACGCCGAGAATGGGTGCGTCTTTGGCCGCTTCGATGCCCTGCTGCCAAAGATAGGTACGCCCTGTCAGGGTGGAATCCTTGCCAAATATGCCAAGCACAGCATCGAGCAGACCAAATTGCAGCGACGCCACAACGAGAAGAGCCCCCACACCGACGAGCGCCAGAAATATCATCTTGCGATTGGCAGGAGACAACATGCCCATGGGCATGAAGCCTATGATGAGGGCAACCACTGCGACTGTGGTGATAACCGACGTCGCCGATTGCGATGCCAGCAGGCAATAGGCCGAGATGAGACCAGCGACGCCCGCAACGCCCAGCCAGAGAATGTCACGCTGACGCAGCACCAGCACGGACGACACTGCAAAGATCACGCCCAGTGACGCAAAGAAGCCAAGCTGGTTTTTGGAGGAGAAGGCGCCGACAAAGCTGACGGTCCCGTCCAAAGCATCGAAGAGATAGAGTCCGAAAAGCAGGGAATAGAGAAGCACCAGGACGATGCCAATCAGCGCGCCGCGTGTGAGCGTCGTAATCGAGATCACTCTCATGGCGATCAGGGCGCAAACAATATGCGTTAGGTACTGAATGGACGCGCGCATCGTAACGGACATGGCATCCGACCAGAAACTGGACAGAACGGCCAGAATGCCGAAAGCGAAAATCCAGAGATATCTGGTGTAGTTGCCAAGTACCCGACGGTAATCCACCACGACGAGCGGAAACCACATGGCGTAATAGGCAAGAATGGAAACCTGACCGAATTTGGACGAATAGGCAAAGACGAAGAACGACAGCGCGACTGCCGCCGTTCCGTAAAGGCCGTTTTTATTCGGATCGATCAAGGCCGATTTGGCAATCCGCATCTTGGCCTCACTGCATCAGAACATCTGATGACACCTTGATTACGTCGCCAGGCTGGATCGGCGTGTTTTCATCAGCCTTGATTTCCTTCGCCTTGCCATCCTCTTCACGCACGATGACGTAGTTGATGCTGGCAGATTTGCCCGAAGGATCGAAGCGTAGCGCCTCGGCAGATTGCGCCAGAGCTTCAGACATCAGTTCCCGGCTGGTGCCAAGCTGCAGGTTCAGCTTCTGCAGTTCGGCCTCGGTATCCTGCAATTCCTTGGAACGCTGGGCGTCCCAATCGTTGCGCAGGTTGATTTCGTCCTGGGTCGCCTTGTTGATATCCTGCTTGGCGCGCAGCGCCGACGTATCGATATCGAGAAGGGTGGATTCCACTTCTGCGGCACGTTCCTCGGCTGAGATCCGACGTTGTGCAAGCGCGAGACCCTGTTCATTCAGCCGGTTGACCTTTTCACGGTCCTCATTGGCCAGCTGCAACTGTCTGTTTTGAGTTTCGGCCTTTTTCTGAAGGGATTCGACTTCTGTTTCCAAAAGCTGCCGGAGATCCGTCAAGGCTTTCAACTGAAGCGTATAGCGCTCCGTCCGCGATTTCATGAGAGCAGTTTCGCTCTCAAGAAGCGCATCAATGTTGAGAATCTTTTCCAGTTCAGGTGTCTTGGTGATTTCCTTGTCACCCCTGACCTCGGCGCGCAGACGGGCTTGGCGTGCAAGAAGACGGCCGCGCTGGTCATCGTAAACAACAGCGTCGCCACGGGCGTTGATGAAATCGCGAGCAAAACGCTGCCCAGCCTCGGAACGGCGCAGGCCACCAGAAAGGCTGACTGCCTTCAATACCGTGAGATTAGGCGCATAGGGGTATTCACCCGGCGTCTGCACATCGCCGGTCAGGAAGACGGGTCGGAATTGCGAGACCTCGACGGAAGCTGAGGGAAGATTGCGAAGGGCAAACTTGCTCTGAAGCTGTGCCCCGATTTCAGAGCCGACTTCACCTGCCGTTTTGCCAGCAACATCAAGCTCGCCGATAAAAGGTAGCGAAAGGGACCCGGAAGCGCCGACAGAATAATCGCCGTTGATGGCTTCCCAGTTGCGGATGGTACCATCTGCAGGCTGCCATTCTGCAACACGGATACGCAGCTTGTCTGCGGTGCCCAGCCTGTATTGCTTGTCCTGCTGAGCAAAGGCAGTCAAGGGTGAGGTTGCGACCAGCGTGGCCGCGATAACAAGCGCAGGAATTTTGCGCAGGGCAAGATTCAATGAAAAACCGGTGGCAACGCCAACCATATTGAACTCCATAATTACAGCTGTCGTTACAGCCGGTTTACGACCAGCTTTTAAGGCTGGTCGCAAATGCCACCCAATGGCGGCCGCAATAACTTAATGCCACAAAACGCCGAACTATGAATTTGGTTCAATAGCTGCCGCGTGACATGCACACAGCCGGAATGGTTTTAACGATGATGGACACGTCCTGCATCATGGACCAGTTGCGCACATATTGCGTATCGAAGTCCACGCGTTCCTTGTAGGACACGTCGTTACGACCACTGATCTGCCACAGGCCGGTCAGGCCCGGTCGGGTGCTGAGGTAATAAGAAGCTGCACTTTCGTAATAGTTCAGCTCTTCATCAACGACAGGACGAGGACCCACGACACTCATCTCACCACGAATGATGTTGATGAGCTGTGGCAGCTCGTCCAGGCTCAGCTTGCGCAGGACAGATCCGATCGATGTTACCCGAGGATCGTTCTTGAGTTTGCGTGTCGTCTTCCACTCTTCCGCTGCTTCTGGATTGGCAGCAAGATAGTGTCGCAGGACGTCATCGCCGTTCATCACCATGGTGCGGAACTTGAGGCAATGGAACATACGTCCGTTATGCCCGACGCGGCGATGACCATAAAAGGCCGGACCGCGGTCGGTGAATTTAACCAAAGCCATGATCATCAAAAAGATCGGGCTAAGTACGAGGAGTGCTAGCAGTGCTGACGAAACGTCAAAGCTGCGTTTAGCGATTCCTCCGATCGGAAAGCTCACATCGAATTCATCTGAGCTACTAAGCGGCGAAACAGCCGATCGAGTCGCGGACTTCATAGAGAGGACTCCATTTATGTTTTGCGATGGTCGGTACCCGTTGGGCGCGTCATTTCGAGTATCATCAGATAGCAATGCTGTGACGACAATTTGGTGCTTTTGAATTTTTTGTGAGGCGTGCCGCCTTAGTTCTTTTGGGTGAGGCAACCAGAAATAATCACAAAAGAAGTGAATTCAGTATAAAAACCGATCTACTGAAGAACAACACCGTGGTGCCAGCGAAACCCTCACACCTTGTTTAGGTTTTGGCATGTATTCGATGCTCAATTAAAACTCATTTAATCTTATAGCATTCTATAGAGCCATGCATATTTGCAGTGCGAAGGCGACATAAGGGACGCATTTTAAGCATATTGGACCATTGTGCACCGCAATAAAATTGCGGCGACGCACACTCAAAATGACAAGGAATGTCTGTATTTTTATGAAGAAAAATTAATCTCGTCTGTAAATTAGGTTGATTGAGGGGAGAAAATGGACGCAATCGTGACGCAAATAAGGCGAAATAGTGGCAAAACGCTTTTGCATAGCTCTCAATTATGTTCAACGAATTCTGATAGGCGAATATAATCGATTCAAACAGTGACGTTTGCGTGATTCCGCGTAAGCTCAGACGTTAGATATATCCCGGCGGTGGCGACAAATGGGCAACTCGAGCTCATACTCACTTCGGATAGCATAAGCAGGCGGACCGCAGGAGCGCTGCCGCCAACGACTGGCCGATCGATCACTGAGGAGAGTGATCGGTAGGCTCGATAAACTGGGAGGAACCATGCATGTTCGTCAACGCGATGAGCTTCGACCTGGGTGAAGACATCGGCGCACTGCGCGATGTGGTGCACCGCTTCGCGCAGGACCGCGTCAAGCCACTTGCGGCTGGCATAGACAAGGCAAATCTCTTCCCGCACGAGCTTTGGGAAGAGATGGGCGAGCTCGGGCTTTTGGGCATAACGGTGCCGGAGGCCTATGGCGGAGCTGACATGGGATATCTGGCCCACACGGTCGCTGTCGAAGAGATTGCCCGCGCCTCGGCATCAGTAAGCCTGAGTTATGGCGCGCACTCAAATCTTTGCGTCAACCAGATCAAACTCAACGGTAACGACGACCAGAGGCAACGATATCTTCCCAAGCTGGTTTCCGGTGCTCATGTGGGTGCTTTGGCAATGTCGGAAGCGGGTTCGGGCTCCGACGTGGTTTCAATGGCTTTGCGCGCGGAGAAACACGGGGATCATTTCCGGCTGAATGGGACGAAATACTGGATTACCAACGGGCCGGATGCCGACACGCTGGTGGTCTACGCAAAAACCGACCCCGGCGCAGGCAGCCGCGGCATCACCGCCTTCATCGTTGAAAAGACCATGAAGGGTTTTTCGACCAGTCCGCATTTCGACAAGCTTGGAATGCGCGGGTCGAATACCGCCGAGCTGGTTTTCGACAATGTCGAGGTCCCCATCGAGAATGTCCTTGGCCAAGAGGGCAAGGGCGTTCGCGTCCTGATGTCAGGGCTGGATTACGAGCGCGTCGTTCTTTCCGGCATCGGCACCGGGATCATGGCGGCCTGTCTGGACGAAATCATGCCCTATCTTAAAAGCAGGAAACAGTTTGGGCAGAGCATCGGCAGTTTCCAGCTCATGCAGGGCAAAATCGCGGACATGTATACCGCGCTCAATACCGCGCGTGCCTATATGTATGAAGTCGCCCGCGCCTGCGACGCAGGCAGGGTAACCAGACAGGATGCTGCAGCCTGCGTACTCTACGCATCGGAACAGGCGATGGTCGTCGCGCATCAGGCCGTGCAGGCGATGGGTGGAACGGGGTTTATGAATGAAACGCCTGTCAGCCGAATGTTCCGCGACGCCAAGCTGATGGAGATCGGCGCGGGCACATCGGAAATTCGCAGAATGCTGATCGGGCGCGAACTCATGGAACAACAGGCACCATGATGGCCCCCACCAACGCATGAAAAAGGCCGCCAAAGGATGGCGGCCTTTCTAACTCTTGTGCCGGATCAGGCTGCGTGGCGCTCGTGGCGGCCCTCTTCAACCTCTTCGACAATCTTTGCAACAAATGCATCAAGGTCGTCTGGGGAGCGCGAAGTGATGATGCCCTTGTCGGTAACGACCTTCTCGTCCTTCCACAGACCGCCGGCATTCATGACGTCAGTCTTTATGGAGCCGTAGGATGTGACCTGACGGCCCTTGACGGCATCAGCTTCAATCAGCAACCAGGGTGCGTGGCAGATGGCTGCGACGACCTTGCCGGATTTGACGAACTGGCGGACGACACGCATGGCGTCATCGCTGGCACGCAAGACGTCGGGGTTGATCTGGCCGCCGGGCAGTACCAGGGCGTCGAAATCTTCGATGTTGACGTCCTTTGCCAACATATCGACCTTAATGCTGTCGCCCCAGTCCTTCTCGTCCCAGCTCTTGATTTCGCCGTTTTCGACCGACGCGATCTTTACGTCAGCCCCCCTCTTCTTCAGTTCCTCGTAGGGCACCCGAAGTTCGGAACGTTCGTAACCGTCTGTTGCAAGAATCACGATTTTAGCAGCGTTGATAGCTGTCATGGCTTTCTCCTTTGCTTGATTGTCTGGAATATCAGTTCGCTTCGTCTGAATTGACGGATGGAAGAAAGAATTCGACATCCTCCCTGCGTGCCTGCTCGAGGCTGGCTATACGTTCCTGCCAGAAGCGCTCGGCTTCATCGGGTTCGTTCTCATATTGGCGGATGAAGGTCTTGTTATCGTCGATCATCACCTGACGCGTACCGCCAAGCAGCATATATTCTTCCGCAAGCTTGCGCGTTTCGGTCTTTTCCATCGTGGTCTCCTTGGGCGGAAGGAACTTGTGTCGGAGAGCGCACCGGATGGGTAAGAAGCTCGTCTGCCATTTCGTTGGCCATCAGAAGAAAACGGAAAAATCCTGATGTTCTCCAGCGCCATCATGTCCGTTTGACACGGTGGCTCTCCTGCCAAATGAACGTGCCCTTTGGAGAATGGTTCCTAAAAAAATCTGGAGATGTGGGAGGAAGCCGATTAGCTGCCCAGGGCTTCGATCTGCAATATGAGGCGCTCGGCCGACAGAAGCGCGCTACCCGTAGCGGCCACCATTTGCGGAAGGACCAACCATTCCAGCATCCACGCCGCACCGGATCTTTCCTGCTCGTGGACCATGGCTTGATGTATTGCAGAAACCTGCACCGCGTTGAAGCGAGCAAGCGCCACCAGGGTTTCGGCCACAACGGGATTTTGCTTGTGCGGCATGGCCGACGAACCACCACCGCCCGAAAGGCGAATGCCGGAGCCGGTTTGAGCAAGAAGCGCAATGTCCTGACCGAACTTGCCAAGCGTGCCGGTAACAAGCGTCAGAAAATGGGCGAAATCAGCGATGCCATCGCGCTGGCTATGCCACTGGACGCTTTCTGCCAGGTCAAGCCTTCTGGCGAGTTCCGCGCGAACATCTGCGGCTTTATCACCCAGGGAATCCAGTGTTCCTGCAGCGCCACCCAGCTGGATTGCGAAGTTCTTTTCCAGGAGCAGATGCAGCCGCTCTTCATGTCGGCACAGCGGCGCCTGCCAGCTGACGACCCTGTCCGCAACCGTAATCGGTATTGCTGCCTGCATTCTTGTATAGCCCATCAAGGGCTTGGAGCCGTCGCGTTTGATCAGCCCCTCCATGCCGGCGATGCAGGACGACAGCCGTGTGCCGAGGATGAACGCGGCAGCCTTGAGGCGCAGCATCAGGCTCGTATCGATGACATCCTGACTGGTTGCGCCGAAATGCACCTTTGGTGCGACAGTTTTTTCGACGGCTGCCCGCAATTGGCGAACAAGCTCGGGAATGACGACACCATCTTTCGCTACGCCGTTTCGCAACGCGGCGTAATCGATATCAACCTTGGCCAGTCCTTGAGAAATACTGGCCGCCTCCCCTTCTGAAATGATGCCGGCTGACGCCTGCGCGGCGGCAAGTGCGGTTTCAAACCGCAGCATTGCCGCAACGTCGGCCTCTGCAGAGAACAGTTCTGCGATCTCCACATCACCGAAAAGGCCGCCCAGCACCGGATGTTCAAAAGGGGAAAAGCTCATTTTGATCTCAAATATCGAAGAAGACTGTCTCGGCATCACCCTGAAGATGGATGTCGAAGCGATAGATGTTTCCTTCTTCCTTCTTCGCGATCAAGGTTGCAAGCCTTGGTTTATGCTCCACCCGGGCCAGAACCGGATCGACAGCATTTGCGTCCGCCTCTTCCGGAAAATACATGCGGGTCTGAAGGCCGATATTGATGCCACGTGCCACGACCCAGAAGGTGATGTGCGGAGCCATCCACTCGCCATTATTGAACGGCACTTTTCCAGGCTTGATCGTCTCGAAGATGAACTCACCGGTATCCATGTTGCCCGGCGAGCGGCCCCAGCCCCTGAAATTTGGATCGGCAGCGCCACGCGTTTCGCTAGGGCTGTTATAGAGACCCTGCGCGTCCGCTTGCCAGATTTCGATCAAAGCGTCCTTGAGAGGATTGCCGCCCCCATCGTAAACGGTGCCACGGATGGAGATCCGCTCGCCCTTTGCATTGGCATTGTAGAGCGCGCCGGAACCCAGATCCTCCGAGAAGATGCCTTCGATACCCACAAAATTCGGCGTGCAACCGATGTGGACATAGGGACCAGCGGTCTGGGAAGCGCTTTCCTTAAGGTAGTGAAGCGGTTGAACCATCTCAGTTGCCCTCCATGCGATTTTCAAACAGGGTGGAACGGCGTCCCCTCAGAACAATGTCGAATTTGTAGGCGCGCATGTCCATCGGAAGGGCCGCGTTCATGTCAAGAGCAGCGACCAGCCGCTCAATGGCCGCCTTGTCCGGGATCGTTTTCACAATTAGACACTGCCAGATCATCGGGTCACCCTCGAAATACATCTGCGTGATCAAACGCTGGGCAAAACCGTGACCGAAAATGGAAAAGTGAATATGCGCCGGGCGCCAGTCATTGACACCATTGGGCCATGGATAGGCACCAGGCAAAATCGTCTTGAACCAGTAATTGCCATCGGCATCGGTGATCGTTCGACCTACGCCACCGAAATTCGGATCGACGGCAGCCAGATAGGTTTCCTTTTTGTGACGGTAGCGTCCGCCGGCATTCGCCTGCCAGAACTCAACCAGCGCCCCATCGACACCCCTGCCCCGTTCGTCCAGAACACGTCCGTGTACGAGGATTCTGGGTCCGATAGGCATTTCACCCGGACGGGCGTAATTGAGGATAAGGTCGTTATCCAAGGGATTGAGCATATTGTGGCCGAAGACTGGGCCGGTAATTTCGCTCTTCGTTCCTTCCAGCGAGATCAGCGCCCGCTGCGGCGACCGCAGGATCGAGGTTTTATACGCCGGGGCATAGGCTGGCGGGTGAATGCTGCGATCTCTGGCAAAAAATGGTCCGGTTTCTGGCGGTCTGTTGGTCATTTCTTCTCCTCCTCACGCGGAGAGGCGGCTCGCATCTCGGCGAGTGCGTTCTTCGCAATCTTGAAAGCGTGGTTGGCTGCGGGAACACCCGCATATATCGCGACATGCATCAAAGCTTCGCGAATATCTTCTTCGGTCGCGCCGGTGTTTGCGGTGGCACGAACATGCATGGCCACCTCCTCATCATGTCCGAGCGCGGCAAGCAGTGCGATGGTGACCATCGAACGCTCTCGCTTGGTCCAGTGGCTCCCTGCCCAGACTGTACCCCATGCGGACTCGGTGATCAGCGTTTGAAACGGTTGGTCGAAGGGTGTCGAGGCAGCCTGCGCGCGATCCACATGGGCATTTCCAAGGACCTCACGACGGGTCTTCATCCCGCCCTCGAACCTGTTTGTCTTGTTGGCATCGGCCATGGGTCAAAGCTCCGGCAATGATTTCAGGAATGTATGGACGGCAGCCGCATAGGCGCAAGGCTGCTCGACACAGGGAATGTGACCGCAGCCCTCGATGATCTCCAACCGACTGCCGGGAATGAGCGAGGAAAGCGTTGCAACAAGCTCCGGGGGCGTAGACCCGTCGCCATCACCGGCAACGCAAAGGGTCGGCACATCGAATGCCGCGACGACCTGAGTATAATCGGCGTCGCGAATGGCAGCACAGCTTCCCGCATAGCCCCGGGCATCCTGACGGGCGAGCATGTTTTTCGCGCCCAGATAGGCGGCATTGTCTGGCGAGCGGAAAGCCGGAGTGAACCACCGCTCCATGACACCGTCGACCATGGCGAAGAGTCCGTCCTGCTCAACCTTGGCGATACGGTCATTCCACATCGCAGGAGTGCCAATCTTGTGCGCGGTATTGCTGAGCACGAGCGCGCTTACCAGGTCGGATCGACGGTCGCATAGCCGCTGCGCGATCAACCCTCCGATGGACAGGCCCCATATAATGGCACGTCGCACGGACAGATGCGCCAGCAAGGCTTCGATATCATCAACGTAATCATCGATGCTGTAAGGCGTATTTCCGGTATCCGACAGGCCATGCCCGCGCTTGTCGTGCAGGACATAGGCGTATGAATCGCCAAGTTCCGCCATCACCTGCTCCCAGATGCGGAAATCCGTACCGAGAGAATTGATGAAGACAATGACGGGTCTTTTGCCATCAAGGCCGACTGTCTTGTAATGAATAGTCTGAGAGCCAGACATCAGAAATTGCATGGCGCTTCCTCCTGACAACGATATTGCAATGTCGATCCGGTTAAGTAAAATGAGATTATTGCAATCATCCATAACTCACAGATTATAAAATATGGTCGATACCCGGGTCAAATTTCGTCATATCCAGACTTTCGTCGAGATCGCGCGACAGAAAAGCGTCGTCAGGGCCGCTGCATCCTTGCATATAAGCCAACCGGCTGTGACGAAGACCATCAGGGAACTGGAAGACGTGCTTGGAGTGGCACTTTTCGAGCGCGACGGCCGGAGTATCAAGCTGAGCCGTTACGGCGAAATCTTTCTCAAGCACGCCGGTGCGACGATGACCGCCTTGAGACAGGCGGTCGATTCCGTGTCGCAAGATGCTGCAAATACCGGGACACCCGTCCGGATAGGCGCGCTCCCGACCGTATCCGTCAGGATCATGCCTGACGTGATGAGCACTTTCCTGCGGGAAGATACGGGCAGCACGGTCAAGATTGTCACGGGCGAAAACGCGGTTTTGCTCGAACAATTGCGGGTGGGAGAACTCGACCTCGTTGTTGGACGTCTGGCCGCGCCTGAAAAAATGACCGGCTTTTCCTTCGAACATCTCTATTCCGAAAAAGTACGCTTCGTCGTCCGCGCCAACCATCCACTGTTGCGCGAAGGAACAGCTATCTACGAAAGGCTGAGCGAGTTTCCGATTTTGACGCCGACGCGCAACTCCGTCATCGGCCCGGTCGTCGAGCAATTTCTGATCGCCCGCGGGGTGGGCGCCTTGCCGAAACGCATTGAAACCGTATCCGATGCGTTTGGCAGGGCGTTCTTGCGAAACAGCGACGCCATCTGGATTATTTCAGAAGGCGTCGTGGCTGCAGATATTGCCGATGGCACGCTCGTGGTTCTACCGCTCGACACGGGCGACACAAGCGGCCCAGTCGGCCTGACCATGCGCGCCGATACGCAACCATCGCTTCCGCTTCTTCTGTTGATGCAAACGATCCGCGAAACCGCGGAATCGCTTGCATCCGCAAAAACCTAGTAGGGCAGACCCACATAGTTTTCGGCCAGCGACGTCGCTGCGGCACGGGAATGCACGAGGTAATCGAGTTCGGCTTCCTGGATCTTCTGGCCGAAGTCGCCCGTATCCGGGAAACGGTGCATCATCGTCGTCATCCACCAGGAGAAGCGAACCGCTTTCCACACTCTGTCCAATGCCCGTCCCGAATAGGCATCAAGTCCGGCCTGCGAGCCTTCATTGTAATATTCGATCAAGCCCTGGCTGAGATAGTGAACGTCACTGGCGGCGAGGTTGAGACCCTTTGCACCGGTGGGCGGTACGATATGCGCTGCATCTCCGGCAAGGAACAGGCTTCCGAACCGCATGGGTTCTGCAACGAAGGAACGCAGAGGCGCGATCGACTTTTCGAAGGATGGCGCGGTCTTCATTGCCTCTGCATGATGCGCTGGCAGGCGACGCCGGATCTCGTCCCAGAAGCGGTCGTCGCTCCAGTCCTCGATCTTGTCATCCAGAGGGCACTGCACGTAATAGCGGCTGCGCGTGTTGGAGCGCATGGAACACAGAGCAAATCCGCGCGGATGGTTCGCATAGATCAGTTCATGATTGACCGGCGGCACCTCTGCCAGAATACCCAGCCAACCGAAGGGATAGACACGCTCATATTCACGAATGGCACCCTGTGGGACAGCTTTCCGGCTGACACCGTGGAAGCCATCGCAACCCGCGATGAAATCACAATCGATGCGATGCGTTACGCCGTCCTTCTGATAGGTGACATAGGACTTCTTGCCGGAAAAATCATGCGGCTGAACGTTTTCCGCATCATAAATGGTCAATGAGCCATCACGCTCACGGGCGTCCATCAGGTCGTGGGTCACTTCCGTCTGGCCGTACACCATGACACGCTGTCCGCCTGTCAGATCAAAGAGATCAATGCGGTGATCGCGACCGTCAAAGGCCAGCGAGAAGCCGTCATGCGGCAGGCCTTCCTTATGGAGCCTGTCTGCGACGCCGGCATTTTCAAGAAGCTTGACCAGCCCCTCTTCCAGCACCCCGGCGCGAACTCTCCCGAGAATGTATTCCTTGCCGACGCGATCAATGATGACGTTGCTGACTCCAGCGCGGGTCAGGATCTGACCCAACAGCAGACCCGACGGGCCGGAACCGATGATAACGACTTTCGTGCGCATTAAACCCTCCTGCACAACACTCCCGGGAGCAGAAATGACGGCCACGGAGCGTGGTTTCAATGGACATTTCAGAGCAGAAATTGCACTATCCGACCATGATTTGAAGTGCAGGGTAGCGCAAATGTCCAGAGACAAGCTCTATGGTGAGAGTACCGGACCACAGAGCCTGTTCCGTTTTCACTGCGAAACCCTGTTCTCACGCAGCAGTCTGCACCGCTTCGAAATTGGCCTGCACAGGCATGAGAGCTTCCTCCAGATACTCTATATTTCGGGTGGAGATGGTGATGCCACTCTGGAAGGCGCAGTAACGCCCATTCAGCCGCCAGCCGTCATCATCGTGCCGCCGGGCTTCGAACATGGGTTCCGCTTTTCCCGGGACATAGCGGGCCTCATCATCACGCTTATCCCCTCTGCGCTATCGACCCTGTTGCAGACGGTCACGCGCCAGCATCTGGCGCGCCCGGTTCTCATCCCGCTTGAAGGCCATGATGCACTTGGAGATGTCGTCAAGGCTTGTGAACTGATCTCCCAGGAATTTGCGGGCAATCGTCTGGCCCGGGACGCCATGATTGAGGGACAGATTGCAAGCCTCATCGCGCATCTCTGTCGGATCGACAGGGCGTCCGCTCAACAAACGGGAACGGACCGAAACGGCAATCGGTTCGAGATGCTGCTCAACCTCATCGAGCGTCATATTCGGGACCACAAGAGTGCTGCCTTTTACGCGCAGCAACTCGGCATGTCTCAGACGCACCTCAACCGCCTCGTCAGGCAGCAATGCGGAACAAGCCTCCAACGCCTCATCGCCCGAAGACAGCTGGAAATCGCCCAGCAAGAGCTGCTTTTCACGGTCTCGACGGTGCAGATGGTGGCAACAGGTCTGGGATTTGTCGACCCGTCCTATTTCTCAAGGTTTTTTGTCAGGGAAACAGGCATGACGCCGGGTGCATGGCGCAGCGCGGAGCAATCGAAGTTCGCTGCCACGCCTTCGCCCGAGGCTTAAACCAGCATTCTGCGCAGATCCGCCTGAACGGCCAGAAGCGGCGGCAGATAGGTGTTCACCAGATCTTCCATGCTGGCCGAGGTCACCGACAGACCAACATTCAACGCTGCAACGGTTTGCCCACGCAGGTTTTGCAACGGCACGGCGATCGAACGCAGGCCGATCTCGACTTCCTGATCGATAATGGCGTAGCCCCGTGCGCTCGTCGCCTCAAGCTCGGCCATCAGCGCATCGATGTCCGTGATCGTTCTTTCCGTTCGCGCTTCCAGATGAGACTTTTCCAGCAAGGCTCTGCGTTTTTCAGCATCCAGCGCGGCAAGCGCCACACGGCCCATGGAGGTACAATAGGCAGGAAGGCGGGAGCCGGGCATGAGGGCAATGGACATGACCCTGCGCTGCGCCGCTCGGGCGACATAGACTATTTCCGTTTCGTCTAGGATGGATACCGAGGTGCTTTGTTCGATCCGTATCGACAAATCGTCCAGCAGGGGCTGGACGATGCGCGGCAGTGGCATGGTTGCCAGGCAGCCTGTTCCAAGCCGCAGCACCTTGGGCGTGACGGTGAAATATTTGCCGTCGTAAGCGGCATAGCCAAGCTCCGCCAAGGTTAAAAGACATCGGCGGGTGGTGGCCCGATCAAGGCCTGCAATCTCTGCAGCCTGTGAAATCGAAAGGCGCGGATGTTCGGCACTGAACGCTTCGATCACTTTCAGCCCCTTGGCAAGTCCACCCATCAGGTCGCGTTCACTCACCATTTCAGCCTCTCAGATGTGCGATATACGAACAAAGTTTATATAACGCACAAACCAGTTGCAGTCGAGCGCTGTTCCGCTTTACCTCTTTGCCAATGCTGAGCAGACAGAGGGCCGTCGAGGAGGGCTTCATGGACAAGACAATCAAGAGCGCAGCGGATGCTGTCTCTGCGATCGGTGACGGCGCAACGGTGATGATTGGTGGCTTCGGGGGCTCCGGTGCACCAATCGAACTCATTCATGCGCTGATCGACAAGGGATCAAAGAACCTCACCGTCATCAACAACAATGCAGGCAACGGTCGTATCGGCATTGCCGCGATGATCGATGCCGGCATGGTCGCCAAGATGATTTGCTCCTTCCCGCGTTCATCCGATCCACGTGCCTTTACCGACCGCTATCTCGCTGGCCAGATCGAACTGGAACTGGTGCCGCAGGGCACTCTGGCAGAGCGGATCCGTGCAGGCGGCGCTGGAATTCCCGCTTTCTACACGCCAACCGCCTATGGTACCGAGCTTGCCGAAGGCAAGCCGATTGCCGAATTCGATGGTCGGCCTTACGTGCAGGAGCGCTGGCTCAAAGCGGATTTTGCGATCGTGAAGGCGCATTTGGGCGACACTCACGGCAACCTGACCTACCGAAAGGCCGGTCGCAACTTCAATCCGCTGATGTGCATGGCCGCCAAGACCACGATAGCGCAGGTTTCCCGGCTTCAGCCCGCCGGCGAAATCGATCCGGAACAGGTGGTTACGCCCGGCATATTCGTCGATGGCGTCGTCGAGATAGCAGATCCACAGCAGGAAGAAGTCCTGATCCGCGCAGGAGTGGCCTACGTATGACCGATACAATCGCTCTCAACACCTTTGAAGACATCAAGCTTTCCAACGCACAGATCGCATGGCGTGCAGCGCAGGACATTGCCGATGGTGCCTATGTCAATCTGGGGATCGGCTTTCCGGAAATGGTTGCCCGCTATCAGCCACCCGGCCGCGAAGCGATTTTCCATACCGAAAACGGCGTTCTGAATTTTGGAGAAGCGCCGCCGGAAGGCGAGGAAGACTGGGACCTCATCAATGCCGGCAAGAAAGCCGTTACCCTGAAACCCGGTGCAGCTTTCTTCCATCATGCCGACAGTTTCGCGATGGTTCGCGGCGGTCATCTGGATGTTGCCATCCTCGGCGCCTATCAGGTTGCGCAGAATGGCGATCTCGCCAATTGGCGCGTCGGATCGAAAGGAGTGCCCGCCGTTGGCGGCGCAATGGATCTGGTTCACGGCGCCAAGCAGGTCTTCGTCATTACCGAGCATGTGACGAAGAAGGGCGAGCCGAAGCTGGTTGAAAAATGCGCCTTCCCTCTGACCGGTGTTGCCTGCATCACGCGGATCTACACCAGCCATGCCGTGGTTGATGTAAAAGACGGACACTTCGTGCTGAGGGAGAAATTGCCGGGCATGACATTTGAGGATTTGCAGGCAATGACGGGTGCAAAGCTCCGCACCGATGGCGCTGTCGCCGATCTTATCGCTCCCGAACTCTGAGGCGTAAATACATGACCGACGTTTTTATCTGCGACTATATTCGCACTCCCATCGGCCGTTTCGGCGGTGCCCTCTCCTCCGTTCGGGCGGATGACCTGGGCGCTGTTCCGCTAAAGGCGCTGATGGAACGCAACGCCTCCATCGACTGGGACGCCATCGACGATGTCATCTTCGGTTGCGCCAACCAGGCGGGAGAGGACAATCGAAATGTGGCCCGCATGTCCCTTCTGCTCGCCGGGCTTCCCGTCGGCATCACCGGCACAACGATGAACCGGCTTTGCGGCTCTGGAATGGACGCCGTCATCACCGCCGCCCGCGCCATCAAGTCCGGCGAAGCCGAGCTTATGATTGCCGGGGGCGTGGAAAGCATGAGCCGGGCACCCTTCGTCATGCCGAAGGCAGAAACGGCCTTTTCCCGGAATGCCGAAATTTACGACACCACGATCGGTTGGCGCTTCGTCAATCCGGCCATGAAGGCCCTCTACGGCGTAGATTCCATGCCGGAAACGGGTGACAATGTTGCAATTGACTACGCAGTCTCCCGTGAAGATCAGGATGCCTTTGCGGTCAGGAGTCAGCAGAAGGCAGCCGCAGCGCAGGCCAATGGACGACTGGCAAAGGAAATCACCACTGTCACCATTCCGCAGCGCAAGGGCGAGCCGGTCATTGTTTCAAAGGATGAGCATCCGCGCGAAACCAGCGTCGAGGCGTTGGCCAAATTGAAACCCGTGAACCGCATGGATGGAGCCACCGTTACGGCGGGTAATGCATCCGGTGTAAACGACGGCGCCGCCGCCCTGATCATTGCGTCCGCAGCAGCGGTGAAGAAATATGGCCTAACGCCGCTTGCCAGAATTTCCGGCGGCGCGACGGCTGGCGTACCACCGCGCGTCATGGGCATCGGTCCTGCTCCGGCTTCACAGAAACTTCTGGACCGTCTGGGTTGGACCGCAGACGCACTCGACATCATCGAGTTGAACGAAGCTTTTGCCTCGCAAGGGTTGGCGACGCTTCGCCAGCTCGGTATTGCCGACGACGACGCACGCGCCAACATCAATGGCGGTGCGATCGCGCTTGGTCATCCGCTTGGCATGAGCGGGGCCCGCATAGCAGGCACCGCAGCTCTGGAGCTGTCTTTGACCGGCAAAAGCAAGGCTCTGGCCACCATGTGCATTGGCGTTGGTCAAGGCATCGCCATTGCACTTGAAAAGGCCTGAGTTTCACACCGCCGCATTTGGGAGGCCGCTTCGGCTGCTTCCCAAATGCATCACCATGTAAAACCCGCCCTTACTCAATTGGCTTTGGATCTGCCAATGCCTGCTTGAGAACGTCGCTCATTGGAATTCCAAGCTTTACTCCGAGCGCTGGAACAGGTTGCTCGAACCACTTGTTGTAGATATCGACCATCTCCGGGCTTCTGTAGATCTCACCGAGGGCTTCGTTTACCGCGGCCGCAAATTCGGTATCACCCAGCCGCATCATAAAACCAATGGGCTGCAGCTCTGTCACGAATTCATCCGAGATAGCGTAGTCGTCCGGATGTGCTGATCGCGCGATCATTGTGCTCAGCAGGACTTCATCCATCGCAAAGGCAGACACCTGCCCATCAGCCACCATGTCAAAGGCCGCCTGTAGCGATTCTACCGGCACGACCGAGATATTGAGCCTTTTGGAACGATTTGCTTCGTTGATCTCACTGACATTGACAGTTCCAAGAGCCACACTGACAGAACGGCCCTTCAAGTCTGCAAGCGTTTTGAGATTGTTCTTCGCAAGCGAGACATAGCGGGTGGCACCGTAGAAGTGGCTGACGGCAAAGATGACGCTTTTGCGCCGCTCGGCAGTATTTGTGCTGGAATTGCACTCGATGTCGATCGTGCCCTCTTTCAACAATTGTATGCGATTGCTGGGGGTTCTTGGTAGAAACTCGATCTCGATCGAATCCATGTTCAACCGCGCACGCAGTTTCTCCGCAACGCGACGACACAGATCAATCGAATAACCCATCACCTCGCCATTGCCTGAGGGAAAGGAGAATGGCGCGGTCTGTCCATATCCGATCCTGATTTTCCCCGTTTCCTTGATGCGTTGCAAGGTTGGCGTCGTGAAATCCGCAGCGATGGCCTCAACTGAGACAGCCAGGCCCAAGGCGCAGACCATAAGAAATATGGAGAGTGCCTGTCTCATTGTAGATACTCCGCAGGCTCGCGAAAGGCAGCCTTGAGTTCTGCCGACATCGGCAAATTGAAGTTGCGACCATCCTGCGGCAAGGGCGACATGAACCATTTTTCATAGATCTGATCGATCTGCCCGCTCACGAATATGGTCTTCAATGCGTCATTGACGATTGATTTGAACGCAGCATCGTCCTTGCGCATCAGAATTCCATATGGCTCTGGAGGCCCGAATGTATCTGCTGAAATGACGTAAGCATCCGGTGCTTTGGAGAAGGCCACCTGTGCCGCCAGGAGGACGCCGTCCATCACGAATGCAGATGCCTTGTCATTCTCCACGAAAGCAAAACCATCCGAATTCTGGCGTGCAAGCAAAACGGAAATATTGAGCTTGTCCGCCCGATTGAGATCCTGCAGTTGCTCGACATTAACAGTGCCTGTCGTTGATGCCACGGTTCTGCCTGCAAGATCCTTGATGCTTTGCAGGCCGCTTGCCTTTTTCGCGACGAAACGTGTGGCCGTGATGAAATGTGGGTAGGAAAAGGACACCTGCTCACGTCGCTCGGCGTTGTTGGTGGTAGCGCTGCATTCCAGATCGATCTTTCCGGACTTCACAAGCAGAAAACGGGTCGCTGGCGTGGCGACGGCATAGTTGATGTTCAACGTATCGAGCTTGAGTTGCGCGCGCACGTGCTCCGCTATCAGATTGCACAGGTCTACCGAGTAGCCGACAGCCGAACCGTCAGACGATTTGTAAGCGAAGGGAACTTCGTCTTCCCGATATCCAATGGTTATCGTTTTGGTGCGGGCGATCTTGGCCAACGTGTCCGTATCTTGGGCAGATGAGGCCGTCGTAAAAGCGGTGAGAAAAAAAGCGGACAGCAAGCTGCCATATGCGAGACTTGAACAAATCGATTTAAGACGCCTAAGTGGAAGATAATGCACGTTAAATGCTCCTCGTTATGACACCTTCCGGGGATAAAGATTGCTATAAGTATTCTGAATGTCTTCTATTTTGGACGGACGACCGAGGAGATAACCCTGAGCCAACCCGCAACCTGATTCCTTCAGGAATTCGAGCTGGTTTTCAGTTTCGATACCCTCAGCAGTGGTCTTCAGGCCTAGACCGTTCGCAAGCCTCAGAAGATTTTGGATCACGATCCGGCTGTCGGCTCGATATTCCACATCCATGACGAAGCTGCGATCAATCTTGATTTTGGTAACGGGCAGTGAAAGCAGGTAACTGATGCCCGAATAGCCCGTCCCGAAATCATCCAGTGCGAAGCCGACACCCATGGAATAAAGCGCTTCAAGGGTTTCTTCGCATTCGCCAGCGCAAATTCTCTCGCTTTCGGTCAGTTCCAGTTCAAGGCGGCTTGGCGGCACCCCATGAGTGGCCAAAAGGGATTTTAATTTCCTGGGAAAATCGCCCTGCTGCAGTTGGAGGGGGGAAACATTGACCGCCAGAAACGTATCTGTCGGTAGCCGCGCAATATCTGAGCAGGCTTTGTTCAAAACCCATTCGCCAATCTGAACGATCTGTCCGGTTTTTTCGGCGACAGGAACGAAGTCTGCCGGAGAAACCCAGCCAAGTTGCGGGTGACGCCATCTCAACAGCGCTTCAAAACCCGCAGGTTCGAGGCTATCAACCGAGAAGATCGGTTGATAGTGCAGTTCGAATTGCCCATCTCGCAAGGCTGCGTCCAGATCATGCTGCAAAACATGGCCGCGCTCGCCGGACATCTCCATGCCCTGTTTGAAAAACCGGAATGTTCCCCGCCCTTCGGACTTTGCCGCGTAAAGCGCAATATCCGCCCGTTTCAACGGTTCCGAAATATCCAGATCAAATGATGTTTCCGTGCAGATGCCAAGACTTGTTCCGACAGTGACCTCGCGTCCCAGCAAGATGAAAGGTCTGCCGACGGATCGGATAATCGCCGAAGCAAGCTTGCTTGCTTCAACCAGCGAATCCTTGCGAACGATCTGCAGAATCGCGAATTCATCCCCGCCCAATCGCGCCGCGATATCGCCCGGCTTCATCAGCAAAAGCAGACGTTCCGCAAAGGAAACGAGCAGTGCATCTCCACTCGCGTGCCCTAGGCCATCATTGATGGATTTGAAACGGTCTAGATCCAGGACCATGAGATTGAAGCGAAAGCTGGTTTCCCGAGATTTCGCTATCATTTCCTCAAGCTTCTTGTTGAAGAAGGTCCTGTTTGGCAATCCGGTCAGGGCATCGTGATGCGCCAGGTGTTCCATATGCTTTGCAACGTCCCGCACCTGACGCAGATGCTCGCGCTCCACAACAGCCTCTCGCAGCGTCTCAATGGCGACTGCAAAATGACCGATTTCATCATGGCGATCCTGAAATGGCGTGACCGAGCGCGTATCATCACGCGCAATACGGCTCAACGCACCAATGAGATCGGGAACCGGCCTGAAGACCTTGCGCATGATGAGCGTGACCGTAACACCCGTGAGGATGAGGATTGTCAGCAGCAGCAAAAAGGAATTCCGCAGAAGCTTGTTTTGGCTCTCCTGCAAGGCATCCGCCTCACCAATTGTCGTGACCAAGGCCCCTTGCAGTTCACCGATAAGATTGATCACCGGAACATAGGCGACGAAATGTGTGACGTCACCGACATCAGCAAATCCAACGAAGAAGAGAGACGGATCTGCGCTGGCGGGAAGCGACAGTGCAAGTCCATTGCTTGAACCGAACGCTTCTGCAGAGCTTGTGAAGGCCTCAGGGCCGGGCGTTTTCTGGAACAGCCAGATGTTGTTCTTGGTCTGCGAAGCCGCAAGGCCCAGCACATCAGATGGGTTGAAACCCGTGTCCAGAATAGACGCATCGTCGCCGATGGGCCTCTCGCTGATGATCTTGGTGATCTGGCCATCATCGGCGCTGTCGATCGCTATGAAGGTGTAAATGGAACGAATGGCAGAGCTGGTGACCTGAGCATTCTGTGCCGCCTGCCTGCGCCACTGCTCAAGAGAATCGCGCTCGACCATGACCCAGCCGATCGTTGCGCCCACGACATAGGCAAGCACGACACTGGAAACGAGAAAGACATTTATTTTCCAGAAAAGGGAATGATACCAAACAAGACGACCCTGACCGGCAATTTGCTCGCCAGCCTCCCTCTCAAACCTGTCCGCATCATCGACCATCTTTGGCCTGCAACCTTTTTCCGTAGTTGCAAGACCATAGAAGTCGATGCCTTAACTGACACTTTAAAAGCTTCAGTTAAAGCGCACAGCGGCCCAACCAATAGTCGACATAGAAAACAAAGTCTAAAACATCCCGAATTTGACCAAGTGCAAAAAACAAATTGGGAGCTGCACAACCTAAAAGGCCGAACAACTCCCAAAGTCATCTTTTCACTTCAGCAAATCTTTTCAGGCGACCTGCAACCGGGCAGACGATGAATTGGCGCCTTCTGCCGGCATGTCTGCATGGGCGCTGTTGAGACAACGCGCGACAACGTCATGGTTGAGCCATTGCACCGGAGTCTGAGGATTGGACGAGGCACCGAAGATAAGCCGACCTGTCGCCTCAACCACCAACGCACTCAAATGGTCGCTGATCATGGCCTTGTTGTCGCGATGCATGGCTGTGATCTCATTGGACGTGCCAATGGTGAGATCAGCCTGCGCCTGGCTGTTCGGCATTGGCCATGCTGAGAAATCATAGAACGGAACCATGACATCGCTGGCCTGCAGCGTGCTGATCTTCTTCATGACCTCATCCAGCGTATGGCCTTCGCCAAGCAAAGCCTCGCAAGACTTCCACTGAGCATCGGCCCAGGCACCGCCGCCTTCCTTTTTCAAGGCAAGCAGGAGTGGGATGAGTGGAAGCTCGATGCCTGTGAAGACATCGGAAGAGTTCGTACGGATTTCAGGGCAGTTATAGACGCTCGCCTTCACGCCCTTCGACCATGCGTCCTCGGCAATCCCCTCCAGCCGCATCTTGGCATAGCCCTGCGTATAGTTGGTGTAAGTCTGCCAGCGGTATTCACCGCCAATGAGGATGCCCGTGCCGTGGTAGCCATAGGCCGTATAGCGCACCTGACCACCAGCGGCTTCCACGCGTTCACGAATACCGGCACTCAAATCGATGAGGTGGCGGAACGTGTTTGCAGAGACCTCATCGAAGTTGCGAAGAATGAGTTTCCCCATATCGCTATCGATGAGCGCCTGTGATGACATGTGGCGTGCGCCGGTGCCCTTGTAGATGCGATTTGCAACGACGAGGAAAACCTTCGCTTTGGGAATGCCACCCGCCATCGTGTGGGCGAAGAAGACATTGCGACCGCCTTCAATCATCCCGTCCAGAACGGACACGACCTTGGTGACAGAGGAAGTGAACCGGTCCGTTGCGACAGCCTGACACTGATCGATGTAATCCCAATCGAACTTCTCGCGTTCCCAGCTTTCCAGCGTCAGACCTGCAAGAAGATCCGTCGGCGTGGGTCCACCGGCTGGCGCATCGAGATCAAAGCCGGCCATCACGGGAATATTGATGATGGTTCCGCCCAGTCTCTGCTCTGCCTCGGAGAGTTCATCGGCAGTCAGCGGACGAAGCGCGTTGTTTTCATCACGACGTCCGACCGTGATTCCCACGATCTGCATTCCGGCTTTCCGTGCCTGGTCGAGAAGACCGGTTGCGTAGCCGCGACCGAACAATTCGCCAAACAGAACAAAGACATCGCCTTTTCGAAACACTGTGTTTTCGGAGATATTCTCCAGCGCGATCGGTTTTTTCATGTGCTCAGTTCTTCAGATAAGTTGGCATCGGGCAGGTACCCGACATTTGCTGAGTACTTCATGAACGCTGGAGCGACGAATGGAAAGTCATTTAAAATGACGAAATATATCGAAACGTGAAGAGAAGGCCATTTGCGGCGCTTGGCGTTGCAGCGCAAGCCGCCCAGTCATTCAAACGGTCGCGATTGGGCGTGAGCGCCTGAGAGCACTGACGCGTCGGCATCATGGCTGATGACAAATGCCGTTCACCCGGCATTTGCCGTTCCAAGGTAGCTTTCCATGAGTGCCGGATTATTGGCCAAATCGGACGCGGTGCCCGACAGCTTTACTTCACCCAACTCCATGAGGTAGCCGAAGTCGGCAATCTCCAGTGCAGCGCGGGCATTCTGCTCCACGAGCAAGATTGAAACGCCGCTGTCGCGCAATTCGGAGACAATCCTGAGGATATCGGCAACGATCCTCGGCGCGAGTCCTAGGCTAGGCTCATCCAGCAGGAGCAATCTCGGCCTGCTCATCAGGGCACGGGCCAGCGCCAGCATCTGCCGCTCCCCGCCAGAAAGCGTTCCGGCGAGCTGTTTGCGGCGTTCGGCAAGCCTTGGAAAACGCTCGTAAAGTTCGGCACTCGTCTCGGCACGCTCGGCCCGGCTGCGCAGAAAGCCGCCCAGTTCGATATTGTCCTCCACAGTCATTGTGGAAAAAAGTTCGCGACGCTCCGGCACCAGACAAAAACCCGATGCGACGCGTGCCTCGACCGACCCAGGAACCGGCTTTCCGTCATAAAGGATGGTGCCGCTGCTGGGGATTACGCCCATGGCGGCGTTGAGCAGGGTCGTCTTTCCTGCGCCATTGGCGCCGATCACCGTGACGATACTCCCGCTCGTCATCGTCAGTGAAACGCCCTGTACAACCTCGGCGTGACCATAGGATACGCGGATGTCTTTCATGTCCAACAGAGAACTGGTCATGCCGAACCTCCAAGATAGGCAGCGATGACGGCCGGGTGATTTCTCACGTCCTGCGGTTTTCCATCTGCAATCAGTGTGCCGAAATCCAGAACCACAAGTTGATCGACCAGTCCCATCACAAAACCCATATCGTGTTCAACGAGCAAGACGCTTACGCCCTCCTCGCGCAGTTTCGACAGCAGTGCGGAAAGCTCCTGTTTTTCAGCGTGTCGCAAGCCGGCTGCGGGCTCGTCGAGCAGAACCAGAGCCGGATCGGCAGCAAGCGCTCTCGCAATTTCCAGAATGCGTATCTGACCAAGGGCAAGATCCCCGGCGGGTCTGTGCAGCAGCGGGCCTAAACCCACCCGCTCGACCTGTCTTGCGGCCTCGGCAAGCAGCGTGGCCTCTTCAGCCCGCTCCAGCCGCAGCATGCTGCGCACCACGCCTGCCGACCCACGCAGATGCGCGCCGAGAGCCACGTTTTCCAGCACGGACATGTCAGGCAGGATTTTCGCATGCTGGAAGGTACGGGCAATGCCGAAACGTGCGATGTCGCGCGGGTTCAACCCCGAAATCGCCTGCCCCTGATAGGTCACAGCGCCCTTCGTCAAGCCGAGAAGTCCGGTGATCAGGTTGAATGTCGTGCTTTTCCCGGCTCCGTTGGGGCCGATCAGGCCGACGACCTCACCCGCCCTGACACGAAAACTGACATCATTGACGGCGACCAATCCGCCAAATTCTTTCCTTGCAGTCTCGACGGAAAGCAGAGGACCTCCTCGCTGCGGCAAGGCGCGGCGATCCAGAGCACGCGCGTTTTTCGATATTTGACGCTCGCGAACCTTGACGCCGACCCAGCGGGTCAAAAGCGGCCACAAACCCTCACGCGCCACCTGGAGGATGACGACAAGCAGGATGCCGAAAACGACCATCTCGACATTGGTTGTCGTACCGACGAGATCGGGCAGGAAACGCTGCAAAACTTCCTTTAGAACAAGCAGCACCGCTGAGCCAAAGACAGCGCCCCAGACGTGACCCGCGCCGCCGACAACGGCCATCAGCAGATATTCGATGCCCATGCTCAAGCCGAATGGTGTTGGATTGACGGATCGCTGCATGTGAGCATAGAGCCAACCGGAGAGGGCTGCGAGAACACCGGCAAAAACGAAAACGGTCAGTTTTGCACGGACAATATTGACGCCGAAGGCTTCTGCCGCCTGGGCACCGCCTCGCAGCGCCCGGATGGCGCGTCCCACGCGAGAGTCCAGGAGGTTCGTCGCGCCGATGGCTGTGAGAATGACAAAGCCCCAGATGACGTAAAATATGGATTGGCTGCTGATAAAGGCATATCCGGCCACCGACAGTGGCGGGATGGCGGTGATGCCGTCATACTGTCCCAGAATTTCGATCTTTCCGAACAGGTAGTATAGCGCCAAACCCCAGGCGATGGTGCCGAGCGGCAGGAAATGGCCTGAAAGGCGCACGGTGATGAAGCCAAGCAGCAGCGCCATGACCGCGCCCATGAGAAGGGACAGCGGCAGGGTAAGCCACGGAGACACGCCATAGGCCGTCGTCAAGACCGCAGTTGTATAGGCCCCGAAACCGCAAAATGCGGCCTGACCGAAAGAGGTGAGCCCGCCGACACCGGTCAGCAGCACAAGGCCGATAGCCACCAGCGACGCAAGCCCGATGTTGTTGACCAGGGTGAGCCAGAACGGTGGCACCGGCAAAAGCGGAAAGGCTGCCACGACAAGCAGGCCAATGATTGGGAGTATAGGGAGGCGGTTGCTCATTGATCAATCCTCCTCATGGTGGCTGGCACCGAATGAAAGCCACACCAGAACAGGTATAATCAGCCCAAACACGATGACCTCCTTGTAGGCGCTGGCAAAAAACGAGGCGAATGCCTCGACCAACCCCACGCCGATCGCGGCGATGGCAGTGACAGGAAAATTGCCCAGTCCGCCCAGTATTGCCGCGACAAAGCCTTTGAGCCCGATCAGGAACCCTGTGTCGTAATAAATCGTGGTGACCGGTGCGATCAGGACGCCGGAAACAGCGCCGATGATTGCCGCAAGGACAAGTGCGGTGACCCCGGTCAATTGCGTTCGCACTCCAACAAGCCTTGCCCCCAACCGGTTTACGGCGGTTGCCCGCAACGCCTTACCGAGCAGGGTTTTCTCGAAGAAAAGGTAGAGCCCGACAATGATGATGATGGTAACGGCGTAAATCCACAGGCTTTGTATCGTTACGTTCAACGGGCCCAGCATGAAGCTGTCTTCCGACAGCGGGCGCGCGCGCAGTCCCTCCGGTCCGAAGAACACAAGTCCAAGCCCCATCATCACGAGATGGACACCCAGCGAGGCAATCAAAAGAACCAGCACAGACGCGTCGACGAGAGGACGGTAGACGATGCGGTAGATATAATAACCCATGGGCGCAATAAGCAGAACGGCAAGCGCGGCACGAAGCAGGGATGGCAATTCCAACGGCGCAGTCAGCGCCAAAAGTGCATAGATCGCAACGGGGACAGCGACATTGGCCGCTAGAGCCCGAACCAGCGATGACAGTTGGAAATCACGACGCATCTGCCACAGGTCAAGCAACAACGCTGCCGCGCCGAAGGCCACCAACATTGGCGCGGTTCCCGGGACCTTGCCCTCGTCCAGAAGCGCCAGAGAGAGAGCGCCATAGGCAACAAATTCTCCCTGCGGGATGAAAATGATGCGCGTCACCGCAAAAACCAGAACAAGCGCCAGTCCCAAAAGCGCATAGATCGCGCCGTTGGTCACGCCGTCCTGAATTAGAAAAGTTGCAATCGTGGCGTCCACACCATTTCCCCGGTTGAATGCATGATCTGGCAAGACAAGAAAAAGGCCGCGTTTCTTGCGCGAAACGCAGCCTTTTTGTCAGCTCGACTATTTAATCAAATTGAACTTGCCGTCCTTGGCGGTCAGAAGCACAATGCCCCTGTCGTCAAGGCCGTAGTGATCGGATGGTGAGAATTGGAAAACGCCATGGGTTGCCGGGAACGGTCCGCCATTCTCGATGGCATCGCGCAGCGCATCCCTGAACTCCTTGGTGCCAGGTTTTGCCTTTGCCAGTGCCACGGGAACAGACTTCTTGAGGATGATCATAGCATCCTGCATGTGTGAGCCGAACTGTGTCCGGGTGCCGGCGCCATATTTGCCTTCATAGGCGGTTACATAGGCAAGGCCCTCAGCCTTGGTTTCCGATGTGTCCGGCTGGTCTTCTGCCACCATTACCGGGCCCGAAGCAAAAACGGTGTTGTTGGCGCTTTTTCCGGCGATGCGCAGGAAATCGAAGGTGACGGCGCCGATGGTCTGATAGATGGGGCCTGTAAAGCCACGCTCGCGCAGACCCAGTTGCGGCAGCGCTGCACCTGTGCCGGAAGCACCGATGAATACCGCGTCCGGCCTGGCAGCAACCACTTTCAGCACCTGCCCGGCAACGGATGTATCAGGCCGCGCAAATCGCTCCTCGGCCACCATTTTCAGGCCGTATTCGGCCCCCAGCTTCTTGAACTGATCGACCCATTGATTGCCGTAGGAGTCAGAAAAGCCGATATAGCCCAGCGTTCTAACGCCATCTGCCTGCATCTTCGCAAACAGATGGCGAGACACGAGTTCGGCATTTTGCGGCAAGACAAAGCTCCAGCCCTTGGCCACAGGTGGCGGCAGCGGCGATGGGGCAAGGTGCGGAACACCCACCTCGGCCGCGACGCCAGCAACCGCGATGGCCCCGGGCACGAGTGCGGTACCGACAATCACATCCGCCTTGTCGTCATTGGCGAACCGTCGCGCATTCGTGGTGGCCAAAGAAGGATCACCCGCATCATCAAGCACGATGACCTTCACTTTTTCGCCGGCAATTTCAGTCGGCCAGAGGTCTACCGAGTTTTTCAATGGGATACCCAGCGCGGCACCCGGTCCGGTGGTGGGTATCGTCACACCAATCGTGATATCGGCGAAGGCAGGAAAAGCGGCAAGCGTGAGCGCCACACTGGCAAGCGCACCGAGCCTAATCATTGAATTCTTCATGTCGTCCTCCCGTTAATTTGCAAAGCATGCCATCCGGGGCGCTGCAGCCGCGCCCTCGAACTGGCCATGTTCCGTTTCGGCGTCGCCCCTCGGCAAACGCAGTGAAAGCCACGCTGCAACCGCCTCCCAGCCGCAGCGCATGTAATCGTCTGCCTTGAACAAGGCCGCCTCAGTCTGGGCTGACAAAAGGCGCATTTGCTCACTTGCATCCTGAAAGGATCTGAGTGCGCTCAACGCCCGCTCATTCTCAGCTGCGTTTTGAGAGGCGGCAATGTCGCGCATCACAAGTGTTTCGAACGCCGCCAGACCACGACCTTCGTCTCGCCAAAGCCGTCGCGTCAGAAAGTCCAGCGCCTGCATTCCAGTCGTGCCTTCATAGATCGACATCACCCGGCTATCGCGCAGATATTGCTCAAGAGGCCATTCGCGCGTGTAACCGGCACCGCCGAGCACCTGGATCGCCCGGTTTGCCGTATCGAAACCGATTTCTGCTCCGAAGTTCTTGACCAGTGGCAGCATCCAGGCCGCTAAATCCTGATGGAAGGAACGGTCGTCCTCATCGGTGGAGAGGGACGCCAGATCAAGCGTTGCCGCCAGTTCCAGCGTGGCGGCACGCAGAACTTCCGTCTGCCGCCGCAAGATGCGTAGCTGTCGCTTCACATCGGGATGCGTAGAGATCGGCACGGGTCTCGCGCTGGGTGAGCCACCCTGTCGCCTGTCCTGCGCATAGGCTTCGGCCACATCTGCAGACGCAGAGGCAACCCCAAGCCCCTGGCAACCCGTCACAAGCCGCATCCGCTCTATCATTGTAAACAGGTGCTGGAGCCCTCGCCCCTCCTGCCCAAGCAGAATTGCCCGCGACTTTTCAAAACGCAGAACGCATGTCGGCGAGCCGTGCAGTCCAAGCTTTTCTTCGATGCGCTCAACCAAGACACCATTTCGATGTCCGTCAATGTGATCCGGCACAAGAAACAGGCTAAGCCCTCTGGTCCCTGCTTCGTCGCTGGTCCGGGCAAGCAGACAATGACCAATGCGGTCCGTGATGTCGTGATCGCCGAAGGAAATCCAGCACTTGGTGCCGTCAACGCGCCACTCGCCGCCTTCTGTCATCGCGCGGGTGCGAATGCGCCCCACATCGGAGCCTGCATCGGGCTCTGAAATGCAAATGGTCGCAGACCAGTCTCCGGCAAGGAGTTTGGCGATCCACTCTTCCGCGACATTCGCTTGCGCAGACTCTGCCAGCAGAAAGGTCGCCGCTCTTGAAGAGCCGGCCAGCATCATGAGGGCGACACATCCGCGCTCGAATAACGCAGCGCAAGCCGCCTGCAACGTGTGGGGAAGCCCCTGCCCGCCAAACCGCTCTGGCACATCCAGCGCCAGCCAGCCCGCCTGGCAAAAACGTCTGTAAGCGTCACCGAATCCCGCCGGTGTGATGACGCGACCGTCAACAACGCGACAGCCCTGCCGATCGCCAATCGCGTTGAGCGGTGCGAGGACGGTTTCGGCGAAGGTTGCCGCTTCGGAAACAATGGAATTGACAGTGAAGTCATCAAGATCGGGATTGGCGGCGCATATTTCCTGCCAGCCGGGAGTGTTGCGCAAGAGCGCCAGCGTTGTCTCGACTTGATGGTCAAAGCCACTCATTGCGCCAGAACCTCGGCGCAGAAAAGGGAATGTGCGACCCGTCGTGACGCCGAGGCGCAGTTCACCTCGTCAGAGACGGACAAATGACCGCCGGGCGACGGAAAAACGCCAAGTCGACTTTCGCTTTCGTTCATGACTCCTCCCAGACGTCAATCGCGCGATATCAAGGAGGACGAATGTCAGCCTCCTCTAAATTTTGTTTACAAGGAAACAATCTCTAAGTAAACAATCATTACGAGGCGCGCGACATCACACTTGCGTTTCCCACGAGAAGGCCTCGCCACAGCGCAACCGCCGCAGAAAAACGCAGGGCTCAGCGGAAACGTGAAAGCGAATTGAACAAGTATCGGCGCGCAGATACGCGACTGCCGCTCTTCCATTCCTTCAAACGCATCAGATAAGAGTGCTACAACGGACGCTTGATGTGTTGGGACGTGGCTGGAAAATCTGCAGCGCACCGATATTTAGGATGAGACATGGATATGCTGGTTCACGGCAATGAAAAGGTGGATCTGGGCGGCCTCAACGAAGCGCCGGGTTTCATGCTGAGACTGGCCCAGTTGAAGGTGTTCGAGAACTTCTTTTCAGAGGTGGGAGGGCGCGGCCTCAAGCCGGGGGAGTTCTCAGTCCTCTGGGTTATTCGCAACAATCCGGGCATCCGCCAAAGCATTCTGGGCCAAAGCCTCATGATAAAGCGGGCGCATATGACGAAACTCATCCGCGCGCTTGAGGACCGGAACCTGCTCTCGCGCAACATACCGGACGAAGACAGACGCGCGGTCGAACTGACCCTGACCAGCATGGGCAAGACCGAAGCGGAAGCCGCTTCGGAATGGTTCTTTGCCTATGAGCAAGGCGTGGGAGCAGCGCTATCGGAAGCCGAAAGGGAGCAACTGCTGGCTCTTTTGCGAAAATTCATCGGCATCTGACCGCACCGTCAACAGGCCACGGTGCGATCTTTCGGCATGACGATCGACGCTCGAAGCGTCAGGCATCACATCTGCGAAGGCTGCGGGCCGACATAGCGCGACTGTGGACGGATGAGCTTGCCGAGACGCTCCTGCTCCAGAACATGTGCCGTCCAGCCGCCCATCCGGCCAGCAGCAAAGACATTGGTAAAGCTCTCTCGCGGGAAACCGACAGCTTCCAGCACAAGCGCCGTGTAGAACTCGACATTGGTCTGCAAGGGACGCAGCGGCTTCTTTTCGGCCAGCAGCGCCAGTGCTTCGGCTTCGACAGCCTCCGCAAAACCAATACGGCCACCGCCATGGCGCAGGAGGCCGACCGCCTGTTTCAAGACATCGGCGCGCGGGTCACGAACCCGGTAGATGCGGTGGCCGAAACCCATCAGCCGCTCACCACGGGCAAGCGAGGCGGATAGCCAGGCATTGATGTTATCTTCGCTGCCGATTGCATCGAGCATATCCAGAACCGGGCCCGGTGCACCGCCGTGGAGCGGTCCTTTGAGTGCGCATAATGCGCCGATGATGGATGAAAACATGCCCGCCTTGGTGGATGCAATGACACGCGCGGCAAATGTGGAGGCATTCAGACCATGGTCCGCCACTGTGACGAGGTACGTGTTCAGCGCCCTCACATTTTCTTCCGAAGGACGCGTGCCGTGGAGCATGAATAGAAAGTCCTCGGCATGACCCAGTGAAGCATCGGGGCCTACAGGTGCAGAACCCGCTGCATTTCGTGCAATGGCTGCCGCAAAGACCGGCACGGCAGCAACGGCCATGACATGATGTGGAACCGTTTGTGAGTCTGCCAGCGCCGCCAGCAGGAAGCGGAGGGCTTCTACCTGTGAAAGGTGAGGTAGGGTCGGCAGCAGACGTTCAACGAGATGGAACGCTGCAGCGCGGGCCTGCCCCAATGCAGTTTGCACATCGGCTTCGGTGACTTGGCCGGGCGCAAGATCTTTCCAAAGCAGGGCAAGGAGTGCCTCGAAGCTCCAGCTTGAAATCTGGTCGAGATCATATCCCCGGACGATCAGCCGGCCCGCTGCGCCATCGACATGGCTGAGAATCGTTTCGGCAGCAATGGTGTTTTCCAAGCCTGGGCTCGTGGTTTCGGTAGCAGGAGCAATGTGTGATGAAATGGTCATGGTGAGCCTCATGGGTTGACACCCACAGACATCATGATTGAATCAATATAATCAATCTTGATTCAACCAATCAATGTAGAGAAAATTCCGTGCAGGACCCTTTCATCGATGCCGCGATGGCATCCGAATTACTCGGCATCAACCGCGCCAGCCTTTATGCCTATGTCAGCCGTGGCCTCATTCGAACAATGGGGGCGCCTGACGATCCAAGACGCCGCTTGTACAACAGTCACGACATCGACCAGTTGAAGAAGAACAAGTTGCTTGGCAAAAGACCGAAAGACGTCGCCGCATCGACACTCGACTGGGGTCTGCCGGTGCTGTCCTCCAACCTGACCCTGATCCATAACGGCCACCTGTTCTATCGCGGCCACGATGCAGTGACGCTTGCCGAGAGCAAGACGCTTGAGGATGTCGCACGACTGCTCTGGAACTGTGGCGACGAAAATCCCTTCGCGGACGCAGCAGAGCCGGCGTGGGACGCGTCCCTGCTTGGCTTGGCAGCGGATCTGCCGATGACGGAACGGTGCAAGGCGCTGCTCTGCTTTGTCGACGCTGGCCGGATGACGGCCTGGCAAAGGAACAAGCGCAGGCTATGGCCGGGTGCAGCCACGCTTTTACGCAGCATGACGGCAGCGGCGAGCAATAGCCAGCCCAGCAGCCTGCCCACTCACCTCCACCTCGCCAGAGCCTGGAAAATTGATGAAGCCAGAGCAGATATTCTGAGGTCTGCGCTGGTATTGCTGGCCGATCATGAATTAAATGCATCCGCCTTTGCCACCCGCGTCGTCGCGTCAACCGGCGCTTCCCTTGGGGCCTGTATCGACGCCGGACTGTCTGCGCTGAGCGGACCTTTGCATGGTGGCATGACCAGTCTCGTTGAACTTCTGTTCGATGAAATTGAAGCAGCAGCCGACCCTGAAACGGTGGTGGAAACCCGGCTGCGCCGGGGAGACGGTTTGCCTGGCTTCGACCATCCGCTTTATCCTGAGGGCGACCCCAGGGCCGCGATACTTCTGGCTCTCCTTAAACCCCATCCCACACGTCAGGCACTGATCGACACCGTCGCCGATACGACCGGAAAATTGCCAACAATAGACGTGGCGCTGGTCAGCCTGCGGCGTGAACTCAACCTTCCGCCGGGCGCAGCCCTCAGCCTTTTTGCCATCGGCCGGACTGTTGGCTGGCTTGCGCACGCTTTCGAACAGTTTTCAGAAAACAGGCTCATTCGCCCGCGCGCCCGTTACGAAGGACCAGAGCCGATAAACAGGTGAATGAGATCGGCATCGATGAATATGTGTTGAAGACCATGTATTTCCACAAGTGCAATATGCGCTTCACTTGCCAGCATCGTAAATGACTGTAATGAAATTGGAAGGACGTGACGTTACGGGAGGCTTTACATGACGACGATGACAGAGGCGAATATAAGACTTGGCGCTGTTCTCGCCCAGGCTGAAAATCGGCAGTCATCGCTTGGCGTCTCCCAGCTTGAGAATGCTGGCCTGCTTCCATCCAGCATTGAAACCGGCATGGCCGTGCAGGCAATTGCTGCCGCTTCTATCGGCAAGGAAGTCGCGGGCTGGAAGCTTGGTATCAACAACGGACGTGCCATCGCGGCTCCTCTTCTGGATCTTTACGACATGAAGACGGAAACCTCCTTCGAGATTCCCAAGCCGGGGGCCGTGGCCATCGAAATCGAGGTCTGCTTTGTGCTGTCCGATGATCTGCCTGCACCGGAAACGGGAAGGGAGTACACGGTGGAAGATGTCCTGCCACATGTGGCGTCGGTCCATCTGGGCGCAGAACTGTGCAGCTACCGCCTCGTCGAAGAAAACAAATCGCCGCTGCCGCTGTTTCTGGCAGACCGCCTCGGCAATCACTCCTTTGTCCTGGGACCAGAAATCGATATTGCGCTCGCCCAGCGCCTGACCAACGAAGACCCAACGCTTGCTGCGCTTGTTGTTGAAGGTGATGGCGAGGTTCTTTTTGCTGCCACGCCGAAACATCCGCAGAGCAACCCGCTCACTCCGCTGGTTGCCTATGCCAACCTGCCTATCGACCATCTTGGCGGATTGAAGCGCGGGCAGGTCGTGACAACCGGCAGCCTGTGCGGCCTGATCCGCCTGTCACGTCAATCCGTGGTGAAGGCAAGATGGGGCGATCTGCCGGAAATGACGATAAGGCTGCCTGTCTGAGCCGATCAGACGATTCCAACATAGGCTTTGACGAGATCCGGATCGACGCGCAGAGCGTCCGTCGCCATGGTGGCTTTCGTTTCACCGTTTTCTACGAAACACACCCTGTCGGCAACGGACAAAACAGCCTCCATGCGCTGCTCCACCAGCAATACCGCCTTGCCACGCGCCCTCAGCTCCAGGATGACGTCCCGTATCGTTGCGATCATCGATGGCATGAGGCCTTCGGTGGGTTCATCCATCAGGATCAATGCCGGATCGAGGCAAAGGGCGCGGGCCATTGCCAGCATCTGCTGCTCGCCACCGGACAGCGTGCCCGAGACCTGCTGAAGTCGCGATTTCAGAACGGGGAAAAGCGAAAAGATGCTGTCCAGAATGGCGCGATCCGTATTGCGCGCCATCAAACCTATCTCAAGATTCTCCCGCACCGTCATCTCTGCAAACAGGCGTCTGCCCTGCGGCACGTATCCAATACCTGTTTTTGGAATTGCATGAGGCGGCAGAGACGTCAGTTCGACACCATCGAAAACAACCGACCCGCTGCGAACCGGCGCAAGCCCCATGATTGCACGCAAACTCGTCGTCTTGCCCGCTCCGTTCCGCCCCAGAAGGCAAAGCACTTCTCCGGGCGAAATGTCGAACGAGACATCCTTCAAGCTACGGACATCGCCGTGATAGACCTCAAGATTGCGAACGGAAAGCATTTCAGCTTCCTCCCAGATAGGCGGCCTGGACCTGCGCGTTGGCGCGAATATCCTCGGGCGCACCCGTCGCCAAAAGCCGCCCACCGTTCAGCACCGTGATGCGTTGCGCGAGCCGCATGACAACAGCCATATTGTGTTCGATCAGCAAGATCGTCGTATCCTTCGATATGGCTTCGACAAGATGGCAGAAGCGATCGATCTCGCCGTCAGAAAGCCCTTGGGTCGGCTCGTCAAGGATCATGAGTTTCGGCGCAAGCGCCAGACCCATCGCAACCTCAAGCAGCCTTTGGTGGCCATAGGCCAGCGTGCCCGCCTTGGCATCCGCCCGGTCCGCCAGGCCAACCTTCTCCAGCGCCGACAGGGCATGACGGGCGAGATCAACAGACTTCCAACCGAGCCAGCCCGCCCGTCGTTGCAAGGTATTCTGGGCCGCAAGCGCGACGTTATCGAACACGCTGAGCCGCGGAAATATACTGGTGATCTGAAACGTATAGGCGATGCCCTTGCGCACACGCTGATAGGCGGCATCGCCGGTGATGTCCTCTCCCATGAAGCTGATGCTTCCGGCGGTCGGCTCTATCCGACCGGACAGAAGTGAGACGAATGTTGTCTTGCCCGCACCATTGGGGCCGATCAGAGCATGAATTTCCCCGGCGGATATCTCGAAGTGCACGTCATCGACCGCTCTCAGCCCGCCAAAATGGCGGCTCAAGCCCTTTGTGGACAGCAGCGTCACGGAAGCCATGGCAGCCACCTTTCGCGGATCGAGCCGAGAATACCTTTCGGAAAGAAAAGAACAAGCAAGACCAGGGCAACACCCGCGACCAGCATGTAGGCGGAGGTGAGCTCACTTGCGATATCGATGATGTAGAACATCGACACGGTGCCGAGAATGGGCCCGAGCAACGTTCCCGCACCGCCCAGAAGGGTGAAGAGCAGCGCTTCGATCGAGTATTGGATCGAGCCGAAAGACGATCCGACATAGGCAAACAGCAGCGCGTAAGTCGCGCCTGCCATGGCGCAAAGCGTGCCGGACATTGTCAACGCGATGAGTTTCAGCCGGAATGTGTTGTAACCCAGCATGATCGCACGTGGCTCGTTCTCGCGCACCGCAATCAGCACCCGGCCCGCCGGGCTCGAAACAACGAGATATGTCATCAACAGGGTCAGGGACATGAGCGCAAATGCGATGTTGTAGCGCGTAATAGCATCGGTGAGATCGACGACATATCCGAAAAGCTCGAAGCCGCGCGCAGCCTGTGGCAACATCAGCCCCTCCTCACCACGCGTCCATTCCGAGAAATAGAGGCTGCCGAGATAGGCCACCTGCGAGAACATCAACGTCACGATCATGAAGGCGACACCGGTCGTTCGCAGGCAGATCAGTCCAATGACCAGCGAAACGAAGAAGCCGACACCAATCCCGGCAGCAAAGGCGGCAGGAACGCTCCAGTCGAGATGATAGGCTGCCAGGCCTGCGCCATAGAGGCCGCTTGAGAAAAACAGGGCGTGGCCGAGGCTTAAGAGTCCGGTGTAGCCGAACAGCAAATTGTATCCCATGGCAAAAATCGCAAGCACCATGATGCGCGTCATGGCGAGCTGATGATAATCAGGAAGCAAATATTTCAGGCTGAAGATCAGGGCGAGCACGAGGCAGTGCAAGGCGAAGATACGGGAGCGCGTTGCAGTTTTCATCGCTCTCTCGCTCCAAACAGGCCTTCGGGTTTGAACACCAGAACGAGTGCGACGAGGAGCGTCGAGATCATCTTTGCAAGGGTAGGCGAGAAGAAAACGGAGATGATGCCGTCGCTCAAACCAATAACCAGAGCGGCCACCACAGTTCCGCGTATACTGCCAAGCCCGCCAATGATGACGACGATGAATGAGAGCAGCAGCGGATCGAGCCCCATGAGATAATGGGCCTGACGGATCGGCACGATAAGCACCGCTGCGATGGCTGCAAGCATGGCACCTGCGGCAAAGACAAAGCCATAGACCCGATCGATTGGAATGCCGAAGCTCTGCGCCGTTTCCCGGTCATATTGGGTGGCGCGCATGATGAGGCCGATGCGTGTCCGGGTCAGAACATACCATACGGCAGTCAGCAGAACGCCCGCAGCGACAATGACGAAGAGATTATAGGCAGAGTAGCCGAACCAGGGCAGTTGCAGACGGTAATAGAAGGGTGCGGCAACCGGCCTTGCGTCCGGCCCATAGGTCAGAAGAACGGTTTGCTGGATGATGTAAAGCATGCCGATTGTGGCAACGATGGTCGACTCCGGATCATAGGAGAGCCTGCGCAGCACCAGCCGCTCTGCCGCAAAAGCAACAACACCGACGATGAGCGGGCTGAACAGCAATGCGAGAAAGAAACCGGCGGCGGGATGAAGGCCAATCATGGTGGTAATCCACCATGCCATAACCGCACCCAGCATATAGAATTCGCCATGCGCGACGTTGACGACACGCATCACGCCGAAAACCAGGGACAGGCCGAGCGCGGTCAAGGTCAGGACCGCCGCCTGCAAGAGCCCTTCCAGCGTGGCAAGTAACAGGAACGGGCCAAATGCCACGCGTTTTCCCTTCAATATTCTCAGGCGCTGGGATCAGACCCCCGCGCCTCATGCGTCGTCAGGTCAAAGCGACATCTTCGTATAATCCGCGGTGACCTCATATGCACCATCCTCGATGGATGTCTTGTGGACAACGCCCAGCTTTCCATCGGTGACCTTGGAAATATACTGGTGGCCATAGCATTGGTGGTTCTTGCCGTTGAACCGCTTGTCGCCTTGCGGATGATCGCGGCCTTCCGCAAATGTTTCAAGGGATTCCATGGCCTCGATGAAGGCTGGCGTGTCCTGCTGACCTCGATAACCGGCCTTTTCCATTGCCTGTTTGATGACGAACAGGCTCTCCCAAACGCCGAACATATGCGAATAGGTCGAGATGTCCTTGGGATCGGCAGCACTGGCGCCGTTCTCGTCAATTCCAACGGCGGCGCGATAGATCTTGTCCCACTGGCTCTGATCTTTCTGGGCGTAGCGCGGCATTCCTTCCCAGAAATATGTCCCGTCAAGGTAGGAAAGCTGTGGCGTCGCAAGATCAACGGCCTCGAGACTATCGATGAACCCGAAAATCTGCGGGCGCTGCGAGCCGTAGAACTGACCCAGCTCCGTAACAAAAGTCAGGACTGATGGTCCGACCATCACGTGATAGAGAACCTCCGTGTCGGAGGGAATGCGCGGCAGATAACGGGTAAAGGATGTTTCTGTCGGTGGAATGGCTATGAGTTCCAGAACCTCACCGCCGTGGGCTTTCAAGGCCGCAGAAAAGTAATCGCGGTGGTCATGCCCGAATGCGTAATCCGGGAATATCATCGTCGCCTTCTTGCCGAGATTTTGCGAAATCCATGGCGCCATGGCGGTGACCTGGCTGCGTACATCGGTGATGCAGGGCTGGAAGCAATAGCGGTTCAACTTCCCCGAGGCCACATGGAAGCCTTCGGAAACAACCACATAGGGCATTTTCAGCTCTCCCGCGCGTGGGGCAGACCCAATGACGACATGCGAAAAAAGCGTACCGAAGATGGCATCTACCTTGTGCTGTGCAGCGAATTTCTCCACCACCTCTGCACCGCGCTTGGCATCGGTCCCATCGTCTTCCACGATGATTTCCAGCGGACGGCCATTGATGCCGCCTTCGTCATTGATGATCTTGGCGGCGGCCTTGGCGACGCGCTCGTACCAGCGTCCGTAAGAAGCACCGATGCCGGTCCTGTGCAGTTGCAGTCCAAGCTTGACAGGTTGCGATGTCTGGGCCTGAGAGTAGCGCACGAAGCCCGGCGCCACACTGCTTGCAATCCCCGCCCCCGCAGCCGCTCCCAACGTCAGAAGCGTCGATCGGCGCGTGAGCCCAGTCTTGCGTGTCATCGTCTCATCAGCCATTTCATCCCCCACTCATGGACATCATGCCCAAATATGCTGCACAGCACCCTTGACACCAACTGCGCCAGCCAGAATCCAGAGGGCGTTTTATGCCGTGCATTGATCTTTGCGTAAATACGTGAACAACAGAAAACGAAAAAATAGTGGGGACAGATCAACGGGCTAAATCTTTGACCATGTGATTTAAAATCGAGATCGCGTAGATGTCTCGAGATTACAATTATAGAATTTTCAATATAGAGAGATTTTTGATCTGATTTCTTTGTTCAATTTTGGAGGGCACAGGCAAAAATGGGAGAGAAAACGTCGCAAACGCCACTAATTTTTCGCATAAAAGCGACATTTCAGCGACTTTGCTTCGCGCCTCGCAATTTTGGATACTTGACGTTGCTTATCGCAACATCTGCAGGTAGCACGCAGGCCTTTGCCCACGGCGCAGAGCGTGGATTGATCATGCTCCTTCCGACACAGTTCTATCTCGCCGGTGGAGGACTTGCGGTCCTCCTCTCCTTCCTGCTTTTGACGGTCGCTCCGACACGCTGGTTTGCCGAGCTGCCGCGAAAGACATTCTCGGTGGCACAATCCCTCAGTGTCCCAAAGGCGCCTCTCAGCCTTTTATCATTCGCCATTCTTGGGGTGAGCGTGGTGGCCGGATTTCTCTCGGTCGATGATCCCTTGAGCAACCCGTTGCCGCTTTTGATCTGGACGGTGGGCTGGGTAGGGTTGACGATGCTGCAGGCAATCCTCGGCAATCTCTGGCCATGGCTCAACCCGTGGACCGGTGTCCTTTCGGCACTCCGCAGGGTGTCGGGAACAGCGGTGGGCCGCGAGCCGATCATGGCGTTGCCATCGGCCATCGGCTACGTTCCCGCCATTCTCCAGTTCTCGGGTTTTGCATGGTTCGAGCTCGTCTCGATTGCGCCGGAGGACCCGACCCGGCTGGCAATGGCGGTTTCGAGCTACTGGGCGATCAACTTTGCAGCGATGATCGTTTTCGGTGAGCGGGCATGGATGCGCGTCGGCGAGCCGTTTTCCATCTTCTTTCGGATGATTGGCTTGTTCTCAGTCTTCAGCATCACGACTGATGGGCACCGCAAAAGCTTTTCAATCGGCTGGCCCGGAGCCAGATGTCTCAGTGCCGAAACGCTTCCGCTGTCCGGCACAATTTTCATTCTGCTCACACTTGGCACCGCAACATTCGACGGATTTTCCGAGACATTCACCTGGCTCGGTTTCATCGATGTCAACCCGCTTGAATTCCCCGGAAGAAGCGGCGTGATGATTGCCAATTCATTTGGCCTGCTCATCACTCCCATCGTGTTAATGCTGGTCTTCTACCTCAGCGTCGCCGCCGGCTTGTACCTTGCGGGCAAGGGTTGGAGTGAGCTCCAGGACCTTGCCGGTCGCCTTGTCTATTCGATCGTGCCTATTTCGATTGCGTTCCACTGCGCGCATTATCTCACGCAACTCCTGATCAACGGCCAGTATCTGATGGTCGTGATCTCAGATCCCTTTGCCCTTGGCTGGGACCTCTTCGGCACCGTCGACATGCATGTGACCGCGTCCTTCCTGCAGAATCTGGAAGGTGTTCGCATCATCTGGGCTGCACAAACACTCATTATCGTGATGGGACATGTCGCAGGCATTGTCGTCGCACACGCGATCGCCGCGGACGCCTTTCGCAGCTCAAAAGTGGCCGCACGGTCACAGATATTTCTTGCAGTCGCGATGGTCATCTACACGGTTTTCGGCCTGTGGTTACTGTCCACACCATCCGTTGGCTAATGTTTGACCACGGCTCTAACCCTTGATTTTTCACAGGTGCCGCGACCCCATTTATCTCATTTTCGACACAAACATCACGGGCTTCGCTGGTACAGTATTGGCACCAGCAAATGTCTTGGATGGCAGTGTCAACGGGGGAAATTCGATGGCCAGATCAATCTTGAATGCACTCGGCAAACCGCTTTATTACAGCGATACGTCCACCGGGTTTTTCTCCGCAACAGGCTCCGGACCAACCCTCTATGGTACCGCCAAAAACGACTCCATGTGGGGTGACAGCAGCGTCAATGTCACCATGCGCGGCGGCACCGGAGATGACATTTACTACCTCTATTCCACCATCAATCGCGCGGCCGAGTCGGCTGGCGAAGGTGTCGATACCATCAACACATGGATGGGCTACACGCTTCCCGACAATTTTGAGAACCTCATCGTCACCGGTGACGGGCGAAACGCCTTCGGAAATTCCATCGACAACATCATCAGCGGCGGGTCCGGCAAGCAGACGATAGACGGCGGCGCGGGCAATGACGTGCTGACGGGCGCGGGCGGGGCAGATACTTTTGTCTTCGCCAAGGGTAACGGTACGGATCTCGTCACGGATTTCGGTTCCGACGACATCATTCGGCTCGATGGTTACGGCGTCACGTCGTTCGACAATCTGATATCTGCGTCCACCCAGAAGGGCGCTGATCTGTGGCTGAACTTCGACAATGGCGAAAGTGTCGTGCTGGCAAACACGACGGCGGACGACCTGAACGCTGATCAGTTTCGGCTATCCCTCGATCGGTCTCAACTCACCTCAACTTTTTCGGATGAGTTCAACTCCCTGTCGCTGCGCAACGGCCAGACGGGCGTATGGGAACCGAAGTTCTGGTGGGCCGGAAACGAGGGCGGCAGCCTTCATTCCAACTCCGAACAACAGTGGTACATAAACCCTGCCTATCAGCCCACCTCGTCAGTCAATCCGTTCTCCGTCCAGAACGGCGTTCTGACCATCAAGGCCGCCCCTACCCCGGATTCAATCTCGGACGCAGTCAACGGCTATGACTATACGTCCGGTATGCTGACTACGCATGCATCCTTTTCCCAGACCTATGGCTACTTTGAAATTCGCGCCGATATGCCCAGCGACCAGGGCACCTGGCCAGCCTTCTGGCTGCTGCCGACGGATGGAACATGGCCGCCGGAGCTCGATGTCATCGAGATGCGTGGTCAGAATCCAAACTCGCTGATCCTTTCGGCGCACTCGAACGCAACCGGCCAGCAAACCTCCAGCATCAACAACGTCAACGTCTCAAGCACCGAGGGATTCCACAAATACGGGCTTCTCTGGGAGGCAGACCATATTACCTGGTATTTCGACGACGTCGCGATAGCTCAGATAGACACGCCTGCCGACATGCATGATCCCATGTATATGATCGTCAACCTTGCCGTAGGCGGCATAGCGGGGACGCCTGCAAATGGGCTGCCAAATGGTTCCGAAATGAAGATCGATTACATCCATGCCTACTCGATCAACGACCCGGATGTCGCGGCATTAAGCCAGCAAGTTCCTGCGGATAACCTGCTCGTCTGACAATTACGCAGGGCTTTTCCCCGCTTCTCAGGTGCCCACCTAACCGGTGGGCATCGCTTTTAAAGAAGCTTCGGCATAGTGCGCCTTTTTCACCTCATACATGCTCATGTCCGCCCTGCGCACCATCGCCTCTAGTGTTTCTCCCGGCTCACTGGTTGCCACACCGATAGAAATCCCGAGTGGCGACGCTGAATAGAACTGGTTGTTGATCTTCAACAGTTCGTAGATGGTTTCCACCAGATTGGCGGCCACCTGTTTGTCAGCGCCAGGCATTAAAATAGCAAATTCATCGCCGCCGATCCGCGCCGCGCTGTTGGGCGAGGCTACCACGCCGTTGAGAACCTCTCCAAGCCGCCGCAACAACTTGTCGCCCGCATCGTGGCCAAGCGTATCGTTGGCAACCTTCAGGCCATTCAAATCGATGATGATCGCGGAGACGGGTCGCAGGCTCTTGCGCTCAAGCCGGTTCAACTCGTCGGTGTAGAATGCCCTGTTATAAAGCTTGGTCAAAACATCATGCTTGCCCAGATATTCGAGATATGCCTCGGCCTTCTTGCGCGCCGTGATGTCCGTTAGCGCGACCTGCACAAGCGACCAGTCCTGCTCGTGGCCCGGAAAGACGGAGAATTGCAAAAGGACGTGACGTTCCGTCCCGTCGAGCGCGTAGTTGATGACCTCACGCTGATGGAAAAGATTTCCGTTCCAGAGATCGATCAGTTGTTCGCGAAATGGCTTGTCCATTTCATCGCGGAAGACATCACGCAACCGACGCAGCAAGGTTTGCTCATCGGGAGCACAAAAGAGATCGAGGGTCGCCTTGTTGACTTCGATCACCCGGATTTCGCTCATGCATTGAAGCACGAATTCGGGGTGAACATCCATGAAGACCCGGAAGTCGACGATGCCACCGTCCTTCAGGTCATCGATCATCCGTTTGATACGGCTAAAGTCCTCGACCCATAGCGACACCGGGGAATGTTTGAACATGCTCTCGGCATATCGGCGGTTGCTCTGCTCAAGCCTTCTCGCCTCTTCGCGCTCCGTGACATCTTCAGTGGTAATGAGGATACGCTCAAAGGTCTCCTCATGGCCGGGCAGGATGACGCCGCGCAGCTGAATGTCGAGGCGCTGGCCACTTAGGGAATAGTTGACCGCATGGCTGGAAAAGCGCGCCTTACCCTCCCACAGTGCTTCCAGTTCGGTGATATGGCCTTCCAGCATATCATCACGAAATATGCGATCCATATTCGAGAGCAGATGGTCAAAATCCCGGGCAGCGAAGAGTTCGAGGGTTTTTTCGTTTACGCTGAGCACTCGTATCTTCTGCGAACATTCCTGCACACGGGAAAGGTCTTCGCGCAGGTAACTTCGGATATCGGTAATGCCCTGTCCGCGCCAGATATCGAACTGCCGCTTCACGCCGGAAAAATCTTCGATCCACATTGCCACGGGCGCGAGGTTGAAAACATCTGCTTCGAAAGTTTCAGGCATAGTGTCGATCTCCGCTAAGCGGTCCTGGAAGATTGTTTGCGCGCGGTTATTCGCGCAAAACTTTGGCCGACAACCTCACTCCCCGAATTAAAGATTTCGCTAATTTCCGCCCGGAGTGGAAAGCAATATGGGGCGTCTAGAGGCCTGGTCACCACAATTTCACATGACGATTTACATCCTTGTAAAGCAGATACCGGAAGCGGCCGGGCCCACCTGCGTAACATGCCTGCGGGCAGAAGGCGCGAAGCCACATGAAGTCACCCGCTTCAACTTCAACCCAATCATTGTTCAAACGATAGACCGCTTTGCCTTCCAACACAAAAAGCCCGTGCTCCATCACGTGGGTTTCCATGAAAGGGATTGTCGCGCCCGGCTCAAAGGTGACGATATTGAGATGCATGTCATAGCGTCCATCCGCCGGGTCTATGAAACGCGTCGTCGCCCATTTTCCGCCTGTGTCGGGCATGGCCGACAATTCATGCTCATCCTCATGCGTGAAGATCGCCGGGGGCAACTCAAGGCCGTCAACGACATCGAAAACCTTCCGCACCCAATGAAACTTGGCCGGCACCGTACCTTCGCCGCGAAGGCTCCAGGCCTCGCCCGCAGGAATATAGGCAAATGAACCGGCCCGCAGCGCATGGCGCTTGCCCGCGTGTTCGATACTCATCTCGCCGTCGACGACGAAAATAGCGGCTTGCGCACGCGCGTCCGGTTCGGGCCTGTCACTTCCTCCGCCTGGCAGAACTTCCATGACATATTGGGCAAATGTCTCGGAAAAGCCGGTCATCGGGCGCGAAATGATCCAGGCTCGCGTTTCGCGCCAGTGCGGCAGAACACTGGTCACGATGTCGGACATGACCCGCTTTGGTATAACGGCATAGGCGGTCGTAAAGGTCGCCTTGCTGGATAGAAGTTCAGTTTGGCCAGGAAGGCCGCCGAAGTCAGAATAATAACGCTTGTTTTCCATGTCCGCGCTCCAAAGCCATGCTATCTCCCAAGTTTCCTTAGAGTGTTTCGAGCGTCATGGGAATCGCGATTTAAGCGGGCGCCGTCACGCCGCCATCAAAGGCGGCGTGACGTCTGGGTAAAGGACGTCACGCCTTTTTGCGAATGACGCCATAGACGATGTTGCGGTTCTCGCCGAAGAAGACCTCGGCCTCGAACGCTTCCGGATCGATGCTGGCATTGATGATGCGCCACATGTCTTCCTCGGTGCGCAGCAACAGAGCCCAGTTCATGAAGGATTCCATGTAGCCGTCAACGCCGATATCCTGCGAGAAATTGGCAAAGAGGAAAGTACCGCCGGGCTTGAGCATGTCCAGGCAACGCTGGGTCAGCTTGATCGAGACCTTGTCGACCAGATAGTCATACAGACCTGCAGCATAGACAAAATCGAACGTGCCAAGCTGCTGGCGACCAGACAGAATGCCACGCACCGAGCCATCGACGGCCTCGATGCAGGTGCCGGCAAAGTCGCGTGTGATGGCGCCGACGCTCAGAGGGTCCTGATCAAGAGCAACCCAACGCCTGATCTTGCCCTTGGCCAGCGCAACAGAACGATTTGCCTCGCGCAGATGCCCGGCTGCGATGGTCAGAATTTCTGCGTCATTCCCGACGGAAGCTGCGATCTGATCGACATATTTCGTCAATATGTCGCGGCGCTCCCGCACGGCCACCGAGGATGAAGCATCTTTCGTGTATTCATACAGTGCCATACCAAGTGGCGATGCGGCAGCGATACGATCCTGAACACTCTCGTGACCATAGATGAAATCTAGCAATTGCGCATCGCCCGAGTATCCGCGAGGCTTCTCGAAAGACCACAGCGTGAAGGGGTCCTGCAGGAAGTAGTCCGAGACCTCATGGTCCTGAATGATAGGAATGATCTCCCGCCACACTCCTGAGTGGTATTTCTCTCTGAGAAAATGGAGCTGGCCAGCAACGTTATGGATGATATCCTGCGGCGCCCTGCCGTTTACGAATTGCTGATGTGCCAAATTGAGAACCAGCGAGACGTCTGCCTGCGCAAGCAAAAATTTCTCTTCAAAATTGCTCGCTCTTGTGTCGAATATTTCGTCCGAGATAGTCTCTGGGGTAATGAGACTTTCACCATCAAAGTTTGCAGTAGCAAGTTGGGACATATATCGCTCCTGATTAACACTATGTTAACTTTGTGTTAATTCATCTGCGACCAGTGCAGGAGTCAATCTACGAAAAGCCGTGAAAACATGCTTTTTTCGAAAACCTTTTATTAAGGTAAATCTAAAGTCAGTTGTAGTTTTTTGGCGATTTAAAGAAACTTAATAGGAATGCTTATATTGTTACCATGATTGCAACCTGAACTTGAGTCTGACAGATGAGAGAACCGGAAGTAAAACAGCAGAATTTAGCAATAACTTCTGCAAGTCTCGATCCGATAAACTTGCAACATTATTGCAACCTATGGAAAAGTGCATGACGCACACTTTAGCAGATACGGCAGGACTTGACTTGCATCAGGAAGCGTCGCCGCAGCGATCCAAGGACGCTTTGCGGACTCTTTTCCTGGAAGAGGCTGACGTCCAGCGACGCAAAGCCATAAGGCAAGGCTTATGGCTGGCGGTCCCCATCTACCTGATGTTTTCGCTGATGGATATTTTGCTGGTGCCAGATGTTGCACCACACACGATGTTCGCGCGGTTTGTCGTCAGTATCTGCGCCCTTCTGACACTGGAAATGCAAATCCGGGCTGGTGCCAAAACGAACCAGTTGGACATTGCCTGTGCCACGGCATTGATATGCAGTTATGTCGGTTGGCTCATGCCGGCGATGATGACATCCTATGCCACCAACATGTCCTATTACATGGTGTTCGGCGCGATGTTCATGATGGGCGCCAACCTGTTTTTTACCTTCAATTTCAGCCTGTCCATATTTACGTCCAGCCTGGTCTTGCTGACTTATTTCGTGGCGCTCAGCTATTTCCATCAGGACATCTATTATCAGATCGCCTTCGGCACCTTCTATTTCTCGTGCTTTGTCTTCACCAGCTATGTGAACTTTAGACTGAACCGTGAACGCTATCACGTGTTCCTCAACGCGATCGAGGCTAAGGTGCAACAACGCCAGGCGGAAGAGCGCGGCGTGGCCTTGCTGCGGCTGTCCAACACCGATCCTTTGACCGGCCTTGAAAATCGAAGGGCAATCGACGGACGCCTGCGGCATTTGTGGGACGAATGGACCGAGAAAGAGCGGAACTTCGCAGTCTTCCTCATCGATGTCGATTTCTTCAAAAAGTATAACGACTTCTATGGCCATCAGGAAGGCGACCGCTGCCTGGTGCAGGTGGCGCAAACGCTTCAGGACAGTATGAGCCGTTTCGACGCGGTCATCGGTCGCTACGGTGGCGAGGAGTTCATAGCCCTGGCGCGGTTCACCACCGCCCGAGACATTGAAGAAATCGCCGAAACGATGCGGCAGACAGTCCAAGACCTTTCACTGACACATGAAAGGCGAAGAGATGGGACGTCTGTCATAACCGTCAGCGTCGGCGTCTCCTATACGCGTCCGCACCCGGATGCGAAGCTGGAACGCCTCATCAATGAAGCGGACCGCGCGCTTTATCTTGCCAAGGCAAATGGCCGGAACACTGTCAAACTATTCGACCCGAACGACCCGAATAACAGCGACGACACCGAGAATGTCGCGGCGCTGCTGAATATAGCAATCGCCCAGAACCTCGTATCTCTGGTTTATCAGCCGATAAAGACACTTTCGACCGACAGGGCCACAGGGCTAGAGGCACTCATGCGGTTGCGACTTCTGGACGGCACACTTGTTCCTCCCAGCATCTTCATTCCCATCGCCGAACGGACCGGGGTGATCACCGATCTTGGCCTGTGGGCAATCCGCACGGTGTGCCAACAGGTTCTAAGCTGCGAAGAAACCTCCGTCGTCAGCGTCAACGTTTCCCCAATTCAACTGAAATGCCCCGGCTTCGCTACATCGGTCGCCGCCATTCTCGGTGAAATGGGAGTGGCTGGAGGACGACTGGCCCTTGAGATCACCGAGGGCCTTGAGGTCGACATGAACTCCGACGTTCTTCGCTGCATCAGCGATCTGAAAACACTGGGCGTCAAAATCTGGCTCGACGATTTCGGCACCGGCTTTGCCGGGCTGTCCTGGCTGCGGCTGGTTGAGTTCGATACCGTCAAGATCGACAAGTCGTTCCTGCATGATGCCTGCACACCTCGCGGCAAGGCGATGTTGAGCGATATTGTCGACCTGATCCGCAACCGCGGCCACAAGATCCTCGTTGAAGGTGTCGAAACCGCGGAGCAGATGGAATTGCTTAAGGAACTTCGCATCGATCAGGTTCAGGGCTATTACGTAGGTCGTCCTGCCGCCATCGAAAAGTTGAAACGCAACAGGGTGCCCTATCTGCCGCGCACGGGTCTCATCCGCCCGATCTGATCCGGCAAGAGAGTGCCAGATGCACAAAACCCGGCGATGACCTCGCCGGGTTTTTGAATTTCTGCAGGCAACTTGAACGACAGGGTGTTGCTATAGCGTGTCCAAATAACGAGGAGACACCCTAGTCGACAGCGCCCGGTACCTCACACACATCACGTTCACCCATGATGATCGATCGTTTGCCGACGTGATTGGCAGGGCCCACAATGCCTTCCTGTTCCATGCGCTCAACCAGCGAGGCAGCGCGGTTATAGCCGATCGAAAGGCGACGCTGGATATAGGAGGTCGAGCACTTCTTGTCGCGCAGCACAACCTTGACCGCCTTCTCGTACAGGTCAGCGGTATCGTCCTCACCCATGGCTGATTTGTCGAAGACAGCTGTGTCCTCTTCTTCAGCATCATCGGCTTCATCTGCGTCTTCCGTGACGGTGCCGAGATATTCAGGACGGCCTTGCGTCTTCAGATGTGCAACGACCTTCTCGACCTCTTCGTCCGATACGAACGGTCCATGCACACGCGCTATGCGGCCGCCTCCAACCATGTGGAGCATGTCGCCCTGGCCCAGAAGATGCTCGGCACCCTGTTCGCCAAGGATGGTTCGGCTGTCGATCTTCGACGTGACCTGAAACGAAATGCGCGTCGGGAAGTTGGCCTTGATGGTGCCGGTGATGACATCCACCGATGGGCGCTGTGTGGCCATGATGAGGTGAATACCCGCAGCACGCGCCATTTGAGCCAGGCGCTGGATTGCGCCCTCGATCTCCTTGCCCGCGACCATCATAAGGTCGGCCATCTCGTCGACGATCACGACGATATATGGCATCGCCGTCAGGTCCATTTCTTCCTGCTCGTAGACCGCCTCTCCCGTTGCACGATCAAAGCCGGTCTGGACGTTGCACATGACGGTTTCGCCCTTGGCGCGCGCCGATGCTGCACGGGCATTGTAGCCATCGATATTGCGCACACCCAGACGCGACATCTTGCGATAGCGGTCTTCCATCTCGCGAACCGCCCATTTCAGCGCCATGACGGCCTTCTTGGGATCGGTCACGACTGGCGTCAGCAGATGCGGAATTCCATCATAGACAGACAGTTCCAGCATCTTAGGATCAACCATGATGAGCCGGCACTCTTCCGGCTTCAGCCGGTAAAGCAAAGACAGGATCATCGTGTTGATCGCGACGGATTTGCCGGAGCCGGTGGTACCGGCAACAAGAAGGTGCGGCATCTTTGCCAGCTCGGCGACAACGGGCTCGCCACCAATTGTCTTGCCGAGGCAAAGCGCAAGCTTCATCCGCGTTTCCGCGTAATCGGGCGACTCGATCAGTTCACGGAAATAAACCGTTTCCCGAACCGGGTTCGGCAGTTCGATGCCGATGACGTTGCGGCCCGGCACGACAGCCACGCGGGCAGAAAGTGCAGACATCGAGCGGGCAATATCGTCCGACAGGCCGATAACGCGGGACGACTTGACGCCGGGGGCAGGCTCGAACTCGTAAAGCGTCACGACAGGGCCAGGGCGAACATCGATGATCTCGCCCTTGATGCCAAAGTCTTCCAGAACACTTTCCAGCAGACCTGCGCTCTGCTCCAGTGCTTCCGGCGTCATTGTTGTCGTCTGCAGAACCTGCGGCTGTTGCAGAAGATCGATTGGTGGATATTCGTATTCGCCGTCGCTGAACACCGGCGCATCCAGAAACATCGGCTGATTGTTGTTGCGCGCGACCGTGCGCATTTCCCGTCGCGGCTCTATTACGGCAGCGGGTTGAACCACTGGCACGACAGGCTGCTCGGCTGGGACGGCCACGACCTGGGCCGGTTCTTCCACAGAGGTTTCGACATGGTGCGCTTCAGGCTGGGCGCTATCCGCCTCGGGAACGGCGCGGACCTCTACCTGCCGGTAGAGCGAAACGGGTGAATCAACTGATCTCGCAAAGACCGGCTTTTCGATGGTTGGTGGCAACTGGCGAATGACCTGGACCGGTTGCGGCCGGGGGGTGACTTTCGCCTGGGCGGGAGCTGGCTGTACTGGAGCGGCAGCCGCCACGCTGCTGGCCTTGATGCGGGCCAGTTCGGCAAGCCGCATCGGGCGCGAAGGCGGCAAAATGGCGTCGCCCATATCGAGGCTCATGGCCTCCCAGAACATTTCATCCGACAATGCATCGGCAAAGGCGGGAACATCAAGCCTGGCCTGAACCGAAGCGCCTTGAGTATCGGGGAAGCAGGCAACATCGATCTGTTCGTCAGACGACGCGGCAGAGGATGGAGAGTCTTCAACAGTCGTCACCGCGTCAGCCGGAGCGGAGGCTTCCTGCTGTTGCTTCAAGGCAAGTTCGCGCCGCAAACGATATGTAAGCGCAAGCGCACCCGTCGCTCCTGGAGGTTGGGGAAGCACGGCTGGTTTTGCAATGCGGCGCTCTTCCTCTGTCAGCTTGGGCGCGGCAGGGCGATCGCTCTCCGGCCTGGCAGCGTGCGAGGGAGCGAATACCGCCTCATCCCCATCCGGTTTGGGGGAGGTCGCAGCTGTCGCCTGTTTTCCGGCAACGATATTTTGCGGAGTACGCGTAAACCGCACATTGGGGCCGAGAACAAAGGCGTTCTGCCACAGGGGCATCTCGTCGCGACCCTCGATAGCATTCGCAGCAATCTGATCAGCGTTACGACCCATAACGGCACGCTGGTCTGGCGTTAACGGAATCATTCCGCTGGCCCCATTTTGCGTTGCCTGCGGCTCCGCATCGGGCTGCTTCTGTCCCCTCTCTTCTATCGTATTGACGGAATTATTTAAATTCGAACGGGGAAAACGCATCACAGCCTGTACACTCATCATAAACGGACATTTGGCACAGCAAATGAGATAGAAAATAAAGGTTAATCACATATTGCCAAGAGCCTCCCAAAAGCCAATTTTAACAATCTTAATCTTCGCTGTGTCCCGTCAGACACGCTTTTCTAAAATGAGCTGAATCGGGAAAAACCCCTTTAAAGCCAGTGTTTTCCCAACTTAGAACTCGTTTTCCACGCAGACCCCGCGCCATTTTGTCCGAGGATCAAATTCTTTCCACAGGACTGAGCACTGCAGGCTTTACAACTAACATGTTAATGTCGTATCAAGCGTTTGTCAGTTTTGGAGGAGCAGGCAATTGACTGGTAAATTCGGCCTATCGGCAGCACTTACGACACCATTTTCGCAGGATGGAGCGGTCGAGATTCCGACCATGATCGCTCAGGCCAAGCGTTCGCTGGCCGCGGGCTGCGATAGCGTTACCCTTTTCGGCACCACTGGCGAAGGCAGTTCGATTGGCTCGAGAGAGCGGACCGAGATCCTTTCAGCTTTTCTGAATGCGGGTATTGCTGCCAACAAGCTGGTCACAGGCGTGCTGGTGGATTCGGCACAGGATGCGGCAGACCAGGCGGGCGAAGCTCTCAAAGCCGGGGCGCGCAACATCCTTCTTGCACCTCCGTCCTATTTTAAGAACGTTAGTGATGAAGGGCTGTTTCAGTGGTTCTCATCCGTATTCCATCAGCTTGGCGATACCGGCCGGGACATTCTGGTTTATAATATTCCGTCCGTTACGGCGGTGGGACTTTCGGTAGAACTCATCGGCCGCCTGCGCCACGCCTTTCCGGGCGTCGTCACAGGCGTAAAGGACTCCTCAGGCGATTGGCCCTATACGCAGCGCCTGCTTTCCGAGCATCGGGATCTCGTCATTCTGATTGGCGATGAACGGCATCTGGCACAGGGCGTTCGCCTTGGCGGACAGGGCGCGATTTCCGGCTGCGCCAACTTCCTGCCACAGGAGGTTCGGGCCATGGCGGTGGATGGCCTGGATGACAATCGGATCGTGGATCTGGTTGCAGAGCTCCTCAAGAACCCCGTGACACCGGCGGTCAAGGTTCTGGTTTCGCACGTCACGGGGGAAACAATCTGGCACACGGTGCGCCCTCCCCTGGTTTCCATTTCCGCTGAAAATTGTAAGAAGCTTCAGGCCGCATTCGATACTTTATTCAACAGGCAGGCGGCCTGAAAAGGGTTTTTCATGGACGAGACTGGCGAGCAGACGACATTGCGGGAAAAGGCGTATGAGAGTTTTACGCATCACCTGCTTGCGCGCGATGTTCGCCCCGGCCAGTTCATATCCCAACGTCGTCTGGTGGAATTGACCGGGCTCCCGCTAGGGGCAATTCGTGAGGCCATACCACGGCTGGAAGCGGATGGGTTGATCAAGACCGTTCCCCAGCGCGGTCTTCAGGTCGCCCATATCGATATCAACCTGATCCGCGAAGCGTTTCAGTTTCGTATTTTCCTGGAAAAGGAAGCCGTTGCGATTTTTACCCGCACGGCTTCCGATGACACGATTGCAGAGATGATCTCCAATCACCGCAACATTGCCGAGGCCGCGCAAAGCGGAACGACATCGCCGGAACTGGATGCAAGAGCGCAGGCTATCGATTGGGGAATGCATGATGCCTTTATCGATTCACTTGGAAATTCCATCATTTCGAATGCCTACCGGGTAAATTCCATCAAAATGCGGCTGATCAACCAGGAGCGGTTTCGAATTGCAGGTCACGTCAAGTCGGTCATGGCCGAGCATCTGACCATTCTGGAAGCCATCGAGCAACGCTTGCCCGAGGAGGCGGCCGAAAGGCTGGTCGCCCATATCAGAAATGCGAGGGACAGGGCTCTCGCGGTCTAAAAAACAATCGGCCGGGGGTGAGGAGATTTTCGGCCACACAAGAGGAGGAAAACATGACATACTCTCTGCTTAATCCTACACGTCGTGCCTTCATGGCCGGAACGGCAGCCATTGCCGGTACGGCTGCATTCGGCATTCGTCCCGCCTCGGCAGCGGTTGACTGGAAGAAACACGCCGGGACCACGCTCGAGGTCAATCTCGTCAAAAGCCCGCGCAGCGAAACACTGCTGAAATACATCAAGGAATTCGAGGAACTGACCGGCATCAAGGTCAATGCCGAGGCGACGCCTGAACAGCAGCAACGGCAGAAGGTCGTGATCGAGCTGTCTTCCGGCAGACCGAGCTTCGATGTGGTCCACCTGAGCTACCACGTGCAGAAGCGCCAGTTCGAAAAAGGCAAATGGCTGGCCGATATCAGTGGCTTCCTGAAAGATCCGACACTCACCGACCCTTCGCTGGTAGAGAGTGATTTTGCCGAAGCGGGAATGCAGTTTGCCAAGGATAGCGATGGCGTCCTTCGCTCGCTGCCCTTCTCCGTGGATTACTGGATCCTCTACTGGAACAAGGAACTGTTCGAAGCCAAGGGCCTGAAGTATCCACAGACCTTCGATGAACTTGTTGCCGCCGCAGAAGCGATCACCGACCCGTCGACCAATACCTACGGCTTCGTGGCGCGCGGATTGAAGAACGCCAACACGCCCGTCTGGACATCTCTGATGCTGGGCTATGGCGCAGCTCCCATCGTAAACGGCAAGATCGACACCACGACGCGTGAAGCTGTCGAGGCCGCAAAGCTTTACCAGCGGCTGATGACGAAGTCGGCCCCTCCGGGTGTTTCCGGCTTCAACTGGGCAGAAGCGCAATCTGCCTTCCTTCAGGGCAAGATTGGCATGTGGTTTGATGGTGTCGGCTTTGCTCCGCCCATCGAAAACCCGGAAAAGTCCCGCGTCGTCGGCAAGGCCGGTTACGGTGTCATGCCAAAGGGTCCGGCCCAGCAGGCTGCAGGCACCTTCGGGGATGGTCTTGGCGTCGTTGAAGCCTCCACCAAAAAGGAAGCTGCTTACCTGTTCTGCCAATGGGCCATTTCGCATGAAATGGGTGCGCGTCTGTTGCAGGCGGGTGCGGGCGTCCCGTTCCGCCAGTCCATTCTGGAAGACGCGAAGGTTCGGCAAGGCGTCAAGATGCCTGCCGAATGGCTGGACGCCGTCGTCGGTTCCGGCAAGGTGTCCAGGCTTGCCCTTCCCGTCATCATTCCCGTCACCGAGTTCCGCGATATCTATGGCGTCGGTCTCACCAACATGATCGGCGGGGCAGACCCGGAAACCGAACTCAAGAAGGCGACCGAGCAGTTCGCACCTGTTCTGGCACGCAGCGAGGGATAATGGTGTCCGTCAGCATAGAAACTGCCGCGTCGGCAAAAACAATCAGCAGAAGGAGCAAGCCCACGCGGCTTGCTCCCAACTACTGGCCTTTCGTCATTCCCGCACTCGTCGTCATTGCAGCGGTCATCGTGTTTCCGTGGGTGTTCACACTCTGGATGAGCGCGCAGCGCTGGACGCTGGGTCAGGAGCAGAGCTTCATCGGCTTGGACAACTATATTCGTCTGGCCAGCGATGCTCGGTTCTGGGAATCACTCTGGCACACGCTGGTCTATACGACGCTGTCAGTTGTCGCGCCTCTGTTTCTCGGTACGCTGGCAGCCCTTCTGTTCGATGCGCAATTCCCATTGCGCGGCTTCCTGCGCGGCGTCTTCGTCATGCCCATGATGGCAACTCCGGTGGCCATCGCGCTGGTCTGGACCATGATGTTCCACCCGCAGTTGGGTGTGCTGAATTATCTGCTCTCGCTCATCGGCATAGGGCCCCTCGAGTGGATCTACAACCAGTCCACAGTGATCCCGTCTCTCGTCCTCGTGGAAACCTGGCAGTGGACGCCGCTTGTGATGCTCATCGTCCTTGGCGGCCTTGCCGCTGTGCCCCGTGAACCCTACGAAAGCGCTGAAATCGACGGCGCCAATGCCTGGCAGAAATTCCGCTACCTGACCATGCCCATGATTGCGCCGTTTCTGATGATTGCGGTCATCATCCGCTCCATCGATGCCGTCAAAAGCTTTGATATCATTTACGCGATGACGCAGGGCGGGCCCGGCACGGCCTCGGAAACCATCAACATCTATCTCTACAACACAGCCTTCGCCTATTACGATATTGGCTACGGCTCAGCCATGGCCGTCGTTTTCTTCATCGTCATCATTGCCCTGTCCTTCGTGCTTCTGATGGTGCGCGCAAGAACACAGTGGAACGAGATGGAGTCCCGCTGATGAAACGCAAGACCCTCGACCGTATCGGCCTGTTTTTTGTGGCACTGGTCATGATCTCGCCGGTCATTCTTTTCTTCATCTGGATGATTTCGCTGTCCTTGAAATACGAGATCGACAACGGTGCTTATCCACCCATCCTCATCCCGGAACGCTTCGCATGGTCGAATTACGTGAAGGTCTTCGAGGAGAACAACTTCTTCCTCTATTTCTGGAATTCCGTTCTGGTCACGGGGGCAGCAACCTTTCTTGCGCTCGTCATCGGCGTTCCCGCAGGTTACGGCATTGCGCGATTGAAGGCCGAAAAGGCAGCCATCGTCATCATGATTGCACGCATGACGCCCGGTCTCTCCTTCCTCATTCCGCTGTTTCTTCTGTTCCAATGGCTGAACCTGCTCGGCACGCTCTGGCCACAGATCATCATCCATCTCGTCGTCACTGTTCCGATCGTCGTCTGGATCATGATCGGCTATTTCGAGACGACGCCGAAGGAGCTCGAAGAAGCAGCCAGCATGGATGGTGCCTCTTCGTGGCAGGTTTTCCGGCTCGTGGCACTGCCCATCGCAAAGCCCGGCATCGTCGTGTCATTCATTCTCGCGGTCATCTTCTCCTGGAACAACTTTGTCTTCGGCATCGTGCTGGCAAGTCGTGAAACGCGCACCCTGCCCGTCGCCGTCTACAACATGCTGTCCTTCGAGCAGGTCAGCTGGGGGCCGCTTGCGGCGGCGGCTCTGATCGTCACCCTGCCGGTTCTGTTGCTGACGATGTTTGCGCAAAAACAGATCGTTGCGGGCCTTACCGCTGGCGCCGTCAAGGGCGGCTGAACCACCTCTTTTGCTTAACGCAACTCCGAACGCAAAACCGCTTGGCATCTTTGCTGGAATTGCTTTCATCACGGGATCAAAACCATGGCACCGGTCAATATTCAAAATGTTCAAAAGCGCTTCGGCGCAGTCAACGTCATCCACGGCATCGACATCGATATTGCAGATGGCGAATTCGTGGTCCTCGTCGGACCATCGGGATGCGGAAAATCGACCCTGTTGCGCATGATCGCGGGGCTGGAAGAGGTCAGCGATGGCGAAATCCACATCGGGGCGCGCGAGGTCAGCAACCTGCCTGCGCGAGATCGCGACATCGCAATGGTGTTCCAGAATTATGCGCTTTATCCGCATATGACGGTCAAGGACAATATGGGCTTTGCCTTAAAGCTCAAGAAGGTCAGCGCCGATGAGACCGCCGCCAAGGTCAACAAGGCGGCTGGCATTCTGGGTCTGGACAAGTTGCTGGACCGATACCCGCGCCAGCTTTCCGGCGGCCAACGCCAGCGCGTTGCCATGGGCCGCGCTCTGGTGCGCGATCCGCAGGTCTTCCTCTTCGATGAACCGCTATCCAACCTCGACGCCAAGCTGCGTGTGCAGATGCGCGGCGAGATCAAGGCACTGCACCAGCGCATCGGCACCACAACAATCTACGTCACGCATGACCAGGTGGAAGCCATGACCATGGCCGACAAGATTGTCGTGCTGCATGATGGCGTCATTGAGCAGATCGGCGCACCGCTGGAGCTCTATGACCGGCCCGCAAACCTGTTTGTAGCAGGCTTCATCGGCTCCCCCGCCATGAACTTTATCAGGGGCCGTGTCGAAGAGGGCGTGTTCCGTACGACCAAGGGGCTGACCCTGCCCATGCCACAGACTGCAAACCCCGCAGAACTTGGCGGTCGTGACCTTGTCTACGGCATCCGCCCGGAACATATCCGCGTTGCCGAAAACGGCATCTCCGGGCGCGTCGAACTGGTGGAGGGGACCGGTTCCGAAATCTACGCCAAGCTGGACTGCATGGGCGAAGATATTGCCTGCCTGTTCCGGGAGCGGCTGGATATCCGTTTCGGCGATACGGTCAGCATTGCCGTCGATCCAGCTTCGGTGCATCTGTTTGACAGGGAAACAGGCAAGCGCATCTGACAAAGCTGAGTGAAACAAAAGGCGGATAGCATGTGCTGCAACGAGCACGGCCATGCTGCCTGCGCGACCTTGGGTCCGCAAACACCAACACTTGCGCTTCGCCAAACAAACTCTGCGGCAGCTTACGCGAAGTTTAGTGATTTTTTGGCCAGACACCTGTAATGACCACCCATGGGTATGAATCATACAGGGGCCTGCGCGGGGCGAATGGCGAGATCATTCATACTGCTCCTAATTCTGTGTCTCAACGCGACGCTTGCCAACGCAACCGTCGTTGATGGTGCGCGGCCGCAGCAAACGCCCAAAGTTGGAAGTCTGAAATCCGGAAGACTGCTTGGTGCACGACCAGCAACCCGTTTCGATGAGAATAGGTGTCGTGGCCTTGCTGATCTGGGTGCTGGAGAACGGCCAGCCTTCCTGGCACGAGAAAGCGGCGAATGGGAGTGCAGCTACCTCATCGATTATCCGGAAACCTCGCACCAGCCCTCCGTTTTCGTGGTGATCCGTGGTGTGAAGGCCGAAGTGTGGAGTAATTTCAGGCTCAAGCTGAATTTCGGCTCTGTCCTGTCGCGTCAGGAACTGGCGTCTCAGGCCGCACAGCTGGTTCAGGCAATTGTCGGGGAGCGCATCCACGTCAAGGATCTAGCCGCGATGCTGGCCGCTCAAAAAGACTTCACCATCGCGTTCGGCAATATCGAGTTCGTATACAAGCGTGAGCGGATGGACGAAACGCGTTTCAATCTGACGGGAACTGTTGCGAACTAAGACCAATATTGATGGCGCCAACAGGACCGCCGGAAGGCAAGATGCGCCCGAAAAGGCGCATCCATTCTATTCTATTTATTCTATTCTATTCTATTCTATTCCATGTCCGGAAAGAACTGATCAGTTTGGATAGCGTGAGGAATACCAGCTTTTAAACAGCGTGAACTGGTTCTCGATCTGGCGACGCTGCGAGTCGCTGAGCGCATCGCTTTCATTGAAGTGCAGGCTGTATTCGCTCTCACCATTGAGCACCATCAGGTACTTGTAGTGCAAGACGAGGTCTGGGCCTTCATCATAGGTGGACAGGACAGTCAGCGCCTCTTCCAGTTCACGAGCATCGCGGCGAGCGGCTGCATCACCCTTGGCAGCTTTTTCGCAGAGGGAGACGAGATGCAGGACTTCTTTCGGCAAGGCATTGCCGATGCCGGTGATGGCGCCGCCCGCTCCGCAGTTGACAAAGCCGTGGTAAACCCCGGTATCGACGCCCACCATCAAGGTCAGGTCGTCATCACCTGAGGTGATGTTTTCTGCCGCATAGGTCATGTCGGCCTTGCCACCGAATTCCTTGAAGCCAATCAGATTGGAGTAGCGCGAGCGGAGATCGAAGAAGAGGTCGGCGCGCGTGGCAAAGCCATAATAGGGGCTGTTGTAGATAACGGCGGGAAGTCCGTTGGCAGCTTCCAGAATAGCGGAAAAATGTGCTTTCTGCGCAGCGGTTGATGACCCACGAGACAGAACCCGCGGAATGACCATCAAGCCCTTGGCGCCAACCTTGGCCGCATGTGCCGCATGGCTGACAGCGGATTTCGTGTTGATCGCTCCTGTTCCAACGATAACGGGAACACCGGCTTCTGCCAGCCGACGCACGCCCTCCTGCCGTTGCTCATCCGTCAGCAGCGGCCAGTCGCCCATGGAACCGCAGTAGACAACCGCCGACATGCCAGCAGCGATCAGCTCCTTACCCTTTTTAACGAGCGAGTCGAAATCAGGGGTGCGGTCTGCCTTGCAGGGCGTCATAAGCGCTGGAATACAGCCAGTAAAAATGGAATCTGCCATGTTTGTCGCCTTGCTGAAGCTGGGGCCGCGGCCCGATCAATCGTGCAAGGGTCCTAACACGGCATCGCCAACTTGTCGACAAATAAAATACAGAGCGTGCGTCCCAGACGGCTTCACAGGGAAAGGCTGAGACTTTCCCGGCCATCTGCGGCAATATAGGATCGTATTTGCTGGACGATCTGGTCCGCGTGCTCACGCGCAATTCTGTCGGCGCCTTCAATGTCACGTTCGACGATGACCTTGATCATGTCTTCATGCTCGGTGACATATTGGCGCGGCAAGAGGTCATTGAACGAGGAATAATAGAGGCGAAGAATGCGACGCCCCTCGTCCAGCAGGCGCGTGAAAAGCTCCGTGTAATATCGGTTTCCGCCTGCCACGGCGATTGCAATATGGAAATCCCGGTTGGTCGAGATCATCGCGAGCACATCCCTCTGGGTGACGGCCGTTTCGAATGCCTGTTGCAGCGCCCTGATTTTTACAATGTCATCTTCGCTGTGCCGGGCGGCAGCCAGCCTTGTGGTTACCCGGTACAGGAGCGTCAAGGCATCGAAGAACTCTGGCAGGCCCAGAAAATCGATCTGCGAGACGATGGTCGCGCGGTTCGTCAATGTGGTGATCAAACCTTCCGCCGCCAGTTTGACCAGCGCCTCGCGAATGGGTGTTCTGGAAAGCTCGAAACGTTCCGAAAGCTGGACTTCGTCGATCGGGCTGCCTGGAGCAAGTCTCAGTTCGATGATCTCATTGCGAAGCGTTTCATAAACGGTTGAAACCCCAAAACCCCTGCGGTGCGTCTGCTTTTCCTTTTCGTCCAGCTTTTCGCTCGCAGCCATATCGTTCCCGTCTCCGCAATCACATCGATATGTCCATTTACGATATTCCTGCCCAGAACAAAATCCCAACGGGCAGCCACATTCCTTCTTCGCGACCATTTCCAGTGAGTTTCCGTTATTTTCACTGGCGCTAATGTGCATAGCCGTCGAATCGATGAAAAAAGGGTTGCGGCTACTGGATTAAGTGAGCAAAGAGTAACGAGGCGATTCCGGTCGCTTCGTAATTGCGTTCATGGTCAGGGAGGAAATTCCATGAAAGTCGTTCTCGCTTCGGTTACAGCCGCTGCTACTGCTATGCTGATGGCATCAAGTGCCATGGCCGCTACGGAAATCCAGTGGTGGCACGCCATGACTGGCGCGAACAACGAAGTTGTCGAGCAGCTTTCAAAAGAATTCAACGAAAGCCAGTCCAACTACAAGATCATGCCGGTTTTCAAGGGCACCTATGGTGAAACGCTCAATGCGGGCATCGCAGCGTTTCGCGCCAAGCAGCCTCCTGCCATCATTCAGGTCTTCGATGCCGGCAGCGGTGTGATGATGGGCGCGCAGGGCGCAATCGTCCCGGTTGCTGACGTGCTGGAGAAGGGTGGCTACAAATTCAACAAGGCAGACTACCTGCCCGGCATCGTCGCCTATTATTCGAAGCCAGACGGCACCATGCTGTCCTTCCCGTACAACTCATCGTCGCCTATTCTTTATTACAACAAGGACATCTTCACCAAGGCTGGCCTGAACGCCGACAATCCGCCAAAGACATGGCCTGAAGTGTTCGAAGCCGCAAAGAAGATCAAGTCGAGCGGCGCGGCGCCGTGCGGCTTTACCTCTACGTGGCTGACATGGATTCAGACCGAAAACTTTGCAGCCTGGAACAACCTTTCCTATGGCAGCAATGAGAACGGATTGGCCAGCACGGACGTGAAACTGGCATTCAACGCAGAGCCCTTCGTCAAGCATTTCCAGGCGATCGCGGATCTGGCCAAGGACGGAACCTTCCGCTATGGCGGTCGCACATCGGAAGCCAAGCAACTCTTCACGTCGAGCGAATGCGGCATTCTCACGGAATCCTCGGGCGGTCTGGGCGATATCGTGAAGAGCGGCATGAACTACGGCATCGGCCAGCTTCCTTACTACGAAGGCGAAGGCCGTCCGCAGAACACTATTCCCGGCGGCGCGAGCCTTTGGGTCTTCGGCGGAAAGTCCGACGACGAATACAAGGGCACTGCGGAATTCTTCCACTTCCTGTCCCAGACCAAGATCCAAGCGCGCCTGCATCAGGTGTCGGGCTATATGCCTGTCACGCTTGCAGCCTATGAGGACACGAAGTCATCCGGCTTCTACCAGAAGAACCCGGCACGCGAAACGCCGCTTCTGCAGATGATGGGCAAGCCGCCGACAGAAAACTCAAAGGGTGTCCGTCTCGTCAATCTCCCGCAGGTTCGAGACATCATGAACGAAGAGTTTGAAAACATGCTGGCTGGCAAGCAGGACGCCAAGGCCGCCCTGGACAAGGCAGTCGAACGCGGAAACGCAGCCATCAAGCAGGCAATCGGTCGATAAACCAGCCTGATATTGCAGCAGGTACAAGCGTATCTGCGATGAACTGGAACGGTCTGGAATAAATATTCCACACCGTTCCATATGTTCCAAATCTGCCTATGGCGATGTCGTCTTCACCGGTCAAGCGTTCAGATCCTTACGGGATCGAGGTCGCGGCTTTATCGGCTTGCCAGCATCGCCTCAAAGGAGCCCGACGTGCAAAGCGTTGTCTTTCCCAACAAGATTCTTCCCTATTTTCTGGTCGCACCGCAGATTGTGCTCACCGTCATTTTCTTCTTCTGGCCCGCGAGCCAGGCGTTGTACCAATCGGCAATGCGGGAAGATCCTTTCGGCCTTCAAAGCAGCTTTGTCGGCCTTGCCAACTTCTCGGACATCCTTTCCGACCCGAACTATCTGCACGCCCTTCAGGTGACCGTCGTCTTCAGCATCGCAACCGCGCTACTGTCGATGGGCGTGGCACTCCTGCTTGCCACAGCCGCTGATCTTGTCGTGCGAGGAAAGAATTTTTACCGCACCATGATGATCATCCCCTATGCCGTGGCGCCTGCGGTTGCCGGTATGCTCTGGCTGTTCATGTTCAATCCGGCCATGGGCACCCTCGCCTACATCCTGCGCCGCAATGGCATTGCCTGGGATCCGTTGCTGGACGGCAATCAGGCCATGACACTGGTTGTTGCCGCTGCTGCATGGAAACAGATCAGCTATAACTTCCTGTTCTTCGTGGCCGGTCTGCAGGCTATCCCGAAATCACTGCTGGAAGCAGCTGCCATCGACGGTGCGCGCGGTGCCCGCAGATTCTGGACGATCATCTTTCCGCTTCTTGCACCGACGACGTTCTTTCTGCTTGTCGTCAACACCGTCTATGCCTTCTTCGACACGTTCGGCATCATTCATTCGGTCACCGGCGGTGGCCCCGCGAAGGCTACGGAAACGCTCGTCTACAAGGTGTACAACGACGGCTTCGTCAATCTCAATCTCGGCTCGTCTGCGGCTCAATCCGTTGTGTTGATGATCATCGTCATCGCGCTCACGGCCTTCCAGTTCCGCTTTGTCGAGCGACGCGTGCATTACGGTTGAGGGACAGACAATGATTCAGAACCGACCCATAGCAACCTTGATGGCGCATTTGATGCTCATCCTCGGCATCATCATCGTCGCATTTCCGATCTACTACACATTCATCGCGTCTTCGGCGACATCTACCGATATCCTGCGACCACCACTTTCGCTTCTGCCCAGCGGACACCTCGTGGAAAACTATCACGAAGCCATTTCCGGCGGCGTTGAACGGGTGGTTGGGGTCAGTCTGGAACGACTTCTCTTCAACAGCTTCGTCGTTGCCATCGCAATTGCGGTTGGCAAGATCGTGATCTCGTTTCTTTCTGCCTTCGCGATCGTATTCTTTCGCTTCCCATTCCGCATGGGCTTCTTCTGGATGATCTTCGTCACCCTCATGTTGCCGGTGGAAGTCCGTATTCTGCCGACCTACAAGGTGATCGTCGATCTGGGCCTGCTCAATTCCTATGCCGGGCTGACCTTGCCTTTGATGGCATCCGCGACCGCAACATTCCTGTTTCGTCAGTTCTTCCTGACGATCCCCGGGGAGATGGTCGAGGCGGCGCGCATCGACAATGCCGGACCTTTCCGCTTCATGCGCGATATCCTGCTTCCGCTTTCAACGACGAACATAGCGGCTCTTTTCGTGATCCTCTTCATCTACGGCTGGACGCAATATTTGTGGCCGCTTCTGGTTACGGATCGCGCCGAAATGAACACAATCATAATTGGCCTGCGCCGCATGGTGGATTTTGCAGATGCCTCGACACCCTGGAACTACGTGATGGTCACGGCCATCCTTGCGATCATTCCTCCGGTTCTCGTCGTGGTGTTGATGCAGCGCTGGTTTGTAAAAGGCTTGGTGGAGACTGAAAAGTAATGGCAACTATCGAACTCAAGGACGTCCGCAAGGTCTATGGCGGCAATGTCGAGGCGATCAAAGGTGTTTCGCTGAGCATTCAGGATGGCGAAATGATCGTCCTCGTGGGCCCATCCGGCTGCGGAAAATCGACGCTTTTGCGCATGGTTGCCGGGCTGGAAAGCATCAGCGGCGGAGATGTCCATATTGCCGGCAAACGGGTCAACGATCTGGAGCCAGCAGAACGCGACATCGCCATGGTGTTCCAGAACTACGCGCTCTACCCGCATATGACGGTGCGCCAGAACCTGGCCTATGGTTTGAAAAACCGGAACACACCGAAGGACAAGATCGATCGGCGTATCACCGAGGCGGCACGTGCGCTGGAAATCGAGCAGTTCCTTGAACGCAAGCCGCGCCAGCTTTCCGGTGGCCAGCGCCAACGTGTCGCCATGGGGCGTGCGATCGTGCGCAAGCCATCGGCATTCCTGTTCGATGAGCCTCTGTCGAACCTCGATGCAAAGCTTCGCGTCCAGATGCGCGTCGAAATCCGCCGTTTGCAGCGCTCTCTGGCGACAACCAGCATCTATGTGACCCACGACCAGATGGAGGCAATGACGCTTGCAGACCGGCTTGTCGTTCTCAACGCCGGGCGCATCGAGCAGGTTGGAACACCCATTGAACTCTATGAAAAGCCAGCAACCAGTTTTGTGGCAACCTTCATCGGCTCCCCCTCGATGAACCTGTTGCCGCTCGACGGAGCGGCGTGGAAAGCGCCTGATAATGGGATGATCCCGTCGAGTGCAAAGACAATCGGTATCCGCCCGGAAGATATCGTCATTGCCGATGAAACGTCGAGCAGCCCCTTCAAGATCGATGTCGAGGTTGCTGCCGTTGAGTTGGTAGGAGCAGAAAGCTACGTTCACGGGGAGATGGCGGATGGCAGCGCCATCGTTTTCCGCGTACCGGGCCGCTCTGCGATAGAGATCGGGGAAAAGCTGAGAATAACCGCCGACCCGGCGCGTTTCCACCTTTTCGACAGCGAAGGACGGCGTCTCGACTGAGGCGCCATCAACGTCGTTGACCGTCAGGCTGCGGAAACAGGCATTTCGAAGGTAAAGCGGGTTTCCGCGTGGTCGGAATGAACGGTAATCGTGCCCTTATGCGCCTTGGCGATTTCGGAAGCGATATAGAGCCCCAGCCCCAATCCCTGCATAGTGGGGCGCACATCGCCTCGCCGGAATGGTTGGAACAGTTTTTCCATCGTGTCCGGCGGGATCGGCTCGCCCTGATTGCTGACCGACAGACGCAGCAATCCATCCGCCAGAGCTCCCGTGACCGTTATGGGCCCATCTTCAACGCCATGCGTCAAAGCGTTCGAGACAAGATTGGAAAACATCTGGGCGATCCGCAAGCGGTCTATGCGCATCGGCGTCGAAAGGTTGACGTTGATGTCGATCTTTCGCTCGGGATGAGCCACAAGAAGTTCGTCTATGACATGTGAAAGGGTGGTTGCGATATCGTGTTCGCCCAGGTCGAGCGAAATGCCGCCGCCCAGCCGTGCGCGTGCCAGGTCCATGACATTATCCACCAGACCTCCCATGCGCCCTATGCTTGCCTTCATCAATTTCAGGATAAGCGGACTACGCTCAGTCCATCCTTCCTTGATAAGGCGCGAGGTGCCAGCGTCCACGGCAGCGATGGGGTTACGCAGGTCATGGCCCAGCACCGCGATGAATTGTTCGCGCAATTCGGACACTTGCCGCTCACGCTCAAGCGATTGCTCAGCCGCTTTCAGCCTTTCATCCGCATCGAGATGGTGTCCGATCAGTTCCGCAAAAAGCCTCAAGGCACCAAGTACCTGAGGATTGTTCACCTTGGCAGGCTTGGGGTCGATGGCACAAAGAGAGCCAAAAAACTGACCGTTGGAAAGGATAATCGGCACGGAGATGTAACTGCGCAATCCATAAAGACGCGGCGTGTGATGATCCTTGTACAACGGATCGACTTCGGCATCGTCAAACACCACCGCCTCGCGATGATCGCGGATTTCATTGCACAATGTACTTTCAATCGGCAATTCATCCCCGGGCTTCAGGCCAAAACCAAAATGATCGACCGACAGGCAGGTAATCCATCTGTCTTTCGTGACGCGCGCGACAGCGGCGAAGCCCATGCCTGTCATGCGTAGGACAACATCCAGAATGACCGGGACCGCACTGATGCCAGCGACGCGTTCCACATCCTTCGACAAATCACCCCGGTCATCGCTGTAATCAGGCAAGAGGCTGCGCGCCTGTGCCAGATCGTTCGAAAGCGATCCGATCAGATCAACGGTTTCAAAAGCCGAAGCTGCTGCACTGGCCAACGCCTCCAACGTATCGATTTCCCACTGAGTAGCCTCATAGGGATGCGACCAATAGGCACCGATAGCGCCCGTAGCACCGCCAGGATTGTCGGCACCAACGGGTGCCATGATCAAGGCTTTGACGAATGTGCCTGAATAAAGGTCTTGAGGGACACGTTCATCCTTGGAGACATCAGGAACGACCGCAGTCTTTCTATTCGACATAGCCCAGCCGCTGATGCAGGAGGCGACCGGAAATTTCCGCCCTTTCCAAAGCGGGCCGATGGCGTCTTCCTCGATGTAATGGCAAAGATCGCGATCTCGACGGATGATTGCAATGCCGTCACAACCCACCAGGCCTCGGGCAGAGGCGCGCACAGTTTCGACAACCTCTTCACGTTTCCGCGCCCGTGCAATTCTTGCAATGGCTTCAGTCAGGCCCGAAAGAGATGTTATATTGGTGGATGCGAAATCCTGCAGTGCCATATCGTTCTACTTTCCCGGAACTATGGCCGTGTTGCGTGAGACGTTAGCACTTTCCCACATGTCCGCAAGTAGGGTAAATGCATTAGTTCTCACGGGCAAACGAGCGGAAATTGGCATTAGCCCTAGAAAATCAAAGACTCCTCAGGTCCGGCTGGCGTCATGTGTGGCATTGACAACCGGCCGTCGTGCGACAGGACCCCACAGCGATTTGATCACATCGGACAGGCGCTCAATCTCAACGAACACGACCGGCGTCATGAAGAGCGTCAATATCTGGCTGACGATGAGACCGCCGACGACGGCCACGCCAAGTGGCTGCCTGAGCTCCGAACTCGCACCTGTTCCAAGCGCTACAGGAAGTGCACCGAAGAGAGCGCAGAAGGTGGTCATCATAATGGGTCGCAACCGCCGGACGGCCGCCTCATGGATCGCTTTCAGCGTGGGCATGTTTTCCTCCCGCTGCAATGTCAGCGCGACATCGATCATCATGATCGCGTTCTTTTTGACGATGCCGATCAGCATCAGCAAACCGATCAGCGCAATGATGGAGAGGTCGAAACCGAAAAGCTTCAGCGTCAACAAGGCACCAAATGCGGCCGATGGCAGACCGGACAGGATTGTCAGCGGGTGGAGGAAGCTTTCATAGAAAACCCCAAGCACGATATAGATCGTCAGAACTGCAGCGCCGATGAGCAGGCCGGTGCTGTCGCTCGTTTGCTTGAATATCTGGGCGGCTCCGGCAAGGTTTGTCGTAACGGTGGATGGGAGTTGTATCTGCTGTTTGAGCAAGTCGATCTGCGCTGTCGCATCGCCCAACGATACGCCCGCAGGAAGGTTGAACGAAAGCGTCAAGGAGGTAAGCTGGCCGGTCTGGTTCACCGTTACCGGTCCTGATACACGGGATATTGTTGCAAAGCTGGATATTGGAACCAGAGCGCCCGATGCCGATGAAACCCTTATCGCGCCGAGCGATTGCTCCGTCCACTCCAGTGACTGATCATATTCCACGATCACATCATAACTGTTTCCGGTTGTCTGGATCTGCGTTGCGACATAGCTGCCAAATGCCGCCTCAAGCGTTTTTCGAATGGTTTGCGAGGTGACGCCGAGGCTGTTGGCACGATCATTGTCGACATCGATATGGGCTTGCAGGGCACTGTCCTGCAGATCGGAAGCAACATCGACGAAATGGGCGGAGTCCGAACGCATGGCATCTGCCAACGTCTGGGACCATTGGCGTGCCGCCGCGGCATCGATGGATTGCAACACGACCTGATATTGGCTCTGGGTGCTGCGCCCGCCAAAGCGCAAGCTCTGCTGCGGCGTGATAAAGGTTCGCAAGCCCGCTATGCCTGATAGCGCGTGCCTGAGATCATTCAGCGTTACCGCCAGCGCCGGTCGCTCATCGGCGGGCTTGAGCTGGACAAGCAGGTTGCCGGAATTGAGTGCCGAACCACCGGGGCCGGACCCGAGCGTGGAGGTTACGTGCGCGACAGCAGGATCGGCAGAGACGATTGCCGCCGCCCTTGCCTGAAATTCGCTCATGGCCTTGTAGGAAATGTCCTGTCGGGCCTGCGTCGAAACCGTCAGCAAACCAAGATCCTCGGTTGGAAAGAAGCTGTGCGCAAGGCTGGCAAACATCCAGCCGGAGCCGACCAACGTCATCACAAACATCAACATGACCAGCAAGCGATGATTGAGGCACCAGCCAACGGACCTGCTGTAGCCGTCTGTCGCGCGATCGAAGAGTGTTTTCCTGGCATGGTCAGGCGCCTGGTGATGTGGCAGCCGTGCCGCCAGCATGGGCGTGACCGTAAGAGAGACGATTGCCGAAGCCATGATCGCGAGCGTGACGACCACACCAAATTCATTGAGAACGCGTCCGACAATGCCGCCCATCAGCAGGATCGGCAGAAACACGGCAACGAGGGAAATCGACATGGAGATAATCGTGCCCGTCACTTCCTTGCTGCCTTCGACGGCGGCTTGAAACGCGGGCATGCCCTCTTCGACCTTGCGGACGATATTTTCCAGCATCACGATGGCATCGTCCACCACCAGACCGACCGAAAGCGTCAGGCCAAGCAGCGAAATATTGTCGATGGAAAATCCAAGCGCATACATGGCGCCCAACGTCGCGACAAGAGATAGCGGCACCGCAATTGCCGGGATGAGCGTTGCCCAGACCTGCCGCAGAAACAGGTAGATGACGAGGACCACGAGTCCCAGCGTCACCATCAGCGTCGTCTCCACATCTGCCACCGCAGCCCGGATGGAAACCGAAGCATCGTTGACGACGTGGATTTGCATATCCGCCGGCATGTTTGCCTGCAACTCCGGAAGTTTTGCCTTGATGGCATCAACGACCTGAACGGTGTTTGCCCCCGGTTGCCGCTGCACGGCAAGAACGATGGCGGGGGTTCCATCAAGCCAGCTGCCCTGATTGAGCACTTCGACACTGTCATTGACGGTAGCAACATCCTGCAGCCGCACGGCCCTGCCATTCGGGTTGGCGATGATCAGTGTGCGGAATGACGACGCGTCCGTGCGCTGCGTGGAGGCCTTCACGGTCAGGGCTTGCGAGGAGTTCTGCAGCGTGCCCACTGGCGACTGGTCGTTGGCTGCCGCCAGCGTGTTCGACAGCCCCTCTAGCGACAGGCCACGGCTGGCCAGCCTGGAGGGATCGACCTCTATTCGCACCGCATAGGTCTTAGCGCCGAATATCTGCGCCTGCGCGACGCCTGATATGGTCGACAACGCGGGCGAAATGATATTCTCCGCAAGATCATCCATCTTGGTAAGATCGGCGCCATCGCTCGTCAGCGCCAGAATAACCACCGCCGCATCCGCAGGATTGGCCTTTCGATAACTGGGCGGCGTCGTCATGTTATCGGGCAGCTGCCTCTGGGCACGTGCAATTGCTGCCTGCACATCGGCTGCGGCGGCATCGATATTTCTCGACAGGTTGAACTGTATGGTGATCTGCGTGTTACCGAGCGACGAGCTTGCCGTGATCGTATCGATACCGGCTATTGTTTCGAACTGCTTGATGAGTGGCGTGGCAACCGAGCTTGCCATCGTATCGGGAGCCGCACCCGCCAGTTGGGCGGACACGTTGATTGTCGGGAAATCCGCCTGCGGAAGAGCAGCAACCGGCAAGTTCCGATAGGCTGCGGCACCGGCCAAAAGCACACCGATGATGAGCAAAATGGTTGCGACCGGGCGGCGGATGAATATCTCGGAGATATTCATAGCGAGACACCGTTTTGCGATATTTCCGCCTTCGGATCGTTAGCACCAGACCGGGGTGCATTGACGGTCACCCGCGTGCCTTCGACCAGACTTGCCTGCCCCTCCGTTACTACCTGCTCTCCATCAGAAAGGCCCTGGGAAACGCCAGCCAGATTACCACTGCTTAGCGCAAGCGTGACCTTTCTCTTCTCAACCGTCTTGTCCGGCTTGACCACGAAGGAGACATAGCCACCCGACTGCGGTTGAAGCGCAACCATCGGCACGGTCACGAGATTGTCCATTTTGCCCGCGCTGACGATGACTTTGAGGGATTGCCCCGGCCAGAAGTTTTCCGCCTGGTTGTCGAGCAGCATGCGCAGTTTGAACGTGCCGGAGGCGGCGTCGACATTGTTGTCGATGAAGACGATATCGCCTGAAGAGGCGTTGCTATTGTCCTGCGTCGAATGGACTTCAGCCGTCAGCGTTTTGCTCGCATAATTGGCGCGGACAAGATCGAGATCCGGCTCCGGCAAAGAGAATTCGGCATAGACAGGCTTCATTTTCGTCAGCAGCACGACATCCGCGCCCGGCGCGACGTAAGCGCCTGCCGAAAGCAGCACGGCCCCCAACTTGCCATCGAAAGGCGCGCGGATCTGCGTCTGGGAAAGGGTGACATTGTCTGCGGCCAGATTTGCCTGGTCGACTTGTACCGTTGCTGCCGCCTGCTTTGCCGTTGCGGCGGCATCGCTGAACTGCTGCTGTGTATCGACGCCGGATTTGCTCAGGGTTTCAACTCTGGACAATGTTGAATTGGCTGAATCGAGGATCGCCTGATCCTTTGCCAATTGCGCTTCGTCGCGTTGAATATTCGCCCTTATTGTGCGGTCATCCAACTGGATCAGAAGATCGCCCTTTCGGACCTCCGAACCGTCCTTTGCGAGCACGTTTGCGACGATGCCCGAAATCGGGCTGGTCAGTGCAGTCGATTCAACCGGCACGATGGTGCCGATTGTCTGACGCAAAACAGGAATGGAGCCGCTCTTGGCAACAGCCGTGGTGACCGTCACGGAGCGGCCTTGCCCCTGCCCCCCTCCGCCGCCATGTCGTCCACCATTACCCGCCGCAGCGCTGGCGGTTGAGACAGCCCCCTGCGAGCCCCCGGATGGGTGAGCGACCCAGCCAGGCAGATAGGCTTCGAATTCGCTGCGATAAACGAAAACCAATAGAGACAGAGCAGCAACAACGAGGATCGTGACGACGTATTTCATGCGGAGGTCCTTGAATGAGGCTTATCCGATGGACAAAAGGCGCATTTCCACAAGCGTCCATCAGCGGAGCCTAGCCCAGCTCAGGATCGCTTGCGCCCTACCGGGACGACGGCATTTCGTTACTTCATAAAAAATCAGGTAGGACGTGAGGGGCTGGCAGTGTCGGCTCCGGGGAACGCATCCGATGAGAGCCGATCAAACGGTGCAGCCACCGCTCTTCCTGTTGAGCACTTAACGCCGCAACAGCTCAAAACGGAAGCCCGCATAATATTAAATTACTGTAATATGTAAGCTATTTCGAATAGCTCTCGTTCAACGCAACATCCAGCCAGTCGCATTTAAGCGCAATCAATCTAGTCGGTGAGCTTGAATTCAAGCATGAGACTGCGCTGCAAGAAGGAATGGTTGTCGTCTGAAACGAAGATCAGGCGGGTCGAGCCATCGGCACCTTTCACCACATCCAGCCCCTCCATATTGTCGATCTGGTACGCGAGATCGGCTTCCAACAGGATGGGTCCATCGACGACTGCGCCGGGTTTGATCGTGTCGGCAGAAATTCTGCGCAGCCGCATGCCCACGCCTTCTGCGAGATTGAAGCGGCGCTCAAGCAGAAGCAAGTCGCCATTTTCCAGAAACGCGCCGTCCGTCACTGAAAAGGAAGCATCCTTGGCAACGAAGAAAAGACCCTTTCGAGGTCCGTCCAGAACAGCGGCGTAGAGATTGCCACGAGTGTCGACACTCGCCTCTGTGACGGTGACGAGTGCACCCTGAAGCGGGCTCGATGCTGGCGAAAGCACAAGCGTCTCCAAACCGGCGTTGCGCCTGAGTTCCTGATCAGGAAGAAGGTGCGGCACTTTGCTGGTGGGCGTTGCAGCTGCAAGGTTCTTCGTTGAAAACACACCGATGCGTGGGAACTGCTCGAAGCTGACGAAGGCAGTATCTCCCCGCACTGCCAGTCCCTCAGCATCCATGTCGCGCTTGCGACGTGCCTCGTTCCCTGTCTCGTCGAGGATGGGATCTATTTTGACATGGGAAAGACCGGACAGAACACCATCGGCATTGCGTTCGACCTGTCCACTCATCCAGTGGCCTGTGTCCAGCACCGCAATGAAGTCTTTGCCGTCAGGTAGAAAACGAATGCTGGAAATGGCACCGAACAAAGGCTCAGGCGACGTGAAAATCAAGCCGCCGACGAATTCCAGCTGGCCGAAGCGCTTCTGGCTCGACTTGGTGCTGAAAGCCACGATGGGTTTAGACCGCACCTCCACGTCCAGCGTCGAAGCGGCCATTTTCGACGGAGCAAAGGTGAAGAACGGCAAGGCGACGACAGCGGCCGTGTTACCGACCAACCGACACAAGGATCGCAACAAAGTAGATGCGCGAAAAGGCCTAGCCTGCACGGCGCATCCTGCTGCCACGACGCGGCGCAGTGCTCGTGTCCTCGAACAATGCAGCCAGCTGTTCCGTCATGGCGCCCGCAAGTTCATCGGCATCCACGATCGTGACCGCACGACGATAGTAGCGCGTCACATCATGTCCGATGCCGATGGCCAGCAGTTCCACGGATGAACGCGTTTCGATCTGCTCGATAACGGCGCGCAGGTGGCGCTCCAGATAATTGCCGGGGTTGACTGAGAGAGTCGAGTCATCAACCGGCGCACCATCTGAAATCATCATCATGATCTTGCGCTGTTCAGGACGGTTGATGAGGCGATTATGCGCCCACATCAAAGCCTCGCCGTCGATATTCTCCTTGAGAAGCCCCTCGCGCATCATGAGGCCGAGGTTGCGACGTGCACGCCGCCAAGGCGCGTCTGCCGACTTGTAAATGATGTGCCGCAGGTCGTTCAAGCGACCGGGCGATGGCGGTTTACCGCCCGCAAGCCATTGCTCCCGCGACTGTCCGCCCTTCCAGGCCTTCGTCGTGAACCCCAAAATCTCGACCTTTACGCCCGAGCGCTCCAACGTCCGCGCCAGAATATCGGCGCAGGTGGCAGCCACGGTGATGGGACGGCCACGCATGGAGCCAGAATTGTCGATGACAAGCGAAACGACAGTGTCGCGGAACTTCGTGTCGCGTTCCTTCTTGAAGGAAAGCGGCTGCATGGGATCGATGATCAGACGCACCAGACGTGCGGGATCGAGGTACCCCTCCTCCAGATCGAAATCCCAGGAGCGGTTCTGCTGCGCCATCAGGCGGCGCTGCAAGCGGTTGGCCAGACGCCCGACTGCCCCTTGAAGATGGGCGAGCTGCTTGTCGAGGAAAGCACGAAGGCGATCCAGTTCCGCGTCATCGCAAAGCTCCTCGGCGTGGATTTCCTCGTCGAACTCCTGCGTGAAGATGCGGTAGTCAACCTTTTCGTTGAAGTCGTCGAAGGGGCTGTTTGGCCGACGGGTCTCGCCCGGCGTCTCGGAATCCTCGTCGAGGTCGTCGGACATTTCGTCTTCGGACATCTCGGCGCCGTCCATCTCGCCGTCTTCCATCTGCTCCTGGGAAGCTTCGCTTTCCTCGGCGGGGGCAGCATCGGAACCGGCTTCTTCCTCGACCTGCTCTTCCTGCGTCTCGTTGCTGGCTGGCTGGTCTTCGTCGGTTTCGGCCTCTTCGCTTTCGGGCTGATCGTCTTCGTCGCCGAAATCCTCAGCCATCTCCATGGACGTCAGCATCTTGCGGATGAGCTTCGAAAAAGCCTTCTGGTCTTCGACGACCTTGGACAAATCCTCAAGATCAGCCGCCGCCTTGCCCTCGATGAAGGGGCGCCAGAGATCCAGCACCTTGCCGGCGCTTTCCGGCGGCTTTTCGCCTGTGAGGCGCTCACGCACCATCATGGCGACAGCTTCCGCCAGTGGCGCATCTTCCTGCGTGTTGATGTTGACGAAATTGGCCTTGGCGTATTTTTCCGTATTCATCGCACGGATATTCGATGCCATTCCCGGCATCCGCCGCGCGCCGATGGACTCGACCCGCGCCTGCTCCACAGCATCGAAGATCAGCCGTGCATCCGCCCCCTGCGGGGCCATGTTCGCGTGAATATCGCTATCATGGCAGGCGAGGCGCAATGCCATGGAATCACCCAGGCCGCGGGTAACCGCAATCTCCTGCGCAGTGGGCTTCTTGGAGATTTCAGGCAGGCGCATCCGCTCGCCTGCCAGACCGGGCCGCTCATTGGCGAAAACAACCTCGACTTCGGCATCACCGGCAATCGACCGCACGCATCCGGTGATGGCCTGACGCAAAGGTTCGGCATCGATCACCATACCCGACTTGGGTCTTACATTGTCGCCACGGCCTGCCATTGTCTTTCCTGTCGATTCTGAACGTCACCCAAAGCCAAACGGCTTGCGGGTGACGTCTTCAACTCATCGGTGATGCTCTCCGGTAAACCGGGGAATATCAGGCGCTCAGAACGATGTTTGCGGCGCTTTCCTTCAGCTCAACACCGAATGCGCGCTGGTACTGCTCGGCCACGAGCGTCCGCTCCAGCTCGTCGCACTTGTTGAGGAAGGTCACGCGGAAGGCAAAGGCGACATCGCCGAATATTTCCGCGTTTTCCGCCCAGGTAATGACCGTACGCGGGCTCATGACCGTGGAAAGATCGCCATTGATGAAGGCCGAGCGGGTAAGATCCGCAACCCGGACCATCTTGGACGCAGTCTCACGACCCTTTGGATTGTCGAGGCTCTTCACCTTGGCAACGACGATGTTCACTTCCTGCTCATGCGGCAGGTAGTTCAGCGTCGTGACGACGGACCAGCGGTCCATCTGCGCCTGGTTGATCTGCTGCGTACCGTGGTAGAGACCGGTCGTATCACCCAGACCTACGGTGTTCGCCGTCGCGAAAATGCGGAAAGCGGGGTGAGGACGGATAACACGGCTCTGGTCGAGCAAGGTCAGGCGTCCAGAGGATTCCAGAACACGCTGGATAACGAACATCACGTCAGGGCGTCCGGCATCATACTCATCGAAGACCAGCGCGACATTGTGCTGATAGGCCCAGGGGAGGATACCGTCCTTGAATTCGGTTACCTGCTTGCCGTCCTTCAGCACGATGGCGTCCTTGCCGACGAGATCGATACGGCTGACATGGCTGTCCAGATTGACGCGAACGCAAGGCCAGTTGAGCCGTGCTGCGACCTGCTCGATATGGGTCGACTTGCCGGTACCGTGGAAGCCTGACACCATCACGCGACGATTGTGGGCAAACCCCGCGAGAATGGCGAGCGTCGTATCGCGGTCAAACAGGTAATCCGGGTCGAGATCAGGAACATAGGCATCGCCCTGCGAATAAGCGGGCACACGCAGGTCCGAGTCGATACCGAAGACTTCACGCACCGAAACGGTCGTGTCCGGCAGATTGGTAATATCGAGGTCAATTTTGCTCATAACGTCTCCAAGGCGGGTAGCAGCCACCCGGCCACATATCTTTCAGGCGATCACATGAAAGGGCTTAGCAGAAACCGGATTGCTTTAACAATTGGTAGGCTTGAATTACAGCACGAAAACGTTCTTCCGATCCGCGATCGCCGCCATTGGCATCAGGATGATGTTTTTTCACCAGGTCCTTATAGCTCCTTTTGATCTCTTCAGGCTTGGCGTTCACAGAAAGACCAAGCGTATCGAAGGCTTTTTGTTCCAGCGTCTTGAGTTTGCGGCTTTGCTGATAACGCGGGCCGCCCGAGCGCCCCTGCCCCGCAAAGCCGAACGGATCACGGATACGGGCATTGGCAGCACCCGAACGCAGGGTGGAATGCAGCGGGCTATCGCTCGCGGTCTTGTTCACGCCCACCGTCCAGGTAGGGCGATGGCCGGTTATCGCTTCCTTCTGATAACGCGCAATTTCACTATCAGACAGGCCGGAGAAATAGTTGTAGCCTTTATTGTAATCCTTCACATGCTCAAAACAGAACATGAAAAACTGCCCCTCGGCATTGCGGCCGACGGGAGCGCGATGAACGCCCGGCTTGTCGCAGCCATCCCACTGGCATGTCGGGGCCTGTACCTCAGGCTCCCGCTCCCGTTTACGGCGCGTGCGAATGCGGTCGAAGTATTTCGAATCCAGTTTCATGATATCCTGATTATGGTGCGCGAAAACGCGCACAACAAGAATTGACAAAGCAGAATGTTACGGGTTTCTAGGTAGCCCCTTTTTATGATCAACAGTGATTTGGAGTCCGAACACATGTCCTTGCGCGAGCGTATTCAAAACAAGCTCAACGAGGCGTTTTCGCCGGTTCGGCTCAACGTCTTCGACGAAAGCCACATGCACGCCGGACATCATCCGGATATCACCGGAACGGGTGAGACCCATATGCGTGTTCAGATAGTATCGGAAAGCTTTTCCGGCAAGTCACGCGTCGACCGGCATCGCGCGCTCAATGAAGTGCTGAAGCCGGAACTGGATGCCGGCCTGCACGCACTCGCGCTGGAAATTGCAGCGCCCGGAGAAAAGACGCGTTTTTGACGATGTGTTGTTAGCCGGGGTGCTTTTCGCCGAGGAAGGATCTTACTTCCGAAGCAGGCACATCATTGGCAACAAATGACTTGCCGATACCGTGGGTGAGGATGAAGGTCAGGTTACCGCCCTTGACCTTCTTATCCTGGGCGATGGCCGTCATCAGCATCTCCACATCGGGAAGCTTGCCGGGGATATCTTTCATGGTCGTCGGCAATCCGACAGCCTCAAGATGTGCTCTTACCCTTGCCGCATCATCCGGGCTGGCCAGGTTCAGACGTGCGGAAAATTCGTGCGCGAGCACCATACCGATGGCAACGCCTTCACCATGCACGAGGCGCTCGCTGTTATATTCCGTCGCCGCCTCCAGAGCATGGCCGAAAGTGTGGCCGAGATTGAGCAGCGCACGGACGCCATTTTCTTTTTCATCCGCCACGACGACATCTGATTTGGCCTGACAGCTTGTAGCAATCGCCTGAATTCGGGCTGGTCCACCTGAGAGAACCTCGTTCCAGTTCTTCTCCAGCCATTCAAAAAATTCAGGCTTGTCGATCAGACCGTATTTAACCACCTCCGCATAACCGGCGCGAAACTCCCGCGGGCTCAGCGTATCGAGCACCGCCGTATCCGCAAGGACGAGGTCGGGCTGGTGGAATACGCCAAGAAGGTTCTTGCCGTGACGCGAATTGATACCGGTCTTGCCGCCGACGGATGAATCCACCTGCGCCAGAAGAGACGTCGGTATCTGCACGAAGCGCACGCCACGACGCACGATGCCAGCCGCAAACCCCGCCAGATCGCCGATAACGCCGCCGCCTAGTGCGATGACGGCATCGTTACGCTCGATACGCGCAGCAAGCACGGTGTCGCATACGGTTACCAGATGATCGAAGCTCTTGGTCTTTTCACCAGCCGGAAGCGTCAGCGAAACCGCCTCGATACCATCGGTCTGCAGACCATCCATCAAAGCTTCGAGGTAAAGCGGTGCGACATGCTCATCCGTTACGATGGCGGCGCGCTTTCCTTTCAGGCGAGAGGAAATCTCACCGCCTGCGCGGCCTATCAGACCCGGACCAATCAAGATGTCATAGGCGCGTTCCCCAAGCGGTACGTGAACAAGACGTTCTTCAATGGTTTCGTGGACGGTCATGATGAGGCCTTCTGTTCTGCCCCTGCAATTGCCTGCAGGACTTCATTCACGATGATCTCCTTGCGGACATCGCGTGATTCAATCGTTATGTCGGCTTCCCCGTAAATAGGATAGCGCCTCTCCATCAACCCCAACAGGGTTGCCTTGGGGTTCTCGGTCTTGAGAAGCGGCCGGTGATCGCGCTTGTTGACCCGCTCCCAGAGAACGTCCAGATCGGCTTTCAGCCAGATGGAAACGCCGCTGCGCTTGATCTGTCTGCGGGTCGCTTCATTCACGAACGCGCCACCGCCAGTAGACACGACCTTTGGTCCGGCACGCAGCAGCCGCTTGATGACACGCATTTCCAGCGCGCGAAACTCGTCTTCCCCGTAAGCGGTAAACAGTTCCGATATCGTCATGCGCGATACGCGCTCGATTTCGACATCCGTATCGACAAAGGGGATTTTGAGTTGCTGGGCAACAAGCCGACCGATGGCGGATTTGCCCGCCCCCATCAAACCCACAAAAACGAGGTTTCGTCTGCCGAGCTTGGCTCGTGCTCTTTCGCCCAGACTTTTCCCACCCGTGCCGGGGTGGACCGTTATGTTGGTTTCGCTCATGAATGATGGCCCGTTTGGCATCGGTATCTGCAAATGTTTACCAAGCGTCAAGCCTAATTGCGCCTTATAGAAAGAGAATCATATGAAACACGCGAAGGATAACCGGACCTCGGCCTTGTCCTTCCCCAAACCGCATCTCATATGTCGCCCAACACGTGCACCGGAGTGTCCATGCCCACCCTCTTCCGTTTCCTGTTCGTGCTGGCAGCCATCGCTGGCATCATCTACGGCAGCATGGTGTCGCTGGTGATGCTGGTGGAACCGAAGCCGCGTGAAGTGACGGTGCGGATACCATCCGAGCGCCTCAATCCACCCACGCCCTGACGACGGAAAATCCCTTCAATGGCCAGTCAGGACGCCGCAAGGCTCGACAGTTTTCTGGAAATGATGAGTGCGGAGCGAGGGGCAGCGGCAAACACGCTCTCATCCTACGAGCGCGACCTTACCGACATGCGAGACTTTCTCAATCGTCGCAACATCGCGATATCAGAGGCTACGACCAGCGATCTTTCCGCCTATCTCGAATCTCTTTCTGCCAACGGCTTTGCCTCGTCTTCGCAGGCCCGTCGCCTGTCCTGCATGCGGCAGTTCTACAAGTTCCTCTATTCGGAAGGGCTGCGTGGCGACGATCCGACCGGCATATTGGACGCACCCAAAAAAGGACGCCCTCTTCCAAAAATTATGAGCGTGGCAGACGTTACGACGCTTCTTGCGCAGGCATCGAAGGAAGCCGAAACAGAAGGGCCGGGGCAGATTTCCCGTATCCGGATGCATCTCCTGCTGGAATTGCTTTACGCCACGGGAATGCGCGTCAGCGAACTCGTATCGCTGCCAGCCAAGGTTCTGCGTCATGACGGTCGGTTTCTGATGATCCGTGGCAAGGGCAACAAGGACCGTATGGTGCTGCTGTCGCGGGCGGCCATAAAGGCGATGGAAGCTTATGACCGGGCGAGATCCGCCCTTGTTCCAAAAAAGGAAGGTGAGCCGGAAAGCCCTTGGCTTTTTCCTTCCAGTGGCAAGGAGGGGCATCTCCCCCGGCAGGTCTTTGCCCGCGACCTCAAGGACATTGCCATCCGCGCGGGGCTCTCGCCATCGGCAATATCGCCGCATGTCATGCGCCACGCCTTTGCCAGCCACCTTCTCCAGAACGGTGCAGACCTGCGCGCAGTGCAGGAACTGCTGGGCCATTCGGACATTTCAACGACACAAATCTATACACATGTGCTGGAAGAACGGCTTCAAGAGCTGGTACAAACGCACCACCCTCTTGCCAAACAGGCCAAAAACCTTGAATAGAGCGACCGGAACCGCCGGGACCACCCGGTCAAACCTTGCGCAAAACGATCGGAAACGGATCTCATGCACAACTACCTCGACTTCGAAAAACCTATCTCTGACCTGGAAGGCAAGATTCTCGAGTTAAAGAAACTCGCTGCCGAAGACGAGAGTATAGATACCTCGGAGGAGATCTCACGCCTTGAAAGCCGCGTCCAGGACGCGATGCAGGACATCTACTCCAAGCTTAACGCCTGGCAGAAGACGCAGGTCGCGCGGCATCCGCAGCGTCCGCACTTCGTGGACTATGCCAAGGCCCTGTTCACGGACTTCACGCCGCTGGCCGGCGACCGCAAATTTGCCGAGGACGCAGCGATCCAGGCAGGTCTTGCTCGGTTCAACGGCCAGCCCGTTGCGATTATCGGCCAGGAAAAGGGCAGCGACACAAAGTCACGCCTGAAGCACAATTTCGGCAGCCCTCGGCCTGAAGGTTACCGCAAGGCCATCCGTGTTCTCGAACTGGCGGATCGTTTCTCGCTGCCCGTCGTCACGCTGATCGACACGGCCGGAGCCTATCCGGGCGTTGGCGCCGAAGAACGAGGCCAGGCTGAGGCCATCGCGCGCTCGACGGAAATGTGCCTCAACGCGAAAGTTCCTATCGTATCGGTCGTCATCGGTGAAGGCGGCTCGGGCGGTGCAATCGCCATCGCCACCGGCAACCGCGTCTACATGCTTGAGCACGCGATCTATTCGGTTATCTCACCGGAAGGTGCAGCCTCCATCCTCTGGCGCGATTCCACCCGCGCCAAGGAAGCAGCAACCAACATGAAGATCACCTCGGATGATCTGAAGGGTCTCGGCGTCATCGACGCTATCATTCCCGAGCCGATGGGCGGCGCGCATCGCGACCCTGCCAAGGTCATCGATGCGACCGGCAAGACGATCGAGGCAGCACTGAAGGAACTGATCCCGCAATCTGGAACACAGCTGCGCGCAGAGCGTCGCCAAAAATTCCTCGATATCGGGCGTAACCTCTAAGCAGGCGTCAATTCCTTCAAGAAAATCGGCCCGTCGGCGCATTGCTGGCGGGCTTTTTTTTTTTCTTCCACCCACAGAGTCCGCTTACATCGCGAGAATCGTCACCGCCTCTGTTCGATAAAAGTGAACAACTCGACCATTGATGCACCAACGTCTTGCATAAGGCATCGCTGGCGGATTACTTACGAAACAGCTTAAAAACTGCGGGGCATTCGTTGGCAAAATTATCTGCGTTCATTCGCCGAACACTCATCATGCTGGGAATAGGCGTTGCTCTGCTCGTCGGCATGGTGGCAACATCGCTATGGCTGGTGCAGGCCAACAATGAATATTCGCAGGAAACTGCCTCGTTGCGGCGGCTGCGCGCTTCGATTCTGGATGTGCTGACAACAGTGCAGGATGCCGAGACGGGGCAGCGCGGTTTTCTCCTGACCGGCGACGAGCGCTATCTTGCTCCTTACCGCGAGGCGGTCAACACACTGGCGGCCAAACGCGCTCTTCTTGTCGAAAGGATTGGTGACAGGCAGGAGTATTTGGGGGACATAGAGGGCCTGCAGGCCAATCTCGACCGAAAGCTCGCAGAGATCGGTGAGGGCATAGACCTCATGCGCGCCAACCGCACGCAGGATGCCGTGGATCTGGTCCGCCGTGACACTGGTCTGATCTACATGCGCGAGATCCGTGAAACGCTCAATCGTTTCCAGCAAATCACCGACGATCACCTTCGCATCCTTGTCGCCAATCAGCTTTCCGCTGCCGAAAACCTTCGTTGGGTGACAATCGTCGGCGCCGTCGCAATCACCGGCGTGTTGATCGGTGCCCTTGCGCTCATCATGAAATACATTCGCGAACTGATGCGCTCACGAGAAGAGGTCGATGAACTCAACCGGGGGCTCGAAGAGCGCGTCGACGAAAGAACGCGCGATCTTATTCGCGCCAATCAGGAAATTCAGAGATTTGCCTATATCGTAACCCACGATCTGCGCGCACCATTGGTCAACATCATGGGATTTCTGTCGGAATTCGATGCATCGCTGAAGCCCGTGCAGGCCTATGTTCTGGCGGATGGCGCAGCACTGCCCGAGCGCGACGTGCAGGATGCAAAGACCGCGGTCAAGGAAGACCTGCCGGAAGCGATTGGCTTCATCCGTTCCTCGACCCGCAAGATGGACCAGCTCATCAATGCGATCCTGAAAATATCCCGCGATGGCCGACGCAAGCTTCAGGCTGAAAAAGTCGACATCAAGGATCTGCTGATTGCGGCAGGAGCAAGCGTTCAGCATCAGGTCAGCGCGGTGGATGGCAGCATAGACATCGACGTGCCAAGCTTTACGGTCATCAGCGATCGCATTTCGCTGGACCAGATACTGGGCAATCTCTTTGACAACGCCGTCAAATACCAGATGCCCGGAAGACCGCTGAAGATTTCCGCCCGCATTCTGCCGCAGGGCCGTGGCATCGTTCGCATTGATGTCAGCGACAATGGCCGCGGGATTGCAGAAGACGATTTCGAGCGGATTTTTGAGCTTTTCCGCCGTGCGGGCGAGCAGGATCAGCAAGGCGAAGGCATCGGCCTTGCTCATGTGCGGTCGCTAATAAGAAATTTAGGTGGAGACATTACGGTCGCGTCCGAGCTCGGCAAAGGAAGCACATTCCATCTGACACTGCCGACGGACCTTCGAAAAATTACGCGCGGGAGCGATATATGAAAGCCACAGGACAAGAAGTAACGATCGTGATGATCGAAGACGATGAAGGTCACGCGCGCCTTATCGAAAAGAACGTAAGACGTGCCGGCGTCAACAATGAGATTGTGCCCTTCACCCTTGGCCACAAGGCGCTGGACTACATTCTCGGCCCGGAACGGGACGGCCTTGTGAGCAAGGATCGCTACCTGCTGATCCTGCTGGATTTGAACCTGCCGGACACGTCAGGAATACGGATCCTTGAGCAGATCAAGAGCAATGAGCACACCAAGCGCCTGCCTGTTGTCGTGCTGACCACAACGGATGACGAGACCGAGATACAGAAATGCTATGATCTTGGCGCGAATGTCTATATCACCAAGCCGGTAGACTATGAGGGTTTCGCGACCGCAATCCGCAATCTTGGACTTTTCTTCTCCGTTATTCAGGTCCCGTGAAAGTTTAATGACGTTGAACATTTTGTATGTCGATGACGATCCGACGCTGGCTAAGCTCGCTCAGCGCGTGCTCGGCCGTCACGACATAGCGGTGGTCCATGCAGCATCCGTTGCCGCTGGTCTGAAAGAGTTTGAGGCCAACACATTCGATGCGGTTGTGCTCGATCATTACTTCCAGAACGGTACCGGGCTGCAATTCCTGGCTGCCATCGGAGAGGCCTGCCGGACCATCCCGGTTCTTTACGTTACGGGCGCCAGCGAAGCACAGATTGCCATTGATGCCCTGAAGGCGGGCGCGGCGGACTATGTCATCAAGAATGTCGGCGACGACTTCTTCCCGCTTCTGCTGAACTCCATCCAGCAGGCGCTTGAAAACTTCCAGCTGCGCCGGGCGAAGGAAGAAGCGGAAGCGCAACTGCTGCAGGCGAAGGAACGCGCCGAACTGATGGCCAAGGAGATGAATCACCGCATCGCCAACAGCCTCTCGCTGGTCTCCGCGATGATACGGATGCAGCTTAACGCGGTGGCGACCGAGGAGGCGCGCACCGCGCTACTTGAGACCCAAAGCCGCATCTCGGCCATCGCAGGTGTTCATCGCAGTCTTTACACCGCCTATAATGTCGGGGAGGTCGAGCTCGATTCCTACCTCTCATCCATCATTCAGGATCTCGGCCGCTCGGCGCGCGACAATGAGAAAATCCGTATTCTAACCGACATGGCCAATGTGAAGGCCTCGCCCGATCAGGCCGTGGCGCTGGGGGTTATCGTAACCGAGTTGACGACCAACGCGCTGAAATACGCCTATCCAGAAGGTGAAGGCGACATTCGCATTCGTCTGGAGCGGCAAGACGGCCAAATCCGACTTTTTGTCGAAGACGATGGCGTAGGCATTGGCGATAGCGATCAGCCAAAGGGCACGGGTCTTGGCACGCGGCTCATTACCGCCATGGCTCAGAGCCTGAAGGCAGACATCACGCAGTCAACAGGACCTGCCACCACTGGAGCAAGAATTCGCATCCAGTGGGAAGAGGCCGATTTATCGCACTGATCCTGTCAGATCCTAATAATAATCCGGGCCCGGGCCCACGGAGGCGTCTGGCGCCATGACCATTTGCGGAGCCGCAGCGGCACCGGACATGACGACGATCGGTGTGCCATCGGGCACACGATTATAGAGGTCGATGATGTCCTGGTTCATCAGTCTCACACAGCCGGACGATACCGATTTTCCGATCGTCCACCATTCCGGCGATCCGTGCAGCCGGTAGATCGTATCGCGACCATCCTTGAAGATATAAAGAGCGCGGGCACCAAGCGGGTTCATCAGCCCAGGCGCCATGCCGCCATTGGCAGCACTGTAGGGTTGAAGCTCCGGCTGGCGGGCAATCATCTCATCAGGCGGCGTCCAGCGTGGCCACTGCCGCTTGTATTGAATGACGCCCCTGCCCGCCCATTCGAATCCGGCACGGCCCAGGCCCACACCATAGCGCATGGCCTGATTGCCCTCATAGGTCAGATAGAGGAAGTGATTGGCGGTATCGACAACAATGGTGCCGGGACGCTCGCCAGTCGGATTGTCCACCATCTGCCGGTAGAAGCGGCGATCGATCTTTTCGTAGGGAATGGCAGGAAGCGGAAACATCTCGTCCGGTTTTGGACCGTAGATTTCAGCATAGAAAGGATCGGCTACGGGTCTTGCACTCTGCACCACCTCGCGCTGCGTGGTGTTACATCCGGCAAGCGCCGACAAAGCCAGGCCTCCCGAACCCAAAAGGAAAGACCGACGGGTCGAATCAAGCATTTTCAAATATTGTCCTCGTCAAATAGATCATCTCGAGCCCGCAAACGGGTCCGCGAGTGCCGCTTCCGGGCGGCTGATGGGGTATTTCGTGCCGGAAACCTTCGCTGCCATGCTTTTTGGACCATCATTTTTCAGGATGGCACGAAAACTTGGATGCATTCCGCCGTCGACATAAGCATTGACCGCGCTGGAAGTTCCGCCACCGAGTGCTGCTGCGAGCTTCTGCTGTTCGGCGTTAAGCTTCGCGGCGACTTCCGGCTCCGGCTGGCTGACCGCTGGCGGGCAGCTTGCCAGCGGATCGGATGGCTCTCCGCCGGCAAATTCCGTGTTGAACACATAGCGCTTACCGCAAACGGACACCTTGGGCTGGCGCCTTGTCAGCTCGAAATAGTCATAGCCTTCCTTGAGGGTCTTCCAGAAGCCAAGGTTCGGATCGCTCTTGTATGCTGCCATGTTGCGCGCGGTCATACGGAACGGATAGGCCTGAACCTGAAACTGGTTCTGTCCGCCCTTCAGTGCCCTGTCGACAATGGCGTAGATTTCGCCAACCTGCTGGTCCGTCATGGCATAACAGCCAGAAGACGAGCAGGCACCATGCACCATAAGTGCCTCGCCCGTGTAGCCGAGGGCCGATTCCAGCCGATTGGGATAGCCGAGATTGAAGGAAACATAATATTGTGAATTCGGGTTCAGCATTCCAGCAGAGACATGGTAAAAGCCTTCCGGTGCCTGACGGTCGCCGCTTTTCGTCTTGGGGCCCAGCTTTCCCGACCATCTGCACATGGGATAGGTCTTGAACAGGGCGTAGTGCCCTGACTTGTCCACTTTCCAGACCTCGAGTTCGCTTTCCTGTTTGAAAATGCGGACCAGAACCGGGCTTTCAGGCTTCATTCCCTTCGCTGACATGGATGCAGCAATTTTGGATGACAGCTTTGGGGGAGCACGATCGGCGCTGTCGAAGCCCATCGAGGTGCACGCCGCGAGCACGGCACAGATTGCCGCAACACTTGCTGCCTTTACCGAACCATGGATCAAACCCCGCAGTCCCTCAGGTCCTGCCCGCAAATTTTTCACACTGCTCATCAAAACGCCTTACCCGCCACCGTAAGCGAAGCCCTACATGGAGAAGTTGACCGCAAAACGGCAACTCTTGAGGGATAAGGGTCGTGAATTTACGTTAAAGCCTCGTTAATCATAGATACACAACAAAGTGAGTGATCAGACGAGCAGCCCCTGCCCTCCGTCGATCCACACGGGCGTGCCGGTAATGTGCCGGGATTTGTCGCTTGCGAGAAACGCAATCAGATCAGCAACATCCTCGCTCGTTCCCGGACGACCGTCAGAAAGAGGGATCGTCCCTTCGGGCCACTTTACGGGGATAGCCGTTTCCTTTTTCGACCGGATACGCGTGTTGTCATCTATTTCGGTATCGATCGCGCCGGGACAAACGGCGTTGACCCGGATGGCGTAGCGCGCCAGTTCGAGCGCCAGCTGTTGTGCCATTGCCAGTTGCCCGGCCTTCGTTACCGAATAGGCAGTTGCGCCGGGAGAGGTGAAGGTTCGTGTTCCGTTGATGGATGAAACAATGACGATTGCACCGCCTGAGGCTTTCATGTGGGGCACCGATTTATGGATGGTCAGATATGTGCCACGCAGATTGATGTTGATGGTCTGGTCCCATTCGTCAGGCTTCAGATCTTCAATTGGCGCCCAGACACCGTTTACTCCTGCATTGGCGACAACCACGTTGAGGCCACCATAGAGCTCTACCAGTTGTGAGATTGCATTGCCGATCTCATCTTCTCGTGAAACATCTGCTACCAGGGTGGATGCTTCAAAGCCTGCGGCCTTGATCTCTGCCACGACCTTATCAAGCTCATCTTTCGTTCTGCCAACGGCGCCGATGGCAAATCCATCTTTCGCCAGCGCCAGGGCTGTAGCCCTTCCTATTCCTGACCCGGCACCCGTAACCAGCGCTACCTTTGCAGACCCCATGCTTCATTCCCTTCCTATTGGACATTGCGTTTCTGGCGCAATCAGTACACATCTTGAAATGAGAACAGCGCACACCGAGCGTGGTTCCAGTAAAAAGCCCGTTCCCGATGATCCTTCCAGACAGCTTTTATTCCCGAGATGCCGTGACCGTTGCCGAAGCGCTGATCGGCTGCGAGTTTGTTTTTAACAACACGGGCGGCATAATCGTTGAAACGGAGGCTTACCGATCGGACGATCCTGCCTCGCACAGCTTCAACGGCCCGACCACGCGCAACAGGACCATGTTCGGCCCAGCCGGTCATCTCTATGTCTACCGCTCCTATGGGCTGCACTGGTGCGCGAACGTGGTCTGCACACCGGGATCGGCGGTCTTAATACGAGCGATCGAGCCGACGATGGGCCTGGACTTGATGAAGATGCGCCGAAACAGTGATAACCTCACAAATCTCTGCTCCGGTCCGGGCAAGCTAACGCAGGCCATGGGAATAACGAGTGAGGCGGATGGCACATCCTTGTCGGGAGAAACCGCATTTCTGAGATCAGGGATGACAGGCTTTTCTGTGGTCACCGGTCCGCGTATCGGCATATCGAAGGCTGCCGATTATCCCTGGCGTTTCGGCCTTCTTGGTTCACGCTTCCTCAGCCGGAGGTTTCAGACCTCACCCTGACCTATCAGGAATAACATTCCTGGGCATATTCCGAATGCTGAAATGGCAAACTCGACGAGACCTGCCCCCACAGGTCCCGCCGAGCTGCCCCGTCCGGTCGAAACCAGACGGAAACTTTAAACCCTCACCCGATCACCCCTCGGCAATCAGAACTCTTCCCAGTCTGCCTTGAGTGCTGCATTTCCTGAGAAGGCCGTTGCCAACTTGCGACCCAAGGCGCGGGCGGGCGACGGTGCGGCTGGTTTTGCCGAGCTTGCTACGGCTTTCTGTTCCGACAGTTTGAATTGCGCCAGAAGATGATTGAGTGCAGCTACTTCGCCGGCCAATGTGTGGCTGGCCGCTGTCGACTCCTCGACCATCGCCGCATTCTTCTGCGTATCCTGGTCCATCTGATTGACAGCCGTATTGATCTGCTGAAGGCCTGAAGATTGTTCCTGGGCGGCTTCAACGATGGCCGACACGTGACGATTTATTTCCTGGACCTCGCTGACGATCATTTCCAGGGCCTCGCCCGTTTCACCGACGAGCTCAACACCTTCCTGAACCTGTTCACTGGAGGTTGTGATCAGCGCTTTGATTTCTTTTGCAGCCTTTGCCGATCTCTGCGCGAGCTCGCGCACTTCCTGGGCCACGACCGCAAAGCCCTTTCCTGCTTCACCCGCACGCGCTGCTTCAACGCCTGCGTTCAATGCCAGCAGGTTGGTCTGGAATGCGATTTCATCGATAACGCCGATTATATTGGCAATCTCTGCCGATGACCTTTCGATCTTCTCCATCGCCATCACTGCCCGACGGACGACCTCACCGGATTTTTCGGCACCGGATTTGGCACGCGAGACAAGGTCCCCCGCTTCATGTGCCCGCTTTGTCGAGTCGCGCACCGTCGTCGTTATTTCTTCCAATGCCGCAGCGGTCTGCTCAACGGCAGCAGCCTGCTGTTCCGTCCTCTTGGCGAGATCATCGGCCGCAGAGCGGATTTCGTTTGCACCAGCATCAATCGCGCGGGCGTTCTCAGAGACCTGGCCGAGAGCGACCTGCAGTTTTTCAGCCGAATTGTTGAAATCCTGTCTTACGGTGTCCAGTCCAGCGACAAAGGGCTGTTGAATGCGATAGGAAACATCGCCCTCTGACAGTTTTGCAAGGCCTTCGGCGAGATTGTCGACGGCGAATTTCACGTCCGAGGCGTCTTTCGCAGCTTGAGCCTCACGCGCGGCACGTTCTTTTTCGCTCATGCTGCGATTGTCCTCCGTTTCACGCTCAAGACGCTGACGCTCCTGCGCATTTTCACGGAACACCTGCACAGCAGCAGCCATTCGCCCGATCTCATCCCTGCGTTCCACGCCATCGATTGGCGCCTCTGTCTCGCCTGATGCCAGCGAAGCCATTCTGTTCAGCAAACTTGCAATGGGCGTCGTTACCCCTTTGGCAACCACGAAAAGCGCGACGATGATTCCGAGTAAAAAAACGATACCGACCGTCGTCAGTGTGAACAGAATTGTCGCATTCACTTGGTCGCCAAGCTTTTTGTTCTCTGCCGCCAACAGAGCTGCACGACGTTCGTTAAACGCCACAAGCTTATCTCCCAGCGGAACGATTTTGGCATCTGCGAGGGCGAGCTGTGCAAGGGCGCTCTTGTTGTCATCCTTGCTACCAAATTCGACTGCTTTTTCCGTAATGGCGATTATTTCTTCAGCTTCGTTCGATACGGCACTGACGAAAGCTGCCTCCGAAGGAATTTTTCCAGCAGCTTCAGCGAGGCGACGGCGTAAGGCTTTTTTCGAACTGTCGTAAAGCTTGGTGGCCGCTTCAAAACCGTCTGTGCCAACCTCATAGGCCATGATCTGATAGGCGGCATAAGCGGTGGAAGAGAGGCTTCGACTCGCGCGGGCCATATCGACCGACGCCGTCGTATCAACTTCGATGAAGTTGGAGTAAACGTGTCCAACATCCTTCATCTGCTTCGAGACGTAAGATGTCGAGGCGAGACCTGCCAGGCACAGGGGAACAACGACAGCAAGAATCTTGGTTCTTATGGCAAGATTGTCGAGAAGCATTCTGCGATTTCCGTATCTTACGCGCCCTGTTTCAGGGCGTCATTCCATATTGCATCTGCGAGGCCGCACCCATTCATTGGATGCCGAAAGCACACATGTCCGCGGAGTGAACCCTTGGCCATCTGGGTCCGCTAAAGCCTGTGCAGCATTTAATTCAAATTTATTCGAAAAGATGCGATGGTGAACTAACCAGTTAATCAGTTTTCAACACACTGATTTTAAGGTAAAACTAGCGAAGAGCTGTGCCTTCGCCAATCAAGCGTTCTTGGCCCTCAGCGCGGCATCATTCTGACGCGCAATGATCGCAACGGCCTGCGTTCTGCTGGCAACGCCAAGCTTCGAAATAATTGCCCGGAAATGATAGTCGACGCCAGCCTTGCTGAGCCCCATGATGACAGCGATCGTCGAGTTGGACTTTCCCTCACCCGCCCATTTCAATATTTCAATCTGCTGCGCCGTCAGAAGATCAAGTCTTTCTTCCTTGTCGGCAAGTTCGCAGGGTACGGACCGCAAAAGCTCCAGCTTCATCATGGAGGCACGAGCCAGAATTGCCAACTTATTAAGGATATCAGTGCGTTGAACGTCTGTTCGGGACGCCGTTGCAATCATGCTGCTGGAGCAGCCTTTCTTTGCTGGCAGAGGAACATGTACTGCCGAATGGATATTATGCGACAGAAGAAAATGGCTTAACTCACGAACAAAGGGCTCAGGATGGTTCACATCTACCGTCGCCCATTTGGGCGTGCCGCTGGACAGGCATCGCTTGAGATATTGATCGTTCTCGAAGAGCCTCCGCTTCTGATATATGCCGATGAACGGCTCCGGTCTGCTGCAGATATCGGGCGTCAATGTCGAATCATATGGATTCCGTTTGTTGACGGCAATGGCAAGGTCATCAAAACCGAGCCACCTGATTGCTCCGGTTAACGCCTCTACCAGCTGACAAATATCAGAGGCTGTATGAATTTTGACAACTTGCTCATCAAGCTGCGCCAACTCTTCGACTGGCACTTCGACAGTCATACCAGATTTTCCCTAAGCTTTTCGACTCAATTGATTTAAGAAAACTACTCGAATCAGAAAAGCCACATTCAATACAACTAAATTATATATTTCTGTATCAAGATATAGAAACAGCGAATCCGCAAATATATATATCCTCGGCTGAATAATGTAGCAATTATTAATTCTTATATTCTTCGTGGGAAGGTTGTATTTCCGTTCATTTTTTATGAAAAAAGTCGCAGGATCATCTCGTGGAGATCCTGCGACCTGCCGATTTATAGAGTTTCAGAGCTTTTTGCGGCAAGAATGGATTCACGCGCGGCCGAGATGACCGCCTCGGTCGTTATCCCGAATTTCTTGTAGACGTCGTCAATTTTGCCGGACGCGCCGAACCGATGCATCCCGACAAACTTGCCATCGAGACCGAGATATCGATCCCAGGAGTCACGAACCCCCGCCTCTACGGCGACACGCGCCCGCGTTTTGCCAACCACAGCGTTTTGATAGGCCATATCCTGCTTCTCAAACAGCATCCTGCACGGCATCGACACTACCGCCGTCGGTATGCCGTCCGCCTGCAAGGTGTCGCGGGCTTCTACCGCAAGCTGCAACTCTGATCCCGCGGCGAAGATCGTCATCTCCCGCTCTCCGCCCTCCGCTTCCAGAAGGACATAACCGCCTTTGGCAGAGAGATTCTCGCTATCTGTGCCGCGCCTCAGCTGCGGCATCGGCTGGCGAGACAAGGCGATGAGGGCAGCCTGTCTCGGTGTATCGAGGATAGACTCCCAGCATTCCGCAGTTTCGATAGAGTCGCCGGGCCTGTAGACCGCGAGTTGCGGTATGGCACGGAGCGCGCTCAGATGCTCGATCGGCTGGTGCGTGGGTCCATCTTCACCAAGCCCGATGGAATCATGCGTCATCACAAAGATCGTGCGGATTTCCATCATGGCGGCCAACCGGATCGCGGGACGGCAATAGTCCGAGAATGTCAGGAAGGTGCCGCCATAGGGTATCAACCCACCATGCAAGGCAATTCCATTCATGATGGCAGCCATGCCATGCTCGCGGACGCCGTAATGAACGTAGGACCCCGAAAACTCTCCAGCCGCAATCTCGATCTGGTTCTTGGCTTTCGTGTTGTTTGATGGCGTCAGATCAGCTGATCCGCCAAGCAACTCCGGAATGGCATCATAGAGGTGATTGAGAACGATGCCGCTCGACTGACGCGTCGCAAGGTCTTTCTCGCTTTTCGAGAGTTCTTCTTTCGCGCTGGTAATAGCCTCGCGCCAGCCTTCAGGCAACTCTCCGTCCATTCTACGCTTGAAGCTTTCGCTTTCGCGCCGGTGCTCTCTTCCACACGCTTCAGCCAAGCCATTCTTTTTTCCTGACCGCGCTTGCCAATTTCCCGCCACGCATCAAGAAGCTCCTGCGGGATTTCGAAGGGTGGGTATGGCCAATCGAGCAATCGACGGGCACCTTCAATTTCCTGCGCGCCCGGCGCATCGCTGTGCGCTTTCTGCGTTCCGGCCCTTGTCGGAAAACCGAAACCGATGATCGTGCGACACGAAATCAACGTTGGCTTGTCGGTCACCTTCTGCGCTTCGATGATGGCATCCCGGATCGCATCCGTGTCATGGCCATCGATTTCGATGACATGCCAGTTGGATGCACGAAAACGCGCGGTTTGATCATCTGACTCGGCAAGGCTCGTCGCGCCGTCAATGGAAATGGAGTTGTTGTCAAAGAAGGCAATCAGCCTTCCCAGCTTGCGATGCCCGGCAAACGAGATCGCCTCCTGGCTGATCCCTTCCATGAGGCAACCGTCACCCAGAAAAACGTAAGTGAAGTGGTCCACCAGCTCATCACCGTAGGACGCATTCATGATTCTTTCGGCGAAAGCGAAGCCGACGGAATTGGCCAGTCCCTGCCCAAGCGGGCCAGTCGTCGTTTCGATTCCTGTCGCATGGTGATATTCGGGATGCCCGGCTGTGCGGCTTTCGATCTGCCGAAAGTTCCTGATTTCGTCCAGCGTCATGTCTTCGTAACCGGTGAGGTACAACAGGCTGTATAGCAGCATCGAGCCATGCCCATTCGAAATCAGAAAACGATCCCGATCAAACCAGTAAGGATCCTGGGGATCGAAGGTCAGGAATTCGGAGAATAGCACCGTGGCGATATCAGCCATGCCCATGGGCATACCGGGGTGCCCACTCTTTGCCTGTTCGACAGCATCCATCGACAGGAAGCGAATACAATTGGCCAGCTCTCTCAGGTGAGGATCGCGGGCAGGTGGAACAGCCTTTTCGGCCGTGGTGGTGGTTTGATCGTTCAAGGGAAAGCTCCTCGACATGTGCGCAGTTGCGACGTCGTCATGGGGAAAGCCCCTTGCACCAACAAATGTTCCAAGGGGGACAGGTTTCACGTCGATGTGAGTCTCCTGTCCGAGCGTAAAAACATCGATATGTCGCAATTGCCGACGAGCTTGGACCGCGACATTTCAGTCATACCGGAACCACCACAAGGATATCCGGTTAAAGCAAATCCAGCGTGCTCTACACCACATCCCACCTCGCCTAGACGCACGCTCTCACCGCAAAGTCACGACGCAAAGGATGATCACATGCAGATCGGAATGATGGGACTGGGCCGAATGGGCGCCAATATGGTTCGTCGCCTGCTGAAAGGCGGCCACGAATGCGTGGTTTACGATATCAATCCGGCAAGCGTCGCGGCCCTGGTATCGGAAGGCGCAACGGGTGCTAGCTCGATTGACGATTTCGTTTCCAAACTTCAAAAGCCAGCCTGTGCCTGGCTGATGTTGCCAGCAGCCATCACCGGCGCCAATGTTGACAAAGTCGCAGCCCTGATGGCGCCGGGCGACATCATCATTGATGGCGGCAACTCCTTTTACCACGACGATGTCGACAAGGCGGAAGAGTTGCGGGCGCTCGGCATCGAATATGTCGATGTCGGCACCAGTGGGGGCGTCTGGGGTGCGGAGCGGGGCTACTGCCTCATGATCGGAGGGTCAGAGGCGGCCGTGCGCCATCTCGATCCGATTTTCGCCACGCTGGCGCCAGGAGCATCAACGAGCGCCGATGCCACAAACGAAGGATTGCGAACCGCGCAACTCGGATATCTACATTGCGGGCCAACCGGTGCCGGGCATTTCGTCAAAATGGTTCATAATGGTATCGAGTATGGCATGATGGCGGCCTATGCCGAGGGCATGAACATCCTGAAAGCTGCCAATGCCGGCAAAAAGTCGCGGGATGTCGATGCGGAAACCAGCCCGTTACAGACACCGCAATATTACCAGTTCGATATCGACATGGCGGCTGTGTCAGAGGTGTGGCGCCATGGCAGTGTCATCAGTTCCTGGCTGCTGGACCTGACGGCGGATGCGCTGAGGCAAGACCCTGAGCTTTCCGCATATGGCGGCAGGGTTTCGGACTCCGGAGAAGGCCGATGGACGCTCAAGGCCGCGATAGACACGGGCGTCCCGACACCGGTCCTGTCTTCCGCTCTGTTTCAGCGCTTCACGTCGCAGGGTGAGTCCCTCTATGCGGACAAGATGCTCTCAGCCATGCGGTTTGCCTTTGGCGGCCACCATGAAAAGCCGGTTTCCGACAAGTAGAGAGCGAGGGCTGTTACCATGACCGAAATACGATCGGATACGCTGGTCCTTTTTGGAGCCACAGGCGATCTCGCTTACAAGAAGATATTTCCGGCGCTCTACGCGCTGGTGCAGAGAGGCATGTTGAATGAGCCGATAATCGGTATCGCATTCGACGACTGGGATATCGAAAAACTCACCGCGCGTGCAAGGGAAGGCATTAGCCGGGCGGTTGGCACCGTCGATGAGGCGGTGTTCGCCAGGCTGGCATCCCTTTTGCGCTATGTGAGCGGCGATTACCGGGATCAGTCGACCTTCGACAAATTGAAGGAAGCCATCGGCGATGGCAGGCATCCTCTCTACTATCTCGCCATTCCGCCCAGCATGTTCGAGCCCGTCATCCAGGGTCTTGAGCAATCCGGCGGTGCTGCGGGCGCGCGGCTGATGGTGGAAAAGCCATTCGGCCGCGATTTGCAATCCGCCCGCTGGCTGAACCGGGTGTTGCACATCGTCTTTGAGGAGAAGTCGATATTCCGGATCGACCATTATCTCGGCAAGGAGGCGATCCAGAACCTGCTGTATTTCCGCTTCGCAAACTCGTTTCTCGAACCCATCTGGAACCGCGACCATGTCGAGAGTGTCCAGATAACCATGGCGGAAGACTTTGGTGTTCAGGGCCGCGGACGCTTCTACGACGAAGTCGGATGCATTCGCGACGTCATCCAGAACCACCTCCTGAACATCCTGTTGCTGCTGGCGATGGAGCCGCCCTCGGGACGCTCCGCAGACGACCTTATCGATGAAAAGGTTCAGGTCCTCAAAGCTGTCCGCACATTGAAGGACGAGGACGTGGTCCGGGGGCAATTCGAGGGCTATCTCTCAGAGCCGGGCGTAGCGCCAGAATCATCGGTGGAAACATTTGCTGCGGTGCGATTTTACGTCGATACATGGCGCTGGAAGGATGTACCGTTCTTCATCCGCGCGGGAAAGAACCTTCCGGTTCATGCAACGGAAGTGGTCGTCCGCCTGAAACCGCCGCCGCTCAACGTGTTCGATGACATTGCGCCGCAGGACGCCAACTATATCCGCTTTCGCATCGCGCCAGAAGTTTCCGTCGCAATCGGAGCACGGCGCAAAGCGGCTGGCGATGCCATGACGGGTGAAAAGATCGAACTTTGCGCCGTCGATGACGATCAGGGAGATATGGAGCCCTATGAGCGCCTGATCAGCGACGCAATGAACGGCAATACCCAACTCTTCACGCGCCAGGATGCAAGCGAAATTGCCTGGCGCATCGTAGAGCCCGTTCTGGACAACAAGTCTGCTCCCGCTACTTACGCACCCGGCACATGGGGACCGGGCGACGAGATGGCTGGCTTTGGTCCACCAAATGGCTGGATCAATCCGGAAACATAGTCGCGATCTCTTATGCGCCTTCAGGAAGGCTGGAGGCCTTGGCTTTGTCGCCACTTGCTCCAGCCTTCAGCCAGCGCTTCAGCCGCTTTTGAACAGGCTGATCAAAATAGACCGTGAGACTCCAGGAGAGCAGAACAGTGACAACGATAAAGACCGAACCGGCATAGATCGCAAATTCTGGCTCTGTGAGTGCGGGAAAGAGGAAAACGGTCCAGGCGAGAAGCGGAATATGAAGCACGTAAACGGCATAGGATGCCGTTCCCAGAAAATCCGATAGTCTGGCGACCCATGGCCCCGGCGCAATTGCGCAGCAGATGGAAAGCAGGAGTGGCCAGCCCAGAAGAACGAAGAGCAGATCATAGTAGGGCCGAATGTCGTCTTCGATGGGGACGGAAAGCACGCAAGCGACAATGATAAGGCAAAGCGTGGCGAGGAGTGGTCGTACCTCCATCGCCACCCGTCTGTAGCGGTAGATCAGGACACCGGCAAAAAACGAGAAAACACCCGTCCCATTCCCGCATACATCTCGTGCCAGCGAAATCCGAGATGAAGCTTGCCCGAGTGAAATGCGGCAAAGATCAAAACGACAGCGCTGGCCCCCAAAACAACTGCGATGCCTTTCGTACCGGCACGCGCGCCCTTGATCGCATAGGCAAGATTGACCACCAGTTCGTTAAAGAGAGACCAAGCCGGACTGATGAGGAACAAGGCGCCATTCAGCGTCAACGTGAAAGGAGCAGGCAGGAACATAACGCCCGTCAATAGTGCGAAAGCCAGCTCTGCGAGGCTGATCTTGCGGTGCAGATCATCGATGGGCGTCGGCAGGTCCAGATAATAGAGTGTTGCGAAAAACAGCGCCATAGATAGCAGCGCGATAGCATAGAGCGGATAAAGCCGCAGAAATCGCGCCTTCATGAAGGCGAAGGGCGTGACACTGCGCCCGGCAAGTTTTTCGCCATAGGCGTGAGCAAGCACGAAACCGCTAAGTGCGAAGAAAAGATCGACCGCCAGATAGCTCGACGCCTCCGGCCGACCGAAAAACGCTTCGGCGTGGCGGTGGACGATGGCCACCGCAGCGATGCCCCTGACGCCATCAAGCAGGACAAAACGTTGCGGGGCGTCGATCTGGGTCATCTCACATCCTGTAGGCAGAAAGTCAGTGCCTGAAACGCATTCAGGCACTCCCGGTTCACATTACAGGTAAGATGGCGTCAACGCACTTGCCGAGCGTAGCATGGAGCTAGTTCTGGCCATCGGATTTTGTCTGCTGGCCTTTTGCGTCCGCCTTCATGTTTTTCATCGTGGCAACGTCGGCCACAACAGCTGCCGACTCGGTCTGCAGAACGTCCTTTGCGTTTTTCCGGGCGTTTTCGATGGCGAGGTTGGCGCTGATGCTGCGTTCGTTGGCCTGCAACCCATCATCCTGCTCCGGCACAGCTCCCGCGCCATCTTGCTGACGGGCTTTCAAACGTGCCGCAGTGGCCTCCATCTCGCTTCGACGCTTGGCTTCATTGAGAGAGATTGTCCGCTTCTCCCGCTGTGCCTTCAGGTCTGCAACATCTTCGACGAAGCGCTGGAAGTCGCGATCATTTTTGGTACGCGCCTCATGCAGACTTCTAAGCTGCGGCAGAAACTCGGCTATGTGGCCATCATGGACGAATTTCGCAGGCTTGATCTGTGTCCATGGCAAGGCGTTGTCGTAGCTTGATTCACCAAGTGCCTTGGGGTCGGAAAAACCTGGCAGGCTGATATCCGGCGTTACGCCACGCAGCTGTGTCGTGCCGCCATCAACCCGGAAAAACTGCGCGATCGTCAGCTTCAGCTGCCCGAGTTCCGGTTTGTTGTTTCCTGCCGCGCGATCAAGATCGACAACTGTCTGGACGGTGCCCTTGCCGAAGCTCGGTTCGCCCAGGACAACACCGCGACCATAGTCCTGAATTGCCGCCGCGAAGATTTCCGAGGCAGATGCCGAGCCCCGATTGATGAGCACTCCAACCGGACCCTTCCACACGGGCGCCGACAGATCGTCGCTTTCCACCTTGATCGTGCCTTGAGCGTCGCGTTGCTGGACAACAGGGCCTTTCCCGATAAACAGACCGGTCAACTCGATCGCTTCGGAGAGCGATCCACCGCCATTGTCGCGCAGGTCGATCAGGACACCATCAACCTTGTCCTGCTTGAGTTCGCCAAGGAGTTTGGAAACATCGCGGCTGGCGCTTCGGTAATCCTTGTCGCCCTTACGTCGCGCGTCGAAATCCTCGTAGAAGGTTGGCAACGTGATGACGCCAATCTTGCGAGTAACATCGCCTTCCGTCACAGGCACGACGGTCTTTTTCGCAGCCTGCTTTTCGAGGCTGACCTTGTCGCGGACGAGGCTGATGACGCGGTGACCGGCGCTGTCGCCAGCGTCGGCAGGCAGGATGTCGAGACGAACGACGGAACCCGTCGCACCACGGATCAATTGCACCACTTCGTCCAGTCGCGTTCCAACGACTTCCTTGATGGCGCCATCTTCCCCCTGACCGACACCGATGATGCGGTCGCCCACGGCGAGCTTGCCGGAGAGTTGTGCCGGGCCACCGCCGACCAGTTCGCGAATGGTCGTATAACCATCGCGTTCCTGCAGCACGGCACCGATCCCGACGAGCGAAAGCTTCATCGAAATATCGAATTCAGCCGATGCCGATACGCCGAAATAATCCGTATGCGGATCCACCGCCGTCGTGTAGGCGGCCATGAAAGACTGGAAGACGTCATCGCTCTTGTAAGGATAGACGCGGTCCAGAATGTTTTTGTACCGCTTGTCCAATGTCTCGCGGATGGATGCATCGGCCTGACCGGCGAGTTTCAGACGCAGCCAGTCATTCTTCACGCGCTTGCGCCAAAGCTCATGGCTTTGCTGCTCGGTCTGGGCCCATGGCGCGTCTTCCCGCGTGATCGGGTAATCCTCATCCACGGTGAAGTCGAAATTCTCTTTCAGGAGGCTTCGCGCATAGCTCATGCGCTCCACGACTCGCTTTGTGTAGACGTTGAAAATGTCGAACGGGATTTCCAGGTCTTCGCTGGCAATCGCATCATCAATATTGGTGCTGTCTTTCATGAAATTGTCGATGTCGGCCTGCATGAACAACATGCGGTCGGGATCCAGCGATTTAATGAATTTGTTCATGACAGTGGCTGACAGCGCGTCATCCAGCGCCACCGGCTTGTAGGCGTATCGTTCCAGAAACTGCGCGCTGAGATTGGCCGCTTGCGCCTGACTTGGCACGGGCTCCAGCTTAGGTGGAGGCGCGGCCTCCTGAGAATAGGCGGGTAGTGCAACAGATAAGAGCAGACCGAAAACAAAATACTTAACGCGCATCCCGCATTATTCCCAATTATTGTGCTTTGAAGCTCTTAACCCATTTGAGTAGGGAATTGCGATCTTTTAAGAACCCAATCCCCAGATCGTGATTTGATGAAGCAAAAACGGTGCTGCTGGCAGCACCGTTTTGAGTAGGCTCAATGCTGGTCAGTGCTTTGAAATATCCGAAGCTCCAGCATCGGTAAGCGCTTTCTCGACGTCAGCCAGTTGGCGCTCACTCACGTCGACCGACACCTCGATATCGCCCTCCAGAGCGGCATCGTCACGCGCTTCCAACCCTTGAGAAACATCGCCGCCCGCCGCCTGCGTACCGGCGGTGTTCAACGCGTTCGCAGACTGGATGAAAACGTCGGCTCGAGGGATGTCGTGCTGTTGAACGAGATGCTCCACCGCAAGTTCAACAGCTTCACGTGTAGAAAACCGCGCGCGAACGCTCATCGTCTTGTCGTCTTCCATTCTTCTCTCCTTTGTAGGTTCACAAGAAGAACTCACAAGTCCAGGCGATGTTGCGGAAGGTGTTCTATTTCTTTGAAGGACTGACTGCCTATGGCTCGTTGAAAGCTGACACACGTAAGGCAACGGTCTTGCCTGAAATGTCGGACCTGAAGACCATTCCGCCCTTGGCATGGGAACGCCCGGGGACATAATCCAGAACGGTTTCTGCAGTTTCCACGACCTCATCACCCTCTTTCAGTTCGCCTAAAACCCTGACCTGTGAAGCGGTGACGCTTGCCTTGTTGGTGATGTCAAATGCGATTTGATAGCCGCCGCTGCGCTGTTCCATTCCTGTTACGGCTGCAGAGAGATCCGGTACGAGATCCTTGTCCGTGAAGGCATCCTTGGCGATTATTCCGATGAGAACAACGACAAGAATGGCCGAAATCATCCCTGTCAGCCATTCTATCCAATGGGGATGCTTCGCTTCGATATTCTTGCCGTCAGCGTTTTTGGTCATGATGTCCTCATAATATGAGACGCGCGGCGGCAGCGCCCACGGCACCGGGAAAGCCCAGGATGACGACTGCCATCAGCGCCTGGGTCACTCCGAGGTCATCGATGCGGTGGAAGGTCCACAGACAATAGGCGCTGATCAAGGCAGCAATGACATAACCCGGAAGCGTGAAACGCACCAGGGCGTGCCAGCCCGGCGTCCCCTGCGCGAGGTCGTGGCTTCCGCGAAACGACAGCGCGTAGACAAATCCGTGCATCACAGCCAATGACGCCAGTATGATAAAAATGCCGTGCCATGGTGTCATCTTGACGGACACAAGCAGCATTTCTTCCGTGGGCGCCACGTTGAGACCGAGAAACAAAGCGCCGACCGCCATCAAGAACAATTCGGAAAAGTAGCTGCTCTCGCTTTTCTGAACAGGATCCTGATCTTCATTTTCACTATCATCGTCCTGGCTTTGACCGCCCAACTGGCTTCTGCCGAGCATGGCGCCGATGCTTGCCGGCACCGCTTGCAGAGCGACCATTCCCGCGATTTCATGTAGGGATTGATCATAACGCAACACGCCCATACCCGCCAAGATGAGCGCGCTGGAAACGATCCCGAGCGCATAGGCGATGGCCGCGTCGCGCACGGCATCGCGCCAGGTAGAGGTCTTCTCGAAGCCGACCTTATGCGCAAGCAATATCAAAAGCGGTATATTGAGGGTGAGGAGCAGGAGAAGTCGGCTTCTCGACATGTAGACGCCCAGCTCCCACATTTCCATCGTCATCAGCATTGGCAGCGCGAACAGAAGAGCGCCGCCCGCACCTCGAGCGATGCCGATCAAGAACTTCCGCCTGTCGAAAGACCCATCCATGGCCACACGCCCCTCCCCTGGTTAGCCCAATCCGTGGCTGGATTAGCCACGCACCTTTGGCAACTCGGCACGTATGCTGTTCAAGTCGGGAGTTTGTACCTGTCGGTAGCGGGCCTCAACGAAATTATACACGCCAAAAGCAGCGAGTCCGATTGCGACAATAAGATAGAGAACTCCGCCCATGGGAAGGCCGCGGACCCACGTCAAAGCGTCGCTCATACTACCTGCCTGATCTGGATTTACGGTGAATGCAGCGTAGCAGAAGAAAACGCCGACAATCGCAAACACGACGCCGCGTGAAACCAGACCGTACACGCAGACGAGCGTCAGGGCGTGGCTCTGGCCAACATTGAGATATTTCTCGAAGCGGCGCGTTACACCTTTGAAAGCCGTAACAGCACCGCCCACAACGAAGCCAAGACCGATCGCGCCGGCGAGGTACCGTCCGAAAGGCTGAGACATTGCCCAAGCCGCAAGGCTGGCCTCTCCGCCGCCGCTGCCCTGCCCTGTGCTATAACCGAGAGCGTGTGATACTGCATATAGGGCCAGACCCGCATAGGTCACGGCGCTTCCAAAAAGAGCCGCCCTGATAATGTAACCCTTGGCGTCAGGTTTCTGATTGTCTGCATTACCAATCGATTGGGCAAGACGCCAGAAAACGAACCCCGCGAGCCCGAGCCCAACCAGCACCAGCCATATCTGTCCAAACGGCTGGTTGAGGATCGCATCGAGAGCAGATTTCGAATCTGTGCTCCCGCCACCCAAACCGGAAAAAAGAGCAAGGCCCGCAATGAGAATGAAAACAATCCCACGCGCGCCATAGCCAGCCCTTGCGAGCAATTCAAACTTGTCGGACCCCATGCGTCTCTCCCTTTCGCCTTCAAACGAGTTGTGACGAAAAGGGTTCCGATCGAGCACTTAGCGGTCCTTTATTCGCCGTGGTCTCGGCCTGTCAGGCCGCACCGGCCGGATCGCCAATGGGCAGAAGCGCCGGGTTGAGGGTAGGATCATTAGGGTTCTTCGTATCGCCGGGGTCATTAATCGGCGGAACAGGTGGCTTTTCCTGTACGCGATCTGGGATGCCTGGGGTGCCGGTCGGGCCACGCGGTGTTTCAGCAGGGTTGCCGGGCTGGGGATTGATAATGGACATTGTCATCTCCTCTGTATCAAAGAGCAAACGACTGAGCACCCGGGCGGTTCCCGGTTTGCTCGATACAGGCGGAACTCTTTACTGCGCTCTTGGCCATTGGCTGCGCATGCAGCCGCAACACGGTCGTATCAAATCCGTGCTGCGTGCTTGCGCTCTGCCTCGGCCTCCGGTGCGAGCGGAGGGGATGGACGGCTTGCCAGTTCGCGGGAATCGGCTTCACTCATGCCAGCCATGCACAGAAGCCGCACCAGCGCCTCATCTATCGCTTTCGGTGGAAGATGGCCCTTCGTGATGGCGAGAGAGACACCGACGATGCTGAAACAGGACATCCGCCAGGTAAGCTCAGGGTCGGGGTTGGAGAAACGCCCCGCAGCCGTTGCATTTCGCAGGTCGCGGATCGCGAAAGGACCCATTCGCTGGAATGTGGCGTTCGCGATAACCTCGGAGCGATGCAGCAATTGGCGCCATCTCATATCGCCTGTCGCGGTTTCCAGTACAGTCCGCATACCATAGGCATAGACCTGAGCCGGATCGGAAAAGCCGTTTGTAACCTCTTCAATCCGCCGCGCGAGCTGTTCCATGACGAGCTCGAGAACCGCGATTGCCAGTTCTTCTTTCGATTTGAAATAGTTGTAGATTGTGCCTGAAGCGACGTCCGCACGCTCGGAAATTTCCAGCATGGTCGCGGCGTCGATACCTTTTTCCGATATCACCTCATGACCCGCCTTCAACAGGGCGTCTCGATTTCGGCGCTGGCGACGGGCAACCCGCCCTTCAGTGTCTGTGGTCTTCACGTGAGTCTCCATGGCAGGGGACTTTATATAAGGCTGAAGAGCATTCAACCGTGAAATAGTCTCAAGCCTGAATTTTGCAAGAGATATGCTGCTTTGCCCTGCCAGGCAGAGGTTTTAACCGCATCACTCATATAAGCCAAACCTTAATAATGAGAGCAAAGCATTAATGAGATATTTTCTTTATTGAACACCATTCATTTTTGACGTAATGTCATTTTGCTTTTGTCAAGCAAGGAGAGAGGCTTGGCAATCTGGCAGATGACGAGGGAGCGTTGTCGGGGGGACCGCAGATAACATGAGGAATTCAGGGAAGTGATGAGCTTGCCCTGCGGCGCTCGGCGTCCTGATTTCCACGGTTACACTGTCAACACATCCGATCAGCGAACCGAAGTCCTTACGCCAGTTGCCGCGTCATAGCAGGAGGGATCATGACGTCTCGGAACAATTCACATCAACACGGCGCGGACAATTTCGATGCGGACGTCGCAATCGTCGGCGGGGGCCCCGTCGGCACGTTTCTCGCCATCCTGCTGGGCAAGGCTGGCAAGAAAGTTACGCTGGTCGAACGCTGGAGCCAGGCCTATGGCCGCCCGCGCGCGGTAACCTATGACCACGAAATTGCGCGAATTCTGGCAAGCCTTGGCATCGATTCCGAGAATGACGAGGCCATCAATTATCACGACGAACTCTATTACTGGAAAAACGCGGAGCGCGAGAACATTCACATTGTTGACTGGCAGAGCCTGTCGGCATCCGGTTGGCGCGTTCGCTACTGGTTCAACCAGCCAGAACTCGAAACGCGATTGACCAATATCGCGGCTCAGTATCCTTCCATCACGAGGATTACAGGCTTTGAGGCCATCGAGCTTCAGCAGGACAGCGACTCCGTTACACTCTCAATCAAGCGCAACCCGCTGGAGGATCAGCAAAGCTCGGAAAGCCGCCAGATCCGCGCGCGCTACCTTGTTGGAGCCGACGGCGCAAACAGCATGGTGCGTCAGTCGCTCGGCATCGAGAATGAAGACAAGGGCTACTTCTTCGACTGGCTCATTCTCGACATGTTGCCCAAGTTTGATTACGTAGCCTCCCGCCCGGGCGAACCGGCGCAGTGGCAGCTCTGCGATCCGAAGCGGCCGACAACTGTTGTGCCGGGCGGTCCCGGTCCGGTCCCCGGTGGTCCAAGACGGCGTCGCTGGGAATATATGGTCCTTCCGAACGAGGACCCCACCGAACTCGCAAAGCCCGACAATGCCTGGGAGCTGTTGAAGCCTTGGGGCCTGACACCGGAAAATGCCGAGCTGGAGCGCAGCGCGGTCTATCGTTTCCAGGCCCGCTGGGCAACGGTCTGGAACAAGGGACGCTGTGCGCTCGCGGGTGACGCTGCGCATCTGATGCCGCCTTTTGCTGGCGAAGGCCTGTGTGCGGGCATTCGCGACGCGCTTGCACTCGGCTGGCGCCTGAACGCCATTCTGGAAGGCCGTGTCCAGCCGGACATCCTCGACAGCTATTCGTCGGAGCGTATCGAGCACGCCAAATACTACATCAATTTCAGCCAGGAACTGGGCAGCATTATCTGCATCGCCGATCCTGCGCAGGCTGCAGAACGCGATGAGCGCATGAAGCGTGACCTCGTGGAGCGCAATGGAAAGCCGGTTGCCACCGACGTATGCCAGCTGGGGCCAGGCATCTGGTGTCCCGAAACGGCCCATGCGGGAGAGCTTTCCGTACAAGGCGTTGTCGAGGCAAACGGCAAGCGTGATCGGTTCGACCAGGCCGTCGGCTTCGGCTGGATGGTGGTTGGCCTCGATGCCGATCCGGCTCACGCGCTTTCCCTCGAGCAAAAGCGGTCTCTCGACCTTATCGCCGGGCACACGGTTCGTATCGGCTCGATGGGAACAGACAGCGAGGTCGTTGACGTCGAGGGAACCTACGCCCGCTGGCTGAACGGCATCGGCGCAACCTACGTGATCCTGCGGCCCGATTTCTATGTCGCTGCGACAGCCAGTTCGCCGGAAGATCTTCGTCGTCGCTTTGACGAGGTGGTTTCCCATCTTCACCTGACGGAATTGTCCGAACAGGCTGCGGCCTGAACGGCCAGAAACGGGTACCCTTGATGGATATGTCATCCTTCATCTACTCTGCCAGCCCTGCCCGCATCCTTTTTGGGTGCGGGAGCCGCACCAAACTGGCAGACGAAATTTCGAGACTGGGGCGACGCCGCGCCCTCGTGCTGGCGACGCCATTTCAGAAAGCGGATGCCGAGAAGTTGGCCTCTTCGCTTGGAGATCTTTCGGCAGGCGTTTTTGCAAAAGCCGTGATGCACACGCCGGTCGATGTGACGTCCCAGGCTTTGCTGGCCTATGAAACCTCCGGGGCTGATTGCGTCGTTTCGCTCGGCGGGGGCTCGACGATCGGGCTCGGCAAGGCGATTGCGCGTCGCAATGGCAGCGACCAGATCGTGATCGCAACCACATATGCCGGCTCGGAGGTCACCAACATCGTCGGTGAGACCGAGAACGGCCTCAAAACCACGGTGCGCGGCCCGGAAATACTGCCAGAAACGGTCATATACGATCCGGAGCTGACCTGCGGCCTGCCCGTTGCGATGAGCGTTACCAGTGGCCTCAATGCCATGGCTCATGCGGTAGAAGCTCTCTATGCGCCGGATCGCAACCCGGTGACGAGCATGATGGCGATGGAAGGCATCAGGGCCCTGAGTAGCGCCCTTCCCGACATCGTAAAAACACCGGATAATCTCGATGCGCGCTCAAAAGCACTTTATGGCTCCTGGCTGTGCGGCAGCGTTCTGGGCATGGTCTCGATGGCCCTGCACCACAAGCTTTGCCATACGATTGGCGGCAGCTTCGACATGCCCCATGCTGAAACCCATTCCGTCCTTTTGCCGCACACAACCGCCTATACCGAGCAGGCAGCGCCGGAGCTTTTGAAGCCGGTTGCCGACCTTTTCGGCAAGCCATCGGCCGGTGTCGGGCTTTTCGACTTTGCCGCCAGCCTTGGCGCGCCGCTCAGCCTTTCCAGCCTTGGCTTTTCCGAAGCCAACATTGAAAGGGCTGCGGAATTGGCACTGGTGAACACCTATTACAATCCACGGCCAATCGAGCTGGACGGCATCAAGACCTTGATCCGCACGGCTTGGGAGGGGACCAGGCCGCTATAATTTCATCATCTATTCTGTGGGAGGAAACGAGATGCTGACCAGACGTACTCTATTGCAGGCGACGGCCGCAACGGCCGCCAGTTTTGCCATGCCCGCCCGGGCAAGCAACACGACAATCAAGATCGGCTATGTGTCGCCACAAAGCGGCCCGCTCTCGGCCTTTTCGCAGGCCGATGCGTACATGGTCTCGCGTTTTCTGGAGTCGACCAAAGCGTCCGGCCTCGATATCGAGGTCGTAGTCAAGGATAGCCAGTCCAACCCCAACCGGGCGGCGGAAGTGGCAAAGGAACTGATCAGCCGCGACGAGGTCAATCTGATCCTTGTCGCCTCGACGCCTGAGACGACCAATCCGGTCTGCAGCGTGGCTGAATCGGAAGAAATTCCCGTCATTTCGTCCGTCGCGCCTTGGCAGCCATGGTTCATCGGTCAGCAGGGAAATCCGCTCGATGCCAGTGGCTGGAAGCCGTTCGACTTCGTCTACCATTTCTTCTGGGGGCTTGAAGACAATGTCTCCGTGTTCCTGAACATGTGGGAAAGCTTGAACACCAACAAGCAGGTCGGTGCGCTTTGGCCAAATGACGGCGATGGCAATGCCTGGGCTTCGGATGTGGGAATGCCGCCAGCTCTCGGCAAACCCGGCTACAAGCTGACCGATACCGGCCGCTACCAGAACCTGACGGACGATTTCTCCGCACAGATTAATGCTTTCAAGCAAGCCAATTGCGAGATTGTAACGGGTATTCCCATTCCTCCGGACTTCACCACCTTCTGGACGCAGGCCGCTCAGCAGGGATACAAGCCAAAAATCGCCTCCATTGCCAAAGCCCTGCTTTTCCCCGAAAGCATCGTCGCCCTTGGTGATCGCGGTCACAACCTGTCGGCGGAGGTCTACTGGTCGCCCAAGTTCCCGTTCAAGTCATCGCTGACGGGAGAAAGCTGTGACGATCTCGCAGCGGCGTTTTCCGCAGCTTCGAAGCGGCAGTGGACCCAGCCGGTCGGCTTTACGCATGCCCTTTTCGAGATCGCTGCCGATGTGCTGAAGAGGGCCTCTGACCCCACTGACAGCGAGGCTTTGGTCGAGGCAATCGGCGCTACAAATCTCAACACTGTCGTTGGCAATATCGGCTGGGGCAAGGACAACGTGCCGCCTTTCGCCCGGAAGAATGTTGCAAAGACACCACTGGTGGGAGGCCAATGGCGCCGCCAGACAGATGGCACCTTCGATCTCGTCATCGTCGACAATTCAAGGGCACCGGAAATCCCAACGGGCGGCAAGCTTGAAGCACTGAACTGAACCGACGGCATCCCGGCCTCGCCCGGAATGCCAAACCTTAAACCACGACGGACAATGTCATGCCGATACTCTCGCTCAACGCGGTGTCGAAGTCCTTTGGCGCGCTCAAGGTCACAGATAATGTTTCCTTCGAACTCGCCAAGGGCGAAGCTCTCGGCGTCATTGGCCCGAACGGGGCCGGGAAATCGACGCTCTTTAATTTGATTACCGGCAACATTGCGGCGGACAGCGGTCAAATCCTGCTGGAAGGCCGCAACATCACAGCCGTTTCGGCGATGGATCGCTGCAAGGCAGGCATTGGCCGCTCCTTTCAGATCCCGCAGCCTTTTAGCGGATTGTCCGTGTTCGAAAACCTTCTGGTCGCCGCCCGCTTTGGTGGCGCCATGACGGCTGCGGACGCTGCGGATTTCTGCATGGAGCTTCTGTCTCGCACCGGATTGGAGCCTCAGGCAGATTGTCTTGCGGGCAGCCTTCCGCTGCTGAGCAGAAAGCGGTTGGAACTTGCCCGCGCCATGGCCACGCGACCCAAAATTCTTCTACTCGATGAGATTGCGGGTGGCCTGACGGAAGGTGAGTGCGATGAACTCGTCAAGACTATCAAGGACATAAACCAGCAAGGCGCATCGATCATATGGATCGAGCACGTGCTGCACGCCTTGACACATGTCGTCAGCCGCCTTGTCGTTCTCAACTTCGGACAGGTCCTGATGGTTGGAGAACCTGACCGGGTGATGGCATCGCCACAGGTGCGGGAGATCTATCTGGGGATCGAAGCATGACCCAGCCCCTGCTTTCGATTTCAGCCCTGACGGCGGGCTACGGCGACTTTCAGGCGCTTTTCGGCGTCGACCTTGCCCTCAACTCCGGGGAGACCGTGGCCATTATCGGCGCGAACGGCGCAGGCAAGACGACGCTGATGCGAACCGTCACCGGCATTGTCAGGGCATCCGCCGGGGCGATTGTTCTGGACGGCGCACCGGTCCACACGAAAGCGGCGCCCGATATTCTCGAAATGGGAATTGCAACGGTGCCGGAGGGACGCAAGCTCTTTCCCTCTCTTTCCGTGGAGGAAAATCTGCTGATAGGCGCGCATGTGCGCAAGGTGAAGGGGCCATGGTCGCTGGAGGCGATCTATGAATTGTTCCCGATCCTGAAGGAACGGCGCCATCAACCCGGCACAGCGCTTTCCGGTGGACAACAGCAGATGGTGGCCGTGGGACGGGCACTGATGAGCAATCCGCGCGTCCTGCTCTGTGACGAGCTGTCACTTGGTCTGGCACCGGTCGTCATCCGCGATATCTACGCCGCTCTCCCGAAGATCAAGGCATCGGGTGCGTCGATCATCATCGTTGAGCAGGACATAGGGCAGGCCCTCAAGGTCGCGGATCGAATCTACTGCATGATGGAAGGCCGGATCACGCTCGAAGGCGCGCCAGACAGCCTTTCTCGATCCGCCATCCACGACGCCTATTTCGGAGTAAGAGCATGATATGGCTGGATACGATCATGCAGGGCATTCTGCTCGGTGGCCTCTATGCCCTGTTTGCGGCGGGGCTAAGCCTTGTCTTTGGCATCATGCGGCTCGTCAATCTTGCTCATGGCGATCTCATCGTTCTCGCCGCTTATCTTGTCTTGGTGATCGCAACGGCCCTCGGCCTCAACCCCTTTGCTGCGGCGCTAATCGCACTGCCGATCATGTTTGCCATCGGCTGGCTGCTGCAAAGCCTGCTCTTCAACCGCGTTCTGGATGATGGTATATTGCCGCCTCTGCTGGTGACTTTCGGTCTCTCCGTCGTCATTCAGAATGGGTTGCTCGAAAGCTTTTCCGCCGATAGCCGCAAACTTTCCGCAGGCACCATAGAAGCCAGTTCCGTATCCGTGGGTCCGGTATCGCTTGGCATAACACCGTTGATGACGTTGGGTTCGGCGGTCATCATCATCTGGCTGCTGAACCAGCTATTCTACCGGACGGCGCTGGGGCGCGCATTTCGCGCGACATCCGACGATGCCGTGACGGTTCAGTTGATGGGCATTCGTCCAAAGAAGATTTTCGCCATCGCAACTGGCATTGCCATGGTCGTTGCGACAATTGCCGCTTTGTATCTCGGTATTCGCGCCAATTTTGATCCGTCGATTGGACCGGCGCGGCTGCTTTATGCGTTCGAAGCGGTCATCATCGGTGGTCTTGGAAGTCTCTGGGGAACGCTGATCGGCGGCATCGTAATCGGGCTTGCCCAATCATTCGGCGCGGCGGTCAATCCGGAGTGGCAAATTCTCGCCGGCCACATCGCCTTTGCCGTCATTCTCATTGTCCGTCCACGCGGCCTGTTTCCAAGGGCGACAGATTAAGGTTCATCATGCTTCCGTCCCCAAAATCCGTTGGTCGCTTCACCCTTTGTCTGGCCGCAATCGCCATGGGTTTGGCATTGGTGGCAGCACCGTTCTTTACATCGCGCGCCATTATTCAGGACATGTTCGGATTATTGACACTGCTGATCCTGGCAATGAACTGGAACATGCTGGCTGGTTTCGCAGGTCTTGTTTCGGTGGGGCAGCAAGCCTTTGTGGGTGTGGGCGCCTATGTAATGTTCGCTGCCATCATCCTGTTCGATCTCGATCCATTGCTCGCCATCGGCATAGGCGGGCTGGGCGCGATGGCTCTTTCCGTCCCCATGGCATTTTTCGCCTTCCGGCTGAACGGCGCGTATTTTGCGATCGGCACCTGGGTTGTCGCCGATATCGCGAGACTGGTCGCAGGACAGATCAAGGCGCTGGGTGGCGGAACGGGAACCTCGCTGCCCAAGGGAACTTCGAAGGAGATGATCGGTGTCGACCACATCCAGGCATTGATGAAGATTTCCGGCGCGGCGGCAGCCGATGCGCTGGTCTACTGGCTGGCGCTGGCGTTGGCGGCATGCACGCTGTTCGCATCCTATCTTTTCCTGCGCTCGCGCATGGGGCTTGGACTGCAGGCCATCCGCGACAACAGCGCCGCGGCGCGGTCAGTCGGCGTCGATCCCTTGCGCCTGCAACTGGCTGTCTTCGTCCTTTGCGCGCTTGGCACGGGAATCTGCGGCGGCCTCATGTTTCTTCAGATTACCCGTATCACGCCGGATGCCGCCTTCTCCGTCATCGATTGGACGGCCTTCGTTATCTTCATCGTGGTCATTGGCGGCTTGGGCACCCTTCCAGGCCCCATCGTGGGTGCCGTCATTTTCTACGCGCTGCAGCGGGCATTTGCCGATTACGGCACTGTCTACCTGATCCTGCTTGGCGCAGTCGGCATCGGCACCATGCTGTTTGCCCGTAAGGGCGTGTGGGGCACGCTCGCCAGCCGCTTCGGTATCGACATACTACCGTTGCGACACCGTGCGCCAAAACGGACGGCAGCGTCCCCGCGCCCGCGAGCGACCTCTGTCACCGCTTCCCACTGAATTTGTAATCAAGAAAGGATTGCTGCATGTCCCAGTATTTCTCCGAGGAAAACTCCGTCGAGACCGTCAATGCCCGCATGGGCCCCTCGACCGACCCACGTGTCGCTGAAGTCATGACCTGTCTGGTAAGGCATCTCCATGCCTTCGCCAAGGAGATCAATCTGACGCAAGCCGAGTGGGAGTTCGGCATCGATTTTCTAACCAAGGTCGGGAAGATTTGCTCGGACGAGCGGCAGGAGTTCATCCTTCTTTCTGACACGCTTGGCCTGTCCATGCTTGTGGACGCCATCAACAATCGTCGCCCCTCGGGTGCGACTGAAAATACGGTTCTTGGGCCCTTCCATGTTGCCAACGCGCCGGTAAGGCAGATGGGCGACGTCATCACGCTGGATGGAAAGGGTGAAACATGCCTGTTTGAAGGCATGGTGACCGACCTTGACGGAAATCCCGTTGCAGGCGCGACCATCGATGTGTGGTCTGACAATGCCGATGGTTTCTACGATGTTCAGCAACCCGGCATTCAGCCAAAATGGAACAATCGCGGCATCTTCGTCACAGGTGAAGACGGACGCTACTCCTTCATCGGCATCAAGCCTGTTTCCTATCCCATTCCAGACGACGGACCCGTGGGCAAAATGCTGGAACACCTTGGCCGCCATCCATACCGCCCGGCACATATGCATTACATCGTCACAGCACCCGGCTTTCAGACGGTCGTTACGCACACATTCGTCGGTGATGACCAATACATCTCCTCCGACGCCGTTTTTGGCGTGAAGGACACTCTGGTTGCACCATTTGAGAAAGCGACCAATGGCCCCGCAGTCTGGCGCTCCCCGTTCAACTTCAAACTCAATGCTGCGTAAGGTGCATTCATGCCAATCTTGAAAATCCACATCGACTTCGACCGGCATCCAAAGGCGACAGCCGCGATCCGTGGCGCGCTGGAGCCTCTCCGCGCCACGCTGTGTCGTGAACTGGCTGTCGATGTCTCCGCCTGCCAGATTTCGGTCATCAATATTTTCGGGCTGGACGATCAACCTCAGGTCAATACGGAAATGTTTCTGCTGCCACGCCCCGAGCGGACACGGGAAAGGATTACCGAGGTCTGCAAGCTGATCCAGAAAACCATGTCTGAAACCACGGGGCTGCATGTTGCCGTACGCTCCAACATGCTGGACCCGCAGACCTATGTGGCGGTGAAGTAAGACGCAGCCCGGCTCCGGGGCGATATCGCTCTCACGCCCCCGCTAATGATAAGACGCAACGACCCATCTCGTGCAACAACCCCGCGGGAAGCCTGTTCCCGCGGGGCTTTTCGTGTCTTACGACTTGCCCTGGTAAATTTTGCGCAGAATTTTCAGAAGCGCTGTCGTATCGGCAGCTGTCAGGCTCGAAAAAACATCCTTTTCATGCTGCTTGATCAGCCTGCTGGCCTCGGCATGGTTCTGCAGCCCAAGCGGTGTGAGGGTCAGCTTCTGGCGCCTCTTGTCATCGGAGGACTGTCGGCGCTCGATGAAGCCTCGCTGATCCAGCTTTTCCACAAGCGCCATCATTGTCGCCCTGTCGGTGTCCAGCGCCTGTGCAATATCGATCTGGGAAACATCGGGGTTGCTGAAAATGATCTCAAGGACCGAGAACTGCTTCTGCGTAATCTCAAGCTCTGCAAGCGCCTTGCTGAAGTCCCTGTAGACCGCCAGCTGAGCCAGCGTGATGTGGAAACCGATGAGATCGTTGAGACTTCCCAGATCAACGCCTTCACCGCTTCTGGTGCTTTCGATGTTCGAGGCTCTGGCCACTATCTTCATTCCTTCCATCGTCACCGGAGAACGCCCGGTGCGCTTTGATACAGTCAAAGCTAATGGAATCAAACCGCTTGATTCCTTGAAAATAATTAGTACGTATTGCATACATTATTTGTACGTGCTACGTACTATTATCTGAGGAAAATTGTTTGTCGACCTTGAGGAGGGATCTGCAAACCCAGCCTTATATAATCCACTTTACAGCCGCCCGGGCAGACGCCACAGCGACGCGAGCGCATCGAATGAGCGCCGCGGCCGTCACGTGCCTTTCCCTTCGGCTTTGATTTCAATGTGCCCCACCAAGATTTGGGGCGGCCTTATTGTACCGGATCTGCCCTCCCACTGATTTTGCCTGCACTCAACAGATGCCGGCATTGCGCCAGGCCCGGATGCCGTAACGGCCAGAATTTCAAGAACATTCAACAGCAGGATACAACAATGGTAACCGAACGCTCCGAAAAAGATACCGTCGCATTTTCCGTCGAAAACGGTATCGCTTGGGTCAGCTTTAACCGCCCGGAAAAGCGCAACTGCATGAGCCCGAAGCTCAATCGCCGCATGATGGAGGTTCTGGACGAGCTTGAGCATCGCGAGGACGTGGGCGTTCTGGTTCTCACGGGTGAAGGCACTGCATGGTCTGCCGGTATGGATCTGAAGGAGTACTTCAGAGAGACCGAAGCACAGGGGTTGCAGGGCACGCGCAAGGCCCAGCGGGAGAGCTACGGTTGGTGGCGTCGTCTGCGCTGGTACCAGAAGCCAACCATTGCGATGGTGAACGGCTGGTGCTTCGGTGGCGGCTACGGTCCTCTCTTTGCCTGCGATCTCGCATTTTCGGCAGACGAAGCACAGTTCGGCCTGAGTGAAATCAACTGGGGCATTCTCCCCGGCGGCGGCGCTGCAAAGGTCGCGGTTGAACTCACATCATTCCGCAACGCCATGTACCATGCGCTCATGGGTGAAAACGTCGATGGCAAGACCGCAGCAAGCTGGGGCTTCGTAAACGAATCTGTGCCGCTCGCCCAATTGCGGACACGCGTGACCGAGGTTGCCAATGTTCTCCTCAAGAAGAACACACATGCCTTGAAGGCGACAAAGGATGCGATCCGTCGCGTGCGCGAAATGACCTACGACAATGCCGAGGATTACCTGATCCGCGCGCAGGAAGCAGCCAACAGCTTCGATAATGAGGGGCGCAAGGAAGGCATCAAGCAGTTCATTGATGACAAGACCTACAAGCCGGGTCTGGGCGCTTACGACAAATCGAAGCACGGCGGCTGAGGAGAGGCCCATGACACGCCAGAATCACGCTGACGTCCGGTCACGGGCGGCCATGGAACGCTTGTTGCGTCCGGGATCTGTCGCCATTGTCGGCGCTTCCGACAAGCCGGGCGCACTCGGCGCCTCGGTCCTCACAAATCTTGAGCGCAATGGGTTCAAGGGAGACATCCATCTCATCAACCCGAAACGGGCCGAGATTGGCGGCAGGCCGTGCCTGCCATCCATCGACGATCTGCCTGAAGGCGTCGATGCCGCCGTCCTCGCCATTCCACGCGGCGCGGTTCTGGAATCCGTGACGGCGCTCGCGCGCCGTCGTGTCGGCTCGGTTGTCATCTTCTCCGCCGGTTTTGCCGAAGGCGGTGAAGAGGGGTTGGCCGAGCAGCGCGAGATCAGCCGGATCGCCGCTGAGGTCGGCATGGTGGTTGAAGGACCGAATTGCCTGGGAATGGTCAATCATATCGATCACATTCCCCTCACCTTCATCGAAACGCAGACCAAGTCTCTCGATGGCCGGGCGGGCGTCGCAATCGTGTCTCAAAGCGGCGCCATGGCAGCCGTGCTCGGCGTGACATTTGCAAGCCGTGATCTTGGCATTTCCTACTCGGTTTCGACCGGCAATGAGGCCGGCAGCGGCGTCGAAGATTATGTCGAGTATCTACTTGAAGACCCATCGACATCGGTGATGGCGCTGATTGTCGAGCAGTTCCGTCAGCCGTCGCGCTTCCTTGCAGCCGCACGCAAGGCCCGTGAAAAGAGAAAGCGGATTGTTCTCCTTCATCCCGGCAAGAGCAGCGCTGCGCGTGAGTCTGCTGCTACCCATACGGGCGCGATGACGGGCGACTACCAGGTCATGCGTGTTCACGTCGAGCGGGCGGGCGTCATCTTTGCAGAAACCCTGGAAGAGCTGGGCGATATCACCGAAATCCTGCTTCGCTGCAAGCAGATACCGTCCGAAGGACCGGCAATCATGGGCGAGTCCGGTGCGTTCAAGGCGCTGATGCTCGATCATTGCGAGGAAATTGGCCTTGCCTTGCCAGCCATCGATGACACCAATGCGCCCGAGCTGCGCGCTACCCTGCCAGCCTTTGTCGGCGTCAGCAACCCGCTCGATATTACCGCACAGGGCCTTGTCGAACCGGACCTCTACGAGAGAACACTCACGTCTCTCCTGCACGACGACCGGTTTGGCAGCGTTGTCGCCTGCATCATTCAGACGGACCCTGTCACATCTGGCATCAAGCTGCCGCCCATCCTCAAAGCCGTCGAAAACAGCACTTCGCAGAAACCGCTCATCTTTGCCGGTCTGGATGAAGGCGCCCCCTTCCCAGCAGAATATATTGAACGTTTGCGGGCGCATGGCATACCCTATTTCCCATCGACAGAGCGCGCCTTCAGGGCTTTGAAGCGGATTGGCGATTTCGCGAAGCGAGATTTCACCCCGGCAAGCGGTCAGCAGTTGACGGATATCGGCATCTCGACTGTCGAAGGTGTTATCCCCGAATACCGGGCCAAAGAGCTTCTCGCACCCTGCGGCATTCCCTTCCCCAAGGGACATTTCGTGACCTCGCTGGATGAAGCCCTTGCTGTGGCACAGGAGGTCGGTTACCCGCTGGTCCTCAAGGCCCAGTCTGCGGATCTCAGCCACAAGAGCGATGCCGGCGGCGTCATTCTCAAACTGGCGGATGCGGAGGCTCTGAAAGAGGGCTGGCAACGTCTGCAAGGCAACATTGCCCATCATCGCCCGGGCCTGGTGCTGGATGGCGTGCTGCTGGAGCACATGGGAAAATCCGGCGTCGAACTCATTGTCGGCGCTCGCAACGACCCGGACTGGGGACCCGTCATCCTCGCAGGCTTTGGCGGCGTAACGGCGGAAATCCATCAGGATGTTCGCCTGCTGCCTCCCGATCTGACAGTCGATGCCATCATCGCAGAGTTGAACCAGTTGAAGGCGGCAGAGCTGCTGCATGGTTTCCGTGGCTCGCCAGCACTGGATATCAAGGCGGCGGCAGACATCATCTCGCATATTGGCGGGCTGCTTCTGGCCAATCCTTCCATCTCGGAAATCGACCTCAATCCGGTCGTGCTTTATCCCGAGAGCGAGGGAGCAGTCGCGCTCGACGCGCTCATATTCAACAGTCCGTCACATCAATAACAAACCATTCGAAGGCAACGGAATATTACTATAATCAACTGTTGCCGGGGTGAGGAAAAGAGGAGACCGTTATGAATATTTCCCTTCTGATTAATGGCGTTTCACGCGCTGCCGCAAGCGGTCGGACCTATGACAGGCTGGACCCTTTCACGCAGAAGCTGGCCACACGTGCCGCAGCAGCTGGCATCGAGGATGTCAATGCTGCGGTAGAAGCAGCCTCCGCAGCGTTTCCAGAGTGGTCCAAGACAGGCCCCTTGCAGCGCCGCGCGCTGTTGTTGAAGGCCGCCGACATTCTGGCTTCCAAGGTCGCGGAATTTACGACCCTCATGATCGAGGAAACCGGCGCAACCGGGCCTTGGGCGGGTTTCAACGTCATGCTCGCGGCCAATGTTCTGCGTGAAGCGGCTTCCATGACAACCCAGATCACGGGTGAAGTCATTCCGTCCGACAAGCCTGGTACGCTGGCCATGGGCATTCGCCAGGCAGCGGGCGTCTGCCTTGCCATTGCGCCGTGGAATGCACCGGTCATTCTCGCCACACGCGCAATTGCAATGCCCATCGCCTGTGGCAATACCGTCATCCTCAAGGCATCAGAGCAGTGCCCCGGCACCCATAGCCTGATCGGCGCAGCACTGGTTGAAGCGGGCCTTCCTGCTGGCGTGATCAACGTCATCACCAATGCGCCGGAAGATGCGGGCGATATTGTCGCTGCCCTGATTGCTCATCCGGCAGTCCGCCGCGTCAACTTCACCGGTTCGACAAAGGTCGGAAAGATCATCGCGAAGCTGTGCGGCGAGCATATCAAGCCTGCATTGCTGGAACTTGGCGGCAAGGCACCGTTGATCGTCCTTGACGATGCCGACATCGATGGCGCCGTCAATGCTGCAATCTTCGGAGCCTTCATGCATCAGGGACAGATCTGCATGTCGACCGAACGGATCATCGTGCAGGACGCGATTGCCGATGAGTTCGTGGCGAAGCTGGCCGCACGTGCCTCGCAGCTTCCCGCCGGAGACCCTCGTGGCCATGTCGTGCTGGGCTCTCTCATCAGCTCCGAAGCCGCTGATAGAATGGAAAGCCTCATCGCCGACGCGACCGCGAAAGGTGCCAAGCTTGTAGCTGGCGGAAAACGCACCGGCACCGTGGTAGAGGCAACGCTTCTCGATCACGTGAAGCCCGATATGAAGGTCTACTCGGACGAATCCTTTGGCCCGGTAAAGCCAATCATCCGCGTTTCCAATGATGAGGAAGCTTTGCGGGTTGCCAATGATACCGAATACGGCCTTTCGTCGGCCATCTTCAGCCAAAACATCAAGCGGGCGATGGAGATGTCTGCGCGCATCGAGTCGGGCATTTGCCATATCAATGGCCCGACCCTGCACGACGAAGCGCAAATGCCATTCGGCGGCGTAAAGCAAAGTGGCTATGGCCGTTTCGGCGGCAAGGCAGCGATTGCAGAATTTACCGACCTGCGTTGGATCACGGTTGAGGATCCAGGCCAGCACTACCCATTCTAAGCGTTCTCCCCACCCGCAAGGGTGTTTCCACGAAAGACACTTGGGCGATCGCCTGAGTGTCTTTTGCGTTTCAGCCCGGGCTTCGACACTTTTTCAGCGAGCAGGTGCCGGATGACCGCCTTCCATCGGAAACGCGGATTGCTGCCTCGGAACCATTGGTTCTGCCAGCAGTTGGACAGACTTCATCCTCGCAACATGCGGAGCGCATATGTCTGACCTCAGTCTGAAAGACCTTTCCAAGAAAATGGCGAAGCTTGACTTCGCGATGTTGAACACAAGATCGTCCGTAAACGGACTGACTGCACGGCCGATGAGCAACAATGGCGATGTTGAATATGATGGCGACAGCTATTTCTTCGCCTATGGCTCATCAAACAAAGTCAGCGAAATCAGGTCTGATAACAACGTAAGTCTCACCTATACCGGAGCGGTTGGCATGCTGGGCGGGTCACCGCTTTTCATCACGGTCGAGGGCAATGCTTCTCTCATTGATGACAAGTCGCAGTTCGAAGAGCACTGGACGAAGGATCTGGACCGTTATTTCCCGGAAGGCATCGATACGCCCGACATCGTCATGATCGCCGTCAGGGCTAAAAACATACGCTATTGGGATGGCGCAGACGAGGGTTCCATTTCGCTCTGACCGGGCAGATGCATGGTTTACCAGTCCGGGCCGATGTCTGACACATCGGCTCGGTGTCGTTCTACACAACTGTTCTCCTTGGAGGAACGCCGGGTGATAAAAGATAGCCCAGCATCTGATTTACACCGGTTTACCCAGGCGCAGGATGCTGTCTTTGAAACAGTCCTGCAGGAACTGACAGACGGGAAGAAAAGAACGCACTGGATGTGGTTCATCTTCCCCCAGATTGCCGGGCTCGGTTCATCGTCAATGGCACAAATCTACTCCATCGGTTCCGAGGCCGAAGCGCGCTCCTACCTAAACCACCAGGTTCTGGGTGACCGGTTAAAGAACTGCGTCAGCATCGTGATGGGTCACAAAGACAAGACGGCGCACGAAATTTTCGGGTCGCCCGACGATTTGAAGTTTCGCTCCTGTCTTACACTCTTTGACGCCATCAGCCCTGATGGCAACCTGTTCGAAGAGGCATTGAAGCGCTTCTATGGTGGTCAACCGGATGAAAAGACCATATCCTTGTTGAACAGGTGATATCGGGAGTTATCGCATTCCGGTCCGATCAAACAAAGCCTCGTGGCGTTTATTGAAACGCAGCCACGCGCCACCCATGTGTTCAAGCGATGCCGAAACAAAAGAAAAACGATCACGTCGAGATCATCAAGACTTGGCAGCTTCCTGCATCGGCGACGCTCGGCTCAGCGGTACGAGCGCACGGCCTGCTGCTGGAGCTTAGGGCGAAGGTGCCACTGGCCTATAAAAAATTACTGACCAGCGATGGCACGACGCTGAGCCTCATCATGCCGGAAGCGGAAAAAGCGGCTTTCAACGCCGTGTCTTCAATTGTCTCGAAATGCCTTGAAAAGATCGAAGACCTGCCGGTTATCCCCAGAGAGATACAGGATATTCTGACAATCTCCGCAACCGAAAGGCACCGCTGGCTTGCCGATGGCAGATTGCCGAGTGCTGGCACGCGGACAGTAAAATTGCGAGGAAGGGCGAAGAAGATAACCTTCCATGTCTTCGACCCGAAAATGGTGGTGGGCTTGCTCGATAGCGGCATCATTGAAGATTGGCGCGAGGACGATGCCGCCGCTGCGAAGGAAAACAGGAGACGCGCTGCCTACAAGGCAAAGCTGACGCGCTCTCTCAAAGGCGCCAAGACAAAGGCCAAGTCAAAAGACGCTTCCGCAGACAAGCCAGACGCAGATCTGCGCGGCTGGGAAGATTTCAGCGCGGAAGGCTTTTTGCGCTGATGCCTTGAGCCTAATCGGCGACAAAACCGAGCATGAATGCCACAATCTTTTCGGAAGACATTTCGCAGGGTTTTAGCACACTGCCTCCAGAGCTCAGCCGATAGATATTGAAGCTCACAATATCCGTGCCAGCCAGATCCTCCGCAAACAACCATATACGTCTGCCATCATCGGAACGCCTGACTGTAACGCCCCAGACCGAACCATCAAAGGTTCCGCGTATGTAGCCGTCCGGAAAGCGAGACAGCGCTTGCAGCACCTCCCAAGCAGCCTTGTCTCCGGATGCATCCGGCATGGCTACGCAGTGGCCTTGGCAATCGCTGCGGCAAGGTCGTCCTTGTTGTAGGGCTTAATCAACGAAACTGCACCTGGCTGTGCATGCGAGCGGATTGCGTGACCGGTCGCGAAAATGATCTTGAGATCGGGCTTGATGCCCGCCAGTTGACCCGCAAGATCCTCGCCACTCACATCCGGCAGACCGATGTCCATAACCAGAATATCCAGATCGCCATCTGCCGCCTGCCGCAAAGCCTCAGCGCCGGTTTCCGCCTCCATAACTTCATGGCCGAGTTCAATGAGCAATTCGGCCGTATTTGCTCGAATGAGCGGATCATCCTCCACGAGCAGAATGCGTTTGCTTACGGTGGCCTCAACGGCCGGAACCGTTTGCGCACGTTTCGGGATAGAGCGGTCCTTTGCCTCAATACGCTGTGCCCGATTTGCCAGCACGTGCCGGATTTTCTTGGCCAACGCCTCACGCGTATAGGGCTTGGACAAAAGCTCCACGCCGGGATCCAGCCGCCCGTCATGTACAATGGAGTTTTCCGTGTAGCCGGACGTATAGAGCACCGCGATATCAGGCAGACGCTCTTTTGCACGGCGGGCAAGCTCGGGGCTTTTCATCGTTCCCGGCATGACGACATCCGTAAACAGCAGGTCGATGGGCACACCGGCCTCAATCACAACCAGTGCCGCATCGGCATTCGGTGCCTTGACAACCCGATATCCGAGATCGGTCAAGGTTTCGACAACGGTGCCGCGAACCTCATCGTCATCTTCGGCAACAAGAATAGTCTCGTTCCCGCCAATAACAGGGCCCGAAAGGTTGACGGTCTCACGGTCTTCAGACGCGTTTGCCCTTGGCAGATACATTCGCACGGTCGTGCCGTGATCAACTTCCGAGTAGATTTTGACATGGCCGCCGGATTGCTTGACGAAGCCGAACACCATGGAAAGGCCAAGGCCAGTTCCCTTCCCTTCCGGCTTGGTCGAGAAGAAGGGTTCGAAAACCTGATCGAGCATTTCGGGTGAAATGCCTGAACCGGTGTCGGTTACCGATATCATCACATATTGGCCGGTGCTGACATCCTCGTGCTTTTCCGCATATTGGTCGTCCAGATATGCGTTGCCCACTTCGATCGTCAGCTTCCCCTGCCCGCTCATGGCGTCACGGGCGTTGATTGCCAGATTGAGTATGGCATTCTCGACCTGCGTAGGGTCGGCGAGACAGTTCCACAGACCACCGCCAATGATCGTTTCAATCTCGACGGCTTCCCCGATAGATCGGCGCAACATGTCATCCATGTCCCGCAGGAACCTGCCAACATTGATCACCTTCGGATCGAGCGGTTGCCGCCGTCCGAAAGCGAGCAATTGACTTGCAAGCTTGGCGCCGCGACTGACGCCCGCCATGGCATTGGTAACCCTGCGCTCGGCGCGCTCGTTTCCGGCGACATCCTTCTGCAACAATTGCAAATTGCCTGCGACAACCTGCAGAAGGTTATTGAAGTCATGCGCAACGCCGCCCGTCAACTTGCCAATCGTTTCAAGTTTCTGGCTTTGCTTCAACCGCTCTTCGGATTTGCGCAGCTCTTCGGTCCGCCGCGCAACCTGCTCCTCGAGATTATCGGTCAGCTGGCGCAGATCGTTTTCGGCGCGACGCCTTTCCACCGAGTTGCGAATGCGTCCGGCCATATCCTTCAGGAACGTCAGTTCCTCTGCGCTCCATTCCGTGGTGTTGGGATTGTTCACGAACAACACCGCAACCAGCCCGTTTCTTTCCCGCAGCGGAACGCTCACGCTCGACCTAGCGGAAATCGCGTCGAAATTCTCCTGTTGATCACGGGTTCGCCCGTCAAGACGAGCATCCGTAATGACAACGACTTCCCCGCGCTTCAAACCTTCAATGAGCTGTCCATAATCACGAAGCTTATGCAGAGGGGACAAGGGGGGCATCCCTTCAACGGTCCAATCGTGACTGATATGGACCGTCTCAGTCTTCTCGTCGATTGTCCCATAGCCAGCGCGGCCGACTTTCATCGTCGTGACCACGGCCTCCAATCCGGCCTTGATGATTGCATCCGGGTCGTGCAGCCGTGCCGCTACTTCGTCAAATGCCACAATGGCACTGCGGCTCAACTCGGCAGATTTCAGCTCGTGGACGTCGGTACAGGTACCGTACCAGCGCGTAATCTTGCCATCGGCATTCGTGATCGGCTTGGCGCGCCCGATCACCCAGCGATATTGCCCTGAGTGATGCCGCAACCTGTATTCGATATGATAAGGCTTGCCCGTTTCAAGAGACTCGCGCCAGACAGCCCAAGCCCGGTCCCTGTCCTCGGGATGAAACAGGTCGTTCCAGCCCGCACCATCGGTCGAGCCCCGCTCGACTCCGGTAAAATCATACCATCGCGTGTTATAAAAATCGTGGAAGCCGTCCGGGCGCGTGGACCAGACCATCTGGTCGATGGAATTTGTCAGCGCACGAAGCCCGTTTTCGCTCTCCCACAGCTTCTGCTCTATCTCGTGACGCTCGTCGATATCGATGACGGAGCCGATATAGCCAAGAAAATTGCCATCTGGCGAAAAACGCGGCTCGGCTGCATCGATTGCCCAGCGATAGACACCGTCCCGACGCCGTAGGCGGTACTCGAGCCTGAAACTCTCCTGCTTCGCCAGGGCCTCTAGAAAAGCCTCCGTCGCCCGCGCCTTGTCGTCGGGGTGCGTAGCGTCAAGCCAACCATAACCTTCAGCCTGCTCGGGAGTCTGTCCCGTATATTGATACCAGCGGCTGTTCAGGTAGGTGCAGTAACCACTCTCGTTCACCACCCACATCATCACTGGAGCGTGGTCCGCCATGTTGCGGAAGCGCGCCTCGCTTTCGGTTAGCCGTTGTTCCGCACGGGTGCGCTCGGTCGTTTCGCTGACGATGCAAAGCACGCCGGCGATTTGTCCCGTGTCATCGGGAACGGCCGAATAGGCTATGTCGAAAGTAACGGTTTCCGGCTCGCCATGGCGCTCGATGTAGAAGGGTCTGTCCTTGATATAGACGGGCTCGCCCTTGTTCCTCACCTGATCGAGCAGGGGTTCGAGGTCGTCCCAAAGCTCCGCCCAATATTCGCAGGCACGACTGCCGAAGGCGGCGGGATGTTTCAGGCCGATTGTGGGTGCATAGGCTTCATTATAGATGGCCAGATATTCCGGGCCCCAGAATAGAATGACCTGATGGGGAGAAGCAGCAACCGTACCGAACATGGTCTTGAGCGTTGCAGGCCACGCGTCATATGCCCCTACAGGCTTGGCAGCCAGATCATCCAGAATAGTCTTGATCCACTGCGTCTGGGTGCCAGCCGAAACATTCATTCTCATTCATCCCGATATATTCGCGATCCTGCCTACAATCGATTGGCATAACAGTAAAGCAATGGCTTATAAAACTAGCGTGTTGCCGGTGCCCCGCGCGAGAAAGGCCTCCACCGGCCCTATCGTATTTAACGCCCCACCATAGACCGCAGCCGGTTGCGGCCAGCACATGTGTTCTTTGCAATCTCGATGAAATCCAGAATGACTTTCGACGTTTCATTGGCCTGCCAGCCAATGATCAGTTCGACCTCATCAGGTATTTCATCCAGAGGACGGTAAACCAGATGGGGGCTGAGATTGTGGGCGAGCCACGATGGCGCGATTGCAATGCCCACGCCCGCTGCAACCAGTGTGGCGATGGCGAGCGTGTGGGACACTTCCTGGACGATCATCGGATAGATCGCTGCACGACGGAACGCGTCCATGATGGCATGGTGATAGCTCGCACCGATTGTCGGCGCGTAGGTTATGATCGGCTCCCCGGCAAAATCACGAACGCCAATGTCATCCCGCTCGGCCAGGCGGTGGTGCTTGGGCAAAACAGCGACGAAACCTTCCTTCAACAGGTGATCGGTCTTCAGGAATCCCGCAGGGTTGGTCGGGCGAATGAAGGCGACCTGGACCTTGCCACTCTGGAGCATCTCCAACTGGCTCGCCGTTCCCAACAGCTGCACGTCCACCTGGATATTGGGATACTTCCTGTGAAACTCGGCGATCACCTCCGGCAGGATGTGCGACAACGCAACATGAACCCCGCTGACGTAAATCTTTCCACCATCGTCTCCGGAAATGGAACGGGTGTGCGTGACGGCCCGGTCGATGCCACCTAGAATTTCCATCGCATGTCTCAGGAATATTTCACCAGCCGGAGTCAGCTTCACGCTTCGTGTCGTGCGCAGGAACAAGCGTGTGCCAATACGTTCCTCAAGCTGACGGATCTGCTGGCTGAGCGGAGCCTGTGCCATGCCCAGCTTGTCAGCCGCGCGGCTGAAATGCAGCTCCTCTGCGACGCAGGCGAAATAGTGAAGGTGACGAAACTCTATGCCGTATTTCATACGCTACACATATCAATCCCATGGTTATTTTGTAATAGATAATAATCTATTCCCATGGTTATCTCTTAAAAAAATATAGAAATAACGGGAATAGCTGAACCATCGGTTCCAGAAAACGGAGCACCATGACACGATTCTGGTCGCTAAAAATCTTGCGCACAGTTCTGACGCTGTGGTTTGTCATTACGTTCACATTCGTCGTGTTGAGAACGTCGGGAGATCCGGTTGTGGCCCTTGTGGGGGCCGACGCGACACCCCAGGAAATCGAGCAGTTCCGCGCGCTCTGGCGTCTGGACGATAGTCTGTGGGTACAGTATCTGCGCTATATCGGCCAGATGGCGACAGGCCAGTTCGGTATTTCCTATCGCGATGGCCGTGAAGTCATCGATATCATCGCCGAGCGCGTGCCGTGGACCATCATGCTCGGCCTCGTTGCCTATGCGGGCGCCATCGTCATCGGCATTCCCGCAGGCATCTTTGCCGCCATCAAGCGCGGTTCGCCCTTCGACAACCTCATCATGGCAACTGCCGTCTTTGGCTTTGCCATTCCGAACTTCTTCCTCGGCATTCTGCTCATCCTGCTGTTTTCCTTAGGTCTTCAGTTGCTTCCGAGTTCGGGCACGGGCACGATATGGCATTTCATCATGCCCGCCCTGACGCTCGCGACCTTTACCGCAGGGACCCTGGCGCGCTTCACCCGGTCTGCCATGCTGGAGGTGCTGGACAAGCTCTATATTCGTGCGGCAGCCGCAAAAGGCGTGAGTTACTGGAAGCGAATTGTTTTCCATGCGCTGCCCAATGCCGGAATTCCGATCGTTACCATCATAGGTCTCAATCTGGGTGAGCTCATCGGCGGTGCGATTGTCGTCGAAACGGTGTTTGCCTGGCCGGGCGTCGGACGGCTGCTGGTCACCGCCGTCTCGTCGCGGGATCTTGCGGTGGTGCAGGCTCTGGTGCTCGTCATGGCCATGACAATGGTTATCGCCAATCTGATCGTGGACCTGCTTTACGGTCTGCTAGATCCGCGCATTCGCGTCTCGAATTAGGATTGCAACGATGAAGCGCCGCTCTCCCATTCTCATCTTTGCCATCATTGTGCTCGCTCTGGCAGTCTTCGTCGCCATCGTCGGCAACATCTTTACGCCGCATGGTGTGACGCAGCAGAACCTTCTGGCGCGCCTGAAGCCCCCGGCGTTTCTCACCGGCGGCAACCCGAATTTTCCGCTGGGCACCGACCGCATTGGTCGTGACATGGTTGCCCGTCTTATCGCGGCCCTGCAGATGTCGTTGACGGTGGCTCTGGCGGGCACAATCATAGGCGCTGTTTTCGGTTCGCTGATCGGCTTTATCGCAGCGCATTTCCGTGGCTTTGTCGATGAAGCACTGATGATGCTGGTGGATTTCCAGGCTTCGCTGCCCTTCATTCTCATTACGCTTACGCTGCTGGCCTTCTTCGGCAACAGCCTCGTTCTCTTCATTCTGCTGATGGGTCTGTTCGGCTGGGAAAAATATGCCCGCCTGTCCCGCGGCGTGGTGCTTTCAGCCATCAACCAACCCTACGCCAAGGCCATTGTTGCTTTGGGTGCAGGCAACGGACGCCTTTACCTGAAACATGTGCTTCCCAACGTCGCAAGCGCACTCATCGTTCAGGTCACCTTGACCTTTCCGCAGATCATACTGCTGGAAACATCGCTGAGCTTCCTGGGCCTTGGCATTCAGGCACCGCAGACCAGCCTTGGCCAGATCCTTGGTGACGGACGCGATTATCTTTCGACAGCGTGGTGGATATCGGTCGTGCCCGGCACGGTCATTTTCCTCGTGACACTTTCCATGAGCATCGTTGGCGACTGGCTGCGTGACCGGCTGGATCCGATGCTGCAGGGCCGTAACGCATAAACAGAACAAGACCAGGAGAGGTAAGAACAAATGTTTACCAGACGTGAAGTTGGAAGTCTTATTCTTGCAGCAGGCGCAGCCAGTCTGGCCGCACGCGTGCCCATTGCTCACGCCCAGCAGCGGCCAACCTTGAACATCGCCGTCGATAATCTCTGGGCCACGATGGCGCCGATCAACGGCATATCCACCACCTCACGCCGGATTTTTCCGAACTTCTACGATACGCTTGTCGAACGCGATTACATAAATGACGAGAACGGCCTGATTTTTGCGCCCAAGCTGGCGACGAAATGGGAGCAAAACGGAAACGTCTGGACTTTCACCCTGCGTGAAGGCGTGAAATTCCACGATGGCAGTGAAATGACCGCAGAGGATGCCGTCTTTTCGCTTTCGGCAGAACGCCTTTGGGGAGAAAAACCCTTTGAGCCACGTGGCAAGACATTTGCGGCGGGCTTCAAGCGCGTCGAAGCCACAGGCAAATACACATTCGAGCTGGAGACGGTCAATCCGGACCCCAATATTCCCAGCAAGCTGACTGGCTATATCGGCTTTGTCGTTCCGAAAAAATATTATCTCAACGTTGGTGTGGATGCCTTCGGACAGAAGCCCATCGGTACGGGTCCTTACAGGGTCACGACGTTCCGCTCCGGTGAGGTGATGGTTCTTGACGCCTTTGACGACTACTGGGCTGGCCCGCCACCGGCACAGAAGATCAACTGGAAGATCGTTCCAGAATTCGCAGCGCGCATGGCGGGGCTTGTCTCGAAGGAGTTCGATTTCATCGTCAATATTCCGACCGATCAGGAGGCCACACTTGAGGGCTATGACGGCGTGACGCTGAAGCGTGTTCTCGCGGACAATTATCCGGCGGTTGCCTTCAACACACGCGCAGACCCTGTCGACAACCCTCTTGTCGATCCGAACCTTCGCTATGCCATGGTCCAGGCCATCGATATGAACGCCATCGTCCAGGCGCTGTTCAACGGCACGACCGAACACCCCGCTGTCCCGTTCAACTTCAAGGAATACGGCAAGTTCTACGATCCGAACCTGCCGGTGAAGCTGCCCTATGATGTGGAAGCCGCAAAGGCTCTCGTGGCGAAGACGAAATACAAGGGCGAAACCCTCATCTGGCACATCACTCGCCAGTTCTATCCCAACTACGAAGCCGCCGCAGAGATCATGATCGAGCAGTGGCGCGAAATCGGCGTGAATGTTCAGGCACAGGTTCTGGACAATTTCGAACTTGTCTATCGCCGCCCATACCACATGATGAACATGTCCATGAGCTCGGATTTCATTCCCGGCGACCCCTATCAGCCTCTCTGGCTCGATTGGGGCCCAACCGCCTCCAGGTCTACTGCAACGTGGAAGACGTGGGATCCGACGCCCGAATTCCTTGAACTCGGCAAGAAATTCGAAGCCGCCACAGACTTCGAAGAACGCAAGAAGGCTTACCTCGCATTGTCGGATGAATGGCAACGCGTCACGCCCGGCTATTACATGTGGAAGAGCGTCTATAACTGCGCCCATCGGCAAGGCATCGAATTCCGGCTGAAGCCGAACGGTGAAATGCGCATCTATGGTGACTACTTCAAGCTCGTCTGATGAGCGGTTCGGTGCGTGGGAGACGCAAATGGCGTCTCCCGGAATTCACAAGGCGGGATACCAATGACTGACATGCGGCTGTCCATCTCTCATCTCAGCGTTCCCTTGCCGCAGGGCGCCGATCGCGGCTTTGCCGTCGAGGATCTGTCGCTCTCGATCGGCAAGGGAGAGATCCTGTGCATCGTTGGCGAATCCGGCTCCGGCAAGTCCTTGACGGCGCTGGCGACGATGGGTCTTTTGCCGCGCAACCTCGGCGCGCCACGCGGCGAGGTGATGTTCGAAAACAAGAACCTGCTGACAATCGACGATGCGACGAGACGCGGCATCACAGGCCGCAGCATCGCCATGATCTTTCAGGAGCCGACGGCTGCGCTCAATCCCATTTTCCGGATTGGCGAACAGGTCTCCGAAGCCTTCAAAGTCCACACGTCCCTGTCGCAGGCGCAGATCAAGGAACGTGTCATCAAGCTGTTTCAGGAAGTCCACCTCCCAAATCCCGAAGAGATCTTCCATTCCTACCCCCACCAACTGTCGGGTGGACAATGCCAGCGCGTCATGATCGCCACAGCTCTTGCGCTTGATCCGGCGGTCCTGATTGCTGACGAACCAACCACCGCACTGGATGTCACGACGCAGGCGCAGATCCTCAAGCTCATGCTTGAACTGCGCGAACGGCACGGCACCGGCATCATCTTCATCACCCATGATTTCGGCGTTGTCGCAGAAATTGCCGACCGCGTCGCGGTCATGCAGAAAGGCAGGCTGGTCGAAATCGGCACAAAGGACGAGGTGCTCAACCACCCCCGTGAAGATTATACGAAACGCTTGCTGGCAGCGGTACCGACACTGACGCCCAGAAAGGAGCGGGATGGCCTTGGGGCACCGGTTCTGATTGCGAAAAACATCATCAAGACGTTTTCGCTCAAAGGCGTATTCGGAACTGGCCGAACGGTGAAAGCCGTCGATAATGTCGACCTCACCATCCGCAGAGGTGAAACGCTGGGTCTTGTCGGCGAGTCCGGCTCGGGGAAATCGACGCTGGCGCAATGCGTCATCCGCCTCGTGCAGCCGGAAAGCGGCGATATCTTCATCTCCGATGGGAATTTTGCCGGCCTTCGTGGCAAAGCGTTGAGGGAGGCCCGCCGCAAGGTTCAGATTGTCTTTCAGGACCCCTATACGGCTCTCGACCCGCGTCAGCGTATAGGCGACGCAATCGCGGAAGGACCTATTGTCCACGGCCTCAACTCGAAAGAAGCCATGGCCCGTGCGCTCGATCTGCTTGAGGCTTGCGGACTGGACCGTGCCTCTGCCACGCGGTTTCCCCACGAATTTTCTGGCGGCCAAAGGCAGCGCATCTGCATCGCGCGGGCGCTTGCGGTCGAACCGGAACTGCTGATTGCCGATGAATCCGTTTCCGCACTGGATGTCTCGGTGCAGGCACAGGTGCTCGAGCTTTTGGCAAGGATGCAGGAGCGGCTGGGCTTCGGCATCCTGTTTATTACCCACGACCTGCGCGTCGCAAGCCAGATATGCGACAATATCGCGGTCATGCGTCGAGGACGCATCGTTGAGCGCGGCGATCCGGCGACCCTCTTCGGTGCCCCCAAACACGATTACACCAAGGAATTGCTGGCCGCCGTCCCGGGCAAGGGATGGCAGCATAGGCCCGTCCAGGACGCACCGACATTCTCAAAGGAAATCCCATGAAGAAATATCATATTGGCGCTCTGCCTGCGCAGATCGATCCTGAACTGCGGGCGAGATTTGAACGCGTCGAAGTCGCCACAATAGGGCATTTCCGTCATCGCGGCTTCGTCCGCCATTCCATCTCACCCGTTGTCGACATCAAGCAGACCCTGGTCGGGACCGCCGTGACGCTGGCCATTCCGGCCACGGACTCGACCCTTCTGCATCATGCCGTTTCCTTCATCCGTCCCGGCGACTTTCTATTCGTAGACCGGCTAGGCGATGATCGGCATGCCTGTATCGGTGGTGGCGTTGCCTTCGCGATCAAAACAGCAGGCGCAGTCGGCGTCGTCATCGATGGCCCGTGCACGGATGTGGAAGAAATAGTCGAGCTTGGGATGCCCCTGTGGGCGCGCGGCGTTTCCGCCATAACGACCCGCCTGAATGATCTGGGCGGTTCGCTCAACCTGCCCATTTCCTGCGGAAACGTGCCCGTCATGCCGGGCGATATCGTTGTCGCAGATGCAAGCGGCATTCTCGTCATTCCCACAGATGAAGCTCTCGACGTTCTGGTTGAGGCCGAGGCTCGGCAGGCGCGGGCGGGCCGCCATAAGGGCAAGATCGAAGCAGGTGAAAAGCTTGGCGATCTCTCGGGCGCAAGCAGAATGGTGGCCTCAGCCATGGAGGCGAGCTGATGGAAAACCCGCAGTTTGACCACCTTCGCGTCGAACGCAGCGTCACCCGCAAGGTGGCAGGCGTCAGTTCACGCGGTGTCGTTACGTCGCAGCATTATGTGGCCGCAGAAGCAGGTGCCGCCGTGCTGCGGGCCAGTGGCAATGCTGTCGATGCGGCAGTAACAGCGGCCTTCACCTTGCAAACCGTCGAACCGTGGATGACAAGCCTTGCAGCCTGCGGCTACATGCTGATTGCGCAGCCCGATGGCACGGTCGAAACGATCGAGTTTACCGGTCGTGTCCCGTCTTCCTTCGATATTGACTTCTATAGGCCAGATCCAGGCATCAAGACGTTCATCGGCCATCCGGCGTCCGTTGAAAACAGAAATGTCGATGGCTTTACCGCGGCAGTCGTTCCCGGCTGTGTTCGCGGCTTTGCCCAGGCATTGAAACGGCACGGAACAATCGGCTTCGCAGACGCATTGGCCCCGGCCATTGCGCGGGCGAAACAAGGCCTGATGGTGGACTGGCACACCACGCTCGCCATCGCCATCGCCGCCTCCGGTCTTGCTGACGATGAAGGCGCCCGCACCGTGTTTCTGCCCGGCGGCCATCCACCAGAGCCAGGCAGCGTGCTGCCGACACCAGCACTTTTCGACACGCTTCAGACGCTGGCGGCTGAGGGACCTGACGCGCTGTATGGCGGCTCCATCGGTCAGCGCCTCATTTCCGATTTGCAGGCTGGCGGCAGTTTCATGACGCTGGACGATCTTGCCGATTACGAAGCCTTGATCTACCCGGCGCGCAGCATGGCCTTGCAGGACAAGATCGTCCATGTGCCGGGAGAGACCAGCGCCGGACAGCGTTTGTTCGATGCGCTTTCGTTTTTCGATGAAAAGCGAGGTCCAGGGCCCGTCGATGGCGATTTCTTCGCCACCATGTCGCAGGCACTGTGGGAGTCTTTCGGCGCGCATCGCCGCAGGCTCAACCCCGCAGAAACCACCAACAAGACCAGCACCACTCAGGTCAATGCCGTGGATGGCGAGGGCCGAATGGTGGCGATCACCTTCACCCTGCTCAACCGCTTCGGTGCGCGGGCCTTGTCACCTTCGACAGGCATTCTCTTGAACAACGGCATGTCGTGGTTCGATCCTACACCTGGGCGGGCGAACTCGCTTGTGCCGAAAGCCTATGCTCCAAGCAATATGTGCCCCGTCATCCTGACGGATAAGAACGGCACTTTTGCCGCTTACGGTGCAGCCGGAGGCAACCAGATTGTCCCGGCGCTGACGCAGCTGACGGGCATGATCGTCCACGCCGGAATGGATGTGGAAGACGCGATGAACACGCCACGCATGACGACAGGTCCCCACAACGACATCATCGTCAATGTGGACATGCCTGCGGACCATGTGGAGGCGCTGGAGCGCATCGGCAGAATCAGACCCGCAGCACAAACGGTTTTCCCCAGACCCTTCGCCGCGCCGGGCATGATCGGCCGCCGCAACGGCGAATTCGTCGGGATGCCAGACACCACCTACCCCGCCGCCTTCGCAGCCACGGCATAGCAGGAACCGCCAATGACAGACCATTTTGCAGAGCCCCTCGACATCGAGGGCGTGCTATCGATCATTCCAGCGAGTGCGCCAGGCATCCCGATGGTCTTCGACTCGCCACATAGCGGGCTGGCAATCCCTGATGATTTCGAGCGCGTGGTATCGGATGACATGGTCCTTCAAGCTTCCGACACATATGTCGATGACCTCTTCAGTTTCGCTCCGTCAATCGGCGCCCCGCTGTTGACCGCGCAATTTCCCCGCAGTTTTCTGGATCTCAACCGGTCCCTTGAAGATGTCGATCTGGATCTCGTCGAAGGGCTGTGGCCACATCCGGTTCGCGACAGTGCGTCTGCCAGACGCGGCATGGGTCTGGTCTGGCGTTACGCGTGGGGAGACCAACCCATGTACGGGCGCAAACTGACCGTAAAGGAACTTGAGCACCGTATCGACACCTACTGGCGTCCCTACCACCGTGAGCTCGTACGACTGCTGGACAGCACCCATGAGCGGTTCGGGAAGGTCTACCACGTCAATTGCCATTCCATGCCCGCTATCGGCCACGCGCTATCCCCGGATCCGGCAGGAACCATTCGCAAGGACATGGTGATTGGTGATTACGATGGGGCAAGCGCCGAGCCGGAATTCGTGGGAATGGTCTGTGAAACGCTCAAGAGCTTCGGCTATTCTGTCTCTCTCAACGTGCCATTTCGCGGCGCCGAACTCGTCTCCGCCTATAGCGCCCCGGAAAAGAACCGCCACAGCATCCAGATTGAGATTAACCGAAAACTCTATATGGATGAAACCACCCGCCAGAAAACCTCAGGCTACTCCGAACTGAAGGCAAATCTCGCAAGGCTTGGCGAGGCTTGCAGGGACTTTGTGCAGAGCGTCAAGACTTGAGGAGTTTGCCCTCTCCCATCTTGATATTTCTGCCCCTCGCCTCGCGCAAACTCTTTCCAGAGTTGGGGTATCAATGCGACGCTTGAGGTTACCCCAGGTTCCTAGCGGCGACCGCGCGCCAATCGTGTATCGTCATTATGGCCACCTCTTGATGGCCCCGCCCAATCATATGGAGGCGACGTTTGCCATTGTGTCGCCCATGCGGTCGGCGAGGAAGTGTTTGGCGCGATTGACGCGGCTTTTAACGGTGCCAACAGAGATACGGCATTTGCTGGCCGCTGCGTCGTAGGCCTGACCGTCTTCTACGACAAGATGGAATACTTCTCTATAGATGACCGGCATTGCCGCCACCGCTCTGTCGTATTCTTTTTTTCTCATAGCCCATTCCTGCGGAGATTCCGCTGCCGGCATCAGAAATTCGAGATTTTCCGTTCCCACTGTGATGCGCTTGGCCTTCTGATAGGCCGTGTGGTGTGCATTGCGCATGATCGTGAACAGCCAGGATTTAAGGTTTGTACCCGGCGTGAAGGAGGGAAGAGCTTTCAGGGCCTTGAGAAGCGTATCCTGAACAAGGTCATCGGCATCTGTCGTGCTTCGGTGAAACCGGGACGCAAATCTGCGGAGCGCGGGGATGAGAGCGACCAGTTCCTGCTGAATGCTGAATTCTGCTGCCATGCTTAATCTCCTCCTTAGGTAGAGGTAGATGAAGTCTTCGGCGCCAGCATCGTTCCGACTGGAAGGCAGTGGGTACGTTAACGTACGCTCTATAAGTTACACTTGAAAAATGGGAAAAGCTGAGGAAAAGACTGCTGGAGCCTTGGCATTTCAGGGCACCAAAATAGCAACTTTGGCAAATTCATACGTGTAGCAGGTGAAAGTGAGAGTGAGTTTCATTCATCAAATCGCACCGTTTCTCTGAAGGGAATTGTTCGAATGATTTCGCCAGCCTCATTCGTTAGTTCGAACACCTCGCCATCAATCACTTCACCCCGGATCATTCTCTCTGCCAGTATTTCACGGGCTGCGCACAGAGCTTCGTTGCATGCATCTTCCAGCGTTTCAAACTCGGCACCTTCCGGGTCTCTCTGCAATTCTGAGTGCCTTCGGACGTGAAAATAATATCTCATTGCGATTCTCCCCTGTTGGACCCGAACCTTTGGCGTCCAGTAAAGTTTCATCGGAGTGAAATTCGTGACATATAAGGGAAGCGTTTTATTTGGTCCAAAACGCTTTCGCCCGCATCGCCTTTGGACCGAAGAAAAGGGCACCGCGTGACTTGGACAAATAACGGTCTGTTGAGAACTCTTCCCGAGAAGGACGCCGCGCTGGTAAGGTCGCGCGCCGAGCTCGTGACACTCGATCAGGACCAGACCCTGTTTGAGAGCAAAAAGCCGATCACCAACGTCTATTTTTTCGAGAGCGGCTTGTCGTCTGAGGTCGTTTTCGCAACGAAATCAATCGAAGTTGGCTGCATTGGCCACGAGGGCTGTTCCGGCGTACCGGTGCTGCTGGGGGTCGATTCGAGCCCTCACAAGGCGTTCATGCAGGCTGGCGGAACCGCTTTGCGCATCGCATCAGCAGACCTCACGGAGTTGATAGACACCAATCGTGCGATCAGGGAGTTGCTGCTGCGTTATGCACATGTGTTCATGATACAGATCGCCGCCACGGCCTTGGCAGATGGTCGCTACGATATCGAACAACGCCTCGCGCGATGGCTTCTCATGTGCCAGGACCGTTTGGGTGACGAGCTTCCGCTGACGCACGACTTTTTGTCGGTCATGCTCGGGGTCAGGCGGCCCAGCGTCACAGACGCGCTGCACAAGCTTGAGGGCAACAGGGCAATTCGCGCTGAACGTGCACTTATCACCGTCCGAGACCGTGCCGCGCTCGAAGAAAAGGCCGGCGACTCCTACGGCATTCCAGAGGCCGAATACCGTCGACTGATCTCTCATCGGGAAAACGCTCACTAACGCTGGCCCCTCAGTAACCGGTCATTTCGAGGTACCCGACACCGGATGTGCTGCCATCAATGGTGATCGGCCCTTCCCAATATGGCGTGGAGGTCGTCATCCACGCCTGTTCGTTTAGCGCACGTAGCTTGATGTCCAGACCCTTGCCAACAATTTTGATGCGCCACTCAACCGGAACGTCACGTTCATTGACCCGCGCGGTGCGAATGGGCTCCAGCACCACATCGGCGGATGAAAGCGGGGTCGTTTTACCATCTGCGGAGATCCAGTTCGCAGAAATATAGCCACCCGCGGAATCCCGCAGTCGAAAGGCCATCACCTTTTCGCCTGATGCCAGATGGAGCGAGAACCAGTCCCAGCCGGTCTGGTTGGAGGCAAGCGGCTGGGACGACCATTCCCGATCGAGCCAGGCGTTTCCGGTCACCTTGACCAGGGAGCCGTCCAGCATAACGGATCCGTTCACCTCATAAAATGGCTGGGAATAATAATAGCTCGCCTGCCCCGCCAGAGATTTGACGGAGTAACCCTTGTCTCCCTGCAAGACCAGGGGACCGCGAGCGTCGAGGTTTAGCTTGTATTCGAAATCTTTGCCTGCCGCGCGCAACTCCACATGGTCAAGCTCGTCGGTTCCGGCGGAGGAGGTTTTCATGGACCAGTCATCGATCCACGCTTCAAAAGGCGCAGGGTTGACGCCTGCTTGGTCAACGCCGCCACGGGCCAATCGCTCTGCGACATGATGTTTTTCAGCAGTCGTTACGGCAGCATGGCCGATCCATATCTGCTTGCTCGCCCAGCCCTTCTTGTCTTCCGGGGCAAGAGCCGAGCGAAACAGCGTCCATTGCGCGCCAAGCTTTCGTCCATCCGCCGTTTCCAGATTGGCCGTGATGTACCACCATTCTATCCGGAAATCCGGGTGCGCGCCGTGATCGCTCGGAAAGGCAAGCTGTTTTCCGGGCTCAGGCACGGTGAAGCCTTCAGCCGTAGACCCAAGCCCGGCAAAACCCTGGGCCTGAGACCTGATGGGCATGAATGACAGCGCCAGAACCACGATGGCGAGGCTCGCTATGGCAAGTTGCTTAACGTTCATTGGCAAATACCCTTACCAGATCGGCGGGCTTGCTGTTCGCTAGCCGAAGCACCGGAAGCAACACGGATAAGATCGCGGCGATAAGGGCGATAGCACCAAGCTTTGCCCACTCTAGAGGGAAGACCATGACTGGCAAGCGCCAGCCGAAGGCTTCCACATTCACGATAACCAGCAACACCCAGGCCAGTGCAAGACCCACCGGGATGGCTGCGAGGAATGTCACGAACCAAAGTGCCACAGTCTTGAATACCTCCATCATCGCCAGATCGCGGCGGCGAACACCCATTGCCCAAACCGGCGCAAGCTGCGCGATCCGTATGCCGGACAGGGTCAGCAGACTGGCAAACATGGCAAAGGCGGCAACGGCCAGAGTGAGCACGTTGAGCGCGCCGGTTACAACGAACGTCTGCTCGAAAATTGCTCTGGATTGCTGCTTGAGCGCAGATTGGTCGATAATATTGGCTCTTGGCAGGCCAAACTCGCTTGTCAGTTGACCCGCCAGTGCCGGGGCCTGCGCAGGGTCTATGCGGACGCCATAGCGCAATATGGGTACATCCGGAAAATGGGTCTTCATCGGCTCTGCGCCGATCATCAACTGGCCCTCGGGATTTCCATAATCCGAATAGATGCCGACAATCTTGACCGTCCAGCTACCCGGCAGGGTGAGATCCTGCCCGATCTTCACGCCGTTTCGACGCCAGAATTGTTCGTTGACAAGCGCCCCACGTCCTTGTGAAACGGCATCCCACGCATCCGGCGTCGATTGAAGAAGCGGCCAGTGTTCGCGATAAGTGGGATGATCTGCAACGCCCGAAAGCTGGACATCCGAACCGAGAACCTTTGCTGACATGCTCATGCTCGGCAACATCGCGTCTGCGCGCGGTTTCAACCATTCAGCCAGCCGCACCGCCTCGGTCTCGTCGCGCGCAGTCACATAGAGTTCGGAGACCAGACGCTGATCCAGCCATCCAAGGAATGTGTAGCGAAAACTGGAGACCATGGTTCCGACGCCAATATTGGCCGAGAGGGCAAGCAGCAGCGCCATCAATGCCAGTGATAGGCCTGGAAGCTGCATGCGCGTATCTGCCCAGAACCAGAATGTCAGGGCTCGGCTGGATAGACGCTGCGCAAGTGTAAGCCCTACCGAAAGGAGCACCGGCAGGATAAGGGCTGAACCCAGAAGCAGCGCAGCAAGCACCGCAAAGCCTGCCACCAGACCGGACCCCGCTATGGCAAGACCGAGCGCCAGCACCAGAAGAAATGCGCCGATGCCTGCCTGTACCCTCAAGCCTTTGCCCGATGCTCGCATCCATGCGCGTGGTTGGGATGAGGCGAGGATGGGCATTTTGCGAACACGCCACAGGCTTTGAATCGCCGAAAGCAAGGTTCCGGCAACGGCCATGCCAAGACCCGCCAGCCACCATTCCGGGCGCAAGGCAAGGCCGCCGGAAATGCTCGCGCCATAGAGCCCTCGCAGCGTTGCTGCAACACCGGGCAAAAGCAGGGAGGCCATGAAATAACCGATCACGATGCCCAGCAACCCCGACAGCACGCCAAGTGCGAGGATCTCGATAAGAAGCATTGATGTCAAAGCCCGAAGGGATAGGCCGAGACTTCTCACCGTGCGGAACGTCGCCCTGCGCTGCTCATAGGATAGTCCGGTGGCGGAATAAACGATAAAGAGACCAACGACGAAGGCGAGAAAACCGAATGCAGTCAGGTTAAGATGAAAACTGTCGGTAAGGCGGGCCAGATCCGGCTGCTCACCCGCCGCCTTTATTCTGAGGTCCGGAGCAATCCTCTCAAGCGCTGGAGGATCGACACGCTGATCGGGTGCCACGACAAGTCTCGTCAGCGCCCCGCCCCGCTTCAAAAGCCGGTCGGCCACGGCGATATCGGTAAATGCGGCATCATCAGGAATGACATCGGATACGCGCAGGCGAAGGTTCTTCTCTCCCTCAAGTCGTTTTGCCGTAGCGGGTGAAACGACCAGGACATCCATGCCGCCGATGAAGTCTGCAAGATCTGACGAACCGGAGATCGACACCACCCGCCCCTCGGGCGGCATTGTCAGGGGATCAATTCCAATCAGCCGCAGCCGCTGTCCTCCCAACCGGTAGTCGCCTTCAATCACGGGGGAGACGTTCCAGCCTGCGCGTCGCAGCGCGGCATAGGTTTTCAAGGCAATGGTGTCGGCGTCCTTGGCCACCAGTTGCTCAAGTCCGCTCTGCTCCAATAGGGCTGCAGACCGCGCGTAGCTTCCCCTTGCTTCCGCATTGATGGCCTGAACGCCGGACCACAAGGCCGTCGCCAGAGCTATCCCGAGCACCAGTGTTGCAAGCTGTATTGGCCGATGGCGCCAGTGCGAGAGCAAAACGAAAAAAGCGGCCACGTTCATGTGGCAATTCTTCCCTGCCGCAACAGGACTTTTCGGTCCAGCTTCGCCGCCAGTCGTTCGGAATGGGTCACAAGAAGCAGCGAGCAACCGGCGCCCCTGCTCAGCGTCAGCATAAGGTCCAGCACCGCGTCACCCGTCGCTTCATCCAGATTTCCGGTTGGTTCATCCGCCAGGATCATGCCGGGCCGCGCGGCAAGCGTGCGCGCAATAGCAACGCGCTGCTGCTGACCGCCAGACAGTTGCTCGGGATATCGCTTTGAAAGAGCGGAGAGGCCCAGCTTCTCCATCAGTTCGGCCTGCCATTTGGCATCATGCCTGTCGGCCAGTTTTGCGTGGAAAGAGATGTTCGCGGCCACATCGAGGGAAGGCACCAGATTGAACTGCTGAAACACAAGCCCAACCTCCTTGCGCCGATACTGCGCCAAATCACCCTCATCCAGGCGCGATATGTCACGGCCATTGGCCATGACCTTGCCGCTATCTGCCGCATCCAGCCCAGCGGCAAGGTGCAAAAGAGTACTCTTGCCGCTGCCGGATTCCCCCGTCAGCGCCACGCTCTCTCCGGCGATGACCATAAGGTCGATCCCCCTTAGCACTTCAACCGGGCCTTCCGGCGTCGTGTAGGATTTGGTGACATTTTCGATGGATAGCTGCATGGAATCGGCGTCGCATTTCGGCTTTGCAAAGCTTATGCCCGGAGCACATAAATATCCATTGCTCCGGCCCGCCAAGATTGCGTTTAAAAAATTTGGGGGCGTCATCCGCCCCCTGTCGTCCCTATTTCACTTCCGTGTCGTCAACGACATCGGTTTCCGGCCTGTCGCCGCCGTGAACGTGTTGGGATTGCCAATGGCCGTCAGCCAGCTGGAAGGAAATATCCACTTCCTCACCCCCGATCTGTTGCCTGCGCGCCGCATCCTTGGCGGCTTCAAGAGCTGAATCGTGATCGGGAAATGTCTCTGACCATACATCTCCAAGCCGGTAGGCATATCCGCCGTCGTGCTCGCCTACATGATAAGTAACTGCCATCGTCAACTCCTTTTGAACAGGCTTAAAACGCCGCCGACTGGCAGATGTTCCGGCCATATGTCAGTCTCAAGCTGGTAGCCAATGAACCGAGTGGACGAAACGGCGTTAAGACCTGCAGGAGGAGAACGAATATGAAGCAGATCCTTATCGTCATCTCCCTGTTGATAGCCTCAACCACGAATGGGTTCGCAATGGATAGTCTGGCAGAATTGAAGTGGAACAAGCGGATACTGGTGCTTTTCGCCGAGGACGGAAGTTCCCGGTTGAACCAACAGGTCGACCTTCTGAAAAACCGCACCCCTGAAATGGACGACCGGGACATGCTGTTGCTGCAAGTCAGCAAAACGGACGTCAAATCGGTCTATGGGAAGGCACCCCGGCTTGATGCCGCAGCGCTCCGCGCTGAAGCCGGCATAGCCGGATCGGACTTCACGGCCGTTCTCATCGGGAAGGACGGAGGCGAAAAGCTAAGGAGCGATGACGTTTTGAAAGAGAAAGATATATTCGATCTCATCGACAGTATGCCTATGCGCCGGGCGGGCCAGAAATAATTGCGAGCCAGAATTCTACCGTCCGTGAAGAGGTTGCTTAGAAGTTGAAGACATCCGAACCGCTCATTGTCACGGCACAGATACTGGAGCAGGATCTCCAGCCATTCGATACGCTGCGGAAACAGTATTTCCCGGCAGACAAAAATTTTCTGCGAGCCCACGTTACCCTGTTCCATAGGCTTCCCGGCGAATACATAGGCGAGGTGCAGCACCGCCTTACTCAGGTCGCTTCAGAACATTCGGCGATCAGGGCCGAGATCGTCGGTCTGCGCCACCTTGGGGCTGGCGTCGCCTTCACGATATCCAGTGACCAACTGCAGCAGGTTCACGCCAGCCTGAAGCTTTTGTTTCGACCATGGCTTGGCGGGCAAGATATGCAGAAGTGGCAGCCCCACATCACGGTGCAGAACAAGGTCGCGAAACCGGCTGCGGACGCGCTTTACAAGGACCTTGATCAATCCTTCCAGAAAAGCTCCCTATGTGTAACGGGTCTCGACCTCTGGCGTTACCTTGGCGGACCATGGCAGCATTGCCTGTCCGTTCCCTTCACGACATCGCCCTAACGAGAACTCTTTAACGGCAACCTAGCCCGATTATCCGACTGACACATTGGAATTCTGCGTGGCTGCGGTGTCCCGTGGCGCACCTTGTCCATCATCCTGCGCGGGGGCTTCATCGACGACACCGTCGTTTAGAAACAGACGCTGCGTAGACAATCACAAAATCGATTTTTATTGGCCCCCAAAAGACGAAAAGCCTGCCGCGGGAGGAGGTGCGGCAGGCTTTCGAAATATTGAACAGCGACTGGGAGGAGGAGTGTCACTGTTCCAACAGACGTCCCTTGGGAGGAGGATAGGTTCGTCTGATTGCGAAGTGATGCGGGAGGAGTGCATCGCTTTCGATGACCCAAAGATACCATTTTTCGCTGCTCGTTAAATAGCCAAATCCACAGCCCTGCCATGCAAAAACGATGGCAGTCGCCCATCACCCATGCCTCGTCCCTTGGGGGATGATTGGACCGTCAGTCGACTTCGGGGTCGTATTCTCTGGGTGTGTCGTCCTTGCTAAACAGAACACATGGCCCCCGGGATCCGCGAGGATCATATGAATATCCCTTTAGCGCCAAGGCCTGTGTAATGTCGCGAATGCCTGCGAGATGGTAGAGATGATCGTGCAGCTCCACGAATATCCTCTCGACACCAACAAGCTCAGCGTTTTGCAAAAGATCGTGCTCTGCCCCTTCGATATCCATGACCAAGGCATTGATTCGATGACGATTGATGAATTCGTCGATATTCTCCGAGGGAATTTCGATACGCTTTTCGTACGGCCCCTGGTTTTCATCCATGGAAGACATCCACAGATCCTTGCGAACATAAAATGGATGCAGATGTGGTCCGTGTGCTGTCAGCAGCCCTTGGGAAAAGACGACATTGTCAGCACAATTTGCCTTGATGACCCGGGTCGCAAGAGCGGCTGTGCCGGGGTTGGCTTCGAACGCCCAGACGGACACATCCTTGATGCCGGCAATGATGGAAGTGATGATTCCGATGCCGGAGCCCAGTTCCAGAACTCGGTCGCCCGGCTTGATCGCCTTGAGAATGCTGCGGGCTTCCTTGGCTTCGTAACTGCCATCCTCAAGCGCCTTCCAGATCACCGGAGAGACTTCCTCGCGCGCCAAATCGAGCCGGACACCGTGCACGTCAAGCCGTTCCATTCACATTTCCCTTAAAAACTGTCTCAAAGTGATCATGATAGTCTTTCGACCGCGCGCTTGAAGACGTCAAGCTTCTCGGCCGGAGCGGGTCGCCCGATCAGATAGCCCTGCATCTGATCGCATCCGAGCCGGGTCAGACAATCGAACTGCTCCTGGGTCTCGATACCCTCGGCAATCGTCGTCATTCTCAGGCTTCTGGCCATGCCGACGACGAATTCGACGATAGCCATAGCATCCGTATCGGTCGCCACATCACGAAGGAAAGACTGGTCGATCTTGATCTTGTCAAACGGCACGCCGCGGAGATTTCCAAGCGACGAATAGCCGGTGCCGAAGTCGTCCATGGCGATCTTGATGCCGACATCCTTCAGTTTTGCCAATGTCTCCAGCGTCTGCTCGCTTCTGTTGAGCAAGACCGACTCGGTAATTTCAAGCTCCAGCCTGTGCGCATCCAGACCGCTTTTCTCCAAGGCATTGACGACATTCTGGATAAGCGTCGTGCTGTGGAACTGGACGGGCGACAGATTGATCGCAACCTTGAGATCTCCCTTCCACGACTTTGCCTCCTGACAGGCCGTATCCATCGCCCATTTTCCAAGCGAATGGATGAGACCGGTTCGCTCGGCAACGGGTATGAAATCGGAGGGTGGTACGCGACCACGCACGGGGTGGGTCCATCGCAAAAGCGCCTCGAAACCGCATATTTCGCGCGTTTTCGTCAGCATCTGCGGCTGATAGTAGACTTCCATTTCGTTGTTCTGCAGTGCGAGCTGAAGGTCGGCTTCGAATGACCGCTTCTCGGTCAGTTGCTGCTGCATATGGACCTTGAAGACGCTCGCGCTCCCCGGCCCCATCCGTTTGGCCTCATAAAGCGCCAGATCCGCCCTCTTGAACAACTCGTCAGCATTGGTCGCATCGTCCGACACGACGACGCCGACGCAGGTACCGATCTTGATCTCGAGCTCACCCAAATTGTAGGGCTGGCTGATTTCATCGATGAGGGCGTCGGCAAGCACGACGGCATCTTCCTCACTCATGCCGCTCGATATGACCGCGAATTCATCACCACCGAGGCGGCAGATCATGTCGCTCTTCGCCCGCGAGGACGACAAGCGTATACCGACAGCCTGAAGCAGCGCATCTCCAACATCGTGCCCAAGCGTATCGTTGATATCCTTGAAGCCATCCAGGTCCAGCAGGAGGATCGTTGCAGTGCGAGCATCTTTGACGCCCAGACGCTCGTCCAGCTCCTTGCGGAAGAAGGCGCGGTTGGGCAATTCCGTCAACGCGTCGTGATAGGCATCGTGCTCAAGCCGAACGTTGTTGGCTTGCAATTCCAGCGTTGCCGCCTGCAATTCCTCGGTCAGCCCGCGCATGTCTTTCTGCGCGCGATCAAGAAGATTGTTGTGGCGGTTCAGCAGCAGAATAAGGGCGACACCGCAAACAATCAGACCGCCCGCAAGGCCGGTAAAGATGAGATGGAGATTTCGCACCTCCGTATGGACGGAATCGATGAGATCGACGTCATAGGCAACGGAGGATGACGCGAATGTCGTCAGCGGCCCGTCCAGCTCGCTCATTTTTGGCAGAAGCGCTTTTACCTGTGGCGGCTGCAACTGTTCCAGATTTTTATCCAGATCCAGCAGGATCGCATTCAGGGTCGTGACGAGATCCTGCCATTCTGCGCGCGAGGCGATGAATGCTCCGAGTTTGCCCTGCTTGAGAAGCTCCAGTCGCCCAAGCATGATGTCCATTCGCAGGCGAAGGGTGTCGTGGGTGACGCGCTCCGGATCCACAACGAAGCCATAAAGACTGTTCTGGAGACGCAGATATTCGGAAACGGTCTGACTGACGGCCCACGAATCATTGTATCGGGCAAATTTCTGCAACGCAGTTTGCCGCTCGGCGATGACGTAGGCGATGTAGCCTGTAGCCAACACGAAGCAGCAGATAATGACCGCCAATACCTTGCGCAATCGGCACCTTTACTCGACTATAAGCTTCGCAACCTGCCAGGCGGAGCGCGTATAGTAAATCTGCGTTTGAAGTTCCGGCGTGCTGTCATAGGGGTAAATGACGAAGAGGGGTCCCTTCTCACGAACTTCCATGTAATTCCCATCCCGTTTCATGGCCAGAACAACGTTGAATTTTTCAAAGTCTGCCATCGGTATAGCTATTGCATAATCATTCAGTGCGACGGCTTTTACAGTCTCGCCCTTGGCCCCTACCGTCTCCATTAATTTTTTGAGCAGCACGCCCTCGAAAACCGTTCGGCCATCATACCATGGATTCGTTGTCTGAACGGTCGTAATCCCGAGCGCCTCGAGCATGTCTCGATCAAATCTTGCGACGCCGTCCGCATTGGTGTTTGAAATTTGCCCCGAGATCGTCAATATGGTCTTCCCGACCGGCTGCGGCAAAGAGCCGGCCTGTGCGGATGAAATCCATGTGATCGCCAAGACGGCGCTTAGAAATGACCGCACAAAACACATCGTTTTTGTCCTTCGATAGACCCCATGGCTCACCATTGGCCGAGCTAATCAATTTCTAAAATCTTATATCAGAATTCGATACAATATTCTTACATAGATTTTTTCTAATATTTCGAGGCTCTGGCTTCTCGCAACGCATCGTCCCGCCCTAGCCTCAGAATGACCATTGCGTGAATTCACGTTACCGCATGTTTTTGACGGAGGTTAGGAAAAACAGCAAGATGTTTTGAGAATGGTTTAAGAATATAAAACACTTAGCCACCGGGCGTGGCAATAACCTCGCCCGGTGCTATCCTCGGTTTGGAAAATCCCTCCAAAGCAAATGGAGGGATAAATGCTGGTCACATCACTTCAGGTCGAACCTGTCGGCGTTCATCACCTTGTTCCAGGCGGCAACAAAGTCCCTGGTGAAGGCATTGCCTGCGTCGGAAGATCCGTAAACTTCCGCGAGAGCCCGCAATTGAGAATGGGAACCGAAAATGAGATCGACTCGCGTGCCGGTCCATTTCGCTTCACCGGTCTTGCGGCTGCGGCCTTCGTAGACGCCATCCTTGCCTGCGACCGGCGACCACTGCAAATCGTTGTCGAGGAGGTTGACGAAGAAGTCGTTGGTCAGAATGCCGGGGCGTTTTGTGAAGACGCCATGTTCCGGCTCTCCAACATTAAGCACACGCAGACCACCCACCAGAATCGTCATCTCCGGCGCAGTCAGCGTCAGAAGCTGCGCACGATCCACAAGAGCCTCTTCAGGCTTCATGAACTGGCGACGCGTCTTGCTGATGAAGTTACGGAAACCATCGGCACGCGGCTCCAGTGCGGCGAAGGAAGCTGCATCGGTCTGTTCCTGCGATGCATCCGTCCGGCCTGGCGTGAATGGCACGACGATGTCGTTGCCGCCTTCTCTTGCAGCCTTTTCGATGCCTGCAGCACCGGCAAGCACGATCAGATCTGCCAGAGAAATCTTCTTGCCCCCGGTCTGAGCGGCGTTGAAGTCACGCTGAATGCCTTCCAATACGCCGAGAACCTTGGTGAGCTGTGCAGGCTGATTGACCTCCCAGTTCTTCTGCGGCTCAAGGCGAATGCGTGCGCCATTGGCACCGCCACGCTTGTCTGAACCACGGAAGGATGATGCCGAAGCCCAGGCTGTCGAGACCAGTTCCTGCACTGTCAGGCCAGAAGCCGCGACCTTTGCCTTCAGGTTGGCGATATCGCTGTCGTCGATGAGAGGGTGGTCAACTGCGGGTACGACATCCTGCCAGATCAGATCTTCCGCTGGAACTTCTGGTCCGAGGTAGCGCACCTTCGGTCCCATGTCGCGGTGCGTCAGCTTGAACCACGCACGCGCAAAGGCATCGGCAAACTGCTCAGGATGCTCAAGGAAGCGACGGGAAATCTTTTCATAGGCCGGGTCGAAGCGCAGAGCCAGATCCGAGGTCAGCATTGTTGGAAGATGCTTTCTCGACGGGTCATAGGCATCGGGAATGGAGGGCTCGGCATTTTTGGCGACCCACTGCTTGGCACCCGCCGGGCTTGTGGTCAGCTCCCATTCGAATCCGAAGAGGTTTTCGAAGAAGAAGTTGCTCCACTGCGTCGGGGTCTGTGACCATGTCACCTCCGGGCCGCCCGTGATGGCGTCCTTGCCGATGCCGCTGCCGAACTTGCTTCTCCAGCCGAGACCTTGATCCTCGATTTCGCCCCCTTCCGGCTCGACGCCGATCAGCGATGGATCTCCAGCGCCGTGCGTCTTTCCGAATGTGTGACCGCCCGCGATCAGTGCGACGGTTTCTTCATCGTTCATCGCCATGCGGGCAAAGGTCTCGCGGATATCCCGAGCAGAGGCCAACGGATCAGGATTGCCGTTCGGACCTTCAGGATTGACGTAGATGAGGCCCATCTGCACCGCGCCCAGAGGCTCGGCCAGTTCGCGCTCACCGCTGTAGCGTTCATCGCCAAGCCAGGTGCCTTCCGGACCCCAGAACAACTCTTCCGGCTCCCAAACGTCGGCGCGACCACCGGCAAAGCCGAATGTCTTGAAGCCCATGGACTCCAGCGCGACGTTACCGGTGAGGATCATGAGATCCGCCCAGGAAATGCGGTTGCCATATTTCTGCTTGATCGGCCACAGAAGACGGCGCGCCTTGTCGAGGTTGGCATTGTCTGGCCAGCTGTTGAGCGGCGCAAAACGCTGCTGGCCGGCACCGGCTCCGCCGCGGCCATCGGTGATGCGGTAAGTTCCGGCACTGTGCCACGCCATGCGGATAAACAAGCCGCCATAGTGGCCGAAATCCGCTGGCCACCAGTCCTGCGAATCCGTCATAAGGGCGTGAAGATCGCGCTTCACCGCATCAAGATCGAGCTGCTTGAACGCTTCCGCATAGTTGAAGTCTTTGCCCATCGGGTCGGAGAGAGAAGATCCGTGATGCAGGATCTGGATGTCGAGCTGGTTTGGCCACCAGTCACGATTTCCTCTGACAGCTTTGGGAGTCTGGCCGTGGGCTACTGGACATTGAGCCGCGCTATCGGTTTTCTGGTCCATGATATCCTCCAAGTCACATATGTGTGGCGTTAAAAATGAGAGTTCTCAGTCAAAAATCGCAGGATTTGGGTCGTCTTTAAGAGCGGACGCACCATGTCCGTCTGCCCCGAAGAAAAATCTAATCGCTCCAGAAGACCTTTTAACGGCTAGTTCCGATAAATTTAAGTTGGATTTACTGATTGCCGCGATAAGATATCCTTATGAAGAATCTGACGCTCAAACAGCTGCGCTATTTTGAAGCTCTCGCACGGCATCGTCGTTTCCGCCTTGCGGCAGATGCCTGCGCCATTTCGCAGCCTGCTCTTTCCATGCAAATCAAGGAACTTGAGGAGGAGGTTGGCCATGAGCTGTTCGAGCGCAGCGCAAAGGACGTGAGGCTGACCGCTTTCGGTCAGACGTTCGCCGTTCGCGTGCGAAAGATTCTCCGCAATGTGGATGAACTGGGCGAAATGGCGCGAGCCGCGAAACACTCGTTTCTTTCCCGCCTGCGCATCGGCGTCATACCGACGGTCGCACCCTATCTGCTCCCTGTCATCATCAATGACCTCAATACCGCCTTCGATGGCATGGAGCTCCAGATACGAGAGACGCAGACTGCAAAATTGATCGAGGAATTGAAGCAGGGCGATCTGGACCTTGCCATCGTGGCCCTGCCAGTGTCGGAGCCCTCATTGAGCGAGATAAAGCTCTTCGATGAGGAATTCGTTCTGGTACGAAGGCATGAAGATGAAGGCAAGCCCGTGCCGGACAGGGGCGCACTTCCACAGATGCGGCTGCTGCTTCTTGAAGAGGGCCATTGCTTCAGAGATCAGGCCTTGGCCTTTTGCCACGTTGGCTCCAGCCAGCCACGCGAGGTCATGGAAGGAAGCTCTCTGTCGACATTGGTACAGATGGTCAGTGCCGGCATCGGCATCACACTCATTCCGGAGATGGCGGTGTCTCTGGAGACCCGCTCCGCGCATGTCTCAATCTCCCGTTTCGATGCCCCTGCTCCTGTGCGGTCCATCGGCATGATATGGCGAAACAACACGCCGCTGATCAAGCAGTTGCTGCCCATCTCCGATATCATCCGGCAATCGTCAGCGCGGATTCGCGAAGATCGCACGGCGAAAAGGACGTTTTCGGGTTCGCCCAAATCAAGTTTCCGATAATCAACTAATTTTGTATGTTCTTACGCTTGCTTTAAAACACGAACGTTCGTATTTGAATTTCTGTTTTAGATAGTGAGCAAATATGGCCCGTACGCGGAAGATCAGTGCCGATGACATCCTGGATGCCGCAGAACGCGTCATCCTGCGTCTTGGCGCGGTCGGCGTTTCAATCGATGCCGTTGCTCAGGAAGCGGGCGTCAGCAAGTCCAGGGTCGTCTACGATCATAAATCGAAAGCGGCTTTGCTGGAAGCATTGATAGAGCGTCGGCTTTTCTCAGAGCAGCAGCACATCCGTACCTGCGTCGAAACGTCCAAAGATCAGGCACACCCTGAGCTTTTTGCTCGCATCACCGTGGCCGAAGAAGAGCCTGATGATACCGATAAGGCGGTGTGTCTTGCGTTGAGTGCCGCCATGTCCGGCGAGAAAAAGCTGCACGAAAAAATGCAGGATTGGACCCGCAGGGAGCTTGAAGACATTAGCGGTTGCGAAAAACCACGGGCGGCTCTGGTTGCGTATCTGGCACTCACCGGTTTTTCCTGCACCGAATATTTCAATTTCTACCAGTGGGATGCGGAAGCCCGGCTGGCAATTCTCGAAGATATCCGCGCCATTTATTTGAATTCCCCCAAAGAAACCTGATCACCCGCGGTGATAAAGAGGACGATATAATGCAAAGCAGAATGTCTCTGCCAAGGCTGTTGCCACTCATCTCGGCCATTGCCCTAACCATAGCTGCCAATGGCGCGAATGCTCAGGAAGGAATGCAGATGCCACCCCCGGCAGTCGGCGTTCTCGAACTGAAGGCCAGATCGGTTCCCGTTATCAATGAGTTGCCCGGAAGAATTGCAGCGACGCGTGTCGCCGAAGTCCGCGCGCGAGTCTCTGGCATCTTGCAGGAGCGCGTGTTCCAGCAGGGAACGCTCGTCAAGAAGGATGACGTTCTCTACCGCATCGATCCGCGACTGTTCAAAGTGCGTGTAGCAAGCGCAGAAGCTGCGTTGCAACGCGCAAAGGCCACACAGGACAATGCACGCCAGCAGCTGGAACGTCAGAAAAATCTGCGCGAACGCAACGTCTCGACCGGCATCGACTACGATACGGCCGCCGTCACGCTTGCCCAGGCAGAGGCAGATGTTGCGCTTCAGCAGGCCGCGTTGGACGAGGCGCGCATCAACCTCGAATATACCGAAGTCCGTGCACCGATTACCGGCATTATCGGCGCCGCACTGGTCACCGAAGGCGCGCTGGTCACCGCTGACGGAACCCAGAATCTTGCCCTCATTCAGCAGATCGATCCCATCTACGCGGATTTCACCCAGTCGGCGCAGGATATGATGGCTTTGAAACGAGCTGTCGAGGAAGGCAAGCTGGCAAGCACCGCGCCTGATCAGGCAAGCGTGCGTCTCGTCTTTGATGATGGCAGCGTCTATTCGGATCCTGGCCGTCTGCTCTTTGCCAGCGCAAGCGTTGATTCCACCACGGGTCAGGTTACGCTGCGCGCCGAATTTCCGAACGCGCGTCGGGATCTGCTGCCCGGCATGTATGTGCGCGTCAGAATTGAACAGGCCGTGCGTGAAAGCGCCATCACCATACCGCAGCGGTCGATTGTCCGTACTGCAGATGGCAAGCCTCTGGTCTATGTTGCCAAGGAAGACAGCACAGCCGAGGCTCGTCCTGTCGTACTCGGTCAGGCCATCGGTTCGGAGTGGGTCATCGAAAACGGCCTGAAGGCTGGCGAGAAAATCGTGGTCGATGGCGCACAGAAAGTCCAGCCTGGAGGCAAAATCGCGCCGGAACCGTGGCAGCCGGAAAAGCCGGCTGAAGCAACCGCGCAAACACCCAAGCAGTAAGGGTTTCCCATGGCACAACTATTCATCAGACGGCCGATCCTCGCCTGGGTTTTCGCGCTTTTCATTTCCATCGCGGGCGTCATCGCGCTGCCTTTCCTGCCAATCGCGCAGTATCCCAAGGTCGCGCCGCCGCAGCTCACCATTTCAACGAGTTACCCGGGCGCATCGCCGCAGGACATCTATCAGGGCGTCACCCGTCTTATCGAAGACGAGTTGAACGGCGTTGAAGGGCTGATGTATTTCGAGTCCACCTCGGATACGTCGGGCCAGGTTTCCATCAACGCGACCTTCCAGGCAGGCACAAACATCAACCAGGCCTCCGTTGATGTGCAAAACGCCATTCGCCGTGTCGAAGCCCGCCTTCCGTCAGCCGTTGCGGCGCAGGGCGTGACGGTGGAAGAAGCTGCCTCCGGCTTCCTCATGTTCATCACGTTGACCTCGACCGACGGAACCATGGACGAGGTGGGCCTTGGTGACTATCTCAACCGAAACGTTCTCGGTGAACTACGCCGCATCGAAGGCGTTGGCCGTGCACAGCTATTTTCTGCCCAACGTGCTATGCGCGTGTGGATCGACGCCGACAAGCTCGTTGGCCTCAATCTCACCGCCGCCGATATCAACAGCGCCATCACCGCCCAAAATGCTCAGGTTGCTGCCGGGCAGATCGGCGCGGCACCCAATCCGGTCACACAGGATTTGACGGCGACCGTCCTTGTCAAAGGCCAGCTCACAGACACTGAGGAATTCGGAAACATCGTCCTGCGTGCCAATCCCGATGGCAGCAGTGTGCGCCTGAAAGATGTCGCCCGCATCGAACTCGGTGCGGAAACCTACAACTTCTCCAGCCGCTTGAACGGTCAGGCAAGCGCCGCCGTCGGCATTCAGCTTTCATCCACCGGTAACGCCGTTGCCACGTCCAAGGCGGTGTCGGCAAAGCTTGAGGAACTGTCCCGCTTCTTCCCCACCGGCGTTGCCTATTCCGTTCCCTATGACACGAGCCCCTTCGTTTCCGCGTCTATCGAGAAGGTGCTTCATACGCTGGTGGAAGCCATCATCCTCGTTTTCGTGGTGATGTTCGTGTTCCTGCAGAACTTCCGCTACACCGTCATCCCGACGCTTGTCGTGCCCGTGGCGCTACTTGGCACCTGCGCCGTCATGTATGCCACCGGATTTTCCATCAACGTTTTGACGATGTTCGCGATGGTGCTTGCCATCGGCATCCTCGTTGATGACGCTATCGTCGTTGTGGAAAATGTCGAACGCATCATGGCCGAGGAAGGCCTGTCGCCCAAGGCCGCCACGCAAAAAGCCATGCGCCAGATCACCGGCGCTATTCTGGGTATTACGCTGGTTCTGGCCTGCGTGTTCATTCCCATGGCCTTCTTCCCTGGCTCGACGGGCATCATCTATCGCCAGTTCAGCTTGACGATGGTCGTATCCATCCTGTTTTCCGCATTTCTGGCGCTGTCACTGACGCCAGCGCTTTGCGCAACATTCCTCAAGCCGATCAAGGCCGGACATCACGAGAAGCGGGGCCCCGGCGGCTGGTTCAACCGCAAATTTGATTCCCTGACTCATGGCTATACCAGGGCGGCCACCGGCGGCGCGCGTCGCGCCGGGCGGATGATGGTCATCTATCTCGCGCTTCTCGCGGGCCTCGGCTATCTGTTCATCAGCCTGCCGAGCGCCTTCGTGCCGGATGAAGACCAGGGCTTCCTGATCGTTGATATCCAGGGTCCGCCAGAGGCAAGTGCCAACCGCACCACTGCGTCCATCGAGCAGATCGAAAAGATCTTTGCGGCGGAGCCGTCGGTCAAGGACGTCGTTGCCATCCAGGGCTTCAGCTTCTCTGGTAACGGCGCAAATGCGGCCCTTGCCTTCATCACGCTCAAGGATTGGTCAGAGCGCGGTGCCGACAATTCCGCCCAGGACATTGCCAACCGCGCCAACATGAAACTCTTTGGTCTGAAGGACGCGACAACCTTTGCGCTTTCGCCTCCTCCCATCGAAGGTTTCGGCACATCCGGCGGCTTTTCCTTCCGGCTACAGGACCGCAACGGAATCGGCCAGGCGGCCCTCTCGGCTGCCTCTGCCGAGTTGATGCAGAAGGCGGCGCAGAGCCCCATCCTTGCCGGTATGCGCGTGGAAGGTCTTCCCGACGCTGCGCAGATTCTGCTCGTCATCGACCGCGAAAAGGCCAATACCTTCGGCGTCACCTTCGCCGATATCAACAACACCATCACCGCCAACCTCGGTTCGTCCTACATCAACGACTTCCCGAACTCGGGCCGAATGCAGCGCGTCGTCGTACAGGCGCAGGATCGCGACCGCCTTCAGGTCGAAGACCTGCTGAAACTGAATGTCCGCAATTCAAGTGGCGGCATGGTGCCCCTCAGCTCCTTTGCCATCGCGCAATGGCAGAAGGGTTCACCGCAGATCGTTGGCTATAACGGCTATCCGACGATCCGTATTGCCGGCTCTCCCGCTCCGGGAAATTCCACGGGCGCTGCGATTGCGGAAATGGAAAAGCTCGCCTCGGAACTGCCCTCAGGCATCGGCTATGAATGGACGGGACAGGCACTGGAAGAGATCAAATCGGGTTCGCAGGCCCCATTCCTCTTCGGCCTCAGCATCCTTTTCGTGTTCCTGCTGCTTGCCGGACTTTACGAAAGCTGGTCCATTCCGCTTGCCGTGATGTTGGTGGTTCCTCTGGGCGTCATCGGATCGGTACTTGCGGTCATCCTGCGTGACATGCCCAATGACATCTACTTCAAGGTGGGCCTGATCGCCATTATCGGCCTTTCCGCCAAGAACGCGATTCTGATCGTTGAGTTCGCGAAGGACTACTATGCCGAGGGCAAGTCGCTCATGGAGTCAGCGGTAGAGGCAGCGCGTGTCCGCTTCCGCCCCATCATCATGACGTCGCTTGCCTTCACATTGGGCGTGGTGCCGCTTGCAATCGCCACCGGCCCAAGTGCTGCCAGCCAGAACGCCATCGGCACGGGCGTGCTTGGCGGTATGGTTTCGGCAACGGTCCTTGCGATCTTCTTCGTCCCGGCCTTCTTCGTTTTCGTCCTCACATTGATGCGCACGAAAAGACCGACGGAAGAGCCGCCTGCGGAAGAAGCCAAGCCCATAGAGGGTTGAGCCTGAACGAAAACGCCGCAGAGATGATCTGCGGCGTTGTCGTTTCAAATCAGAGCTGTCGTGAACTTCAGCAGTCGCGGCCGTTGGAATATCCATCGACAATGCAGACCGAGCCGGGCATGGGCTGCGTGATACTGCGGCGAATGCTGTAGGACTTTTTTGGCTGTTCGCTGCGGTTGATCGAGCCTGTGCTGATCATGTCGAAACTATCAGGCACCTGCGCGAAACGGGAAGGCGGTGTCTTACCAGCCAGCATGGGAGTGACGATGAGCGAAAGGGCGATGGCAACCATACCGAACAGCAGCGCGACATTCAAAACGCCAATTCTGCGCGACTTCTCGGAATAGGATTGGCGATCCTCGACTGTTTTCCAGAAATCTTCGTTCATTTTCGGCCTCGCTACGCGCCATTTACCAATTATTCAGCCTGTGAATCTGCCAGATGGTGCTGAATGAAAGGTTAATGGCGCCCCGTTTTGGTACGCACGAAGCCGTGAAAATCCCTTCTTCACAGGTTTATTTTAAAAAAGGCTTTACAATAAGTCCTGAAGATAAGGGATCAGTGGTTCATCTGCTGGCGGCATGGGGTAATCCCGTAATGCCTGCGGTTTGACCCACTTGATTGCCTGCCCCTCGGCTCCGCGCGGAATGCCTTCGTAACGCCTGCACACGTAAAGCGGCATCAGCAGGTGAAAGGTGTCGTAGCTGTGGCTGGCAAATGTCAGGGGTGCAAGGCAGGCAACTTTGGTTTTGATCCCAAGCTCCTCTTCCAGTTCCCGGATCAGCGTTTCCTCGGGCGTTTCGCCCGGCTCCACCTTGCCACCGGGAAACTCCCATAGTCCGGCAAGCGATTTACCCTCGGGCCGTTGCGCCAGAAGGATACGACCATCCTGATCCACCAGCGCGCAGGCGGCGACCAGCAATATGCTTCTGCCAGCCTCGGCCATCAGGCAGCATCCTTGCGCCAGTAGCGATAGGTATAGGCCGTCGAAAAGCCGAACTTCTGGTAAAGTGCGATAGCCGGTCGGTTTGTCGAGACAACCTGGAGCCAGGCGGTCTTCGCGCCGCTGATGCGGGCCCAGCGCAGCGCCGATGTGAGGATCTGCGAACCCGTGCCCTGACGTCGGATCGGCTCGGCAACCTCAAGAGAGAGAATGCCGGCAAGATCATTGTCTTGCACGCAAATCACAGTTGCCTGCGGCTCGCCCTCGACCTCTTCCTTCGTGAAAAGGCCGAGTGTCGGCTTGATGGATGTGACGATCTCCGCAATTGCGGATCGAAGCGACGGATCGTCGCCGCTAACTTTGAGGCTTGCTTCCACGAACCGCCCGATATCATGGCTTGGAAGATGTGCCATCGTTTCCGGAAGCTCCGCATTGGCGATGTCGCTGGTCATGACATCGACCTCTTCGAATACCGTCCAGCCATCACGCGTAAGATGATCGCGCAATTGCGGCGGCATGAGTGCCGTCTCGCGCACGATCAGCGGTCGTCCGAAATCCTCAAAACGCTTGCGCGCCTTTTCAAGACGAACGTCGCAATGTCCATAGTCGGATGGATCGAGCGGCACGACGCAATTGATCCGCTTGGATGGGTGAGACCCGGTCAGGCGAATCTGCCAGCTGCCATCATAGATGACGGACGAGGCAGGCCATGCCCGAAAGCTAACGGCTTCCAGCCTGCGGACAAGCGGAAGATTGATTGGCATGCTGCGCATATCAAGAGACCCCACAGATCAGCTCCGGTAGTCGCCGTTGATCTCGACATATTCCTTGGTCAAATCGCAGGTCCATACCGTTGCAGTACCATTGCCAAGCCCGATGTCGACTTTGACCGGAATATCCTCGTTTTTCATCACGGCGCTGGCTTCCGCTTCGGAATACTCGGGGTCGCGCTCGCCATTGACGGCAACGCGGACATGTCCGAACCAGATAGCAAGCCGGTCGCGATCCGCGAGTTCCCCTGACTTGCCGACGGCCATGACGACACGGCCCCAGTTTGCGTCTTCACCCGCAACGGCGGTCTTGACCAAGGGAGAGTTTGCGATCGAAAGTGCGATCTTCTTTGCCGCAGCGTCGCTTTCAGCACCCGTTACGGTGATTTCCACCATCTTGCGCGCGCCTTCACCGTCACGAACAACCTGCAGCGCAAGGTCTTTGAGCAGTGCGTTCAACGCATCCCGGAAAGAAGCGAGCTTTGGGTCATTGGCATCTTCGATACGCGCCTGCCCGTCCGCAGCGGCGGCACCGGTCGCAAACAGCATCAGCGTATCGGATGTGGATGTGTCGCTATCGACCGTAACCGAATTGAAGGTTGGACCGACGCCAGCCGCCAGAAGGGCCTGCAGCGCCGGTGCGGCGATGTCGGCATCGGTCACGACAAAGGACAACATCGTCGCCATGTCGGGCGCAATCATGCCCGCACCCTTGGCAATGCCGTTGATGGTGACGGTAATGCCACCGATTTCGGCGGTACGGGTTGCAACTTTCGGATAGGTATCCGTGGTCATGATGGCCTTGGCGGCTTCCTGCCAGAAGTCGCCGGTCGCATCCTTGTTCATCTGTCCGAGAACACCGGCAAATTTCGTGGCGTCCAGCGGCTCACCGATGACCCCGGTCGAAGCAAGAAAAACTTCACTCGCAGCACAGCCAACGGCTTCTGCGGCAGACTTGCCGGTCAGCTCTGTCGCTGCCTTGCCCTTAACACCGGTGAAGGCATTCGCATTGCCGGAATTGACAACAACGGCACGGGCAACACCACCAGCCAGGTTCGCACGGCAGAAATCAACAGTAGCAGACGGGCAACGCGACCTGGTGAAAACACCCGCCACACTGGCAGGCTTGTCGAACACCATCAACAGAACATCGGTTCGGTTCTTGTACTTGATGCCGGCAGCAGCCGTTGCCATTCGCACACCTCGCAAAGCGGGCATGTCTGGGAAGGATTTCGGAGCGAGCGGAGAAACGGCAGCGGACATGGAACAGGAACCTGCATAATGGGGATGGAATAAAACCGATAAAGAAACAGGGCGGCTTGTCGCCGCCCCGCAGATAATGTCTGGCTTACTGCTGAGCGGGCTGTTCGGCCTGCTGCTTGCTGGCTTCCTCATAGGCCTTGCGCATGGCCTCATCAGGAATATCGATCTTCTGAGCGGCCTTGGCCTTCTCGATCAGCGCAACATACTTGTCGCGCATGACCAGCTGGCGAACCTGTGCTTCGACCTGATCGAAAGCCGGTGGCGGTGCGACGCGCTTGTCTTCCAGCTTGATGACGTGGAAGCCGAACTGCGACTTCACAGGCTCCTTGGTGTAGGCGCCCTTTTCAAGCTTGAATGCGGCTTCTTCGAATTCAGGAACCATGCGGCCCTTGCCGAACCAGCCCAGATCACCGCCGTCATCCTTGTTGGAATCGGTGGACTTTTCCTTGGCCAGTGCTGCGAAATCCTTGCCTGCGTCCAGCTGCTTGATGACGTCCTTGGCTTCTTCTTCGGTCGCGACCAGAATATGAGCAGCCTTGACTTCTTCTTCCTGTGGAAGAGCAGCAACTTCCTTGTCGTAGCGCGCCTTCACTTCGGCGTCGGTCACGGCATCCACGACATGCTTGCGGAAGTAGGCGTTGTGCAGTTCACGGTCGGAAATGAAAGCAAGGCGTTTCTTGAAGTCTTCTGTCTTTTCCAGACCTTCTGCCGTCGCGTCCTTGACGAGAAGCTTGACGTCGATCGCGCCGGAGAGAGCCGCTACCTTCTTCTGTTCGTCGGGAAGCTGGGCCAGCTGCGGGTCGAGATTGCTCATGGCAAGATCAAGTTCGGACTGGCGGATTTCCAGATCGCCGACCTTTGCGACCACGGCATCTTCCTGTGCGAAAGCAGGAAACTGAAGCCCAAGCGTAGCTACGATGACAGCAGCCGCAATTCTATTATAGCGCAACATATTAAACCTTTCGGAGACAATGCCGGCTCCAGACGTGGTTTTCCGGCTGAAAAAACTTCCAAACACCGGAATGTGGCCATTCTGTAACGGGCAGAACCGTTGACATCATTTGCCCCCCCTCTTATCTGTCACGCAACCTCGCGTCCAGATACGTTTCAGGGTGAAGTCTGTCATTTGTACTTTATTACGGTGACAGAATGCGCATCCCGGGCAAAAACGGAATTTCAGAAAGGGCCACTAAGATGGTCAGTCTCGGCGGAATAGCCCGCAAGTTGTTCGGTTCGGCAAATGAACGCCGTGTCCGCTCTTATCGAAGCAATATCAACGCCATCGGCGCGCTGGAAGAGCAGATGAAGGCTCTTTCGGATGAAGCGCTTGCCGCCAAGACGGTAGAATTCCGCCAGCAGCTTGCCGATGGCAAGACGCTGGACAGCATCCTCGTCCCTGCATTCGCGGTGGCGCGCGAAGCATCCCGGCGCGTTCTGGGAATGCGGCCATTCGACGTGCAGCTGACCGGTGCGATGATTCTCCATTCGGGCGCCATTTCGGAAATGAAGACCGGTGAAGGCAAGACGCTCGTCGCGACGCTTGCGGTTTACCTCAATGCGCTCGAAGGCAAGGGCGTTCACGTTGTTACCGTCAACGACTATCTGGCACAGCGCGACGCCGCCACCATGGCGCGGCTCTACAGCTTTCTCGGCCTGACGACGGGTGTCATCGTGCACGGTCTGGACGATGACCAGCGCCGCGCGGCCTATGCCTGCGATATCACCTACGCCACCAACAACGAGCTTGGCTTCGATTATCTTCGTGACAACATGAAGTATGACAAGGCCCAGATGGTGCAGCGCAGCCACCATTACGCGATCGTCGACGAAGTCGACTCGATCCTGGTCGATGAGGCACGCACGCCGCTGATCATTTCCGGACCGCTGGATGATCGCTCCGACCTTTACAACACCATCGATGCATTCATTCCGGCCCTGACGCCGGAAGACTACGAAATCGACGAAAAGCAGCGTTCTGCCAACTTCTCCGAAGAAGGCACAGAAAAGCTGGAGAACCTTTTGCGGCAGGCTGGCCTGCTCAAGGGCGAATCGCTTTACGATGTCGAGAACGTCGCCATCGTCCACCACATCAACAACGCGCTGAAGGCCCACAAGCTGTTCCAGCGTGACAAGGACTACATCGTCCGCAATGGCGAAATCGTCATCATCGACGAATTCACTGGCCGCATGATGCCGGGCAGACGCTATTCGGAAGGCCAGCATCAGGCGCTCGAAGCCAAGGAAAAGGTGCAGATCCAGCCTGAGAATCAGACGCTGTCTTCGGTGACCTTCCAGAACTATTTCCGCATGTACAAGAAGCTCGCGGGCATGACCGGTACTGCTTCGACGGAAGCCGAAGAATTTGGCAACATCTACGGCCTCGATGTCATCGAAGTGCCTACGAACCTTCCGATCCAGCGTATCGATGAAGACGACGAAGTCTATCGGACAGGCGAAGAGAAATTCAAGGCGATCATTGAAGAGATCAAGGCTGCGCACGAGCGCAATCAGCCCGTTCTCGTCGGCACCACCTCGATTGAAAAATCGGAATTACTGGCGACAATGCTTCGCCAGACCGGCTTTGAAAATTTCCAGGTCCTGAACGCGCGTTACCACGAGCAGGAAGCCTATATTGTCTCTCAAGCAGGCGTTCCCGGTGCCGTGACCATCGCCACCAACATGGCCGGTCGAGGCACCGACATCCAGCTTGGCGGTAACGTCGATATGCGTCTCGAGCGTGAGCTCGAAGGCATGGAGCCAGGCGCTGAGCGCGACGCGAAGGAAAAAGCCATTCGCGAAGAGATCAAGGTTCTCAAGGACAAGGCGCTTGCAGCCGGCGGCCTGTTCGTCATCGCCACCGAGCGTCACGAGAGCCGCCGTATCGACAACCAGTTGCGTGGTCGTTCCGGCCGTCAGGGTGACCCTGGCCGCTCGAAGTTCTACCTGTCGCTTCAAGATGACCTGATGCGCATCTTCGGTTCCGACCGCATGGACTCGATGCTGCAGAAGCTTGGCCTCAAAGAAGGCGAAGCGATTGTCCATCCATGGATCAACAAGGCGCTGGAACGCGCGCAGAAGAAGGTCGAAGCACGCAACTTCGAAACCCGTAAAAACCTTCTGAAATATGACGACGTTCTCAACGACCAGCGTAAGGTTATCTTCGAGCAGCGTCTCGAACTGATGGAAGCCGAGAATATCAGCGAGACGGCATCCGACATGCGCAACGAGGTGATCGAGGTTCTTGTCACCAAGCATGTTCCGGAAAACGCCTACGCTGAACAGTGGGACATGGTGGGCCTGAAGGCTGGCATCGAGCAGTTCCTGAATCTCGATCTACCGGTCGATGAGTGGGCGAAAGAGGAAGGTATCGCAGAAGACGATATCCTTCAGCGCATCACGGAAGCTGCGGACAAGGCAGTCGCTGAAAAGACAGAGCGTTTCGGCCCAGAAGTCATGACCTATGTCGAGCGTTCCGTTATTCTTCAGACAATCGACCACCTGTGGCGCGAACACATCGTCAATCTGGATCACCTTCGCTCGGTTGTGGGCTTCCGCGGCTATGCGCAGCGCGATCCGCTGCAGGAATACAAGGCAGAAGCCTTCGAACTCTTCCAGGCGCTTCTGGCCAACCTGCGCGAAGCCGTGACGGCGCAACTCATGCGCGTTGAGCTGGTGCGTGATCCGCCACAGCCCGAGCTGCCGGAAATGACGCCGCACCATCTCGATCCGGTCACCGGTGAAGATGAGTTTTCCGAAGGCGGTCGTGACTCGGGCGCCATCTACGTCCCGCCGGAACAGCGCGACCCCAACAACCCCGCAACCTGGGGCAAAATCGGGCGCAACGAAGCCTGCCCTTGCGGCTCCGGCAAGAAGTACAAGCATTGCCACGGTATTTTTGAGCAGGCATAAGCCGCTTTCGAAACGTGCGTTATTGAATTGGCCCACCGATGCGTGGGCCATTTTCGTTTGCAAAGGGCCTTTTGGCCCAAAAATGGTCTGGCACAAGGGGTAGCCACCCCCTTTATCGGTGCAGCGGTTTCGGCTTATGAGAAACGGTATCTTCAACCATTTTCAGGCAGTGAAATTGTGAACGCTTTCAAAATCAACGCCCTTGCAGCAATTGCCACATTGACCTTTGCAACGCCAAGTTTTGCCGACGATCTGGTCTTCGTCCTCAAGAACGGCACGAATTCGGTTCTGACCCACTTCTACACCTCCCCCGTGGACGAAGAAGATTGGGAAGGCGATGTTTTCGGAAATCACACCTTGGCCCCCGGCGAGAGCATTAAAATCACGATTGCCGATGGCCGCGATGTCTGTGACTACGACATGCGGTTCGAGTTCCAGGACAGCCCCGATCTGGACACCACCACCGATACGCAAGACCTGTGCGAATTGGGCGAATACACAATCGAAGAGTGAGAACCAAAGCCGCAGGCGGTGAGCGAACTCCCGCCTCGGCATCCTTAGCGCCGCTCACAAAACCGAGCATTCATTATAATTCGTTTGACGGTCCGGGCTGGCTCTCGTAGAGCGTTTCCCTGCTGGAAACGCTCTGGCGCTTTCCCTGTTTTCCAACTTCGGACCGCCCCCTATGAAGCCCGCAGAATTTGCTGCCTATATGTTTCTTGCGGTGGCCTGGGGTCTTTCGTTTCTCCTCGTTCTTCATGCCGTTGCGGCTTTTGGTTGGGTCGGGGCGGTCACATTGCGCTGCTTCATTGCCAGCCTTACGCTCCTCATCATTGCGCGAGTTGCCAGACGGAAACTGGATTTCAGTGCGGGATGGAAGGCGTTTGCAGTGGTTGGCGCAACGACAGTCGCCGGCCAGCTGGTCGGTCTCTCATACGCCACGCCCATCATCGGAACGGCGATGGCCGCGATCTTGGTTGCCAGCATCCCCTTGTTTTCCATGCTGATTGGTCAGCTGTGGGGGCTGGAGAGAATTTCTGCACAGAGCCTTATCGGAATGATCCTCGGCTTCAGCGGCATTGTCATTCTGGTTGGTTTTCCCGCCGTCCCCTTCACCGCCGCCTTCGCCCTGGGCTGTAGCGCCTGCCTGCTGGGCTGCATCTGTGCCGCCTTCGGAAGCAATTATGCAAGCCGCCACCTCAGGGGCTCCGGCGCCTGGGAAATCACGATAGGGTCCTTCCTTGCAGGCGGCCTGATGACCCTTCCCCTGCTGATCGTGATACCCGTGCCGACCACGCCCAACCTGTCCGATTTCGCCTATCTGTTCAGCCTTGCCATCATCATGAGCGCGCTGACCTACATCACCTATTTCCGGCTCGTTTCCCTGATTGGAGCCACGAAAACGATCAGCGTCGAGTTCGTGGTCACCATCATCGCTGTCATCGTCGGGGCGGTCGCGCTGGACGAGCCATTTTCTGTAATCCAGGCCATCGGAGCGCTCGTTATCATCGCTGGCTGCGCACTCGTTCTCGGACTGTATCCGAAACGCCGGACAGCGCAGCTATTGGCACCGGATATCACATGTGAGAGGGATTTTTAGCAAATCTCAATTTTACCGGTGGAAGATGCTCAACATTGCCTGTGTTTCAATATATGAAATAGTAACCACCTGTCAGTTGAATTGGTGATATGGATACTGTCGTGGTCGTTGATAACAAAAGTATTGGCGCCGGTAAGCTTCACATTGTCGCGGCAACCCATGAGAAGGACGGCATAGCATAGGCATGGCAAGCGACCCGAACGATCCAGATATCAGAGACACTCGGTTCGCGGCACTTCTGGCAAAGCCTTTGCCGGAACGACCAGCCGCAGATAGCAGTGTTCGCGTCGGTCGCTCCGGCCGTGAGTTCTGCATATATCCCGCTCAACTGGGCTATGACCTGCAGGAAGAACTCGATTTCCTGTCCAATCGAGTGCTTGAGCCCAATATTTTCTTTACCGGCAAGCTGCTTGCCCCGGCCATGCCACGCGTGGATGACCGGTCCGTCCGCTTCGCCCTGATGCGTGACGAAAACGGCAGTCGCAGCCGGATGCGGTTTTTGATGCCGTTCACGGTCGAAAAGCCGGGCTTTTCCATCGGCCCGACAATCCTACGTGCCTGGGCCAATCCGTTCGGCCCTCTCGGCACACCCCTTGTCGACGCCGAGGGCGCAGCGGAAACCATCGACAATTTGCTGGACGCTCTTTCCCAACCGGAACTACGCCTGCCGCACGTCCTTGTCCTGCCCATGCTGAGACTGGACGGGCCGTTCGTGCGGATGGTCAAGGCCATCGCACTCAGCCGCAACCTGCCACTGACCACCGCAGAACCTCATCACCGTGTGATGCTGGAAAGCCAAATCGACGCGCAGGCCTATCTGGAAAACAGGCTCACGCCGGTCGAATTTCAGACAATGGGCAAACACTGGCGCCATATCGAGGGTAGTGGTTCTCTCTCTTACGAGGTCGCGAGACAGCAGCAGGACATACGGTTGCGAACCGAGGAATTCCTTGCCCTCGAGGCCAGCGGTTCGAAGGGACGCAAGCGCTCCGCACTGGTCAGTGATCGGTACAGAGCGGCGTTTGCCCGCGAAGCGATTACCAATCTTGCGGAGATCGATGCGGTCCGTATCCACACCCTGAACCTAGATGGCAAAGCCATCGCCTCTGCGGTCGTCTTCATGACAATGGGTGAAGCCTATTTGTGGAAGATCGCGATCGATGAAACCTATCAGCCATATCAGATAGATCAGTTGCTCATGCAACGCCTGACGGAATGGCATCTTGATGACGCGAACATCATCCGTACCGATAGCTGCGCTGTTGATGAAGATCGGGAGCTGTCCGGCTTCTGGGCGGAGACCGCACAAATGGGAACACTCGTCATCGGATTGGCGCAGAACAGCGACCGCGATGTGAGACAGGTTGCCGCCCAGGTTCACATGTACAGAAACACCCGGAATCTCGCCCGCGTTTTGCGCGAACGCATCATGTCGCTGGCCAGGAAATAGAATTGGAGGAGCAGGAAAGCCCGCTCCTCCCTATTTCCTATCGCGATGCCGTCTGGATCATGCGGCAGAGTTTCGTCAAGGCAGCGTCGTAGCCACCATTCAGAATGTCTACGCAACGTTTCGCCAACTGCACACGCTCGTTACGCGACATGTTGTTGTAGGAATATATGGCGTCGCGAATGGCTCCCGGAGGTATTGTCCCTGGGCTGATCGTGCCGCCCGGCGTGCCGGGGGTGACTGGCCCCCCAGGCGTTCCCGGTGAGCCTATTCCCACGTCAACGCCGACGCCCGTCGTCGGCCCCACGCCGACATTGACATTGGCATTGAGACCTCTCGATCCGCCGACAGAGGCATTCACGTCAGCATTGACGCCGCCCCGCCCGCCCACATTGGCGCTGGTATTCGCGTTCAGTCCACTTGCTCCGCCAACCGAAGCATTGACGTCTGCTCCCAAGCCGCCACCGCTTCGTCCGCCGACATCCGCCCCCGCATTGATGCCGCCGCTTCCCCCGACAGATGCATTGGCGCTGATCCCACCCCGGTCATTGCCACCCACGCTTGCGCTCACTCCGCCTACGCTGACGTCAAGCGCGTTTGCCTGGAATGGCAGGACCAGACAGGCACTCAAAATCAAAGAAGATGTTATTTTTCTCATATCACTCTCCTCCTCCGCACGGGCTCGTTTGACACAAATACATTCTAAGCCGCCGGAAAACCTAAGATATGAGCATTTGCTAAAATGAAAAGATTTTATTATTAGGTGTAACTAATATGTGATCACGGGGGAAACGACGCATTTCTGCTCATAAGCGTAAAGCTGATGAGTTCGGGAGCTGAATTACCAAACACAAGATGTGAGGTGCCGTGGTAAGGGCGCCGCTGGCGATCGGCCACAAAAAAATCGCGTATATTAGCAAATTTTAGAAATGAAAAACGTCAATTCCCGCGTCGCATTAACAGACTAATTCCGTCGGCTATCTTGACGAAATCGTGGCAACGCGCAAAACTTTACCTGTCGTTAACACATGTGACGAAGAGGAACGAAAATGGTTGCGGGCTTCAACATGCTTTCATTCGATCTGTTCGGACTTGGTCGCAAGGCTCAGGAAGAAAAACTGAAAAGAGACGGCGGCTCCCCACAGGAGCAAAAGGTCAATGACGAGCAGGAAAACCATGATCGCGACAAGGAACATGAGTTGTTTTTCTGGTCGCTCTATCCAGTGATTTAAGATGTGCCTGCGCAAAGGTGGCGAATGGATGTCGCCACCTTTGCATTGCAGGTCTGTTCAACAAACTTGAGGCAAAGAGGGACTGATCCGTCCCTTCTTGCACTCACGCAATGGCGCGCCTCAAGCATTCCGGCGCGCGATTGCCGTTAAAGCTTTACCCAGCCGCCATTCTGTCTGGACGAGGCTATGCATGCTTCGACAAATGCCACGCCTTTCACACCATCATCGATGGTAGGGTAGACCACGGCCTTGTCTGGCTCTGTGCCTGCCCGCCTCGCATCGATGGCATTTGCGGCCTCGGTGTAGATGGTGGCGAAGGCTTCCAGATATCCCTCCGGATGACCGGACGGAATACGGCTGACACGGGCTGCAGCAGCGCCTGCTCCGGCACCCCCGCGGGTAATCAGTTGCTTTGGCTCTCCCAGCTTTGTGAACCAGAGATAGTTCGGGTCAGCCTGCGTCCACTCGATACCGGCCTTGCTGCCATAGACGCGCACTTTCAGGCCGTTTTCATTGCCCACCGCAACCTGGCTGCACCACAGCAGACCCTTGGCCGGCGCCTTGCCGTCCTTGGGCTTGAAACGCAGCATGACGTGGGCATTGTCGTCCAGACGACGGCCTTCCACAAACGTGTGCACATCGGCTGCAAGTTCATCGGCCTCCAGCCCGGAAATGAAGCAGCCAAGATTGTAGGCGTGTGTCCCGATATCGCCGGTAGAACCGCCTGCCCCTGACTGTGCCGGATCGGTGCGCCACACCGCCTGCTTTGCGCCGGTCTGTTCAACCGGTTCGGCAAGCCAGTCCTGAGGATATTCCATCTGGACCAGTCTAATGTCGCCCAGCGCGCCGCTTTCAACCAGCTCGCGGGCATGACGCGCCATCGGGTAACCGGTGTAATTGTGCGTCAGCACAAACAGCGCATCTGCCTTCTCGGCAACGGCTTTAAGCTTTTTGGCATCTTCCAGGTTCGAGGTTAGCGGCTTGTCGCAGATGACATGGATGCCGCGCTCAAGAAAAGCTTTCGCAGCCGGGTAATGCACATGGTTGGGCGTTACGATTGCCACAGCCTCTATGCCGTCGGCACGGGCAGCTTCCCGCTCCGCCATCTCCTCGAATGAGCCATAGCAGCGGTCTTCGTCCAGACCCAGTTCGAGGCCAGAAGCCTTTGATTTTTCCGGCGTGGAAGACAAAGCTCCCGCCACAAGCTCAAACCGGTTGTCCAGTCGCGCTGCCATACGGTGCACACCACCGATGAAGGCACCCGCACCGCCACCTACCATGCCCAGGCGAATGCGCTTGTTCGCCCTGTCGGTCGTCTTTCCTTCGATCGTCATATTGTCTCCTCGGAATTTATGAAAGGCCGAGCATTCGGCGATTGGCAGCATCGTCGGTGCCGCTGGAGGCGAAGTCGTCAAAGGCTTTTTCCGTAACGCGAATGATATGCGCCTTCACGAATTCGGAACCTTCCGCTGCACCGTCTTCAGGATGTTTGAGTGCACATTCCCATTCCACCACAGCCCAGCCGCTGAAATCATTCGCTGCCATTTTCGAAAAGACTGCGCCGAAATCCACCTGGCCGTCACCCAGCGAGCGGAACCGCCCTGCCCGTTCGACCCAGCCCTGGTAGCCGCCGTAAACGCCCTGTCGGCCGGTCGGATTGAACTCCGCATCCTTGACGTGGAACATCTTGATGCGGTCTTTGTAGATGTCGATATTGTCGAGATAATCCAGGCATTGCAGCACGTAATGCGAGGGATCGTAGAGCATGTTGGCGCGGCTGTGGTTCTTCACACGCTCCAGGAACATCTCAAACGTTACGCCATCATGCAGGTCTTCACCGGGATGGATTTCATAGCAGACGTCAACACCCTGTTCGTCCGCAAAATCAAGGATCGGCGTCCAGCGCTTGGCGAGCTCGTCAAAGGCGGCCTCGACCAGACCGGCGGGCCGCTGCGGCCAGGGGTATATGAACGGCCATGCAAGCGCGCCTGAGAATGTCGCATGGGCGTCGATGCCCAGGTTACGCGATGCCTTGAGCGCCATCTTCACCTGCTCGACAGCCCATTGCTGACGCGCCTTGGGGTTACCGCGCACCTCCGGTGCTGCAAAACCGTCAAACGCTTCGTCATAGGCCGGATGCACAGCGACAAGCTGACCCTGCAAGTGGGTCGAAAGCTCGGTCACTTCAACGCCGTTCTGACGGGCGACACCGGCAAATTCATCGCAGTAATCCTTCGATTCAGATGCTTTCTTAAGGTCGATCAGCTGTCCGGCCCAAGTCGGCACCTGCACCCCCAGATAACCCTTCTCAGCCGCCCATTTGGTAATGCCATCCCACGTATTGAACGGTGCGGCATCGCCTGCAAACTGACCGAGAAAAAGTCCCGGTCCCTTGATCGTCTTCATGAATTTCTCCTCCTGCATCGATACAGTTGAACGGTTCCAGCCTCACCGCCCACAACGCGGCATAAGCTAACCGCTGGTAAATTTCGTGCAACCCTCAAACATCAACGAGGCATGAGAATCTGCATCTTCACCTCGCCCGCTGGCGCGGAAGCGGCGATATCGAAGGCTTTGATACTGTCTTCGAAGTCAAAGGTGCGGGTAATCAGCGGCGCAACATCGATAGCGCCGGATGCAAGCATGTCGACGCAGCGACCAAACACGTTTGCATAACGGAAGACATGCTCCACCCGTGCTTCGCGGATCTGCGCTGCCACGACATCATAGGCGACCAGCTTTGTCGGCATCCCCACAAACACGACGGTGCCTGCGGGTCTCAAGGGCTCGAATACATGCGTGATGGCAACCTCTGCACCGGAGCACTCGAAAATGACATCCGCGCCCCAGCCATTGGTGGATTTCAACACCTCTTCGGCAAGGTTGCTTTCGCGCACATTGACCGTCTCGACGGGGCCAAGGCCACGCGCCATGTCCAGCTTGACCGGATCGACGTCGGACACAATCACCCGCGCACATCCCGCCGCAAGGGCCGCCAGAACCGTTACCAGACCGATGGGACCGGCGCCGATAACGACAGCGATATCACCGGGCTTGACCTTTGCCTGGGTGGCCGCCTGCACACCCACCGCCAGCGGCTCGACCATAGCGCCTGCAGCAAACGACACATTGTCAGGGAGTTTGAATGTATAGGCAGCCGGGTGAACGACGGATGCCCGCAACACGCCCTGGACGGGCGGGGTAGCCCAGAAACGTACGGCAGGATCGAGATTGTAGTGACCGATCCGGCTCGCACGGCTGATGGGATCGGGAATACCCGGCTCCATGCAGACACGATCGCCGACCGCAAGTGTGGTCACCTGGGACCCGACCTCGGTAACGGTACCGGAAGCCTCATGCCCGAGAATCATAGGTTCGCGCACCACGAAATTTCCGATGGCACCATGGGTGTAATAGTGCACATCGCTGCCGCAAATGCCGACCGTATGGATGGCGATGCGCACATCGTGAGGCCCGACCTCTTCATTTAGCGGCAAGGCACGTAACGACAGCTTGCCTTTTTCCTCCAGCACCAACGCGCGCTCTTCGCCCGATTTACCCTGAGACTGCATCGCGTCCTCCTAGACATCATCATCACTGCAATTGGGATAACAAAATAGAGAGCTCCCGAATAAGCAAGCTCTAAAAGAAACTTTTCCTAGCCGAACCTGTTTGCCATCGACGATAACCCCCAAGCGTCATCCAGAGGAGACAGAAAAATGCTATTGACGAGACGCGCCATCATGGCGGCGACAGCGGCAACCGCTGCGGCATCCGCCCTTTCCGCACCATCGCTTGCACAGGCAGCACTGCCGCTGACGCAGCCACCGCTTCCCTTTGCTGAAGACGCTCTTGCACCCCACATTTCCGCAAAAACCGTCGGCCTGCATTACGGCAAGCACCACGAAGCCTATTTCGACAAGCTGAACACACTGGCAAAGGGCACGCCCTATGCGGATATGGATCTGGAAGCCATCATGAAGGCTTCCGCTTCCAAGACGGCTGACAAGAAGATCTTCAACAACGCCGCACAAGCCTGGAACCACATCGTCTACTGGGAGCAGTTTACGCCGGGCGGACCGAACAGGCCCGACGGCAAGGCCGCAGAAGAACTGAATGCGGCATTCGGCGACTACGACAAGTTCGTAGAGAAAGCCGTTTCCACGTCCGATGAAGTCTTCGGCACCGGCTGGGTATGGCTGACCCGCGATGACCAGAACAAGCTTGCCCTTGTTGGTTATGAGGACGGCAACAACCCGGTCGCCGTCGGCAGACCCGCATATCTCGGCATCGATATCTGGGAACATGCCTATTATGTGGATTATGAGAACCGCAAACCGGCGCACATCAAGGCCGTTCTTGAAAATCTCGTGAACTGGCGGATCGTCGGCGACAAGATGACCAAGGCCTGATCGCCTGTCATCAAGATTTCATATCAATGGCGCCTTGAGAATTCGGGGCGCCATTCTTGCCTGAAATAGTGCCAGATAGCGAAGATGCAGCAGATTTTGTCTCATTCTCTAGACAAAGATTCTAATCCTTCCGCCTAAATTAGTATCAAAATCGCGGGAAGTTGAACATTTGGTCAAAAATGACCTGAATCGTTTAAGTTCCCCGCTTGAGTATGTGCAAGGTTTCTTATAACCACATTGCATCGGTAGTCGCGGAATAAGCGAGCCGGATACAAAAATTGGGAGCTCTATTATGAGATACAAAATTGGCCTAATCGCTGCGGCTCTGCTTTCGGCGACGTGCTTTGCGGGTGCCGCAAGCGCAAAAACCTTCGTATATTGCTCAGAAGGTTCCCCGGAAGGGTTCGATCCGGGCCTTTACACCGCAGGCACCACATTCGATGCCTCGGCCCACACCGTCTACAGCCGCCTTCTCGAATTCGAACCCGGCACCACCAAGCCAGTTGCTGGCCTGGCCGAGAGCTGGGAAGTGTCGCAGGACGGCACCGTCTACACCTTCAAGCTGCGCAAGGGCGTGAAGTTCCAGACCACCGAATTCTTCACGCCAACACGTGAATTGAACGCCGACGACGTCGTCTTCTCCATCGAGCGCCAGATCAAGACCGACAATCCATGGCATCAATATGTCACTGGCACGTCCTGGGAATATGCCGAAGGCATGGGCTTCCCCAAGCTGATCAAGTCCGTTGAAAAAGTCGACGACATGACGGTCAAGTTCACCCTGAACCGTCCGGAAGCTCCGTTCCTCGCGAACCTTGCGATGCCGTTCGCTTCGATCGTTTCGAAGGAATACACCGACAAGCTCGCCGCGGAAGGCAAGCAGGCCCAGTTGAACCAGATGCCTGTTGGCACCGGTCCATTCGCCTTCGTCGCCTACCAGCAGGATGCCGTTATCCGCTTCAAGGCCAACAAGGAATATTGGGGCGGCGCGCCAAAGATCGACGATCTCGTATTCGCCATCACCACCGATGCCGCCGTTCGTTTCCAGAAGCTGAAGGCTGGCGAATGCCACCTGATGCCTTACCCGAACGCTGCAGACGTCAAGTCGATGAAGGAAGACAAGTCCCTGACGGTTCTGGAGCAGGAAGGCCTCAACGTTGCCTACCTCGCCTACAACACCACGCAGGCTCCCTTCGACAAGCCGGAAGTCCGCAAGGCGCTGAACAAGGCCATCAACAAGAAGGCTATCGTTGACGCCGTGTTCCAGGGCATGGCAACACCTGCCAAGAACCCGCTGCCACCAACAATGTGGTCCTACAACGACAAGGTCGAAGACGACACATACGATCTGGAAGCAGCAAAGAAGATGCTGACAGATGCTGGCGTCAAGGATCTTTCGATGAAGGTCTGGGCGATGCCTGTTTCGCGTCCTTACATGCTCAACGCCCGCCGCGCTGCCGAAGTCATTCAGGATGATTTCGCCAAGATCGGCGTGAAGGTCGAGATCGTTTCCTACGAATGGGCCGAATATCTCGACCGTTCGAAGGCAAAGGACCGTGACGGCGCAGTCTTCCTCGGCTGGACCGGTGACAATGGCGATCCGGACAACTTCCTTGACACGCTGCTGGGTTGCGATGCCGTTGGCGGCAACAACCGTGCACAATGGTGCGACAAGGACTTCGACGCACTGGTGAAGAAGGCCAAGATCACCACCGATCAGGCTGAGCGCACCAAGCTTTACGAAGAAGCTCAGGTTGTCTTCAAGAAGCAGGCTCCATGGGCCACCATCGACCACTCCCTGTCCGTCGTTCCGATGCGCAAGGAAGTCACAGGTTTCGTCCAGAGCCCGCTGGGTGACTTCACGTTCGAAAACGTTGATATCGCCGAGTAATACCGGACGCATCTGAAAATGCCGCGTGTCTTGGTTCAAGGCGCGCGGCACTTGCGTTCTGCCCACACACAACAAGAAGCAGACCGAAAAGGTCGCTACTGCCAGCGCATAGGTTCCCGCGCGGAACAGATCGAAGGTTTTTCATGATTGGCTTTCTCGTGCGGCGTATCGCCGTGCTCATCCCGACCTTCATCGGGGTTTCCATTATCGCGTTCATGTTCATCCGGCTTCTGCCGGGCGACCCTGTCGCTCTTTTGTCCGGCGAACGCGTCATGTCGCCAGAGCGGCACGCGCAGATCAGCGCCGCCCTTGGCATGGACCGCCCCATGGTCATCCAGTATCTGGATTATCTGAAAGGCATCCTGTCGGGTGATTTCGGCACGTCCATCGTGTCCAAGTCGCCGATCATCGACCAGTTCTTTGCCCTCTTTCCGGCAACCGTCGAACTGTCCCTTTGCGCGATCATCCTTGCCATCGTCATCGGCGTTCCCGCCGGCGTGATTGCAGCCATCAAGCGCGGCTCGTTCTTCGACCAGACCATGATGGGCGTCTCGCTGGTCGGCTATTCCATGCCGATCTTCTGGTGGGGACCGCTGCTGATCATCCTGTTTGCAGGCATCCTGCAATGGACGCCGGTTTCGGGACGCATCTCGCTGATGTTCTTCTTCCCGCCGGTCACCGGCTTCATGCTGATCGACTCGCTGCTGTCGGGCCAGAAGGGTGCATTCGCCTCCGCCGTCAGCCACCTCATCCTGCCGTCCATCGTGCTCGCCACAATCCCGCTTGCGGTGATTGCCCGCCAGACGCGCTCGGCCATGCTGGAAGTGCTGTCGGACGATTATATCAGAACCGCCCGTGCCAAGGGGCTGTCGCCCTTCCGCGTGGTGGGACTGCATGCGCTGCGCAACGCGCTGATCCCTGTTATCACCACCATCGGCCTGCAGATCGGCGTCATGCTGGCAGGTGCGATCCTGACCGAGACGATCTTCTCCTGGCCGGGCATCGGCAAGTGGATGGTCGATAGCGTCTTCCGTCGCGATTACCCCGTGATTCAAGGTGGCTTGCTGCTGATCGCCGGCATCATCATGTTCGTCAATCTTGTTGTCGACGTGCTTTACGGCCTGATCAACCCGCGCATCCGCCACTAAGAGGTGACTAGTTCCATGGCTGAAACCACTCAGAGCCAGCCGGTCAGCAGCGCGGCGATGCGCCGCCAGATGCTGTCCGAATTCTGGCATTACTTCTCCGAAAACCGCGGCGCCGTCATCGGCCTCTATGTTTTCGCCATCATCGTGATCGTCGCCGTTTTTGCGTCGGTCATCGCCCCACACTCGCCGTTCCAGCAGTACCGCGATACCATCCTTCTGCCCCCGGCATGGATGCAGGGCGGCAACTGGAGCTTCCCGCTCGGAACCGATCCGCTTGGTCGCGACATTCTCTCGCGACTGATCCACGGTGCTCAATATTCACTGTTCATCGGCGTCTTCGTGACCAGCCTTTCGCTGACAACGGGCATCATCATCGGTGTCATCGCCGGTTACTATCGCGGCTGGCTGGACACGGTCATCATGCGGTTGATGGACATCATTCTCGCCTTCCCGTCGCTGCTTCTGGCGTTGGTTCTCGTCGCCATTCTGGGCCCCGGCCTGACGAATGGCATGATCGCCATCGCGCTCGTTCTTCAGCCGCACTTCGTGCGCCTGACGCGCGCCGCCGTCATGACCGAGAAGGAACGCGATTACGTCACCGCCGCCCGTCTGGCTGGTGCCGGTCCGTTGCGGCTGATGTTCAAGACCATTTTGCCCAACTGCATGGGCCCGCTCATCGTTCAGGCCACACTGTCCTTCTCGAACGCCATTCTCGATGCGGCCGCCCTTGGCTTCCTTGGCATGGGTGCCCAGCCGCCCGCGCCTGAATGGGGCACCATGCTTGCCGAAGCGCGCGAATTTATTCTGCGCGCCTGGTGGGTCGTTACTTTCCCCGGCCTTGCCATCCTGATCACCGTTCTCGCCATCAATCTGGTGGGCGATGGACTGCGGGATGCGCTTGACCCGAAACTGAAGAGGTCCTGACATGGCACTTCTGCAAGTCGATAATCTGACCGTCGAGTTTGAAACTGCCAATGGCTGGTTCCGCGCCGTGGACGGCATCTCCGTTTCCGTCGAGAAGGGCGAAGTCCTCGCCATCGTCGGAGAATCCGGTTCCGGCAAATCCGTCTCGATGCTGGCCGTGATGGGGCTTTTGCCCTGGACCGCCCGCATTACCGCCGACCGTATGCTGTTTCAGGGCAAGGATATCCAGAAGATCAGCGCGTCCGAGCGCCGTACACTGATCGGCAAGGACATTGCCATGATCTTCCAGGAACCGGTGGCCAGCCTCAACCCCTGCTTCACCGTTGGTTTCCAGATCGAGGAAGTCCTGCGCATCCACATGGGCATGGACAAGAAGACGCGCCACGCCCGCGCCATCGAACTGTTCACCCTCGTCGGCCTGCCCGACCCGGAAGAGCGACTGAAGCATTTCCCGCACCAGATGTCCGGTGGCCAGTGCCAGCGCGTGATGATCGCGATTGCCATTGCCTGCAACCCGAAGCTTCTGATCGCCGATGAACCGACAACCGCGCTTGACGTGACCATCCAGAAGCAGATCCTCGATCTGCTGATGAAGCTGCAGGCCGAAAACGGCATGGGCCTCATCATGATTACCCATGACATGGGCGTGGTGGCGGAAACCGCCGACCGCGTGGTGGTGCAGTACAAGGGCAAGAAGATGGAGGAGGCCGATGTGCTTTCCCTGTTTGAGAACCCCAAGAGCAACTATACCAAGGCACTGCTGGCCGCCCTGCCCGAAAATGCGACCGGTGACCGCCTGACGACCGTTTCGCAATTCTTTGACGGCACGCCCACGCCTGCTGCGGGAGAAACAGCATGACCGCCAACAACACCATGCTCGAAATCCGCAACATGAAGCGCGATTACCGCCTGCCCGGCGGCTTCATGAAGCCGGAGAAGATCATTCATGCGGTGAAAGGGGTGTCTTTCGCCCTCGAAACCGGCAAGACCCTGGCAATCGTCGGCGAAAGCGGCTGCGGCAAGTCCACGCTGGCCCGGATGCTGACCTTCATCGACGAGCCGACTTCTGGCGAATTGCTGATCGATGGGCAGAAGGTCGATACCCGTCCCGGCCATCTGACGGCTGAGATGCGCCAGAAGGTGCAGATCGTGTTCCAGAACCCCTATGGTTCGCTGAACCCGCGCCAGAAGATCGGCGACGTCCTTGGCGAGCCGCTGCTGATCAACACGAACATGTCCTCGGCAGAGCGCCGCGAAAAAGCCAATGACATGCTGGTGCGCGTGGGTCTGGGGCCTGAACATTACAACCGCTATCCGCACATGTTCTCCGGCGGCCAGCGCCAGCGTATCGCCATTGCGCGCGCGCTTATGCTGAACCCGAAGCTGCTGGTGCTGGACGAACCGGTATCGGCGCTCGACCTTTCGGTGCAGGCACAGGTGCTGAACCTGCTTGCCGACCTGCAGGACGAGTTCGGCCTGACATATGTCTTCATCTCGCATGACCTTTCGGTGGTCAAATATATCGCTGACGAAGTCATGGTGATGTATTTCGGCGAAGCCGTGGAATATGGCACACGCGAGGAGGTTTTCTCCGACCCGAAACATGCCTATACCCGCACGCTTTTTGCCGCGACACCTAAGGCAGACGTGGAGTCCATCCGCGCCCGCGTTGCCGCCAAGAAACTGGCAAAGGCAGGTTGAAATCGACAAGCCCGGCCCTGCCGGGCTTGAAGCCGCTGGTGTGGCACGTTTGAAGTCTTATGACTTTAACGCCGTGGTACCGCTCAGCCTCGGCGGAGCGTTAGCCTCTTTCGCGATCTTAGAGGCGGATCACACTGGGTATGGCTCCCCTTGGAGCTCAAGTCGCATATGGCTGTACTACTCCGGACAGTCCTCATTGAAGTGACATTCACCTGCAGACTGAGCCCGGAAATTCCGGGCTTTTCCATTTGCGGATAGCGGCGTGGCTGCTTACGGCGGCAGGCGCTGCTCGGTCCATTCAATCCTGTCAAAAAACCCGGCGACCTCTATTCCAAGCTTCGCCGTTCACGCGGCAGAGGCTGCCCGTGGTATGCTTCCTTCTCTGGCCCCATGACCATTTGCGGCCATGGGTATGTCGGACGGGGCGCTGCAAGCTGCCTCGTTGGGTAGTCTATAAGTGGCACCTTTCAGCGCCCCGTTCGGCTCTTTTGGCCAAACAGCAATCCTCTTGCCACGGCTGGCAGACACCGGATGGCAAGGGTAAAACCTTGCCGGAGAGCCGGTCGGACATTGCCAAGGCCCGACCCTTCCCATCCGGGTGGTGCCATCCCTTGCGGAAAGGCACCCTGCCAGTTCAGCCACACCTGCCTTCGCCTCTGCCCGCGCCGAAAAATCAAGGCGCAGACCGGAACGACCCGTCTCCCGCAAGATCCGCACCCGCCAGCCCCGGCCAGGTGCATCCCTTGCGATCCGTCCGCACCGTCTCAATGAACGGGCGGGGCAGATGCAGCGTCTTCCTGTGTACCGCCTGACTTTCGCTTCAATCCCTTGTGGTCGCGTTCGACCAGAGGGACGATGAGCTGTCGGTACACCCGGCGACGAGGCTCCTGGCACATGGAAGGGCGACTTCAGACTGTGGTTCAGCCTGACGACGCCATCCACGCAACCAGGTCGGGCATCGAGAGCGTGACGACAGCCGGTCCGAAACCGCGTCACCCTCCTCCCGTTGCCGCCGGGGGGATTGCTGCTCGACCCCGATGACCAAGAGGATGCGTAGCCTCTTACCCACCAGCGCCGATCCCGCCTCGCCGCAACGCCTTGCGGTGTATCCGAGGGCGGAACGGGAGAATTGTGCTTCAGGTGCAGAGGGTGTGAATGAAATGCAGAAAGAATTTTGAGGGTTTTTGCGGGGGGAAGCGGCAAGGTGTTGATTTGGCGTGGGTATTTTTGTGCGGCGCCACCCCACCCTCCGTCACCCCGGACTTGATCCGGGGTCCAGCAGGCGCGCGTCTGCGCGCCGGGAGACGTCTTCGTACGACCGCCCCGTTGTTTGAGTCCTCTCGCCTTGCAGACGCAAGGCGGCTGGATCCCGGATCAAGTCCGGGATGACGGGGGAGAGTGCCTCAAGATGCCGACGAGAGGATGTGCCACGGGTGGACGAGAGGAAGTGGCCGGGTGACGAAAGCTGGTGTGACGGTCTGAAACCTATACCCGGGCCGCAAATCAGCCGGATGTGGGGCGGCGGGCGTGGATGGCGTAGCGGTGCTGGATGCCGCGGGCGGTGGCCTTGAGGATGTTCCAGTTTTTCGCCTGCGTTTTGTGGATCTCGCGCAGGTCCGTATCGATCACCACGTCTTCGAAACCCGCTTCCCGCAGAAGGGCGGCGACGGCTTCGGCGCGGGCGCCTTTCGAGAAATAGACGCGTGACAGGATGCTGTTATGCGTTCCGGCCATGTCGGAGGGCATATGGACCGGTTCCGGCTTCAGGACACCCATTTTCAACAGCTTATCCGCCAGCTTCTTCAACAGCTTTTCAGCGAGGCTGACATTCACGAAATCACCATCGACAATGAGGACGCTGCCGCCGGGCTTGAGCACCCGCAGCCACTCCTGAAAGGCTGCTTTCGGATCTACCAGCGTCCAGACCAGATGGCGGTTGATGATGACGTCATGGGCCGCATCCGGCTCCATGGTATTTTCGGCATCGCCCATGCGAAAGGTGATGGAGCGATTGCGATGCTTTGCCTTGGCCTTGGCCCGCTCCAGCATGGGTTCGGCCCAGTCGAGCCCCGTAACGCGATAGCCGAGATCATCCATGACATGCGAAATGACGCCAGTGCCGCTGGCAAGATCAAGAGCGCTTCTGCCTTCCCCACGGCCAAGATGTTTTTCAACGAGACGGTGCCAGGCTGCCCGTTCTTCTTCGGAAAAAATCTCGTGGCCGGGCGAAAGATCGAAAGTGGCGGCGCGCGCCGACCAATATGCCTTGATTTCATCCCGAAGACCAAAGTTGGTCCCGTAACTATCCGCACCGCCCATGACGTCCAACCTTCACGACTGCCAGTTTTGAAAAGCTCTAAAAGATAAAACTTGACTACGTCAATCATAAATCCTTAAAGCGCAGTCAGTTTTACTGGAGAACAATTTCGATGCGCATTAGAGGCAAATCCGCCATTCTTGCAATGGGTCTTTTCGTTTCCACTGTTTTGCCAGCGCTTGCCGACAAGGTCACCATCAAGGATGTGACGGGCCGCGACGTTGAGGTAAACGTGCCGGTCAAGCACGTCATTCTGGGCGAAGGCCGACAGATCTACTTCCTCGCGGCGCTCGACAAGAGCAACCCGTTCGAGCATGTGGTTGGCTGGCGCGACGATCTTGCCAAGGCAGACCCGGAAACCTACCAGGCCTATCTTGCCAAGTACCCAGACATTGCAAAGCTGCCGACATTCGGCGGGATGAAGGACGGCACCTTCGATATCGAGCAGGCCGTTTCGCTGAAGCCCGACGTGATCCTGATGAACATCGACGCCAAGACGGCGACCGAGGAAGCCGGTTACATCGAAAAGCTCGGCAAGGTCGGCATTCCGCTCGTCTATGTCGACTTCCGCGAAAAGCCGATGGAAAACACCGAGCCAAGCATGCGCGTGATGGGCAAGCTGATGGGCCGGGAAGATGTGGCGGAAGACTTCATCAAATTCCGCGCCGACAACATCAAGAAAGTCACCGACATCCTCGACAAGGAAAAGCCGAAGAAGCCGGTTGTCTTCGTTGAGCGCGCAGGCGGCTATTCGGACGATTGCTGCATGTCCTTCGGCAATGAAAACTTCGGCAAGATGGTCGAAATTGCCGGTGGCATCAACATGGCCAAGGACATCATTCCCGGCACTTTCGGCACGGTCAATCCGGAGCAGGTGATCGCCTCCAACCCGGACCAGATCATCATCACCGGCGGCAAGTGGGATGCCTATGTGCCCGGCGGCAACTGGGTGGGCGTGGGCTACGGTGCGGACCTGAAGGAAGCACACCGCAAGCTGGAAAACCTGACGAAGCGCCCTGCTTTCACCGGCGTCAAGGCTGTCGCCGATGGCAATGTCCACGCCATCTGGCACCAGTTCTACAACAACCCGTATCAGTTCGTCGCCATCCAGGAAATTGCCAAGTGGCTGCATCCTGACCTGTTCAAGGATCTGGACCCGCAGGCGACCTTCAAGGAACTGCATTCCCGCTTCCTGCCGCTGGAATACAAGGATGGCTACTTCGTATCGCTGAAGAACGACAGCTAAGGCGCGAAGGCCGCGCCGGTGCAACCGTTGGCGGAGCCGAACCGAAGGCTCCGTCACCACTCCAGAGGATCGAAAGGACCACCATGTCGCTCAGCCCGTTCAAGCGGATCGCCGCTCTCATGCTCGCGCTTGTTTCAGCGCCCGCATTTTCAGCCGAAATAACCGATTCCGCCGGGCGAAAGGTGGAGATCGACGCGCCCGCAAAGCGGGTCATCGTCGGTGAGGCGCGGCAGATCCACGTGATTGCGGCGCTGAAGAACGACACGACATTCGACACCATCGTCGGCTGGCGCGATGACGTGATCACCAAGGATCCCGACAGCTACCAGGCGTATCTGGAGCGCTTCCCGCAGATCGCGAAGCTGCCGAAGTTCGGCTATCTGCCACAGGGGGATTTCAGCCTGGAGCAGGCCATTTCCCTGTCGCCCGATGTGATTACGCTGAACCTTGAAGTGGAAAAGACGGCCAAGGAAAGCGGCTTTGAGGAAAAGGCCGCGGCAGCGGGCATCAAGGTCGTCTATGTCGATTTTCGCCTCAACCCGGACAAGAACAGCGAAAACTCCATCCGAAATCTCGGCGTTATCTTCGGTGCCGAAAAGAAGGCCGAAGAATTCATCGCCTACCGCCGCGACCAGATTGCGCTGGTGACGGACAAGCTTGCTGCCACCAAGGACCTCAAGCGTCCCAACGTCTTCATCGAGCGGGCGCCGGGAATTTCCGGCGAGAACACCTGCTGCCGCACCTTCGGTCCGGTCAACTTCGGCGCCATGGTGGAACAGGCCGGTGGCCACAACATTGCAGCCGATGTCATCAAGACCACGTTCGGCGATCTCAATCCTGAGCAGTTGCTGGTGGCAAACCCTGAGCATGTGATCGTAACAGGCTCCAACTGGGCGGCGGAGTCGGACATCAACCAGTTCGTGCCGGTTGGCCGCGGGGCAGACATGGCGATTGCACGCGAGCGCCTTGCCAAGCTGATGACACGCACACCCTTTACCGAGCTGGAGGCTGTCAAGAAGGGTAACGCCCATGCGGTCTGGCACCAGTTCTACGGTGCGCCTTATGAGTTCGTTCCCATTCAGCAATTTGCAAAGTGGTTCCACCCCGAACTCTTTGCGGATCTGGACCCGGAAAAGAATTTTGACGAATTCCACAAAAAATTCCTGCCGGTGAGCTATAAGCCCGGATATTTCGTATCGCTTGAAAAAGGTTCCAACTGATGGCCACGCTGGTGGAAACTGAGATCAAGGCAACGGGGCGCGAGCAATATCGCGCCCTTGCCGCGCGTCGCATCCTGATCCTGATCGGCCTTGTTGTGGCCCTGTGTCTCAGCATCGCCACCGACATGGCGCTCGGCCCGGCGCGCTATTCCCTGTCTGAAGTGATCGGCGCGATCATGGATCCGGCGGCGGTGGCAAACCAGTTGCGCGTGGTGATCTGGGATATCCGTATGCCGATCGCGCTGATGGCGGTGACGGTTGGCGCCTCGCTGTCGGTGGCCGGTGCGCAGATGCAGACGATCCTTTCCAACCCGCTTGCCAGCCCCTTCACGCTCGGCATTTCGGCTGCCGCGAGCTTCGGTGCGGCGCTCGCCCTTGTCGGCGGCGTTGCGATTTTCCCCGGTGCCGTGGAATATATGGTGCCGATCAACGCATTCCTGATGGCGATGCTGGCGGCGATGTTCATTCACTTCGCTTCGACGATGCGCGGCGTTTCCGTCGAAACCATCGTTCTGCTCGGTATTGCACTCGTTTTCACTTTCAACGCCGCCCTTTCGCTGCTGGAATATCTGGCTTCCGAACAGGCGCTTGCCGCCGTGGTGTTCTGGACCATGGGCAGCCTGACCAAGGCGACGTGGCCGAAGGTCTATGTGACAGCCGCCATCCTGGTGCTGACCGTGCCACTGTTCATGAAAAATGCCTGGGCGCTGACGGCGTTGCGGCTGGGCGATGACAAGGCCGCCAGCATGGGCGTGAATGTGCGCCGCCTGCGGCTGCAGACCATGCTGACAGTGAGCCTTCTAGCCGCAATTCCGGTTTCCTTCGTCGGCACCATCGGTTTCATCGGCCTTGTCGGACCGCACATTGCCCGCATGGTCGTTGGCGAGGACCAACGGTTCTTCCTGCCCGGCTCGGTCATTTGCGGAGCTTTGCTGCTGTCCGTCACCTCGGTTGTGAGCAAGGTCCTGATCCCTGGCGCCATTCTGCCGATTGGCGTCATCACCGCGCTGGTGGGCGTGCCCTTCTTCTTTGTCCTCATTTTCTCCAACAGGAGACGCGCATGGTAGCCCTTGCCCTTCAGGACGTCGGCGCACAATATGGGCGCACCACCGTTCTTGCCAATGTGACCATGGACATGCTGGAAGCCGGAAGCGTGACGGCCGTCATCGGCCCCAACGCAGCCGGAAAATCCACCCTGTTCAAACGCATTGCCGGTCTTATCAAGGGCCCCGGCGTCGTAACGCTTTCGCAGACCGAACAGGGTCCGCGCACCATCTGTTACATGCCGCAGGACACCGGCGCCAATGCCGTGCTGACCGTTTACGAATCCATTCTGCTTTCGGCAAAGCAGGGCAGCGGCTGGAAAGTCCATGACGACGAACTGGCCGAAATCGATGCGATCTTGAAGGCGCTGAACATCCACAACCTTGCCTTCCGGGGGCTTGGCGAACTTTCCGGCGGCCAGCGGCAGCTGGTATCGCTGGCGCAGGCGCTGGTGCGCAAGCCCGAAGTGCTTCTGATGGACGAGCCGACATCGGCGCTTGACCTGCACCGGCAGGTGGAAGTGCTCGACTTCATTACCCAGCTTGCCCGCCGCAACGGCATGATCGTGCTGATTGCCCTGCACGACCTGAACCACGCCCTGCGCTATTGCGAGCACACGATTGTCATTTCGAATGGCGAAATGGTTGTGAGCGGCCAGACCGGGACCGTGATTACACCGGACATGCTGCGCGACATCTACAAGGTGGATGCCCGCATAGAAATGTGCTCGCGCGGACAACCCTTCGTTCTCGTGGATGGGACGGCCTGAGGCCAGTACTTCGCACACCTATTCAACGAAGACCCTGACGCTGGTGGCTCTGCCATCTGCGTCGATGACGGTAAGAGTGGAAAAGCCCTGCCCTTCCGGCACCCATTCGCTGCTGCGGCGGCGGGTTGGCTGTGGCAGGGGCTTGCCATTGGCCAGCCAGTGAAATGGGGCACGTCCGCCCTGCAACTTCAAAACCAAGGGCGCCAGCGCGCCATCCTGGCTGGACAGTTCGATGCGGGCACCCTCCGGCGGATAGACGATCTGCGGCGATGGCTCACGCCGCGAGGCCGACAAAAGCCCACCCGAGGTGACGCTGAAACGGCGCTGGTTTGCGGGCAGGTCCCGGTAGACAAGCCGGGAAACACCCGGCGGTGGCGGCTGAAACGGCGTGATGGCGACACCTGATCTGGCAAAGGCTTCAAACAGGATGGGGGCTGCGGACGCATAGCCGGCAAGACCCGGAACGGAGCCATTATCGGCACGCCCGGCCCACACGCCAATGACATGACGTCCATCAAAGCCGACCGACCATGCATCACGATAACCGTAACTCGTGCCCGTCTTATAGGCGATGCCGCGTTGTTTCATGCCGAGCGGCGGCAGAACGTCGGAGAGGACATCGGTAACATTCCAGACTGCTGCCCTTGAGAATAGCGGATCCACATCCAGCCTCGCGGGGCGTGCGCGCACTCCATCTCCAAGCTGCACGGGCTGGCCGCCATTGGCAAGTGCGGCATAGAGCTGGACGAGATCCACCAGCGACAGGCCGACGCCGCCAAGCGCAATGGCAAGCCCCGGCGCTTCTGCCTTTGGCAACACCATCTGCACCGAGGCACGGCGGAAGCGCACCATAAGCGCAGCCGGGCTGACGGCATCCAGCAGGCGCACGGCGGGTACATTCAAGGACAGTTGCAGCGCCTGACGAATGGAGACATCGCCCTGATACTGCATGTCGAAATTCCGCGGCCTGTAACCCGCAAAATCCGCCGGGCGATCTTCGATGATGCTTTCCTGCGCAACCAGACCATTTTCGAAGGCAAGGCCGTAGATGAAGGGTTTCAGCGTGGAACCGGGAGAGCGTACCGCGCGGGACATATCCACCCAGCCCCGGCGAGCATGATCGAGAAAATCCGAGGAGCCGACATCCGCAATGATTTCACCGGTGGCGCTATCGGCCATGATGATGGCAACCGAGACCCTGTCCCCAAGCTTTTCGGCGGAACGCTGTGCGAGAGCTTCAAGCTCTCTTTGGACAGGCAGGCGAAGCGTCGTGCCGATGCTCAACGCGTCGGGAGACCTGAAGCGCGCCGCCTGAGCCAGATGCGGTGCGAAAGACGGCAGGTCCAGCCGTTTTGCGGGAATGGCCGCTACAGAGGCGCGGGCGGCTTCACCCTGTCCCACGACCTGCGAGACGGCAAGGCGTTCCAACACGCGCTGCCGGGCAAGCGTTGCTGCCTGCGGAAAACGATCCGGGCGGCGCTTTTCAGGCAATTGCGGCAGCGATACCAGAAGGGCGGCTTCTGCCGTCTCCAGCCGCCGGGGTTCCTTGCCGAACCATGCGAGGCTTGCCGCGCGCACCCCCTCAAGATTGCCGCCATAAGGCGCGATGTTGAGATAGAGCTCAAGGATCAGCTGCTTGCTGAGCCGCCGCTCTATCTGCCAAGCCCGCACCATCTGCAGAAGCTTGGCATTGAGCGAACGGTCCGTGCGCGGCTCTATCAGCCGCGCGACCTGCATGGAAAGGGTGGAGGCGCCGGACACGATGCGACCGTTCGTTAGCAACTGCCATGCGGCGCGACCCAGCGCCTGAAAATCCACGCCGCCGTGATCGAAGAAGCGCTGGTCCTCATAGGCGACGAGCATTCGAACGAACTGCGGATCGACATCTGCAACCGAAGTCTTGAGCCGCCAGCGGCCCTGCGGCGTTGCGAAGGCACGAAGCAACCTGCCATCCGCATCCAGCACCTCCTGCGATACGAGGCGGGCGTTGCGCAGCGGCGGAGGATAGGCGCGGTCCAGCCGGTCAAGGCCATAGAGGACGGCTCCTGTCGCAACCGTGGCGACGACAAAGCCGCTGATGAACGCCCGCCACCTGATCATTGCTGCGCCGCGCGGACCTCCATGCGACCGGTTGCCGTGCGCGCGGAAAATTGCGGCCGGTACATATCTTCCACCGTCGCTGCCGGATTGTCGTAGGTGCCGGGGGTGACGGCACGCACGACATAGGCAAGGGTCATCTCGGACGCATCGCCTGCGGAACGGTCGAGAGCAGCCACAAAGCGGTCATAGCGGAATTCGGTATGGGCTGCCTGCGTTTCCGGCAACCAGTCGAAATTGCTCAAGGCTGCGCTGTTGACGAGGCTTGGATTGTCGATTTCGAAGCCGGACGGCAAGAGGTCCGTGACCATGATGCGCGATTGCCAGTCGTTTTTCGGCACGACATTCAGGACGACGACGTAGCGTTCATTCTGCGTGGCTTCGCTGATATTCACCTCTTCTCCATCCATGGAGTAGTAGGTTTTCTGGATATCGAAGCCTTCGCCGCCTGCAGGCAATGGCTGTGCGGGTGGCGCGACCGTGGTGACGACCGCCGTCACCGTATCCTTCGAGGCATTGACTATTTTGATGGGAGATTGCAGCAACTCGTCACCACTGACGCTTTTGCTATAGCCGCCCTGTTCCAGCGTGCCGTTGATATCCAGCCGCACATCCTTGTCTTCACCCTTCAGCGCGCGGGCGGCAAGCAGCATCCAGGCCTGTTCCTGCGTGCTGGTGTGCGGTTTGGCATCCCATGCCTTGGCAACCGTGCTGGCCAGTTGCGGAACGACCGCCGGTACCGGGCGGCTTTCTGCGGCAAGTGCGAGCGAGGCTGCGCCATCTCTCAAGGCCGAGCCATAGTCCGCCCGTGCGAGACTGACCCTGGCGGTGGCAGCCGCCATGCTGAGCGATGCGCCGAAGACGGATTTCGAGCGCGCCGCATCTCCATAAAGAGACAGGGCGGATGCCAGGTGCGCCTTTGCCAGTGGTGTTGGAAAATCATTCAGCGCCGTATCTGCGTAATAGCGCAGATCATTGATGGCGGCCTTGCGATTGCGGGCGAGGACGTAGAGCGAATAGGCGATCTCGTTGCCGCGATCCTTGACGTTGCTGTCATAGGCCAGACCGTTCTGCAGATTGGTGAGCGCCTGCACCATGGCGGTTTCAGGAACATCGAAGGATTGCTCCCGCGCCCGCGTCAGAAAATCGGTGATATAGGCGTCCAACCAGAGATCACCCTCTCCCGGAGCCCAGAGGCCAAAGCTGCCCGATGAGGACTGGAAGGACAGGACGCGATAGATCGCATCCTGCACCCGCTTGCGGATATCTGGATCGTCAGCGCCGCCGCGCTGCTTCATGAGTTCGGAGACATAAAGCAGCGGCAAGGCGCGGCTTGTGGTCTGTTCCGCACAGCCATAGGGGTATTTGTCCAGCATCATGACCAGCCCGGGAACATCGAAGGCAGGCGAGCGCGTGACATTGACCGCGACGGAGGAGCCGAGCAGCATACTGTCTGCCAGAAGATTTCCATCCACGGAAAGGCTGCTGTTGGGGGCGATCTGGATATTGCGCCTGACGGTGACAGGAAGGACGGCCGGGCGGACCGGAATGTTCAGCACCTGTTGCAGGGACAGCCCACTTGAATTGGCAAGCGTGATCGTAATCGCGCCATTACCGGGGTTCTCGCCCGTCAATGGCACGGTCAGCGATGTCTTGCCGCCCTTTTCCAGCGCAAGGCTTTGCGAGACTTCACCCTGATCGACCGTGAGCGCCATGTTGCTGGCGATGCCAAGCGTATAATCTCCCGCGGGGCCATCGGTATTGGCGATGTCGATCCGCATTTGCGAGACATCCCCGGGGCTGAGGAACTTCGGAGCGCTGGCCGTGACGACAAGTGGATCGCGGATGATGACATCCTGCTGGGCATGTCCGACACCGGTCTTACTCCATGCAACTGCCATGACACGTGCGGTGCCGTTGAACTGGGGGATATCGAACCGGACGACAGCCTTGCCTTCGGCGTCCAGTTCGACCGGACCAGCAAAGAAGGCGACCAGTTTTTCCTTTGGCGGGCTGCCTTGCAAAGCGACCTGACCGCCATCCCCGCCGGTGCGCAGGCGCCCCGTGGCACCAAGCGAGCCATCGATGAGGCGTCCGTAGAGATCGCGGATTTCAAGGCCCAGACGTCGCTGGCCGAAATACCATTCGTCTGGCTTTGGCGCTTCGTAACGGGTGAGATTGAGAATGCCGACATCGACAGCGGCGACGGTGACATAGGCTTTCTCACCCACACCGGCCCCTGAGACCTGCAACGGAATTTCCAAAGCCTGACGCGGCATGGTCTGTTTGGGAAGCGTGAGCGCAATGCCGAGCTTTCGCTCTGCCGGATCGACGCTCAGCCATTTGATGCCGATGGCTCGCATTGGCATACGGCTTTCCTGCGCATCGCCGGGGCGGAAAAGCGTGGCGGTGACATAGGAGCCCGCGCCCCATTCTTGCGTAACGGGAATTTCGACTTCACCGCCCTTGTCGCCAATCTCGACAGTCTGCACCGAAATCAGTTTTTCCGAACCCGATGTGACCATCAACTGCCCGGAATAGCGGGATGTGACCTGCAACCTGGCGGTCTCACCAATCTTGTAGCTCTGCTTGTCGAGCGCAATTTCCAACGCATCCGGCGTTTCCGTGGAGCTCGCCGAAACGAACCAGCCAGCATCGAACTCGACGCTTGAAGTTGGGCCATTGGCCTGCGCGCTCTCGACTTCCAGCCGGTAGCGGCCCCATGCGGCAGGGACGGAGATCTCGCCGCCATTCTGATCGACCGACAGTGTGCCGGTCTCAACCTGCTTGGTGTAGACGACCGGCTCATAGCGCCAGGAATTGCCCTGACGGTACCATTGATAATTGCGTTCGACCTTGATCAGTTTCCATGTGAGGCCAGCCATGGGCTGTTTCGCACCGTCTGGCCCAAGGGCGATGACGTGGAAGCGGCCAATGGAATTTTCGGCCAGATCGCCGGAAAATTCCGGCTTTATGCCGATCATCGCGCCTTCGGATTTGACCGGCAGGGTCAGGGACCGCTCAACCGCGCGGCCACCGGCCTCGCGCATTCTGACCGTGATATCGGCGGCCAGAAACTGGGTGGTGGAGGGCATGTCGGCAAGGGCGACATCAAACGTGGCCTTGCCGTTCTCATCCAGCGCTGGAAGCGCGTCGAGCGTCGTGCGGCTTTCCTCTTCCGTTTCCTCATCGGCCAAGCCGAACATGTAGCCTTCGAAGCCATCACGGATGCGCGTCGGCTTCAGCGCGACCTCGCCCTCAAGCTCAAGCCCGGCAGCGGGCGCGCCATAGAGATAGCGGCCATCGACCTCGATGGCGGTATCCGCCGCAGGGTCGATCTCCTTTGCCTTGCTGGTGAGATCAAACTCGGTCCGATCAGGCACGAAATCATCGACGAGGAAGGATTTCTCGCTGATGGCAGCGGCTTTTGGATCGGTATGGACGCGCATGGTCCAGGTGCCGCGCATGGCGCTTTCCTGCAGGGAATAATCGACCGTATGGCCACCCAATGCCTTGCCGTCGCTGACGAAGCGGCGATCCTCGACGCCATCGGGACGGGAGAAGATGAAGGTAAGCGGCAGGTTCTCGACCGCATTGCCCTCGATATCGCGCGCGAGAGCCGCTGCATGGACGGTCTCACCGGCGCGGTAGATGCCGCGCTCCGTCCAACTGAAGACATCGATGGCACCGGGCGCGGCCCGGCCCGTCACGCCACGGTCTGACAGATCGAAACCGGCGCGCGTCATATCCAGAAAGACATAATCGCCATCGCCGTTGCGCGCGGTGATGATGGCAGGCGCCTGACCGGCAGTACCGCGCATCAGCCCGGCAGAAAACATCGCGCGGCCCTGCGCATCCGTGGTTGCTGTCGCAAGCACCTCATTGTTCTTTGCCAAGAGCTGAAGCGCCACACCTTCCAGCGGCTTTGCGCTGCTGAGCGCACGGACGAAGACATTGAGCCCATCTGTGCCGGCATAGGTGGTGATGCCGGTATCCGACACGAGGAACCATTGCGTGGCGCGCGAATCCCAATTATCTGGCGCGGTGCCGGGCGGCACGGCGGTCAGCACATAGATGCCGGGCTTGCGTTGCGGCAGGGCCTCATCCACCGGAAAGGACGTGACGACATCCTTGTTCAGCTCGTTCTGGATATCGATGCCGCCCTGCCAGACCAGTTCGCCGATCTCGTTCTCGATGCGATCCGTGCCGTAGCCATCCATCTGCGTCAGGAACTGCGAACTGGTCAGCAGCGCCGTGATGTTGCGGTCTCCGACCCGGTACAGCTTGAGATCGGCGTGATCTATATTGACAGACACAAGCGGAATGCCGCGCCGCGCGGTGCCGGGCAGCACGAAATTTTCGCCCGTAAAGCGGACCGAACCGGACCTGTCGCGGACATAGACATCCAGATCGACCTGCTTTTCCAGCGGCTCATCGACCGAAGAGGGCAAGCCGGAGCGAAGCGCGATCTTGTAGCGCTGGCCATGCACAAGCCCTTCAACGCAGATTTCGCTTCCCTTTGCCTCAATGGCTTTCGGGGCCGCGCCATCCAGCGTGACGAAGGAGGAATAATCGACGCCCTGTTTGACCAGCGGTTCTGAAAACTGGATGCAGGCCCGTGGGCTGACACTATCCGTATCGACCGTATTGTTGGAAACGCGGAAGCCCTGGCGGGTGCGCAGATCGACATAGGCCGCCCGCGTCTGTGCGTCATCCGACAGGGCAAGGCTTGCCTTATAGGCATTGATCGCCGCCCGGTAGCTCTGCGTCTTTTCAAATGCCTGTGCGAGCACATTGAGCGCGGTGGTGCGGGCGCCAAGGGTGCGGCTCAACTGATAGGCATTGAGAGCCGCGACCACCGCCTGTCCTCTGATCTCATAATCATTTTCAGCAGCCATCGCCGTTTGCGCCATTTCCACCCAGACGGCACCGTCATCGGGATTGAGCGCCAGGGCAGACTTGTAGCTCTCGACTGCCTTTGGAACATCACGGGCGGCGACGAGCTGTTGTGCTTGCGCAAGGAAGGCCTCGACACCCTGCGCCTCATCGCCCTCTGCCGACGACAGTCCGGATTTCAAACGCCGGGCTTCGCGGTAGAGCGTGTCCTCCACAAAGGAAAGACGCTGTGGTGCGCCGATATCCGGCTCGCTTGCGACAGCCACGACCTTGCCTGCGATCGCCCCCGGGAAGGCGTTGAGCTGGTTGAAATCCGACTTCAGGAAACACCATTTTACCTTGGGATTATAGGTAAAGGCCTTGCAGGAGGTATCATTGAGGCAAATGGTTTCGCATTGGGGAAGGGAAACATTCTGTTCCGTGCGAAGATCGAAGCCGAAATAATCACCATTCTGCGTGGTGACGATTTTTCGCGACGCCTCTTGCGAAAGCGCAGGCTGCACGACGAGAGTGGCGGCAACGACAAAAAGACTTCCTAGAACAGCACGCATCGACATCAGGCCCTCCCCGGTATGCATGACGGGGGGACTCTGGTCGGATTTCAAATCGAAAGTCAACGCAAAGGACTATGCTTTTAAGCCATCGCGCAGATTTGCATCGCGACCGCCTTACCCTATGGCAGGGTGAGGCCCTCAGTCCTCAATATGGCGCGCCTCGGAAATCAGCATGATCGGGACGCCATCGCGGATTGGATAGGCGAGTTTTGCCTTTTCCGAGATCAGCTCAGCGTTTTCGCGGTCATAGGAAAGGCGCCCCTTGGTCAGCGGGCAGACGAGAAGATCGAGCAGCTTGGGTTCGACATTGCTGAGCTTCGTGTCCATGGCCCTCCCCTCTACTGCAAAGTGCTTCCGCCTTCGGCGCTGCCTTGGGCAAGGGCGATTTCGGTGATGGCAATCAGCGTATCGGCACGCGATTTCAGATCCGGCGCTTCCAGCAGAGCCTGTTTTTCAGCGGGACCGAAAGGCGACATCATGGACAGTGAATTGACAAGCACGCGGTTGCCCGCCCGCTCCACGCTCTCCCAATCCGCCTCCAGCTGATTGGCATCCAGGAAGGCACGAAAGACGCGCAGCAGGTTTTCGCGGTCCACGGCGTCTTCATCGTACTCTCCGGACAGATCGGAGATGAAAGGCGCATAACGGAAGGTGCGATAGGGGTTACCGTTGGAAACTTCCTCCAGAACACGGAAACGGCAGACGCCACTCAGCGATACGATGTAGCGGCCATCGCCGGTTTCAGAGAAGGAGGTGATGCGACCGATACAGCCAACCTGGCTGAGCGGACCCGCACCCAGGGCACCATCCGAACCCTGCAGGGCTGGCTGGATCATGCCAATGAGCCGATCGCCGGCAATTGCCGCATCGAACATGGCGAGGTAGCGCGGCTCGAAAATATTGAGAGGCAGCTGCCCTTCCGGCAAAAGCAGCACACCGGGCAGAGGGAAAACGGGCACCACGTCGGGCAGATCGGAGTCTTTCAGATATCTGGCATTTCCGACATGCATGGATCAATCCCTCTCTTATAGATACATCGCACCATGTTTACAGCGCGATACCGGCGCGTGAGCCTGTGCCATGGAAATGCCAGCACAGGTTTTACGCATCATCCTATAAATGTGGTCTGCGCCCATCAAGCGCAAGCCGATCCTCAAGAAAACAATATCGAAGACAGTTTCCGACGCGCCGTAACCGTTGCCGGGTCCTTGAAGCCCCAGCTTTCGAAGAACTCCACCAGCTGCTTGCGCGCGCCATCGTCTTCATAAGCGCGGTCCTTGCGCATCACGGTCAGCAACTGGTCGGCTGCGTCGTCGCGTCGGCCCTGCGCGTTGAAAATCTTGGCAAGCTTCATACGCGCATCGTGATTGTCAGGGTTGGCTGCAAGCTCCCGCTCCAAAGCAGCAGGATCACCCAGGGCACGGGCCTCTTCATATTGCGCCAGCTTCCTGGCAACAGCCTGAACCGCCGCGTCCGCCAGGAGGTCTTCCGGCACCGAGGCCAGGAGATCGCTCGCACGCTGATATTCACCCAGCGCAATCATGCAATCGGCAATGCCTGCGACACCGACCGGATTTTCCGGGTCGACCTGCATGACGAAGCCGAAAAGCTGAGCGGCACCCTGATGATCGCCATCGGCTAGCAGCTGCTTTGCTTCAGCCAGAGCCGCTTCGATTTCCGCAGCCGGATCATCAGCCGAAGGCCCGGCGATCTTGTCGATGAATTCCCGTATCTGGCTTTCCGGCACCGCACCCATGAAACCATCGACCGGGCGACCATCCTGAAAGGCGACGATGGCGGGAATGGACTGGATGCCCAGCTGGCCGGGAATGGACGGGTGGTCATCGATATTGAGCTTGACCAGCTTGACGCGGCCACCGGCTTCGTTGACGACCTTTTCCAGAACGGGGGTCAACTGCTTGCAGGGCCCGCACCATGGCGCCCAGAAATCCACCAGCACGGGCTGTCGACGGGATTCTTCCATGACGTCCTTCGAGAAGGCCGCCGTGGTCGTATCCTTGATGTGGGATGCCTCAGCACTCGCGGGCGCGGGCGTGGGCGAAGACGCTGGCGCGCCGCCGCCATATTGCACGGAGCCGGTCATGTGTCCGCCCATGGACGTTCCGTAGGGGTTGTTGGTTCCGCTCATTCAAGGTCTCCGTTCACTGCGCAGGATCTCGCCACTCACTGGCGCAAAGATCGTACTTTACTCGGTTACTTTCAAGACGAGCGGCGCATGACCCGTCGCTTCCAGAAAGCGAATGAGATCATCCCGGCCAATCGTCGTGGTTGCGTCGTTGGAGAGCGGATGGCCGTTGATGAGGTCATGTTTCATCAACTCGCTGTCCAGTACGAAGGTTACCTGGTTTCCCGTATCGTTGATGGCGCCGAAGACGGTAACGGAGCCTGGAACGACACCCAGATATTCCATCATCTTTTCCGGCCTGCCGAAAGACACCCTGCTCGATGCATCGATCACCTTATGCACCGTCTTCAGATCCACCGTTGCATTTTCCTCGACGGTGAGGACGAAATATCTGTCCTTCTTGTCCTTCACGAAAAGGTTCTTGGTGTGGCCGCCGGGAATACGGTCTCTCAGCGATTCCGACTCTGCGACGGTAAACACGGGCTCGTGCTCATAGGTCGTATGGGCAATGCCGAGCCCATCCAGCAAAGCAAAAAGGTCCTGCGCTGTCTTGGTGGATTGCTCGCTCATATCGGCTTTCTCGCATCAATGGATTCGTCACTCTGTGCCATTGTCATTAGGCCCTCAAAAGCCCTTTTGCAATGCGGCTTGAGATTTCTTCATCAAAAAAATCAAATGATTTCCGTTACTTGTCCTGTTTTTTGCTTTTTTCTGCACCTTTTTGTCATTTCCCTGTTGCATTTAAAAAGCGGTTGAGCGATATAGCCCTCGTCGCCGCAACGCAGCGACCCGCGGTTCAGCGAACTACCCCGAACCAGCGGATTATGAGCGGGTGTAGCTCAGGGGTAGAGCACAACCTTGCCAAGGTTGGGGTCGAGGGTTCAAATCCCTTCGCCCGCTCCAATTTTCCTCAGACGAGAAAAATTTGTCCTTGGCCCGAGTATCGGGCCATAATTTCTAGACTATTTACTCAGTGCTTGAGCTTGCTTCGGGTCATCGAGCAAACACGTCTCGGCGAAATTACTCCAGCCTTTCTGCTTCGGTTTGTCTGCCTGCCTGGGTCTTCTGTGAGCGCTGCGACCGCACGATGAGCACGGTCGCGACTGATAGCGTTAGCTGCCCAGACGCTGCTCTGCCAGCTTTACCCAATAGGACAGGCCGTAGGCGATGGCTTCGTCGTTGAAGTCGTATCCGGGATTGTGCAGGCCTGCGGTTTCGCCATTGCCAAGGAAGATGAAGGCGCCAGGGCGCTGGTTCAGCATGTAGGAAAAATCCTCGCCTGCCATGGAGGGATCGACGTCCGGATCGACATTCTTGTCTCCTGCGACTTCGCGGGCGATACGAATGGCATGGTCGGTTTCGTCGGCATGGTTGACGGTGACGGGGCAGTATCGCTCATAGACCGCCTCGGCTTCTGCGCCATTGGCTGCGGCAATGCCTTCGGCGATCTGCTTGATTCGAGCCTCGGCCATATCGCGCACGGTTTCATCCAGCGTGCGGACCGTGCCGGCGATCAGGGCTTCATTGGGAATGATGTTGTGGCTGGAACCGGCCTGAAAACGGGTGACGGAAACGACGATTGAGCGGATGGGATCTGCGTTGCGCGAGGCGATAAGCTGCAGGTTGGTGACGATCTGCGCGCCGATGGAAATCGGGTCCACGGTGCGGTGCGGCTGGGCCGCATGGCCGCCACGTCCTTTGACCACGATGGAGAATTTGTCCGGTGCAGCCATGATGCCGCCCTTGCGAATGGCAAACGAGCCAAGCGGAATACCCGGCATATTGTGCATTCCATAGACTTCATCGATCTTGAAACGATCCATCAGGCCGTCTTCAACCATGGCAAGGGCGCCTGCACCACCTTCTTCGGCGGGCTGGAAGATGACGGCCACGGAGCCCGCGAAATTGCGTGTTTCCGCCAGATGCTTTGCTGCACCCAGCAGCATCGCCATATGTCCATCATGGCCGCAGGCGTGCATCTTGCCCGGCACTTTCGATGCCCATTCCTTGCCGGTTTCCTCGACAATGGGAAGCGCATCCATATCCGAGCGCAGACCGATGGTGCGGCCCTTGCCGTGCCTGCCGTGGATGACGCCGACGACGCCGGTGCGGCCAATGCCTGTCACGACCTCATCGACGCCGAAGGAGGAAAGCTTTTCTGCAACAAAGGCAGCCGTCTCATGCACATCATAAAGAAGTTCAGGGTTCTGATGAAGATGACGCCGCCACTCGCTGGCCTCTGCCTGCAATTCCGCCGCTCTATTCAATAAAGGCATTCATTTATTCCCGATGTTCCATTCCAGACCTGACAAAGCGCACCCCTGACCGGTGGATATTGCGCCGCATAATTGACGCAATCAATGGAGTTTGCCATTGCTAGGCCATATATGGTGAATATTGCAAATTCCGAAACAAGTTCGGGAATTCGAGGATACGTCTTGCAGGATAACTCCCCACGCCGCCGTGCCGCAGGGCGGTTTGTAAAAACCATTGCCGCGATCTCCGCCAGTGTTATGGCCATGACGTCCGTAGCACACGCCAACCCCAAGATGGTGGTTGATGTGCGCACCGGCAAGGTGATTTCGCATCAGGAAGCGTTTCGCAAGTGGTATCCTGCTTCGCTGACCAAGCTGATGACCGCCTATCTTGCCTTCAGCGCGATGAAAACTGGCAGGCTGAGCCCGACGACCGAAGTTGTCATGAGCAAGAAGGCAGCCGACCAGCCCGCCAGCAAGATGTATTTCAAGCCGGGCTCCAAGCTGACGCTGGACAGCGCGCTGAAGCTGCTGCTGATCAAATCCGCCAATGACGTTGCCGTGGCCATTGCCGAAACGGTTGGCGGCAGCACCGAAAATTTCGTGGCCCAGATGAATGCGCAGGCGGCCCGCCTTGGCATGTCTTCGACGCGCTTCATCAATCCCAACGGCCTGCCCGGCAAGGGACAATATACCACCGCACGCGATCTTGCCCTTTTGGCGCTCATCCTGAAACGGGAATTTCCCGAATATGCCGGATATTTCTCGCTGGAAGGTGTCAGCACCGGCAAGAAGAATTACGCCAACTACAACATGCTGGTGGGCCGCTTCGAGGGTGCTGACGGCATGAAGACCGGCTTTATCTGCGCCTCCGGCTTCAACCAGGTGTCCTCGGCATCGCGCAATGGACGCCAGGTCATCACCGTGGTGCTGGGTGCAGACAGCCTTGCCGGACGCACCGACCAGTCTGCGGATCTTCTGCAGATGGGCCTAACCTCTCCCTCCGGCCAGGGCACGTCGCTGGCATCGCTGGCTCCCTATGGCGACACCGAGGGCGTCAACGACATCAGCGCGGCGATCTGCAACCCCAAGGCCGCAAAGGTGCGCAGCGAAAGCCGCGACGAGGCGGGACGGATGATCATCAAGTCACCTTTCGTGCAGGAAATGAGCCGTCCGCCGGTTTACTCCTATGCGGGTCTCATTCCCGGCAGCGAGACCGTTGCCATCAACACGGCTACCAGCCCGGCGACAGGTCCTGCTGCCAAGGGCAGCCCGGCCAATGTGCCTATCCCCATTCCACGCCCGGCATTTTAAGGCCGGCCGGCAGCGGTTCGCATCATCAGCGAGCCGCATTTGCTGCAAATGACGCTTTCTTGCCAGCCGATTGCTGATATAAGACCGCATCAAGATGTAATGTTCTAACACTACAGGTCGCCTCATGGCACTCGATCGTATTCCGGTTTCCATCATCACGGGTTTTCTCGGCGCGGGAAAATCCACGCTGCTCAACAGGCTGCTGAAAGACCCTGCCATGCAGGATGCCGCCATCATCATCAACGAGTTCGGCGATGTCAGCATCGACCATCTGCTGGTGGAACGGTCCGGTGACGGAATCATCGAGCTGGCGGAAGGGTGTCTGTGCTGCACGGTACGTGGCGAACTGGTGGACACATTGGCGGAACTGATGGACGGGATCCAGACGGGAAAGCTGAAACCGGTCAATCGCATCGTGATCGAAACCACCGGCCTTGCGGATCCGGCACCGGTTATGCAGTCCATTATCGGCAATCCCGTGATTGCGCAGAACTTCTCCCTCAATGGCATGGTGACCGTGGTGGATGCGGCCAATGGCGCGGCGACGCTGGATCGTCACCCGGAGGCGGTCAAGCAGGTGGCAGTTGCCGACCGGCTGGTATTGACGAAGCGCTCCCTGGCGGAAGAGGCACAGGTGGCTGCGCTGAAGGAAAGACTTTCCGCCCTCAACCCGCGCGCGCCTGTTGAAGATGGCGATGCCGAGGATTGGTCGGCGGTGGCGCTTCTGGAGAACGGACTTTACGACGCAGGCAACAAGCTTGGCGATGTCTCGCGCTGGCTGGGCGACGAAGCTGCGCATGACGATGGGCACCATCATGGGCATGATGAGCATGGGCATGGGCATCATCACCACCATCATCATGATGACGTAAACCGGCATAATGCCTCGATACGCTCTTTTTCCATCATTCACGACAAGCCGATCGACCCGATGGCGATCGACATGTTCATCGATCTGCTGCGCTCCGCCCATGGCGAGAAGCTTCTGCGCATGAAGGGTATTGTGCAGCTTTCCGACAATCCCGACCGGCCGCTGGTGCTGCATGGGGTTCAGTCGATCTTTCACCCGCCGCAGCGTCTTGCCGCATGGCCAGACCCGGCGGACCGACGCACGCGCATGGTGCTGATAACAGACGGTCTGCCGGAGGAGTTCGTCAAGGACCTGTTCGGGGCCTTTATCGGCTCCGTGCGCATCGACAAGCCCGACCGGCAAGCGGTGGTGGACAATCCGCTGGCGGTTCCGGGAATGCGTTTCTAACGCCTCTGGCGTTCAAGCGGAATGTGTCAGTGTCCGCACATAATTAAAGCCGAGCACGGCAGCACCGACGAGGCCTGGCTCGACCGTGCACTGCGCCTTCACGACAAGAGGGCGTGAAAAGCGCCTGAGAATTCGGGATCTCACGGCCTGATCCAGCGCTTCGATCAGGGCCGGCGCATTGGACAGGCCCCCGCCTACAGGTACGATCGTAGCGCCGGTGACATTGACCACCAGCGCCAGCGGGCCAGACAGCATGTCGATATAGATATCGATGGTGCGGCTCGCGCCGGCCTCGCCGGCCTGCCATTTTTCGACAATCTCCTCGGCGAGCAATTGCTCTCCCGTCAGATGTCGGTGCAGCTTTTCCATGCCGCGCGCGCTGCAGATGGCATCGAGACAGCCTTCCAGTCCGCATCCGCAGGCAAAGCGCGGCAGGTCCACCGGGGGATTTCCCGCGCGGGTGGCGGCAACGGGGGCGTGGCCCCACTCCCCCGCAAAGCCGCCTGCGCTGTTGATGAGCTTGCCATCGATGACCAGTGCGCCGCCGACACCGGTGCCGAGGATGACACTGAACACGACGCGATGACCACGGGCAGCGCCGACACCATATTCAGCCAGCGCACAACAATCCGCATCATTGGCGATGAGGACAGGCAGCCCAAGCGCCGCTTCCAGATCCGCTTTCAGCGGTCTTTGATGGGCACAGGGAATATTGGCGATGAAGGATTTATCCGTATCTGGATCGATGATGCCGGTGATCGACAGCGCGACACAATCCGGGGCGCCGCCGATGCTGGCGATTTCGGACTTCAACACCGCAACGAAGGCATCGAAATCCTGCGTCGGTGTCTTGCGCCTTGGAAGGGGGCGAACGTCATCCAGCGCATGGGCGGCAGCACCCTTGATGGCGGTGCCGCCAATATCGAAGCAGACGATCAAAGCAAGGCTCCCTTCCAGATTCGGAGACCTTATGCCAGATAACGCTCCGTAAGTCTCGCCCACATAGCGGCACCGACGGTGAGGCTCGCATCGGCGAAATCATATTTTGCACTGTGCAGGATCGCCGAATTCATGCCGTTTCCAAGCCGCAAGAAGCTGCCGGGCTTATGCTCCAGAAAACACGCGAAATCCTCGCTGCCGGGAATGAGGTGGCAGGTCGAGACATTGTCCGAGCCAATCAGCTCTTCTGCCACGGCGCGGGCGAACTCTGTTTCCTCTTCCGAGTTGACGACAACGGGATAGCCACGTTCGTAATCGATCTCGACGGAGGCTCCGAAGCCTTCGGCAACCGAATTGGTAAGCTTTGTAATTCGCTCCTGCAAAAGATCGCGAATGCCTGCATCAAACGAGCGAATGCTGATCGCAAGCTTGGCATATTCAGGAATGACATTGACCGCCTCTCCCGCATGGATGGTGCCGACGGTAACGACGGCGGTCTGGGTGGGATCGATGTTGCGGGCGACCACGGTCTGAAGGGCAACGACCAGATTGCACGCGACGACAACGGGATCGATGGTCAGGTGCGGGCGCGATGCGTGACCACCCTTGCCCTTGATGGTGATTCTCGCCGTATCGGCCGAGGCCATCATCGGGCCGGACCGCAGGAGAAGCGCACCCTCCGGCGCGCCGGGATGGTTGTGCAGGCCGAAGATGGCGTCGATGGGAAAGCGTTCGAACAGGCCGTCATCGATCATTCTCTGAGCGCCGCTCGGACGCCCCGATTCTTCAGCTGGCTGGAAGATCAGCGTGACGGTGCCATTGAAACGTCGCGTGCGGGCCAGATGCTGCGCGGCACCGAGAAGAACCGTGGTGTGACCATCGTGACCGCAGGCGTGCATCTTGCCGGGCACCGTGCTGGCATAGTCAGCGCCGGTTTCTTCCAGAATGGGCAGCGCATCCATATCCGCACGGATGCCGATGCTTTTCTTGCTTTCACCCACCGTCAGCCGTGCGACAACGCCGTGGCCGCCGACATTGCGGGTGACCTCGTAGCCCCAGCTTTCCAGCTTTTCCGCAACCATACGCGCTGTCTGCACTTCTTCGAAAGACAGTTCCGGATGGGCGTGCAGGTAACGCCGCGTCTCTACAAGTTCGGCCTCCAGATCGGCAAGATCGGACACGCGTGTATAGGCATTGTCGAGCACTGTCATGGGAACTCCAGTCGGATGAAGCAGGCACGCGAAAGGAGCGCGCCGCAATTTCGGTAACGGGCAATGCCCCGACGATGGCGGGGCATTGCTGCGATTGGATCAAAGGAAGCGAGACAGGAATGCCTGCGTGCGCGGATGCTGCGGATTGCCGATGACATCTTCCGGCTTGCCCATCTCCACGATATGGCCGCCATCCATGAAGACGACGCGATCCGCCGCTTCCTTGGCAAAGCCGATTTCGTGGGTAACGACGATCATGGTCAGACCCTGCCGGGCAAGATCGCGCATGGTCGCCAGCACTTCGCCCACCAGTTCCGGGTCAAGCGCCGAGGTCGGTTCATCAAACAGCATCAGCTTGGGCTTGATGGCTAGCGCACGGGCAATGGCCACGCGCTGCTGCTGGCCGCCGGACAGTTGCCGGGGATAATTATCCGCCTTGTCCGACAGGCCGACCTTTTGCAAAAGCTCCCGGGCATAGGCTATCGCCTGCGCCTTGCTTTCCCCGTGGACGCCGATGGGCGCCTCGATGATATTCTGCAAGGCCGTCATATGCGGATAGAGATTGAACTGCTGGAAGACCATGCCGATATTGCGCCGTTGTGCGGCAATGGCATTTCCCGACAGCTTTATCAGCTTGTCCTTCTTCAGCTGGTAACCGATCTGCTCACCATCCACCTCGATGGAGCCGCGATTGATGGATTCCAGATGGTTGATGCAGCGCAGGAAGGTGGATTTTCCCGAGCCGGAAGGACCCAGCACGACGACGACTTCGCCGGGAAAGACATCCAGATCGATGCCTTTCAGCACCTCAAGCTGATCGAACGCCTTGTGGACATTGCGCGCCCGAACCAGCGGCTGCTTGTCTTGAACGGGAGTGATCACGGCGTTGCCTCCTCATGCACGGTGGGCGCCTGAGCGGTGGCGGTGCGACGGTCGCCCCGGCCATAATAACGCTCGATGTAACCCTGGCCGATATTGAGAACCGAAGTGATGAGCAGATACCAGATGACCGCGACCATCAGCATCGGCACAATTTCGAAGGTGCGGTTATAGATGGACTGCACCGAATAGAGCAGATCGGCCATGGCGATGACGCTGACCAGCGATGTCGCCTTGATCATGCTGATCAACTGGTTGCCGGTGGGCGGCACGATGGAGCGCATGGCCTGTGGAATGATGATGCGCCACAGAGCGCGGGCCTTGGTCATGCCGAAGGCTTCCGCCGTTTCCGACTGTCCACGATCAACCGACAGCAGACCACCGCGAATGATCTCGGCCATGTAGGCGGCTTCGTTGAGCGCAAGCCCGACGATGGCGGCTGTCATCGGCGTGATGACCGAATTCGTTTCCCAGCTGACAAGCGTGGGACCGAAGGGGATGGCGATGGAGATTTCCGGAAAGAGCGTGGAGAGATTGTACCAGAAGATGAGCTGGACCAGCAGCGGCGTTCCCCGGAAGAACCAGACGAACAGCCCGGAGAGGGAACTGGCCAGCACATCCTGCGACATGCGGGCAACGCCGAGCAACAGGCCCAGCACAACGCCGATCAGCATCGCAACGACGGTCAGTCCAAGGCTGACGGACAATCCCTGCATGACGGTTGGATCGAAGAAATATTGGGCAACGACCGGCCATCCGAAGTTTTCGTTATTGGCGACGATCCAGGCGAAGTTGGCGGCAATCAGCAGCGTGATGAACCACAATGTGGCGCGGCCGGTCTGAAACGGGCGATGGGCATTGGCCACATCGCGCGGGTCCGCACCGCCTGAAGGCGATGCGGTCTCTGCGTTGGCGACACTCATTTCTTTTCAACTCCCACCAGATTGATACCCGGTGTCTTGATGGTGTTGTTTTCCAGGCCCCATTTTTTCATGATGACGTCATAGGTGCCGTTATCGATGAGAACCTTGACGGCATCCCGCAGGAGTTCGCCCAGCGGAGAGCCCTTTGGCACGACGGCACCCTGGAACAGATCGTCAAAGCCGTTCTTTTCGCCAATACCGGTCAGCTCAAGCTGTCCATTGGCCTGGGAAACGAAATAGGTGAGCGGTGCCTGCGATGAGAAGAATGCGTCGGCGCGCTTGGAGCGGACCGCCAGAATGGAGCTTGGCTGGTCGGTGTAGGACTGAACCTCGACCGGCTTCTTGCCATCGGCAACACACTTTTCCACCTGCGCCTTGATGACCTTTTCGGCCGATCCGCCAGCCATGACGGCGATGCGGTTGCCGCAGGCCGTATCTAGCGAAACGATGCCCTTGGGGTTGCCCTTCTGGACGGCGAAGACGACGAATTCCTGCACCCAGTCAACGAAGTCGTTGGCTTCCTGACGTGTCTTGAAATCACCAACCGGACCGAAGGCAAACTGGTAGCGACCGGAGTTGACGCCCGAAAGCAATGCGGGCAGACCGCCGACGGTGGCGTGCTCAATCTTGACGCCGAGAAGCTGTCCCAGAGCTTCCGTCAGATCGGCGCTGGCGCCGGTCATTTCCGTTCCGGTGACGATTTCATAGGGAGGAAAGGAGCCGTTATTGACGGAGACCATCTTGCCTTCGGTGCGGATTTTCTCCGGCAGACGGGCGTTGAGTTCCTTGTTCATCTCCTGCTTCGGTATGGCGGCGTCCTGCGCCATTGCCGGTGCGGCCAGCATCAGGCCGAGAAGAGCGACGGATGTGATGAATTTCGATTGCATGGAATTCCCCTTTTTGTTCAACGCGAAATAATGTCGTGTCCGCAAGGCCGCGTCAGCGGCTGGCGGCCTGGCTTGGAAACAGATCGGCGGGAGACAGAAGCCGCGGCAGGATTTTCTGCTCATGCAGCTCCTTTGCAAAATCACCGATCATCTTTTCATTGGCCGCAAGCCCGTTCAGGTTCCACGAAGGAGAAAGATCGGCAGCGCAGCGGCGCAGCTCATCAATCATCCAGGGTGTCGTATCGGCGTATTTCTCTCTTTTTTCCAGCCACATGCTCTGCGATGCGTCCAGAAGATCGCTCAATTCATCCATGATCCACGGATGTTCGCGCACAACGCCCGCCTTGAAGCCGATGAGATGCATACCCGGCACGTAGCCGACATCGTTGAAGTAACTGACTTCGGCGGAGCGATAATCGTCCAGAACCTGTCGCAGCGCCGAATCCTTGTCGAAAAACCCTTTCGGCATGAAGGGGGTGAACACGGCATCCAGCCCGCCTTCCAGCAGAAGATCGACCATGGGTCGCTCTCCGGGCACCGCCTCGATGCGGCCTGGCCTGCCAAAACCGTCCAGCCGGTCGGTAATGGGGTGATCCTTCGTCAGGCGTCCGGCATACCACATCGCGTCTTCAACACCGACACCTTCGCGGCGAAGGGCTGCGCGGGTCCATGTGTTGCCGGAATCCCGCCAGCCGGTAACGCCGATCTTCTTTCCTGCAAGGTCCGACAGCTGACGAACCAGGCTGTCCTTGGCAGTGATAATGCAGCGGTGCCGGAAGCCGCGCATGATGAAATTGGGCACACCAACGACCGTTTCATCCCCGTCATGCCGCATCTGCGCATAACGGCTGAAAGACATTTCCGCGGCGTCGAACAGAGGATCCGTTCCGACATTGGAAATGAGGGTGCCGACGCGGTCTACAACGACCTTCAGGCGGGGCGAGGATACATCTCCGAGAACGAGAGGGGTCATATAGTCCCAGTCACGGAGTGCGAGGCGAAGCGTTACGGTCATGCACATGCTCTCAAAAAAATCTCGATAAGAAAAAGTTAAATGTTCAAATTACAAACATCAAATGTTATTACGTTATTGAACATTTAAAAAGGTGAATTTATGGACGATCTCTACTCCGCCAAGTGGCTTGCTGAAAAAATAGGCGATCGGAGCATTCGCGGCATTGCACTGGAAACGAGTGCCCTCATCCGCGCGGGCGTTCTGCCGGTGGGCACCCGCCTGCCCTCCATCCGCGATCTGGCCTATGAGCTGGAGATCAGCCCGGCGACGCTTTCAGAAGCATGGGCTGACCTGAGGCGTCACAAGGTGATTACCGGGCGTGGCAGGAATGGAACATGGGTGAGCGGCGACCGCTTTGTGGCCAAGCCGGAGCGATTTGCGAGTGCCGGCAATTACGGACCGAACGCGCTGGATCTGACCCTGGCCGTGCCGGACCCTTCACTCCTGCCACCCTTGGCACAGGCGCTGACCCACGCCGCAAGGGTGGAAAAGCTCAATGATTACGAGCGGGTCCGGATCATCCCGGAGCTTCATGAGGCGGCGCTTGCGCGCTGGGCTTATGAGCCGGAGGCCTTTCTGGTGACCAATGGCGGCTACAACGCCGTCTATACAGCCATCCGCGCACTCGTTTCACCGGGCTCAGCGGTTGCCATCGAAAATCCGACAGCCATGCGGCTGCTGGATATTCTCGAGGATTTTGGCGTCAAGATCATTCCTGTTCTGTGCGATGAGCACGGACCAACGCCGCAGTCCCTTCACGCCGTCCTGCAGCAGCGCCCGACCGCCTTCCTGTTTCAGCCACGCCTGCATTCCGTGACGGGACAGACCGTCAGCCCTGACCGGCTGGCGGAACTGGGCGATATCCTCGATGGCACCGAGACCCTCATTATCGAAGATGACGGGCTGGGCGATATTGCCGGCATTCCCACTCAATCTCTGGGTGGACGTTTTCCCGAAAGGACGATCCACATCGTTTCCTATTCAAAAACCCTGGGACCCGACTTGCGGCTGGCGGTGCTTTCCAGTTCTGCATCCATTGTCGAGCAGATCCAGTCCTACCGGGCATTCAGCGCCGGATGGACAAGCCGCGTGTTGCAAAGCGCCACGGCATGGCTGCTACGAGAGCCGCACAGTTTCGACATGGTGGCGAAGGCGCGCGCGATCTATCAGCAGCGGCGCGATGGGCTTGCCGATGCGCTCAACTGTCGGGGTGTGCCGGTTTCCGCCGGCAGCGGGCTTTGCCTGTGGTTGCCGGTTGCCTCCGAGGGTTTTGCCACCGTAACGCTGGCGGCGCGCAACATTGCCATCAATCCCGGACGAAAATTCTCGCTTTTGCCCGGCGATTATATTCGCGTGGCCACATCTATGCTTGGCGAAGACAAGTGGGACAGCGTTGCCGATGCGATTGCGCTGGCAAGCACAGTGTGAGGTAGCAGGGAACCAGCAGCGCCGCATGTAGTTCCCTGTTTCTGACGGACAGAAAAAGATCGGAACAGCGTGGACGTGTTGGGGACTGTTGAAGAAATCTGGCGATATCCTGTGAGCTCGCTGGGCGGCGAAAGGCTGATGTCGGTGGAGCTTGCGGAACATGGTATCGCGGGCGATAGAGGCTGGGGCATTGTCGATGTCGAAAACCGCCAGATCGCCGCACCGGAAAAAGAGGCGCGTTGGCGCCCCGCACTCTTCCTCAATGCAAGAATGGCGGGTGATGTGCCGGAAATCGGCTTTCCCGATGGTGACTGGCTGTCCGTGCTTGGCAACAGCATCGGCGTGCGGCTATCGGAACATTTCGGCTTCGAGGTAGCGGCATGGCCTTACGGGCAGGCTGATGTGGGCCAAGAGCCCGACGCACATATCGCAACAAACCGCTATGAGCCCAGCCCACTGCACCTTTTGACAACAAATTCGCTGGAGCAGCTTTCGGCCCTTCTGGGCAACGAGAGCGTGGAGAGCAGACGGTTTCGCCCCAATATCGTTCTTCGTATGCCGGGCGGCGATGACTTCTGCGAGGCCACGTGGCCGGGGCAGCGCCTGCGGCTCGGAGATGCGCTTATTGCCGTGAGCGAAGAGACGAAACGCTGTGGAATGACGTTGATTCCACAGCCGGATTTACAGGAAAACGCCGACATCCTGCGGACGATTCTTAGAAAGAACCGAAGAAACTTCGGCGTCTATGGCTCAACCGAACGCTGCGCCATGATTTCGATAGGGGATGAAGCAGAGATCGTCGGGGCCTGATCAGGCCGCCGACAATTGCAGTTGCGCGTTCGTTTCCAGGATGGCCTTGGACACGACACTGCCGATATCCCGGGCGCTGGTGATACCCTGAACGAAGGGCAGCTTGTGCAAGAGGAAGGCGATGGAGCCGCAATAAAGCCTGTTGGTGAGATTGTCCTGAAAGATGGGGCGGAACTTCTCGTCCAGATCAACGCCACCCGTGCGAACCAATGCACCTTCGCCATCCACCAGAGAGGGCACCGCGCTTGTTGTGGCCTTGCGCATGACGCCCTGCTGCTTCAGCGTCGGGAAGGGGATGTCGCGCGCCGAGAGCGTGTGCTGGCCGGTCGCATCGATGAAGGCATCGAAAGTGTAGGTGTTGCCCTGCGCCCGCACGACCGCTCCGCGCTCCACGCTTTCGTTGTCGATCTCGCTTTCGTTCCCAAGTGCCTGGATATCCAGCTTGCCTGCACGGTAGAGCGCCAGCAGCCGCTGGATCGAGGCGTGCGGCACGGTGGCGTAATCATCCACGAAGACGGTCTTGAAGTATTTATGAAAGCGCTCCAGATCCTTCTCGTCCAGATGCGGAATTGCCAGCGCGATCACCTCATGCATCCGTAAGATGGCATAGCGCCATTCCACCGTATATTTGGCCTTCTTGTTGGCTTCCGCTTCCGCCAGATTGCGCGCCGCCCACTGGAAAGGCGGTGTTGTTTCGCGGTCGTTGAAATAGGCCTTGGCAATGGTTTCAACCGTCAAGAATGACAGGCCGATACGGGAGGCATATTCGGGATCGCAGAACAGAAGCTCGGCCTTGAACAACTCGAACACAGCATCCAGCAGGTCGTGACGGCGTGTGGCGATGAGGGTTTCGATGGCCGCTTCCGTGCAGAATTGCAGGGGACGATAGGGAATTTCGCAATAGAAGTCGGCTTCCGGCAAGACGCCCTTTCGCGACATCATGGTCACGTGCAGACCGTCCGTTTCGGCCATGGGATGATATTGCAGAACGCCCTGCTCATCCAGCAGGAAGGATCCATGTGCGGTCGCAACCGTAATGAGGGCATCGATACCGCTGAGCGACGTGCCCAGAATACCGACCCTGCATGGCCCGATCTTTTTCAAGGCGGGAGCCGGCCATGGCGACATGTAGTAGCCCGGCTTGACCTCGGTCGTTTCCGGGAAATCGTGGCCCGTGGCCATGACCACGTGATCGAAGGCGAATTCCTCCGTCGTGCCATCAGGCGCGCTGACGCTCAGGCGTATATCCTTCTGACGCAACTCGATATCGCGCACGCGATGCGATGCCCTCACGTCGATGCTGTGGCCATTGGCCTTGCCGATCTCGATCAACTGCGAAAACTGCGAGAAGAGAAACTCGCCCAGAACAACGCGAGGATAGAATTCACGGTCGGCAATCAACGCACGCTCTATGCCGAAACGCTGCAACTCCTCGTCCGGCTGGCGGCGAAGCCAATCGGACAAAGTCTCGCAGACAGGTGGCAGTTCGATGCTGGCGATGTTGGACAGCATTGCCTGATCGTTGAGGTCCGGATGGTAGGGCGTACCCTTGCCCGGATCGGCTTCGCTTTCGAAGATGGTGATCGAAAGCGGCTCAGCTTTGCCCACCAGTCCCTTCAACGTATATATTCCCGTAGGACCGGACCCAATGATAGCAATTTTCGATGACATGGATAGAATGAACCCCGTAAGAAACGCCCGATGGCGTTCTTAGAAACCACGAGGAGCCTTCGAAGTTCCCTTGCGACAGGAACAGCATTGGCGGAATATTAGCGATGCCACGGCATTCGCCGTCTCACATTTGAACCTAGCTCGCCGGAACACGTTTTTCGCCCATGGATTCATCGCACAGCAATCTTCTGACCTCGCTTCACTCCGGCTACCGGGCCGTCATCATCGGCGCCAGTGGCGGCATCGGATCGGCACTCCTCGACCATCTGCGCAACGACGAGAATTGTGCAGATGTCATCGGCCTTTCGCGGCGGCACGACGGGCTTGATTTGACCGATGAGCACAGTATCGAAGCCGCGGCAAAGGGTCTTGGGGCTGAGCCGATCCAGCTTCTGATCTGCGCAACGGGTGTCCTTGGCGTCGATGGACATTCGCCGGAAAAGGCCCTGCGTCAGGTAGAACCCGAGGCGATGCTGAAACAGTTCGCGATCAATGCCGTGGGGCCTGCCCTGATCGCCAAGCATTTCCTGCCGCTTCTCGACCGCAAGCAGCGCGCCATCGCCGCCTTCCTGTCGGCACGCGTCGGCTCAATCGGCGACAACAGGCTTGGTGGATGGATGTCCTACCGGGCATCGAAGGCTGCGCTGAACCAGATTGTCCATACGGCAGCCATCGAATATGCCAGAACCCACCCGCAGGCTGTGCTGGGTGCCATCCATCCAGGAACCGTGCGAACGAAACTTTCCGAACCTTTCGCCGGGGGGCACCGCACCGTGGCACCTGACGAGGCGGCAGCATCGATCCTGACCGCACTCGATGGATTGACCGCCGAGGCGAGCGGAACCTTCATTGCCTATGATGGGAGTAGCATTCCCTGGTAGTGCGGAGTTTCCGAATGGGGTCGCGTCTCTCTGATAGAGCGAAATCGGCAATCGCCATGGGATGTGTAGCGGCTACCTGCATGGCGGCCAGTCTTCCATCACAAACAGCTTTCGCGAGCGAGGAGCGTGAACAGCCCTGCCTTTACGAGCGGGCGAACGAAAGCGAACGCCTCTGCCTGCGCCGGGAAACCTTCAACGCCGACCTGTGTCGCACGATCGAGCATTTTGCCCGGGTTCACACGGTCCCGCCCGCTTTTTTCGCCCGGCTGATCTGGCGTGAGAGCCTGTTTCGCCCGGAAGCGGTCAGCCACAAGGGGGCGGAAGGCATTGCGCAATTCATGCCCGGCACGGCCAGGCTTCGCGGCTTGAACAACAGTTTCGATGTCATAGACGCACTGGACGCATCGGCTGCCTATCTTAACGAGCTGAAGAACCGCTTCGGAAATTTCGGTTTTGCGGCAGCAGCGTATAATGCCGGAGAAAACGGGCTTTCGCGTTATCTCGCCGGTGGAAGACTCCAGATAGAAACACGCGACTATGTTTTTGCAATTACCGGGCAGCCCGTGGAGACGTGGAAGGATTCCCCGCCCCAGACGGCAGCACCGGAACTGAACAAGGATCTGCCGTTTCAGGACGCCTGCCTTGTGCTTGCCGACACCCGCCAGATGCAGGAGCCGGTTTTTGCGGGTTCAGCAGATTGGGCGCCATGGGGCGTCCAGCTTGCCGCCCATTATCGACCCGCCATTGTCGAGCGACTGTTTACACGCGCGGTCAGCCGATTGCCTTCACCGCTCAACGAAGAGCGGGCACTGGTGGTGCGACAGCGCGGCGGAAATTTTGGCAACCGACCGCGCTATGCGGCACGGCTTGGACGGGAAACGCGCGCCGAAGCCAACCGCCTGTGTCAGGACATTCGTGCCGCAGGCGTTCCGTGCACCGTATTTAAAAACCGCTAGCGAAACCTTGCTTCAGCACATTTGGAGCCAGAACACCCCGGCAAAGACGATGATGGTGGATGCCAACCCTGCCAAGGCGACATATCTGGCAATAGGCAGGATTGTCTCACCGCCCGCCTCGACCTTCCTGTGAGGCAGATACAAGAGCGCCGACACCGAGACTGCCACCACAAAGGCGACGATGGTCGTTAACCGCAGCAGCGATATGCCACCCAGCATCATGACATCCCATCCCGCCCGACAGCCAACAGCTTGGAGGCCGTAAATGGCGGAGAAATAACCGGCCCAGAGAATGAGCGGGCCTGCGAGAGCAAACAATATCCGGTACCGCATGACTTACCCTCCCGGCTGCAAGGCGGCCAACAGATAGGGATATATGGCAGCAATCAGAACCACGGCGAGACAATAACCGTGCCAGAGCCTTCCGATAACGAGATCGTTCTGTCGTGTCGCCGAAACATAGCCGCTACGGAGCCGGTAGAGACAAAAACCGGAAAACACCGTACCCAGGACAAGATGGACCAGCAGATAGCTGGAAACCGCGAATTTGACCGCTTCCAGTGCGTGAGCGCTCGCGGTGGAATTCATGGAAAGGTCAAGAAGGATGAGAGCGGCGGCGATGACATAAGCCGCGAAAGAGGCAACGAGCATGGCCTTGCCGATGATGACCCGGCCAAGCGCACTGCCACCCGCCCCGCAACAGGTGGCAATAAGGCCAAATGCCAGGGCTGACAGATGCGCAGTTCCGGCTTGTGAGGCCGGAATTCCTTCCCCTGCGGGTGTCGAGACCCACAGGAAAACTCCGCCGAACAAAAGGGATGAGAACAGGGTGGCGTTGGCAACCAGCGTGAGGCGCATGGCCAATATGCTGGGTGCATCGGTATGTTCGAAATGAAGCGGCAGACGTGACGATGGCGACGCGATCATTTCGCCCCAGTCGGTTCTGGCGGCATTGTTGCATGTCCAGAGCAGGAAGAGGCCGAGGGTGAGCAGAGCAAAGACAGCAGATGCAGGATAGAGCTTGAACAGAAGGCTGACGAACACCCCTCCGGTGGCAAGGGCGGTATAGAGCGGCAGATAGGTCGGCGTCGGAAGAACGATGATCTGGTTGGCCTTTCCAGAAACCGCATCGACACCGATTGTTTCCATCCAGCCATTTCGACAAAAGCCGAGAAAGCCTTTTCCAGCGGCGAGTTGTGCGGCAAGGCGATTGATCGGAAGATTGTCGGCACGCGTGGCAATCTCAGGAATGGAGGCAAAACTGTAAGGCGCTGGCGGCGTCGGCATGGCCCATTCCAGCGTCCCCGCGCCCCACGGATTGCGGCGGAAAGGCTTCCCGAAGAGGAAGATCAGAACGATATCCAGCGCCACCAGCATGAAGCCCATGGCCATGATGAAGCTGCCGAAGGACGACAGAAGATTGAGCCACTCCCAAGGCGATGCTTCCGGATAGGCGAAAGTGCGGCGCGGCATCCCCAGAAGCCCCGTCAGGTGCATCATGAAGAAGGTCAGATTGAAGCCTATGAAGATCATCCAGAAGGCGGCGCGCGACAGGTGCTGCACCGGTTGGCGCCCGCTGATATGGGGAACCCAGTAATAGATGCCGGCCAGCATGGGGAACAGAAAGCCGCCGACCAGCACGTAGTGAAGGTGGGCAACAACGAAATGCGTGTCATGCGCCTGCATGTCGAAGGGCACCATGGCAAGCATGACGCCGGTCAACCCGCCGATGACGAAGACGAAGAAAAATCCGAAGACATGCAGCATGGGAATGTTGAGGCGGGGTTTACCCTGCGCAAGCGTGGCAAGCCACGCGAAAATCTGGATGGCTGTGGGGATGGCGACCAGCGCACTTGCCGCTGAAAAGAACGACAAGGCTACATGCGGAATGCCGACCGTGTACATGTGATGGACCCACAGGCCAAAGGACAGGAAGGCCATGGCCATGAGCGAGGCGACGATGATGTGATAGCCGGTCAGCGTCGTTCTGGCGAGCACGGGGATGATAGTGGACAAGGCGCCCGCTGCGGGCAGAAAGATGATGTAGACTTCCGGGTGCCCGAACAGCCAGAAAAGATGCTGCCACAAAAGCGGGTCCCCTCCCCGGTCAGGATCGAAGAACGGCAGGCCGAAGGCGCGTTCGGCCTCCAGCAGCATTGAACCGAGGATCAAGGGGGGGAAACCGACCAGCATCATGCCGCCGACAACCAGCATGTACCAGGCAAAGATCGGCATTCTGACAAGCGACATGCCCGGCGCACGCATACGTATGATGGTGACGACGATCTCAATAGCCGCGCTGATGGCGGAGATTTCGACGAAGGTTATGCCCAGAAGCCAGATATCGGCATTGATGCCGGGGCTGTAACGCGACGAGGACAGGGGCGTGTACATGAACCAGCCGCTATCTGGCGCGACACCGCCGAGCAAGGCGACGATCAGCATCGAGCCGCCGAAGAGGTAGCACCAGTATCCGTAAGCCGACAATCTGGGAAAGGCGAGATCTCGGGCCCCGAGCAGCTTGGGCAACAGATAGATCGACAACCCCTCGAAAAACGGGATGGCGAACAGGAACATCATGATGGTGCCATGCATGGTGAAAACCTGCGCATATTGCGCGGCATCCATGAAGGCATTGGAAGCGGTCGCAAGCTGGGTGCGGATCAACATGCCAAGGAAACCGCCAATGGCGAAGAAGACCAGAGCAGTCACCATGAAGCGGATGCCGATGACATTGTGATTGACGGCAGCGAGCCGCTTCAGACCCTTGCCGCTGCGCCAGACGGCTTCCAGCTGCCGATGCAGGGCAAGCGAGGAGATGGGTTCTATGGTCGTTTCGCGGTCCGTCACTGTTGCAATGTCCTGAGTGTGTTTTGAAAATTCTCAACGCTATGGGCCTGCACGCGGAAATTCATTGCGCTGTGACCTTCGCCGCAATATTCCGCGCAAATGCCGCCGAATGTGCCCTCAACATCCGCTCGCAAGACGATGCTGGTTGTTTGTCCCGGAATGGCGTCGATCTTGCCGCCGAGCCTTGGCACCCAGAAGCTGTGTATCACATCCGTGCTTGTCGTCAGAATTCTGACGGGTTGACCAACAGGAATATGAAGGACGTCCTGACTGTTGATCTGGTTGCCGTCCTGCTCATAGACAAAATCCCAGCCCCACATCCTTGACGTGGCGGTTACGGTGACAGCGGGCTCCAGTGCTTCTGCGCCGAACAGTTTTTCGCCCTGAACGAAGGCATAGGCAAGGAGTGCCAGAAGGACGGGTATGGGCATGGCGAGACCGCCCCATCCGATCCATTGTTTCGGCGTGACGTTTTCAACCAGCCGGGGCGCGAAGAAAACGATGTAGAGCAGCATCATGATGAGGGTAAAAAGGCCAACCGCGCCCGCCAGCATGGCCCACCAGAGACCCGCTATAGCCTGAGAGGACGGACCTGCTGGATCCAGAACTGAAAGATCGCCGGAACACCCGGCTAGAACCGCAGCAAGCGGTAAAACTGCCGTTAGCGGCCGGAACCGCATCGGCGATACGCGTGTTGACCTGACATCAGGAGGTAACCCATGGCAGATACAGGCAGTCCCAACCCCGTCATTTCCAAGGTGGAAGAAAAGACCACGAATTCCGCCGTGGCCGTTGCGGGTCATCCGCTCCATGCCATGACGGTTCATTTCCCTATTGCGCTTGTGATTGCGACACTTGGGACCGACGTTTTCTACTGGTGGAGCGCCGATGACTTCTGGGCGCGCGCGGGGCTTTGGGCTTCCGGTGGCGCATTCTTCAGTGGACTGGCCGCAGGCACGATCGGCACCGCAGAACTTCTGCTGGTCGCCGGCATTCGCGCCCGCGTCGCAAGCTGGGCCCATGGCATTGCCGCGATGGCTCTGATCGGGGTTATGGGAGCGAACTGGGGTGGCCGCGTGACCGCGACCATCGATATCTTGCCGCATGGGCTGGGATTGTCCCTTCTGGCTGCTGTCCTGACAGGACTGGCCGGGTGGCACGGTGGGAAGTTGATTTTCGATCACGGCATCGGCCTCATGGTATCGGCCAAGGACTGATCTTCGAGATCATGCTTTTCAGTGCTCCCGGTTCAAAGAAGCCGGGGGGCACCGAAAAATCGACCATGGGACGAGCCAGCACCACGAAAAGAATGCCGCACACGACCCCGCCGCTGAGGATTGTTGCGGTAACGAAGCGCCAGACGGGATAGACCTCACCCTCCTCAAAAAGCCTGATAATAACGAGGCCCGTCATGACGTGGATGACGACGAGCATCCCGACCAGCATGAGCTTGACAGAAAACCAGCCGCTATAGGGCTCCTGCAGGAAAATGAGCCCTGTTCCCGACGCAATGGCGACGAATGCTGCGGGCGAAAGAATTCTGACATAGGAGAAGCGGACGATCTTTTGCAGCCGGAAAAGATCCTGATCTTTGCTGATATGAGCACGTTGCACGTAAAGGCCCGGAAGGCTGACAATGCCCGCCGCCCAGAGCGCAATCGCCGCGATGTGAATGAATTTGAGCCAGACTGCCATGGGCTCAGTTTCCCAAGGCTTGGTGGCCGCAGAACAATCGCTTGCGCAAGACAAAGACCGCAGCTGCTGCATAAGGCGCAAAGCCCAGCGTCCACATCAAAACGCCGGAAAGCTGCTGGTCGCCCAGTGGGGTGAAGCCGAAAGCCTGTGTCGTCAACAGATGCGGCGCAAAAAGCGGCTGGGGTGCGAAGGTCAGGATTGCCCCGAGAAAGCCCATCTGCACCATCGTCCCGACCGCCAGCCCCACGGACGACAGCATCGACGTCTTCTCAGACAGGATCCGCAGCCACAGCCACACGGATGAGCCGATCAAGGCAGCCTGCATCAACCAGTATGGCAGAGTACCCGACAGCGCGAAATCATAGGCGAATGGTAGATGCCACGTCCAATAAACGACGGTGTGAAGAAGAAAGACCGCCTCTGCCGGGACCTTCAAGGCCTTCATAGGAGAGGCAAGCAGCAATGCCGCAGCGATTGGCGCGGCGACCGAACCGACCAGGATATGGTGGATGGTGCGGGCTGAAAACAGTGCCGTTGAAAGGGCGCAAAGAGGGGAGACGAAGGCGATGACGAGGACAAGTGACAGCAGTATGGTCAATCCGCGATGCCGATCATCTGACCGAGCGTGCAGAACTGCGATGACGGATACCATTGCCAGAACGAGAACAGGATCGAGATTCCAAGCATATTGAAGATCCTGGCTGTCTGGAGCAGGCCCGCAATAGGGATCCAGTGTGCTCGGCAAATTGTTACCCCCGTGTGCGATGCGTGACGTGTCTCCTCATTCCCGCAACGCGCCCCCCACCCAAGGGTTCCAAAATAGTTCCCTGACAGGATCACAAAAAGTTTTCCGCAACGTCGCCTGTGTGTCCATGACGGCACTGTGATGCAGTTCCGAGCCCGGCATCATCCCGCGCGTGGAACCATCGCAAGGCTCATCTGTTGGCTCATCACGCAGAGCCATGAGGTGACCGGGTGGAACAAAAAGTCAAATACAAGCAATACACGATGCCCACAGGCGGGTGGGGTTCTCTCAAATCAGTCTTTGCCGATGTGATCCAGCAACGCGCCATAAAGACGGCGCCGGGGCTTCTGAAGGATCACAACAAGGTCGGCGGTTATATGTGCACCAGCTGCGCATGGGCAAAACCTGGCAAGCCGCATCTGGGCGAGTTTTGCGAAAACGGCGCAAAGGCAACATTTTGGGACCTGACATCCAAGCGAACGACGCCAGAGTTTTTCGCGAAGCATACCGTCAGCGAACTTCTCAAGTTGCCGGACTATGATCTGGAAAACGAAGGCCGCCTGACGCACCCGATGCGCTACGACGCGACCACAGACAAATATGTGAGCGTGAGCTGGCAGGAGGCGTTTGCAGACATCGGGCAGAAGCTCAAGGGTTTCGAGCCATCATCGGTCGTCTTCTATGCTTCAGGCCGCGCTTCGCTCGAAACATCCTACATGTATCAGCTTCTGGCCCGCCTTTATGGCAACAACAACCTTCCCGACAGTTCTAACATGTGCCACGAGACAACCTCGGTTGCCCTGCCGCAAAGCATCGGCACCCCCGTCGGCACGATACTTTTGCATGATTATGAGCACACCGATTGCATCTTGTCCTTCGGTCAGAATGTCGGCACCAACTCTCCACGACTGTTGCACAGCCTGCAGGAAGTGCGTGAGCGGGATGTCCCGATTGTGGTTTTCAACCCCCTGAAGGAGCGCGGCTGGCAGGAATTCGTCAACCCCCAGCGTCCCGGCCAGATGGCCACGAACAAGGCAACGCAGATTGCCACGCAATATTATCAGGTGAGCGCCGGTGGCGATATTGCCGTGATGATGGGCATGGCGAAGTTTCTGTTCACATGGCACGACGAGGCGAAGGCGCGGGGTGAGGCCGGCATTCTGGACGAGGACTTCATCCAGCAGCACACGCATGGCTTCGAAGCCTTCGAGGCACAGGTTCGGTCAACTGACTGGGCCGAGATCTTGCAGGTTTCAGGACTAAGCTCGGCCTCTATCGAAGCGGCGGCGCGGACCTACTCCAAGGCAAAAGCAGTGATCGCCATCTATGGCATGGGCCTGACGCAGCACAGATATGGCGTGGACAATGTTCAAACGCTGATCAACCTTTTGCTGATGCGCGGCAATATCGGCAAGCCCGGCGCAGGCATCTGTCCGGTGCGCGGACATTCCAACGTTCAAGGCCAGCGTACGGTCGGCATTTCTGAGAAGACCGAGCTTGTTCCTCTCGACCTTCTTGCGGAACAATACGGCTTTGAGCCACCCCGCGAAGATGGACTGAACACCATCGAGGCCTGCGAAGGCATTGTGAAGGGAACGGTCAAAGCCTTCATCAGCCTTGGCGGCAACTTTGTGCGTGCCATCCCCGAGAGCGAACTGATGGAGCGCAAATGGCGCGATCTCGACCTTTCGGTGCAGATTGCCACCAAGCTGAACCGCAGCCATCTGGTAACAGCGGCGACGACCTATATTCTTCCCACGCTGGTCCGCTCGGAGATCGACGAGCAGCTGTCAGGGCCGCAGATCGTGACCATGGAAGATTCGACGACCTGCATCCACGCCTCGCGCGGGAAGTACAAGCCCGCGCATGAGGAGTTGCTGTCGGAACCGCGCATCGTCGCCGAGATCGCCAAACATGCGCTGGAACCCAACCCAAAGGTGCCGTGGGAAGACTGGGTCAATAATTATGCGCTGGTCAGGGACGCCATCGAGGCCACCTATCCCGAGCCATTCAGGGACTTCAACGGGCGGCTCGACATACCCGGCGGCTTCCCCAGACCTGTGCCCGCACGCCACCGCGAATGGCACACGGACACCGGCAAGGCGAACTTCAAGCTGCCGAAATCCTTGAACGCCAGTTTTGCTGCCGCCGAGGACGGCGATGTGTTGCGGCTTATAACGCTGAGGTCCAATGACCAGTTCAACACCACGGTCTATGGTTACGATGACCGCCTGCGCGGCATCCACAAATCGCGAATGATCGTGATGATGAGCGCCGATGATCGCATCCGGCTTGGCATTGCGAAGGACGGTTTGGCACGCATCACCACCGCCGTCGATGACGGGATCTTGCGGACGATGACCAATTTTCAGGTGATCGATTACGACCTGCCATCGGGAACTTGTGCTGCATATTACCCGGAATGCAACCCTCTCATACCGCTCTGGCAATATGCGGAAGAAAGCAAAACGCCTGCTGCAAAATCGGTGCCGGTGCGGATTGAGCCTGCCTGACACGACCGCTGCGAGTTGGCCAGCCTTAAGAGCTGGCCTCTCTGGCAAGCTTGTCGGCAAGCTCATTGCCGACATTTCCATTATGGCCCTTGCACCATGCAACCCCGACGCCTGGATTTTGCCGAAGCATGAGGTCCATGCTCTTCCACAGGTCCGCATCCGGTATAATTCGGCTGCGCTTTTTCGGGTTCGGATTGTAACGCTTCCAGCCGTTATTGCTCCAGATGGGGCGCCAGACATTGCACCCTTCCACGACGTAGTTTGAGTCAGACCAGATGGTGATGGCGGCAGCGTCTATGTTAGTCATGGCCCACTCAAGCGCCTTGACGGCAGCCACGAGCTCCAGCGTATTGTTGCTATCGCCATCGAAGCTACCGGCATGGGACGAAGTGATCCTGTTTTCGTCGCTCGTCGCTACGAAAGCCCAGCCGCCCTTCTTTCTGGCAGCATCGTAAGAGCCGTCGATATAAAGATGGAGCATGGCTCCGTTCGACACGCTCGAGTTTGGCCCGGAAGCACTGCCATGCACCTGCTCTTCTTTTGACGTCAGTGTCACTGCAATGGCTGCCGCTGAATGCCCGACAGCAGGGTGCGGATGAAAAGCGCGCCGTCCACGCAAAGTCTGAACTTGCCACGCCGCAATGCCCATTCCGTCACGAGCCCACCGACGATGGCAGAAACCATGGAGGCGGCCTTTTCAGGCGTCCAGGGTGCCGCGAGACCCGGGCCTGCGTCGACGGCGGTGAAAATGCGAAGAAGGAGATCATTCATTTCTTCTGGAAACGTATCCTGCCCTTCCTCGTCATTTTCCGTCAGCACAATATCGAGCCGCATCATGACAAGCAGCAGACCGCGTTGGCGCGGGTCCTTTTCGAACCGCGCGAACATGTCCTGGATAATGTCGATCAATGTTTCGATGGAAGGACAGCCCTTGCCCTCGGCAAGTTCGTCGGCGAAACGCCGGAACGGCTCCTGCGCACCGTTTCTCAACGCCAGTAAAAGACCCTGCTTGTTCTTAAAATGCCAATGAATGGCGCCGCGGGTAACGCCGGACTGCGTGGCGATTTCCTCAAGGCTGACCTTGTCGTAGCCCTTATCGAGGAAGAGGGTCTCGGCAGCCTGCAAGATCTGACGCCCGGTTTCCGCAGCCTGATCCTTGGTTCTTCTCACCCTACGCCTCTCTAATCACCTATTTTCGAATATGCTTCTATATGGTGAAATAGGGCAAAGCAAATCAGCGGCATGCTAAAAAATGATCCAGACCCAGCCGCCATCCGCCTCCCGGCTTATGACTGTCCCGACGGGCCTTGCGCGTCGGGACAGTCGGTTCCGTCGTTACACTGTTTTCGGTTCTGCCTGTTTCGCCTTGCGGGAGCGGAACAGTTTCGTGACCAGTACGAAGAACACCGGCACCATGACAATTGCCAGAAGCGTGCCCGTTACCGTGCCGAAGAAGGTCGCATAACCAATGGCGTGGCGAGCGCCGGCGCCGGCACCGGTGGAAATGACCAGCGGAATGACACCCAAGCCGAAGGCAAGAGACGTCATCAAGATTGGTCTGAAGCGAAGCTTCGCTGCCTGGCAGACCGCGTCGAATGCGCCCTCACCCAGATTGGCCATGCGCTCACGGGCAAATTCGACAATCATAATGCCGTTCTTGCCGGTGAGGCCGACGACCGTCAGCAGTCCCACCTGGAAATAGACGCCATTGGACTGACCGCCGATCCATGCGCCCAGAAGCGCTCCCAGAATACCAACCGGCATGGCGAGCAGGACGGCGACCGGAATTGTCCAGCTTTCATATAGGGCAGCCAGGCAAAGGAACATGGTTGCGAGCGCCAGACCGTAAAGCGGCAGAGCCCCCGCGCCAGCATCCTTTTCCTCAAGGGACATACCCGTCCACTGCAGGCTGAAGCCGGGCGGCAGCTTTGCTGCAAGCGCTTCCATTTCCGCCAGCGCCTCACCCGAGGAAAAGCCTGCTGCGGGAGACCCTTCAAGCTCCATGGCTGGCAAGGCGTCATAGCGGCTGACCTGCTGGGGTCCGAAAACCCAGTTCTGGCTGGCAATGGTCGAAAGATCGACAAAGTCGCCGTTGCCATTGGGAACGCGCCACAGGGCAAGATCTTCAGGCCCGGTGCGGGCATCCGGCTCACCCTGAACATAGACGCGCTTCATACGACCTTCATAGAGAAAGTCATTGACGTAGGAGCTTGACCACACGGTCGTCAGGAACGCGCCGACATCCGCCGCACTCAATCCCACCGCGCCAGCCTTGCCCCAATCGATGTTGAGTTCGAACTGGGAGGCGTCTTCCACACCGTTCGGTCGAACCGCCATGAGCTTGGGGCTCTTGGCAGCCATGCCAAGCAGCATGTTGCGGGCTTCCAGAAGCTGCTCATGGCTTTGGCCAGCGCGCGCCTGAAGATAGGCGGTAAAGCCGTTGGAGTTGCCCAGTTCCGTGACGGCGGGTGGCACGAGCGGAACGACGATCGCTTCCTTGATGCCGCCCATCAGAGGGCCGAAGGCGCGGGCCGCGATGGCCTGGGCGGAGTTTTCCCTGCCCTCACGCTCTTTCCAATCCTTGAGCTTGACGAACATCATGCCCATGTTCTGGCCCTGCCCGGCGAAGGAGAATCCACGCACCGAGAATACGGACGCAACATTCTTCCCTTCGGCGTTCATGTAATAGTTTTCGACCTTGCGCAGCACGGCTTCCGTGCTTTCGGCAGTCGTTCCGGGCGGGGTCTGGATGATCGTCAGGAGGCTGCCCTGGTCTTCATCCGGAAGGAAGGATGTGGGCGTTTTCTGGTAAAGCGACACCATGACGCCAACCAGAACCAGATAGACGAGGAACATGCGGATCGGTCGTTTCGCAGAGCCGGACACGACCTTGCCATAGCGATCCGTAAGCCAGGAAAAGCGACGCTCGAAAGCGTTGCTGAACCGAACGGCCAACCCGGCCTTGGCATGGGGATCGTGCGCCTTGAGGATCGTGGCGCAGAGAGCCGGTGTAAAGATCAATGCGACCATGACCGACAGCGCCATGGCAGACACGATGGTAACCGCAAACTGCTTGTACATTTCGCCGGTGGCACCGCCGAAGAATGCCATCGGCACGAAAACCGCTGAAACCACCATACCGATGCCGATGAGAGCGCCCTGGATTTCAACCATGGACTTCTTTGTCGCCTCGACCGGATCGAGATGCTCGTCGCGCATGATACGCTCGACGTTTTCCACCACGACAATCGCATCATCCACAAGCAGACCGATGGCAAGGACCATGGCCAGCATCGTCAACGTGTTGATGGAAAAACCAAGCGCTGCCATGATGCCGAAGGTGCCAAGAAGCACGACTGGAACCGCAAGCGCCGGGATAAGGGTTGCGCGGAAGTTATGAAGGAAAAGGAGAATGACGAGAACGACGAGCGCAATCGCCTCGATGAGCGTGTGAACCACCGCCTCGATGGAAAGCGATACGAAAGGCGTTGTGTCATAGGGAATGACGTAACTCACGCCCGCCGGAAGATATTCTCCGAGTTCGGCAACCTTCGCCTTGGCCAGCTCCGCCGTCTCCAGCGCATTTGCGCCTGATGCGAGCTGAATAGCCATGCCCGATGCGGGCTTGCCATTGTAGAAACCAGCAATTTCGTAGTTTTCCGTACCCAGTTCAGCGCGAGCGACGTCACGCAGAAGGACCAAGCCTCCATCCGTATCGGCGCGCAGAACGACACGCTCGAAGTCCGCAGGTGTCTTCAAAAGTGACTGTGCGGTCACCGTCGCATTCAGCAGCTGCCCCTTGGGTGCCGGCATCGCACCAAACGAACCCGCAGAAATCTGTGCATTCTGCGCGCTGATGGCATTGATGACGGTGTTGGGGGACAGGCCGTAATATTTCAGCTTCAGCGGATCCAGCCAGATCCGCATGGCATATTCCGAACCGAAGACTTCAACCTTGCCAACGCCTTTAAGGCGGGAGATCGGCTCGACCATGTAGGAGTTGAGATAATCCGAAAGGTCGACCGCAGTGCGAGCTCCGTCATCGGAAATCAGAGCGATAACCATGAGGAAGCCCGTCGTGGATTTTTCGGCCGTAACACCCTGGCGGGTGACTTCCGCAGGCAGGCTGGCCTCGGCCTGGCTCAGCTTGTTCTGAACCTGAACCTGAGCAATATCGGGATCAGTACCGAGCGAGAAATTGAGTGTGATGGAGGCGCGACCTGTCGAGGTCGTCGACGACTCGATGTAGCGCAGGCCATCTAGCCCCGTCATTTCCTTTTCGATGATCTGGACGACCGTATCGGCGACCGTTTCAGCCGATGCGCCGGGATAGGTTGCGCCGATAACGACGGCGGGTCCGGCAATCGACGGATACTGCGAGATGGGCAAACGCAGGATCGACAGGACGCCGAGCCCCATGATGATGATCGCTATGACCCACGCGAAGATGGGCCTGTCTATGAAAAACCGCGCCATGGATTAGTTGCTCCCTGCCGGAGCGGCTGGCTGTACCACCGGCTGCGTGTCAATTTCGACCGGTGCGCCTGGCTTCACCTTCTGGAAGCCGGTCATGACGATCTTGTCGCCTGCCTTTAGACCATCGCTCGTGACCCAGCGATTGCCAGCGCCAGCAACGACTGTGACCGGACGTGGTACGATCTTGCCATCTTCCACGAGCCAAACGGAAGATTGACCCTTGGCGTCGCGCATCACCGCGCTTTGTGGCACGAGTGTCGCATTCTTGGTGACGGCCTGTGGCAGTTCGACTTCGACATAAAGACCAGGCAGCAGCTTATGGTCCGGATTGGAGAAGGAAATTCGAAGGGTCACCATGCCGGTTGTCGGCTCGACACGAGGCTCGGCAGCCTTCAGATCACCCCTGATGGGATAAGTCTGGCCGTTGGGGAGGATCATGGTTGCGACGGACATGGCCTGGCCACCGCCAGCACGCTTGTCGGAATTCCACCGTAAAAGATCGTTTACCGATTGCGTGACGTCGACATAGATCGTGTCGAGCGCGCGGATTGTCGTCAATGCTGTCGTCTGCTGCGCGGCCACGAGCGCACCTGCAGTCGCGTCGGAAAAGCCGATAACACCCGAAATAGGTGCCTTGATGGTCGTTCTATCGAGATCGATTTCAGCGGTTCTCAACTGCGCAAGCGCCACCTGAAGTGCAGCCTGCGCCTTGTTCCGGTCAGCGATCTTGGTGTCGCGATTGGACGCAGAGCCGACATTGTTTGCGAATGTTTCTTCCGCACGTCGCGCGTCGACAACAGCGAAGTCGTAACTCGCCTGAGCCTGAGCCACATTCGCCTTGGCCGATTCGACCGCTGCGACATAGGTCTCGTCTTCGATCTTGTAGAGAGCCTGTCCGGCCTCGACCTTCGCGCCTTCCTCGAAAAGACGTTCGCGGATGATGCCGTTGACCTGTGGCCGGACCTCGGAAATCGTGGACGGCTTGATGCGGCCTGGCAGGCGGGCGGTCAGCGTGAAGTCTTCGACCTTTGCTTCCTCCACCGTGACCTTGGGAGTTGGAGGTTGCTGGGCAATGACCTTCCCGGGAAGGACGACGCTTGAGAGGATAAGGGCAAGGCCGACCGTCTGCCCACGCCGGAACTGAGTTTTCTGGACCATTTTCCACCTTTTCGATGCACGGGTGTTGCCGGACGACAAGACGCATCGCCGCATAATCTCGTATACATACATTCTGAATGTAAATATCAAGTGAATTATTTCGTTTGAATATCCGGGCGGTGATTTACGCCCTATTTCGATCATCTGGAGCTGTATCCTGATACGTGCTACGCGCTAGAGGGGATGGCGCAGGACAACCCTGCCGCGCGCAATATGACAGTGCAATTCGTCAACGGAGGTTTGGATGATCGAGAAAATTCTGAGAGAGATGACACTTGAGGAACAGGTCTCGCTGCTGTCAGGAGCTGACTTCTGGACGACGGTGCCGGTGGAACGGCTTGGGGTTCCGAAAATCAAGGTGACCGATGGCCCGAACGGGGCACGTGGTGCGGGCTCACTGGTGGCTGGCGTGAAGGCAGGTTGTTTCCCGGTAGCGATTGCGCTGGGCGCGACATGGAATCCGGCCCTTGTGGAACAGATGGGCGTGGCGCTGGCGGGGCAGGCCAAAAGCAAAGGCGCGTCCGTTCTTCTGGCGCCCACAGTCAACATTCACCGCTCCGGTCTGAACGGGCGCAACTTCGAATGCTATTCCGAAGATCCGCTGCTGACCGCAGCACTTGCGGTCGCCTATATCAAGGGCGTGCAGAGCAAGGGCGTCGCTGCGACCATCAAGCATTTTGTCGGGAATGAATCCGAAATCGAGAGGCAGACGATATCTTCGGATATTGATGAGCGCAGCCTGCGGGAGCTGTATCTCCTGCCCTTCGAACATGCGGTAAAGACTGCGGGCGTGATGGCGGTGATGTCATCCTATAACCGGCTGAATGGCTCCTATACGAGTGAACACGAATGGCTGCTGACGCAGGTGCTGCGCAAGGAATGGGGATTTGACGGCATTGTTATGTCGGACTGGTTCGGATCACATTCGACCGCCGCCACCGTCAATGCCGGGCTGGACCTGGAAATGCCGGGCCCAAGCCGCGACCGCGGCGCAAAGCTTGTCGAAGCCGTCCGCAAAGGTGATGTCGACGCAGCAACCGTGCGGGAGGCTGCTCGCCGTATTCTCAGCCTTCTTGCGAAGGTCGGGGCTTTTGAAACCACACCCGATCTCACCGAGCACGCCCTCGACCTGCCGCAGGATCGCGCCCTTATTCGCAAGATTGGCGCGGATGGCTGCGTGTTGCTGAAAAATGACGGCGCCTTGCCACTTTCGAAGACCACGCTCGACAGCATTGCCGTTATCGGCCCCAATGCGCGGGAAGCACGCGTCATGGGTGGCGGAAGCGCTCAGATTGCCGCGCATTACACGGTCAGCCCGCTGGAAGGAATAGGCTCGGCGCTTTCCAACGCAAACAATGTTCACTACGCCGCCGGCTGCAGCAACAACCGCCTTATCGACGTGTTCGAAGGGGAAATGGAGGTCGAGTATTTCAAGGGCAGGACGCTTGACGGTGCGCCGGTGTGCCGTGAGACGGCCTCCAAGGGCGAATTCTTCTGGTTTGACCTGCCATCGCCAGAGCTTGATCCGGCCGATTTTTCCGCACGGATCACCGCGCATTATGTTGCTGCACAAGCGGGCGAGCATGTCTTCGGCATGACCAATGCCGGGCTCGCAAAGCTGCATGTAGACGACGCATTGCTCGTCAACGGATATGACGGCTGGAGCCCCGGCGACAATTATTTCGGCACCGCCAACAATGAGCAGCGCCAGACGCTGACGCTGGAGGCTGGCCGCCGGTATAAGGTGACAATCGAATATTGCTCGCCGGCACCGACCGATGACGGCATCCATCTGACCGCAATCCGTTTCGGCGTCGAGAAACCGCTTGGTGATGACGCCATGGACGAGGCCGTCGCAAAGGCGGCAGGTTGCGATGTTGCCCTGCTCTTCGTCGGTCGCAATGGTCAGTGGGACACGGAGGGGCTCGACCTTCCGGACATGCGCTTGCCGGGTCGACAGGAGGAACTGATCGAAAGGGTTGCTGCCGTCAACCAACGCACGATCGTCATCCTGCAAACGGGCGGGCCCGTGGAAATGCCGTGGCTTGGAAAGGTGCAGGCGGTGCTGCAGATGTGGTATCCCGGCCAAGAGTTGGGCAACGCCGTCGCCGATGTCCTTTTCGGCGATCAGGAACCCGGCGGGCGCTTGCCGCAAACATTTCCAAAGTCTCTCTCGGACAACTCGGCATTTACAGAAAATCCACTCGTCTACCCCGGGAAAGAAGGCCATGTTCGCTATGATGAAGGCGTCTTCGTCGGATATAGACACCACGACACCAGCAATATCGAGCCGCTTTTTCCATTCGGTTTCGGTTTGGGATATACGCGCTTTGAGTGGGCGAACGCCAGAGCCTCGGCAGAAACCATGGGTGAAGACGGCTTGAACGTTATGTTGGACGTGACCAATGTCGGCGACCGCAAGGGATCGGAAGTCGTCCAGCTCTACGTGCGCCCACAAAACTCAGTGGTATCTCGGCCAGAAAAAGAGCTGCGGGCCTTTGCCAAGCTGGAACTTTCGCCCGGCGAGACCCGGACCGTTACCCTGAAAATCAAACTGCGCGACCTCAGCTATTACGACGTCGAGGCCGCTGCTTTCCGGTCGGAGAAGGGGCAATATGATCTGATACTGGCGGCAAATGCTGGCGATGTCCGCGAAACCGTAAGGATAACCAATCCACATGAATGGCTGGGTCCGGTGGACAGCGTTTCTGTTTAAGAAATAAAAAGACTGCCCCTGCGGAAGCCCGGGCAGTCTCTGTCAATTTCTGAACTTTCGGATCTGGAGAGGGGTGCTTCCGCGCCCCTTTCTAAACCCTTGTGCAACGATGAGCTGCCTGACCTAGGCCGCCTTCTCGCGATAACCAGTCGATGACGAATAGCCACCCTCCGAGGACCCCATTCCGGTCTTCATCTGGCTGGCAGCCATCCGCAATTGATGACTGCTGGCGCCAAGCTGGAACTGCGAGAGGAGGTTGCTCAACTTGCGGCTTTCCAGCGCGAGCCCTGCTCCTGCCGCATTCATTTCCTCGACCATGGCCGCATTTTTCTGCGTGGCCTGATCCATGTGGTTGACTGCGGTATTGACCTGCGCAAGGCCCGACGACTGCTCTTCTGCCGCCGTGGCAATTGCGTCCATATGCGTGTTGATGACCTGAACAAGCTCTTCGATTGTGTTGAGCCCCTCGCCCGTGTCGCTGACCAGCTTGACACCTTCGGCAACGGCCAGCGTGGAGTTGTTAATCAGGCCCTTGATCTCCTTGGCCGCTCTGGCCGAGCGTTGAGCAAGCTCACGCACTTCCTGGGCAACCACGGCAAAGCCCTTTCCGGCCTCCCCGGCACGCGCCGCCTCGACACCGGCATTCAGTGCCAGCAGGTTGGTCTGAAATGCAATTTCATCGATGACAGAAATGATCTGGTTGATCTGGCGCGATGCTTCCTCGATCCGCTCCATGGCTGCAACCGCATTGCGAACAACTGCGCCGGATTGTCCCGCATGGCTGCGGGCATCACGGACGATATCGCGGGCTTCGGATGTGCGCTTGGACGTTGAGACCACGTTAGAGGTAATCTGTTCGAGTGCTGCAGCGGTTTCCTCCAGGGATGCCGCCTGCTGTTCGGTTCTCTTGGCGAGATCGTCCGATGCGTCCGATATCTCCCTGGCGCCGCCTGTGACGGTTTCGACAGAGTTTCCGACGGAAAGCAGCGCATCCCTCAGTTGACGCAGCGATGTGTTGAAGTCCGCGCGCAAGCCTTCGAACTGTGGTGCCATGGGTGTATCGATTTCACACTGCATGTCGCCTTGCGCAAGTCGCTTCAGGCTGGCAGCAAATGTGCGCGTTGCCTGTTCGAGACGACTTTCCGCCTCTGCCTCGGCCAAAGCTTGCATTTCTGCGCGCTCGGCCTCTGCGCGCAAGCGGCTGGACGTGGCATCTGCCTCCAGTTCCGCGTTGCGAATGGCTGCCTGTCGGAAAATTTCGACCGCATGAGCCATCTCACCGATTTCATCCTTCCGCCCGAGGCTCGGAATAGCGCTTTCCTGATCGCCATCCGCAAGTGCGCCCATACGGCCAGAGATACCGCGAATGGCCGAAGAGAGTGCCTTGAACACTGAAAGGGACAAGGCGACCGTCAGCACAATCAAAAGTCCGAGGCTGGCAAGCATGAAGGTGAGATGGCGGCTCGCCACATCGATTTTCGTCTGTGCCAGATCACCTATGTCGTCCACAATCGCCCTCGACATCGTCGCAAAGGCGTCACGGCGTAGATTCATGGCCGCGTTCCAGGTGCTGAGGTCTGCGGTGCTCGGAGCACTGCTGACATTGTTGGTCATCTTGTCGACGATGTTCGCAATGAATTTGCCATCAGCCGACTGCCAAAAGCGCTCCTGCTCATCCATAATCTTTTGCGGCAAGAATTCCTGCATCGGCTTCAAAGCATTCGTGATCAGCCCCTTGGCTGCGAAAAGATGCTTCAGGTCATCATACTGAAGCGACCCATTCTGGGCATACTTACGACCCAGGGTGACATAGATAAGGTAACCATTATTGGCTTGCAGGAACGAGTAATAACCGCGGATGGCGCGCGACAGTTCCGAGTCCTCGACAAGGCTTCCTGCTCGACTGGTAATGTCCAGACCGACAGCCGATATGGGTTGGAGATGCTTTAAAGGCAGAAGGGTATCCTTGTCGCCGCTGTCGACCTTTCTGCGATATTCCGAGATATTGGCAAAGTTCTGAACCATTTTTGCCTTCAAGGCCGCGAGGCCGGCGTCCTCATTTCCATCAGAAAATGCGGTGTCATATGCATCGATCAATTTTGCATAATCATCATCCGTCTCTTTACGCGCAGCTGCTCTATCGGCCGGAAGCGCACTTGCTTCATTTGGCATGGAGCGCTGAAGTGCGGCACCCGCGCGGGCCAGACGCACCAGGTGGACCGCCTTCTCCAGTCCCAGAAAATTCGTGTAGGCGCTTTGGCTGAGAATGCCGCCGAGAACCATGGTCGCGAGCAGCGGCACCAGAGCCAGCATCGTCAACTGTGTTCGAAACGAAAATTTTCTTACCGATATATGCATTCAAGCCCCCTTGACGACGCAGTGCGCTCACCCGCCAAGGAAAATAAAAATCATTGATTGATAAAAAATTACGGATGCCAACTATTGCAAATACAGGAAAGAATATTTTTTAGTACAACCATTCGCTAAAGCTCACATCACCTTTCCGATCGAGAATATTCAAATATTTCTAATTGATCGATATCGAATACAACATGAGACACTGGTTTGGGCAGATCGCTTTCTACCGTGATATCCTTTCAATTCTGCGAAAACCTGAGGCGTCAAAGCAGCAACTGAGAGCGAGACAGGTCTCCGCGTTCACATTCAACTATTTGAAACCCTGCGCACGATACCGGGGAAGGCACGATATGCCAGTTCAATCAACTTGCCACGGCCTGGATAGTTGACCTCGCGCCCGGTCTCCAGAGCTCGCTCGACAGATTCAACGACAACCTCTGGCGTGACCATCTGGGAGATCGATGTCCGGCCATTTCGTAAGAAGTCAGGTCCCGCTTCTGCGACCTGCGATATCAGCGGGGTGTCCACCGCTGGCGGGCATACCAGTTGAAACCGCAGACCGCTGTTGCGGTTCTCATTTATGAGTACTTTCGCATAATGATTGACCGCCGCTTTCGTTGCGCCGTAAGCGCCAAACCGATCGATGGGGACAATACCGGCTGTCGAGCCATAAATGATAATATCACCCTTGCGACGCGGCAACATTCGCTTGAGGAGGACGCCGGTGGCGTTGACCATGCCGCAATAATTGATCTGCATGACCTTATTGATCTTGGCCGGGTCGGTCTTTGCAAGTTCACCGCCCGGCATGATTGCTGCGCAGGCGATGAGACATGTTACGGGTCCAAGCGTTTGCTCGATTTCGGCCACGGTCGCCTCGAGTGCATCGTGATCCGTCACATCGCATGAGAATGGCTTGATGCGGGAATCGTGCCCGCTGACGTCCTGCAATCCTTCCCGGTTGAGGTCGATGATGGCGACGTAGCCGCCTTTCTGGGCCAGACGAAGCGCGTGTAAACGCCCAAGACCGCTGGCGCCACCTGTGATAACAGTTACATCCGTCATGACTAAAGCCTTATCTCCATTGGAGTATCATCACGCTCAAGGCAGAACGCATAGGGACCGGGCATACCCTTCAGGTCCATGATGCCCAGCACACGGCGATCATCAATTTTCGCGAAATGATCAAAGATAGGTTTGCTGTCATAGGCCATGGTCGCTGTCGAGCGCCCTCGAAACTCGATCATCCGCAATCTTGCCTTCGGCAGGCTCGTCTGCAAAAGCGGCCGCGCTACCTTCATTGCCAGACCAAGAACGGATGAACGGGGAAGCGGGGCAAACAATGGCACAAGCATCGGATCGACAGCATAAAGACTGCGCTTCGCAGGACCGTAAAACAGCAGCGGATGCACCGCTTCGGCACTTTCGAACAGTTTGCCGTACCAGCCACTTGGCTCCAGAAGGCCATCTAGCCCATGGCCGGTGCGGATTTCAAAACCCCGCCAGCGTCCAGTCATGAAATCGAGTGTCGCTGGCTCAAGGCCGTCGAAAGCCGCGAGTATCTCATCCGGGCTGGCGCGTCGCGTCTCAAGTATATGTCTTATGGTCATATTAATCCAACCTCGGCTCTACCAATAAAATATATATTTCATGCACCGCTTGCGGCGATCATTCAAACAAACACGCTACCAACTCCTCTCGCAGTTGCAGATAGAGACCTTCGTGCCTAATTCAAGCGGCGACAGGAAATCCGATCCCCCCAACGCTCCCTGTGAGCAGATCGCCATGGATTGAAAATGAACGTATTTGACCTTCTCGAAGACGATACACGCCCCAGAGCACCGCCAATTCCGCAAGCCACTGCGGCAGATCGAATGGCGGGAAAGCGGCTGGCCATGATCCATGCCATGCATATCGACGCGCTCGACGAAACCAAGGCCATGATGCTGAAGGTGGAAGCGGGCGAGCTGGACGCCGGAACGCTTGCGACCAAGATCGAAACGCTCGATATGATGAGAAATTATGTGCGGTTCGGAAACCTTTGCGGGCGGGAATGCGAGTTTCTCAACTATCATCACTCCGCTGAAGATGGTGACATATTCCCTGTCATTCTGGCGGGGGCGAACGACGGCTTGAAAGCGGTCATCCAACGCCTCATGCAGGAACACGACGTGATCCACGAATTGCTTTTGACGCTTTCGAAAAATGTTGCAGCCCTTCTCGCCGACCCTGGCGCCGAAACATTTGCGCAAGCAAAGGAGACCTTCTGTCTTATCGACCGCGTGGTTCGGTCACATTTCGGCTACGAGCAGACGGAGCTGGAAGAGGCCCTGGGCTTTTACCGCGCTCTCTAGTCAATTCCGCATATGCCAATGCTCTGCCCATAATTTCGATGGGCAGAGCATTTTCGTGTGCGTTCACAGAGCGACGCGTAACGTGGCTTATGGCCTCGCTACGCAGGCGACAGAAAACCTCAGAACTCTTCCCACTCAGCCTTTACCGCTGCATTGCCATTGAAAGCGGTGGCGACTTTACGGCCAAGGGCACGAGCGGGTGACTGGACAGGTCTTTCATTGGACGAGACTGTGCGAACAGGGCTTTCCTGCCCGCTACCCAGCTTGAACTGGGCAAGAAGCTGGTTCAGCGATTCCGCTTCGCGCGCCAGGCTATGGCTTGCAGCGGTCTGCTCTTCCACCATGGCTGCGTTTTTCTGCGTTTCCTGATCCATCTGGTTTACGGCAGTGTTGATCTGCTGCAGACCGGAGGACTGCTCTTGCGCGGCATCCACGATAGCAACGACGTGACGGTTGATTTCCTGTACTTCAGTCACGATCGTTTCAAGCGCCTTACCCGTTTCGCCAACGAGCTGCACGCCATCCTGCACATGGGAGTTGGAGGTCATGATCAGGGCCTTGATGTCCTTGGCCGCACTGGCCGAGCGCTGTGCCAGTTCACGCACTTCCTGCGCGACGACGGCAAAGCCCTTGCCTGCTTCACCGGCACGGGCCGCTTCCACACCGGCGTTGAGCGCCAGAAGGTTGGTCTGGAAGGCGATTTCGTCGATGACACTGATGATGTTGGATATCTCGGAAGAAGACTTCTCGATCTGCTCCATCGCGATGACAGCCTTGCGAACCACGTCACCGGATTGTTCGGCGCCAACTCTGGCCTTGGCGACCAACTGGCCGGCTTCCTGCGCGCGGTGCGTGGAATCCTTGACGGTGGTGGTAATCTGTTCAAGTGCTGCTGCGGTCTCCTCGACCGACGCGGCCTGCTGCTCCGTGCGCTTGGCAAGATCGTCGGCTGCGGAACGGATTTCGTTGGCGCCCGCATCGATACCCCGCGCATTGCCTGCGACCCGGGTAAGAGCGGATTGCAGCTTTTCGGCAGAAGAATTGAAGTTGGCTCTGACGACATCCAGATGCTGGGCAAATGGCTGGCTGATGCGATAGGAGACATCACCGTCAGACAGTCGTGAAAGGGCATCGGCCAGGCTATCGACCGCATGGGACGTATCTGCCGCCTCCTTCGCCTTCTGCTCTTCGCGCGCAATACGCTCCTTTTCAGACAGGCTACGATTGGCGATGGCCTCGGCTTCAAGCCGCTCACGCTCAATTGCGTTGTTGCGGAATACCGCAACGGCTTCGGCCATCTGGCCGACTTCGTCGCGTCGATCCAGGCCACCGACTTCCTGTTCGGTTTCACCCTTGGCCAGCGACATCATGCGTGCCCGCAAGAGTTCAATCGGACGGGTGATGCCCTGCGTCGACACGAAAAGGGAAGCCGCGATTGCACAAAGGAACATGACACCAAGAGCAACGAGAGCACTGAAAATCGTCGAGTCCGTAACTTCGGTCAAGGCGTCCGATTTTTCCCCGATCCGCTTGAGGTTACGCTCACTCGTAACACGGATGTCGGTGCGCCACTGGTCTATCATGGGCTGGAGTTCAGTCAGCGTCTTGCGAGCGCCGGCAAAATCGCCGCTACGGGCCAGCTGCCAAACTTTGTCACCTGAAGCAGAAATGGTCTTTACCCGGGCAATGAATGGATCGACATCAGCACTGATTTCAGGCAGCAGTTTCTTTACATTCTCAAGTCTGCTGGACACATTCGCGATGTCATTCTTGTAAACTTCTTCAATCTTGGAGGTGTCGCCACCCTGTTCACGAAGCACCACACCCAGTGTCATGCCATAGCCCATAGAAATAAGTGAGCTATTGGCGCGAAAGAACTCGATCGAGCCCAGGGAGTCTTCGGCAATGAACTTGGAATAGCGGTTATCGGCATCCTTTAAGCTCTTGGCGACATAGGAGACGCCCATAAAACCCAAGAGTGCAACCAGAACTATCAGGGAAAGTATTTTGGTGCGAATTTTCGCGTTTTGAAGAAAAGACATATGGGAGCCTCAGTAAACCAAGATTAATCGACAAACACAGCCATGAAGCGCAACTATTGTTTGCATGGCTATCATCGGGCTGTCGTTAAAGTGGCCACTTCCTCATGAAGCGACTTATGGGAGGCGAGTTTCAATAAAACTGATTTAAACGAGGTTAACAAATTGAATAATTGCCAAATAACAAAATGATTTAAATAGCTTAGGCATAAATACGTTGGTGAATAAAACTAATTTTCAGCTTCGGAAAACCAGGTAAAATACTATTTTTGCGATACATAAATAATAAAAATCAATAGGTTGCATATTTTAGAGTTTGCTTTGATCATTCTTTGAACGCCCGGTTTATCTGGTCCGATAGTGGCTTCAGGAGGTATGAGAAAGCTGTTCTTTCCCCAGTTTTGATCATCGCTTCGGCAGGCATTCCCGGTACAAGCCGAAGATTGCCCAGCTTTTCCAGCTCGTGTGAATCAACCTTTAGTCGTGCGACATAGTAGGAAGCGCCGGTCCTTTCATTCGTGGTGAGGTCAGCGGGAATGCGCGTAACATGCGCCGATAGCTCTGGCGTGGTTCGCTGGTTAAATGCAGACATGCGCAACTGAGCTGCCTGTCCAGGACTAATCTGATCGATGTCCTTTGGCGCGATCTGCACTTCCAGCGCCATATCCGTTTCGGCTGGCACGATCGACATGATCTTTTCTGCCGGGCCAATCACGCCACCCACGGTGTGAACGGCAAGCTGATGGACCGTACCAGACTGTGGCGCAACGATATCGATCCGTTTCAACGTATCCTCGGCAGACACCTTCCGCTCGACATACTCACCGATCTGCCCCTGCACCTCACGCAATTCTCGACTGACTTCCGATTTCAAATCCTGCTCGATCTGGAGTATCTGAAGCCTTGTCTCTGCGATGCGCCCGTGCACCTGAGCCTGATAGGCAATCTTCTCGCCGCGCTCTCCTCCGAAAGTGGCAATCTGCGTTTTCAGGCCATTCAACCTTTGATCCGAAACCACACCCTGCTGCCTAAGCCCGCTTAACGACGTGATTTCGCGGTTCAACACGTCGATTCCGTCGGCATATGCAGCTTCCTGCGCCCTCAGCCCCTCAATTTCGTGTTGGAATTGCGCGACGCGCTCCTGCAATTGCGCCTGCTTGCCATCGCGGGCAGCCTTACGGAACTGAAAGAGCCGCTCCTCACTACGCAGCGCAGACGCAACATCGGAATCATCAAGGCGAGCCGTCATGTCTTCGGGAAAGGCGATATTCGGCGCATCATCCCGCTCGGCTTCCAGCCTTGCCAGTCTCGCCTTTAGCTCATCGAGTCTTTTGCTGACAATGGAGAGGCTGGCATGGGCCTGCGTTGCGTCCAGCCGCATGACGACCTGACCGGCTTTGACTTGATCGCCTTCCTTTACCAGAATTTCACCGACCACCCCGCCCGTTGGATGCTGGACGGTTTTGACATAGGATTCGACCACGAATTGCCCAGGCGCCACGATGGCGCCGGACAGCACGATTGTCGACGCCCAGGCACCCACCCCGCAGACCAGAAGCGCGCCAACGAAGACACCGGCCTGGAGATGCCTGCGCAGGGAGCGTTGAAGATCAAAGGGCTTGGTTTCAGACATCGCTGGGTTCCCTCGCCTTCACCTCGGCCAATTGCAAGTCGGGCACTTTTGCCTCACCCCTCGCCACGGCGCGGATCGGCATCACGCCGTGGCCAGAGGCTTGGTATCCTTGCCGTGGGACATCCCCTTGCCCGTCCTTTTTCAAGACCCTGGACAAAACCTCGTCGCGAGGGCCGAACGCACGTTGCTGCCCATTTTCCATGACCAGAACGAGATCAACCGCGGCCATCGCGCTTGGCCGATGTGCGATGACGATGGCGATGCCGCGCCGCGAACGCACCGCGGCGATGGCGGCAACGACAGCAGCTTCGCCATCGGCATCGAGATTGGCATTGGGCTCGTCCAGCACCACGATGAAGGGATCGCGATAGAGCGCCCGCGCAAGACCGATCCGCTGTCGTTGACCGGAAGACAGTGCCGAACCGGCCTCGCCCACGCGCGTTTCGTAACCCTTGTCAAAACGCAGGATCATATCGTGCGCACCTGCAGCCTTTGCCGCAGCAACGAGCGCAGCGGGATCTGCTTCGTCATCAAAGCGAGAAATGTTTTCAGCAATCGTGCCATCGAACAGTGCCACATCCTGCGGCAGGTATCCGATGTGGGAGCCCAGACGTTCCGGCTCCCATTGGTCGAGGCTTGCGCCATCAAGCCGGACCTTGCCGGAGGCGGGCACCCAGGCATTGGCAAGCACGCGTGCCAGGGTGGATTTGCCCGAGCCCGAGGCACCGATAACGCCCAGCGCACTTCCGGCGCCCAAAATGAATTGCACACCGGTTACCGTCGGTTTTTTTTCACCGGGAGGCACGATGATGAGAGCCTCGGCGCGCAGTTCCCTTTGCGGCGCAGGCAGAGGCGTCATCGCACTGTCCCTCGGGATTTTCGTCAGCAAGTCCTTCAGTCGCGCCCAGCTTTGCCGAGCCATCAACAGTGGCTTCCAGCTGGCAATCAGCAGATCGACCGGTGCCAGCGCCCGCCCCATCATGATGGAGCTTGCAATCATCACCCCGCCACTCGCTTCCTGGCGAATGACAAGATAGGCACCGACACCCAGAATTGCCGACTGCAACATCAGGCGCGCCATTCTGGAGATGCTTCCAAACGCGCCAGAAACGTCACCGGCCTTTCGGTTGGCATCCAGATAAGCGCGGTTAACTCTTGCCCAGCGAAACGCAACGCGCTTGCCCATGCCCATCGCCCGAGTAATCTCGGCATTGCGTCTGGCATCCTCAAGAAGGCCATTGCGCTGCATGTTCTGCGCCGTCACCTCGCGGATGGATTTGCGAGAAAAAAGGTTCGTCAGAAGCGTCAGGGCAATGAGACAAATGGCGCCCACTAGCGCGGTCATTCCAATCCAGAAATGGAACGCGAAGCAAATGAACAGATAGAGCGGCATCCAGGGCAGGTCGAAAAACGCGGTTGGCCCCGAACCGGCCAGGAAGCTGCGAACATTATCCATGTCCCGCAACGGCTGCAGCCCATCTCGCGGAGAGTGCCCCAAAAGCGGCAACCGAACGACAGCGTCATGGACGCGCTTCGACAAACTGGCATCGAAGGCTTCACCGATACGAAGCAGGATGCGGGCACGGATAATATCGAGACCCGCCTGGATGACAAACATGCCCGTGGCAAGGATCGCCAATCCGACCAGTGTCTCCACACTTCCGCTCGCCAGAACCCGGTCATAAACCTGCAGCATGAAAAGCGGCGAGGTCAGTGCCAGCACGTTGACAACGCCGCTGATCAACGCAATCGCCAGAATGACCCATTTCAACGACATAGCGTCGGCATCCGCATCTGACTGCGAAAGAGAATGCTGGAACGATCCGAACACTTTGATTTCCACGAATTCAGGCAAAGACAATGGCGCTACCGGCATCACCGGGAAGGCCCGTTTCCACACTCGCCCCGTCATGCAGCACGGCTACCGAACTCCTTCGCCCGGCTCCGCCACACTGACCACACATCGACACGCGAGCTAGCCTCGAAAATAGCCCCACCGGGCAGCCTGTAAACCCCGATACCGTGTGACTACGAATTCAGGTATCGCGGAATAAGGACCGCCACAAACCATGCATCGACAGCCGTCACATCCGAGACGCCTCTGCCGGAATGAACGCGGTCAAACGCCGGTTTTTTTCGAGAAAGGAGCGGATGAGACGAATTGCACTTCAAGGATACGGGCAGCGGTCTGCCGGCAGCTGTGCTCTATGTGCAGCACCGGTCGGTGCAAGGGTTTTGTGGTTGCATCACGCTGCTCTCTCCATATTGCGCCGGCCGGCTCGGCGGGCTAATTAACATGAACACAAACCTCATATTTAGGTTCTTCATGCGAGTCGTCGTTTGGGCTTTACTAGGTATTATGCTGTCTACCCCTGTTTTCGCCCAATGCGACGGCAGGCTTATCCAGCAAGGCGCTTTTCTCCATCCGCCTCTCTGTGCGCCCAAGGAGCCGAAGCGTATCGTTTCCCTTGTCCCGACGTTCAGCCTTGGCATAGCACTGGAGCTTGGCCTGCCTGTCGTCGGCGCGCCGCTTTTCGGGATGAGCGATAAAGATCTGAAAGCAAAAGCCGAGGCTGCGGGTGTGGTGGATCTCGGGTCTTTCATGGAGCCCAGCATTGAAAAAATCGTCGCGCTTCAGCCCGATCTCATCATTGGCAGCGACTTCCTGGGTGAGGAAGCGTACCAGATGGCATCGCGGCTGGCACCCACGGCACTGCTGACTGGGGCGAACTGGAAAGAATATTATCGCACGCTGGCAAACGTCGCCGGCGTCGACGGTAAAATCGAAGATCGCTTCGCTGACTATGAAAAACGCGTTGCGGCTGTTCGCGAGCGGATTCCAAAGGATTTGCGCGTCTCCGTCGTTCGCATCACGCCTTGGGAATTCCAGGTCTACCTCGATGAACCGGACGCATGGGCACCGTTTGAGGTGCTGCGAGAGGCAGGTGTCAAGCGCACGGATTTCGAAACATCCGAAAAGAAGGTCGGTACGAAACGCCTTGATTTCGAGGGGTTGGCTGGGCTGGATGGAGATATCCTGCTCTATATCGTTGGCGGATCCAACGATTCAGCCACCAGCGGCAGGCATGAGGCGGTGCTCGCCAGTCCGTTCTGGAAAATGCTGCCAGCTGTGAAAGCGGGCCGCGTCTACCGCGTGGACGCAGCGACCTGGATGGAGTTCAGCGGTCTAGCTTCGGCCAACAAGGTTCTCGATGACATCGAAACCTACATCATCCCGAGGCCCTGACATGGAGGTCATCAAGTCGGCGGGGCGTAACATCCCTGCGACACGGATTGTTGCTTTCGGCCTGCTGGCATTGCTGCTTGCTACTTTAAGCCTGTGGTCACTGACCATAGGGACCACCGCGATATCACTCAGCGATGCATTGTCTGCGATCATTTCAGAGGGAACAACCCATCAGGATCTGGTTATCTCCACAATCAGGCTTCCGCGCGTTCTTGCCGCCATCATCGTGGGTTCGACGCTGGGTGTGGCCGGAGCCCTGATGCAGGCGGTTACGAACAATCCATTGGCTTCCCCGGATTTGCTGGGCATAAGCGCAGGTGCCGCCTTTGCCGTGGTTATTTCCATCGTCTTATTCGACGCTCAATCGCCGCTTGTCTTCCTTTGGTTTGCTTTCGGAGGCGCCGCTGTCGCCGGGGCCATCGTCTACGTGATCGCGTCAGCGGGCGCATCGGGTGTAACGCCTGTGAAGCTTGCCCTGTCGGGCGCAGTGCTGAGCGTTTTCCTCGCCTCGATATGCGCATCCATCCTGATCTTTGACATGAAGGCCATTGACATCATCAGATTGTGGTCGGTTGGTTCATTGACCGGGAAGGAAATGGCTTCCGTCGCAGCCGTTGCGCCCTTTGCGCTTGCTGGAGTCGCCGCCACTCTGCTGCTTGCAAGGGAGGTGACGACGCTCAGTCTCGGGGCGGATGTCGCGCAAGCGGTGGGGCAGAATGTCCTGTTATGGAGACTTGTTGCGGGAGCCCTGGTGGTCCTGATGGCAGGAAGTTCGGTCGCACTGGCAGGCCCTATAGGGTTTGTCGGACTTGTGGTGCCACACATGGTACGCTTGAGCCTCGGCACCGATTATCGCTGGATCTTGCCTTTCTGTGCGCTTTCGGGGGCCTTACTGGTTGTTATGGCGGACGGTCTGCAACGAAGTCTGACCGGTATCGACGTCCCGGTTGGCGTGACGCTTGCCCTGGTGGGCGCGCCATTCTTCATCTGGCTGGCGCGGTCGCGCGCCGGTGGGATCGGTTGATGCGCAGCGTTCTCATCCTGTTGGGCTTATCCGTCGCCATGCTGTTTGCGGCTCTGGCGATTGGCGACCACCATATCGAAATGGCGCAGATCCTTGCGGTCCTCACCGACAGTTCGGCGGCGGATGCACAGTCCATACAGATTATTCGCGATATTCGTCTTCCAAGGTTCGTCATGGGCTTCCTTGTTGGCGCGTCGCTTGCCGTTGCGGGCATGATTGCCCAGTCAGTGCTGCGAAATCCATTGGCGGAACCGGGTCTGATCGGCGTCAATGCCGGCGCGGCCCTTGCAGCGGTCATCGTCATCGTCAGGTTTGAGGTGCCTCCCACACACCTGCTGTCGTGGCTTGCTTTTGCCGGAGCCCTCGCAATGTCGCTCGCGATCTATGCCCTGTCATGGAACAGCGGCAGCTCTTCGCTGCGCATCATTCTCATCGGCATTGGCCTCAGTTCGCTCGCCGGGGCCGGAGCAAACTTCATCTCGACCTTCGGAGAGCCCCAGGCGGTGCAGCGCGCGATGGTCTGGCTTTCCGGCAGCATCTATAACAGCACCTGGGATAAAATCCGCACGCTTGCGACATGGCTCACGATCGGCATGGCGGGCAGTGCCCTGATCGCGCGGGAAATGGACCTGCTGATCTTGGGCGACGAGACCGCAAGGGCGCGAGGGCAACGCGTCGAACTGATCCGTGCCGTGATGTTCGTCCTTTGCGCGGTCCTGTCTGGTGCCGCAGTGGCTGCGGCCGGTCTGTTGGCATTCGTGGGTCTCATCGCGCCGCACATTGCTCGCTCGCTCGTCGGGCATTCTCATGGCCTCATGCTGCCGGTCACGGCACTTTCTGGCGGACTTCTGGTGGTGGGAGCTGACCTTGCGGCGCGCACATTGTTTACGCCAGCGCCGCTGCCCGTCGGTTTGATGACGGCTATTCTGGGGGCGCCATTCTTTGCTTATCTCATGTGGCGGAAGAGAAATGTCTGAACAGTCTGGCCTCCCTATCCTTCAAACGCACGAGGCTTCGATCGGCTACGGTGCAAGGCTTATCCTGCGCAAACTCGATTTTTCCGTTCCTGAAGCGGCCTTCACGGTGCTTCTCGGTCCCAATGGCTGCGGAAAATCGACCCTGTTGCGTGCCTTGGCTGGTCTTATCCGGCCACAGCACGGCAGCGTGATGATGAACGGCCGCTCGATTTCGACGTTTGGGCGAAGGGAACTGGCGCAACATATCGGGCTTCTTTCCCAAAATCAGTCGGCACCAGAGGGCATGTCGGTGAAGGATCTGGTCAGGCAGGGCCGTTATCCGCATCGTAGCCTTTTTGGCCGCTGGACGAAGGAGGACGACGAAGCCTGCGAAGAGGCGCTCGCGGTGACCGACACGGCACATCTGGCGGGCGAGACATTTGATACTCTCTCGGGCGGCCAGCGACAGCGCGCCTGGATTGCGATGACCCTGGCGCAACGAACCAGCGTTCTCTTGCTCGACGAACCCACCACGTTTCTCGACCTATCCCATCAGATCGATACGCTGCGTCTGGCGCAAAAGCTTGTTCGGGAACGCGGCGTGACCGTCGTTGCGGTCCTGCACGACCTCAATCAGGCGGCCCGCTACGCTGACAATCTCGTCCTTTTGAAACAGGGTGCAATTGTCGCCGAAGGTGCACCCGCCGATGTCCTGACACCAGAAACGGTCAAGCGCGTCTTCGATGTGGATGTGACGATCATGATCGAACCGCAGAGCAAGGCTCCGATCTGCGTTCCCGTGGATGACGTTACCCCGTAGAACGAAAAACCCGCCAAGCTGGACGGCCTGGCGGGTTTGAAGAAGCCTGAAGGGCTTGTCAGATTGTTCAGAAGGTGGCGTTTACGCGTATGCCGAATGATCGACCTTCGCCGACTGTGGCGGTTTGTCCATTGGTCGCAATCGAGGTCAGATACTCTTCATCCAGAAGGTTTTGGGCAAAGGCAGTGATCTTGAAGTTGTCTTTCTCGTAGCCAACGTTTGCGTTCAAGACAGTAAACGAATCAAGCGACCGCAGATTGTTGACGTCGCCTTTGCTGTAGTAGCCATCGGTGAAGGACACGTCGCCACCTGCGAAGAGACCGCTCTCATGCTTGTAAATGCCACCGAAAGAGGCGGTGAGAGACGGTGCTTCGGGAAACTCGTTGCCTGCGAAGTCGCCCTTATCGAATTTTGTTTTCATCAGACCCAAGCCACCAAACAGCTCTAGGCCATTATCGAAACTGTAGCGAATGTCGAGTTCCGCACCGTAGGAATGCGATTCCGCAGCATTGAGGCTGATTGTTTGGCCAGGGAAGCGAGGGTCGAATTCAAGCGGAACCTGTTGGTTCTTATAATCGTAGTAGAAGATGTTGCCGTTAACCTGCAGCCTGTCTTCCAGCCACTTGGAACGGTAGGCAAGTTCATAGGCCCAGAGAGTTTCAGGGTCGACTTTGTTGACTGTCGTGGTGCCAATCACAAGCTCAGAGAAGCCCGGTCTGTAGCCTTTAGTGGCGGTCGCGGCCAGATTTTGATTCTCGTCCAATTCGAAGGCCAGGCCGATCTTCGGCAGGAACTCGGTGTTTGAAACCGAATTGTTTTCGGTAAGAGGGACGTACCCGAACGTGGAAATATCGAGAAGGCTCCCCGTGTAATTTGCCGAGACTTTGTCATGAACCAAACGTCCACCCGACAGCAACGTCCAGCGATCGACGAACTCGTAGCGGGTGTCCGCATAGAGCGCGACTGTCTCGCTTTCGTTCTTTGCCTGTAGCAGCTGAAATGGCAGGATGAACGGAATGGACGGGTCTGCAACCGCCTGAATGTTCGAATCGAGATCGAAGGTGGATCGGCCCGCAAAAACACCGAAGACACCCGAAAACTGCGAATCTTCCGATCCGTAGGTCAAGCGGATATCCTGGGAGAAATCACCGCCCTCACGCGTGTCGTCGCGAATGAATTGAAACGCCGTAAGCGTCGAAGTCCGAGGAGAGTTGATATCCACATCCGTGTCTACGAAGGAGGTAATCGACTGTATTTTCCAGTCTTCGTTAAATTCATAACTCAAGTCGGCGATGTAACGGTTGACGTATGTATCCCGCCGTTCTGCAGTCGTGGCATCGAAACGTCTAGCGAAGAAGTCAGGACCGCTCACAGCCCCCCATGCCGGTTTGTCATGTGTGCGGCTGACAGTGAAAAGGCCCTTAAATCCGGCCCATTCGGCTGGTTCCCACAGCAGCTTGCCGCGAATTTCCTCGAATTCGTTTTCGCCTACATCTGAAATAGACGGATCGACATAGTGGATACCGTTTTCTCCACGGAAGACTTGTCCCGCGATACGAAATGCCAATTCGTCCTTGACGATCGGTGCTGAAACGGCAAAGGCGCCCGATCTGTATTTGTCAGTTCCAGTCACGCCTTCAAAACTTGCTTCCGGAGTATAGGTCGGATCTTTCGTCTTGATGACGACCGAGCCCGCGAGGGCATTGCGCCCCTGTATAGTGGATTGCGGGCCACGCAGAACCTCGACTTGCTCGACATCCCAGACGCCTCGCGTTCCACGCCGCGTTGCCTCAACACCCTGTTCCGCACCGTCCACCACCACAGAAATGACCGGGTTCGAGCGGCTCGGAGCGGTTACACCCTCGGAGCTTAGACCGCGAATTACAATGTCAGAATTACCTTCGCCGCTCAAAAATGAGCGGATGTTGGGCGCGCTGTTCAGCGCATCATTGAGTGTCGGCCGGACGAGATCATGAAGCTCTCCACCCGTAAAAACTTCGACACTTGTGAAGGTAGTAAACTGATCGCGTCCAAATTTTTCCCCGGTAACGACGATCGTTGGAAGTGTCGTTGTATCCTCTTCAGTCGTCGCAGCATCCTGAGCCATCGCAATCGGCGTGCCCGGCCCGATAGAAACTGCCCCTGCCACTATGGCAATGGCCGTCGAGCCACGAAGTGACCGCAAATTATTAAAAAATGTCATTATCCCCTCACACCAGTAACCCTAGTGAGGGGTAACTAATCGATGAAAGATGAGTATTTCAATCACCTTATTGCAACTTGACCTTACAACATCCGAGCGTTGCAAATCTGCATCATATTACAGGCCCCTGAAGAACAGACTATTGTCCGCCGGACCAGCAGGAGGCCATATGCATCTGCGTCTTGCGGATGCCTCAGGGAACGCGGAGAAAAATGTCGACCGTTCGAACTATGCTCGTTTCACGCGAGAATGAGAAGGTGCCGATGTTCTGCAGTGGCTCACTGCTCTTCGAAAGACCCATCTGTTGCAAGCGCGAGGCATAAACCAGCCATCTGGATTCACGCTCTCTGGAGAGCATCGCAGAAGCAGCACCTCGGCGAACCTATCAGTTCGACCTCATCCTGAAGCAGTCCTGCCCATTTGTGACGTCGGTTCTATGGCGCTCGCAAGATCGATTTTCCGATGGCGGCGACCAATCTCGCTCTAAGATTTCGGGGGCCTTTTGTGAGGACCAAATTATCTCAATGTAGAGACCCGATCGCGAGCGATTGATTAGAAGAGGTAATGTAATCACAAAAAAGTATTAACTTTTATTCGCGGATGACGGTGTCTAATGTTCGGGAAAGAGGATGCAGATGGTGGGCTTTCATCTTAAATTTCGGGCAACCATGCACCGAAGCATCCGGGTTCGATTTAGCTGACACGGCTAGATATACAATTGAAGGTTGGACATGACAATAACGCTACCAGACGACCCAGCCCGCGAAGATGTTCTGGCTTCGCGTCCCACGCTGTGGCTAAACACCGAGTATCGAAACGGGTCGATCAATGACGCTCATCTTCCTGTTCGGCCACAGCTCGTGGACGAGGCGAAGGCGAACTGGGAACGACTTGCACCCTTGCTTCAGACCTGTTTTCCAGAGCTTGAGGCCAGCGGAGGCGCCATTCGTTCGGATCTCATTGAGTTGACGGCACTTCGCGAGGCACTTGGTTACGGCAGCGAGGCGTTCGGCAGGGTGCTGGTCAAAGCCGACAACGCTCTTCCCGTGGCGGGCTCGATAAAAGCGCGCGGCGGGGTGTATGAGGTGTTCTTGTTTGCGGAATCTCTTGCAATCCGTGAGGGAATCCTTGGAAAGAACGATGATATCCGCAAGCTTTCCGAAAAAGACGCGAAAGAACTCTTTTCCAAATACACCATCGCCGTTGGGAGTACCGGCAACCTCGGTCTTAGCGTTGGCGTTGCTGCACGCGCGCTTGGCTTCAGGGCTACCGTTCACATGTCTTCGGACGCAAAGCCGTGGAAAGTTGAACGGCTTACCAAGCTCGGCGTCGATGTCGTCCAGCATCAGGCCGACTACACGGTCGCTGTGGAGAACGCCCGGCTGGAGGCAGAACAGGATTCCTCGATTTATTTCGTGGACGATGAGCAATCTCAACAATTGTTTTTCGGTTACAGCGTTGCGGCATCGGAACTTGCCGAGCAACTCCACGCTCTTGGGATCGTGGTGGACGCGCAACATCCGCTTTTCCTTTATTTGCCTTGCGGAATCGGCGGCGCGCCGGGCGGTGTGACATATGGTGCCAAAAAAGTATTTGGTGATAACGTACACTGCTTTTTCGTAGAACCCGTCGAGTCTCCCTGTGCCATGGTTCACATGATGAGCGGTTCGGAAGAACTCGTATCTGTCTATGACGTGGGATTGACGAACCGCACGGAAGCCGACGGAATGGCCGTTGCCAGAATGTCAGCCTTTGTCGCAAGGGTCATGCGCAACATGCTCGCGGGCGTGTTCACGGTCAAAGACGCCGATCTTTTTCGCTGGTTGCGCCTTTCCCACGAAACGCAGAACATTCGACTGGAGCCATCGGCGGCGGCGGCCTTCGCCGGGCCTGATTTCCTCGTCAATCATCGCTCCGGCCAAAAGTTTTGCCAACAGCAGGGCATAAGCGATATGCGAAAGGCGACCCATGTGGTCTGGACAACCGGCGGCCTGTTCGTGCCACAGGACCAGTACGAATCGTTCCTTGAGAGGGCTTTGGCGGCCTGAGAGCTGCCTATTCAATCCGCCATTCAGGGCTTTGATTTCGCCATCATGTGATCGATGAAAATCTGTATCGCCTGGCTTCGTTTCTCTGATTTGCGGAACGCCAAGAAGATCTTGCGCCTGATCTCCGGCACGACCTTGCATACCCATACGTCTTCAAGGTCGTGGCTGGCGCGCAGACCCGGCAGCATCGAGATGCCGTAGTTTTCGCGGATCATGGCAATGGTGACTTCAAAGCCCTTACAGCGCGCAACAATGTTGGGCTTGAAGCCAACGGACCGGCACGCCTCCACCAGCATGCTGTTGTAGGTTTCCGAGGCCGTGTCGATTGCCCACCGTTCGTCACGGAGTGACTTCAGTTTTACGGTCGGCTGCTCGGCAAGCTTGTGGTCTTTGGATACCATCACATTGAATACATCTTCGGTCAGGTAGATGGTTTCTATGTTCGGGTCCAGCGCGCCTGTTGGCATGTTGAGGTCATCGATGATGGCTATGTCCGTATGCCAACTGCGAAGTGCCGCAACGCTTTCCTCCGGCTCCATTTCCTCGAACTGGATGGTGAGATGAGGGTGGATTTCCGACAGCTGACGCACGACCTTCGGAATGAGTGCGGCCGCAACGGATGGAAATGCGGCTACGCGCAACTCGCCCGAGATCACGCTTTTCAGCTCAGAGATATCGACCTTGGCGGATTCGATTTCCGTCAGTATTTTTTCCGCACGCTCCACGAGCTTCTGGCCCGCCAGTGTCATGACGACCCCGCGTCCGCGCCGCTCTATCAGCTTTATGCCAACCTCTTCTTCCAGCAATGCAATTTGCTGGGACACCGCAGAAGGGGATACGTAAAGCGCTTCTGCCACAGCCGCCATTGTTTTTCGGATCGACAATTCTCTGAGCGCACGCAGTCGGCCAACGTCCATGATTTCTCTCCCGGTGACGGAAAATGATTAGCACAGCTTACGCTATAAGAAAATATTATTAACTTTTTCTGGATCGTTCTCCACTTTAGTTTCTCATCTCAAGGAAAACGGAACTTTTTGAGAGGGACCATGGACAACGTGGCAAAGGCTTTTTTCGCAACCAGTGTCGAGGAGCGTGATCCTCTCGTTGCAGGCGCGCTTGCAAATGAGCGAGACCGCCAGCAGAACCAGATCGAGCTTATCGCATCTGAAAACATTGTCAGCCGCGCGGTGCTCGACGCACTCGGCCATGAGATGACGAACAAGACGCTGGAAGGCTACCCCGGCAACCGCTTCCATGGCGGCGGCGAATTTGTCGATGTGGTGGAACAGGCGGCGATCGACCGCGCCAAGCAATTGTTCAACTGCGCTTATGCCAACGTCCAGCCTCACTCCGGCACCCAGGCCAATCTGGCCGTGTTCTTCCTTCTGATGAAGCCGGGCGAGAAGGTTCTTGCGCTCGATCTGGCAGCCGGTGGCCACCTGTCGCACGGCATGAAGGCCAACCTGTCCGGTCGCTGGTTCGAGGCCCACAACTACAATGTCAATCCGCAGAACGAAGTCATCGATTATGACGAGATGGAACGGATTGCCGAAGAGGTTCGTCCAAAGCTGCTGATTACGGGCGGCTCGGCCTATCCGCGCGAACTCGACTTCGAGCGCATGGCGAAGATCGCAAAGAAGGTCGGCGCTTACTTCATGGTCGATATGGCGCATATCGCCGGTCTCGTGGCAGGTGGCGCTCACCCATCGCCGTTTCCACATGCCGATATCGTGACCTGCACCACGACGAAGACGCTGCGCGGACCACGTGGTGGTCTTATTCTGACCAACAACGAAGAGTGGTTCAAGAAACTCCAGGCAGCCGTATTCCCAGGCGTTCAGGGCTCCCTGCACAGCAACGTTCTGGCCGCGAAAGCCGTCTGCCTCGGCGAAGCACTTCGCGACGATTTCAAGGTCTATGCCCATCAGGTCAAGGCGAATGCGCGGGTACTTGCCGACACGCTCATCGAGCGCGGCATCCGCATCGTGTCAGGCGGAACGGATACGCATATCGTGCTGCTCGATCTTTCCAGCAAGGGCTTGAACGGCAAGCAGGTCGAGGTGGTTCTGGCGCGTGCCAACATCACATCGAACAAGAACCCGATCCCTGGCGACAGCCCACGTCCGGCTGAATGGGTAGGCATGCGCCTGGGAACATCAGCCGCCACGACGCGTGGTCTTAAGGAAGGCGAGTTCAAGGCATTGGGCAACGTCATCGCTGATTTGATCGATGCTGAAGCTGCAGGCAAGGCAGACGACGTGGTTGAAGGTGCCAAGGCAGTTGTTGCCGACCTGACCCGCCGTTTCCCCGTCTACGGCCACTGATACAAGATCTCATCGCCCGAACGCTTGATGTATGCCGCGCGGGCAGCCTGCACGCGCGGCATCTTCATACCTGCCTGATGCATCCACTCTTCGCTCTCAGGCCGCTCTTCGCTTTCAGGCCAATCTTCGCTCTCAGGAAAGACAACGACATGGGAATGGACAGACTTCAACAAGCAAACGTCATCGACGGCAAGGCTTTTGCAGCCGGTATGCTCGAGCACCTCAAGAGCGATGTCGCTGGCCTGCTGACCGAAACCGGCAAAGTCCCTGGCCTGGCCGTCGTGCTCGTGGGCGATGATCCGGCAAGCGCGGTTTATGTGGGCTCCAAGCACCGCCAGACCGTAGCTGCCGGGATGAATTCCTTCGAACACCGGCTACCGGCCGAGACTTCGCAGTCGGAGTTGATGTCCCTGATCGAACGGCTCAACACCGACCCGCAGGTTCACGGCATTCTGGTGCAGTTACCCTTGCCAAAGCATCTTGATCCGAGCGCGGTCATCCAGGCCATCAATCCCGACAAGGATGTCGATGGCTTCCACATCGCCAATGCCGGCCGCCTTGCCACCGGTCAGCCAGCGCTCGTTCCCTGCACGCCGCTTGGCTGCATGATGCTGCTGAAGGACCGGCTCGGTGACAATCTGGCGGGATTGAACGCGGTCGTTATCGGAAAATCCAACATCGTCGGCAAGCCGATGGCGCAGATGCTGCTCAACGCCAATTGCACGGTCACGATCGTGCATTCCAAGACCCGCAATACTCAGGAACTGTGCAGAGCTGCCGATATCCTCGTCGTTGCCGTAGGCCGTCCCGGCCTTGTGCGCGGCGACTGGATCAAGCCCGGCGCCGTGGTCATCGACGTCGGCATCAACCGGATCGTTCAGGACGGTAAATCGCGGATCGTCGGCGATGTCGCCTATGATGAAGCGGGCCATGCCGGAGCCATTACTCCCGTTCCGGGCGGAGTGGGACCTATGACGATTGCCTGCCTGCTTTCCAACACACTTACAGCATTTCGCCGCCAGCATGGGCTGGCAGCCTAACTACAAACGGGAACCGAACCATGACCAGCAGTCAGTTTCGCTACGCCCTGCGCGTCGCCTGCCCTTCTATCCGCGGCGTTACCGCAGCCATCGCATCCTATCTGGCAGACAATGGATGCAATATCTCCGATAGCGCACAATTCGACGACGCCGATACCGGACGCTATTTTATGCGGATCAGCTTCAAGTCTGAAGAAGGCCGGACACTCGACCAACTGCGTGAAGGTTTCGGCGCCATTGCTGCGAAATACGAAGCCAACGCCGAATTCTCCGATGAAATGGAGAAGAAGAAGGTCATCCTCATGGTGTCGCGCTTCGGCCAACTGCCTGAATGACCTTCTCTACCGTTGGCGGATCGGCGCGCTGCCGATCGATATCGTCGGCGTGATCTCCAACCACATGGATTATCAGCGCGTCGTCGTAAACCACGACATTCCCTTCCACTGCATCAAGGTGACCAAGGAAAACAAACCGGTTGCCGAAGCCGAGCAGATGCGCATCGTTGAAGAAAGCGGCGCGGAACTCATCGTTCTCGCCCGTTACATGCAAGTGCTGTCGGATGATATGTGCAGGAAGATGTCCGGCCGGATCATCAACATCCATCACTCCTTCCTGCCGAGCTTCAAGGGTGCGAACCCCTACAAGCAGGCCTTTGAGCGCGGCGTGAAACTCATCGGTGCGACCTCCCATTATGTAACGGCGGATCTGGACGAGGGCCCGATCATCGAGCAGGATATTGTCCGCGTGACGCACGCACAAAGCGCCGAAGATTATGTCAGCCTTGGCCGTGACGTGGAAAGTCAGGTTCTCGCCCGCGCCATCCACGCGCACATTCATGGCCGCGTCTTCATCAACGGCAACAAGACGGTGGTCTTCCCGCCATCGCCGGGTTCCTACGCGTCAGAACGCATGGGCTGAGTCTGAGCCTGGATAAACCAACCAAGGTGCGGCCGTCGAAACTTTTCGATGGGAAAAGGCGGCGGGCACGTGATGACCGCTGCCTTGCCCAGCGGCGAGGTTTCCAGGGCGAGCTTTTATCGGAGATAACAAATGCTGCAAGAAGTGCACACAGACAAAGCGCCAGCCGCCGTCGGCCCATTCTCGCAAGCGATCCGCACGGGCAATCTGCTTTTCGTATCCGGCGCCCTGCCGATCGACCCGGCAACCGGGGAATTCAACAGTGAGGACCCGGTTCCGCAGGCACAACAATGCTTGCGAAACATTGCAGCCATCGCTGAAGCCGGCGGGACCAGCCTTTCGAACACAGTTAAGACGACGGTTCTACTGACGGACCTCGGCGCCTTTGCCGATATCAATGCGGCTTATGCGACATTTTTCGAGAAGCCCTATCCGGCCCGCGCCTGCTATCAGGTCGCAGCCCTGCCCAAGGGCGCAAAGGTTGAAATCGAGGCCGTTATCGCTATCCCATGAGAGCGTGCACAGGCTGAAACCGAATTGGCGGCCTTCGAGTCGCCAATTTTTTTTATGGCGATACGACAAATTCCTGCCACGTCACATTGGCCTTCGGCTGAACCATTTGTGACCCCTTGAACGCAAAACACCCGGCACTTTTCAGTTGCCGGGTGTTTTACATGCGTAGACCAGAATTTATCAGGCGACGTAGCCGAAAGCGACAGCAGGCTGGGCAGCTGTTTCTACCCAGATGCTCTTGGTCTGCGTGTATGCCAGAAGCGCATCTTTACCGCTCGATCTGCCATAGCCGCTCTTCCCGAAGCCGCCAAATGGCGACATCACGCTGATCGTCTTGTAGCCGTTGATCCAGAAGGTTCCTGCACGCACCTGCGAAGCAACACGGTGTGCACGGCCGACATTCTGTGTCCAGACAGCGCCTGCAAGACCATAGGGGTTGTCGTTGGCGAGAGCGACGGCTTCCTCCTCAGTGTCGAAAGGCGTTACACCGACGACAGGGCCGAAGACTTCTTCCTTGGAAAGGGTTGCCTGCGGCGAGACATTGTCCAGAATTGTCGGCGCGTAGTAGAATCCGCCGGTCTCCTGAAGTTCAGTCGGCTTGCCGCCACCGGCGACGAGTGTCGCCCCCTCGCCGATGCCCTTCTGCACAAGCTCGTCGATTTTCGACCACTGGCGCAAGTTGTTGATTGGGCCGATCTGCGTCGTATCGAGAAGCGGGTTGCCGACCGGTATGCGCTTTGCGGCCTGCGCATATCTTTCAACAAATTTCTGATGCACGGAGCGGTGGACGAGAAGCCTTGATCCTGCCACGCAGCTTTGCCCGGCACCGCCGAAGATGGCGGCCTGTGCGCCCAGAATGGCCCGGTCGATGTCGGCATCTTCAAAAACGATATTGGCGGACTTGCCACCAAGTTCGAGAATGCACGGCACAACGCTCTTGGCGGCGGCAGATGCAATGAGGGAACCCGCATAGGCAGAGCCGACAAAGACAACCAGTCCCGTCTTGGAGTGCGTGACAGCCGCCTGTCCGGCGGTAACGCCCTGGCCCGCGATGACATTGACGAGCCCGCGCGGCGCACCGGCCTTTTCGCACAGAATGCCGAGCAGGATGGTGCTGAGCGGAGTGAGTTCAGATGGCTTGATGACGACGCCATTGCCTGCGCAAATCGCCGGTGCGATCTGCCAGCCGCCGGTAAACAGCGGGGCATTCCACGGCGTGATCTGGACAACGACACCAATAGGCTCATTGCGGGTATAGTTGAGGTGAGACGTGGGCACAGGAATGACCTCGCCATGGATCTTGTCGCACCAGCCCGCATAATATTCGAACATCTCGGCAACCTTGACCACCTCACCGCGAATATCGCGAATGGGGCGTCCTGCGGACCGGCTTTCGATCTCGGCGATCTGATCGGCATGAGCGCGGATTTCACGACCGATCTCAAACATGACGCGTCCGCGTGCGGAGGCCGTCAGCTTCATCCATTCCTTCTGCGCCTTAGCTGCGGCATCCATCGCTGCATCGATAACGCTCTGGTCGGCGTCCTTGAAGGTCGCAAAAACCTTGCCGCTGGACGGATCGGTCAGCGACAACTCATCGCCGCCGCCGTTGACCATCTGACCGTCAACAAAGCTGCCGATCTCAGTCGTACCCGCTACACTCTTCAAAATCTCGCCAATGCGGGCGCCCTGATCCTGCGCGGTGCTCATATCTGTCATCGTCATCTCCCTTTACTTCCCTGCGCTTTTGAAAGCGCCCATGCGGGTAAAGTCGTCTGTGTCGTTGAGTTCGGTGGAACCTGCCCAAAGCTTTGCCACCGCATCTGCCAGCGGAAGCTCTGCACCCGTGCGGGCGGCCAACTCGCTTGCCAGCCGCACGTCCTTGCGCATCAACCCCATTGAAAAGCCGCTATCAAAACGGTCGGACATGATCCAGGTCGGGAAATGGACCTCGCTGATCATGGAGCGGCCGGAAGCCGCATTCAGCACACGCAATGCAGCTTCCGGATCGATGCCGGCCGCAGCGGCCAGTTTCAGTCCTTCACTGGTCGTAACCATGTGCGCCGCAGCAAGAAGGTTGTTGACCAGCTTTGCAACATTGCCTGCGCCGCTTGGTCCCACATGCAGCGCCTTGGCACTCATGGCCTCGATAACCGGCCCCGCAACGGCCACATCTTCATCCGAGCCACCGATCATCATGGTCAGCTTGCCACTCGCCGCACCGGCTGGTCCGCCGCTGACCGGAGCATCGAGAAAGCCGTGTCCGAGCCCTGCCAGCTTGTCGGCAAGTTCCCTGCTCACATCCGGTTCGGAGGTGGAGGTATCGATGATGACGATCTTTTGCCCCTGACGGGCGTCGAGAACACCGATGTGGTTGTTGACGACACCGGCAACGTCCTTTGCCGTGGGTAGCGAAAAGACGAGAAATGCTGACTTTTCGAAAAGTTCGCTGATCGTTGAAACCGGCGTCACACCGCTTTTCGCTGCCAGCGCCCGACGCTCCTCCGACAGGTCGAATCCAAGCGTCTCGAATTGACTTGCTGCCAATGTCTGGGCCATTCCAAGGCCCATGCTGCCAAGGCCGACGACCCCGACTATTCCCTTATTATTGTTAGACATTCTGTAAACCTCTTCGCGTTGCCGCCCGAGCAATAAGGCGGTCAATCAAGAAGACAGGCTGTCATTATTCGTGTGATCCCGATAGCTGGTCGACAGGGAACAGCGCGTTGCTCGCCAAGCAACGCAACTTACTGCTGGAAAGCGGTCATTTCGAACGCCAGGAAACTGCCGAGACGCTCGACCGATATCGGCAGCCGACGACGCGCCTTGACCATGAGGTAGGCGCTTGCCTGAGCAAGCAGGGGATCGCTCAGCTCGACCACGCCGAGTGCGCTTCTAGTAATCTCGGTGGTGACGGCAAAGCGCGGCAGAAAGGTTATTCCCAGCCCCGCCATGACGAAACGCCGGAGCACATCGATAGATGGCGTTTCCAACATGGGCGCCACGGCTAAACCGACATCCGCAGCGGTGCGGCTCACAAGCTGGGTGACGCCATGCCCTTTGGTCAGAAGCGCGTAGGGCGACGCTTCAAGGCAGGCTTCCAGAGAGACCGACTGCTCGAGAAGCAGAGGATGCCCCGGTGCAGCAACCAGACACAGCGGCTGGCGGGAAATAGCCAGCGAACGAATGCGCGTATCTATGACCGGGTTGTAGGCAATACCGATATCGACATCGCCGTTTGCAACATCTTCCTGCACCTTGTCGGTACTGCCGAGCGTCAGATTGTAGCTGACGGAAGGATACACATTGGCGAAACTTTTAAGCCCGTGCTCGATGAGATCTCCCAGAAATCCTTCGCCGCAGCACACACGCACGCGCGCCTGCTGAACACCGCGCAACTGGTTCAGTTGTTCAGACAGCAGGCCGCTGTCTTCGATGACGCGCTGGGCATGGTCCAGAACCAAGCCCCCGGCATCCGTCAAACCGACGCCACGGCTGGTCCTGTTAAAGAGGGGTAGGCCGACATTCTTCTCGGTATCAGCGATCTGGCGACTGACGACGGAAGCAGCGACGCCGAGATGCTCAGCGGCGCTACGGATCGAACCACACCGCACGACGGCAATGAATATTCTTAAGGCTTTGGCATCCAGCGTTTCCATGGCAGCATATTTGCCATCAAGCAAATGCAGTCAATATGTCATGGACGCCAGCGTGATCTATCCGGCTTTAGGAAGCTGGCTATCGATGAGCGCCAGCCACATGCGCGCTCCCAACGGCAGCAATTGGTCGTTGAAATCGAAAAAGGACGAATGCAGGCCCGGATTTCTGCCCTCTTTCTTCGCACCAAGCCAGAAGTAGCATCCCGGCTTTTCACGCAACATGAAGGCAAAGTCCTCTGCGGCCATGCTCGGTTGCGCATCAACGATCTCGATCTCCGACAGGCTGGCTGCCGACTGACGCACGATCCGTGCGCTTTCGGGATCGTTGATCGTCGCGGGATAGCGGGAGAGATAATCCAGGGACGCGCTACATTCAAAACTTGCAGCGACATTGTTGGCGATGACCGAGATGCGATCCTTGATCTTTGCACCGATGGTTTCTTCGAACCAGCGTGTCGTTCCCTTGATGACAACCTCTTCGGGAATGACGTTCCAGGCGTCGCCACCATGGATCTGGGTGACGGAGACAACAGCGGATTCGAGTGGCGACACATTGCGGCTGGCAATCGCCTGAAGCGCGGAGACGATCTGGGACGCCGCCACGATGGGGTCTGCCCCCTCATGCGGCATTGCGCCATGGGAGCCCCGACCGGTAACCTTGATCTCGAATGTTCCGAAAGCCGCCATCATCCGGTCATCGCGGGCCACCAGCTTTCCAAGCTCGAGCGCCGGCCAGTTGTGCAGACCGAAGATGCGGTCCATGGGAAGATCGCGAAACAGCCCATCCTCGACCATGGCTCTTCCGCCGCCTTCGTTTTCCTCGGCAGGCTGGAAGACGAAGTGGACGGTTCCGTCGAATTCGGACCGGCTTGCAGCACGCGCCGCTGCAAGCGCCATGGAGATATGGCCATCATGTCCACATGCGTGCATCTTGCCGGGTGTGCGCGAGGCATGGGAAACACCTGACTGTTCGGCAATCGGCAGGGCATCGATATCGGCACGGATGCCAATCGCCCGTTGCGAACTTCCCTTGGACAGAGTGCCCACAATGCCCGTTTTACCGTAGCCTGTGTGGATCTTGTATCCCCACTGCGCCAGACGTGTGGCGATGAATGCCGATGTCTCGTGTTCCTCGAAGCCGAGTTCAGGATGCTGGTGAAGATGGTGTCTCCAGCCAATCGCTTCTTCTATCTCTTCGCCCGAAATCGAAACCATCGCGTCACTCCCTTTCGTCGTGGGTGTGGTCGCCGAACATGGCGACCACACGTCATTCTTAGTTGCCACTCAGCCGTAATGAAAGATCAGCGATCACGACCGAGCCCATATAGGTCCCGAACATCACGCAGATCGCCACGATAACGATCTTCCAGCCGGACTTCCGCGCAATGTCGAACTCACCCTTTGTCAGGGCAAGGCCACCATAGGCCAGCGCCGGTGTGGCCAGCGCCAGAAAGTTCAGCGACTGAACCTGCGCAAGTGTCCAGGCGGAACCGGGAACACCGGGGATCGTCACCACAATGGCCAGCAAGGATGTCCACGCGACGGAGGGAAGAGACAAGGGGATGTAACGTGCCATCAGCAGCCCTGCGACGGAAAGGGCGTAAAGAACCACCATTCCCGGAAGGGCGACAATGGGATTGGTGCCTGTAGCGATCCAGTTGGAGACAAGGCCGATGGCACAGGCAACGATCAGAAGGCCGGAATAGCTGATGACGTTGATCTTGCGCTCGTCTTCACCATGCTGCGGAAGTTCGTGTTCCACGGGGGTGGCGTGAGGAATGCTCATACACGTGTCTCCTTCAGGGCAGAATTGGCAGGGTCGTTCGGGCGCGCCTTGCGGTAAAGCCATTCCGTGAGCGGCAGGGCAACGAACAGGCCGACATAGAGACCCGTCGCATATGTCAGAATGTTGCTGGCAGCAGCCAGAGCCAGAATGACGTCCTTGCTCTCGGGAATGATGGCAACCAGTCCACCCGTGCAGGCTGCAAGCATACTGCCCGAACCGACACCGCAGGACATGGCAAGAGCGCGGTAATCGAACCAGCCCAGGGAATGAATCAAAGGCGGCATGATGGCGAAAACAAACGTTCCGATGAGGGTGCCCGTCGCATAGACGCCCATGGCGCCCGCGCCTTCAGGGCTGTTCAGCCCGTAACGATCTGCAATGACGGCCAGGTTGGGCTCACGATCGATGGAATATGTCGCGCCGATAGACTCGCGACCCATGCGCAGCAGAAAGACGGCCACAGGAAACGCAATCAAAATCGTACCCAGATTGCCCAGTTCCTGAATGACCAGCGCCGGCCCCGCCTCGATGATGGCATCGATCTGCGGACCGACGGTCGTTCCAAATCGGGCAATAAAGGGCATGATCGCAATCGTGATCATCGTGCCCGATAACTTCACCGCTTTCGGTGGAATAAGTGCCGCTGTTTTCTTCAGGATATGGGGGTTGAGTGCGATACCGATGGCAAAGGCGTAAAGGATCGGTAGAAACACCACGGTGCCAATCCCGATAGGCAGCCGTCTGATGCCGATGACCTCCGCCACAATGACGATGGCCAGGACGATAAAATGCAGTCCCCAGCCATTGGCTGTGAATTTGTTCATTGATTTGTTCCTCTCGTCTCACCGCAGATGTTGTTTTTATAGCGGCTGGCGAAAGAGTATGGCGACAGAGTTCTTGATGGGTAGTGGCAGCTAAAGCAACGAAGCGTTCTGTTTTCAGCAACGCTTCGCTAATGGATCGTCATCTTTCTCATCCGGTCACACGTGGATGAAAGCCGCTACGCTGTCGCTTGCGTAGCGGCTTCCTATCAATTCCAGGACATGTCGTAAAAGCGTACGAGCTCGTCGGATGTGGCCTTGAAGTTCAGTTCCTGGGATGTTGCAACCGTCGAAGGATAGGTCCAAAGCGGAACCCAGTAGGCCCTGTCTGCAATGAGCTTGAAGGCGGCGGAATATTTCTCCTTGCGTTGCGCGACATCGATCGTGGAACCCGCGGCACTCAATAGTGCTGCAATTTCCTTGTCTCCCGCATAATCCTGTTTACCCAAGCCGAAAAATTCAGGCGTGATAGCCGAGACATCGGCGATCGAGCTGGAGCCATGCGTCAGATAAGCCAAAGGCATGGAGCCTTCCATTCGTCGTGCACCCAGGGCTGAATTCTGCATCATGTTGAAGTTGATCTTGATGCCGACCGCCGCCAAATCATTGATCATGGCTTCTGCCAGCAATCGATCGCGGTAGGCACCCATCTCGACCGTGAAGCCGTTGGGATAGCCGGCTTCCGCCAGCAATCTCTTTGCCTCTGCGGGATCATAATTATATTCGGTCACATCCGTCTCGCATCCGAACTGGATGGGAGAGCAGGCGCTGGCTTTTTTTTCGAACCCTCACCGACCAGACCAGCGACGATAGCATCTCGGTTGATCGCATGGTTCATTGCCTTTCGAACCCGGATGTCGGCCATCGGGCTTTTGGGACTTGAACGGTTCATGGCGTCAAGAACGAGGAAGCCGATCCGCATCGTCTCGACCGATTCGACCTTGAAATCGCCCGCCCTCTTCAGCTTTTGCGCTACCTCAGCGGGGAACTGCCACATAAAATCCAGATTGCCCGACATCAGTTCGGAAAGCTGCGTATTGATGTCCCTGACGGTGCGGATTTCGACCTTGGAAATCTTCGCCGCAGGCTTCGGACTTGCGAAATATTCAGGGTTTTTCTGGAGCGTGATGCTCGATCCCGGCGTAACGGATACGACCTCATAGGGACCTGTGCCTACAGGCTTGGTGGACATTCCAGACGCACCCACCTTCTGATAGTACTCGTCGGGATAAATCGGCACCGACATGCTGAACAGCTCGAGAGCGGCGGGGTAAGCTGCCTGAAGGTGGACGCGGACGTTGTAATCGTCCAGCCGTTCAGCCGACTTTATCCATTTCACCTTGTCATAGACCACGATCTTGTTTGCGGGATCGACGATATAGTTGAGCGTGAAAACGACGTCGTCGGCATTGAAGCTTTCCCCGTTGGAAAATTTGACACCCGTGCCCAAGGCGTAGGCCAAGCCTTCTGCGAGCAGATTGCGTACGGCCATGGAGAGCCGCTCGCGTCCTACGATTTCAATTGTTCCGTAATGGCTACGGCGACTTAAGCAATGGGCGAGGCCGGAGCAATCATCAGCAAATTACCGCTTTTTTGCTCGATTTAATCCGGTCAAAAGAAGGGATATTTAATTGAATTTGCATATGCTGATTTAAGATAAAGATGGAGATGGTTTTTAATGTCGACGAAGTGCCAAGGCTGCCATGAGGGTGCGGCTCTCAATTTGCCGTTCTCGATGGCGTTCCAACCTATCGTGGATATCACGACAGGATCAATTTTCGGACATGAGGCTTTGGTGCGTGGTGCAGAGGGCCAAGGGGCTGGCTCCGTTCTGACGCAGGTCGACGAGAGCAATCGATATGCCTTCGACCAGCAATGCCGGGTGAAAGCAATCGAGCTTGCTGCAAAGCTGTACGACCCGGCCGACACCGCCAAGCTCTCCATCAATTTCATGCCCAACGCCGTTTACGAGCCACGTGCCTGTATTCGCCTGACGCTTGCCACTGCCATGAAGACCGGCTTCCCGCTGAATCGCATCATTTTCGAATTTACCGAGACAGAAAAGCTGGACACTGCGCACATCCTCAACATCCTGCGCACCTACCGGGAGATGGGTTTCCAGACGGCGATTGATGACTTCGGTGCTGGCCATTCGGGCCTTGGACTGCTCACACATTTTCAACCTGACATCGTCAAGTTGGACATGGATCTGATACGTGGCATCGACAAGGACCCCGTACGGCGAAAGATCGTCAAACACACGCTCGACATGCTGGCCGATCTCAATATCGTTCCTTTGTGCGAAGGGGTTGAGACCGGCGGAGAACTCGCAGCCCTGAGAGACCTCGGAGTGTCTCTGGTGCAAGGCTACCTCCTCTCCAAACCCTTGTTTGAGGCACTGGCGCTACCGCCGACCGATGAGATGCTGAGCAGTATCGCGGCCTAACAGGCAGAACTGCCATACCGACCTGCCGAATTGCTCCGTCTCTTCCGGCGCTACACCACAGACGTATATGAATTTTCGCGCCCGGCAATAAGACCGGGCGCGTTGCGTTTGTCGACGCCTCCACCACCTCGCCCGCGCCTTTGTCGCCTTCCTAAAATCCAGGAACGCGGTCAGTATGACGCGAAACTTTGCACTTAAAACAAATTAAGAGCAGCATCATTCATGTGTAAATTTTTAATTCAAAAATTTCATCTCCCGTCAGAAGGGAAAATTGATCAAAATCAAGAAATCGAAGGAAATAATTTATGTATTCACAAAATATTACTTGGTAAAAATATTTTTTTATATTTTATTTTCTCGGTCATATTAAAAATTAACTATGTTTAAATTATTTACTTCGTATATTCCACTCGCGTTACTGACAGAGACCAGTAATATCGTGACGAACGAGGCGTGCTGCTCTCATTTCATTTGAAAGACAAATCGGATGCCTGGATGGGGCCGTCAAAGCCGCCATTCGACTGCGCCCAGTTCGGCCCGTTTCTGTGAGATCCGACGATCTAGGCACGGAGTAAACACCCATGCGTGCCGTGTGCCGCCTCCCAGTGGCTTTTGCGGCGTTATTTGTGAGTGGCATCAAAAAAATAACCCCCTCTAAGATGCAATCCAGGAGACAAAATGAAGCACGTCCCTATCGTCGGAAAATTTCTCGCGATCATGGCCACCTTCGGCCTTCTCGCAGTCGCCCTCGCAGTTTACCAGACCAATCAACTGCATAAAATTGATGAAAGTTATCAGTCTCTTATGGATGGTCACCAGACCGCAGCCTTGTCTCTGGCGCGCGCAAACCGCAGCCTGCAGGCATTTCGCGCAAGTGTTGGCGATCTGTTAATGGCCCGTACTGCGGAAAACAATGCCAGTGCCGCTGCTTCCATCAAGGATGCCGAGGACAGCTTCAAGAAATTCATCGACAAAGCAATCACCCTCTTGCCTGAGAACGGCGACATCAAACAGTTGAAGGCGGATGGCCTCAAGATCTTCAATGAGACCTGCTCGGCAACGATTGCAGCAGGACGGGCCGCAACGTCGGAGACGGATATTTCCAGTTCGCAGGCGATCTTTCTGAAAGAATGCCAACCGGCCTTCGCTAGCCTTTCACCGCGCTTTACAGCCGTAACGACAGCGGTCACGGAAGAAGCAAACGCCATGGGTGACGAGCAATCGGCCTTCGTCGACAGCACGGCGCTGAAAACGCTAAGCCTTGTGGCAGGCGTTATCCTCGCGGTACTCGTGCTTGGCTTTGTTGCAGTGCGAGCTTGGCTGGTCAAACCTATCGGCAACCTGTCGAACACGATGAGCGTGCTCGCCACTGGAAACTTCGATGTTGCTGTCGATGGCATTGATCGGCGTGACGAAGTCGGCTCTATGGCCAAGGCCGTGCAGGTATTCAAGGACAATGGACTGCGTGCCCTGGACCTCGAACGCTCCGCAGAGGCCACCCGCAGTGCAGGTGAAGCGGAGCGGCTGCGCAACGCCGAGGTCGAGCGTCAGCGTACGCAAGAGATGGCACAGGCTACATCCGGACTGGCAGAAGGTCTGCGGCAACTGTCGAACGGCAATCTTACTTTCCAGCTGGACGAACCTTTTGCAGGAGACTTTGAATCGCTGCGATCGGACTTCAACGCAGCCGTCAGACAGCTGTGCGACAGCTTGCGGGCAGTGGCGAGTGCTACCGGCTCCATTGATAACGGGGCTCGCGAAATCAGCCAAAGCGCCGAAGATCTCTCGAAGCGCACCGAACAGCAAGCCGCATCTCTGGAAGAAACTGCAGCGGCTCTGGACGAAATCACCACCAACGTTTCAAGCTCGTCAAAGCGGACAGAAGACGCTCGCCACGTGGCAATGGAAGCCAACAAGTCTGCGCGCCGGTCGGGTGAGGTTGTCTCCAACGCAGTATCCGCAATGCAGCGTATCGAGCAGTCTTCCAACCAGATTTCATCAATCATCGGCGTCATCGACGAAATCGCTTTCCAGACCAACCTTCTTGCTCTGAACGCCGGTGTCGAAGCGGCACGTGCTGGCGAGGCTGGAAAAGGCTTTGCTGTCGTTGCACAGGAGGTGCGCGAACTCGCTCAGCGCTCAGCGCAGGCGGCAAAGGAAATCAAGGATCTCATCCGCAATTCCGTCGACGAGGTCAGCACAGGCGTGCGGCTGGTTCAGGAAACGGGCGACGCACTAAAGGTCATCGAAGAGCAGGTTGTGGTCGTCAACTCACAACTCGATGCCATCGCCACGTCGGCTCGTGAACAGTCGGTCGGCCTCTCGGAAGTCAACACTGCGGTCAACCAGATGGACCAGGTCACGCAGCAAAACGCTGCTATGGTGGAGGAATCGACAGCCGCCAGTTCCACGCTGGCCGAAGAAGTCCGACGCCTGCGAGAGATCGTGTCCGAGTTCCGCATCGACTCTGTCGAGGCGGCAAGAAGCAAGCCAGTCGCCGTCAAAAGCGATCAAAAACCGGCGCCCTCCCCTGCGCGCCGCATGATTGCGAAGGTCGCGAGCGCCATGGGTAAAGGCGGCGGCAACACCGCTGCGGCACCGGATAGCTGGGAAGAGTTCTAAGCGCCCACCCGCAACCCAAAAACAGGCGGCCAAACCCGGCCGCCTGTTTTTCGTTTTGTCGCAAGTGTCGAAATCCACTTCACCTATTCCACCCCCCTAGGTTTGTCGGGCCTTAGCGTCTCGACGACCCGACGCTGATTTTCCTCCACTCCATCAGAGATCCAGTTTTAACCCGACGGCCTTCTGGAGGAGCACGTCCGTCGGCAGCAGCGCGGCTATTTCCCGTGTGTGATCGATTTTCCCAATCTGCGGTCACTCGTTGACCCTCTGAAAAACAAAACAGCTGTCAGATTAAAAAAGGTTGTACGTACGTCTATTTTTTCTAACCTTCGGATGCGCCGGGCTTCGGGCACGGTGGTGAGAGGAAAAATGGGGGGACCACTGCATCTGCAGTGACCGTATAATTGGGTGGAGAACCAATGAGAATTATCGACCTCAGCGTATCGCTGGAGGATGGAACGCCGTGCGATCCGCCTTCCATGTCGACGACGATAGACTATCGGGATCACAGACAAGGCGCAGAGCATATGCGGCAGTTCTTTCCTGTCGCGAAGGAATCCGACCTGCCAAAAGGACTGGGCTGGGCGATTGAATATGTCAGCCTGACCACACATAGCGGCACTCATCTTGATGCGCCCTGGCATTATCATCCGACCATGGATGGCGGGAAGCCAGCCCGCACGATCGACCAGGCACCGCTGGAATGGTGCTTCTCGGATGGAGTCGTACTCGATTTTTCCCAAAAGCCGAATGGCTACAAAGTGTTGGCAGCCGACATAGAGGCCGAGTTGAAGCGCATTGGCTATAGGCTGAAGCCGCTCGATATTGTCGTCATCCGTTCAGGCGCCGAGACAGCATGGGGCTCTGCCGATTACCTCTCCGCAGGATGCGGTATGAGCCGTGAGGCCACGCTCTACCTTCTCGAACAGGGCGTAAAGATTGTAGGTACGGATGCCTGGAGCTGGGACCGCCCACTCAGCCTGATTGCCGAGGAATTCGAAAAGACCAGAGATGCCTCGATCATCTGGGAGGGGCACTTCGCCGGCATCGAAAAAGAGTATTACCACATGGAGAAACTGACCAATCTCGGCCTTCTGCCGCCGTTCGGTTTCAAGCTCTCCTGCTTCCCGATCAAGATCAAAAACGCAAGCGCGGGCTGGTGTCGCGCTGTTGCGGTTCTTGACGCTTAAAGGGGGGATATGGCCATGAACAACTCAAATCAAATTTCTGAAAAACTTGATGTCAAATGGCATACGATGATCGGTGGTTTTGCCGGATACATGTTTGACGCCATGGATATCTTTCTTCTTGCCATGGCAATGCCAGCAATCATCACGGATCTGGCGATATCACCAGCGGATGGCGGATTGCTGGCGACCGCGACCATGGTCGGCATCGGCTTCAGCAGCATCGCGATTGGCTGGGCGGCGGACAATTTTGGTCGCCGCAAGGTTCTGTTCTGGAGCCTGACCTCCTTCGGCCTGCTGACGATGGCGATCTACTTGACAAATAGCTGGCACCAGATTCTCATTCTGCGTTTCCTCGCGGGTCTGGGTCTTGGCGGCGTCTGGAGCATCATTGTCTCCTATATCTCGGAAACATGGCCCTCGCACCAGCGAGGCAGAGCTGCGTCCTTCGTGTTGTCTTCCTTCCCGGTCGGTGCGGGGGTCGCCTCGTTTCTGGCTTACCTCATCATCCCGCAATTTGGTTGGCACGCATTGTTTCTAACCGGTGGCGGATCAATGCTTGCGGCGATCTACTACCTGCTATTCGTACCGGAATCGGAGGCATGGCAGCGGCAAAAGGCGAAGTCTGACGGCGCGATGACGTCGGTGAAGGATATTTTCGCTCCCGAGCTTGCTCGAAACACCATTCTTGCAACGCTCGTCGCAAGCTGCGGATTGATCGGATATTGGGGCGCCAGCACCTGGCTGCCAATGTTCATGATCAAGGAACGCGGACTTCCCGCCAATACTGCGTTCATGTTCTTCATCGTCCTCAACGTCGGCATGTTCATCGGATACAATGTCTTCGGATATCTCGCCGACCGTATCGGCAGAAAGAAAGCGGTCGTGATTTCCTTCCTGGGAACGGCGATCACATTGCCGATCTATATCTCGATGACGGATCCCACCGCGCTGCTCGTCATGGGACCGGTCTACGCATTCTTTACCGCCTTTGTCGGGTTGATGGGGTCATATCTGCCCGATCTTTTTCCAACCCGCATTCGCACCCTTGGCGCCGGTTTCTGCTTCAATATCGGGCGCGGCATCTCTGCCTTCGCACCGTTTGTCATGGGTTTCATCGCCCAGAAATACAGTTTTGCGACGGGCATTATGATTTGCGCCGGTTTCTTCCTGCTTGCAGGGCTGACGATGCTTACCCTGCCCAACATAGATGCCCAAAAGGCGTCTTCCGGCCCCAAGGACCTATGAGGTTAAGATGAACGAAAATACCATTATCACCGTCGCCACGACGGGTGCGTGGCCGACGAAGGAACATAACCCCGCCATTCCGTTAACACCGCGCGAGATCGCAGACGACGTCTTCGAATGCTGGCAGGCCGGTGCCGCTATTGCTCATCTCCACATGCGGGACGATGAGGGCACAGGTACGATGGATATCGGGAAATTCCGCGAAACCGTCGGCCTCATCCGGGAACGGTGCGACATCGTGCTGAACCTCACCACGTCAGGAGACCTGAACGCCACCGACGAGACCCGTATGATGCATCTCGTGGAATTGAAGCCCGAAATGGCCTCCTATGATTGCGGTTCGATGAACTGGGCGCACTCCACGCTCTTCATCAATCACCCGCATTTTCTCGAAAAGCTCGGAAGGGTGATGATCGAAAACGGCGTAAAACCCGAGATCGAAATCTTCGACGCAGGAATGTACTATAACTCCGAGTATTATCTCAAACAGGGGGTCCTGAAGGCCCCCGCATACTATCAGTTCGTCCTGGGCGCACCGGGGGGAACGACGGCGACGGTCGAGAACCTCGTCTATCTGCGAGGCCTGCTTCCAAAGGACGCTCACTGGTCGGCAATCGGCATCGGTCGCGGACATATGCCTATACTGATGACGGCAGTGGCCATGGGCGGAAACATCCGCGTGGGTATGGAGGATAACGTCCTCTACGCCAAGAACCGCCTTGCGGCATCAAATGCCGAGTTCGTTTACCGCGCCGGTCGCATCGTCAGTGAAGCCAACCGGCAGGTTGCGACACCTGCCGATGCCCGTGCAACGCTCGACTTGAGAACAGCTTGATGCATCTGCCGGGTCCCTCGTACAAAGGGGCCCGGTCAGCAAGCCCAATTGGCGACTGAGTGCCAGAACGGCTGATGTCCTATGGCTGATGGCCACTCACTTCGCTGAAAGGAGTCAGAACTCCTGCCAGTCGTCCCGAACCGCGTTCGATCCAAACGAGCTGGCGACCTTTTTCAACATCGTTCTTGCGGGCGAAGAATGGGGCTTGTCGACGTCTGGCGAGGCAGAGGTTGGCCTAGCTGACGAATTGTCCGCCTTGAAGCGCGACACCAGCTCTCGCAGATTTCTTGCTTCATTTGCCAGCGTCGCACTGGCAGCGTTTGCCTCTTCCACCATTGCAGCGTTCTGCTGTGTGACCTGGTCCATCTGGTTGACGGCGGTATTGACCTCCGCAAGACCCACGGACTGTTCCCGAGCCGATGTTGCAATGGCGTCCATATGCTGGTTGATCGTGACAATATATTCTTCGATGGCCTTCAGCGCATCACCCGTCTGGCTCACCAGCGTCACGCCGCTTTCAACTTCGGCGCTTGAATTGCGGATGAGTTCCTTGATTTCCTTTGCAGCCTTTGCGGACCGTTGGGCCAGTTCGCGAACCTCCTGTGCAACGACAGCGAAGCCTTTTCCGGCCTCACCGGCGCGGGCCGCTTCTACACCGGCATTAAGGGCCAGCAGGTTCGTCTGGAATGCAATTTCATCGATAACGACGATGATGCTCGAAATCTGGCCCGAGGACTGTTCGATCTTGCCCATTGCGTGGACGGCAGAGGCCACCACTGCGCCAGACTGGCGCGCACTCTGGTTAGCCTGGATGGCGACGCTGCGCGCTTCGTCCGCACGCTTGGTGGAGTTGGCAACATTCGTCGTAATCTGGTCCAGCGCCGCCGCCGTCTGCTCAAGCGAAGCTGCCTGCTGCTCCGTACGGCGTGACAGGTCATCTGCACTCGAACTGATTTCTCGTGAGCCATTGTCGATTGCGGAGGTGGACTGCGCAACGGCGCTCAATGTCTCGCGAAGCTGGCTGACGGCTTGATTGAAATCAGAGCGAAGACTTTCGAAATCCGCAGAAAGCGGCTGTTTGATCTGATAGGTCAGATCGCCCAGAGAGAGTTTATGCAATCCGTCGGCAAGCAAACGGGTCGCTTCCGTCATCTCGATCGTCCGCTTGTGTTCGAGCTCACTCGCCCTCTGGCGTTCTTCTTCGGTCTGTTGACGGCTGGCTGTTGCCTCGTTCTCAAGCGAGCGCGCACGTACGGCATTTTCCTTGAAGACCTGAACGGCGGACGCCATCGCTCCTATCTCGTCGGGGCGTTCCTTGCCTTCGATCGTTACGTCGAGGTCATTTTCTGCCAGTCGTGACATGGTGTTTGTCAAATTGCCAATCACCTTCGAGAAAGACCGGGCAAACAGGAGGAAGCCGATCAGCGAGAGCAGTGACACGGCAACGCTTCCGGCAACCGTTGTCCAGAGCGATCGGGAGCTTGCCGCGAGAATTTGCGTAGCGTCCGCTCCGACCTCGAAGACGCCAAGCGGTTCGCCCGAGAAATTCGTAAAGGGTACAGCCTGAACGACGATATCCCTTCCCTCCGACAGTATCGTCTCGGACACAGGCTTGCCTTCAAAAGCCGCCTTGACCTGCTCTGGCGTCAGCATGGACTTTCCGTCCAGTGTTGATGCCTGAAGTTGAAGTTTTCCGTCGGCCACCACATTGACGGCGATCTCGCCGCCGATTCGATCGGCAATGGGGCCGAAATAGGGGTTCGACAGTTCAGTACCGACATCGATGAGGCCAACGAGCTTGCCGTCAGCGATAACCGGTGCTGACGCATACATGCCGATGCTGGCGCGGCCGGTCTCGATGCCTGCGGCGACCTTGCCCGTGGCAAGAGCTTTGACAACCATCTTGCGACGGCCAGTCATGTCATCACCAGACTTGTCAGGGGCATGAAGGCGCACAACTGCGACGCCCTTCGCATCGATGAAGGTCACAAATTGCAGGCCACCTTCCTTGGAGATGGCAGGAAGGCCGGACCCGTATTTGGCCAGGATAGCGTCCTTTTCTTTTCCAAGAATGAGTTTTGCGGTGTCGGGATCGCTGGCGATCGCCAAGGCGACTGCCGCCGCCGCTCTCTGCGTCGCACCCATATCCGTCTGAATAAGAGAAAGGTCGCTTTTTGCCTTGCTGCGAAGTGCGTCTTCATTCGCAATGGACTGGCCATACCATGCCTGCCCTCCGATAGTCGCACTCGCAAACAAAACGGCTCCAAAGCCGTAAGCCGTCATTTTCACCCAAATAGGTTTACGAACCCGATTGCCCATTTGTCCCCCCGACAATGAATTCATCTGAAAAAAAGCTTATCCGAAAAAGCTCAAGAGTTGCTTAAGCGCTTTTCTGGGCAAAGGTCGTCGTCAATGTCCTTCATCCTCCGTCTTATCGGCCTGAAGGCGAACCGGGTTTGCCGGGGACTTGAAGTTCGTCATCACCCGAAGTGTCAAAAAGGTAACGATCGAAAGGACAATGGCAGTATCATAGGAGCCTAGCCCAACCGCGGCACCGATGGCGCCCGTAGCCCAGATGCTGGCCGCTGTCGCTGTGCCCCGCGTTCCCATTTTACCGACGAGGATCGCGCCACCCCCGATGAAACCGACGCCATTGATGAGACCTTCCACGACACGGGCTGTTGCCTCAGCATTGCCAAGAGTTATCGTCTCTGCGGCCTGTATGAAGCCGCAGGCTGCAATCGCGACCAAGGGAAATGTCCGCAATCCCGCACTTCGCTCATTCTGCTCTCTGTCCCAACCAATTGGGAGCGCCAGAACATATGCCACCAACAATGCAATCAGATGCGGGAAGAAGTTTAGTTCAACGCCAACTGATAAGAGCCAATCATTCAAATGAATCCCTCCGCTTCAACCGATTCCGGACGTAATAGATAGTCGTTGCATTCAACTCGGTCCGAAAAGGCGGGTTCCGAATTTGGGGTGGATTTTTCTTAGCCGGATTATTGAGTGGCCACGACACTTCACTGCGACGAGGTCGCTACGGCTTGGCGCTTATCGGCTGACAGGAAAATGCCTTCGAGCGGCTTGCTAAGGACCGCCGAAGGCATAGGCTCGTCAGTGGGGCATTTCTGCAGTGTTAGTGCTTGGCGCTGGCCATCTTCACGTGCGACAGATGCGTTTCAAGGCTGGGTAGAGTTTCTTTCGCGAACCCAACGACGGTCTGGTCGTCACCGGACCCTGCATAGGTTCGAAACAGCGCAATCGCCTCCATGTGTGCTTGCACCTGCATGTCGAGGTAAAGCGTGTCGAAGTCCTTGCCTTTGGCAGCCTGCAATTGATCCATCATCTTCTGTTGCTTGGGTGCAAGGACGATCGGGGATGGCAATGGCTCTCCCTTTTTATCCAAGATACCCTTGAGCTTAGCACCCGCCTTCTGGTGGTCGGCGATGATCATCTTTGCCGCGTCCTTGAGATCGCCGGACTCCGCATTCTGCAAAGCCAGTTCGCTGGACTTGATCTCGAACTCGTTGGAGCTCGAGACGACGCTGACGAAGGTTGGCCGGTCCATGACCATCATGGGTGCGGCATCGCCAGCAGGTTTTGGCTTCTGTTCCTGCGCCATGAGCGGCTGGCTCAAAAGGGCAGCGGATAATGCGAGGTAGGATAGATTTGAAAATTTCATAGTTATGGTCCTTTGTGACGCGATCACTTCGTTTTGGAAAATGCTTTCGTGAGGTCGGCATTGGCAGCATCGACAGCGTCCTTCGCCTTATTCACCACCTTGGCCATTCCGAAGAATTCGTGGGTCACGCCCTCGTAATTCAGCGCATTTACCATCACGCCCGCTGCCTTCAACTTATCGGCATAGGCCTGTCCTTCAGAACGCAACGGGTCGATCTGCGCAGTGATGACGGTTGCAGATGGCAGTCCCTCAAGGTCATTGCGACCGACGAGATTGATCCGCGGATCGGCGGTCTCATCCTTGGACGCGAAGACATGCGAAACGAACCACTCCATATCGGCCTTGCCGAGCGGTGCCGCGTTGGCATTTTCCTGATAGGACGGCGTGTTCATGTCGTTGCCAGCGATTGGATAGACCAGCAACTGGTGCACCGGCATCGTTGTCTTCTTTTCCTTCGCCATCAGAGCAACATTGGCGGCCAGATTGGCGCCGGCACTTTCACCCGCAACAGCAATCCGCTTGGCGTCACCATTCAAAGTATGAATGTTTTCAACGGTCCACGCGTAGGCAGCCCAGGCATCGTCATGCTGCGCCGGGAACTTGCTCTCTGGCGCATGGTGATAATCTGCAGAAACAACGATGGCTTTCGAACCAAGTGCAAGCGCTCTTGGCGTCGCATCATAGGTATTGATATCAGCCACGACCCAGCCACCGCCGTGGAAGTACAGCACGACAGGGAATGGCCCCTTGCCTTCGGGAACATAGACACGGGCTGGCAACGCGCCGCCGGCACTCGGAATGGCAATATCCTTTGTCGCAACACCCGCCTCTGGCATCGGCGATATCTTTTTGTCCCGCTGCACCGTGCGCGCGGCATCGGCGGCACTTGCCTGCGTGCGGGCCTGCGGCACGGTCAGGCCAGAAAAGGGTTTGGCATCCAGCCCCTTCAGCGCGTCCAGGACAGCCTGCATCTGGGCATCGGGCTTCGCCTGTTCAGTCGGCTGCGTCTGCTGAGCCGGTTGGGCTGGCGCCGGGGCGGGCTGCTGGGCCCATACGGATGCCGAAGAAGAAAGCAAGAGGACCGCAAGGCTCGCGGCGCCGATGGAAGTACGTGAGATAGGCATAAGATTTCCTTTGAAACTACGGTGTGACATTTTGTTATTGCTTGGGTGGTTCGATCTTCTGCTGATAAGTCCCGACGACCTCACCCTTTCCGATGACATGGCCAGACATGGCAGCCAAAAGCGCATCGCGGTCGGACGTCGGTGGCAGATCAATCATGGAATCGAGTGCGATGACCTGGATATGGTAGTGATGAGGCTTGTCACCCGCAGGTGGCTTTGGTCCGAAATAACCGTGTGTTCCAGATGTGTTGCGACCCTGCAAAACACCCTCCGGCTCCACGAGGCGAAGCTGTTCCTGCAAGCCTTCTGGAAGCATCGTCACTGTCGCGGGGATGTTCCACGCCAACCAATGGACAAAGGGCTTGAGCGGCGAAGCGTCAGGATCTTCCATGATGATGGCGTAAGACGCAGCCTTTGGCACAGCGCTCCAGCGAAGCGCAGGCGAAACGCCATCAGCATATTCACTGTATCTCGTGGGCATTGCTGCATTGTTCGAGAAAGCATCTGTGGAGACGGTGATCTTTCCCTCGGACTCCGTCTCGGGCCGCTTCAAAGCCAATGGCACATCTGCGCTTTTTTTCGCCTGTGCTTCCATAACATCGGCGGGGGCCGTGGGTGCGGTCTCTGCTTTTTTGGCTTCGCCCGTATAGGCAATCCGGTAAATGACGCCGTTGGCATCATCCGCCATCAACAACGAGCCGTCTTTAGCGACGGCAAGGCCGACCGGACGGGCGAAATGCGTCCTGCCGCCATCCGTCAGGAAGCCGGTCAGGAACGGCTCGATGGTTTTGGGCTGACCGTTTTCGAAGTGAACCCGGACAATTTCGTAACCTGATGCCGGGTTTCGGTTCCATGATCCCCGCATGGTAGCGAAAGCATCTCCCGCAAATTCCGCTGGAAAGGCCGTTCCCTTATAGAACTTCATCTGCATGGGCGCCGCGTGCGCCGTGTAACCGATCACCATCGGCTGGCTCTGATCGCGCCATTGCTCTTTTGTCACACCGCCAACTGGCGTGGACTGTGGATATATGTCACCCGCGCCATAGACATGCGGCCAGCCATATTGCTTGCCCTGCTCGATCTTGTTGAGTTCCTCGGCCTGAACCTCGTCGCCCATCAGGTCGATGCCATGATCCAGGCCCCAGAGTTCGCCAGTCTGCGGCTGCCAATCGTAACCAATCGTGTTGCGCAGGCCTGACGCGAAAATCGTTCTGCTCTTGCCATCCGGCGTCGCGCGAATGATCGTTGCGTTTTCAGGATTGCTTTCGTTGCAGGAATTGCAGGTAGAGCCGACGCTTATGTACAGCATTCCGTCAGGGCCGAATGAAAGAACACGGTTTGGATGCTGGCCGGAATCCGGCAGATCGCCGATGATCATCTCAAGTTCGCTAAGCGTTCCATCGGCATTGATGTCGGCAACGAAGACCTCTTTCACGGTGACAAGGTAGAGTTTGTCATCCTTGATTGCCAGCCCATGCGCCTGTGCGCGGGACACGACCTGGACAGGCGCGCCATCGGACTTGCCATCGTTATTCTCGTCCTTGAGGAGCAGCACATCGCCCTCTTCCCGACGGCTGACATAGATGAATCCCTTGTCGGAGACCTCGATAATGCGACTATTGCCAAGGCCCTGGGCGAATGGCTTCACGGAGAAGCCGTCGGGCACCTTCAACTCACCAATCCGCTCACTCGTCGCAGCGACCTTATTGGGCTTGAAAACGTTTGTAGTGATCTGGACTTCAGTTCCATCGCCCTGCTGGGCGTAAGACGCACTGCAGCCAAGAAGTGCTGCGAAAATTGACGCAGCGCCGGTAACACGACGTATCATTAGGTATTCCTCCAAAGACTTCACATGCCGAACATGCGAGACTCTTCAAAGTTCCTGTGATTTGTGCTGGCCAATGACAGACGTACGCTGCCTCCCGAACAGCTACAATGCCCATGGTGTGAAGAGCACTTGCGATGTGGTCTTCAAACGTCGCTGAAGGCTGACACGAAAGCTTCGACCCGTAAGACTGACGACTATCGCGTCATGCTAATGAAGGACTTTTCAATATCTCTGCCACCTGATAGTTCTTACTTTGTTCGCAAGGCAATTTTGAAGCGTCACTCTCGATTTAAGAGGATTCTTCCATGCCGAATTCAAAGTAGGCACACATCAAGGAAAACGGGATGGCGGTTGCCTATCTGGAAAAACTGAACGAGCAGCAGCGCAAGGCCGTCGAGCATGGCGTTGGGCTGGCTGAGGGCAACGCAGCGGGGCCATTGTTGATCATCGCTGGGGCGGGCTCCGGCAAGACGAATACACTGGCGCATCGTGTGGCGCACCTTATCGTCAATGGTGCCGACCCGCGCCGTATTCTGCTCATGACCTTTTCGCGCAGGGCCGCCTCGGAAATGGCCCGCCGCGTCGAGCGTATCTGCCGCAATGTTCTGGGTGCCAATGCTGCCGTCCTGACTGACGCGCTTGCGTGGTCGGGTACGTTTCATGGGATCGGTGCCAGACTGCTGCGGATGTATGCCGAGCAGATCGGTCTCAATCTCGACTTCACAATCCACGACCGGGAAGACAGCGCCGACCTGATGAACCTCGTGCGCCACGAGCTTGGATTTTCCAAAACCGAAAGCCGTTTCCCGACCAAGGGCACCTGTCTCTCGATCTACTCGCGCGCCGTTAACTCGGAGACACCGCTAAACGAGATTCTTCGCCAGCACTATCCATGGGTCGCCTCTTGGGAGGAACAGTTGAAGGAACTGTTCGGAGCTTATGTCGAGGCAAAGCAGGCGCAGAACGTGCTCGATTACGATGATCTGCTGCTCTACTGGGCGCAGATGGTGAGCGATCCCGAACTCGCCGACGATATCGGCAGTCGTTTCGACCATGTGATGGTGGATGAGTATCAGGACACGAACAAGCTGCAGGCGTCTGTCCTGATGGCGCTCAAGCCCGGCGGACGGGGATTGACCGTCGTAGGTGATGATGCACAATCAATCTATTCGTTTCGGGCAGCAACAGTTCGCAACATTCTCGACTTCCCGGCATCGTTCAGTCCGGCAGCGGACGTCATCACGCTCGATCGCAATTACCGTTCGACCCAGCCCATTCTGGCAGCAGCCAACGGCGTGATCGAGCTTGCGCGCGAGCGTTTCACCAAGAACCTGTGGACGGAACGGGAGTCGCTGGAGCGACCGAAACTCGTGACCGTCAAGGACGAAACCGAACAGGCGAATTTCATCGTTGAGCAGGTGCTGGCAAACCGCGAGGTCGGGATGACGCTGAAGCAGCAGGCGGTGCTGTTTCGCACTTCCAGCCACAGCGGCACGCTTGAAGTAGAACTCACCCGCCGCAACATTCCTTTCGTCAAATTCGGCGGCCTGAAGTTCCTCGACAGTGCCCATGTGAAGGACATGCTGGCAGTCCTGCGTTTCGCCCAGAACCCCCGTGACCGGGTGGCCGGTTTCCGTCTTCTGCAGATGCTGCCTGGCATTGGTCCCAAGAAAGCTGGCACCATTCTCGACACGATCGCATCCGACCCCGAACCGCTCTTGGCGCTTGCTGAAATTCCGCCGCCACTTAAGACGGGGGAGGACTGGACGTCCTTCGTTCAACTGTTGGGCGGCCTTCGAAAAACCCATGAAGGCTGGCCATCGGATATCGCGCAGGCCCGTCTTTGGTACGAACCGCATCTTGATCGCATCCATGAAGATGCCGACACGCGCAAGGCCGACCTTCTGCAACTCGAGCAAATCGCCAGCGGCTACCCTTCCCGAGAGCGTTTCCTGACTGAACTGACGCTTGATCCACCGGATGCGACCAGCGATCAGGCGGGTGTCCCGCTGCTCGACGAAGACTACCTCATCCTGTCGACCATCCATTCGGCCAAGGGGCAGGAATGGCGCTCCGTTTTCATGCTCAACGTCGTCGATGGCTGCATACCGTCGGACCTCGGCACCGGAACGACGCAGGAACTCGAAGAAGAGCGACGCCTGCTTTATGTCGGCATGACGCGTGCCAAGGACAGCCTGTCGCTGATTACGCCGCAGCGGTTTTTCACCCACGGTCAGAACTCGCAGGGCGATCGGCATGTTTACGCTGCCAGAAGCCGGTTCATCCCGGCGACCCTGTTGCAGTATTTCGAACCAATGGCCTGGCCGAAAGTCTCACCCGCAGCGTCTGAACGCAGTGCCCAGCAAATCCGCATTGATGTCGGCGCACGCATGCGCGGCATGTGGAAATAGGGGCGACCAATGCGTCGCTTCCAAACCACGCCCGACTGCCGCACGTCAACGCAGGCGCAACGACGACCCGGTGCTTCATACCGTCGAAATTCTGGCAGCGCATTATGGCTGGCAGGCGGTTAGGAAGAGACAGCAATGCCTGGTCGACTTATTGCTGCTCGATGACCGCGGAAGACAATTGGTCAATTCCCGTGAGACCAAGCAGGCCAATGTTGCGATGAAGCTCATCCATAAGGATAGCGGCAGCCTTTGCCACACCGGCTTGGCCACCAACCGTCGCCGCGTATAGAAACGGTCTGCCGACGAAAACAAACTTAGCACCGAGGGCCAGCGCTTTTACGACGTCGGTGCCTCTGCGAAATCCCCCATCGATCATGACAACTGTCCCAGGCCCCACCTTATCTACTATTGCCGGAAGTGCTTTCAGTGGCGCGATGGCACCGTCCAGTTGCCTGCCGCCATGGTTGGAGACGATGATACCGTCTGCTCCGCGGTGTACGGCAATGGCCGCATCTTCGGGATGAAGAATGCCTTTCACGATCAGATTTCCAGCCCACCTCTCCCTGATCCGGCTGAGATGGTCCCAGCTCAAATGATCCTTTTTACCAAAGTCGCGCATCACGTTGGACGCAAGGATAGGCGCACCGCGCGTGGCATAGGAGTTTTCAAAATGGGGAATGCCATGCTTGAGGATCGTGCGACCGAAGGTGCCGATGCTCCATGCCGGGTGGCTCAATCCCTGCCAGGCAAGACGAGCGCTTGGTCGTAGCGGTGTTGAGAAACCTGCTCGGATGTTGTTCTCGCGATTTGCCAGGACGGCGGTATCGACGGTCAGCACGAGTGTTTTATACCCCGCCGATGCGACGCGGTCGATCAGCGCATCGATCCGATCCGGCTCACCGGGAAGATAGGCCTGGAACCATGATCGGGGCGCCGCCTCGACGATCTCCTCAAGCCGGATCAGGGACGAACCGCTCATGATCATGGGGATACCGGCATCCTGCGCTGCTCTCGCCAAGACGAGATCTCCCCGATAGGCCATCAAGGCACTGATGCCCATGGGTGCGATGCCAAAGGGGGCGTTCCACTCCTCGCCCAACAAGGTGGTCTTTGTGGTTCTGCCCGAGACATTTCGCAGCACCCTCGGCAGCAAAGCGATGTCCTGAAACGCAGCAGCATTCTGTCGCAGCGAGGCGTTGGTCTCGCTGGCCCCGGCAATATAGCCAAATAGCGGCTTTGGCAGATGGCGTCGCGCAAGGCTCTCGAAATCGTCCAGAGAGAGCACGCCGCGCAGACGGCGAGCAGACGAAAAGCCGGGAATAGGTAATGTCATGGATAGCTCACAGATTGCATCATGCCGACGCAGGTCAATTTCTTTTCCCTACCGAAGCGAAAAGGGCGCCTCGCGGCGCCCCTCTGTCAGTCTTCGCTCGCTTCGAAGGCGGCTTTTCTGTTCTTGCGGATGGTTGGCAGGATCAGGGTCAGCAGCATCAGCGCTGTCACGGCCAGAAGCACCGCGCTGATGGGGCGCTCGAAGAAGACCAGCCAGTCACCCTGCGACAGAAGCATGGCGCGGCGCAGGTTGGTTTCCAGAAGCGGACCTAGAACGAAGCCCAGCAGAAGCGGACCCGGTTCGCATTTCGCCTTGCGCAGAACATAGCCCAAGATGCCAAACAGGATCACCAAAGCCACATCGAAACCACGATTGCTGACGCTGTACACACCGACGCAGCAGAACAGCAGAATGGCAGGATACATCAGGCGATAAGGGATTTGCAGCAGCTTTACCCAAAGACCGATGAGCGGCAGGTTAATGACGAGCAGCATGGCGTTGCCGAGCCACATCGAGGCGACGAGACCCCAGAACAATTCCGGCTGGTTCTGGATGACCGATGGGCCGGGCGTAATGCCGTGAATGGTCATTGCACCCAGCATCATGGCCATGATCGAGTTGGACGGAATGCCAAGTGTCAGAAGCGGTATGAACGAAGACTGCGCACCCGCATTATTCGCAGCTTCCGGCCCTGCAACACCTGCAATAGCGCCGTGACCGAATTTCTCCGGCGTCTTGGAAATACGTTTTTCGACCGAATAGGCACTGAACGCGCTCAAGGTTGCGCCACCACCCGGCAGAACGCCCAGGATGGTGCCGACACCGGTGCCGCGCAACACGGCCGCCCAGCTATCCTTGAATTCTTCGCGGGTCGGCCAAAGCCTGCCGATCTTGCTTTGCAAGACACCGCGAACCTCCTTGGATTCAAGGTTTGTGGCGATTTCCGCAATGCCGAACAGACCGACCGCGATAACGACGAAATCGATACCGTCATAAAGATCGGTCGATCCAAATGTCATGCGGGCCGACCCGCTGTTGACGTCGATACCGACCATGCCCAGCACGAGGCCCAGGCACACCATGCCGATGGCCTTGACCACCGAACCATGAGCCAGAATGGTGGCGGCGAGCAGACCGAAGATACACAGCGCCACATATTCGGCCGGTCCGAAGGACAGGGCGAAGGAAGACAGCGTTGGGCCGGCAATCGCCAGTGCAATGGTTGCCACAGTACCGGCAAAGAAAGATCCGAGTGCCGCGATGGCAAGGGCGGCGCCCGCCCTGCCCTTTCTGGCCATTTGATAACCGTCGATCGCGGTCACAACCGCCGAGGCCTCGCCAGGAAGATTGACCAGAATAGCCGTTGTCGATCCGCCATACTGAGCCCCGTAGAAAATGCCCGCGAGCATGATCAAGGCGCCGAGCGGCGGCAGGAAGAAAGTAACCGGCAGCAGAATTGCCACGGTTGCAGTTGGTCCGATGCCGGGCAACACGCCAATCAGCGTTCCCAGCAGCGCGCCGAGGAAACAGAACATCAGGTTGGTGGGTGTCAGGGCCTCCGAGAAGCCAAGCATGAGTACGTCGAAAAATGCCATCGAAATGATCCGATCAAGTCAGGACAGGCAATCAGAAGGGCCAGATAGGCATCTGAACGCCAAGTCCGTAAACGAAGAGGAGCGCGCCAAGAGAGGTGAGCACGGCGGTCGAGATAAAAATCTCTTTCCAGCGCGACTCCGGGTCGGCAAGGCTTCCGACGACCAGCAACCAGATGGTCGCCGGTACGAAGCCGAAACGCTCTGCTGCAAAGGCGAACCCTGCAATGGCCACGACCAGAATGATGAGCGGCTTGGGGTTGATCGCGTCCAACGCCTCCTGGGGTTTGGACAAACCCTTGATGAGAACGACCGCACCAATCAGCGCAATGATGGCGCACAGCGACTTCGGGAGAAACCCGGGGCCCATCATCGCCGGAGTGCCGTATGTCAGGTCGCGCGCGGCCCAAAGGCCAAGCGCTCCCAGAAATATCATCACGCCGCCCGCCAGCATATCGGGATGGTCCCGACCTTTGACTGCAGGCTCCGTGCTCATTGCTGCACCCAAGGTGTTGTATCCCAGATTTTCTGGAAACGGGCGAGACGTGTCGGCATTTCCTTTTCCCAATCAGGTCCGCTGAGATAGGCCAGTGGCAAGGCCATCTGCTTGGCCTGTTTCTGGAATTCCGGATTGTCGAGCGTTGCCTTGATGGCCGCAGCGAAACGATCCGTGATTTCAGCCGGTACCTCACGCGGAGCGGCGATGCCGCGCTCTGATGTCATCTCGACATTGAAACCGGACTCAATGGCAGTCGGTACGTCTGGAAGCTGCGGCGAGCGCTCTTTTCCAAATGTGTTGATCATACGCAGACCCGACGTATCGTTTCCGCCGAACTCACTGACATTGAGACCCCCACCGGTAACCTGTGCACCGAGGATGGCCGTGCGCGTTTCACCAGCGCCGTTGAAAGGGATGTGGGTGATCGTCGTGCCGGATTCCGATCCCAGAATGATGATTGCGAGGTGATCATCCGTGCCGATGCCCGATGAGCCGAATGAAACCGCACCGGGCTTTGCCTTTGCGGCCGCGACGAAATCCGCCAGAGTTTTGATGTCCGATGCCGCGGGAACGACGATAGCTGCCGGATCATCGACGATGCGCGCAACCGGCTTGATGGTCTTCGGATCGTAACCCAGCTTTCTCTGCACCTGCATGGACAAGAAGCCTGGTGTGTTGATGAAGGAGAAGGTGTAGCCGTCCGGCTTGGCCTTTGCCAAGGCGGTATAGGCGATTTCGCCCGACGCACCCGGACGGTTTTCGATCACAATGTCTGCGCCGAGTTCTTTTTCGAGATAGGGCTGCATGGCACGCGCCATGACGTCGGTGCTTCCGCCCGGTGCAAAGGCGACGATCATCTGAATTGGCCGATCTTTAGGCCATTCAGCCTGTGCAGAACCGATTGTCGCCAGCAAGGTACCGGCTGCCAAAGCTGCAATCCTCATCATATTCATCGATATGCTCCTCCCAAGGAACGCTGTGCAGGCCCGGCGCCCGCTCGGATACTAGCCGGGATTTCCTCCAAGCGCGGTGCTCAGCTTGCGAGCGGCAACGCGGAGAATTTCGAGATTTTTGGATATGGCCTCATCGCCAAAACGCGATGGCGGGCCGGTCAAGGCCAGAGAACCGAACAGGGCCTGACCTTCACGGTAGATGGGTACGGCGATGCTGGCGACCTGCGGATCGCGCTCACCGATGGTGACGTGAAAGCCCTGGGCGCGAATGTCATCGTAGATTTTTCCGGAAACACCGGTGAACGCCAGAATGACGCGACCCGGCGCACCGCGATCCAGCGGCATCGTATCGCCCACACGGGCGGAATGGCGGATCGACTGCGTTGAATCATGGCGATGAAGGCAAACGCGCACATCGCCTTCCTTGATATAGACGGCAGCGCTCTCGCCGCTCTCATCGCTGATTTGAGCAAGCAAAGGCTCAACAACGGCGGAAGATTTGAATGTCGATTGATACAGCCCGCCCAGACGCACCAGCTTGGGGCCGAGCCGCCAGCTGGCATCTTCATTGCGGACGAGCATGGAGGATTTGGCGAGCGAACGCGCAATGCGAAGGACCGTGGATTTGTCGAGTTCAGTGCGACGCGCAAGCTCACCCAGCGTCAACGCATAGTCGACATCCGTGAAAGCTTCCAGCATCGAAACAGCCCGTTCAACAGCTGCAACACCTGAAGAATTGCCTGGCATTGGTCTTAACCTCCCGTAAAAAAGCGTTGTACTGAGTACAACACCTTTTCATTTAGTACAATACCCGATAATGAGGATTCGTCAACCGTCGCTCCCATGCGCAGCGACGCACCGAAATTCGGGAGGTTTTAGTGAGCAAAATCAATAGGGCGGCGGCGACCGCAAACCCGTCCGCGGCGGCTGCCACAGGTCACAAGGTTCTCGTCACAGGCGCGCAACTGGCGCCCGAAGCTACGGAACTTCTCCAAAAAAATGGAATCGAGACGATTTACGCCGATGGCTATAGCGGTTCTGGAAATCTTGCCGACATCGCAAGGACCAACGCAGTCGATGCCATCCTCGTACGCCAGGGGCAGATAAACGATCTGGTCATCGGATCGTCGCCGCGTCTTCGCGTGATCGCGAAACACGGTAGCGGCGTAGACAATATCGATCTGGATGCCGCAACATCCCGTAACATCCCCGTGCTGCGCGCGCTTGCTGCCAATGCCCAATCGGTCGCGGAACTGGCGATTACCCTGTCTGTAACGCTGATGAAAGATATCGGCACGCTGAGCGACACGGTCAAAGGCGGTGCCTGGCCAAAGACAAAATATGTCGGTCGCGACCTTGCTGGCGCAAAGTTCGGCATTATCGGCTTTGGTGAAATCGGCCGCAGAACCGCCAAGCTTGCCCAAGGGCTTGGCATGGAAACCAGCGCCTACGATCCATTTGCAGAGGACGCGGACGGCACGCGAGTTAGCCGCGAGCTGACGGACATTCTGGCAGAAAGCGACATCGTTAGCCTGCACTGCCCTCTATCGCCACAGACGCATCATCTCATCAATGCCGAGCGATTGAAGCTGATGAAGCCAGCCGCTTTCATCGTCAACACATCACGTGGTGCCGTGATTGACGAAGCTGCTTTGCTAGAGGCCTTGAAAGAAGGAAGCATCGCAGGGGCCGCGCTCGACAGCTTCGAACAGGAGCCCCCGGCACAGGATCATCCGTTCTGGGGGCTGCCAAACCTTATCGCCACCCCCCATGTGGGCGGCGCGAGCCGTTCGGCGCTGCGCAACATGGCCGTGCAGAGCGCACAGCACATTGTCGATGTGCTCACCGGCGTGCCGTTCGACCGGCGTGCACTGGCCAACCAGAACCTCGAACAGAACTAACCCACCCAACACAATACGGAGGAATTGAAATGTTAGGTTTCAGAGTCTGCAAGCGTAAGCAGAATGTCAGCGCTGACTGGGTCGACAAATTTAGAACGCTCCCGGTCGCCAATGTCAGCGATGTCATGTCGCGCATGACGGCTGGCGGCGCGCCGCTGCGTCCTTTCTATACCGGCCCGCGCATGGTCGGCGCAGCCGTGACTGTCAAAGCCCGCCCCGGCGACAATCTGATGGTTCACAAGGCCCTCGACATCGCCGAGCCGGGCGACATCGTCGTCGTTGATGCCGGTGGTGATCTTAGCAATGCGATCATCGGCGAATTGATGGTTGCGCACGCGGCCCAACGCGGCCTCGGCGGCATCGTCATCTTCGGCGCCATTCGGGACAGCGAAGAACTGCTGGCAGGATCCTTCCCCGTCTTTGCCGCAGGCGTAACCCATCGCGGCCCTTACAAGGATGGCCCCGGCGAAGTGAATGTACCCATCGCTATCAACGGCATGGTCATCGAACCCGGCGACCTCATTTGCGGCGATGCCGACGGTCTTCTATCCGTCCCGCTTGCCTCAGTCGAAACCGTGTTCGAAGCCGCTTCGAAAAAGCATGCGGCCGAAACGAAGCAGATGGAAAACATCAAACTGGGCAAAAATGATCGTGCTTGGGTCGATGCCTCTCTGGCCCGGCTCGGCTGCTTCATCGAAGCTTGAAAAGCTCGAGGCGTGGAAATATCCACGCCTCAGCCACTCATGCTCCTAGCCCTTGAAAGGGCTCAAACCGCAGCCCCCCACTTCAATTTCTTTGGCGAAGCAAAGAATCCTTCTTCGGAGTATGAATAGTCTACTTCGCCCATTTGGCTTGGCTGCTCAGCGGCATTTCAAGAATTGCAGCTGTGCTGCTTCCATAGCCTTTCGCCCAAAATCTCCAATTCACAGAGATTCTTCACGGCCTTGCACTCGCGGCTGTCAGTCGGCCGATACCGCCTCTCTCAACCCTTCGGCACTCCGTTGGACTGCCTTGCCGACTGCAATGATCTGATCCCACTGACCCTTGCAAGGCACCAAACGCCTTGGAGTAAGACGACCTGGGCGCCCACATAAATGCAATTTCTACTTTAGTAAAATATATTAATTATCTTGGGATATAACCGTCACAGCAATTCCCTCACTCCAGGCGCGCTCCATGATGAACATTTTTGCTTCCAACTCCAATCTGGTCCTCTCGGCACTCGATCTCTCCTTCGCCATCATCGAATTTGAGACGGACGGCACTATCCTCAGAGCGAATAAGAATTTTTGCGATTTGATGGGGTACACCGAGAAAGAAATCATCGGACAGCATCATCGCATCTTTGTCGATAAAGAATATGCTGGTTCTTCTGAATATACCGCATTCTGGCGAAAGCTTCAGGGCGGCACATTTGAGTGCAGCGAGTTCAAGCGCATCGCAAAGAATGGCGACGAAATCTGGATTCGAGGGAACTATAACCCCGTGAAAAGCACCAGTGGAAAGGTGCTTAAGATCATCAAGTTCGCAAACGACATCACACAGACCAAGATGGATGGCCTGGACAGTGGTTCTAAGCTGGCTGCGGTCGCACGCGCCCAGGCGACAATCGAATTCACACCCGAAGGCAAGATTATCACCGCCAACGAAAACTTCTTGAAGGCGCTGGGATATTCGCTGAACGAAATAGTCGGTCAACACCACCGCATGTTTGTAGAGCCTACGGAGGCAAACTCCCAACGATACCTGGAATTTTGGACCCGATTGCGCATGGGTGAGTTCGTCGCGGACGAATTTCTGCGCATTGGCAAGGGTGGACGTCATGTCCATATCCAGGCGTCCTATAATCCGGTGTTCGACCCGAGCGGGAAGATCATCAAAGTCGTCAAGTTTGCCACCGACATCACCGGTCGCGTTCAAAATGTCGAGCAGCTGGCGCTAGGATTGACAAGGTTTGCGGACGGAGATCTCTCCCAGCAGATCGAGCAACCATTCATCCCCTCCCTGGAGAGGCTTAGAACGGACTTTAATTCGGCATCCCAGAAACTAAAGCTCGCGCTCGCTGCGGTTGCAGAGAATGCCCAGGCGATTACCGCTGGCTCTAACGAAATCCGTATTTCTGCAGACGATCTGGCAAAGCGGACAGAACAGCAGGCGGCCTCTGTTGAAGAAACGGCTGCCGCCCTGGAACAGATCACGACCACCGTGAAAGATTCCAGCCAGCGTGCCGAGGAAGCTGGTCGTCTTGTTGCTCGCACCAAGGACCACGCCAATCACTCGGGCAATGTCGTTCGTGAAGCGATCAGCGCCATGGATCAGATCGACGCATCGTCGAAAGCAATTTCCAACATCATCGGCGTGATCGATGAAATCGCGTTTCAAACGAATTTGCTGGCACTGAATGCCGGTGTCGAAGCGGCGCGCGCCGGTGAGGCTGGCAAAGGATTTGCCGTGGTTGCTCAAGAGGTGCGTGAACTTGCACAGCGCTCAGCGACAGCGGCTAAGGAGATCAAAACCCTCATCACCGCATCCGGCTCCTACGTCAGCAATGGTGTGGCGCTGGTAACGAAGGCGGGGACGGCTCTGCAGGAGATCGCGTCACATGTCGAGAACATCAATGGCGATATTACAGCGATCGTGGAGGCCTCCCGTGAGCAGTCGACTGCACTGAGCGAAATCAACCGGGCCATCAATTCAGTTGACCAGGGCACGCAGCAGAACGCTGCCATGGTGGAAGAACAAACGGCGGCCAGCCACGAACTCGCCAACGAAGCTGCCGCGCTGTTCGAATTGCTCGATCAGTTCCGTTTTGAAGCTGTGAAACACTCGCAAACAGCAAAGCCTGTCGAGATCAAGCGGCAGGCAACGACAAAAAGCGCACCATCGGCAAATTACCACGCGGCAGCGCAACGCCCATCCGTAGCTGTGGCCCCTCGTCGGGCGGCGAGTGCCTCAGCTACCGCAGCGGCACAAGCAAGCTGGGAAGAGTTCTAGGAAAATCGCAGATAAAATGTCCGCTCAAATTTCTTTGCGAAGATGATCGGACACTGCGACGGCTACAATAAACGAATAGCTTGGATTATGGGCGGCCAGCGTGGGTCGCCCATATCTGTTTGCACTGATGTCATTTTTTACTTCAGTTAGAACCACTTTAAATTTATTTAGAACTCATAAAGGCTAATCGCACGGTTTGATGTACTGGCTCAAATTCTCGTCTTGGAATCACTCTGCATTAAGCTTTTTCGCTTTTGCTCATTTGTGATATAAATCCAGCGAGCGATTGTGATGAGCCTTTACCCGATTCCCAATAATGACGAAAAACGAATCGAGGTTCTGGATAGCTTCGCGCTGATGGATACGGCGCCCGAGCGGGAATACGACCATATCATACAGATGGCGTCACGAATCTTCGACGTCCCGACCGTTTTGATTTCTCTGGTGCATCGTGATCGGCAATTTTTTAAAGCTCGTATCGGCCTGGATGTGTGCGAAACCGGAAGAGATGTTTCGTTTTGCACCTTCGCACTCATGGAATCCAGAGTCTTTGTCATACCGGATGCATCCAAGGATGAGCGCTTCCGAACGAATGCGTTGGTTACAGGCTACCCGAACATTCGCTTCTATGCTGGCGCACCACTCATCACGGCTGAAGGACATGCGCTTGGAAGCCTATGTTTGATCGATCCGAAACCGAGGATGACGTTCTCGGCTCGTGACCAGCGAGTCCTTCAGGATCTGGCAGCCATGGTCCTTGAAAGAATGGAATTGCGCCGGTTGGAACGGGAAAGCGAGACCAGCCGTAACAAATTCATCAACATCACATCCACATCTCCAGACGCCATCATCTGCGCAAACGGCAAAAACCAGATCACGTCATGGAATGCTTCTGCAGAAGAGATTTTTGGGTATTCCAAGGAAGAAGCGCTTGGCAAACCTCTCGACATCATCATGCCGGACGCGATGCGTGCCAGGCACGGGGCGGGTCTCGCCAGAGTGGCATCCGGCGGTCCCGCTCGCATCATTGGAACCTCCATCAATTTGACGGCGAAGCGTCGTGACGGCTCCGAAGTTCCGATAGAGCTCTCCCTTTCTCAATGGAACGAGGCGGGCGAGCCGCAATTCGGGGCCATTATCCGGGATATAACCAGCCGTCTGGAAGCTGTTAAACAGCTGAAACATGCTGCGGAATACGACGATCTGACCGGCCTTGCAAACAGGTCGAGTTTGAAGCGGCGTATTCGTCAGGCCTGCGAAGACGATGAGCCTTTGGCGCTCCTCCTTCTTGATTTGGACGGCTTCAAGGACGTGAACGATACGCTGGGGCATTCTGCGGGGGATTTTGTCCTCAAGATTGTTGCACGCCGTCTGAGAGAAAGCGTTCCTGACCACCATATGGTGGCCCGGCTGGGTGGGGACGAGTTTGTCATCGTGATGTCTGAAACGGTCGACCCGATAAAAACCAGTCAGCTTGCTTCGACCCTCATCTCCGTTATCGAGGAACCGATAGAATTCGAGAACGAGCCCATCCATATCGGGGCCAGTATCGGCATTTCTCTGAAATCGGGGCCGGAAGACGACAGTGAGCGGATGCTGGGGAACGCAGATCTGGCCCTGTATCAGGCCAAAGCAGACGGTCGCCACCTCGTGCGCATCTTCACACCTGAGCTTCGCCAAACGGCTTTGAAGAAGGGAGCCATGAGTTCCTCAATCCGCCAAGCCTGGGAAAATCAGGAGTTTGAACTCTATTACCAACCTCAGATCAAGCTCAGCGATGGCAGCCTGTCCGGTGCAGAAGCGCTGATAAGATGGAACCATCCACAGCTTGGTGTTGTCTCGCCTGCCGCCTTTTTGCCTGTACTGGAAGCAAGCCTTCTTGCTGTTCCCGTGGGCGAATGGATATTGCGCACGGCATGTGCGCAGGCAGCGCATTGGCGGCAGGCCGGTTGCCAGCATTTCAGGATCGGCGTCAATCTGTTTGCAGCACAATTCAGGACCCGGGATTTTGCGAAATCCGTCGAGGCAGCGCTTGCGGACAGCCATTTACCGGCAACGGCGCTGGAATTGGAAATAACGGAAAATATCATTCTGCGAAATGAACAGCGAATTATGGAGCCCCTTCATTACCTCCGCTCGCTCGGCGTAGGAATTGCGTTCGATGACTTCGGAACCGGCTTCGCATCGCTTAGCCTTTTGAAGGACTATCCTGTCACCCGGCTAAAGATTGATCGATCGTTTGTCAGCGGCAGCGAGCGCAACAAGAAAGATGAGGCAATCGTTGAAGCGGTCGCCAAACTTGCAGCGGGATTTGACCTCGAAGTGATTGCTGAGGGCATTGAAACACTCGAACAGGAACATCTGATGCAGCACTATGCGTGCGACGAAGGACAGGGCTATCTCTACGGGCGCCCGATGAAGGCGAGCGAGTTCACACGCCTTTACCTGACAACAGACGCAAACCAGACCGCAGTGGGTGGCTGAGATAGCACCTCAAGAACATTAGCTCTCATTGCGGTGCTGAGAAATTATGACGGCTGGAGGCGAGGATCGCAGCTTTTGACGAGACAGGAACCGTCGGCATCCGCTGCGATCCCGATAGGCCTGCGAACGGGTCGTCATTCGCGAGCCTCTCTCTGACCTTAGCATCACCAGACCCTATGTGATCATAGGGGCTATGACGTTGACATTCGTCTGAAGAACTCGCGTCCCACCGGCAGGCTACTCGTTTCAACACCGGAAATCGATGCATGTGCCCCAGCACACCCTCATTAGCAGCGGCGTCATATCGAATGGCGCGCAGAAGATCGCTTGATTACCGTGCCATTTGTTGCAGGGATTTCGGGTAAATAGCGTCGTGATCCGCGTTGCGGTGAGTGCGCTTTGAGCAGACGTCGACGACAACCGCGGCAAAGGTGAGCACAGGGCACCGCGATAAAAGTAAGTTGTTATTGACCATAATCGCGGCTCTTGAGGCAGGCTCCGCTAATTCATTAAAATTTGATAATCAAAATGCACATAAATTTGAGGGGGCAAGCTTTAGCAAGTCAGCCAATCGCAACTTTGGCACGCCCTCATGTTAGAAGCACTCTTTCCACCAAAATCGACTCCGACGAACGCCGGCTCCAACACGCAAACGTCGGGCACACAAACCACAACTGGCTCGTCGGGCACGACGACAAGTGATGCGTCTTCTCCTGCTCCGTCCAGCCAGAGCTCCACTTCGCCTGCAAGCTCGACCCAGCCTGTAGCCAGTACCCCTGCCCCTGCTGATGACGAAGATACAGATACAGACGACGGCACTTACTCGCCATCGCCGTCGCCGTCTTCAGGTTCTGAACCAGTAGGCGAAACATCTGACGCCCCGGAAAGCAGCAATGCGCCATCGGCGAGCGATGGTGCGTCTACGGAGGCAAGCACGGAACAGTCCAGTCCATTACCAGCGGAATCTGCCGGTGGTGGAGAAGAACAACCGACGTCCTCTGCTCCGCCCGAAGATGGCTCATCCGTCAGCGGCGAAGACCAGTCAACCGTTTCCCCACCAGAAAATGCCAACGAAGAGTCGCCTTCGGCAGGCCCAGACACAGAAACCACCCCCACAACAGCAGACTCATCGGAAGCGGTAGGGGACCCGGCACCTGAGCCGACTGGCACACAGGAGCAGCCGCAATCAACTGATGCCGAACCCGCCGCCGATGAGCCAAACGCAAACAGCAGCGAATCCGAGAGCGGGGCATCCGTCGAAGAGGATAGTACCGTTTGGCCAGCGCCGGTGCAGGGCAATAACGGGTCTACACCCCAGTCGACCTCGCCGTCCAAGCCCGGCACGACAGAGCATGTCGGTATTGACCAGCCGGCATCAACACATGTTTCTGCCCGTACCGAACAGACCTTCAGATTTGATGTTATTGAAGCAAGATTGTCCTCGCGTCGTTTTGCCGATGAAGAAAAAGCCGCGGCGGAAGCTGCCCGCAGCCGGGCTGAAGAGGTGCAGAAAGAACGCTTACTTCGCGGGCTTCTCGACGCTATCGTCCATAAGGACCCATCGGTCGCTAAAAACACATTGCTCAGTGAGACCGAAAGCGATGAGCCGAAGGCAAGCCTCGTTGAGACCTACTACGCAGAAGCGTGATTGTGTCGCCTGAATGAAATTGTTGCTGAAACCTCTTTTGCTCGCGCAAGAGAGGTTCTTCTTTTGAGGACCAACACGCATACCCCCCAACGGTTAGCGGCAAGCACAGACCTCACCTAGAAGTTCAGGCGTGCTGTCAACGTAGCATTGAACGGCTCTCCGATCTGGTTTCCAAAGGCCGTGCTTCCGATAGAAGAGGTGTAATAGGTTCGATCAAAAATGTTTTTAAGATTGAGCTGAACGGTGATCGGTCGTTCTGATGCAAAAGTGTATGCTGCGAAAGCGTCGACAACGGCGTATCCGGGCAGATCGTAAGAGTTGTCATTGATACCCGCCCTGTCGCCAACCGCGCGGATGCCCGCGCCAATTTTCAACCTGTTGCCGGCGGGACCAACTTCACCCATGTCGTAGGCGAGAGACAGTGAACCAGTGTGACGGGCGACATTGACGGGCCGCTTGCCCGCGTTTTCTCCCTCTTTGACTTCAGCATCCGTATAAGCATAGCTGGCGATGATATCGAGGTCAGACGTGAGTGAACCGGCGATATCCATCTCCACACCCCGTGCGCGAACGAGCCCCGCCGCCTTGACAACACTGACACCGCTTTCAACCGCGCTATACGCAACGTTTTCCTTGTCTGACGTATAGAGAGCGACGTTTGCCGTCAGCCCGGAGGGAAGCTCGAATTTCGAGCCGATCTCATAGGAAATCCCCTCTTCCGGTTTCAGAGAGCCATACAGGCTGGCAATGGAAGATTGCGGGCGAAACGTCTTGGCGGCATTCACGTAGAGGGCAACGTCTGGGGTGAGTTTATAGACGATCCCCGCATTGGGAACGAGGGCGTCACCAAAACTATCGGTGTTGTTCTTGAACGGACGCCCCTTGCCTGCGAGCAGGTCATAATACTGATATCGCAAACCACCGACGACAATCCATTGGTCACTGAGATGAACCGAATCCTGCATATAGACAGATGCCGTCGAAAGCTTTTCAGTCTGATCGCTATCGGATGCGGAGACAGTCGAGCATTCGGGTAGATTGCCGTAAACGGGATTGTACATATTGAAACTGGTAGAGTTTCCACAACGAAGCATATCCGTGCGAAGCGTGTCGCTGTAATCGTAGGACGCCCCGATCAGGAGGTCATGCTGCATTCCTCCGACATCGACCTCTCCGGTAAGATCTGTGCGCACGGCGTTATTATAAATCGTGGAATAATCCGTCGCGTCCGCTCTTCTCGTCAGGACGCCAGTCGTTGCATTATAGCCTAATACGCGTGCCTGGTTGTCTGAATAGACATTGCGGCTGTAGCTGTAATCGATACCAAGATTCCAGTTATCATTGAGCCGGTGGTCAATCTCGACCTGGAAGAGGTCGGACTTTCCGTCAGTGATGTTATAGGGTTCGTCAAAACGGATCTTGCGATCCACATTCACGGCACGGCCCGTGGTCGTGTCGAAGATCGTGCCCCGATCAAAGGGCACGCTATAATCCTCATGCATATAGGTCGCGGTAATTTCGGTATCTTCACCGGTCCATTTCAGAGATGGAGATACCAGCCAATGCTTGCTCTCACCGAAGTTGCGCCAGTATTCAACATCCTTGTATTCGCCGATCAGGCGATAGGAGAGGTCGGTGCCTTCGATCGGGCCGGTAACATCGACGCCCGTCGTGCCACCTCCGAAGCTTGAAAGGTTGCCGTAGACTTCGCCTGAAAACGTCTCTTCCGGCTTCTTCGTCACGACATTGACCATGCCGCCAGGATCGAGAATGCCATAAAGGGTGGAGGACGGACCTTTGAGCACTTCAACACGATCCGTCATGGCATTGAACGAACGCGGGATGGCTGTTTTTAATCCGTTGGTAAGAATAGATCCGTCTCTGTTGTCACCGAACCCACGGCGAATAATGGAATCTTGCGTCCCGCCCAGCGTGTTGGTCTGGGTAACGCCACTGATATTGCCGAGTGCCTCATCGAGATTGGTGGCGTTCTGGTCTTCCAGAACCGAATGGCTGACGACATTGACCGCCTGGGGAATATCGATCAGCGGGGTGTCGGAGCGCGTGGCTGTACTGGTCGATCTTGGCTGATAACCATTCGTAGCGCCCGAACCGTCGACAACGATGGGCGTGAGAACGGTAGATTTTTCCGTCTTGATACTTTGACCCTGCTCAGACTGACGGGCCGACTTCTTAATGGTAGCGATCTCCTGCGCCATCGCCGGCGGAGCGCTCAGGCTTCCCGCCACCGAAAGCACGATCAATGCTGCCTGCATCTCGCATCTGTCGAATCCCATGTTCATTCAGTCCCCATGAATGCAAAATCAATCTCTCAAGAGGGCTTCATGATTTTCATGAATGTAGTAGTCAACTTTAAAATCCGGAAAACGGACGGCCTTCAATCGAAATCGCGGGACCGAAGGGGAGCGTAACAGGCTCTAAACCACACCTGCCGCCCGATTTTAGCCTGCTACCTGCAGGCCACATCCGTTGATTATTGTTGACTACTACATTCATATAATAGACACGACGCGTATATTTTTTTGAACGAAATGGCTGAGTGAATGCGAACTGACGGCGATTGCAACGCGCTTGATGTCGCGCTTGTAACTGCGGGTTACCAGCGCTCGACGGTGCTTTCGGATGTTTCGCTGGTCATTCCCAAGGGTAAATTCACCGCATTGGCGGGACCGAACGGATCAGGCAAATCGACCCTGCTCTCCGTTCTCTGCCGCATCCTGAAGCCCTCGGGCGGCACCGTGCATCTGGATGGACACGATATCAGCAAGCTGCCCACAAAAGACGTCGCGCGCAAGCTTTCGCTTCTGCCGCAAGCGCCGCTTACACCTGAAGGCCTCAAGGTTTACGACTTGGTGTCGCGTGGACGGTACCCCCATAGCGGAATCCTCATGTCGTGGGATGAGACCGACGAGGACGCGGTAAACCGCGCCCTGGAGATGACTGGCATTGCAGAGCTGTCGTCGCGAACGGTTGATAGCCTGTCGGGAGGCCAGCGGCAGCGCTGCTTCATTGCACTGGCCCTTGCACAGGACACAGCGACAATTCTCTTTGATGAGCCGACGACATTTCTCGATCTTCGCTATCAGGTCGAGGTCATGGAGCTTCTATCGAGCCTGACACGCACGGCCAACAAGACCATCGTTGCCGTGCTGCACGACCTTAATGCCGCCCTTCAATATGCGGATCGACTAGTCCTTATGAAGGGTGGCGCGATCCATCACGTCGTTGAAACGGTTGAGCAATGCACAGTGGAACATATTGAAACCGTCTTTGATACGAAGGTTACATCCGTCTGGCACCCCACAACCGGCAAGCCGATCTTTTTGCCTGATCCTCACCCCAGGACACAGGTCGCGTGAGCCTGACTGCGGCGATGAAAAGTACCGGCAACGGATTTCGGTCTCTATGGCTGCCATGTGGCCTGGTCATGATCGTGATGCTCGGCCTCCTTCATCTCGGCGTCGGCGCGCGACCGGTATCGGCACAGTTCATTGTCGATACGATTTTTGCCCGCGACCATGGGAGCTTTGAACAGCAGATACTTTTGAAGCTGCGCCTGCCGCGGCTGCTTGCCGCCATCGTCTGCGGCGCATCTCTCGGGATTGCAGGTCGTCTCATGCAGTCGATCTTGCGAAACCCCTTGGCGGAACCTCATATCCTCGGCCTCAATGCCGGAGCCAGCCTCGCCATCGTCATCATGACGGCGCTGCCCGCGAACATGCTGGCGCTTTCGATGAGCCGCCAGCTTGCGGCGACCATGGGAAGCGGTGTGCTCTTCGCGATCATCCTTGCATTATCTTCTGCGGGACGCACGGGCATGACCATCTCGAAGGTCACCTTTTGTGGCATCGCGCTTTCGGCTCTGGCCTCGGCCTGCGTCTCGGCAATACTCATCCTCGACCAGGAAACGCTGGAGCAGATGCGGTTCTGGCTGGCCGGGGACCTCTCAGGCATTTCGCTTGCCAACATCTCCAGCGCGCTGCCGCTGCTTACGATTGCTCTCGGTCTGACGGTATGGATCGCGCTTCGGCTCGATGTTCTGGCTCTGGGAGATGCGACGGCAGCGGGGCTTGGCGTGCCCGTGAGGCAAACGAAACTCATCGGTCTTGCCGCCACTGCCCTTTTCTGCGGCTCATCCGTCGCGCTCGCAGGGCCAATCGGTTTCGTTGGCCTTATCGTTGCGGGTGTTGCCCACCGCTTAGCGGATGGGCGGCATATGATGTCGCTCCCGCTCTCCGCATTGCTCGGCGCCAATCTCATGATTGCCGCTGATATAGCGGCAAGGACAATCGCCGCGCCGCACGATCTGGCGACGGGGCTGATGACTGCCTTCGTGGGGGCACCCGTCTTCATTATCGTCGTCGCGAGGGTCTTGCGATGACGGTGAAAAAGCTCGGCAATGGCTATTGGCTCCTGCGATGTCACGCAGTTGGTCTCAGACTTCATCCCCGGCGCATGCTCGTCGTGACATTGCTCGTTATTGGGCTTCTCTCTGTCAGCCTGCTGGCGCTGGTCTCCGGAAGCGGGCAAGCGGGCTGGAACGAGCTTTTGGCGTTGGCCAGCAACCCGGCAGACGCCACCGGCCTATCCATCATCGGCGATCTGAGGCTCCCGCGTACGATCATAGCTTTGAGCTGCGGTGCCATGCTAGGGCTTTCAGGTGCGGCACTCCAGTCGCTGACGCGAAACGGACTTGCCGACCCGGGCTTGCTGGGAGTGCGCGAAGGAGCGGTTTTGGTGATTGTCCTCGCGATCATCGCTTTTCCGCATACGCCCCTGGGGTTTCGGCCTTTCCTCGGAATGGCCGGAGGCTTTGCGGTCGCGGCGGCAGTCGCTCTCATTGCCGGGTCACTGTCACGCCTGCGCTTCGTGCTGATCGGCATCGGTTTTTCCTGGCTGCTTTCCGCTGTCATCTCGCTGCTGATCACCGTTTCGGATATTGACCGCGTTCAGATTGCATTGACATGGCTGGCGGGAAGCCTCGCAACCGTGACGCCGGACATGGTGCCGTTAGCGCTTACGGGCCTGCTCACCGGTTGCATCCTGATGTTCGCCACCGCCCGCTGGGCAGATGTCTCGATTCTGGGAGACAGCGCAACCGTCGGCCTGGGTGTGCCGGCGAAGACGCTTGCCATCATCCACCTTTGCGCGCCTGTTTTGATGACGGCGACCGCCGTGTCCTGCGTGGGCAGCATCGGCTTTGTCGGCCTCATCGCGCCGCATACGGCGCGGATGTTTATCGGTGGCGGGCAAAAATCGCTTCTTGCGGGCAGCTTCTTGATTGGTGCTACACTTCTTGTGGTATCAGACACGGTTGGCCGCAAGGCCTTTGCACCCCTGCAAATCCCAGCAGGCATCGTTCTGGCCCTGATCGGTGTACCCGTTCTTCTTCTCCTTCTGTGGCGTCGCCGCGATCAACTTTGAAAGGCAACATCATGCGCCTGCTTCTTATCGCATGTTTTTTTCTATCGGTTTTAAACCCGCTTGCAGCAGAAGAGATGCGCACCTTCATCGATGATGCAGGCCGTAGCGTCCAACTCCCTGACAGGACCCTGCGCATTGCCTCGCTGCACGATATCGATGTCACCATTCCCTTGATCGAACTCGGCATATTGCCCATCGCTAGCCATGGCAGGATCGGTACCGACGGCAAGCCTTACCTACGTTCGAGTGCAATACTGACCGGCGTCGATTTCAGCAATTCTGACATGGCATTTCTCGGCGCGGTCGATATCGATCTTGAAGCGCTGGCTGAACAGAAACCGGATGTGATCATAACCGCTACCGGACGTCCTACCCCGGTTTCCACGCTTGAAAAAATCGCGCCAACCATCGTCCTCGACCCCACGAGCCTTGGGACCGCGCATGCGTATCAAAAGCTTGCGGAACTGACAAAGACGCAGGACAGGCTCGCCATTCTCGACCAACGATATCGCGCAGGCATTGCGGAACTGAAGACGGCAGTCGACACGGGTAACACTACAGTTTCGGTCATTCAGCCGCTGAATGGCAAGATCAGCATTTACCACACCTACCGCGCGCTAGGTCAGGTGCTCAGAGATGCGGGCTTTCGCTTTCCAAAGATCATTGACGATATTCCCGAGGGCGGACGCATAGAAGTAAGCGGCGAGCGACTTGCGGATGTCGATGCCGATTTCATCTTCGATCCCTATCGCTCGGATACTGGAGCAACCTCGAAGGAGGAAATCGCCGCCATGGAAAAAGTCGTGCCTGAATTTTGCAGCTTTCTCAAAGCCTGCATTCAAGGGCGTTACATCATGGTGTCCCGGGAAGAGGCCATATCCAACAGCTATGCGGCGATGGCTTTAATGACTGCGGTTGTCAAATCCTCGATAGCGCCGCGCCCGATGGTTCGATGAAGCTTTCGGCTTTGCAAAATCTGCCATGTGCGGGCACTGTGCGACAATTGCTAATTTTGACGTAAAGACCAAGGTATCGATGCGCAATTCCGTGTTGAAGAGAAGACACACAGACCTTTTTGGGGAGCGGCTGAAGAAGAAACGGGCTACGCTTTCTCCTGGTCTGCTCGCGGTAGCTGATTACATCGACAAGCACAGGCATACGGTTCTGGCACAATCCGCGCTGGAGATCGGACGGGAACTCGGAACCTCGGATGCAACCGTCATCCGGGCCATCCAGGCATTGGGCTTCGAGGGATTGGTCGACCTCAAGGAAACGCTGGAAAGCCATCTTGGCGCAACCGATTCACCATCCGAAAAAATGGCGGCGACTGCGGAAGAGCTTTCGGACGATGCCAATTCGGCTGTCGATTTTGTGGTAGCGGATATGGGACATGCCATGCAGGCCATGTCGTCGGAAGAAAATCGCCGATCAATCGCAACAGCCGTCAACCTGCTGAGCGAGGCCCGGAAAATCGGCGTCTTCGGCATCGGCGCATCCGGCATCATAGCGACCTACGCGTCGCGCAATTTCATAAGATCCGGCTTTCAGTCTTACGAGTTGAACCGAACTGGCATCATGCTGGCCGAACAGATCGTCCAGATGGAAGAAGGCGACGTCCTGCTGATCCTCGCCCACGGCCGCCCGCACCGGGAAGTGATGACGACAATTGCCGAGGCTCAACGGCTTTCGGTTCCGATCATCGCATTGGTCGGTAAAGAGGAAACGGCTTTGGCGCAACATACGAAAGCAACCATCGTGTTGCCTCGCGCCAAAAAGGAAAAGGTCGCGATGCACAGCGCTTCACTCGTTTTCGTCGAGGCCCTGACATTGGCATTGGCAGGCAAGAACCGCAACAAAACGCTGCAAACACTGGACCGACTGGTGGAACTGCGTCATCAGATCAGGCCAAACAAGCGCTGAGGGACGAGCAAGGTTACAAGGGGGTTTTCGGAGTGGCGGGCCTGCCAGATCATATCCGCCGACCGAAAGACGATCCGCTATCGATCCTCTCGACCGCCGGAGGTCGAGTTACGTGCGAAGCTGCTCGATCTGGCTAATGAGCGCCGCCGGTTCGGCTATCCTCGATGTTCATCTTGCTTCAGCGTGATGGATAGCCGTCCGGTTTCAATCGCATCAACCTGCTCTATTGCGAGGAAGGTTGGCTTTGCCCAATCAGAGAATAGTTACCTCAAGCCCCGAACGCGCCGTCGATGGTGTGCATGGCGCCGGTCACGAAACCGGCTTCCGGCCCGGCCAGCCAGGCTACCATGCCTGCCACTTCTTCGGGTCGGCCATGACGCTTGATGGCCATGAAGCTATGCATCAGATCTCTCATCGGACCATCTTGCGGGTTGGCATCTGTGTCGATTGGTCCTGGCTGTACAATGTTGATTGTAATGCCGCGCGGGCCGAAGTCTCTCGCGAGCCCCCGCGCCATGCCCTGCAGGGCGGACTTGCTGAGAGCGTAGGAGGCCATGCCAGGCACGGGCATTCTATCCCCGTTGACAGAGCCGATGACAATGATCCGGCCACCGTCAGGCATCTGCCGGGCAGCCTCGACAGAGGCGTGATAGGGCGCGTGGATATTTACCCGGAAAAGACGATCGATGGCGTCAGGATCCTGTTCCAAAGCGTCGCCGAATACTGCAAAGCCGGCGTTGACGACCAGCACGTCCAAGGGTCCGCTTTCTCTCACCGTTGCAATGACAGCGTCCCTGTCGCCGCTATCCGTCATGATCGCAGTGCTGCCTGTCTCGGCGGCAAGTTTTTCCGCCGCCTCACGTGAGCCGGAATAGGTGAACGTCACCTTAGCGCCATCGGACACGAAACGCCGCACGATTGCTGCGCCAATGCCGCGGCTCCCACCGAGCACGAGAATTGTTTTATCCTGGAATGCGGTCATGGCGATCTCCTTGCTAATTAATGTAGTATATGCTACATAAAGAAGCTGAAATCAAAGTCAACGAGTTTTATAATGAACCCTACAAAAATATCAAAAGTGAGGGGACGTCCTCGTCGCTTCGATCCGGACGACGCAGTTATGACGGCTCAACAGCTCTTCCACGCGCGTGGATACGATGCAGTCAGTGTCGCCGATATTACAGAGGCGCTGGGCATAAATCCTCCCAGCTTCTACTCTGCATTTGACAGTAAGGCGGGCCTTTACACTCGCGTTCTCGACCGCTGGGCCACGACCGGGGCCATTCCTCTCCAAGAGATTCTGCGCGCAGATCGTCCGGTTGCGGAGGCTCTCGCTGAGGTTCTAGAGGAGGCTGCGCGTCGCTATTCATCCGATCCCGCAGCCGGTTGCCTTGTGTTGGAGAGCACCCGTTGCAACGACACAGAAGTGCGCGAAGCGGCGCTGGCCTGCACTATCGCTGCAGAGACCGTAATCCGCGATTATATCAGCGAACGCCACCCGGAAGCGGCTGCAAGCGTTACCGACTATATCAGTACAACAATGTCCGGGCTTTCAGCCAAGGCGCGCAATGGCAGCGACCTGACCCGCTTGCTAGCAACAGCCCGGCTCGCCAGCTCGGTTCTTGAGCAGGCGCTTTCACCTGAGAAAAATTCAACGAGATTGGACTGAGGGTGGGCCTTTAGATTTCACCATTTCCGTTGATGGCCTTGCATTCCTGGATGCATTCTTAGTGACGAGTTGGTAGAATCTTGCGAGTTGATCGTGAGACTTGCCGTACTGCGCTGTGAAACCGGGCTGCTCGAGATAGGGTTCACTGGTTCGATGGCCCATTGCACGTGACGAAATCCGCCGTCCACACAGGGTTCAGCGCCGGCGATATCTCTCGCGCCGGCTAGCTCATTGTCCTGTATCTCGACAACTCGCTGGAATGGTGATGTCTACGCGCAGCCCGCCTGACGGCGTATTGGTGGCAAATGCGCCGCCGCCATGCCATTCGGCGGCGCGACGTGTGATGGCAAGGCCGAGGCCAAAGCCCGAGCGGGTCGTGACGGTCGAGCTTTGTGAGAACGGTTGGAAAATAGCGTCCAGTTCCGCCTCCGCTACGCCGGGGCCCTCATCCTGGATCGACAGCGTAAGTTGCTGACCGTGGACCTTCGAGGTGACCAGAACAGACGTTTTGTCTCGGGTGTAGGCAATCGCATTGCGGATCACGTTTTCTAGAGCCCGGTAGATCAATTCACCATTGACCGAAGCGACGAATGTATCGACGCCTTCATATTGAACTTTGATATCGCGGGACTGGCCCTCGAAACTCGCGTCCTCGACAATCTCTCTGACAAGATCGACAACATCGAGGGTTTGCCGGTCAAAGCGGGTAGCCTGTCTTTCCGAAAGCCTGGCCAGAGTCAGAATTCCCCCGACCAATTCGTCCAAGCGCTCGACCTCTTTCCCCATCCGCTCGATCATTGCCGTCAACCGCGCTGGGTTTTGTTGTAGAACGCCTATGGCTGCCTGCAATCTAGACAGGGGCGAGCGTATCTCGTGAGAGACATCGTGAAACAACTGTTGCTGTGCAATCTGGAGTTCCTGAAGCCGTGCTGCCGTAATGTCAAGGTCGTGCGCCAGAGAGGCGACTTCGTCGCGCTTGCTGCCAATTGTATGGGCTATTCGAACATCAAGTTGGCCATCTGCTATGGCTCGCAGCCCATATCTGAGTTGCTCTACAGGGGTGATAAAGTATCGAGCGAGCCAGTAAGCCGCTCCCGCTGCCGCCAGAAGTGCGGCCAACCATGGAACTGTCCGCGGCCAGGTTTTCGAAATGACACCCTGATGCGAGCCGGCAATTTCGACCTCGTAGCAATTCCCGTCGCTTACCGTGTTCAAGATCAGATCATGTCCCGCCTTTACCACGCAGTCGATTGCTGGACCAACCGGGCTGATGCGAATGGATAATTCTCGACCGGTGCGCTGCATGGCTGCCACCAGCTTCTGTGCAGCGTCCAATCCATCTGATTGCAAGACCTGGGCCGTTATGTCCAAGGCAAGCCTGTTTTCGCGGCTGGTGACTTCTTCTTCAAAAGGAGATTGGAACAGGGTGCTGATGGCAAACAACAGCGCTATTGACCCTGCCATGGCCAGCCAAACCACGGTGAAGAATTTCCAGAACAGTCGATGCATCGCTAGCCCTCTAACAGCTGATAGCCGCGTCCTCTTACGGCCTGAATCCAGGGCTGCCCGTCTTCGCGCGTTCCAAGCTTTTGGCGGATACTGCTGATATGGACGTCGATGCGACGGTCAAATGCCGTCAGAGGTTTGCCGAAGGCGCGAAGGGAAATATCCTGTTTGGATACGAGCTGCCCGGCGGACCGGACAAGAACCTCGAGCAGGCTGAACTCGGTACCCGTCAGTTCGAGCTGGGAACCGTGCCACTCCGCTCTGCGGTTTGACGGATAGAGCATCAGTGCGCCGGTCTTTAGCATTTCCAGTGATCCATCCCGCTCGCTCCGGCCGGAACGACGCAGAATGGCGCGAATTCGAGCCGCCAACTCTCCTGGCGAACAGGGCTTGGCAACATAATCGTCCGCGCCCAGATTGAGGCCGGAAATTCTATCGATGTCGTCTCCGCGGGCGGTGAGCATCAAAACCGGAACATCGCTGACCTGCCGGATTTTCCGCAGCACATCGAGGCCGTTTATGCGTGGCATCATGATGTCAAGAACAATGAGATCGATCGACGAGGTTGTGGCTGCGGCCACACCGGTTCTGCCATCGTTCGTGGTGGTAACAGAGAAGCCTTCTTCGGTCAGGTATTCGCAGAGCAGATTTGTCAGCTCGATGTCATCGTCGATTAAAAGCACCTTGGGCATATCTTGCATCCGTCGCGTCGATGCTTCCACCTCTAAAGCCTGGCGCCTGCAAATACAGCACTTTTACATAACTTAACACGTTCTTGACCGACATTAACATCACCATCCCTATAGTGCAGGCGTCAGCTCTCAAGGCAGCCTTAACGCATGCGCAGATTTTTTTCCTCCATATCCATCGTCACTACTTTTGTGTCGCTAACTGGCTGCACGGCCATTGGCGACCTCAAGCCTTCCCATTCCGTCGTGGCTTCATACTGGCACGAGACATTGCCACATGGTGGCCGCTCCGCTGATCTCGTAGACTGGTGGGCCAGTTTTAAAGATCCTTCGCTCACGGAATTGCTCGATCTGGCAGAGCGAGGGAATCCCTCCATTCAGGAGGCGGTTGCCAACATCGATAAGGCCCGCGCGTCGCTCGATTCGGCACGAGCTGGCCTATTCCCGTCACTCGATGGGTCCGCTTCTGCGTCGCGTGAGGGAAACAAGGGAGATGACCTCAACAAAATCAGAGCCGGAACGAGCAAGAGTGGCGGACTGGATGCCTCCTGGGAGCTTGATCTGTTTGGAAAGACCAAGAAAGAGACACAAGCCGCGGCTGCGAGAGCTGAAGGCAAGGTCTGGTCGTGGCATGACGCACGCGTTTCCGTCGCGGCTGAGTTGGGCGATTATTACGTCCAATATCGCGCCTGCCGCCAGTTGGAACGGCTTTATCGAGATGAGCTTGCGTCGCAAAGAGAGACGATACGGGCCACTGAAAAATCCGCAGATTCTGGCTTTACTTCGACCGCCGATCTCGCGCTGTCGCGAGCCAGCGCGGCAACATCGTCGTCCAGCCTGACATCTCAACACGGGGATTGTGAAATCCTCGTCAAGTCGATTGTTCAGCTGACGGCCGCAGACGAGCTTTCGGTTCGAAAGCTGCTCAATAAGGGAAAGAGCCGTATTCCACAGCCGTCAGTCGTGCGCATTACCTCCGTCCCGGCAGAGGCTTTGCGGCAAAGGCCTGACGTCAATGCTCTGGAGGCCGAGGTAGCAGCGACGATCGCAGATGTCGGCGCAGCAAAAGCTGATCTCTACCCAAGTCTGAGTTTAAGTGGATCGATTTCCATCAGCGAGGCTACCGTATCCGGCAGGTCGGTTCCCTGGTCGTTTGGTCCTGCCTTATCGATACCGCTGTTCGATGGAGGCACGCGACGGGCGGCAGTGCGAAGTGCTGTCGCGGATTACGACGTTGCTGTCGCAAGCTACAGATCCGGCGTTCTGACCGCAGTATCCGACGTTGAGACAGCGCTGATCAACGTCAATACCGCGTTGAAGCGTATTAACGACGCCAAAATTGCAGCCGACAATTACCAGAGCTATTTCCGATCGGTTGATGAGAACTGGAAGTCTGGCGGGGCCAGTATTCTGGACCGCGAAGAAGCCCGTCGCTCTGCGCAGTCTGCCGCCATAACACTCATCGAAATCAGGCGCGACGCGGTCCGGTACTGGATCGCACTCTACAAGTCCCTGGGAGGCGGTTGGTCCGCTCCGTCTGGCGCCTCGAATGCCCTCACGACTGGAACACACTGATGCGTAGCTTCGCTTTTTCCTCTCTCGCCATGGCGGTTGCCATAACTTTCATGCCACACTCGGCCCGCAGCGAAGACGCCGCACAGACCGGCTCTCAAGCCGCAGCTTTGACAGTCAGCGTTTCCAATCCTCAGCTCTTGAACTGGCCGGTGACTATTCCGGCAAGTGGTCGGCTTGCCGCATGGGATGAGGCAGTCATCGCCGCCGAGGTCAGCGGCTTTAAAATCATCGACGTCAAAGCAGATATCGGTGCGACAGTTAAAAAGGGAGACCTGCTGGTGCAGTTTTCCGCTGATACGGCGCAGGCGGATCTGGAACAGCAACGGGCCACCGTCGAAAAGCAGGAAGCGGCGCTGGATCAAGCGGTTGCGGATGCGGATCGCGCCCGAGGACTGACGGGGTCCGGTGCGTTGTCGAAGCAGCAAACGACGGAGTATCTGATCAGCGAGCGCAAGGCAAAAGCCGACGTTCTCTCTGCGAAAGCAGCGCTGGCATCGTCGCAACTGACACTGAACCGGACAAAGGTATATGCCGTCGATGATGGGATCATATCGGCACGTTCGGCCTCTCTCGGTAACGTCGTGAATGCCGGTGACGAGCTGTTCAAGCTCATCCGGCAGAGCAGGGTCGAATGGCAGGCCGAATTGCCGGTCAAGCGGTTGGCCGATGTAAAGCAAGGAACCAGAGCAGTTATACCGACGCCTGACGGTCATATAAGTGGCGTGGTCAGGTTGGTTTCACCCACCACGTCCACGAATAACGGTCGGGTCACGGTTTATGTGACCCTTCAGCCCGAGGCAGGAATGCAAACCCCGAAGACCGGCATACTCGCCAGCGGCTACTTCGAATTCGACCACACCGATGCACTGACGGTGCCAGCGACCGCCGTTACGCTCCGGGACGGATTTTCCTATGTCTTCATTCTGAATGAGGCCGACAAGGTAACCGTTGCGCGCAAGCGCGTCGAAACAGGCCGCCGACAGGGCGACCGTGTTGAGATCGTTTCTGGTATCGAAAAGGCGGACAGGGTCGTCACAGCAGGTGGCGCTTTCCTCGCAGATGGCTCGGTTGTCAGAGTGTCTGACGGTGCCACGATCGCCGGGAAGGAGCGAGCAAAATGAATTTCTCCTCATGGTCCATCCGCAATCCCGTTCCGCCCGTTCTGCTTTTCGTGTTGTTGACCGCCTGTGGTCTGTGGGCCTTCAATCGTCTCGACGTCCAGAATTTCCCCGATATGGATCTTCCAACCATCGAAATCAGTGCTTCGCTGGATGGGGCGGCGGCGTCGCAGCTCGAAACGGAAGTGGCTCGCAAGATCGAGGATGAACTCACGGGCCTTTCCAAGCTGGACTCCGTTACAACAACGATTACCGATGGTTCTGTCAGCATCTCTGTTGCCTTCCAGGTCGGAAAGGACACCCAGGAAGCACTGGATGAGGTCAAGAGTGCTGTCGACCAGGCAAATAACGACCTGCCGGAAGAAATGAACGCGCCAATCGTTTCGAAACAGTCGTTGAACGCCTCGCCACTCATCACCTACGTCGTGCATTCAGACAAATTGGATTCTGCAGAGCTGTCCTGGTTCATCGACAACGATCTGTCGCGCGCGCTGATGGCGGTGGACGGTGTTGGTGAAGTCGGCCGCCTCGGAGGGGTCGATAGAGAAGTCAGGGTAGAGCTCAACGCAAATCTGCTCGAGGGCCTCGGTTTGACCGCGAATGATGTCAACAGCCAGGTCGAAGCGGTCCAGTCTGATCTGTCTGGAGGCAAGGGCAGGATTGGCGGCGAAAGTCAGTCTGTCCGGACGCTGGCAACGGCAGACAGTGTCGAACAGCTCCGGTCTTTACCTATCCCTCTGCCAGCCGGGAGTTGGGTTCGACTGGACGAACTCGGAACGGTGACGGATACCCACAACGACCTGACCTCGCTTGCGTACCTGAACGGCAAACCCGTAATCGCCGCTCAGATCAAGCGTTCAAAAGGTTATTCGGATACGGCAGTGACGGAGAAAGTTCGCGACGCGATGAAGGCATTTGCCGCGGCCAATCCAGGCGTGACGATTGAGGAAGCCTACAATACCATCGTGCCCACCGAGCAAAATTACGAATCCTCTATGCACATGGTCTATGAGGGCGCCCTGATCGCCGTTTTCGTCGTTTGGTTGTTTCTGCGCGACTGGCGTGCGACGCTTTTGGCGGCTGTTGCCCTGCCGCTGTCGATCATTCCGACTTTCCTCGTGATGTATCTGCTTGGCTATACGTTGAACACCATCACCCTGCTGGCGATTTCCCTCGTGGTGGGAATTCTCGTGGATGACGCCATTGTCGAGATCGAAAACATCGAGCGACATCTCAACATGGGCAAAAGTCCCTTCGAGGCAGCGATGGAGGCCGCTGACGAGATCGGCCTTGCTGTTATTGCCACCACGTTTACCTTGGTCGCGGTCTTCCTCCCAACCGCTTTCATGGGGGGCATTCCCGGCATTATCTTCAAGCAGTTCGGTATCACGGCGTCGGTTGCCGTTCTCGCCTCGCTTCTGGTTGCGCGACTGGTAACGCCAATGATGGCGGCATATATGATGAAGGCCAGCGGCAAGACACATGACGAGGACGGCCGCCTTATGCGCGGTTACCTCTGGCTTGTGAAAGGTGCATTACGCCGCCGCTGGATTCCCGTGCTTGGGACGGTCGGGTTTCTGGCATTAACGATCCTGCTGTTGTCGCATTTGTCGACAGGCTTTTTCCCGGCTTCTGACAATAGCCAGACGCAAGTTACCCTCACCACGCCATATGGATCGACGATTGAAGCGACCGACGAGGCGGCGCGAAAGGCATCAGAGATCATCGCAGGTGTAAACCACGTCACCTCGGTGTTTCAGGCAACTGGCACTGCCTCTACGGGCGGGATGAACAGCACGTCGAACTCAAGCACCAACAGTGCCACGCTCGTCGTCAATCTGACACCGATCGACGACCGCGATATAAAGCAGGCGCAGATTGAGAATGACATACGGAAAGCCTTGGAGCAGTTGCCCGGCGTTCGTCTGGAAATAGGCTCTGGAGGCAACGGTACAAAACTCACGCTCACGCTAGCAGGCGACGACTCTGATCTTCTTGATAATGCGGCAGCGAGCCTTGAGGCTGATCTGCGCACTCTTCCAGGCATCGGCAATGTCACCTCCTCTGCGGCCATGCAGACGCCGGAGGTCACCATCAAACCCGATCTTGCGCAAGCGGCCTCGCTTGGTGTTACGTCCAAGGCCATTGCCGAGGCTATTCGAGTGGCGACGGCGGGTGCCTATGATGCAGCCTTGTCGAAGCTTAATCTGCCCGAACGCCAGATCGCCATCCGTGTCATGCTTGACAGCGAGAGCCGTCAATCGCTTGATGCGATCTCACTTGTCCCCGTCGAGGGTAAGGACAGCAAGGTTGCGCTAGGAGCTGTCGCCGATATCTCCATAGGCTCCAGTCCGAGCCAGATCGACCGACTTGACCGATCGCGCAACGTATCGCTTTCAGTAGAGCTGAATGGCAGAAACCTCTCCGAGGTGACAGCAGAGGCCGCACAACTGCCCAGCTATAAAAACCTGCCGCAGGGTGTGAAATTCGTCGAGCAGGGCGAATTGAAACGACAGAGCGAACTGTTCAGCAGTTTCGGCACGTCCATGGCGATCGGCATTTTCTGCATCTATGCGGTTCTGGTCCTGCTGTTTCATGATTTCCTGCAACCCGTCACGATTTTGATGGCGTTGCCTTTGGCGCTTGGCGGGGCCCTGTTACCTTTGGTGCTCACAGGAACCAGCTTTTCAATGCCCGCCGTTATCGGTTTGATCCTGCTGATGGGGATTGTGTCAAAAAACTCCATCCTCCTTGTGGAGTATGCAATCGAGGCGCGCCGGGCTGGCATGTCCCGTTATGATGCCCTTGTCGATGCCTGCCACAAGCGAGCACGCCCCATCATCATGACGACCATCGCTATGGCCGGGGGCATGCTGCCAGCAGCTCTCAGTCTCGTCTCGGGAGACTCAAGCTTTCGCCAGCCCATGGGTGTCGTTGTGATAGGCGGATTGATTACATCCACTTTCCTAAGCCTTCTGGTCATCCCGGTGGTCTTCACCTTTCTGGATGACGCACTTGTATGGCTTAAGGCGAAGACTGGAAGGCGCGAGATCAAACAGGCGAAGGAATCGTCCCCGTCCTAAGTCTCACGCGGTCAAGACCTGCCGGTGGCAACCCAGGCGCTGCATTAGGTCACGACGTCCGACAGACGCCGATATCGTTCGAGACGATCCCGCCATGTGATTTGCTTGGCACCGGAGAAAGAGATGACCAGATGCGCTACTGATGCCGCTGGATGTGTTGGGTTCGTTACAGCGGCGGGCGCGTCAGACCGAGGTGATCGCGCAGCGTTGACCCCTCATATTCCGTGCGGAACAGACCCTTTTCCTGAAGGATCGGGACAACAAGCTGCGTGAAGTCCTCAAGGCCTTCCGGGAAGAAGGGAGGCATGACGTTGAAGCCATCGGCGGCGCGTCCTTCAAACCATTCCTGCATACGGTCGGCAATTTCGACTGGCGTGCCAAGGACGATGTGATGGCCGCGACCGGCGGCCACACGCAGGGCCAACTGACGGATCGTCAGGCTTTCGCGGCGTGCAAGAGCCGTCAGCAATTCGGCCCGGCTGCGCAACTGGTCCGATATCGGCAGATCCGGCAGAGGACCATCGGGATCGTAGTCGGCAAGGCTGTGGCCGATGCGCTCTTCCAGAAGCGGCATGGCGCTTTTCAGATCTGTCCACTGGTCAAGCTCGGCAAGTTTTTCCGCTGCTTCCTTGGAGGTGCGACCGATCACCGGCAGGAAGCCGGGCATGACGGCGACATCGTCGGGCCTGCGGCCAAACTTCTCGACGCGGGACTTCAGGCTTTTGTAGAAAGCCTGCGCTTCGGCGAGGCTCTGCTGAGCCGTAAACACCACGTCAGCCGTGCGGGCGGCGAGATCCTGTCCGGGGCCTGATGACCCGGCCTGAATGAGGATCGGATGGCCCTGTGGAGAACGGGGAATGTTGAGCGGACCTTTGACCGAGTAATATTTACCCGCGTGGTCAAGCATATGCACCTTGTTCGGGTCAGCATAGACGCCGCTCTGCTTGTCTTTGATAAAGGCGTCATCATCCCAGCTGTCCCACAGTCCGCGAACGACATCGACGAATTCTTCGGCCACCGCGTAACGTTCGTCATGCTCCGGGTGCGATTTCGAAAAATTGTTCGCCGTGCGGGCATAGGATGTCGTCACGATGTTCCAGGCGGCACGACCGTGGCTGAGATGGTCGATGGAGGAAAAGGAGCGCGCTGTGTGGTAAGGCTCGCCATAGGTGGTCGAGGACGTCGCGGCCAGACCGATCTTCTCAGTCACCAGCGCAAGTGCGGCAAGCAATGTCAGCGGTTCGAAGCGCGCAATTGTCGACGGATGCGCATCCACACCGCTGGTCAGGCCGTCCGCCAGGAAAACCATATCGAACTTCGCCTGCTCGGCCATTTGCGAAACGCGGCGCAGCAGATCGAAGTTTTCGCTGCCTGCTTCCGCATTCGGGTGACGCCATCCGGAAACGTGGTGGCCCGCACCCTGAAGGAAAAGACCCAGATGAATTTTTCTCTTGGCACTCATGGTAAAATCTCTCGTCAAACGAAGTTCTGATTAAGCAGTTCAAGAAGCCGGGCAAAATCTGCCTCACTCCTCATGCTGCGCACAAGGTCCGGAATATCTGCAAAAATCGGTTTGCCCGCAGTTGCGTCCTGGAATTTTTGCGTCGGATCAGTCACGCCCGGCAGACCATTGAAGCGACGCTGGATAGTGCTGCCATCTTTGAGCGCAATATCCAGCACGACAAAACGCGTGGTCGGATCACTCGTCATGCGCGGTGCCGTTTCATCATGTTGGCGGCCGGCAAGGCTGGCGAGCGCCATGATGCGGCTCTCGACCGGACGTTCATCGAAATGGTCAAGCCGCAATGTGCCATCGAGCAATGCGGCGGCAAACACATATTCCGGGCTAAACCGCGCTTCGATGCCATTGCGCGGGCTTGTCACGACCAAAGCCGCATCCGCCCCGGGCGGATAGGTGAAGGTGATCCTGTCAATCTGCTCGGCTTTCAACTTTTCGCCGTGAAGGTCGATGCCGAGCGCGGCGACAGGATGGCTCGCCGTGCAACAGGGATAGGCTTTGAGCGTCAGGCCGGGTGACAGGATCTGCCATGGCTCACCCCAGTCTTTGCTCGTCAGTTCCGGCTGTGCTGCGCCAAATGCATAGGCGGCGTAGAAGCTGACCGGATTGTCCAGAAAATCAGGCGCGCCACCAAAGCCTGCCGCTGCCAATCGTGCCGCGAGAAGGCCGGACCGTGCGGCCATGCCGGCATGATAAGGCTTTGCATCAAACCCGAACTGCAACCGCAGCCCGGCAGCCTGTGTCGCGGCCAGTCCAAGCGAAACGGCAGTTTCTTGCACTGATGCGCCGCTCAGGTGGCAGATCGCGGCTGCGACACCCACGGGCCCAAGCGTTGCCGTGGCATGAAATCCGTTTTCGTAATGCCTGGAGCCCACAGAAAGCCCCAGCCGCGCCATGGCTTCCAGCCCAACAATGTAAGACGCGATAAAAGCATCTGCACTGAAGGTTCGTTCTGCGGCCAGCGCCAGCAGTGCAGGCACAATCACTGTTGTCGGGTGCCCTCGAACGCTTGCATGAACATCGTCATAATCCAGCACATGGCCTGCATATGCATTTAGCACTGCCGCGACCAGCGGATCTGTTTGTCTACTATGTCCGACAAGGATTGCCTTTCCCGGCAAATCGGCACCGATGGCATTGGCCAGAATACCCGCCGTGCGATCGTTGGCTCCGGCAATCATACAGGCCAGAAAATCCGTTATCGCCGTGCGCGCCGCATCCATTGCAGCGTGATCCCCGCTCGGATCGGATTGGACGATTGCCTTGGCAAAGGCAGTCGTGAATTTGGCATTCTCCATGGTCAGATACCTTCGCCGTCACGCACCGAGGCGCGGGCACCGGACAAGCCGCCGACGAATTGTCGGATACGGGAATTGTCGGAATCGTGAAAAATCTCCTTCGGCGAACCGTGGGCCACGACGCGGCCATTTTCGGTAAACACAACCGTGTCGCTGATCTCCTCGGCAAAACGCATTTCGTGGGTCACGAGGATGCTGGTCATGCCATCACGGATGAGGTCGCGGATAACCCACAGAACCTCGCCCACCGTTTCAGGGTCGAGCGCCGATGTAACCTCGTCAAACAGAACGAGTTCCGGCTTCATGGCCAATGCACGGGCAATCGCCACGCGCTGCTGTTGGCCACCGGAAAGCTGGCCGGGATAGGCATCAACCTTTTCAGACAGCCGGACTTTCTCCAGCAATTCGCGCGCAAGTTTCTCGGTCGCCGTGCGGTCGGCACCCAGAATGCGCGTCGGCGCAAGCACGATATTGTCGAGAACGGTCAGATGCGGAAACAGGTTATATTGCTGGAACACGATGCCAACACGCTTGCGAAGTTCAATACGCTCGCTTTCTTTCGTCAGCGTGTCCACCCTTGCCCCCGCCACGGTGATCCTGCCGCTTTGCGGCATGGCCAGCGCGTTGATGCAGCGCAGCAGGGTCGATTTGCCGGAGCCGGAGGGACCGATGATCGAGACGGCGTCACCTTTATTGACGGTGAGATCAATGCCCTTGAGCACCTGCGTATTGCCGAAAGACAGGTGGACGTCTTCAAGTTTCACGATTTCGGAATCGTTCGATGCGGTCATCGTCAAAATCCTTCAGCCCGCGTTGAAACGCTGTTCGAGGCGGCGGGTAAGCCGGGATATCGGGTAGCAGAGCGTGAAAAACGCAGCCATGACGACAACATAGGCAATAATGGTGAAATCAAGCCTGCGTACCGCGGTGCTGGCGTCGGTCGCGGCATGCATCAATTCATGCACGCCCACAAGCGAAGCAAGCGATGTACCCATGGCAATCGAAGACGCGACATTCATCCATGGTGGCAGCGAGCGGCGCACACATTGCGGCAGGATGACGAAACGGAGCGATTGCATGCGGGAAAAGCCAAGCCCCTTGGCCGCTTCCCACTGCGTCGTCGGTATGGAAAGCACGGCACCCCGGGTGATTTCGGCTATGTAGGCGCTGGCAAGAATGGCAAGGCCGATCACCGCCTTGATCCAGTCAGGAAACGCCAGATAGTTGCCGAACAATACGACCTCAAAGGGAAAGATGTAGGTGGTTGCAAAGATCAGAACGAGCGCCGGTGCGTTACGAAAAATCTGGACGTAGATGGCCGCTGGCCAGCGAATGAACCAGTAAGGCGCCAGTTGCATGAGGCCGAGCAAAACACCTGCCGTCGTGCCGATCGTGATCGCGCAGAGTGTGATCAAAATATTCATCAAAAAGCCGGACGCAAGATAGGGAAGCCACGTCACCAGTTCCTTGCCCAGTGTCAGGTCAACAAGGGACCAGACGACAACCAGAAGCGGCATGGCAACGAACCCGGCATAACGCAGAATACCGCTGCTTTCCTTGGGTGCATGGGTCTGTGTCATGCTGATAACCCGTATCCCGGAACGGCCAGCTTTCGCTCCACCCACGAACCGGCGCGGGCGATGAGAAAATTGATCAGGCTGAAAAAGGCGAGAAGGACAATCATCAGCTCAACGACGTTGTCGCGCTGTGTCCATACCATGATGGACGCATAGGTGATTTCACTGACGGCAATGGCATTGCCCACGGTTGTCGATTTGACCAGACTGATCAGCCCGTTGACAATAGCGGGCAGGCAAGCGCGAAACGCCAGCGGTATCTGCACATAACGCAGGATTTCGAACTGGCTGAAGCCCATGCCTCGCGCCGCCTCGATCATCGATGACGGGACAGCCTCAATGCCGCCGCGGATGGCTTCCGCATGCAGCGCCGCGACATGCAGCCCAACTACGGCAACCACCCAGAAAAAGGGAGACAGGGGATTGTGCTGCGCCCCGCCAAACAGGTTGGAGACAAATGTGTTCAGTACGAGAAAGCTGAACATAAGCTGCACAAGTGTCGGCGTGTTGCGGGTCAGCTCAACAAAGGCGCGCACCGGCGCAGACAGCCAAAGCCTGCCTGATGTGAGGCAGCCTGCAAAAATCAATCCGAATACCAGACTGACGGGAATAGTGATGGCGACAAGATAGAGCGTGGTTATGAAACCATCGCGCCAGATCTGCGCCTCATAACCCGTTGCCAGGAATTCATAATTGAGACCAAGCCTGCTCGTCAGGTCGACGAACAGGCTTGTGAAATTCACATCATTCATCAGGATTTACCGCGGGCTTCCGCTCATTGGACGGCAGAAAGCTTCTTGTTCTCTTCTTCCAGATACTTGGTATTGAGCAAGCGGTTTTCCTTCGCCATCTCAAGCAGCTTGCCTGATTTGTGAAGCTTCTTCACAGCGGAATCAAGAGCAGTCTTGGTGTCACTTTCGTCCTTGCGCAGCCAGATCACCGAGTCGGACGGGATCAGCTCAGTTGGAAACGGAATGGCAAAGTCTTTCCACTCGTCTGCACGGTCAACCAGCAGCAAGCCCACCGTGGCGCCGACATGCACCGCTGCAACGCAATTGCCGCCCTGAAGTGCCAGCAGCGATTCAGGCTGGCTTGGCAGAGCCTTTACGATGGCTCCATATTCTTCCGCCAGCGGCTGGGCATAATTCGAACCCTGCGAGATACACACCGGCTTGCCCTTGAGATCAGCCCAATCCTTCAAGCCGCTATCCTTGCGCACGACAGCAGCGCCACCGGCCCGGTCATAAGCGGTTGGCACGTAGTCGAGAATCTTGGCGCGCTCGTCAGTATATTGCATGTTGGCAATGAGGATATCGACTTTGCCCTGCTGCAGAAACTGCACCCGGTTTGGCGGCGTCACAGTGACTGTTTCCAGCTCCACGCCGAGATCCGCGGCCAGCGCTTTCGCGAGGTCCACATTGTAGCCTTTCTGCTCCTGCGACTTTGGATCGATAAATCCAAACGGCGCACCTGAGAGAATAACGCCAACGGTCAGCTTGCCACGACCCTTTATCCGGTCAAGCGTGGCATCCGCAAAAGCCTGAGTGCTCGCCAGTGTTGCAAGCGAAATGGAGACCCCGAAAATAGCTTTAGTAATGGCTTTGGCAAACATCGATGACTCCTCGTTTGCGGCAAACATAGCCAAAGGCGTTATTCGCAGCGAGGAGAGATATTCCAAGAGTGGAACCAAAAAAGAAATAATTTTACATCCTAGGAATGAACTAGGCGTGGTCGAAGGGAGATATCCTAGGCGAGAATGTGATCCAGACGTTCTGAGGTGAGAATGTCGGCTTGGGACTGGCAGGGCGCTGTTCGTCAACTCCTGGCCGTCCAATTTCAGAAGACACGATGGCTATTGATCAACTCCTGGATGCCAGGTCGCGGATGCTCTCCTCTAGAAGGAAATAGCTTGGATGGCAGACTATACCATGCCATTGATGCATGCAGGTCAGAAAATGCATTGACTGCAATTAGCCTGAAATGGGTTGGTCTCGATATTGTTTTCACCAAGCAGGCGGCTAGCTATCCTCTCCGAAATGTATGGCGGGCCGCGTAGATCACTATCGGCAGCTTCGGCCACCTAAAACTCTATCCCTCTGCTACAGCGAATATGCACCAAATCTTCAAAGCTTAAAAATTGCTGTTTCCGACAGTATAGCCGCGCCACCCGCCCCACGTCGTTATGTCTGAGGCTCCTACCAAAGCAATCGGCTCGGCGAGAAAGCCTTTTGCCGTGGTGCCATCTGCAAGGGTTACGGTTCCGATACCAAGCGGGGCGGGTATCGAGGCGACGAAGGTGCCGAAGGCTGCGGGAGCGAGTGCCCAGACTTCAACCTCGATTTCGCCGCCCTCTCCCTCACCGACACGCACCATGCCTGGCTTTGCGGGTGTGGTGCCTGGCAAGGCATAGAGGCGATAACAGCCTTGGGTTCTGGCCGTGCGTTTGAACACGGCGTCTAGCTCTTTGAGCTGATGGTTAAGCGGCATGCCGGACAGATGGGCCCCGACGACGACCAGATCGATCAGTTCGCCGCCGGCTTCGGCCTCAGGCTCAGGCGCGGCGGTGGCTGCAGGTTCGGGCCGCACGGTGGCGCCGAGTGGAAGGCCGCTGGCGCCGTGAAGCGCGCGCGCAACTGTCGCGGTCAAGCCGTCCTTGCCGGAGGGTGCAAGCAGGGTCACGCTGGCTGGCAGACCATCCGGGCGCTTGCCTGTTGGAACCGCAATGCCGCACATGTCGAGCAGGTTGACGAAGTTGGTATAGGTGCCAAGGCGAGAGTTCTCTCGGATCGGTTCTGCCGCAAGCTCAGCTAGCGTATAGTGGCGCGGCGCGGTCGGCACGCAAAGGAGATCGACCGAGGCAATGGCGGGGGCAAGCTTTTTCTTCAGCGCTTGCAAGGCGTAGAACCCGTTGAAGGCTTCCGCTGCGGTGAGAGATTTCGCACCCCTATAGATTTCCCGGGTGACCGGATGGAAGCTTTCTTCTTTTGTATCAAAAAATGATTGCACGGCCGCATAGCGTTCTGCAACCCAAGCGCCCTCGTAAAGAAGATTGGCGGCATCGTAGAAATCGGCAAAAGGCATTTCAACAATATGATGACCGTGCTCTTCAAGCGTTTTCAGTGCATCAGAATAAGCCGCCGCCATAGCCTCATCACCGAAGAATTTCCGATCCTGCAGTGCGGGAACGCCGATCTTCAGCACAGGCGGACTGGACCCATAGCCTTTGGCCGGAAGGTCTTTTGAATAGGCGTCGGTTTCATCCTGTTGGGCCGCAACGGAAAACACCCTCCATGCGTCATCAACCGTAAGCGAAAAGATGGAGACGCAGTCCAGCGTCCGGCAGGCAGGCACGACGCCTGTCGAAGATAGGGCCCCGACGCTGGGTTTTAGCCCAACGATGTTGTTGAGACCCGCCGGAATGCGACCGGAGCCAGCGGTATCGGTGCCGAGCCCGAAGCTGACGATGCCATGGGCCGTCGCCACTGCCGAGCCGGATGACGACCCTCCCGGGACGAGCGTCGGATCGATGGCATTCCTCGGGATCGGATAGGGTGAGCGAACGCCCACGAGTCCGGTGGCGAACTGATCGAGATTGGTCTTGCCGATAACGAGAGCGCCAGCCTCTTTCAATAAACGAACGACGGTCGCGTCTTTATCGGGATGATAGGTGTAGTCAGGGCATCCAGCCGTGGTGGGCATGCCGGCGACATCGATGTTGTCCTTGACAGCAAAGGGAACGCCGAAGAGTGGCTTGGCCGGATCATAGCCCCCCAGTTTTTCCGCCTCAACAATCAGGGATTTTTTGTCGGCCAGATGGAGGAAAATGCCGGGATCGTTTACTTCCGAGATACGGGCAAAAACCGCCTCTATGATCTCGAAAATGCTGCCACCCTGTTGGTAGAAGCTGTGCAGAGAGGTGATATCGAGCGCGGGTGTCGTTCGCATTAAGCCATGTCCTCTTTCAATATTGTCACGGGCCGATCCCACTGGATCAGCACCACGCATCCGCTTGCGCTCCAGACGGAGTGTTCCGTGCCCGGCGCATTGACGATATAACTGCCGTAATCAAAGTCACCCGTCTCGTCAGACTGGATGCCATCCAGCACCAGAATGGTTTCAAGGCCCTCGTGGCGGTGGCGCGGTACCGCTGCGCCGGGCTCGTATTTGAGAAGCGCGACGCCCGGCTGGTCGCCTTCAAAGCGGTGAATCCAGTGGATCGTGACGCCCTCGCGAAAGGCTTCAAAAGGCAGCTGTTTCCATCCGCCCGATGTCAGTGATGGGCGTGTTGTCTCAGGCATGGGAAATCCCCTCCAGAATGTCGTCTATCTTTGTCGTCCAGCCGACAATGGCACCCTGGGCGCGGATCATCGCAATCGTGGCAGCCTTGAAATCGGGGAAGTAGCTTTCCGTCGCATCTTCAGCGAGGATGCACTCGAAACCACGGTCATTTGCTTCCCGCATTGTCGTCTGCACGCAGACCTCGGTCGTTACGCCGGCAAAAACGAGCTGTGTTATGCCCTTGCTTTTCAGCACGTCCCCAAGACCGGTGGCGTAAAATGCCCCCTTGCCCGGTTTTTCGATCACGACCTCGCCTTCGATGGGTGCCAGTTCCGGCAGGATCGCGGTCCCAGGCTCCCCGGCAATCAACACGCGACCCAGCGGGCCGAGATCGCCGATCCTCAGCGAGGGAGTGCCGCGATCGCGCTTGGCAGGGGGAAGGTCGGAAAGGTCGGGGCGATGGCATTCCATCGTGTGGATGACGGGCAGACCAGCTGTGCGGAAGCCTTCGATCAGACGCTTGACGTCAGGAACGATCCTGGCGATTCCGCTCACATCATTGCCAAGGCTCGCCCCGAAGCCTCCGGGGTCTGGAAAGTCGCGCTGCATGTCGATAACGATGAGCGCCATTTCCTTCAGCCGCGCTGGAAAAGCAAAGGGTTGGGCTTTGATTTCGACCATCAGTGATGTCCTGCCATATGAGCGCCGATGACACCGATATCGGCGCCGAGCGCAGGTGTTTCGTAGACCAGCCTGCCTTCCGAGATGACCAGAATGCGATCCGACATTTCCAGCAACTCGTCCAAGTCTTCCGACAACAGCAAAACGGCTGTGCCGGAATTGCGGGCCTTCATGATGCGAGCGCGAATCTCCGCGACTGCCGAGAAGTCGAGGCCAAAGCAGGGATTGGAAACGATGAGGAGATCAACATCCCCTGTGAGTTCACGTGCCAGAACCGCCCGCTGGACGTTGCCACCTGAAAGTGCGGCAATGGGTGACGAGGAGGACGCGGTCTTTACCTTGAAATCGGAAATCAATGCTTTCGCTTTCTCGCGCATATTGCGCCTGTTCAGCCACATGGCGTTTTTGCCATTGGCTTTCAGATCGAAGCTTCGAAATGCCAGGTTTTCGCTCACCGTCATTTTCGGCGCGCACGCGTTCTGTAACGGCTCCTCCGGTATAAAGCGGATATTGTTCTTGCGGGTTTCAGCGCGTGTCGCTCCATAGGTCCCGCCGTTGACGGTGACGCGACCGGTCGTGATCGGTCGCTGTCCGGCGAGAATTTCGCCAAGCTCCTTTTGCCCATTGCCCGAGATTCCAGCGATGCCGACGATCTCGCCGGCACGAACGGCAAGGTGAGCGATGTCGATGGTCTTCAACCCGGAACTATCGGGTGCGGTGATGCCATCGACTTTCAGCACGGGGTCAGCCGTCTCACGCACCGGTCGCCGGCTATCGAGCTCGGCAAGCTTCACATCGCCGATCATCATCTTCGCCATGTCGGCCTTGGACAGATCGCCGATCTTTCCAGTTCCGACGAGTTTGCCGCGCCGCAGGATCGAGACGGAATCGGCAAACTTCGTCACTTCGTGAAATTTGTGGCTGATCATCAGGACCGTCAGTTCGCCTCGCTCGGTCATGCCGCGCACCAGACCCAGCATCTCGTCAGCTTCCGCCGGTGTCAGAACAGACGTCGGCTCGTCCAGCACGAGGAAGGAACGACCGAGATAGAGCTGCTTGACGATTTCGAGCTTCTGCTTTTCACCAGCGGCAAGTTCGCTGACCGGGCGGTCCAGCGGAATACGAAACGGCATACGCTCCATAAAGTTGGAAAGGTCGCGACGCTCTTTCGCCCAGCTGATGACGGCAGGGACTTTCGCGCGGCTGATGACGAGATTTTCAGCACCCGTAAGCGACGGTACCAGCGTGAAATGCTGATAGACCATGCCAAGCCCATAAAGCGCTGCATCCTTGGGAGAAGCGACCGATACCTCTCGACCATTGACGGACAGCGAGCCTGACGTCGCGTGATAAAAGCCCATGATGCATTTGACCAAGGTCGACTTGCCTGCACCGTTTTCTCCAAGAAGAGCGTGGAAGCTGCCAGCGGGTATGTCGATGGAGACGTTATCGAGGGCGGTGAAACTGCCGAAGCGCATCGTCATGGCCAGGGTCTGGATGCCGATGGCGCGGCCAGCCTGTGGAAGGGGCGTATCGCGAATGACGCTCAACTCAACTCTCCTTTTCAACGATGATGGCGACAGGCCCGCCGCCGGGTGGTCCTTGATGTTCGGCACCGCCGGATACATAGAGGTCGGTCATGCCGAAGACGCCTGCCAGTACGCCACCGACGAAGGCGCGCGCATGCCGGGTGCCGGAAATGTCGGAATCGTCCAGCATGGTGTGGCGTTTGCCGCCGACCTTTCCGGAAGGATCAGGCTCTGCCTTGGCAAGGACTGCGGCAATCCTCGCCCTTTCAGGCAAACGGACGCGCGCCGCGCGTACCGAAGCGGTATCGATAGCGCTCTGCATGATCGCATGGTCTATGGCGAAGGGGCCGGACCATCCGTCTGCCATGCCGAGCACAATGATTTCGTGATCCGTCAGCTCGACGCCAGCCGAGGTGGAGGCGCATCCAGAAAACAGATCTTGCCGTGTGCCGATGTCCGCGTCCGCTATGTCGCTGGCTTCGACTTCGTCCAATGCGACTGCGACACCCAGAGCCGAGGCTCCGCGTGAAAGCCCCATGGATTTCAGCGTGTCACGCGTTGCAACAGTCTCTCCGCCTTCTTGCGCCTCTTCAATGCGGCGAAGGGTAAGCAGCGGGCACTTGATCTGAACGAAATGAACGTCTGCGATATTGTCGATACCGGCATCGCGCATGGCGGCGCGCACGCCTTCTGCCACCATCGTCACCTGTTCGCGTCGACCAAGATGGTGGAAGGGAAGGTGCGGTGTGCGCGATGTGCCGATGGCAAGCGCCCGCTCGCCCGAGGCGTTGACCGCCTCGCGGGTGAAAATCGTCCAGTGCGGCGATAGCGCGCCTTCCGTGCCGCCCGACATGACGGTTGTTACGCCTTCGATCCCGTAGCGGCGAAAAAGCCCTTCGAAACTCTGGCTGGCATAACCGCGACTGAAATCATTGACGCAGCCATTGCCTTCGGTCTTGCCAAGGACCGCGACGATGGTTCTCGGATCGAGGCCCCGTGCAATCAGGGCTTCGACGCCGGAGACGTCATCGGGTCCGTCTGCGGCAACGCGATAGACATGGGCACGCATGGACGGCATCAGGGAAGTGCCTCCACCAGCGTTTTGGAATTGGAGACCGCGCCAAAGACACCGCCTTGCATCTTCACCATCTTGATGGCTGCTAGATGATTGCCGTAGTCGGTCGCGCCGCAGCAATCCTCCAGCAGCAGGCATTCAAAGCCGCGATCATTCGCCTCGCGCATGGTGGTGGAGACGCAAACATCAGTGGTGATGCCGGTGAGAATAAGGTTTTCGATGCGCTTCTGGTGCAAGATCAGTTCAAGATCCGTGGCGCAGAAGGAGCCCTTGCCGGGCTTGTCGATGATCGTCTCACCCTCGACCGGGTAGAGTTCCGGAATGATATCCCAGCCCGGTTCGCCACGTGTTAGAATGCGCCCACAGGGTCCGGCATCACCAATGCCAGCACCGATGCGCTGCGAGCGCCAGCGCTTGTTGGCCGGAAGGTCGGCGAGGTCAGGCCTGTGCCCCTCGCGGGTGTGGATGACGTGATAGCCCTTGGCCCGCATGGCGGCGAGCACCGACTTGATCGGCTGGATAGGCGCCTGCACCATGGCCAGATTATAGCCCATGTGATCGACATAACCGCCCTTGCCGCAAAAGTCAGTCTGCATGTCGATGATGACAAGCGCGGTATTGTCCGGCCTCAAGGCCCCGTTATAGGGCCAAGGATAGGGATCGGCAGCGATATAATGCCCTGCGGTTTCAACCTTCGCATCCATGATGTCTCTCCTATTTGTCAGCCGGTTTTGAGATTTTTCCATAAAGCCTTGTGGGCTTTTCAAAGCCGCAGGAGGTGCCATCCGTCACCTTCACGGCATCTTCGTAGGGAAGGCGGTATTGCCCGGCGATGAGGTCGTGCATGTAGGTATAGGGCGCGTCCTGCGCGCCGCCCGCCACGGCCACATATCCGCGATGGCCAAACTGGTAGATGTTGTTTTCCACGCCCCAGCCAAGACGAGCCTCGCGCACGAGATCGGGCCGGACCTCAGCGGTAATGATCTCGTTGACGCGACCGGAGGTGCCATGGGCGATGATGGAGCCGTCGAAATTGCAGATCATGCCTTCACCCATGGAGTCGAAAGTACCATCGGTGCCGCACATGCAGACATTGGCTGTGACCATCAGATTGCAGAAGGCGTTGGACTGGTTGGTAAAGCGCCAGCTCTCACGGATCGGTGCCGTATAACCTGCCGTGCGGATCATGATTTCCGCACCCTTATAGGCGCATTCCCGGGCCATTTCCGGGAACATGCCGTCGTGGCAGATGATGAGCGCCAGCTTGGCACCCTTCGGCCCGTCGATGACAGGAATGCCGAGATCGCCCGGTTCCCATGGCTCGACCGGCACCCAGGGGTGCATCTTGCGATAATAGAGTTTCAACTCTCCGGTATCATCGATGACGATGCCGGAATTGTAGGGCATACCGCCGGGGTTCAGCTCCATAATGGAAAAACAGCCCCAGATCGCATTGTCGCGGCACGCCTGTTGGAAGGCTGCGACTTCCGGGCCATCCAGCGTGCACATGATGTCGGGATTGATATCCATCGACAGGCCATGCAGGGCGTATTCCGGAAACACGACGAGGTCCATGCCCGGCTGGTTGCGCCGCGCCTTGGCAACGAGATCGACGATGACCTGTGTTTGGGCGGCAAGATCCGCCTTCGTCACCGTGACGGGCAGTTGCAGCTGGACAAGGCCGATGCCGACACCATGGTCGGATTTGTTGAGGCCACCAAGACCATTCATATTCGTCTTCCTTATTTTGTCAGCGATAACGCACCCGGCGCCCCGGCCATGGACCGGACAGGCGAGGATGTGGCGATCAGAATGGCAAGCGTCAGCACGTAAGGGGCGGCGTAAAACAGGTAATAGCCCTGGGTGACGCCCACCGATTGCAGTGCCGGGCCCAGCGCACCCGCGCCGCCGAAGAGAAGGGAGGCAAGGAAACAGCCGATGGGGTTCCAGCGGGCGAAAATGACCAGCGCGACGGCCATGAGGCCCTGACCGGACGAAATGCCTTCGTTCCACGTGCCGGGGTAAAACAGCGACAGATAGGCGCCGCCAATGGCCGCCAATGCGCCACCCGCTGCCGTCGCCAGCAACCGCACGTGATCCGGGTTGATGCCCATGGCGCGGGCCGCATCGGTACTATCGCCGACAACGCGCAGGATGAGGCCGGTCTTCGTGTTCTTGAAAGCCCAATGGAGGAAGAGGGCAAGTGCTGCGCCGACGAAGAACAGGACGTTGATATTGAGAGCCGCCTGTACCTGACCGAGCGACGACCACCCGCCGAGCGGGATCGAAGGCAGCTTCGGTGCGACCGGCTGGATAAAGGACTTGCCGAGAAAGAAGGCCAGCCCGAGCCCGAATTGCATCATTGCAATGCCAATAGCGATATCGTTGACCTTCGGAAACTTGCAGATCCAGCCGTGCAGCAGACCGAAAACTGCACCAGCGGCCATGGCGGCGAGAACGCCGAGCCACGCCGATCCGGTCATGACAGCCACGCCATAGGCAGTCATGGCGCTGAAGACGAGCGTGCCTTCCAGCCCGAGATTGATGCGGCCGGATCGTTCGGTGATTGTCTCACCAAGGCTGACGAAGATGAAGGGCGTCGAGACCCGGATTGCGCCCGCGAGGATCGCAAGGGGGACACCCCACATGCCGATACCGGTGTCGTCCATCGTCAACTCCTTTTCCACAGATCGGGATTGAAGACCTTGAAGCGGCCGTAAGACATCTCGCAGAACAGGATGACGACGAAGAGCGTCCCCTGAAGCACCAGAACGGTGGCATCCGGCAGGCCCATGCGCCGCTGGATCAGGCCGCCAGAGGCATCGAGGCCGCCCAGGAGGATCGCAACCGGTATGATGGCCAGCGGATTGTGGCGGGCCAGAAAGGCGACAAGGATGCCGGTGTAGCCATAACCGGCGGCAATTGTCGCATTGGCGCTACCTTGCACCGCTGCCACCTCGATCATGCCTGCAAGACCTGCAAAAGAGCCTGCCAGTGCCGTGAAACCGAAGATCAGTTTGCCGACCGGCAGCCCCTGAATTTGTGCAGCACGCACATTGCCGCCAGCGATGCGTGCGGCAAAACCGACGCTTGTCACCTCGATGAGAACCCATGAGACGATGCAGGCAACGATGCCGATGACGAGTCCCCAGTGAACATCCATGCCGGGAATGTCTCCCATCATGTACTCAGCAGGCAGCGGTGCAGTCGAAGGTTTGTTGAGACTTGCCGGGTCGCGCAACGGCCCTTCAACAAGCTGATTCATTAGTGCGATAGCGATATAGGCCAGAAGCAGTGAGGAAATCGTTTCGTTGACGCCCCTGTAGTGACGCAGAAAGCCCGCAAAGCCGATCCAGAGGCCACCCATCGCCATGGACGCTAACGCCATCGCCGCGATTACCATGGTGGGCGATGCTGTGCCGACAAGCGGCAAAGCCGCCGCTGCTGCTGCCACGCCGCCCAGAACGACGGCACCTTCACCACCGATGATGATCAGGCCGAGCCGCGCAGGCAGGGCGACACACAGGGCTGTCAAAAGCAGAGGTGCCGCGCGACTGAGGCTGTTTTGAACCGAAAACCAACTGCCGAAACCGCCGGTATACATCAGCTGAAACAGCATGAGCGGTGATTTGCCCACTGCGAGAATGAAAAGCGAGAAAAGCGCCAGCCCCACGGCCACCGCGCCGACCGTGATCGCCGCGGGCTCGGCACGCCGCGCCAACCACGCGAGAAGTGGCCGCAGCGCGGAGGGATGGTCAGACGCAATGGCCAAGGCCCGGTTGTTTGCCTTTGAGGTCATGGTGCTTTCCCCGCTCGTGCCAATCAGGAGGTGGAGCCGATAACGCCCTCAACGAGGTAAGCCATGCTTTCCAGCTCGATGGCATCTTCGGCATAGGCTTTTCCAGCACCGACAACCTCATTGCCCTTGTTGTCCTTGAGCGGACCCTTGAAGACGGAGAACTTGCCGGTCTTGATCTCGGCGAGCGTCGCTTCAAATTGCGTGCGCGCTTTCTCGGACACGCCGGGACCTAGCGGGCTCATCTTGACAAAGCCGTCCTTGATGCCGCCCCGCACGAAGTTGCCCAGCGGCTCGCCGTCCTGCGCCTGCTTGACGAATTTGCTGTAGACATTGCCCCAGTTCCATTCCGCGCCCGTCAGATATTTTTCGGGAGCGAGCGGACTTTGGTTGGCATGATACCCGCAAACAAAGGCGCCTCGACCGGCTGCCGTTTCAACGACGACTTTCGGGCTATCCACGTGGCAGGTGATCACATCTGCACCCTGGTCCACCAAAGCATTGGTGGCTTCTGCCTCCTTCACGGCCAACGACCACTCGCCTGTGAAAATCACCTGGCAGGTAATCGCTGGATCAACGGAGCGTGCGCCCAGAAGAAAGGAGTTGATATTCTGGACCACCTGCGGGATTGGCTTTGCCGCAACGAAGCCGATCTTCTTGCTTTTGGTGGCGTGACCGGCAGCAACACCGTTCAGATATTGTCCCTGGCTGATATAGCCGAAATAGGATCCAGTGTTTTTCGGGTGCTTTCCCTCCTGCCACAGACCGCCGCAATGGCGAAACTGGACATCGGGATATTTGGCGGCCATGGCCAGCATATGCGGGTCGAAATAACCGAAGGACGTCGGGAAGAGGAGCGTGGCACCGTCGAGATTGATCATCGACTCCATGGTCTTTTGAACGTCGACGGTCTCTGGAACATTCTCTTCCTCAATCAGGGTGATGCCCGGCATCGCCCTGATGATGGCAGCACCTTCGGCGTGGGCCTGATTATAGCCATAGTCATCTTTTGGGCCGACATAAATAAAGCCGACCGTGAGTGCGGTTTGTGCTGAGGCCTTGGCACCAAGAAAGCCCGGAGCCAGACCGGCGACAGCGCCGGCAACCGATGTCTGAAGGAAGTGGCGGCGATTGATAGGCAGGAATTTGGTCATCGAGATGCTCCCTGGGGCTACGGCGAGTTTTGTACGCATCAAAGTGTATGCAATGCGCATGCCAGATTCCAAGGCACTGAAATATATCGATATATTTCTTCGTATCGCTGCAAGCATAAAAAGTGCATACAGATTAAGCATGCCTGAAGATGAATAAATGTGCGTCACAGCCTTCAGGCAATCCGCTATTCCAGCTGTGTGTGGTCCAGCCGGATGGTGTGGTTTTTGCATGCAACTTCACATACGCCCGCACCGGATTTGACATCGCAGGTCGCGGGCGTCATCTGTATGCCATGAGGGAAAGCAGGCGGAATTCGTGAAACAGGTCAGACGCAGAGAGGTCATTCGGACCGGAACAACCGTGGAGCAGATGACGCGCTCGATTGCTGACATGATCGTTACGGGCAAGATGCCGCCAGGTACGAAACTGGATGAGGGCTCGCTGGCAGCACGTTTTGAAGTATCAAGAACACCTGTGCGCGAGGCGTTAAGAGAGCTGGGTGCGATGGGGCTGGTGGAACGCGAACCGAACCGCAGTGCTGTCGTGACGAATGTCACAGGCGCCTATCTTCACTCCATGTTCGAGGCGATGGCCGAACTGGAGGCAATTTGTGCCCGGCTTTGCGCGGAGAGAATGACCTCTGACGAACGGCACGCTCTGGCAACCGAGCACCGCCAATCACAACGCCTCGTTGCCGAAGCTGCCGAGGAAGACTATGCCGCTTACAATACTGAATTCCACAACCGTCTCTATCGTGGCGCACACAACGACCACATCGCCGAGATGGTCATGCAAACCCGCGCGCGGCTCGCCCCCTTCCGCCGCGCCCAATTCCGCCTGCAGGGTCGACTCCGCAAGTCTTATGAGGAGCACGAGGAAATCGTAAACGCCATTCTTCGGCAAGACAGCTTGGAAGCGGGCAAATCGGCATATCAGCACGTTTCTATAGTTAGCGATGCAAGCCTTATCTTCGTCGCCCACTAGCGGAATGTGTTGTGTGATCGGAAACCTCTAGCAGGCCTTTTACAAACTCGCAGAATTTGGAAATGGCCAAGATCGGGGCTTCCAGCCCTCCAAAAAGGCGCGCCGAATCATCACCGGGCTCGAAGCGATGTTGTGGCTGCAGAAAGGCTTCGGCTTTTCCGGCGACTGGACCGTCAACGATCAAAGCGATCTGCTCGCGAGCCTCTTCGGACATTAAAAGGTCAACGAGGCATAAATGCTGCGTGGTTATCGGCTCATTGCGCCCTATCGCCAGCTTTGCGACACGCCCATTCAGAATTATGGCTACACTCCGCTACATCGCGAGCAAAATTTTCAACGTAGTGGCCAACAGCTAGTTAACCGACAAAATACGTGGCAAGACGCTGCTCCTCCCGGCTTGGCAAGTGGGTGCAGGGGCCGGAAGGAGCTGGGATGGAGAGGATGCCTTAGAACCTCACACGCAGATTTGCCAGGACGCTGTTCTGCCACGCATGTGACGCGAACTGGCCCTTGTAGGAAAGGGAGAAATCTGCATCGTCCCGCAGAGGCACATTCAGCCCGGCTTCCAGAAGCGCTGTGTCGCCAGCAATGGGGACGCCCGTCACGGTAAACGCATCAGACCCGTCAAAGGCGTGGGTTGCCGAAGAGGTGGTATCGCCTTCCGCATGGCGCCAGCCCAATCCTGCATGCAACCGGCCGGTCTTGTCACCGAGTTGCAGGGGCGTATCCATTCGGGCACCAAGGGTGCTGTAGATCACCTGCTGGTTGCTTTTTTCTCCATGAAGCCCGGCGGTTCCATTCTCATCATAGGCGTCCGTATGAAGGTTCACGTAAGCCAGCCCGACATAAGGCTCGTATGTGGTGGTCCCATCCGTGATGACATAAGCCGCTTCACCAAAGGCCTGCATAGCTCGGGCGTCGTAGGCTGCCCTGTTGTTCTCCTCAAAGCCTGAGAAGCTGGAATTGCGATTGGTGTCGATTGTGTGCCAGCTATTGCTGAGGCCCATGCGCAGGGCAAGCTTGCCTACCTGTGTGCCGGCATAGGTTCCAACGGTGTAGCTATCCATGTCGGCGCTTGAGGCGCGATCATCAAGTGTGTCACGGGACTTTCCATAGCCTGCCGCGATGCCGACGCGCCAGTCGCCGGGCAGCGATGCGTCACCACCGATAATCAATCCGCCTGTCGAAGTTTGAAGTCTGGCCGCGTTCGGGCTGTCGCCACCGGTTTTGCCCCAGGCGCCGTAGCCGGACGACCAGAAGCCTTCGTCCCAGTCATTCCTAGCCCCACGCAGGCGCGCCGTCATGGCATCCCGCACATAACTGCTGTCTTCCAATATCGCCGTTTTCAGGCTGGCATGGATTTCGCCGCTCAGCATGTCGAAAGCGCTCGCGGCCTCATTATCCGACAGCATCAACAGTTTGTTGTAGAGTGCAAGCGAAGAGCCAGACTGCGTCAGCGTTTCGAGTGCCTGCCCCGTGGCCCGCTGATTTGGCGTATAGCCGACGTCTGCGAAGCTTCCGACCTTGGTGATTATCAGCTCGACCCCTGTTGCCGTGTAATCGAGCTGTAGCTGGAGAAAGCTAGAACTGGTCGTCACACCATCAAAGGTGCCTGTCAGATTCGTGTCGGACGAAAGGATGGTATAGGTCTGACCCGAGACATAGCTGCTCTTTGAATCCAGCGTTGTGACGACGACGGTGCCGTCGACACTCACGTCTCCGGTTGCGGTTACCAGATCGCTGGTGCCGTTGCCTGCGATATCCACGAGGAAGGTGGAGCCATCATCTAGCTGGAGCGTGCCGTCAACCGTGAGCGTACCGATACTGTTGCCGCCTGCCGAAAGTATGCCGCCGGAGTTGATGACGGTACTGCCGACTGTTCCGGCGCCTGAAAGCGTGGCGCCACTTCTGACCGTTGTGTTTCCACCAATAATGCCGTCAACTTGGAAGACGCCGCTGTCGATAAAGATATTGCCGCTATAGCCTGCGCTGTTGCCGGTCAGCACAGTCGTGCCGGTGCCTGACTGCGTAAAGGTCCCATTTCCGCTCATCGAGTTGCCGAGCGTCAGCCTACCGCTTCTGTTGACGACAAGCGCGCTGTTGTTGACCAAATTGTCCGCGCCGAGCGTGCCTGTCGTGCCGCCATTTCCGATCTGCAGCGTACCGGAAGAGATGGTCGTGGTGCCCGCATAGCTGTTGCCGCCGGTTAGAATGGTGGTGCCGGTTCCAGCCTGGGTGAGCGTGCCCGTGCCGCTGATCGAGCTACCAATAGTTAGACTGTCGCTGCGATTGATGACGAGGGCGCTGTCATTGACCACATCGCCATTGCCGAGCGTGCCCGAGGTACCGCCATTGCCGACTTGCAGTGTCCCGGAGGAAATAGTTGTCGTGCCGGTATAGCTGTTGTTCCCGCTCAAAATGGTGGTGCCGGTGCCAGCCTGGGTCAGGTTACCGGTTCCGCTCATATTATTGTTCATTGAGACCGTGTTGCTTCTATTGACGCCCAGCGTGCCGTCATTGACGACATTGCCGGTGCCGAGGCTGCCTGTCGTACCGCCATTGCCGAGCTGCAATGTGGCGCCAGAAGAAATCGCGGTGGTTCCTGTGTAACTATTGTTAGCGCTAAAAACGATTGCGGATGTGCCGCCGCTGACGGCCACTGTTCCTGAACCGGAGATGATGCCGGATGCCTCAAGCGCTTGTCCTGTGCTGGTGTCGAAGGTCAGCGCAGAGGCGTTCCCCAGCACGATTGCGTTGGTTAAATTCATACCGCTGTTGAGCGCAGCGATGGTGCCGCCGCTGCTGTTGGCAAATTCAATATTGCCCGTAATGGCCGAGCCCGTGAGCAATTCAAGCCGATTTCCTGTACCGTTGAACAGGATGGCGTTGGCACGCGTCGCACCATTGCCGGACATGCCGCCCGAAATGCTGCCGCTATTGGTGATCGTATCGTCGCCATAGGTGATGATGCCCACACCGCCAGCCATGCTGCTGAAGCTGCTTAATCCGCCATTGCCGCCGCTTATGTTGCCGCTGTTTATAATTGTGTTGTTGCCCCCCATCAGGTCGATACCGGCACCACCAGTGCCGCTATAGCTAGCCCGGCTGCCATCCGGCGTGCCGCTTGAGCCACCTGCGCCGCCTGAGCCACCTGTGATGTTGCCAGTGTTGGTGACGGTCGTATTGCTGCCCGCGACCAGCAAACCGTCACCGCCGCCACCGCCACCTCCGGCATAGCCACTACTACCATTTCCTCCATCACCGCCGGTCAGTGTGCCCGCATTGCCAATGGTTGCTCCTGCAATGTTGGAGACCAGCGCGGCACCACCGCCACCGCCGCCGCCGCCGCCACTGTGGGACGCGCCGCCATCACCGCCATTGCCACCAGAAACGTTGACGCCCGAACTGACCGTGATGCTGGCGCTGCCTGCCTGCAGACCTGCGCCACCGCCACCGCCGCCGCCGCTGCTATAACTGACACTTGCTGCCCCATCACCACCATCGCCACCAGTAATATCACTGGTCACGGCAATGGATGGGCCGGTCGCAACGCTTCCCGCCGCGCCACCACTGCCTCCGGCTGCGCCGACAGCGCTGGTGCCGCCATTGCCACCTGCGCCATTGCTGCTTGAGGACGTGTTGTTCGTGATGGTTCCGGAGCCGTTGTTGTCGCCACCGGCACCGCCGTGACCGTTTCCGGCTCCCCCTATCCCGCCATATATCGTCATGACGGCACCGCCAGCCGCGTCTGCCGCCAAGCCGGTCTGTGGAAGCGCAAGCGTGGAGCCAAAGACTGCGATGGCTAGAGGGGATGCCACAAGGCGCAAGCCGACATGGCCGCTGTGGGCGAGCGCCGCTTTTTCGGCGCGTGATTTAGCGTGATCGGTGCGGGAGGGTGTGTCTTTGCCGCGGGTCTCACTTTTTTCGCTCTTCATGCCATGCTTTCCATGCTTCAATTTCGCTCACCAGCCCGGACGTTTTCCGCACGGAGTGCCTCATTCCCGCGAAGAGCCGCATGGCTCGACGTTCCACTTGTTGACGAAACCGCAGACCCAATCTTGTGGCTCCACTACACATCTCGACGTGATCCATTGCCCGGCTCCGCCGTTGAACAGCTGCTTGCCAGGGGGTGGCCGTCCGTGCCTTTTCGTTTCACTGCGTTAAACCGACGCGCCGCAATTCGCATATTTTGCGCGCAGGGTAGCAACCAGCACGCACTGCTTTTTGATCGAAAATGCGGTTTGTAAAATTTTTTGTTTTCGAAGCATTGTGCTGCTGTGAATCATTTTTTTATGGCTTATGCATGGGTGCATATTGCCCACGTGCAGCGGCTCGCGGGCCGAAAATATATTTGAGGTTTAATATGATTTTTGAACCCGATACCCGTTCCGCGCAGGAGCCGACACGCAACGAAAACTCCATTGCCGGTGCGCTGGAATTTTCGCAGCCTTCCATCGGACCGCTAGAGCCGCCCCTGCGCACGCGTCTCCCGCCCATGCTGTTGGATGATCCGGCTATCCTCAATGCATTGCGCGCGATGGAGGGCTATCGCGCCTCTGCCTTGCCGATCGTCCCGCTCGAGGCCGTTGCTGCACAGGCGGGGCTCAGCCTGCACCATTTTCAGCGCCGGTTCAGCGCAGTAATGGGCGAAACCGTGGGGGCCTTTGCCCGGCGCCAACGGCTTGAGACGGCGGCAATGCTGTTGAAGATGACGGAGACGTCCGTTCTGCAGATTGCTGTCGCGGTCGGTTATAACAGTACGGAAGCTTTTTCGCGGGCGTTTTTGCGGCAGTTCGGCCACGGGCCAAGCCAATACAGGGTGTGGTCCCGTGCTGCCGCGACACCGTCTGAACCGCATGAGTATGAACTTGCCCGGCATGTCAGCGCAGACTCACGCGATACGCTGAACCTTTTGGCCGTGCGCTTCTTCGGTTCGCATGCCCGTGTGGGCGAGTATTGGCAAGCCTTTGCCAGATTGCTGGAGGAAGCCGAAATCGACACGCGGGGCAAGCGCTTCTTTGGCATATCGCTGGATGACCCGCAGATCACTCCGCGTGGCCTGATGCGCTACGACTGCGCGATCGAAGCACCGCAACCCATGCCTGCCTCACTGCATGGGACACCTTTCTCAGCGATGTCTTTGCCACGCAGCCGCGTTGCGCGGGCGCGACATCGTGGGCCGTATCACACTGTGTTTTCCTCCTACCGCGCCATCATCATCTGGGTGTCGGAAAAGCTGCAACAGTTTGGCGATGCGCCCGGACTGGAAATCTACGATGAACTCCCCTGGCGCGCTGGGCTTGATCAACCCGATAACTTCGCAGTGGAACTGGCGATTTTATAAGTATCTCAGGCAGTGAGAAGCTGTCGCGACCTACGCCGGGCGACTAGTCATAGCGTCCTAAACGGTCTCGCAGGAGACAGTCTGAGCAGCTGCTCTTACGCGTTGTTTGTCGCTTTCCAGGCTCAAAGCAAGCTCAGCTCGAGATAGCGCCTCCGTCGAATGTCGGATGGCATTGTCTCGAAAGCCAAGCGCGTCGAACCGTGCTAAAACACCAAAAGCCTTCTGGAGGCGAAGGCCGACTTCGACAATCGCTGCGCCATCGCGGGCGATCGGCGTGAACAGGTCGTCGAAAATGTCATCGAGCTGGATGGCCGGGACATAGACATTTGAATATGGGATGGCTTCGTGATCCGAGGCCTCTACAGGTTCGTCCCAGACTGCTAGGACGCGGAGCGCACGGGCGATGACATCGATCGCAGTACCGGGATCATTGATCGCGGGCGAAAGGGCATGGGATGCAATCTCGGCAAGGACCGATGCGCCGAATCTTGGATCCTGATCGAAGGATCGGGTATCCTCCACGGAAAAACATGTTCGGATCGAGGCCAGGACGTCTGCGATCTTGTCCTCTGCGACACCATAGATGGATGCTACCGGACATTTAGGATTGATCAATTGTCCTGGGATCACGCGTACAAAAATGCGCGCGCTTGCGTCCGTTGCGATTTTGGACAGTGCGCCGGTATCGAGATGCTGGATGTAGCCAATTCTGTCGATAAAAACATCGATCGCCGAGACCGGAATATCCTTCTCATCGGTTAACCTCTTGCCACCGAGATAAGGGCTCTGACGTCGCGCGCGCATGGCGTCGATGGTGGCAATCTCCACCCGCTCAGTCGTCTCTGTCACGCGGCCCAGTCGTGAGAGATGATCGATCCAGCGCAGCAGTGTCACGACGATCAGCACGATAACCGCAATGGTCACGACAAAAAGAACGACCCGTCCGCGATCACCGTAAGCGCCCGTACTCAGCGCAATGATACCGACGAGGCTGAACAGGAATGAGCCGACGAAAGTTGCCAGAACATTTTGCGTCGTGCTGTCTTCCATCACCAGTTTTGTCGCGCGCGGCGTGACGTTGCTGGTTGCCGCCGAATAGGCTGAGACCATGGTGCTGAGGGAGAATGTTGTCACCGTCAGCATGCTGGAAGCAATAATGCCGAGGATGTTGTCAACGGCGTCAGCGCCGATTTTGGTCGGCAGGTCACTTGGAATAAACGGGCTGACAACAATGGCGATGAGAGCGGTGGCAACGGCAAGTATCGAGAACAATGTCGCCCGAAACCAGATGCGGCGCGCAACCTTTGCAAAAAACCATGCCCAGCGTGATGTCATTCGAATCCATCTCAAAAACGATGCGGCGGAACTGGCACAGGTGATGTTCGCTTCACCGGCGGGAGTAGAACCGGCGCTTATCGCACACCGGCTATTGAAAGGGCAAACGCAATGACACCGTCAATCGTTGTCGTTCGGAATGTTCAGCAAATGACCGCAAGCCTTGCAGTGGACCGCGTCAACTTCGTGCCTCTGGAGACCGCATTTTTCGCATGGGTACATGACCTTGTAGGGCCTGACGATCGATTGTGCCAACCTGACGAACAGCGAGATACCAACGATCATCGTGACAACGGACGTTAACTTTCCTAACGGCCCGGGCAAGGTGATGTCACCGAAGCCCGTCGTGGTCATCGTGGCGACGGTGAAATAAAGCGCATCGACAAAGCCGATAAGACCGCTCTGGTGGTAGAAAAACGTAGTGTAGACGAACCCTGTTACCATGAACAGGAAAACGAAAAAGTTAAGCGATGCGCGAGCGACGTCCCTGTACTGATGGCAACCCAGCCGTCTGAGAACGAAAGCAAAGAGCGGGCTCTCGCCGACCGCCCACAATCGCATTGCCCGCAGAAATGCGAAGTTGAAGAGAGCATTGGGAAACAGAAGCGTTGCCAGTATGACGATGTCGATCCATGTCATCGGTCGCTTGAGGGATGCCACGACTGAGCCGGTCGCAAAAGCCCTCGCGAGAATTTCGGCCAGGATCCAGATTGCGATGAGATAATCGATAATCAGATATGACGGCCCACTGCGCAGGAAAGGGCCGAAGATAAAGAATGCGATGATGCTGACATCGATCACGGCGAGCACCGCCTGCCAGCGCAGAGCCCATGTGTCGCGTCCGCGTTCGATACGGCGCAGCTTGCTTTGCAGCTGTTCGATCCGCCCTGCCAAGGGGCTTTTGGCTTCTACGTCTGGTGTCATTCTTAACGGATAAAGGTCCGCCACCCACAGGTCAACGTCAAGCGCTGCTCTCCAAGTCGAACTGATCGGAGTGTAAGACGACCACCGGTCTGACGGATGCCAGCTGACCGGTGGTTGTCATTTTTCAAAGCTCGTTTCAAGCCAAAGTGAAGATCAGTCCCGACAGAGCAAAGCCGAGGAGCCCCACCAGCGTCTGCATCACGGTCCAGGTCTTGAATGTGGTCTTGATGTCCATGTTGAAGAAACGACCAACAAGCCAGAACCCGGAATCGTTGACATGGGACAGCATGACTGAACCCGATGCAACTGCGATGACGATAGCCGCCAGTTCCACACCCTGGTAACCCGCCGCCTGGACCGCAGGCTGGATAAGTCCAGCCGCGGCGATGAGGGCGACGGTCGCAGAACCCTGCGCAACGCGCAGCGCCGTGGCGATCAGGAAGCCGGCGACAAAGACGGGCATGCCGATATCCGCTAGCGCGCTCGAAAGCGCGTTTCCAATACCGGATGCGCGAAGCACACCACCAAACATGCCACCGGCCCCGGTTATCAAAATAACGGAGCAGACCGGACCAAGAGCCGAATCGACGATACGCTCGACCTTCAGAGGGTCTCTACCGCGCATCGGGCCAAGCACAAAGGCCGCGACGAGAACCGATATGAGGAGTGCGATCGGTGTGGACCCTATGGCGCGCAAGAGCTGGAACCAGCCAGCATCTTTGTTCACCCATTCCTGCGCGCGCGCGAAATCAAGCCCCGTGTTCATGAAAATCAACAGCAGCGGCAAAAGCAAAAGCGCAACCACCAGGCCGGAGCTGGGTAAGGAGACGCCATCGTCAGACGATTTTGCTTCCGAGACATCGTCAGGCACCGGCAAAAAGATGCGCTTCCCGATCCACTGACCGAAGAAATGACCCGCCACGATCCACGTTGGCACAGCAACAATGAGGCCGACGATAATGAGCAGGCCAACATCAGCGCCCAGCAATTCAGATGCGGCGACGGGGCCAGGGTGGGGAGGCACGAAAACGTGCATGCAGGAAAACGCAGTCGCGACCGGTATTCCGTAAAGCAAGAGGCTTCCGCCCAGACGGCGTCCGACGGTGAACATGACAGGCAACATAACGACGAGGCCGGCGTCAAAGAAGATAGGAAAGCCGAAGAAAAGAGATGCGATGCCCAAAGCCATAGGCGCACGTTGCTCGCCAAAACGTTGGATAAGATCGTCGGCCAGAGCCTGCGCACCACCGGATACTTCCAATAGCCTGCCCAGCATCGCGCCAAGCCCCACGAGAAGCGCCACGCCACCGAGCGTGGAGCCAAAGGCTGTCGTGAGCGTATTCATGATGTTTGCCGTCGGTATGCCCGTGACAAGCGCGGTCAAGAAACTGACGAGAATGAGTGCCACGAAGGCGTGAACGCGAAATTTTATGATGAGCAACAACAGAAGCGCAACCGCGCCCACTGCTATGGAAATCAAGGTACCCGCAGACAATGTCTGTTCGAATTCCGGCAAATGAATACTCCTTTACTGAGGACGCTGACTTCGCCGCCCGTTTCAACAATCGCTTGTGACTGAGTGTTTGGCTTACCAAGAACGAGATCGGTCCCTTATCAAGAAGCAACCGCTCGTCTTCAACGCGAGACGGGGGTTTAACAGTAACATGAATGAGTGTCGCGCTGTTTTAGGACATTTCCAAGTTCTTGAACGAAATCGAACCAGCGACTTCCGGAAAATCTGCGACAGGGACTTGTTGATAATGCGGGGTGGGCGCGAGGCAGCCGCGCGGAAACTGATGTCGCACAGATTGAGCCCTACCCCGCTTAACAAAAGGAATGAACTTTTCCGATGGAGCAGCATCCGTCCAGTGAAGGCCGGATGCTGTCGTCGTTGGTTTGGTCGATTAATGAGCCTTCATTTCGCTGACAATCTCTTCTGCCTTCAATGAAGACGGATAATAAGTCGGCCAGTTGGTGACTTCCTTCAGCAAGGCTGCGCGGTCGTTACCCCAATAGAGGTGGTAATGGTCTGCTTTGTTCGGAGCAATTCCGTGGTCGCTGAACTGGATGTATTGCGGAGCCGTCGCGTCACCGCCTGTTTTTTTGAAGATGAACCGTACGCCACGATTGCCCTTCTTGTAGGTCAGGATTTCTTTGCCATCATAGGCGTAGGTGCCCTTCGACGGCTGACCGTCCTTGAAGAAGGTAACGACATCGCCGTCGATGGTGATACGCTCTACGTCAGTCTTGTATCCGACTTCGTACTCGGCACGAATTTCTTCTACGGTTGCCGTTCCCTTTTCAGCCTTATGCTTCCAGACGGGATCAAGGCTACCATCCTTGAGGTAAGGATAGACTGACTGCCAGTCTCCAACATAGTCAGCAAGCGGGCGGTCCTTTACCTGGTTGTCCTCGAAGTAACCGGCGTAGATTTTCGGGTCGCCATGACTGTGAGCATGATCATGACCGGCATGGTCGTGTGCTTCACCGTCAGCGTGCTCATGGACCTGGCCGCTGCCACCAGCAACCACAATGTTGTAGGGCTTGCCCTCAACCTTTATCGCGCCGACTTCCTTCAGGTCCGTCTTGGAGATACGACGTACCAGTCCGGCGTTGGGATCACTCATGACGACTTCGTCTCCAGCCAGGGCGATCCGAGGGCGCGGATCGTTCCAGTGCCCGTCCATGGAATAGGGTTCGGTTACCTTGGCGCCCTTGGAAATCTTGCCGCCGAGAATGTCGATCTGATGCAGCGTGCCGTCTTCCGTCAGCACATAACCAAAGCGAACGTTGACAGGATCCAGGGCAAAGTCGATACGGCGGAAGGGGAGCTCGATGTAACGGAAGTGCGGCTCATCGGCGGGGTCAATGACGACGAGACCCCTGGCACCGTAGTTGCCGAGGAATACCTGCATGCTCTTTGCGCCCAGCAGGGTGCCGGTGGTCTGGTCCTTCGGCAAAGCGGCGGGATAGGTCAGCATCTTGGCCACTGGGCCATTAGCGCTCGCGGTCACCGCCAAAATACCTTCCTTGCATCCAGCGGCGAGGAAGGCGCCAGAAAATGCTTCACCATGAATGTCTGTGCAGGTCACCACATCGCCTGTGGGCGTGCCGTCTTCCTTAACCGCACGCAAGCCGACACGGGTCGGAGCCACATTGCCTTCGACCGGGGCATCGGAGGCAACCGTGGTTACCCAGCCATTTCCGACAGGCGCGGCAAAACCGTGATGAGCACGGGCCTGTTTCAGGCGTGTCGTTTCAATCTCGCCATCGGATAGTTCATGTGCATCAACGATTTCGTTGTAACCGCCCTTGTCGAAGTTGATGACAATCTTGCCGTTGTGATCAATGACGTGAAAGGGGCGCGGGCCGGTCAGGGCTTTTGTCACGACTTGCGGATCGGTAATCTCGATGTCGGAATGGTCACCATGAGAGTGAAGGGTAATGCCACTATTGATAAAGTTGACGGCATCATTGTCAGACTGAACGGCGACGACACTTGCACCTTCATTGACGCTGTACAGCTTATTCTGGCCGACCGTGTTGAACGTCCAGCGCTTCTCGGGCTTACTCAGATCAAACGCCGTGACCTTTGGATCCTTATGGTCTCCCACAAAGACGCGGTACAGCGTCTTGCTGTCTTCATCGTCCTGCGCATGAGCCACCGACCCCAAAAGGGTCGCTGACAGCGCCAGCGCAGATACGCTTCGAATTAAATGTCCCATTCTTCTCTCCTTTTAATGATATTACATAACATTGTCGTTGTGGATTTCTTCGTCTCACTAGACGGCATCTCAGCTGCGGTAGGTCATAGATGCCGGGGTTTAACGCCGTGAAGCATCATGACGTTGGAGGCAGGTGCAGGTTCGTCGGCAGCCGACCGCGGTGCGAAGACACGATGCTGGACACACTCGCTCCTGCTCCCGAAGCGCGATGCTCCACGACGCGCGGGTTAGATTGTCAGAGGTCAGGCAAATATCAGTCACGACGACGCTGTAGCTCCATCCTAAAGGCATCTACGCTCAGTGCCCCATGTAATGCTATAACGTTTATGATCGGTGTGAAGCGTGCGCAACCCCTGGCGCTCAAATATTCAGCAAATTATTTTAACTCACAGGACGCCATTGAAGACGCGACCGCGCGACAGTATTGGACATTCATTTCCGGGCAGGCGATATGCAGGCTTACTCGCTACGTCGCCCGCTTTGGCGGCTTCCATTGTGCAAACGGCCTTGCTTTGCGCTCCTGCACAGGTGGAGAGATACAGCAATGGCGATTTAGGCGCGTTCGCCTTCCTCCCTCGTCAATCGCCAGAAACCGACACCGCAAAGGACATCTGATCGCTGGTAGCAGTCACGTGGCCTGCGGACTGGGCAGCATGGAGCTGGCTATAGCGACCATGCTTTCGGGCGATAAGGTCTGCGTGGCGTCCCTGTTCGACGATGTGGCCGTCTTCTACAACGAGGATGCGGTCGGCATTGGCGATGGTGGCGAGCCGGTGAGCAATGACCAGCGTCGTGCGGCCTTGGGAGAGATCGGCGAGTGACTGCTGGATCGCGCGTTCCGTTTCGGTATCGAGCGCCGAGGTTGCCTCATCAAGAATGAGGATCGGCGGGTTCTTGAGGAAGATGCGGGCAATGGCCAGCCGCTGCTTCTGGCCGCCTGATAGCTTGACGCCGCGCTCGCCGATGATGGTATCGAGGCCGCCCGGAAGAGCCGCAATCACAGTGTCGAGCCTTGCGCGCCGCGCCGCCTCCTCGATGTCACTTTCCGTGGCACCCAGACGGCCATAGGCGATATTCTCGCGGATCGTGCCTGCAAAAAGGAAAACATCCTGTGCGACAATGCCGATGCTGGAGCGCAGCGACTTCAGGGTCATCTCCCTGATATCGATACCGTCGATCAGGATAGCCCCGCCGGTTACCTCATAGAAACGCGGACATGCCTCGGCACGACGCAAATCCTCCATCGATGCCGCCTCGCCCTCTTGGCCTCCTCAACCAATGAAGGGATGCCACATCAGGTTACACTTCAAAAAAATAAATGAACCGTCCGTTTAATTTATTTTGCCAAGTCTTTTTTGAAAAGCACATCAGGCGTTCAACGGTCCTGATTTCGGATCAGAAGACTGCCCATCACGAGGTCAAGATGGGCCGCCATGAAGTCGGGCACCTCCAGTTCGCGGCTATCACCGTGGACCAGTGTATCGACAGCTATTGCGACGAGAGGAGCAAAAACGATGCGCGCCGTGGCCCGCGGGCCCCCGACAAACTCGCCATTGGCTACGCCCTCGTCCAGGATGGACTGTATGCAGGCCAGGATTGGCGCGATCAGATCATCGTGGTGCGTGGCGATGACCTGGGGAAAGCGTGTGCCCTCCGAAATGACGAACCTCAGAAGCTGACGAAGCCTCTTGTCGTCCAGAAGCCGTTTGTAAAGCAGATGCAACATCGCAATCAGCCGCTCGGGGCATGTGCCTTTCAACTCACGGCTCTCCGCCACCAGATCATCGAGTGGCGAAGCCGTATAGCGGATCATTGCTGCGAAAAGCTCTTCCTTGGTCGGGAAATAGACGTAGACAGTGCCTTTCGTTACGCCAACGCGCTCTGCGATATCTTCTACTCTCGCCGTCGCGAAGCCGCGTTCCACGAATTCCAGGAATGCTGCTTCAAGAATTTGGGTGGGCCGAAGTGCCTTTTGCTCGGCGCGCGTCAGCCGTTTCATATGCTATCCTTAACCATTAAATTTCAGCCGTTTCGAACATACAATAATTTCATTGACTGTCCGGTAAGTCAAATGTATCAGGGTTTCATCACGGTTCAAGAGGCAATAGATGAGAAGTCTTGCTATTAGTGCCCTGGCGGCGGCATCCCTGGCGGGCCTGACCGCTTGCACACCCGACGACCAGCAGGTGGAAAAGCCCAAGCGTCTGGTCGAAACGGTTCAGGTCAAATCGCTTGAATCCACCGATCAAATCTCGATCACGGGAGAAGTCAGCGCGCGCGTTCAGTCCGATCTTTCCTTTCGCGTTAGCGGCCGCATAACCGAACGTTTGGTCGACGTCGGCGACCACGTGTCGCAGGGCCAGATTCTCGCCCGCATCGACCCGGAGGAGCAGAAAGCCGATCTTCAGGTTGCGGTGGCGACACTTCAGTCGGCTGAAGCGCAGCAGATGCAGGCGCAACAGGCCTTCGACCGCCAGCAAAGTCTCTTCAATACCGGTGTGACCACCAGAGCCGCCCTCGACCAAGCGCAGGAAGCGCTTTTGACAGCACAGGGCACGGTCCAGTCCGCACAGGCGCAGGTGGATACTGCCCGCGATGCCCTTGAGCAAACGGAATTGAAAGCCGATGCCGATGGCATCATTACCGCAAGAAACGCCGAAGTTGGACAAGTTGCGCAGGCCGCACAACTGGTTTTCACGCTGGCGCACGATGGCCCCCGCGATGCGGTGATCAACGCGGACGAAAGCGTTCTTATTGGCGGTGAAATTCAAAACGATATCATGGTGCGTATGCTTTCAGGCGGGCAACCGATCAAGGCGACCGTCCGTGAGGTATCTCCAACCATCGATACATCGTCTGGCACCGTGAGGATAAAGCTGGCGCTGGACGCCAATGCTGATGTTCGCCTTGGCAGCGCCGTCGCCGCGACCGCGCGTTACAAGCCGAAAAGCATGATGCAATTGCCCTGGTCGGCAATGGCATCGATTTCCGGACAACCCGCAGTTTGGATCGTCGATCCCAAGGCAGGTTCCGTGTCCTTGCGGAAGATAGAAGTTGCAGACTATTCAAATGAACGCTTCTCAGTTCGCGCGGGACTTTCCGAGGGAGAAACCGTGGTGACCAGTGGCAACAAATTCCTGTCTGCCGGCGAAGTCGTGGCCTACAAGGGAGCCGCCCAATGAAGGTCCAAGCAACATTGATATCGCTGCTTCTTGCGGCGACCTTTCTTGTATCCTGCGAAAAACAGGATGAAGCGCCTGCCGAAAAGCCTCGTCCTGTGCTTTTCATGGTTGCACAGCCGGCACCGGAAGTCGCTTTCAGCCTCCCCGGCACGGTGGAAGCACGCATCGAGACCCAGTTCGGCTTTCGCATCCTCGGCCGCATCGTGGCACGAAATGTCCAGGTTGGGGACGTCGTCAAAAAAGGTGCGGTCCTTGCCGCGATAGATCCACTCTCTCTTGAACTGGCCGTCAGAAGCGCGCAGTCGGATTTGTCCAATGCCCAGGCACAGCTGGCAAATGCGGCAACCAATGAACAACGCCAACAGACCCTGTTCGAGCGCCAGTCCGCGGCCAAAGCAACCTTTGAAAGCGCACAGCAGGAGCGGGCTACCGCTGAAGCGAATGTCAACAAGGCGAAGGCTAACCTTGATAAGGCAGAGGAGCAACTGGGCTACTCCCGCCTCCTGGCCGAATTCGATGGTGTCGTCACCACAACATCTGCCGAGGTCGGGCAGGTCGTTTCCGCGGGTCAAAGCGTTGTTACAGTGGCGCGGCCGGAAGAACGCGATGCCGTGATCGACGTGCCGGAGGCCGGAAGCTCGCTTCTCAAGCCCGGCGCGGAATTCGATGTTTCGTTGCAGCTCGATCCGGCAATTCACACCAAGGCTGTCGTTCGTGAAATAGCACCCGAGGCCGACGATGCGACCCGCACGCGGCGCACGAAACTGACATTGATCAATCCTCCGGAAGCCTTGCGTCTGGGAGCCGTCATCATGGCAAGTGCCACGGCGACATCGGCGCCCGTCATCAAGGTTCCCTCGTCTTCCATCCGCAAGGAAGGTGCAAAAACCTTCGTGTGGATCGTGGATGACAAGAGCGGCACGGTATCTCCCCGTGAAGTTACCCTTGAAGCTACCCCAGCCTCAACCGGCACTGTGATCGTCGCCCAAGGCATCAATGCCGGCGACCGCGTGGTGACGGCGGGCGTGAACCAACTCAAAGACGGCCAGGCCGTTCGCATTGACCAGGAGAATGCCCAGTGAAACCGTTCAATCTTTCCGACTGGGCGCTCGAGCACCGTTCGCTCGTCTGGTATTTCATGATCATCTTCATCCTGGCGGGTGCATTCTCCTACATCAATCTCGGCCGTGAGGAAGACCCCTCCTTCACGATCAAGACGATGATCATCAATGCGCAGTGGCCGGGAGCCTCCGCAGAGGAGGTGACAAAACAGGTCACGGACCGCATCGAGAAGAAACTCGAAGAACTTGATGCACTCGACTATACGCGCAGCGAGACCAAGGCCGGACAAACGACGATTTATGTCGAACTGCTTCCCACCACCAAGGCAAGGGACGTCAGTGGCAACTGGGTCCGCGTTCGCAATATGGTCAGCGACATCAAGGGAGATCTTCCCAGCGGTGTCGTCGGTCCATTCTTCAACGATACATTTGGCGATGTCTACGGAAACATCTACGCCTTTACGGCAGACGGCGTTTCCCAGCGCCAGTTGCGCGACCTTGTCGAGGACGCCCGTGCCAAGCTTCTGACAGTGCCGGATGCAGGCAAGATTGACGTCATCGGCGCGCAGGACGAAGCCATCTATCTCGAATTCTCGACGCGCAAGATTGCCGCGCTCGGACTGGACCGACAGAGCATCATCCAGACACTGCAGTCCCAGAACGCGGTCACGCAGTCCGGTTTCGTTGATGCCGGTCCTGAAAGAATTGCCTTGAGAGTGGGCGGTGCATTTGCATCCGAGGAAAGCCTCAAAGCCATCAATCTGAGGGTCAATGACCGTTATTTCCCGCTGACCGACGTTGCGACGATCAAGCGCGGATATGTCGACCCTCCATCGTCGCTGTTCCGCTTCAATGGACAGCCCGCAATTGGTCTTGCAATCGGCATGACGCCCGGCGCCAATTTGCTGACCTTCGGCGAAAATCTCGACGCAGAAATCAAACGTGTCGTTGCCGACCTTCCCATTGGCGTCTCGGTCAATCGCGTGTCCGACCAGCCCGCCGTCGTTGAGGAAGCGGTCTCGGGCTTCACAACCGCCCTCTTCGAGGCTGTCGTGATCGTGCTTGCCATCAGCTTTATCAGCCTTGGCGTTAGGGCAGGACTTGTGGTTGCCGTTTCCATCCCGCTCGTGCTGGCAATCACTTTCGTGTTCATGGAATATACGGGCATTTCGCTCCAGCGAATTTCACTCGGTGCGCTCATTATCGCGCTCGGCCTGCTCGTGGACGATGCGATGATTGCCGTCGAAATGATGGTGTCGCGACTTGAGGCTGGCGACAACCTGAGAAAGGCAGCAACCTACGTCTACACGTCTACCGCATTCCCCATGTTGACGGGAACGCTGGTCACGGTTGCAGGCTTTATTCCCATCGGCCTGAACAGCAGCGCGGCTGGCGAATTTACCTTCACGCTCTTTGTCGTCATCGCGGTGTCGCTCGTCGTTTCATGGATCGTTGCGGTGGTCTTCACACCATTGCTGGGCGTCGTCATCCTTCCGAAGACGATGAAATCGCATCATGAGCAAAAGGGACGTACTGCGCGCGCCTTTGCCTGGCTGCTTCTGATTGCCATGCGGTGGCGTTGGCTCACGATTGGAGCGACGGTATTGGTGTTCGGCGCTTCCATTGGCGGCCTTGGTCTCGTTCAGCAGCAATTCTTCCCGGCATCGGACCGCGTTGAACTTATCATCGACTGGAGCTTGCCGCAAAACAGCACCATCGCCGAAACCAACAGGCAAATGGCCCAGTTCGAGAAGGACAAGCTTGTCGGAAACGGCGATATCGATCATTGGTCAACCTATGTCGGAGAAGGCGCACCCCGTTTCATCCTGTCCTACGATGTTCAGAGCCCGGCAAGCTGGTTCGGCCAGACGGTTATCGTGGCGAAGGATGTGGAAGCGCGCAATCGGCTGAAAGATGATCTGCAGTCTTACCTTTCGCAGACATTCCCAGGCACCGACGCCTTTGTGAAACTGCTCGATATTGGCCCACCCGTTGGAAAGCCGGTTCAATATCGCATCAGCGGACCTGATGTGCAGAAGGTGCGCCAATATGCGCAGCAATTCGGCACCATCATCAGCTCCAATCCGCTCCTGTCCAACATGACCTACGACTGGAACGAACCATCGCGTGTGGTGAAGGTTGATGTCCTGCAGGACAAGGCAAGGCAGCTCGGCGTTTCGTCCCAGGATATCGCGACCCTGCTCAACGATATTGTAGAGGGAACGTCCACGACGCAGATCCGGGACGATATCTACCTGATCGACGTCATCGGTCGGGCAGAAGACGTCGAACGCGGCTCTATCGAAACCTTGAAGAACCTCCAATTGGCAGGTTCGAACGGCAAATCCGTCCCTCTTTCGGCTGTCGCGAAGTTCCGCTATGAACTCGAACAGCCCATGATTGGACGCAGAGACCGTATTCCGACCATCACCATCAAGGCTGCGGTATTGGGCACGACGCAGCCGGCAACCATTGTCGAACGCTTGAAGCCCGAAGTCGCGAAGTTCACGGAAACATTGCCCGCAGGCTACAAGGTCGAGATTAGTGGTTCGGTGGAATCCAGTGCCGATGCGCAGGGGCCAATCGCCGCGGTTGCGCCGATGATGCTGCTGGCAATGGCAACGATCCTGATGCTGCAGCTGCAAAGCTTCAGTCGTCTGTTCCTTGTCTTTGCTGTTGCCCCGCTTGCTCTTATCGGTGTCGTCGCCGCGCTCCTGCTCAGCAACGCGCCAATGGGCTTCGTGGCGATCCTCGGTGTTCTTGCCCTCATCGGGATCCTGATCAGAAACTCGGTCATCCTTGTGGTGCAGATCGAACAACTGCGAAGTGAAGGCATGTCGCCCTGGAAAGCCGTCATAGAAGCGACCGAACACCGAATGCGGCCGATCATGTTGACGGCGGCAGCAGCCACCTTGGCTCTGATCCCCATCTCTCGCGAGATTTTCTGGGGGCCGATGGCCTACGCCATGATGGGCGGCATCGTTGTCGGAACGGTTCTCACGCTTCTGTTTCTTCCAGCTCTCTATGTTGCCTGGTTCAGAATTCCACGCGAAGATGATGTCGAGCCGACAGACACGCCGGCACCTGCCTGCTAAGAGACGGGGCGCCAGACGCCCCGTTACCTTTTTCCCTCCATAAAGCGACCCCCATGATGTTTCTTTCCCTCTCTAGAAGCGACAGAGGCCGTTTCAGTCTCCTCAGCGTGATTGCAGTCCTGTTTGCCCTGACCGGCTGCGTTTCGCGCCCAAGCCCGGATGTTCTCAAGCCCGTGGCATTGAAAAATGACGCAGCTGAAACGCTAAGCGTGCTTGCGGTCACCAATCGCGATCGCGAAACGAAGGACGGGACATTTGGAAACCGGTGGGGCCAAAACCTTCATTACGACCGTTTCGTTTTTTCCATTCCGAAAGACAGAAACGGTGCGGCGATAAAGTACCCTACCGCCAAGCCGGACCCGAAACGCGATTACATCGTGCTTGAACGCGAAAAGCTCTCGCTCGACGCGCTTGTGCGGGAAGCGACGCAGGCGGCCAGATTCGATGGGACAGTCGCTGTTTTCGTGCATGGCTACAATTATTCCTACCAGGAGGCCTTGTTTCGAACAGCGCAGGTTGCCGCAGACGCCAATGCAATGAGCCCTCCGATCATGTTCTCCTGGCCCTCGGCTGCAAGCGTTGCCGGCTACGTCGCCGACAGGGATGCCGTCTTGTATTCACGCACGGAGCTGGATGCGCTTCTCAAGGCACTTGGGCGATCACCAAAGATCAAACGCATCATTCTGTTCGGACACAGCATGGGAGGCTTTCTCTCGATGGAAGTCTCAAGGCAGCTGAAACTTCAGGGCCGTGACGACGTCCTGCAAAAGCTGCAAATTGTGCTGGCGGCACCGGATATCGACACCGACGTATTCCAGGCACAGCTCAAGGATATTGGCCGTATCCGCAATCCCATTGTTCTGCTTGTCTCGAAACAGGATAACGCACTCAGCATCTCCAGTTTCGTCGGAGGAGAACGTCCTCGCGTCGGCCTGTTGGATATCCACGATCCCATTATCGAAAAAACCGCCAAAGCCGAGCATCTCACCGTCATCGACATTTCATCGCTGCAGTCGTCAGATGGGCTTGGCCACGACCGATATGCTTCGCTGGCAAAGTTTGCAGGAAATCTGGACAAGGCGGAAACAAAAATGCGCACGAATGGCAGAAACATCGGCGCCTTTGTTTTCGACGCAGCTGGTGCCGCCGTGGCCAGCCCATTCAGACTGGCAGGCCAGCTCGTCAGCCCACAATAGGAATGTCGTGAACGCTGCTGTCAGCTTGAAGCAGCAGCGTTCACCACAATCTCGCGGTTCCAGTTTTCCGGCAGCGGCTCGGGACGGCCGATCCTGATATTTTCGGTGACAAGGTTGGACACACCCTTGGTAAAGATGGCTGGCATCCCACCCGGATATGCAATCAGGCCAATAATCTGGCCATCCGGGCCAAAGCGCCAGGCGTTGACGCGTCCGGCACTCTTATCTCCAATCGGAAAGCGGTCGAAACGATCATCGATGGTCGGGCGAATGTCGTAGCGCAGTCCCGTCTTCAGTGGGCCTGCCTTTTGCTCCAATGCGATGTTTCGCAATGTGATATCGGAAATGCCGCCTTCGGTTTCGGCGACCATATTGATCGCACCTTCAATCGTGCCTTCGACGTCTTCGATAAGCACGTTGCAGACCTTGCCGGCCGTAAACTCCTCTGGTCGACGGTCCAGCACAGTAATCGTGATAGCTTCGCCCGAGCCCCAGAAACCAGCCGGCGTTTCGTGGCAATCCACAGAAATGCGGACAAAGCGCACGCCATCAACCACCCCGCCATCACGTGAGAAAATTCCGAGACCGCGATTGGATTTTTCAATGCGGACATCTTCAAAGGAGATGTTGCGGAACGCAGAGAAGCTTTCCGTACCAAGTTTGAGGGCGCAGGATCTGCTTTCAACGACGCAGTTGCGCACGGAGACATTCTCGCATGGTCCGGTAAGGGTTCCATCCTCACGTCGTGTCGTCTTCAGCACGATGCCATCATCGGCCGTGCGGAACTCGCTGTCGATGATGTCCACGTTTCGGCAGCCATCGATCACGATGCCATCCGTGTTGGGCATACGCCGGTCGTTATCGACCGCCACACCCTTGACCTGAATAGTATCGCAGGCAGCAAAATGCATCGTCCACATTGGTGAATCGTCGATCCGCAGACCTTCAATGCGGATATTCTTGCAGCCGTCCAGAACGAGAATGCGGGGGCGATAGCGCGATGCGACCAATGTGCCCATGTCGCCATCCTCACCATGGGTATAGAGCGTCGATCCCGCGCAGAATATGCGGCCACCTCCAACGAGGGCAATATTGCTCTCTCCGACCGCAGTCATCATTGCGCGATCGCTTTCCTCCGCGACGATCGCAACCATGGTGTGGGCATAGGCCTCGTAATCGGGAATGAAATGCAGTTCTGAACCTTTGACGATCTCGATCGTGAGATTAGAGCGCAGACGCAACCCGCCGCACCGGTGAATGCCCGGCTCCAGGACGATGTGCAGCATGCCTTCATGCCTGTCGAAAAGCGATTGCAGCTGTTCGGTGAGGTCGTCCGGTTGTGCGGCAATATGGATCGTGGGGGAGAGAGACATGAGACTACCTGACATAGTGTGCTGGAATGTTATCGCGAAGGCGGAACTTCAACCGGTTTGGCTTTGCATCAGCAACGGGTTTGCAGCAGAGCTGCGATGTAGCCGTAGCAAAATGCGAAGGCCACCTGCTGCTGGTTTTCGCCGGAAAGCGTCGGCGCGTGGTCAGGCATGACCATGTATTTGTAGCCGGTATCACGCAATGCATCGATGACAGCGGGCATGTCGATGTCGCCGTCTTCAGGAAAGCTTTCCCGGAACGAATAGCGCTTACCGACGATGTTGCGGAAGTGAATATTCATGATCTTTCCCCGCTCTCCAAACCAGCGGGTGATTTCCGGTACCTGCCCGACATCCTCGACCATTTCTCCAAGGGTGCCAATGCAGAAGTTGAGACCGTGAACCGGGCTCTCATGCATTGAAACGAACCGCTTCATTCCCTCTACCGATCCCAGAACGCGCGTTACGCCCATATAGCCTGGTGGCGTGGCTGGATCGTGCGGATGGCAGGCAAGGCGGATATTGGCGGATTCGGCAACAGGCACCACACGCGCCAGAAAGTAATCCACCCGCTCCCAGATCGTGTCCTCATCGATATCGCCGATACCGGCTGGTGTCGGCTCGTCCGGATTGGCAAGATCCAGTCGAAATGCCTCAGCCATGTATCCACCCCGGCCGGGTTCCATGGGTGTTCTTGGAATGCCGATGTAGTTGAAATTGTACCGGACGGACGGAATGCCTGCTGCTGCGCAGTTTTCGATCAGGCGGCAGATGCCATCGATCTGGCTATCGCGCTCCGGGCCAGCCAACATGATATCCTTGCAGGGAACGTCTCTGTCCACTCGCGTCGAGGGCATCGGCAACTGCGTCATGTCGAGCGTCAGACCGAAACTCTCCACCTTCTCCCGGAATGCCTCCAGCGTCGGGCGGTCCCACGTGCGCCAGTCGCCGGGCGGCGTTGCGGAAACATTGCTGACGCCGAGCTGCTTCATCACCCTGTAATCGTCATCATGGCGGGCCGGGATTTGTGTGCCGAGATACATATCGTTACTCCGGTTGGGGTCTTTTGGTTTGGGGGATAAAGACGACAATCAATTTCGCTATCCCTGCGATTGTTGCGACAGGCCTGGCTGGTATCGAGGCTCACTCATGCCCTGAAACGGAAGATGCACGGCATAGACATCGCCTCCCGGGCCAACACCATCGGCCCGCAGAGTCGTTATGAACGCCGTTCTCATGTCGGGACCGACGAAGCAGATATTCGTGGGATTTGGCACGTCTATCCGGATCTGCGCATCCACCACGCCATCGGGTGTCAGACGGACGATCTGCCCGCCGTCGCTTGCGGCAATCCAGTAACAGCCGTCGACATCGATTGCCGCTCCATCGGGCCGTCCGCCCAGTGTCTCGACATCGGCAAACAGGCGTCCGCCACTAAAATGTCCTGTCGATGGTTCGAAATCATGCACCATGACCTGCGAATAGCCCGGCTTGGAATCCGAGACATACATGCAAAGCCCGTCCGGGCTCCAGGCAAGGCCGTTCTGCGTTCGGAAGCTTCCGCCCCTTTGAACGACTTCGCCGCCGTTTCCGATGCTGAACAATGTGCCGAAAGCGCCTGGTGTCGAGGTGTTGGGCGCGATTGACCCGGACCAGAAACGTCCCTGCCTGTCACATGCGCCATCATTCATGCGCCACCCCGCTTCCAGTTGCGGGCCGTAGCCCGCTTCAAGCAAGACCTGACCGTCAATGATGTCGAGCGTTGCAAAACCTCGCTCCGTCGAAGCAATGAAACCACCATCCACCCGCAAGGCGATCGCACCCACTCTTGTCGGTAGCGCGAACCTCTCGATGGTCGCATCGGGGAACGTCATTCTGTGGAGATATCCAGCAGCCACATCGATCCATGTCACGCGATCATGCTCAGGCTCCCAAACGGGCGTTTCCCCGATGGTGCAAGCGGTCCTTGCGATCCGTTCAGCCGTAAAGACCGATGTACCAGCTTTGGTCATGTCACCAGATCCGTTTCATTCCAGTGGTTTTGCGGGTCACGAACTGGCCGGTTTCAGACGCTGCTCGGTCTGCCCATCGAAGATCAATGCCTTGCCCTCGGCAATTTTGAGGCCGATTTTTGTTCCTGCGTTGAGCAAACTCCTGCTTTTGGACGCGGCTAGGATCTGCCCTACCGGACTGTCGCAGATGACAGTGGTATCGGAACCCGTCGTCTCAACAGCGTGAACGGTTGCAGGCAATGCATCAGCGGTATCTTCAGAGACAATTTCCAGATATTCCGGCCGCACGCCGATGATCACGTCACGCCCGCGCGCGTCTGGATAATTGCCGGGTATGGGCAGCACCTTCTGACTATTGTCGAGAAGCAATGTCCTGGCGTCCTCGCTCACCTTCGCCTTGAACAGGTTGATGGCTGGCGAGCCGATGAAGCTTGCGACGAACACGCTGTTGGGCAGATCGTAAAGTTCCAGAGGCGTTCCAGCCTGTTCGACACGTCCATCCCGCAACACAACGATCTTCTGACCCATCGTCATCGCTTCCACCTGATCGTGGGTCACATAGACGGAGGTGGTGTTCCATTTTTGATGAAGGTCGCGGATTTCGCCGCGAACCTGGCTTCTCAGCTTCGCATCCAGATTGGAAAGAGGTTCGTCGAAAAGAAACACCGACGGATTGCGCACGATGGCACGCCCCATGGCAACACGCTGCCTCTGTCCGCCGGAAAGCTCCTTGGGAAGGCGATCGAGGAGTTTTTCAAGGTCCAGCATATGCGCGACGTCGTCTATCTTCTTCTTGATTTCCTCCTTGGGGCGCTTCGCCAGACGCAGCGCAAAGCTCATATTTTCGCGCACGGTCATCTGGGGATAGAGCGCATAGCTCTGGAACACCATGGCGATATCGCGCTCTTTCGGTTCCAGGTCGGTCACGTCACGCTGCCCGATCTCAATGGTGCCATTGCTGGCTTCTTCCAGTCCGGCAATGATGCGCAACAGGGTCGATTTGCCCGAGCCACTCGGCCCGATCAACACGCAGAACTCGCCATCCTCTATGTCGATGGACACGTCCTTGATGACATCGACGGCACCGAATGACTTGGAAACATTCCGCAGGGATACTGCACCCATATTTTCCTCCTGAATATACTGGCGCCTCGGCGCAATTAGCCTTTGACCGCGCCTGCCATGATGCCGCGATTGAACTGCCGCTGAAGCAGGAGATAGACGATGACACTCGGCGCCATGGCCACAAGCGTCGCAGCAACGAGTATGTTTGGTGTAATCGTATCGTCCACGCGCAGGGAGCCAAGTGCCACCGGAAGCGTCATCAGATCCTTGTCGTTTACGACGATGAGAGGCAGCAGATACTGATCCCAGATCATGATGAAGCCAAAGATCAGCACGGTTCCGAGTGCGGGCCTGACCAGAGGCAGGATGACGCGGAAGAATATCTGCCATTCACTTGCACCGTCGATGCGGGCAGCCTCTTCCAGCTCAAGCGGGATTGCCCGCATGAACTCCGTCAGCATGAAGATCGAAAAAGCCCACCCCACCACCGGCAGGATCATTGCAAGATAGGTGTTGTAGATCGAAACGTTGATGATCGGCAGTTCCTTCTGCATCACCAGATAAAGCGGGATGGCGATGACCTCTTCAGGCAGCATGAGCGTGCATAGGATGAGAAGGCTGACGACAGCAGCACCACGAAACTTCTTGCGCGCCAGCGCATAGGCCGCCAGCGCGCTGACGGTAACCTGCAAGGCGGTGCCGACAATCACGACGATTACCGAGTTCGTCAGGTAGCGCCACACCTTCATGTCCACGAGGGCGATGCGGAAATTTTCCAGCGTCGGGCTCTGCGGGATCAGCGTCAGTTCACCGGGTTTGAGGCTGACGCCACTGAATGCCGTGACGAGTGCACCCCAGAATGGGCCTACGAAGACGGCAATCAGCACCGCATAGAGAACATACCGGATCAGGGTCAGCCAGAGGGGAGTTTTCATCTATGGCCTCCTTAGCGGGTAAGTCTGGATTTGATGGTCATGTGCAGAACCGTCAGCAGAACGGTAAAGACAAGCAGCATCAGGGAGACGGCGGACGCGTAGCCGTAATTCAGCTCTTCGAAGCCGACCTTGTAGATGTGCGTCATGATGGTGGAAGTAGATCCCGCAGGGCCGCCGCCGGTGGTGGCATAGACCTCCGCAAAGACCCGGAAACCGCGAATGAAGGACAGCATAAGAACGACGGAAATGGACGGAATGATTCCGGGTAGCGTAACGTGCCAGAGCTTGCGCCAGTGGCTTGCTCCATCGACGCTCGCCGCATCATAGAGTTCACGGTTGACGCCAACCAGCCCGGCGACAAAAATGACCATGTCATAGGGCGCGCTTTTCCATACGCTCATCAGGATCAGCACCCACAGTGCCTGATTGGGATCACTCAGAAACCCTTGCGGCGCAATGCCAAAGAAGCCGATGACGGAATTGACCAGACCGTAATCTGCCGAATTGAAAAGAATGCGCCAGATTTCTGCGATAATGGCGACGCTGGTAATCGCTGGCAGAAAGACCGCCGTGCGGATGACGGAGAGGTGACGCGCTGGCCCTTCAAGCGCCAAGGCCATGAAGAAGGCGATGAAGGAGGCCGAAAGCGTCGCTACAATGACGTAGATCGTCGTGTGAACCACTGCCTCTCTCAAGGCCAGATCGTTGAAAGCGCGGTAGAAATTGTCCAGCCCAACCCATTTGCTGTCCGAGTAGAACTGGACGTCATAGAAGGACATCGAGAAGCCCGACACCATGGGATAGAACTTGAACCATGTGAAAATGATCAAGGCAGGCGCCAGAAACAGCCATGGCGTCAAGGATGCACGAAAGCTCTTTCGGGCGCGGTGGCGTTTGGGCGCAGACCGAACGGCTGCTTTTCCAACAGGGGAAACCTGGGATGTGACGGACATGTGCACCTCGCTGAACAGGGCCTGTCCCGCGCGGCCATTTTTTGGCAACGCGGGAAGAACATTTACTGCTGGGAAGCCGACAGGGCATCCTGCCCGCTAAGCTCGATCGCGACCTGCTTGTTCAGCGCTTCGAGTTCCTTGGCGACATCTGCATCGCATTGCGCCAGAATACGGTTGAAGCCTTCACCCGTGACGGTACGGATCGCAGTCCAGTTGGGAACAGCGGGCATGTAGTGTCCGTATTTGTCGAATGTTTCCTTGAAGACCATCCAGCGCGGATCGTTGCGGACCTTGTTGACATCGACCTTGTTGTTGACCGGCAAACGGACAATAGGTGTCTTTCCAGAGCCTTGCGCCATCGCAATCTCCTGTCCCTTTGGCGAGATCAGGAACGCCAGAAACTTGTTTGCAGCCTCGACGTTCTTCACGCTTTTAAGGAGATAGGCACTGGTGCCTTCCGCAAGAGAAGCAACGCCACCGGGACCCGCTGGCATCATCACCACTTCAACGACATCCTTGCCCGGTTCTGCATCCAGCTGAGGAATGTGATACGGACCGGAAACGAAAATCCCCGTCTGCCCGGAACGGAATGTCGGCAGGGTGTCACCCGTTGTGGCATTGATCGCGCCCGGCTGCGCTAGCTTGTCGCAAATCATCCCACGCATGTAGGTCAGCGCTTCCGCGACCTCCTTCGTATTCAGCGTCGGAACGAAACCATCGCCTTCCTGCTTGACGTAATCGCCACCGGCCTGCCAGATGAAACTGCTCATGAACCAGCTGGCGTAGCCTCTTGTGGTCGATCCGGGAATCGCCATGCCGAACGTATCTGCCTTGCCGTTGCCATCGGGATCCTTGTTCGTGAAAGCTTCGGCGAGCTTGCGCACGTCCTCCCAGGTCTTTGGCTGGGGCAGGCCGAGCTTTTCGCGCCAATCCTTGCGGATGAACATGGCGAAGGACTGGGCGGAAATTGGAACGGAATAAATCTTGCCATCGTTCGCCTTGGCGCCGTCCCAGGCCGAAGCCGAAACATCCTGGCTACCGTCGATCTTGCTGGCATCAATAGTTTCGAGAATGCCCATCTGCCGCATCTGGCCCATGGCAGTGGTGTCATTCAGCACGATATCCGGCAAGGTCCGACCTGCCGCAGCGCGCGCAAGGCGCTGCTCGAAGTCGATCCCGGTATTGAAAGTCTCCACCGTGATACCGCTTTCCGCAGTGAAGGCATCGGTCAGCGCCTTCAGGACGCTGATGGATTCATCGGTCTGCCGGGACCAGACGCTGATGCTTTCCGCCTGGGCGGTCGCGATGCTGCCGCAGCAGATTGCGCAACCCATCAGCAGCGCCTTCAGAGAATTTCTTTGCATTCGTACCTCCCAAGCTTTCTCCCAGAACAGCCGGACGACTGCTCAAACTCAAATGATGAGTTAGCCTAACTTATACGATGTTACAAGAAATTTATATGCTCGACCGCTGAGAGCCGGGATGAAGACAGGCCCGTTTCGTTGGAAAAACAACCTAAAGGTCAATCAAGAAACGAGATGCTTCGAGCGTGACTCGCTGACTTTACGAGCGAAAAACGGTTAAAGCTACGCCGTAGGCTGCTGCCGTCGGAGCGACGATCTTATTGTTATTACTTATTTTTCCGATTTTCTTTTTAATATTCAATCAGAGCAGATAGCAGAACGACCGGATATTTTTAGTCACGGGGTCCACAGCCGCCGCTATATTTTAGTAATTCAAAATACATATGATAAGTTTAGAAAACTCATCGCGCTGATAATGAGAAACGGCCCCCTCGGTTTGAGGGAGCCGTGTCGCGGAGGTCAATTGATGCTCTGCTGTTCAGGACTTGTCTGGATCAGTCTCGTCAAAGTTCACGTCCCAGTCCTTGTCCGACTTTTCCTTTCGAGGGGAATCGCGGTTGACGGTCGCGTCTTCCGAATGCGTGACGACTGTGGGCTTCGCACTCGCCACTCCCGAAGCTTTGGGATCGGCCTGCGAAGGCGCGTATTGGCCTTTTGCATCACCCTCTACTGCACTTTTAGGATCGTTGTTGTTCATTTGAGAAACTCCTTATGTGCATCTAACAGCCCCAGGCGCAGTTCGTTCCCGCCTCCTGCGGCAAGGGTCATCCACGTGGGCGCAAAGCGGCGATACCGAAACCAGCCCAATAAAAAAGGGCCGAGGCTTTTGACCTCGACCCTCCATTTGCGATTGGCGAGCTGGGATTACTTGCGAGCTTCCTTCAGCTCCGCCATGATGGCATCGACAACGTCAGCACCGATCTGGGCCTTGTGCTTTTCATAGACGACCATCGATTTCTCACGGATACGGGCCTGCTCTTCCGCAGAGAGAACATTAACCTTCAGCCCGGCCTCCTTGATCTTCTCGAGCGAGGTCTTGTTCAGCTCCTGGATGACCTTCCGTTCCTCGTCACGTCCGACAACCGCGCACTCCCGGAGGGCTGCCTGTTCTTCTGCTGTGTATGTGTCGAAGATGGCTTTCGAGAAAAGCAACAGGAACGGCGTATAGGCGTGGTTCGTCTCGGTGATGTATTTCTGAACCTCGAAGAACTTGGATGTATCGATCGTCACATAGGGATTTTCCTGTGCATCGATGGCATTGGTCTCAAGGGCGGAAAACACCTCGCCGAAGGCCATCGGCGTCGGGTTGGCTCCGAGGTTCTGGAATGTGTCGAGGAAGATGTTGTTCTGCATGACACGAACCTTCATGCCCGAGAAATCTTCCCACTTCGTCACAGGGCGCACCGAGTTGGAAAGATTGCGGAAGCCATTCTCCCAGTAGGCGAGATTGACCAGACCTGCGGCTTCCAGCTTCTGGTTCATCATGTCGCCGAACTTGCCGTCAAGCACCTTATAGGCTTCCTGCGGTGTCGAGAACAGGAAGGGAAGATCGAAAACGCCGAGCGCCGGAATGATACCGACGAGTGGCGATGATGAGGTAACCACACCTTCCTGCACACCGGAGCGAAGGGCCTGGGTCGCCTGCAGGTCGCCGCCAAGAGCACCGCCCCAGAAGGCAGTAATCTTCAGTTTGCCGCCGGATTTTTCATCGAGGCAGGCTTGCATGGCCTTGATGCCGTTGCCGACAGGATGGTCTGCGTTGATGCCGTTGGAAATACGAATGTTTCTGGCATTGAACTCAGCCGATGCCGGAAGGGCACCTGACAGGCTGAGGGCGATTGCCGTGGTGGCTAGAAGCAGTTTTCTCATAATATCCTCCCTGGATCATTGAAAACGACAGTATGGCGTCAGGCTGCTATCGCAGCCAGCGAGCAGGCACGAGCACGAGGTCCGGAAACAGGACGAGCAGAAACAGAACGATGGTCTGGGCCAGCAGGAACGGCCAGACACCGATGGTGACTTTGCCGAGCGGAATGCGTCCGACGCCGCTGACGACGTTCAACACGACACCCACCGGCGGCGTGATGAGGCCGATGCAGTTGTTCATGATGAACATCACACCGAAATAGACGGGATCGATGCCAGCCTGCTTGATGATGGGCATCAGGACGGGCGTCAGAATAAGGATCGTCGGCGTCAGATCGAGCGCGGTTCCCACCACCAGCACAAGCACCATGATAACGAACATCAGAAGTGTCGGGCGGTCGATCAGAGGCTCGATATATCCGGCGATCTCGGCAGGAATGTTGGCAGCCGTGATGAGCCACGCCGAAACCAGCGCCGCACAGACCAGAAACATGATGACAGATGTGGTCTTGGCAGCCTGCAAGATGACGCGTGGCAAATCCTTCGGCTTCAGCTCCCTGTAGATCACCATGCCAACGAACATGGCATAGGCAGCCGCAATCACTGCCGCTTCGGTTGGTGTCACGACGCCGGCCTTGATGCCGCCGAGAATGATGACCGGCATTCCCAGTGCCCATGCGGCACGTCCGGTGGCATGGAGCCGCTCGGACATCGGTGCCTTCGGCAAAGGCTCTACCTTGTCCTTGCGAACCACGATCAGCCAGGCGATCACCAGCGACAAACCCATCAGAACGCCGGGCACGATACCCGCCATGAAGAGCTGGGTAATGGAAACGTTGGCAGCCACACCGAAGACAATGAACGCCATGGATGGGGGAATGACAGGTGCGATAATGCCTCCGGCCGCAATCAATCCGCCAGCGCGTGGCACATTATATCCGGCTTTGGCCATCATCGGCAGCAGAATGGCGGCAAGGGCAGCCGTATCGGCTGCTGCAGATCCCGAAATGCTGGCCATGATGACGGCCGCAAGAATTGCCACGATGCCAAGCCCGCCACGGATATGACCGACGCAGGCGATTGCAAAGTCGATGATGCGGCGAGACAATCCGCCGGAATTCATCAATTCGCCGGCCAGAATGAAGAAAGGGATTGCCAGAAGCGTGAAGGTGTCGGCACCGGCAATCATGTTCTGCGCGATGATCTGCGTATTGAACATGCCCATGAACCACATGAGCATGACACCGCAAAACATCAGGGCAAATGCCACAGGCACGCCGATGACCATTGCACCCAGAAGCGACGCTAGAAAGACGAGAAGTGTCATCAGGTGCGCTCCGCCAATTGCTCAATGGTCAGGTTTTCCCCGGCAAAGGCGGCAATTTCCTCATCTGTTACCCGTCCAGTGACCAGACGAAGCACCCGTTCGAGCGCAATAATGGTCATGCCTGCACCGGTGAACAGGCCGATCCCGTAAACCCAGATCATCGACATGCCCGTTACCGGGGCAGCCATGCTGGCGTTGATGGGAAATTGCTTCCATGTGCCCCAAAAGAAAATGCTGGAGCAGAGGATGATCACAAGGTTGGACAGGATCATGCAGAAAATCCGGCCACGCCGCGAAAGAAACATGACCAGCGTTTCAATGCCAAGATGACTGTGTTCCCGGAACGCGACGACCGCGCCGATGAATGTCAGCCAGACGAAGAAATAGCGAGAAAGTTCCTCCGAGACATTGAGGCCGGAATTGAAACCATAGCGCAGGATCACGTTGACGAAGACCATGATGGCCATGCCGGAGAGCAGGACGATCAGCAGCAGTTCAAGAAAGCGGTAAAAAAGATCCGATATTCTTTGCATGGCTCAAGCCCTCCCCAGAAGGTCGCGTTCCGCCAGATTGCGGATGAGCGCGCGCACGCCGAATGTCCATTCCGGGCAGGCATCCGTTCGCTCCACCCAATTGACCAGACGTCCGAGACTGGCTGTCGAGATATCGACGCGGTCACCGACCTCGTGAGTAAATCCTTCGCCGGGGCCGCGGCGATCCTTGACCGGAGCGAACATGGTGCCAAGGAACAAGACAGCGCCATCGGGATATTGATGATTTCGGTTTCGCAATTGCGAGGCAAGATTGTCCGGGGAACGACTGATTGCTTCCATCGGGCTTTCGCCCGTCATCTCGAAGCCGTCCTCGCCATGAACTTCGAGAGCGACACGGACCTTCTGGAGATCCTGCATCGTGAAATTGCTGTCGAACAGGCGGATGAAGGGGCCAATCGAGCATGACGCATTGTTGTCCTTCGCCTTGCCCAGAAGCAGCGCCGAGCGCCCTTCAACATCGCGAAGATTGACGTCATTGCCAAGTGTGGCTCCAAGGATCGTTCCATCCGAACGCAGAACGAGGACCACCTCAGGCTCGGGATTGTTCCATTGCGAAATCGGGTGGATGCCGACGAGATCGCCACACCCGACGGAAGACATCGGCTGCGCCTTGGTGAAGATTTCAGCATCCGGGCCGATGCCGACTTCCAGATATTGTGACCACAGGCCCATATCCTGAAGCAGCTTCTTGACCTTGGCGGCCTGCTGCGAGCCGGCAACGAGGCCGCGGAGACTGTCACCGAGGACCGGCGCAAGCCGCGCGCGGATGTCCTGTGCCCTTGCCGGGTCGCCCTTGGCCTGCTCCTCGATAACACGTTCCAGCATGCTGTCGGCAAAGGTGACGCCGGCCGCCTTTATCGCCTGCAGATCAATGGGAGCGAGCAGCTTGCCTGTCTCACCATCCAGAAAGCTTTGCAAACTGCCCAGATCGTCAAAGCCCTTGGAATCCTTAAGAACTTCGGCCAGATTTTCGGTTTCCAGCAGTGCCGACATCGTCGCTGCCATGCTCGTGAGATCGAGGACACGACCCTCAGAGATCATGACGATGCAGGGGCCCGACAAACGATTTGACCACACCCGCCCGAGAAGCAGGGCGTGATCGACATCGTCAGGCAGAATGGATTCTGCGCGCAGTACACGTTCAAGCGGCAAAGATGACCCTCCAAATATGCTCGCAAGCGCGCCCTCCAGCGCCGCTTGCCCAATTGTCAGGATGTCTGACAATTGTCCTCACGAAACTTCTAGTATGACTTATTCCGCATGTCCAGCACTCCTGAAGCGGTAAATTTGAAGTTTCTACAGGAACCGGTCCAGCGTCGTCTAATAGATCTCAAGGGTCAGCGCGAGACGCGAGGCCGCCCCTTCGACGTGATGTCGCATTGCCTCACGAGCCTTCAACGGGTCGCGCGTCACGACGGCATCGCGAATGGCGACATGTTCGGCAATCGTCGTCTCGACAATTTCCTCCAGCACCGCAGATGCCCGCGCGGCATTGATTGCCAGACTGATTCTTTCCGCGATGAAGCCGACGAACAAAGGAAAATACTCATTATGTGTGGCGGTCGCCAACGCACGATGGAACATGAGATCGGCGGTAATGCCCTGATCAGTCCATTTTTCCGCACCCGTCATTTGCGCAAGCGCTTCGTCCAGCTTCCGCAGATCCTCCGCATCGTGGTGCACGGCGGCAAGACCCGCCGCTTCAATTTCAAGCGGCATTCGAAGCTGGAACAGGCTGCGAAAGCTTTCCCTGTCATAAAGGTCGGTTTGCTCGATACGGATGGAACCGCGTCCCGTCCCTTCCAAAACGAAGGCACCGATGCCTTGGCGCGTTTCCACCAGACCTTCATTGCGCAACTCGGCGATTGCCTCCCGCACGACGGACCGGCTGACGCCGAAAGTCTTTGCCAGAATATGCTCGGTCGGCAGCTTTTCGCCCGGCAGGATGCGGCCCTCGGCGATTTCCTTGCCAATGTGACCGGCTATACGTGCCGGTAGATGCTCATTACGTCTGATCTGGCTAAAGTCCGCTGCCATGCATGTGTCCGCCTTTGGTGTCGCAAGACTATTCTACGATAAGCCTTCGAATTTCAATTGGCAGCCGGGGTTCATGATGCCAGCCGGATCAATCGCGTTTTTCACGGCCGTCAGCAAGGTGCGTTGCGGCGCAGCCAATCTCTCTTCGAAGTCGGATCTCTTCAGCCGACCGATACCGTGTTCGGCACTGATACTGCCCTTGTAGATATCGACGACCTCATTCACCACGACCTTTGCCCTGTAAATCGCTTCGTCTCTTTCAACCTTTGCAAGGCCGGTGGGAGGCAAGACGTTGAGATGAACGTTACCATCCCCGACATGGCCATAGGATACGCTGACGCAGTCCGGCAAGGCGCGCGTAACCGCCGCTTCGGCGTCGCGTACGAAATCGGCAAGGCGTGAAAGCGGCACGGAGATGTCAGTGCGCATATGCGCACCGCGCTTTGCTTGCCCTTCATTCATGCCTTCGCGCACCAGCCACAGATTGCGGGCTTGCGCCTGGGAGGCGGCGATAACCCCATCCAGCACAAGTCCGTCCGTCATGACGTTTTCCAGAAATCGCTCCATCAAATCGGCGACATCAACCAGACCAGAGCCCGAAATTTCCATGAGTACATAGGCGGGATAGTTGGTTGAAAGCGGCAGGGGCAGATCCGGCATGGCTTCCCTTGCTAGGGTGAAGGCAAGCGGTGGCATGAACTCGAATGCGGACATAAGATCGCAACAATCACGCCGGGCACGGCGATACAATGCAATGACATCATCAAGAGAATTCACGCCCAGAAGGGCGGTGGAGATCTGGTCAGGATGCGGCATCAGCTTCAGTGAGACGGCGGTGATGATGCCGAGCGTACCCTCGGCCCCGATGAACAATTGCTTGAGATCGATGCCGCGATTATCCTTCCGCAAGGTTGAAAGGCCATCATAAATGGTGCCATCAGGCAGGACGACTTCCACTCCAAGCACCAGCTCGCGCGTCATGCCGTAGCGCAATACGTTGATACCTCCTGCATTGGTAGAAACATTGCCACCAATGCGGCATGAACCCTGTGCACCAAGCGCCAAGGGGAAGAACATGCCCTGTTCCGCAACGCGATCCTTCAATTCAGACAGAATACAGCCCGCCTCCACGACAGCAGAGAAATCATCCGCATCGATCTTTCGCAGGCTTGTCATGCGTTCCAGGCTGAGAACCACCTGATTTTCCGGCTGATCTGGAATGCCTCCCAATACAAGTCCCGTATTGCCACCTTGCGGCACGATGGCGATGCCGAGTTGACTGCAGACACGAACAGCCGCGCTCACCGCTTCGGTCGAGCGGGGGCGTAAAACAGCCACGGCACCACTCGTCACATCCCCGTGCCAGTCCCTGCAATAGCGAGATATCTCGCCCTGGTCGGTCAAAACGACGCCGCCACCGAGAGCGGTTAACAAGGCACGCTGCAGATCTCCTACGATGCGATCGGTGTTTATATCCATTTTTCCCTCTTCTCTGCGCCTCGTCGGAGACGCATGGCGCGCTAACTGGTCCACAGGCGCGCGGCATATCCCTTTTCAACTCGACAATATAAGGTTATCAGACAACCTTACAATCGGATTTTTTCAGTTCGCCAGAATGTCGCGGCGACTGACGATCCCGGTGAACAAGCGGAGGAGAGAACATGCATATATTGATCATTGGCGCGGCTGGAATGGTCGGTCGCAAATTGGCGGACAGGCTTTCCAGCGATGGCCATCTGGGGGGCAAATCGATTGATGCCATGACGCTGGTAGACGTCATCGTGCCTGCGAAACCGTCCGGCTTCAGCGGCACTGTCACTTGCATGGAAAGCGATCTGTCTGCGCCGGGGGAAGCTGAAAAACTGGTCGAAATGCGACCCGATGTCATCTTCCATCTCGCCGCAATTGTATCCGGCGAAGCCGAACTGGACTTTGAAAAGGGCTACAGGATCAACCTCGACGGCACGCGCTATCTCCTCGATGCCATCAGGCTGGCCAATGGTGTGGACGATTACAAGCCGCGCCTTGTGTTCACGTCATCGATTGCGGTGTTTGGCGCGCCCCTACCCTACCCCATCGCCGACGACTATCACACCACGCCGCTCACCAGTTACGGCACACAAAAGGCAATATGCGAGTTGCTGCTGTCAGATTACAGCCGAAGCAACTTTCTCGATGGCATCGCCATCCGCCTGCCGACAATCTGCATCCGCCCCGGAGCGCCGAACAAGGCAGCATCCGGCTTCTTCTCCAACATCCTGCGAGAACCACTTGTCGGCAAACCTGCTATCCTCCCAGTCCCGGAAGACGTTCGCCACTGGCACACATCTCCAAGATCAGCGGTCGGATTTTTGATCCATGGGGCAACGATCGACCTCGAAAAGGTTGGCCCGCGCCGGGCGCTTTCGATGCCGGGACTAAGTGCGACCGTTGGCGAGCAGATCGAAGCGCTGCGGAGAGTTGCTGGCGACAGCGCTGTCGCGCTTATCGAGCGAAAGCCGGATGAGGCAATCATGAAAATGGTCGCGGGCTGGGCGCCCGGTTTCGATGCAACACGGGCGAAATCACTCGGTTTCAAGTCGGAAACATCCTTTGACGAGATCATCAAGGTCCATATCGAGGATGAACTTGGCGGAAAACTGCCGAACTAGATCGGCGCAGGCCAGCAAGAGCATGACTCTTGCCCAATAGAGCGAAGCCCCCAGGCACGTATGGGGGCTTGCAAACTGACAAAATTAGAGACGGAAGCGGCCAGCGGGATAGACTTTCCAAATTTTGACAATATAATAGAAATTATTTCTAAAATTGCCATCTCGGAGAGATAAATCATCGTGACGACCGCGGTTATTGAATGTCCTGTTTATGGGCCAGAGCGCTCGATTTCCCTTGAGCGGAGTGACGCCTGATGCAAGAATGTCTGCATATGCCGCCCGTTACCGCCCTGCCCGCCTGTGAAAATCGTGATTGGGCACGGCGTGCCATCGGCATCCTTCAGGGTGACGGGCGGCGCTCTGCCGATACGCATCTCGTCAAACCCGTTTTCAAGGGGCTGCGCGGCATCTCGATCTATCTCAAGGATGAATCGACCCATCCCACCGGCAGCCTGAAGCACCGTCTGGCACGCTCTCTCTTTCTCTACGGCATCTGCAATGGCAAAATTGCGCAGGGAACCACGCTTGTAGAGGCATCTTCAGGCTCGACAGCTGTCAGCGAGGCCTATTTCGCTCATCTTCTCGATTTGCCATTCATAGCAGTGATGCCGCATTCCACCAGCCCGCAAAAGGTCGAGGCCATCGAGCGGTTCGGTGGAAAATGCCATTTTGTCGACCGCCCGTCGGAAGTCTATCTTGCTGCGGAAAAACTGGCCTCTGATACCGGAGGCTACTATCTGGACCAGTTTACCTATGCGGAACGGGCAACGGACTGGCGCGGAAACAACAATATTGCTGACTCCATCTTCGAACAGATGAAAAGCGAGGAGCATCCGGAGCCCGAATGGGTGGTGATGAATGCGGGCACGGGCGGCACATCGGCAACGATCGGACGGTATATTCGCTACCGCAATCTGAAGACCCGCCTCTGCGTGGTCGATGTCGAGCACTCCGCTTTCTATACGTCCTATGTCTCAGGGGATCGCAACGTCACCTGCGCCACACCCTCCCGCATAGAGGGGGTTGGTCGCCCCAGAGTCGAGCCATCCTTCATTCCCGGTGTCATCGATCACATGATCAAAATCCCGGACGCCGCATCCATCGCCGCCATGCACGTGTTGTCTGACCGCCTGTTCAGAAAGGTCGGCGGTTCGACAGGGACGAATTTCTTCGGGCTGTGCTGGATTGCCTCGGCCATGATGAAGGAAGGCAAGCAGGGCTCGCTCGTATCGCTCATCTGCGATAGCGGCGACCGCTATGCCGCCACCTATTATAACGCCGATTGGCTGGCGAGGAACAACATCGACATCACCCCCTACCGTGACATGCTGGAAACTTTCATCGACACCGGGGAATTGAACTTGAACGATGAAAGCCTTGTGCCAAATACAGCTGGATAAGGGGAAGCGGCCTGTCTACGCCGGGCCGCAACGCTTTCCGTAAATGAGCGGTACAGCAAAAGGTCATAGTTGACCTGGATATTGCGGCGCATTGTGACGACGCGCCGCTTTTTCGGCCTGCCATATCGCTTTCTGCGATATTTTAAGCGTCCGCCCCGGACAGCAGATTATATTTTTGCAGGATGTCGCGAATTTTGGCGTCCTGCTCAGCATTAGGCATCAGCGCCGGCTGTCGACTGGCGCCGACAGACGCGTCTTGCAAATACAGCGCGCGTTTGACCATGGCAGGGGGGAAACCATGGGCGTAAAGGTCGGTACGGAAAGCGGTATAGACGGACTGGTGCCGTTCAGCTTCCTCGATGTCCCCTGAGTTAAAGCCTTTGACAATACCTGCAAGAACATCCGGCATGGCGTTACCAAGGCCGGAAATGCAGCCCGCAGCACCGTTCTGCAACGCCCAGAGAACCAGATGATCGGGACCGGAATAGACCTCGAAGCCTTCAACCTCCTTTGAAACCTGCAGATAGGCCTCCAGTGTTTCCTGTGCGCCTCCGGAATCCTTGATGCCGGCAATGTTGCCATGGCCTGCCAGCTTGCGCGCCGTTTCAGGTTCGATGTGGTTTTGGGTGCGCGCAGGAATATCGTAGAGATAGACAGGCGTGTTTACCGCATCTGCCACCGTCGAGAAGTGGCGAACGAGGCCGTCCTGCGTGCAGGCAATGAAGAACGGCGTGATGACGGCGATGCCCTTGACGCCGATACGGTCAAATTCTCTGGCAAGCTGCAGCGTCTCGAAAGTTGCGGGCATTCCGGCATTGACGATGACATCGGCCTTGCCGCCAACTTCATCAACCACTTCCTCCAGCAGCCGGATTTTTTCAGAATGGGTGAGCGCGGTGAAGTCACCATTGGTGCCAGCGCACATGATGTTGTTGCCAGCAACCACCTGACGGCGAACCTGTGCGCGGGTGGCTTCGTAGTTGATCGTTTCGTCATCATTGAAACAGGTTACGATCGCGACAAAGGCTTTTTTGGTCATCGGCTTTACTCCGGTCATTCAAATCAGGAAACGCTGGCGAGGCGGGCATTGCGGTTGGCTGCCTGCACGTCCGGGTCAGGGTCGAGCGTGGCAGAGATCAGGGCTTGCGTATAACGTTGCTGCGGATTGTCGAAGACTTGCCCGACCGTGCCGAATTCGACGATCTCACCCTTCTGCATGACCATGACGTAATCCGCGAAATCGCGCACCAGAGGCAGGTCATGGGCAATAAAGATGAAAGCAATCCCCATCTCCCGGCGCAGCTTGTCGAGCAGGCTGACCACCTGCGCCTGTACCGATACGTCGAGTGCTGAGACCGCTTCGTCGCAGACGATCAGCTGCGGTTCAAGTGCCAGTGCACGGGCGATGGCGATACGCTGGCGCTGTCCGCCTGAGAACTGATGGGGATAGCGACCCATATGCTCTGGCGACAGCCCGACCTGATCCAGCAATTCTGCGACGCGTGCGCGCCACTTGGCCTTAGGCAGTATCTCCGGATGAATGACCCAGGCCTCGGAGATCAACTGATAGACCGTCATACGCGGATTGAGCGATTGTGTCGGGTCCTGAAACACCATTTGCAGATCACGCCGCAGTTTGAACAGCTCGCCCGGCGAAAGCGCAAAAAGATCCTGACCCTTCCAGTGTGCTGTACCGCTGTCGGGGTCATCGAGCCGCAGCAGGATGCGGGCCAGTGTGGATTTTCCAGAGCCGCTTTCTCCAACCACGGCAACCGTCTCACCAGCCTTCAGATCAAAGGAAATGCCTTTGAGAGCTTCAAAACCGCCATAGGATTTGCGCGCGTTGCGTACCTTCAGGATCGGCTCGCCATCGGTAGCTGGCTCGTGCAGTTCGCCCTTGCCGGGGGCAGCGGCGATCAGCTTCTTTGTATAGGGGTGCTGTGGATTGCGGTAGACCTCCCGGACGGTGCCGCTTTCGACAAGCACGCCCTTTTCCATCACCACAACGCGATCGGCAACTTCTGAGACGACGCCGAGATCATGGGTTATGATCAGCACGCCCATGCCGGTTTCGCGCTGGAGTTCTTTCAACAGCGCCAGAACATCCGCCTGCACCGTCACGTCCAGCGCCGTCGTTGGTTCGTCGGCTATCAGCAGGTCGGGTTTCAGCGCCAGAGCCATGGCGATCATAACGCGTTGGCGCTGGCCGCCGGAAAATTCGTGTGGATATTTATCAAGTGCCTTTTCAGGTTCTGGGAGGGCGACCCGCTTGAACAGACGCAAGGCTTCTGCCTGCGCTTGGCGGTTATCGATACCGTGGGTTCTCAGGGCTTCGCGCATCTGCCAGCCCACCGTATAGACCGGGTTCAAGTGGCTGAGTGGATCCTGAAAAATCATGGCGATGAAACGGCCATTGACGGCCCGACGCTCATCCGCACCCATTTTCAGGAGGTCCTTGCCGTTGAGCAGGATTTCGCCGGATGAAATCTTGCCGGGCGGCATGTCGATCAGGTTCATGATTGCGGAGGAGGAAACAGACTTGCCTGAACCGCTCTCACCCAGAATGGCAAGCGTTTCGCCGCGATCCAGATGGTAGGAAATGTTGCGCACAGCGTGGACGGTGCCCGTCGCGGTGTAAAAATCCACCGAGAGATTACGTACCTCCAGCAAATGATCAGCCATGTTTCGGTCCTTTCATCTCCAGGCGCCAGCGCTGGACGGGATCAAGCGCGATACGCAGCCAGTTGGACAGAAGGTTGAGCGATAGCGTGGTCAGGATGATCGCCAGACCGGGCCAGAAAGACAGCCACCAGGCATTGGTAAGATACTGACGGCCCTGACTGATCATCAGACCCCAGGTAATCTCCGGCGGTTGAATGCCGATGCCAAGAAAGGAAAGGGCGCTTTCCGCCAGCATGACATAGGCAAAATCCAGCGTCGCCAGGGTCGTCAGCGTCGGCAGAACAACGGGCAGGATATGCCGGAACAGAATGCGCTTTGAAGAAGCGCCCATGACGCGTGCCGCCTGCACGAACATGCGGCTGCGGATTTCCATGACTTCTGCGCGGGTGGTGCGAAGATAGACGGGAATACGCGTAATCGACAGGACCAGCATCAGGTTGAGGATCGAAGAGCCGAGAATGTAAAGCACGATCACGGCCACGAGCAGGGAGGGGAAGGACATGATGACGTCTGCAAGCCGCATGATGATCTGGCTGGTGCGTTGAGATGAAAAGCCGGCTATCAATCCCAGCAGTGTACCAACAACGGCAGAGATGAAGACGGCACCGGCCGCGACCAGGATCGTGTTCTGGGTGGCAGCGATGATGCGTGGCCAGAGCGGGCGCCCCAGCGCATCGGCACCGAGCCACATGAACCATTCGCGACTGAAATCGAAGGGCGCGAGGTTGCGGCCTCTCAGGTTCTGTTTGGTGGCGAGCTCATTGAGCAGGGTGGGTCCGACGATCGCGAGGATTATCACGACGACGAGGAATATTGCGGCGCAGAGTGCAAACTTGTCTGCCCACAGCATGCGCGCCATACGCACGATGGCGCTCGCTTCTTCGGTAACTGGTTCTTTTGCCATGCCGTTATCGGCGGTTTTGGGGGATTGAGAGGCCATGTTCATGTCGATCCTCAATAGCGAATGCGCGGATCGAGCAAAGCATAGGCCAGGTCGATCACGAGGTTCATGAGGAAAATTGCGAAAGCGGTGACAAGGATTGCCGCCAGCACGACGTTGAAGTCACGCTGTAGAATACTGTCGATCATCAATTTGCCGACACCGGGGAAACCGAAGATCGTTTCAATAACGACAGCGCCATTGAGCAGGCTGGCGGCCTGGTCGCCGATCACGGTAATCACGGGCAGCATCGCATTGCGCAGTGCGTGGATGAAAATGATTGGGCCGGATTTTACGCCCTTGGCGCGGGCCGTCTTGACGTAGGCGGAGGATAGCGCCGAGATCATCGATCCGCGCACGACCTGCACGATGATGCCGAAGGGGCGAACGAAGAGAACGCAGATCGGCAAAATCCAGTGGGAGAATGTGCCGGTGCCTGACGTTGGCAGCCAGGAGAGCTGGATGGCGAATACGACGATGGCAACGATGGCAAGCCAGAAATCAGGCACTGATGCCCCGATCAGCGAGACCATCGAGGAAAAGCGATCGAAGAAACCACCCGTGCGGAACGCAGCCAGCGACCCGACGACGATGGCACAGACGGTAACCAGCGTCATCGTGATAACCGCAAGCCAAAGCGTCCAGGTAAAAGCTTCCAGAACGACGTCGAGAGCGGGGCGGGCCTTGCGCAGGCTTTCGCCGAGATCGCCGGTCATGACGTTGCCGACATATTGCACAAATTGAACGAGGAGTGGCTGGTCCAGCCCATGCAGCGCCCGAAATTCGGCCTTCATTTCAGCGGAGGCTTCCACGGGAAGAAACAAGGAAGCGGGGTCGCCGGTCAGGCGGGAGAGAAAAAACACCATGATCAGAAGCCCTATCAGCGAGATAAGGCTGGCGAGGGCGCGTTTGCGGATGAATCTGAGCATTGAGACCTCGATCAAGCTGGAATGGGCGACTGGCATTGCGCCGTCCACTTCACATCGACAGGACGATCAATCGCCCTCTTGTTGAATGGACAGGATGGCAACGGGATGCGTGCCGCCCTGACCTTTGTTGACGGGCACCACCCTCCCGACCTGATGATGATCGATCAGGGGTCGGATGGTGCCTTTTCATGCTTACTGCTTGAGGCCGATCTCAGAGAGCTGCAACATGGAGTTGGTGGCGATGGTTGGTTTGAAATCCAGGCGTTCCGACACCCGCGAATAACCGACCATGTGGAACAGGAGGACATCGGCAACCAGATCGTCATGGACGTAAGTCATGAGTTGCGACCAGAGTTTTGCACGATCTTCACCAGTGGCAGCAGAGGCACGGGCGATCAGATCATCGACCTTCTTGTCGGCGAAACCGGACTGCGTGCCCTTGCTGTCATATTTGAAGAACATGGTGAAGGATGGGTCACCCTTGGAATTGTCGTGCATGGCAGCGACGATCTGCGGGCCACGGCCTTCCTTGAAGGGCTTGGAGTAATAGACCTCGTGCTCCGCCACTTCGACGAACCGAAGCTCGACCTTGAAGCCAACTTCCTGCAACTGCGCCTGCACGGCTTCCATGATTTCCGTCACATTCGGGAAATTGGCTGTGCGGGCAATGATGGTGATAGGCGTGTCGACCGGAACGCCAGCGGCCTTCGCTTCTTCCAGCAGCTTCTTTGCCTGATCCGGATCGTAAGGGAAGACCTTGACGTCAGGGTTCCAACCAAGCGTGGTTGGCGGCACCAAAGCTGTTGCAAGCACGGCATCCTGCGGAACGAGCGTGCCGATAAAGGCCTGCCGGTCGATGGCAAGGTTCAGCGCCTTGCGAACGCGAACGTCGTTAAGTGGCGCTATGTTGCCATCAAGGCGCAAGTAGACGGTTTCACTGTCGAGATAGGAGAAGTCTGTCTTGTCGTTGGTGGCGTCCACCTGGGCAATCGAAGGCGCCAGATCGGCTTCACCGGCTTGAACCATGGCGGCGCGAACGGCCGGATCAGCACGGAACAGATAGGTGGCCTTTGTGACGGCAGGCTTCTTGCCCCAGTAATCGTCACGGGCCTCGAGAACGATCTGCTGGCCCGGCGTCCAGTTGGACAGCTTGTAAGGGCCGGTGCCAACAGGCTCGCGCACGAATTCCAGCGGCGTTCCCTCTGGAACAATGGTAACGAGCGACAGCAGCAGAGGCAGGATCGGCTGAACCGGGTCAACCTTGAAATCGATGGTGTTTTCGTCAACCACCTTCACGTCGAACTTCATGCCCCCGAAATAGCGGCGCGACTCGCAAATATTCTTGTCGCTGAAAATGCGGTCAAAGCTGTATTTGACATCCTTGGCACCGAACGTCTTGCCATCGGAGAATTTCACATTCTGACGCAAATGGAACCGCCAGACGCCATCGCCTGTCTGTTCCCATTTTTCTGCCAGACGCGGCATGACGCCTTTCTTCCCGCGGACATCGAGCTCGGTCAGCGTTTCGCTGACATTTTCCATGATGACGCGGCCGATGTTGGAGCGCGTTGCCATGCAGGGCTCAAGCAGGTCGGCCTCCTCAGGCAAAACGATCTTGATGTCCGTCGAGGCGGCGTTGGCCGGCGCGATGCCGGGCCCGAATGCGAGAACGGAACCCAGAACAGCTCCGAAAAGACGCGAGGTTTTCATGTCATTCTCCTCCCTTGTGGGTGCTGGTCGCACCGCTTGATCTTCACCTCGCGACGGCATGACTGCTGCGCGGTTTGAAAGCATTCCTCCGTGAAACCCTGCGCGCCACCGTAGACGGATCATTGCCCGACGGCGCCTTAACTGGGCTGACGCTGAACATGGAATTTCTCGGCAAGTTTGTCAAATTAATTATTCGTTTCGATCTATTTGTGCAAAATACAAACATATAAAATACAGTATTTACAATTATTTATGACGCCGAAGCGACCTGAAGTTTGCAACTGACGAGATTTTTCAAACTTGACAACTTTGCAAATTTGATGATTTTCGTGGTTGTAAGAGGAGGCCAAAATGACGCCTGAAATGATTGCAACCGTCATGACCGGCAAGGTTGAAGCTGCTGGAAAGGGGCGACACGAAGCCGTGTTGGCCTCGCCCATGATTCAGAACCATGCATCCTTCCTGCACCTTACCGATGATGGCGCGCTCATCTGCGCCTGGTTCGGTGGCACGCTGGAAGGAAAGTCGGATATTTCCATCTTCGCGTCAGTTCTGACGGCAGGGTCCGATCAATGGGGCGAACCGCAGCGGCTGAGCTTCGATCCCGATCACTCCGAGCAGAACCCGGTTTTGTTTTCGGCACCCGACAAGACACTGTATTTGTTCCACACGTCGCAGCCATCCGGCAATCAGGATGAATGCCGTATCCGCATGGCGCAGGTTTCGCGCGACGCGTCGGATCCGACCAGACTGACGGCTGGCGACGGGCGATATCTCGACCTGCCGCGCGGCTGTTTCGTTCGTGCCCCGCTTATGGTTCGCGAAGATGGTGCATGGCTTTTACCGATCTTCCGGTGCATCCAGCGTCCAGGCCAGAAATGGAACGGCAGTCATGACCGTGCTGCGGTTGGCATTTCCGAAGATGGCGGCGAGACCTGGCGTCTGGAGGATGTCGCCCAGTCCACTGGCTGTGTGCATATGAGCCCGGTCTCCATCGGGGATGAAAAGCTGGCAGCGGTGTTTCGCCGTCGTCAGTCCGATTTCGTCTATCGCACGGAAAGTGTTGATGGCGGCCGCACGTGGTCGCAACCTCAGCCAACGGATGTGCCCAACAACAATTCCTCGATCGCCGCGATCCGTCTGCACGATGGCCGCATCGCGATGATCTGCAATCCCATCAATGCCGATATGTCGAGCGACCGACGCGCCTCGCTTTATGATGAGCTGGGCGAAGATGACGACCGGCCAGATGCCGACCCCGATGGCGGTTGCGTGCCCATCTGGGGTGTGCCGCGCGCGCCTGTCAGCGTCTGCATTTCCAGCGATGGCGCAAAAAGCTTTCCGCAGCGGATCATCATTGAAGAGGGGCCTGGCACCTGCCTTTCGAACAATTCGATCGATGGCCACAACAAGGAAATGTCCTATCCGTGGCTCCTTGAGGGAGCCGATGGCTCGCTTCACATCGCCTATACCTATTATCGGCGCGCTATCAAATATGTTCGTCTGGCTCCGGGCTGGGCACATGCGGCAGACGGGAGTAAATCATGAGCAATATCATTGGCATTACCATGGGCGACCCCTGCGGCGTAGGGCCTGAAATCACGGTACGGGCGCTGGCCGAGATGGATGAAGCGAACCGCGCCGCCACCCGCATCTATGGCAATCTTCCAACCCTGGAAGCGGCTCGCAAGGCGCTGAATGTCAATATAAATCTGGCGCCTTACGTTGTCGATTTGACGGTCGAGGGTGCACCACTGGCCTGGGGGCAGCTCTCGCCCGTCGCCGGTGACGCTGCGTTCCGCTTTATCGAGAAGGCAGTGCGCGACGCCGAAGCCGGGAAGATCGGCTGCATCGTCACGGCCCCCATCAACAAGGAAGCGCTCAATCTCGCAGGTCACCATTATGATGGACACACCGGCATGTTGCGCAGCCTGACCAAATCAGCCGCCGCCTATATGCTGCTGGCCTCGGAAAAGTTGAAGGTTATCCACGTTTCCACCCACGTATCGTTGCAGGAGGCGATCCGCCGGGCAACGACGGAACGGGTCCTCGCGACGATCAAAGCTGGCAACGAACACCTGAAACGCACCGGCTACGAGCGCCCACGTATCGCGGTTGCCGGTATCAACCCCCATTGCGGTGAAAATGGTCTCTTCGGCACAGAGGACGACGACCAAATCGCGCCTGCTGTTGCCGCCGCTCGCGCCGAAGGCATTGATGCCTATGGTCCGATTTCCGCCGACACGGTGTTTCACCGCGCCTATTCCGGCGGGTTCGATCTTGTTGTGGCGCAGTATCATGATCAGGGACACATCCCGATCAAGCTCGTCGCTTTCGATACGGCGGTTAATGTTTCCGTTGATTTGACAATCGACCGTACCTCTGTGGATCACGGCACGGCTTTCGACATCGCCGGCAAGGGCATCGCCAACCACGGCAATATGTTGTCCGCCATCGCCTATGCCCGCAAGCTTGTGGCTGGCAGCACTTCCAAGGGAGCGCAGGCATGACCAGCACCCCAGTCATTACCCTGCATCAGCCAAAACGGCTGATCGTCGGTGCCGGAACGATCGGAGACGTCTCCACCTGGGTCGGCGAAGTCTCGTCGACGCTGGTCATCGCCTCACCGATCACGGGCAGCTTCGTTGAGCGCCTGAAGCTACCGGGCAAAGTCGCTTTGTTCGATGCTATTTCGGGCGAACCGGAAATCTCGACGCTCGATGCGGCACTTGCGGCAGCACGTACGGCCAAGCCGGATTTGGTGATAGGCCTGGGTGGAGGTTCTGTCATGGATGTGGCCAAGCTGGTGGCAGCGATGTGGGATGGTGAGCAGACGCTCGCAGATGTCGCAGGACCCAACAGGGTGGCTGGCCGGCGCACGCGGCTGGCGCAGATTGCCACCACTGCGGGTACAGGTTCCGAAGCGGGCATCCGCTCTCTGATCACCGATCCGGTCAAGGGCAACAAGATCGCGGTTGAAAGCCCCCATCTGATTGCCGATCTCGCAGTTCTAGATCCCGAGCTGACCTACTCCGTACCGCCAGCGGTCACAGCCGCAACAGGCGTGGACGCGATGGCGCATTGTGTCGAAGCTTTTACCAACAAGCGTGCGCATCCCATGATCGATGGCTTCGCCAGGATGGGCTTTCACCTCGTTGGGAAATATCTGGGCCGAGCGGTGCGTGACGGGTCGGATCGTGAAGCGCGCGAGGGCTTGCTGCTGGCCTCCTATTATGGTGGCATTTGCCTCGGGCCCGTCAATACGGCGGCAGGTCATGCCATTGCTTATCCGCTTGGAACGCTGCTACACCTGCCGCATGGTCTGGCCAATGCCATCGTGTTTCCGCACGTCCTTGCCTTCAACCAGCCAGTCGTTTCGGCAAAGACAGCAGAAGTTGCCGAGGCGCTCGGTCTCGGGAGTGGCCTTTCTCAGGCGCAGTTACGTGACGCCGCCTTGGCGTTCTGTGGCGATCTCGGAATAGAAATGTCGCTTGCCCGGCACGGCGCGACGGAAACCGATCTATCCCGCTACGCTGAGGATGCCCACGCCATCCGTCGGTTGATGGACAACAATCCGGCCGATATGAGCGTTGATGACGTTCTTGCTATCTATAGAGCCAGTTTCTGACGCGAACCATCGGGGCAGCGCGGTCTCGCTGCCCTTCAATCTGTCAGTTCGTGCAGTCTCGTGAATCAGCGAAAGACTATTGCGACGCCTGAAAAAGCCTTCCACGCGATCCCTGAAGGTGCTCGAACATAAGCCTTCGCGCATCCTCCTCCCGGCGATCCGCAATTGCGTTGGCGATAGCCTCATGCTCGGCAAAAACGCGGGTCAGCCCAGAGGCCTCCCGTCTGATCGAAGCACCGTGAAATTTCATTCCCACGGCAATGTGGTCTTTCAGGGCTTCCATGGCTGTCGAGAAATAGGTGTTTTGCGCGGCGCGCGCGATAGCAAGATGAAATTGGAAGTCAGCATCTTCGCGGTGCGATTGTCTGTTGGTCGCGTCGCGGAGCAGTTCCAACGCTTGCCTGATGGCTTTCAGACTTTCAGCATCATGGCGGCTGGCCGCTGCCGCAGCGGCGGCAGGCTCGAGTGTCAGGCGAAATTCATAGCAATTGAGGAGATCGGCGACATTTTCCAGCTGCCCGAAACCGAGCGGCTGCCTTAAGCCCACGGAGCGGACAAAACTCCCCGCACCACGGCGGGAATAGATCAGACCCTGGTCGCGAAGGCGCTTGAGAGCCTCGCGAACAACCGGACGGGACACCTCGAATTCGGCCGCAAGTTCGTGTTCCGTGGGCAGCCGCTCGTCAGATTTGTAGGCACCTGATTTGATCGCCCGCAACATGCGTTCGAACACGATGTCGGGAAGGCCTTTGCGAGCGATTCCGGCTTCCAGTCCCATGTCTCAACTTGCCTTCCGCAGAACCATCTCTGCAATAATCTTAAGGGTATCGGAATGGCCGAACCCGCCTGATTTGGCTATGATATAGCGCCCATTTTCGGAGGCAACACCCAAGCCCGGCAAGCATTCACCATGGAGATGGAGCCGGGATACACCAAGGCTTCGCATCACGGCATCCGCCGTGGCACCGCCAGACAGAAGCAATGTGGCGTCATTCCTGGATAGAATGGCCCCAAGGCCGCCACCTAGAGCGTCAGCAACCGCCTGCGAGGTTGTCTCACTGGGACCCGGCGTTGCCTGTATCAATGTCAGCGCGGCATTGGCTTCAAGGCCACCAGAGATATGACCGTTTGGCGCTGCTACATAACTCACCGCGCCCGTCGCGCGCAGTGCGTCGATTTGGGCGAGTGTAATCGGATCGCGCGAGCCAATAACGAAAATGGCTCGGCCAGGCGGCACGATCGCCACCTGCGGGACTTCCCCTCCCGTCATGCGGCAGGCAAGCGCCTCGGCAAGGCCACGCGCCCCGATCAGAAGGTCAGTACCGTCGTTCTCGGCTGCGGCAAGCACATCTTCCATGTCGTCATGAGACAGCGTATCTGGAGCTTCGACACGGACAAAATGCGACCCGAAACACTCCGCAATTGAGATCGGTGTATCGATACCATGCCCTTTGACATGCGCTGCCTCTACAATGCGGTCAAATGCCGGAATGGCAGGTGCGACAAGTGCGCGGGAATATGGGATGGCCTCGAGCTCGGCGGCAATATTGCCCTTAAGCCTGGAATCGACTTTCTTGAAGAGACGCGTCCTGGCTGGCAAGAAGCCAATCGCTGCAGCCGTGGCAAACCTTGCCTCATCGGCGCTGATCTCGCGGGTGTTCAGGTTGATCGAAATGACATCCGGCTTGTCCGCGATGATTTCGGCCACGGCCGTCAGGTCAAGCGCAACATCCGCGCGAAGCCCGCGTGCGGCAAACGGCGCTGCCGAGTCCAGCGCACCGGTCAAATCGTCCGCGAGAATCGCCAACATGACATTTACCTTATAAAGTTGTCATCTTATAATTCAAAAAAACTCTTTATTGTCAATCTTTGATCGATATTTCCAGACAAATTATAGAGGTCAGTTTCGCCGAGACCTTTCATACCCTCCACCGATGCCTGATCGCCAGGTTCAATTGGTAACAGTCGCCATTTCCACCACGCCAAGGCCTGGTTTTCTCCACTGTGGCAATCCGGGCGTCACAATGTAGTGGCGCGCCTCGATGTCCGGCCGCGGCAGGCAGATCATGACCCATCCAACGAGCCATGCGTCTTCAACGACGCCATTGTCGGCACAGAATTCTATTCCATGGAAACGCAGGAGCTTCTGTCTCGGGCCAATGCGTGAGCGGTGTTTGCCCTGTCTCACCCATCGGCTCCAGCACACGCAGCGACCGAGACATATTTAGATCTCTGCTTCCTCAAACAATTGCCTAGGACAATGCGGAAAAAGACTTGTTCGATAGCGATAAGTGCAGGATTGATAGGCATCTCTAAGAGGGAAACCCAATGGATCACAACAGCAAATCAAACCTGCCCAATCTTTCAAATTTCTGGATGCCCTTTACTGCCAACCGCCAGTTCAAGGAATCCCCTCGCCTTCTGGCGAGTGCCGAAGGCATGTATTACACCGACATTGACGGCAACAGGATTCTGGACGGCACCGCCGGTCTCTGGTGCGTCAATGCCGGCCATGGCCGCAAGAGCATCACCGCCGCTGTAGAGCGGCAGATGTCGACCATGGATTTCGCCCCCACGTTCCAGATGGGCCACCCGATTGCCTTCGAGTTTGCCGAGAAACTCGCGGCGAATGCGCCCGGCGGTCCTGATGCCCAGCTCGATCGTATTTTCTTTACCGGCTCCGGTTCGGAATCTGTCGATACCGCGCTTAAAATTGCGATCGCGTATCAAAGAGCAATCGGCCAAGGCACCCGCACCCGTTTCATCGGTCGTGAAAAGGGATATCATGGCGTCGGCTTCGGCGGAATTTCCGTTGGCGGGCTGGTCAACAACAGACGCGTTTTCCCGCAGATTTCCGCAGACCATATGCGTCACACACTCGATGTCGATCGCAACGCCTATTCAAAGGGAATGCCCGAGCACGGCGTCGAACTGGCGGAAGATCTTGAGCGCCTGGTTGCCCTTCACGGTGCGGAAACGATCGCTGCGGTTATCGTTGAACCCATGTCAGGGTCTGCCGGCGTCATCCTGCCGCCTAAGGGATATCTGGAGCTACTTCGCGCTATTGCAGACAAGCACGGCATCCTGCTGATTTTCGATGAAGTCATCACCGGCTTCGGTCGCCTCGGCAAACCATTCGGGACGGATTATTTCGGCGTGGTGCCGGATCTGGTGACCACCGCGAAGGGCATCACCAACGGGGCCATTCCCATGGGGGCGGTTTTTGCAAAACGCGGCATCTATGACGCGCTGATGCAGGGACCACAAAACCAGATCGAACTCTTCCACGGCTACACCTATTCCGGACATCCGGTAGCCTGCGCCGCGGGTATCGCGACGCTCGAAATCTACGAGAAGGAAGGCTTGCTGACACGCGCTGCTTCCCTCGCTCAGGCATGGGAAGAAGCCCTCCATTCGCTAAAGGGTGCTCCTCACGTCCACGACATTCGAAACCTCGGTCTCGTCGGTGCTATCGAACTCACGCCCCGGGACGGTGCTCCGGGAACCCGCGCTTACGATGTCTTCGTTGACTGCTTCAAGAAGGGATTGCTGGTTCGCGTCACGGGCGACATCATTGCACTCTCCCCTCCCCTGATCATCGAGGAAAGTCAGATCAGCGACATCGTTTCCATTATCGGAGATGCCTTGCGCCGCGCTGCGTAACGCCAGAACGCAGCCGGGGCGGCCAACGGTCGCCCTGGTTCAAACGCTAAATTTTTCTTAAATTTTACATCACATCATCGAACTGTTTTCATTCAGGAAAAACAGGGAAATGAAAGCGAAAACGGCGTTTCGTTTCATCACTTCGTATAACGCTTTTCAAAGCTTTCTCGATTGTTTGTCCTGAGTTGCTCAGACGCTCCGTTGGCGTCGATGAGTCTGGCCTTCAGCCTAGGACGAGCAAGTAATCCCCCAAGTCCGCGCTCCTGTCAAGGCACCTGAAATGACATTTACGCGTGGCAGTCAGATCATGCGACGACCCCATGGTGCCGTTTTGCTCATCTACAAAAGCTCACCAAAGATCTCGATGGAACGAGCGAAGTGCTCGAAATCTAGCCGCCGATTGAGTGATCACATCGCGCTAGGCGCATCTGTCCCGTCTCTCAGAGAGGCATTTGCTCAACCGATGGATTCGGTTTGGAGACAGGATCATTGGGTACAAAAGAAACACTCGCTATGACCGGCGCAGCTCGATCTCAAGGTCAAGTCCGTCTGCGATCACGGATGCCTACCTCAACCGGCGTGAGGTCGGGAATTCAGCAATCAGAAGGAGGACTGAACAAGGCAGACCTCGCGCTCCGTACAAGCGACCCTCTCACATCAGAGAATGACCTCATGCCTAGTGAAGCAACGTCGGGGCAAAAGCTATCAGCTAACGCGGACCGGCATCGATGCTCTCGTCATTGCGCGGGGCAATCTAACGATGCGATCTCAAACGGGTGGCGCGCGCCTCGATCGAGTTAGCCGCGGCAAACTTTAGGCACCAACACTGATGGGTGAAATTCAAGCTCACACCCACCCCCACCTTCAACCAAATTTGGCAGTCAACGGAGGGAAAAGAACGAGAGCAAATAACTATAGCTCAAAAATCGATACGACATTCTTGCATCTAGCACAGTTCGCTGCCCAGCACCGTTAAAGCTTCACCCGCATCCGAGAGCGAATGCGGCAGCCATCCCGGAATATATCATGAGAGATATCTGCGCATGTTAGAGCAGCCGAGCGCGACGAAATTTATGCGGTGACTAACGCAGTCCCGACATCGCCCTCCGCAATTGGGAGGTGCCATTCAGCGCCAGCGACGGATCAATCCACAGACGCTCGCCTCAAGATCCTGAAGTTAGCCGCGGCAAACTTTCTGAGAAGAGTCGCCGCAGACGGGAAAATCTTTCACGTCCACTGCAAAAAAACGCCCTTACCAGCCTGAAAAGATTCATGTCTTGGTAACACAAATGCCTATTGCACCGGAAAGAGAATCGGCGCTTATATCCCAGTTGCGGTAAAAACCGATTTCAGCGGAAAAAACCGCAACTGATCCAACAAGCGGAAAAGATGAGATATGACACAAAGCGCCGATCTGAAATCTGCTGGCAAGGCACCCGATCTCACGGGGCTCATATTACAGCATTCGGCCGCGTTGTCTGCGCAGCTGCAAGCACACAATGCAAATACCTTCGCACCGCTTGCCGAAAAAAGCATGCGAAACTTTTCTCCATCGGAAACAGCGAAGCTTATCGGTATTGGTGAGGCCTACCTGCGCCAGATCGCTTCCGAGCAGCCGGAGCTTGCCGTGGCAAACAGTGGCGGGCGGCGCAGCTATTCCGTCGAAGACATTCACGAGATCAGGAAGTTTCTGGATCAGGGAGCCCGCGGCACACGTCGTTATCTTCCGCACCGCCGTGAAGGTGAAGACCTTCAGGTGATCGCGGTCATGAATTTCAAGGGCGGCTCTGGAAAAACGACAACGTCTGCGCATCTCGCACAATATCTTGCCCTGCGCGGTTATCGGGTTCTGGCGATCGATCTCGACCCACAGGCCAGTCTCTCGGCGCTGTTCGGCCACCAGCCTGAACTGGACGTCGGACCAAACGAGACGCTCTACGGCGCAATTCGCTACGACAAGGAACAGCGGCCGATCGCCGAGATTGTCCGTGGGACCTATATTCCGGATCTCCATATCATCCCGGGTAATCTGGAGCTCATGGAATTCGAGCATGATACGCCACGTGCCCTCATGCGCCGCGCTCCTGGCGATACGCTCTTCTTCGCCCGTATCGGTCAGGCGATTGCTCAGGCTCAAAATTTCTACGACATCGTCGTCATCGATTGCCCACCGCAATTGGGCTACCTCACTCTGTCGGCACTGACCGCGGCAACGTCCGTTCTTGTCACCGTACACCCGCAGATGCTCGACGTGATGTCCATGAACCAGTTTCTCGCGATGACAGGCGACCTGCTCGCCGAAATCGGCAGAGCTGGCGCAACATCGGACTATCACTGGATGCGCTATCTTGTGACCCGATTTGAGCCGAGCGACGGACCTCAAAATCAGATGGTCGCTTTCTTGCGCTCGATTTTCGGCGAGCATGTTCTCAATCATCCCATGCTCAAGACGACGGCCGTTTCAGACGCCGGTTTGACCAACCAGACCCTGTTTGAGGTGGAGCGTACCCAGTTCACCAGATCGACTTACGATCGCGCACTGGAATCCATGACAAATGTAAATGCTGAAATTGAAGGCCTGATCAAGAAGGCCTGGGGTAGGACTGCATGAGCAGAAAAGAAATCTTCGCCAACCTCGGCGGTAAGTCCAGTGAGAACAATGATGCGCCTGTAGAGCGCGCACGTCCTCGTATTCGTCCCATTCTTGGTTCGCCAGAACTGGTGACTGATGTCGTTCACTCGCCCGTCGGCATGATCGGGCAGTCGCTCAACGAGGTGTCTGAACGGTCAAGGCGCGCAGAAGAAATCGAAAAGAAGCTCGCTGAAGGCCTGACGATCGTCGCACTCGATCCTGCAGATGTCGATCCATCCTTCATTCCCGACCGTATGCCGTCGTCAATAGAGGCCGATGTTGGCTTGGTCGAGGCTATTCGTGAACAGGGGCAGCAGGTTCCAATTCTGGTCCGCCCTCACCCTGACCATCCCGGTCGCTATCAGGTGGCATTCGGTCACCGCCGCTTGCGTGCCGTTGCCGAAATTGGCATTCCTGTCCGCGCCGTCGTCAGAAATCTAACCGATGAGCAGCTTGTTGTTGCCCAGGGCCAGGAAAACAACGAACGCCGGGACCTCAGCTATATCGAAAAGGCCCGCTTTGCCCAGAAGCTGCAGATGCGGTTCACGCGTGAGACAATCATGGCCGCCATGTCTCTCTACAAGGGCGATCTGTCAAACATGCTGTCTGTCGTTGGGCGTATTCCGGACGATATCGTTGATAGCATCGGGCCTGCGCCTGGCGTCGGTCGTCGTAACTGGATGGACCTCGCCGAACAACTTTCTTCGTCCAAGGTCAATGAGGCTGCCCGCGCCTATCTTCGTGACGATAGCGTAGCGCGTCTTCCATCCGAAGAGCGGTTCAAATCACTGCTGGAGTTTCTGAAGCCGAAGCCCGAGCCAAAGAAGACTGGTGTTCTCTCCACCGAGAGCGGCCAGAAGCTGGCGAAGATTGTCGAGACGGACAACAGGCTCGATATTTCGATCGATCGTCGGCAGGCACCAGAGTTCGCCGCCTTCGTTCTCGAACACCTACAAACGCTGTTTGAAGAGCATCGCTCCAAGCAGTGAGACCGTCATAACCGATTAACGACTAACAGGAGCAGTAAGCACAAAAGAAAAAAGCCCCCGAACGTTGCCGCACGGAAGCCTTTCTTTGATCTAAGCACCCAAAGAATCTCATTTCCGCGAATCATAGTCAAGAGTCTTGGCATCGATATTTTTTCGGTGAGCGATTTTCTTTTGCCTTTTTGAAGGTGAAAGACATGAACAGTGATAATCTAACGACGCCTTTCGGGCGGCGAGGGGTTTCTATTGGCCTGCTCGCAACCCAGTTTGCGTCGAGAAACATCGATCCTGCGCGTTCGATAGATAAATGGAAGTTGTTTCGAGCAACCTGCGAAGCCCGACCCCATCTCGGTATTTCCGACAGGTCATTGGCTGTGCTCAATGCACTGATCAGCTTTTATCCAAAGGCAGAACTGTCTGAGGAAAACGGTCTTGTGGTTTTCCCGTCGAATCAGCAGCTTTCCCTGCGTGCTCATGGAATGCCGGAGCAGACACTGCGTCGGCATCTGGCAGCATTGGTTCAAGCCGGGCTCATTATTCGCAAGGACAGCCCGAATGGAAAGCGCTATGCCAGGAAGGACCGGAGCGGCGGCATTAGTGATGCCTATGGTTTTTCTCTTGCTCCGCTCATTTCCCGCGCGGACGAGATCCAATCAATCGCCGAAAAGGTCGTCGAGGAACGCCTGCACCTCCAAAGACTGCGGGAGAAAATCACCCTCTGCCGCCGCGACATCGTCAAGTTCGGTGAAATCGCTATTGAGGATCAGATAAAGGGAGACTGGGATCGCATCCGAAATCGTTACGTCACGTTGATTTCTTCCCTCGATCGCAAATCAAAGGCCCCTTTTCTGGAGCTTCTTCTCGCAGATCTTTCAAAACTGCGTGCTGAAATGGCTAACCAACTGGAAAAACACGTAGAAAGCCAAAAAATAAGCGCCAATGCCTATCAAAATGAGCGGCTTATACAGAGTTCAGAATCCGAATCCCTTATTGAAGATGAGCAGCCGGCGGCCAAGAACGAAGTCTCGAATGTTGAGCTTGCTGCAACCAATCAGGCATCGAAGACTGTCAGTGCAGTCAGGAATTCTGAAAAAGACCTGGAAGCCGTCAGCAAAGCAGGTTTTGATCTCGCTACACTCCTCAAGGCGTGTCCGGAAATTACCCTTTACGGTCCAGGCGGTGCGGTCAGAGACTGGAATGATCTGAAACATGCAGGGAATGTCGTTAAATCGATGCTCTCCATCAGCCAATCCGCTTATGATGAAGCCGAGCAGGCTATGGGAACACAGAATACGAACGCAATCATAGCGTGCATTCTTGAGAAGTCCGACGTGATTCAATCAGCCGGAGGCTATCTCAGAACTCTTACGGAGAAATCGAAAACCATGCAGTTCTCCATAAAGCCAATGCTGATGGCTCTGCTTCGGGCACGCATGACATCACATCTTTCACCAGCCCGCTCGCTATGCTGACCAAAAGTCATCTCGACGTTCCAACAAAGGAGCGAGGCATAAATTGACTCCGAAGTGAAAGATTTCTATGTCCGTAATTGAGCTTGAAAGGAAACGAATATGACTGCTGCAGAACTGGCGACGACCACACCCGAGCTTGAGCCCAGCCGGACGAAACGCCTCAAAGCAGCGACGCGCCAGGCGCATGAGGAGCTCGACAGCTTTATCATGTCTGCAAAACCCTTTGAAAACCGTGCCAATTTCGGAAAATTCGTTCAGACACAATATCTCTTTCACAGGGATCTCGATGCACTCTTTGCCAATGAGCGTCTAAGCGAGCTTCTTCCCGATCTAAAGGGCCGTAGACGTCTTGGCTATGTCGATCAGGATCTTGCAGATTTGGACATTGCAGCACCTGCAGGCGGAGAGGTCCGTTTCCGTGCGGAGGATACATCTTTCGATCTCGCAGAAGCCCTTGGCTGGCTTTACGTCGTTGAGGGTTCAAATCTGGGGGCTGCGTTTCTGTTGAAGGACGCCGCGAAACTCGGCCTTGATGACAGCTTCGGTGCGAGACATCTGGCCGGTGCGCCTGAGGGGCGGGGATTGCATTGGCGCACCTTTGTCGCAGCGCTCGACACTATCGATCTGAGTGAAGAGGAAGAAGGCCGGGCGATTGCCGGTGCGCAGGACGCCTTTCGGACGGTCCATGCCTATGCACGGGAAATGATGGTTTAACTCCGGGCGGGCAAGACTTAGGTGTTGCTTGCTCTGGAGAAGGTTTGAGCTAAACTGGCACGGTGGCGGGGAGGCCGCTCCACAGGAGGTTCAATGACTTACAAGCATTTCACCCGGCGCGCTGCGCTGGCGCTTGCTGCATCAGCAGCCGGTTTTCTCTCATTTGCCGGATCAGGCCAGGCGCAAAGTTTCCCTGATCGGACAATTACTCTCGTTGTCCCCTTCGCAGCGGGTGGTTCGACGGACGTTGTTGCCCGCGTTATCGCCCAGAAAATGGGGCAGGAGCTTGGCCAGCAGGTCGTGGTCGAGAATGTTGCCGGCGCTGGCGGCAATCTGGGCGCAGACCGCGTCGCACGGGCGGAACCGGATGGCTACACCATCCTGATGGGCACCGTCGCTACACATGCGCTTAACCCGCTCATTCTCAAGACAAAGCCCTATGATCCGGAAAAGGATTTCGCCCCGATTTCCTTGCTGGTCGTCGTGCCCAATGTTCTCGTGGTCAATCCTCAGCTTCCGGTAAAGACGATTGCCGAGCTGATTGCATTGTTGAAGGCTGAACCCGACAAATACGCCTATGCGTCCTCCGGCAACGGAACGCCGCTTCACCTGTCGGGTGAGCTGTTCAAGGCCATGACGGGCGTATCCATGCAGCACGTGCCCTATAAGGGGTCAGGCCCGGCACTAAACGATCTTCTGGGAAATCAGGTTTCGATCATGTTCGACAACCTGCCATCATCGTCAGGTCATATGAAATCCGGGACGTTGCGCGCGCTGGGTGTCACGACTGCGGAGCGCGCATCCTCTTTCCCTGACGTGCCAACTATTGCCGAAACGGTGCCGGGTTATGAGACCTACACCTGGAATGCGCTTTTTGCACCCGCTGGCACTCCGGCAGCAGCAGTCGATGTCCTCAATGCTGCTGCGAAAAAAGCACTGGCAGACCCTGATGTCGCCGCCCGCATGGCTGATTTCAGCGCGAAGATCGTCGGCTCCACTCCCGATGAACTCAAGGCGCATGTTTCAAAGGAAATCGCCAAGTGGGAGCCTGTGGTCAAGAATGCAAATGTCCAGATGGACTGAGCCAAGACCAGGCGAAATCTGAAGCCTGAGCGTTTTAACTCGCGTGAAGACGACAGCGTGTTTTTCAACAGGTGCCGTTCGAAAGTGCGGCGCCTCTTTTTTGGTCGAGCACGGCCACAGCAATACATCGCAAAGTAAAAAAGAAAGCTGCTGCGATACACGCGGCACCGCCGCGCTTCTCTGAAATCGCTGCTCCAAATTTGAGCACATAAATTTACCGAACGATAAAAAATTTATCATTTGATAAAATTATTGAAGTGTGCGCCTATCAAGTCATTGAAGTCATTTAAAATAAAGAACTGGCACAGAACCTGCATTCCCATGTGAGAACCTGATACGGGCGCTAACTGGAGAATGCACATGGAAATCGGCGTATTCATTCCCATCGGAAACAACGGCTGGCTGATCTCGGAGAACGCTCCGCAATACAAGCCGACGTTCGAGCTCAACAAACAGATAACCCTGGCCGCTGAAAAATACGGCTTCGACTTCGCGCTCTCAATGATCAAGCTGCGGGGCTTTGGTGGCAAGACGGAGTTCTGGGACTACAATCTGGAATCCTTCACGTTGATGGCAGGGCTGGCCGCAGTCACGTCCAAGATCAAGCTGTTCGGGACGACGGCAACATTGGTCATGCCGCCAGCAATTGTGGCACGAATGGCGACAACCATCGATTCCATTTCCGGCGGCCGCTTCGGCATCAACCTCATCACCGGGTGGCAAAGGCCGGAATACAGCCAGATGGGTCTATGGCCGGGCGATGATTATTTTGGCGACCGCTACGCCTATCTCAGCGAATACACCACCGTCCTACAGGAACTGCTGACCAAGGGACAATCGGACCTGAAAGGCCAGTATTTCACGATGGATGATTGCCGGATGAAGCCGGTGCCGCAGGGAGACGTCAAGCTCATCTGTGCCGGCTCTTCCGATAAGGGCATGGAATTTTCCGCAAAGTTCGCGGACTACAGTTTCTGCTTCGGCGTCGGTGTGAACACGCCCACCGCCTTTGCGCCGACCAATACGAGGCTGATGGCGGCGACGGAAAAAACCGGCCGTGATGTCCGCTCCGTGGTGCTAACCATGGTTCTGGCTGAGGAAAAATCCGAGGACGCCTGGGCAAAATGGGAGCATTACAAGGCAGGCGCCGATCAGGAAGCGATCAAATGGCTTGGTTTGCAAAGCTCTGTCGATACGAAGTCCGGTGCCGATACCAATGTCCGTCACATGGCGAACCCTGTCTCAGCCGTCAACATCAACATGGGAACGCTGATTGGCTCCTATGAGGAAGTCGCGGCCATGCTGGACGAGATGAGCGAAGTTCCGGGCACGGGTGGCGTCATGCTGACTTTCGATGACTTTGTGGAGGGTATCGAGAAATTCGGCAAATATGTGCAGCCCCTGATGAAGAGCCGTCAACACATCACCACCGTGCTGGAGGCCGCAGAATGACCGATAGCGGCATTTCCGGTTACCAGCCTCTCAGAAGCAACCTGGACAGCGTAACGCTGCCCGCGCGCCCGGAGCCGCTTTCGTTGAAACCCAGCGAAACCGCAGTCGTGGTAGTGGATATGCAGAACGCCTATTCGACCGAAGGCGGCTATGTCGATCTCGCCGGTTTTGATATTTCCGGCGCGAAATCCACCATCGCCAATATCGGCAAGACGCTTGATGCGGCGCGGGCCGCCGGGGTGCAGGTCATCTATTTCCAGAATGGCTGGGACAGTGACTATGTCGAGGCCGGTGGGCCGGGTTCTCCCAACTGGCACAAGTCCAACGCCCTGAAAACCATGCGGGCGCGGCCGGAATTGCAGGGCAAGCTGCTGGCAAAGGGCACATGGGACTACGCCATTGTGGACGAGCTGCAGCCGCAACCCGGTGATATCCTGGTACCCAAGACGCGATATAGCGGCTTTTTCAACACCAACATGGACAGCGTACTGCGGGCGAGGGGCATCCGCAATCTCGTCTTCGTCGGCATTGCCACCAATGTCTGTGTCGAGAGCTCCCTGCGCGACGCGTTCCATCTCGAATATTTCGGGGTGATGCTGGAGGACGCGACCCACCATCTGGGTCCAGATTTCATCCAGCAGGCGACCGTCTACAATGTCGAGAAATTCTTCGGCTGGGTGGCGACCGTCAATGATTTCTGCGCCGTCATCTCGCAAGCAGCCCCGATGGAAGACTGATCAAACTTCAAGAGGAGAACAGACATGCCAAAGACCATTATCGTTCCTGAAGGCACACAAAAGCCGATAGCGCCCTTTTCTCCCGGCACACTTGCCGATGGCGTCGTCTATGTCTCTGGCACGCTGCCCTTCGACAAGAACAATGATGTGGTGCATGTCGGCGATGCCGCAGCCCAGACACGGCATGTGCTGGAAACCATCAAGACCGTCATCGAAACTGCCGGCGGCACGATGGAGGATGTCACGATGAACCACATCTTCATTACCGACTGGGCGAACTACCAGGCGGTCAATAAGGTCTATGCCGAGTATTTTCCCGGAGACAAGCCCGCGCGCTACTGCATTCAGTGCGGGTTGGTGAAGCCCGATGCCCTCGTGGAAATCGCAACAGTTGCCCATATCGGCAGCCGATGACAGGAAGGCGTGACATGCACTTCGAGGTTTCGGGTCGAACGGAGCCGGATGCGGAAACAATTGTCCTGTCTTCGGGTCTGGGCGGGGCAGGGGCCTATTGGGCGCCGCAGATGGACGTGCTGCAACGGCATTTCCGCGTCGTCATCTATGACCACCGCGGCACCGGCCGAACCGGCGGAGAGGTACCCGTGGACGGTGGCATCGCCGCCATGGCAGATGACGTCATGGAGATCGTAAGCCAACTAAGTATTGCAAGATTTCACTTCATGGGACATGCGCTTGGCGGGCTCATCGGACTTGATATCGCACTGCGCTGGCCGAATTATCTGGACCGTCTCGTCCTCATCAATGCCTGGAGCAAGGTGGACGAGCACTCCCTGCGTTGCTTCGAAGCCAGAATTGCCCTTCTGGAAAACACAGGCGTCGAGGCGTTTGTGCGGGCGCAGCCGCTGTTTCTCTATCCAGCGGTGTGGATGTCCGAAAATGCAGAGCGTCTGGCCCGCGACGATCTCCATGGCGTCGCCCATTTCCAGGGCAGGGACAATGTTCTGCGCCGCATAGACGCGTTGCGCCGTTTCGACATTGATGACCGGCTTGGGGACATAAAGAGCAACACTCTCGTCATCGCTGCCAAGGATGATCTGCTCGTGCCCTATACGCGCTCGTTGCGCCTTGCCGAAGGACTGGAACATGCCGAGCTCATGGTTTTTGACGCGGGGGCACATGCGGTGAACATAACCGAAGCGGATGATTTCAATCGCGAGCTGGAAAGGTTTCTGCTCGCTCGCAAAGCTTGATAAGGTATTGAGATATGACAGTTGACCAGCAGGCACTTGCTGCATTGTTTACGGATGCCCGTACGCACAATGGCTGGCAGGACAAGCCAGTGAGCGACGAGCTTCTGGCGAAGATTTATGATCTGTCCAAAATGGGTCCGACATCGGCCAATTGCTGCCCGGCCCGATTTGTTTTCATCCGGTCGCCTCAGGCAAAGGAAAAGCTGAAACCATGCCTCTCTTCGGGCAATCTTGAGAAGACCATGACGGCGCCGGTGACTGTGATTGCTGCAATGGATGCAACATTCTATGAGAAATTGCCCTTCCTGTTTCCGCATACGGACGCGAGAGCATGGTTTACCTCAAGCCCTGCGATGGCTGAAGAAACGGCTTTTCGAAATGCCAGCCTTCAAGCGGGATATCTGATCATGGCTGCACGTGCGCTAGGGCTGGACACCGGTGCAATGTCAGGCTTTGACAAGGCCAGGGTCGACGAGGCATTTTTTGCCGGGACATCGTGGAAATCCAATTTCCTCATCAATCTCGGCTATGGCGACACGTCGAAACTGTTCGCGCGTCTGCCGCGTTTGCCCTTCGATGATGCCTGCCTTCTGGCGTGACAAGAAACTGAAAAGGATAGAGAAGATGCAGACGCTGTCTCTTACAAAGGATGCCGAGATGGAGACCAAGACTGCCGAGCAGAGCAGCCTGGACTATAAAAACGCCATGTCGCAACTGGCCGGTGCCGTCAACATCGTCACAACCGATGGGCCTGAGGGAAGGGCGGGCTTTGCCGCCACGGCAGTTTGCAGCGTTTCGGACAATCCACCGACATTGCTGGTTTGCCTTAACCGCAACTCCTCCGCTTACAAATATGTGACCGCAAACGGTGTTCTCTGCGTCAATACGCTTGCGGCGGGCCAGCAGGATCTAAGCGCGCTGTTCGGCGGTAAAACCCCTATGGATGTGCGCTTTTCCGCAGGGGAGTGGACCACACATGAAACCGGTTCGCCGCTGCTTTCCGGTGCGCTCGCCTCTTTCGATTGCCGCATTCGAACAGTGCATGATGGTGGCACACATGATATTCTGATCTGCGATGTGGTGGAATCCATCGTAAGCGACGAAGACGAAGCACTTGTCTATTTCAGGCGCAGCTACCGGCAAATTTGATGCCTAAGATTCCGAATAAGTGCGGATTTGACGTTCTGATGAGATTCCCGCCGCTTGCCATCGCCGGCTCCAGGCAGACGCGCATCGTCAAAACGCGCCCGATAGACAAATATTAACAATTCATAACTCACCAGTTGACTTTGCGGCAGGGTGCGCTTTACTGCGCCGTAATTGGTAAGACCATTTTACCAGTCTGGGAGGACTTCATGTTCGTGGCTTTGGAGCCGCGCCGCCTGCACCGGCAGGTCGCGGACCAGATACGTGCGCTGATCGAAACGGGGGAACTGGTTCCCGGCGCAAAATTGCCTGCCGAGCGTGATCTCGCAGAGCGTTTTGCCGTCTCCCGCCCCACCATTCGCGAGGCGCTTATCGTTCTCGAGGTGGAGGGTCATATCCAGATTCGCATGGGCTCCGGCGTCTATGTCAGCCAGCGAACGCCTCAGGCTGCATCGAAAGTTCTGCCGGTGGACGAGAATGACAGCCCATTCGAGATACTGCAGGCACGCAGCATTATCGAAGGTGCGATCGCCGAAGAGGCGGCGATGATGGCGACGCCTGAGGGTATCAAGCATCTCGACGAATGCCTGCTGCAGATGGAACGGGCAATCGGGGACCCCGTCGACATGCTGGTGCAAGACCGCGCCTTCCACACGGCAATTACCGATATCGTTGGGAACGCGACACTTCATCGCCTGACGGGTCAGATCTTCGACCGGCGGATGACACCCTATTTCGAGAGGCTGGCAAGCCATTTCGAAGGCCCCCACACATGGCGACTGGCGCTTGAGGAGCATCGCGTGATCCGCGACGCCATTGCAGCCAAGGACGCGGTCGGCGCCCGCAACGCAATGCGGCGGCATCTTACGCTGTCGCAGAAAAGATTTTCCGAAAGCTTCGGGGAGGAGCCGTAGGAAAAACCGGCGCCGTCAGGAGAGAGGGCGGTGCCGGGACAAGACGATCTGATTTCAATCCGGGAGGGAATACAATGATATCAAGATTATCCGCCTTGCTAGGCGCAACCGCTCTTGCCTTGGCCGCCGCATGTTCGGCTCAGGCGCAGACCGCGCTGAAATGGGCGCATGTCTATGAGACGACCGAACCATTCCATACGGAATCCGTCTGGGCCGCAAAGGAGATCGAAAAGCGCACCGAAGGACGCTACAAGATCGATGTCTTCCCCGCCTCGCAGCTTGGCAAGGAAGTCGATATCAATCAGGGCTTGAAACTCGGTACGGTCGATATGATCATCTCCGGCTCCAGCTTCGCCGCCCGCGACTACAAGCCCATCGGTGTCACCTATTTCCCCTATATCTTCCGCAGCCCTGAGCATCTGATCGCCTACAAAAAGAGCGATGTCTTCAAACGGCTCGCCAAGGGTTATGAAGACAAGACCGGCAACGTCATTACGGCAGTCAGCTACTACGGAACACGCCATACGACAGCCAACAAGCCTATCGCCAAATGCGGCGATCTTGCTGGCGTGAAGATGCGTGTGCCCGATGTTCCCGCCTATCTCGCAATGCCGCGGGCCTGTGGTGCAAACACCACGCCGATTGCCTTTGCCGAGGTCTATCTGGCGCTGCAGAACGGCACCGTCGATGCGCAGGAAAATCCGCTGACAACAATCGAGGCGAAGAAATTCTTCGAGGTCCAGAAGAACATCATTCTGACCGGACACATCGTTGATCATCTCAACACGGTCGTTTCCAAGAGCCGCTGGGCAAGCCTTTCGGACGAGGACAAGAAGATCTTTGTCGAGGTGATGCAGGAAGCGGCAACCAAGACGACCAAGATCATCGAGGAACGGGAAAACAAGCTGGTCGACGATTTCAAGGCGCGCGGTCTTTCGGTGACGGAAGTCGACAAGGCCGATTTCGAGAAAAACGTGCTGGAAAAGGTGAAGTTCGAGGACTTCGGTTATGACAAGGCCGATTGGGAAGCCATTCGCGCCATTCAATAGACCGCATCCGGCGCGGTCTTCGGATCGCGCCGCCCTTTCTTCTCAGCCGGGACAATTCAATGTCGAAGGAACTTCACACTCAGGTGACGCCTGAGGAACTCGCCCATACATTCGATGAGGCGCCGCCGGATACCGATCTCTCTGTCTATTCGTTCGAAGACTGGATCACGCTTGCCCTCTTCTGGGTCATGACGGGCTGCGTGTTCCTGCAGTTCTTCACGCGCTACGTCCTCAATGACAGCTATGCATGGACCGAGGAAATCGCCGTCAACTGCCTGATCGGCGTCGTCTTCATGGGCTCCGTGATGTGCGTGCGCCTGTCACGCCATATTCAGGTGGACGTGCTCTATCACTACCTGCCACCCCATGTGACGCGCATCATGTCGCTTGCCGTGGATGTGCTGCGAATGGGCTTCTTTGCCTATGCATCCTGGCTGATGTGGCGGTATCTCGATATCGTCGCGGATGAGGAGATGGTAACGGTGGCCTTGCCGCGCGGCATCGTCTTCTACACGGTCTTTGCCGCATTCGTGCTGATGTTCCTGCGGTCCATTCAGGTCTTCGTCGCCAATCTGCGGCGTGGCTATTCCGTTCTTGAACGGCCTGAAGAGTTTCAAAGCGTGGAGGAAGTGTAAGATGCTGGTTCTCATCGGTTCCTTCCTTCTTCTGATGCTCATCGGCCTTCCCGTCGCCATTTCCATGGCTGTGTCGTCGCTGCTCTATATCGTGTCCTACAACGTTGCTCCCGATATCATAGCGGCACAGCGGATGATCGCGGGTGTCGAAAGCTTTCCGCTGCTTGCGGTGCCATTCTTCATCCTTGCGGGAAATCTGATGAATGTTGCGGGCGTTACCGGCCGCATCTACTCCTTCGCCGTCGCACTTGTTGGCTGGATGAAAGGCGGGCTGGCGCAGGTCAACATCATCGGTTCGGTGATTTTTTCCGGCATGTCCGGAACAGCCCTTGCCGATGCGGCCGGTATCGGCACCATCGAAATCAAGGCCATGAAGGACCATGGATACCCGGTGGAGGCTGCCGTCGGCGTCACCGCCGCCTCGGCCACACTCGGTCCAATCTTCCCGCCGTCCCTGCCATTCGTGATCTATGGAATGATGGCGAATGTCTCGATTGGCGCGCTGTTCATGGCTGGCATCGTTCCAGGTGTCGTCATGACGCTGTTGATGATGATCACCGTGGCGGCCTTCGCCTATATCAAGAATTGGGGTTCGGACACGCCATTCAGCCTGAAAACGATTTTTGGCGCATCTTTGGAAGTGCTGGTCGTCATGATGGTGCCTGTCGGCATTTATCTGCTGACAATGCTGGGCATGTCGCTGAACCTTGCAATCGTCATCGTGCTTGCGGTTCTGATCGTCTGTGACTGGTATTTCGACTTTTCCGCCGTGATGGCTTTGATGACCCCGGTCATCCTGATCGGCGGTATGACGATGGGGTGGTTCACGCCCACCGAAGCGGCGGTTGCGGCGGTCTTGTGGTCGCTCTTTCTCGGTCTCGTCCGCTACAGGACCATGACGCTCAAGACATTGGCGAAGGCGACCTTTGAGACGATCGAAACAACGGCCTCCGTGCTGTTCATCGTTGCGGCAGCTTCCGTCTTCGCGTGGCTTTTGACGGTCAGTCAGGCGGCGCAGGTTCTATCGTCAGCAATCCTTACCCTGACGGACAGCAAGTGGATATTCCTCGTGCTCGTCAATCTGCTGATGCTGTTTGTCGGGTGCTTCCTCGATACGATTGCTGCAATCACCATTCTGGTGCCGATCCTGCTGCCGCTCGTTCTGCAGTTCGATATCGACCCGGTGCATTTCGGGCTGATCATGACGCTGAACCTGATGATCGGCCTTCTGCATCCGCCGCTGGGAATGGTGCTGTTCGTGCTGTCGCGCGTCGCGCGGCTATCGGTGGAACGCACGACGATGGCCATTCTTCCCTGGTTGGTGCCACTCTTCGTGGCGCTCATCCTCATTACCTTCGTGCCAGCCATCACGCTGTGGCTGCCGACGGAAATGGGCCTGATCCGCTAAGTCATCACCCCGCGCGATCATTCGCGCGGGATTTCCCACCCATACGAGAGTGAAGTGCATGTTGACCCGCGTGGCGCGTCTTTACGGCAAACAGGACATCAAGGTCGAAACACAGGACGTCAGGCAGCCCGGCGTCGGGGAGGTGCTGCTGCGCATGGCCGCAGGCGGCATCTGCGGCTCTGATCTGCACTATTATCAGGATGGTGGTTTCGGCCCTGTCCAGGTGCGAGAACCAATCATTTCCGGCCACGAAGCATCTGGATATGTCGAGGCACTAGGGGAGGGCGTAAGTGGACTGGCGATTGGCGCGCTTGTTGCGGTCAACCCGTCCCAGCCCTGCGGTGAGTGCCATTACTGTAAGTCCAACCTGCCGATCCATTGTCTCGAAATGCGTTTCATGGGCAGCGCCATGCGCCTGCCGCACGAGCAGGGCATGTTCAGGGACTGGCTTGTGGTGCCGGCAGAACAGTGTTTTGCTTTCGAAAACAATTCTACCTCCGCCGAAGCTGCCTGTGCCGAGCCATTGGCCGTCTGCCTCCATGCCGTTGCGCAGGCGCACGACGTGGCTGGCAGCCGCGTGCTGGTGACCGGGGCGGGCCCGATTGGCCTGTTGACGGTGGCTGCCGCACGGCACGCCGGTGCCGGAGAGATCGTCGTAACCGATCTTGCCGATGCGGCTCTTTCTCGTGCTGTTGCCATGGGCGCAACCCGCACAATCAACGTTCTCACCGATCCGCAAGGGCTTGCACCATTCCAGGAAGGCAAGGGCAGTTTCGACATTGTCTTCGATTGTTCCGCTGCCGGACCTGCCCTGCGCTCTGCATTCGCTGCTATAAGACCGCGCGGCACGATTGTGCAGGTGGGCGTGACCGGAGACATGACCATCCCGCTCAATGCTCTCGTCGGCAAGGAAATCGTCTGGCGCGGCTCCCAGCGTTTCGATCAGGAATTTGCGCTCGCCGTCAAACTCATTTCGGACCGCACCATCGACGTGCGGCCCATCATTTCCCACGAATTTCCACTCGTAAGCGTTGCCGAGGCGTTCGAACAGGCAGGCGACAGATCCGTCGCCTGCAAGGTGCAGATCCTCCTCGGCGGCTCGAACTGATATCTGAAGGACATAGACATGAAGCATACCTGGCGCTGGTTTGGGCCAATTGACAAGGTAACGGTGCGGGATGCGGCACAGGCCGGTGCCGAGGGCATCGTCAGTGCGCTGCACCACATTGCCACCGGAGCCGTATGGCCGGTGGATGAGATCGAGAAACGACACCGGGACATAAAGGCGGGTGGCCTTTACTGGGATGTGGTGGAAAGCGTGCCGGTGTCGGAAGACATCAAGACCCAGACCGGAGACTGGAAAGCCCATATCGTCAACTGGCAGGAAACCCTGCGGCGACTTTCCCGAAGCGGCATTCGCACCGTGTGCTACAACTTCATGCCGATACTGGACTGGACACGCACCGACCTGCGCTGGGAAACCCGCCACGGCGCCAAGGCGATGCGTTTCGACCTGACCGATTTCGTTGCCTTTGATATCCACATTCTCAAAAGGCCGGACGCGAACCATGATTACCCGGAATGGCTGATCGAGGCCTCCGCCAAACGCTTTGCCGAATTGAGCGGCGACAGGATCGCCGCCCTTGGCAAAAACATCGGTGCCGGTCTGCCGGGTTCTGCCGATGGCTACACGCTGGAACAGCTGCTGGAAAAACTCAAAACCTATCAGGGCATCGATCGCGAGAGGCTCCAGTCCAATCTGGTCGATTTCCTGTCGCAGGTCGTGCCTGTGGCAGAGGAGGTGGGGATCAACATCTGCGCCCATGCGGATGATCCACCATGGCCCTTGCTGGGCTTGCCGCGTATCCTGTCGACAGAGGCCGATTATGCGCACATGCTTTCCAAGGTCGATAGCAGAGCCAACGGCGTGACCCTGTGTACCGGTTCATTGGGCGCCCGTCCGGACAATGATTTGCCACAGATCGCGAGACGATTTGCTGACCGCATTCATTTTGTGCATCTGCGCAATGTCACGCGTGATACGGAGGCCGTTCCATGCTCTTTCTTCGAGGATGAACATCTGGAGGGGGCAACGGACATGGTCGCCGTCATCGCCACATTGCTTGAGGAGGAAAAGCGCCGACGTCTGGAAGGGCGCGAAGACCACCGTATTGCCATGCGGCCGGACCATGGGCAGGAAATCCTCGATGATCTCACGCGCGGCGCGCAACCCGGCTATCCCGCCATTGGGCGTCTCAAGGGGCTTGCGGAACTCCGCGGCATAGAGCGCGCCCTTCTTCATCCTCACTACGGTCGAGTATAGGCCCATGGACACGCTTTCGAATTCTACCGTTTTGCCAAATGCGGTCTTGTCGCCTTCATTTAACCGGCGCGAACTTAAACCCGGTATCGTCCATATCGGGCTTGGAGCATTTCATCGCGCCCATCAGGCGGTCTATACGCAGCGCGCGCTGGAAAAGAGCTTTGGGCCATGGGGTATTGTTGCGGTCAATTTGCGCTCCCCGGAACCCGTTCGTGCCCTGGAAAAGCAGGATGGTCTCTATTCAATCATCGTGCGCAGTGCCGAAGGCGATAGAGCAGAGGTGATCGGCACGACAGTCGACTGGCTTTGTGCCGCTGAAAGTCAGCAGGACGTACTGGACTATTTGTCAAACCCGGATATCCGCGTCGTGACGCTCACCGTGAGCGAGAAGGCCTATGGGCTCGATCCGCTGACGGGCGGTCTTGATTTCCATCACCCAGCGGTGGCGGCCGATATCGCGCAACCAACCAGGCCGCAAGGCGTCATCGGTTTTCTCGTCGAGGGCCTCTTCAGACGTTGGGAGAGGGGGATTGATCCCTTTACGGTCCTGTGTTGCGACAACCTGCCCTCCAACGGCAGGGTGGTGCGTCGTCTCGTGCTGGAGATGGCAGGCAGGCGGGATCAGGCCCTGGCAAACTGGATAGGGAGCCATGGAAAATTCCCGTGCAGCATGGTGGATCGCATCGTTCCGGCGGCAACGGACGAAACACGCGCCCGCGCCGCCGCACTGCTGGGTGCTGAGGACCGGCTGGCAATCGAGACGGAACCGTTCATGCAATGGGTCATCGAGGATGATTTCGTTGCAGGCAGGCCCGCATGGGAAGAGGCGGGTGCGGTATTTGCCGATGCCGTTGCGCCTTACGAAGACATGAAGCTGCGTCTGCTCAACGGTTCTCACACGCTCATCGCCCATCTGGGTATTCTACACGATCTCGACTTCGTGCGCGACGTGATGGCCGTCCCCGAATTCGTTGAGATCGTCCAGCGCCATATGGAGGCCGCAACCGCTACCCTTGGCGCCGTGCCCGGCATCGATCTTCCCGCTTACAAACATCAACTGCTGGAACGCTTTGCCAATCCGACGATTGCGCATCGCAACACGCAGATTGCGATGGACACAAGCCAGAAGCTGCCGCAACGTATTCTTGCCGCAGCTGTAGAAACGTTGAAGGCTGGTGGGGAGGCAAGGGAATTTGCCTATGTTGTCGCGCTCTGGATTGCCTCAATCCACAAGCGCGGTGATCTGAACGACCCACGTCGCGACGAAATCCTGGCCGCAATCCGGCAGGCTGACCGGCAAGATCCCTCCGCCCCCCTGTTTTCCATCACAGGACTTTTCCCTCAGGAACTGATCGAAGACCGAAGCTGGCGCGATATTGTCAATCGCGAACTTGCCAGCTTCGATATGACGGCCGACGTCGAAAAAACCTGAGGCGACCTGGGAGGCTCAATGGCGGGAATTGCTGATCGTTAATTCCCGCTCGAGTGGCGTTCGTGAAGATATTGGCCTAGTGGAAGCGGCCTGCGAGCAAGCGCTGTTTTATGGCCGAATGCCTGAAATAAGCCTTTCTTTTAGCACTTCATTTATGGGCTTCACAATCCTGTAACAACAGACCTAATATACAGGTGCAGATGCCGAATCGATCAGGAGACGCCCTTGACGATTGCAGTTTCACCACAGGCCCTGCCCGCGCTCGTTTTGAACGCAGACTACAGGCCGCTGAGTTATTATCCCTTGTCGCTCTGGTCCTGGCAGGACGCGATCAAGGCCGTGTTTCTTGACCGTGTAAACATCATCGCAGAATATGATCACGCGGTGTGTTCACCAAGCTTTTCCCTGAAGCTGCCAAGTGTTGTCAGCCTCAAGACCTATGTTCAGCCAACCCGAAATCCGGCTTTCACCCGCTTCAACGTCTTCCTGCGCGACAAGTTCGAGTGCCAGTATTGCGGCTCAAAGGACGACCTGACCTTCGATCACGTCATCCCGCGCGCACATGGCGGCGAAACGACCTGGCACAATGTTGTCGCGGCCTGCTCGCCCTGCAATTTGAAAAAGGGAAGCAAGCTGCCCCGGATTGCCGGAATGTTCCCTAGTCAGAAGCCATACCAGCCAACCGTTCAGGACCTGCATAACAATGGGCGGTCTTTCCCGCCCAATTATTTGCACGAAAGCTGGATGGACTATCTGTACTGGGATACCGAACTGCAGCCATAAGAGCCTCAGGCCGTCTTGCGGCTCGCTCCGAAGAACGCGATGGCTGCAAGAATGACGCTTGCAATCACGTTCCATCCGGCAAAGGAAAGGCCAAGGACGCGCAGTGCAGCGTCGTTGCACGATGGCGGCTTTACAGCGTTGAGGTCATTCAAGAGGTTTCCGGCATTCGTGGTCAATGAAGGCGCTCCGGTCGAGCAGGTAATGGGCCCTGGCCAGAAGCCCCATTCAACACCGGAATGATAAACACCAAGAGCGGCGCCGATCAGCATCGCGATCCCGATCAGGACGAGCGCGGACCGTGTCAGCCATGACGGCAATTTGAACATGGCCGCCGCAATCGCCAGAATTCCGACGGGTATCGCATAATAATAGGGATCGCGCTGCAACAGACATAGCGCACACGGTGTATATCCGCCGATATGCTGGAACCCAAGTGCAGAGCCCACCGTGAAAATCATTCCAGCGGTGACCAGAACCGCCGAAATTGTTCGGTTCTTCTCTGCGGAAACTGCACTTTCCATCTATAATTCCTCACTCTACGCGGCCTTGGGACCGCCCATGATATGACCCAGCGAAGCGGCCCGAATTGAAAACGCTCCATAGCCTCTAATCCAGTCCAGCGACGCTTGCAATTCGCACCTTCGTCAACAATTCAAGCGCTGTACGTGCTGTCTTCTAAGCGCACTAATTTTGCAAAAATAAGTTGACCTCCCATGGCTTGTTCGTATAGTCCGCGACATACCAAGATGTAAGCATCCAAAGTGCCCCTTTGGCGGAATTGGTAGACGCGCCTGACTCAAAATCAGGTTCCGAGAGGAGTGCTGGTTCGATTCCGGCAAGGGGCACCACTACAGCTTGAAATCCATTGAAATCGTTGTGCTTTTAAGATGTTTTTGTCCCACCTTTTATAACCCTTGTTCGCGTGGGACATTTTCATGGCTGATGTGTCCGACACCAGCGACAGCTTTTTTGGCGATGTATTCTCCGTCATGCTGACCCTAAACAACAACATTCCAGCGGTTTTTCAGATGCTATCAAAGTGTCTGTCGGCCTGGATGAGCCCTCACGGGAATGGGTCTTTCACAAAGTTGTTGACTTCCAGCACTTGAGCCGACTTGCAAATTGTTAAACTCCATCCGCGGTATGACAGATTAAGCCGCAAGCATGGATGCGGTCACGAGCGGCACGGGGGCAACTCAGAAAAATCCACACGGCAGCTTAGTACCTGGATCCATATGATGCGCTCTGGGATACGGGCCCGCGACCTCCTTGGCGCTGCTTTCCCGGGAGGTGCTGGCCGCGCTACAGTATTGTCCGCGCCGGAAATAGCGATGTTGAGGGACGTGTTAGGGCTTTCGATTTAACCCTTAACAATCGCGTTACAGCGATCTTGAGAAGTGCGCGGTCTTGCGGTCAACAGCATTTTTCGAAAATCCTTGAGCGATCAGGAAGGCAGACACCTGTTCGACTTTGTCCTCACCGATGATGTGCGGATGAAGCTCAACAATGATATCACGAACAGTGTGCATATTCGCACCGACAAGCAGTTCATGCTCGGCTCCTTCAACATCGATAATGAGTATGTCAGGCGACCTGAGTTCCAAAACAGTGTTGAAAGCAATGCTGCTTACATTGAAACGCTTGCTCGGTGTATCGCGCTCAAACGCACTGGACGAGATGATATTTTCTGCTGCATGGAATTCCAAGTCCCGACCATCTTTGGTCACGGCCTTCATGGTCAGATGAGGATGTATGTCGTTTAGCGCGTAGTTTTCTCTGATTATCGGCTCAACTAGGGGGTTCGCCTCATAAGTGAACACGCGCTTTTCACCACATATTTTAGCCGCAAGCATGGATATAAACCCCATTCCCGTGCCTAACTCTACCACGACCGAATGAGGCGTCACCGTTTTGAGCAACAGGTTCCTCTCCGTGTCCTCGTAAACGTCTTTAAACATCAAGCGGCGGAGGTAAGCAGGCACTCGCCTTTCATCGGAAATAAGCCTTATTCCGTCAATTTTGACGGTTTTTGCGTTCACCAGTTTTCTTGCTCGGGCTTTCAGCGATCGTATCAGTTTTTTCATTTGGGCCTCTGATCATCTTGGAACTGTTCATATTTGTTGTTGTAGCGTTTCGCTAGACTTTACAGAGGCGTCAATGAAACATGTGTTCGCAGCATTCTCTATATTGCGCTTGATTTCCTGCTAATTACAGCCGCCTGTGGCGACGCAGATTAAGAGTGAGAATACAATTGAGGACGCAGGCAAAGCGAAGCGAGGCCCCTTATCCATAAGCGGGGTTATGTTTCACAGATCGTCGCCATGATAGACACCTGCCTGCTAGCCTGCGTCCACTGGATTGTCTTAGCCGTCTAGCCGCGTGATGGCGGTCGTTGGCATAAGGTTCTTGCTACCAAACGGCTGGCAGGTCGGGCAATGTGAAAGCTGCGCGGTCAGGGTGACCGCAGGGCAGTTTCTCTGTCCCGTTGAAACCGAACTTGACACGGACCGCTGCCTGACCTGCCAGTCAATTCCGCTCAGCGACATGGTGATCGACTTTTAAGGAGACATGCGATGTTGAAAGCGTTCTTTTTCTCCGTCGCATGACAAACAAGTCGCCTTGGAAATGCACGTCGACGGAGAACCGTCCCCACCCAAAAGCAACGCGTTTAAGGAAGCGGCACATTCATGCGCCGCTCCGGAGGCCGGCATCTTAGGCAGCTGCGTTGATGACCAGTGTTTGTGAATTGGTGTATTCGCTCAAGCCCTCAAGCGCATTTTCAATCCCGATACCCGATTGTTTGTGGCCGCCAAATGCCACATGCGGTGAGAAACTGTGGATTTCGTTTACCCAGACAGTGCCTGCCTCTATCCGCTCGGCAATGCTGCGTGCCTTGACCACGTCCTTGCCCCAGACGGAGGCCGCCAGGCCGTATTCCGTGTTGTTGGCGCGGTCGATGACATCGTCGAGATCCTTGAACTTGAGAAGAGGCAGGACGGGACCGAAGGCTTCTTCGACCACCACTCGGCTGTCCTCTGGTGGATTGTCGATGATCGTCACGGGGACAAAGAAGCCTTTGCCTTGCCCGATATCGCCGCCCAGCAGGAAACGCAGTCCCTTGTCCTTTGCGTCTGCCAGAAGGTTCTTGAGTTTTTCAAACTGCATCCGATTCTGGATCGGGCCAAGATCCGTGCCCTGGTCGGCGCCATTGCCCACTTTCACGGTTCTGGCATAGGCCACCAGCGCCGCTGCCAGTTCATCGTAGATATCCTCATGGATATAGAGCCGCTTGGCAGCCACGCAGAACTGGGCGCTGTTCTGGAAGGCGGCCCAGAATAGTTTTTCAGCTGTTTTCTCGATGTCTACGTCAGGCAGAACGATTGCCGGGTCATTGCCGCCGAGCTCCAGCGTGATGCGCTTGAGGTTTCCGGAACACGCTTCCATGATCTTGCGCCCAGTGGCTGTGGAACCGGTGAAACTGATCTTGCTGATGTCCTTATGCTGGGTCAACCACGAGCCGAGCTCGTTGCCGCCCGATACGATGTTGAGGACGCCCGGAGGGAGGATGTCGCGGACAATCTCACCCAGTTTCAGTGTGCACAAAGGGGTGTAAGGCGATGGTTTGAGGACCATGGTGTTGCCGGCAACCAGCGCAGGTGCAATCTTCCACACGGCAAGGAGGATCGGGAAATTCCATGGGGTGATGCTACCGACGACACCGAGCGGAACGCGCCTTGTTTCCACTGTCCGGTCATCGGTTTTCTCGACGACGTGTAGGGGCAGCTCCTGCTTGGCGATTTCCCGGCACCAGATGGAAGATCCGCCGACTTCCCACTCGGCCCCTTTGAACGCCTTTCCCTGTTCCCGCGTCAGAAGCCGCATGAAATCGGCCGCATGGGCTTCGATGGCATCGCCAAGACGTGCAACGAAGGCCTGACGTTCGGCCAAGGGGCGTTTCGACCATGCGGGGAAGGCTGCCTTGGCTGCGGAAACGGCTGCTTCCAGCTGTTCGCGGCTGGCGTCAGGTGCGGTTGCGATCACCTCTTCCGTTGCGGGATTGAACACCTCGAATGTCGACGCGGCCGTGACTGCCTTGCCGTCGATGGTCATCGTATAGTCTGCATTGAAATTCACGGACATGATGGAACCTCCCATTCCCCGCGCATGGACGCGCACATAGTGATGAAGGCAAAGCGCCGTCAGACGCTTGCCTGAGCTTCTCGAAGCGAACGGCGTAGAATTTTTCCGGTGCTGTTTTTAGGAAGATCCTCAACGAAAATGACCTTTCGCGGAATCTTGTAGGATGCCAGATGCTTGCGGCAGTGGGCGATCAGGTCTTCTTCACTCAAGACCGCATTTTGGTGAGGCACGACGAAAGCCTGGGCGATTTCGCCCTTCTCGGCGGTGCCGGCAACGGCGACCATTGCGACAGACGGGTGCATGGCAATGACCTGCTCAAGCTCAGCAGGATAGACGTTGTAGCCCGCGGTAGTGATCATGTCTTTCTTGCGGTCGACGATGAAGATGAAACCGTCCTTGTCAGCACGTGCAATATCGCCGGTCGCAAGCCAGCCCTGCGCATTGATGGTTTCTTTTGTGGCAGCTTCGTTGCGCCAGTAGCCCTTGGTGACCATGGTGCCGCGCACCATGAGTTCACCTGCTGCACCCGGTGCTGCGTCGCGCGACGAATCCTCCAGATCCGCAATACGTGTCTCAAAGCCGGGCATCGGCAAGCCGATGGAACCGGGTCTCGGGCTCCAGTATGGCGAATGGGTAACGGCAGGCCCTGCAACTTCGGTCATGCCCCACAGTTCCAGAAGCGGACATCCAGAGCGGCTTGTGACGGCATTTATCTTGGCGGTCGGCATGGTCTGCCCGCCGACGGTGCACCGTGTCAGACTGCTCAAGTCGGCATCGCCGATACTGGGGTGGGCCAGCATCTGGTAGAACATGGTCGGCACCCCCTCGAAAAGGGTGGCTTTTTCCTCGCCGATGAGGCGCAACGCCTCAGCTGCATCGAAGCGCGGCGTTGTAATCAGCCGCGAACCGACCAGAAACGTCGCGTTCATGACGATGTTTCCGTAAACATGCGGGAAAGGCAGGGACGTCAACACCGCGTCGCCTTCATGGCGGACGTGGATCGTGGCTGTTCCCGAAAGGCTGGCGAAAAGGCCTTCATGGCTCATGGTCGCGCCCTTGGGCCGACCGGTCGTTCCGGACGTATATCCGATGGTAAAAAGGTCTTCCGGATTGCGCTCGACGGGTAACATGTAGTCACCGTCGAGAAGGCGGGTCAATTCTTCGGCCTCCGGTGCCTCCCCAAGCGTGTAAACCTGGGCTCTCGTCGTGAAAGAGGCACGGCGTTCCGCCGGAACGATCAGGGCAGCCGCTTCGGAGTCCTCAACGATATAGGAGACCTCTTCGGCGCTGAGGAGGAAATTTGCAGGCACGACGACCGCACCCAGCCTGGCTATTGCGTGATAGGCAACCACCCATTGCCAGCCGTTCGGCAGATGCAGGACGATCCGGTCGCCGCTCACACGGGATTGCAGCATTGGCGCACCACCGCGGCATTGAATTCGATCATCCAGGTCCCCTCCCATCAGCGCCCCGTCCCACCGGGTTGCGTCTTGATCTTCGGGAAAGCTATAGTCGAACAGGCATCAAATCCTGCCAAAGAATTGACGCATTGAGACAACTGCAGGGAGGCATCGCGATCCCATGCAGCTTTCACGCTTTGGCGTGCACCGACCTGCCCTGGCGGGCGTTGACAGCATAAGCGCGTGGGGTTTGGCCGCTCCAGGATTTGAACGCCCGCACAAAACTTGCCTCGGCGTCAAAACCGCATTCGCGCGCGATTCGCTTGATCGGCCATGGTGTCGATGCAAGCAGTCTTTCCGCCAGACGGCGGCGCGAAAGATCCTTCAGAGCCTGAAACGAGGTCCCTTCCTGCTTGATGTGCCGGTGCAGGCTGCGGGTCGACAGATTCAGCTTCTCGGCCAGTTCATCGGCACTCGCCGCAGGCATATCGCCCAGCAAGCGCAGGATTTCGCGAGACAGGAGACGGTCACGGCGATACTGGCGCACCATCAACGGCAGCGGGCGGCGCAGCATCTGCCTCAGGGCGGCATCATCGCGAAGGACGGGCAGAGCCAGATAGGCCGCATCGAAACGAAGCGTGGTAAGCTCTGCTCGGAACGAGGCAGGTCCATCGAACAGATAGCGGTAGCTTTCAGCATGGGCCGGTGCCGCAAAGGGAAATTCGACATCGATCAGGGGTATGCGCGTGTCGCCGAGCCAGGAGGCCACACCTTGCAGATTGCGCAGCAGGCTTACCAGGCAAAACTCTCTCAGAATGCCAAGGTCGCGCTTCTCTTCGATCCGAACCTCAGCCAGATGTCTGTCGGCTTTGAGGCTGAGTTCAACATCCTGCGCTATGAGGTTGTGATGGCGGCACCAGCGCGCGATGGCTATGCCGAGGGTGGCGGAGGGCAGGGAGGCGCGGCACAACATGCCGTAACTTCCCCAGGGCAGCCGTCTGGAAAACCAGCCAAGCGCCTCGTCGTCCAGCTCCCGCATGGCGTGGTTTGAGAGGCGCTCAAGCTGGTCCGCCGTAATCCTGCTGTCCGGATGAAGTTCACCAAGTGCCAGACCGGCTGCGTCAAGCGCTTCCTGCGGGTTCATGCCCCGCATGTGATAGGCGGAAACAATGGCCGAGGCAAAGCCGGACGGCGTTCTTGCATGGGTCATCGACCCCTACCCCCTTGGCACTATCCATCAATTCTTTGACGGGATTTGAGTATCTTGAAACGTTAGATTACGCGAAAGTCAATAATTGCCGGCGCGGGGGAACGCCTGCAGTAGAGGAGGCCGGACGTGAACCCTTTGTCAACAAGCATCAACTCCGCTTCGGCAGAATTTCGCGCCAATGCGCAGGCGATGGCCGATGCGGTTGCCGATCTCGTTGGTAAAACGTCGCAGGCGGCCTTGGGTGGCGGTGACGTCGCGCGCAAACGCCACACAAGCCGCGGGAAGATGCTGCCGCGCGAACGCGTCGATCGCCTGCTGGATGCGGGATCGCCATTTCTTGAAATCGGTCAGCTCGCAGCGCACGGGCTGTATGACGGTGAAGCACCGTCTGCCGGCATCGTGGCAGGCATAGGCAATGTCGAAGGCCGCCGATGCATGATCATCGCCAATGACGCGACCGTCAAGGGCGGCACCTATTACCCGATGACAGTCAAGAAGCATCTGCGTGCCCAGAAAATCGCCGCAGAAAATCGTCTTCCCTGCCTTTATCTCGTGGATTCAGGTGGTGGTTACCTGCCTCTGCAGGACGAATTCTTCCCGGACGAAAATCATTTCGGCCGTATCTTCTATAATCAGGCACAGATGTCGGCGGCAGGGATCGCCCAGATCGCCGTTGTCATGGGCTCCTGCACGGCGGGTGGGGCCTATGTCCCCGCCATGAGCGATGAAACGGTCATCGTCCGTGAGCAGGGCACCATCTTCCTGGGAGGGCCACCTCTGGTAAAGGCGGCGACGGGTGAAGTCGTCACGGCCGAGGATCTTGGCGGTGGAGACGTGCACACCCGCATCTCCGGTGTTGCCGACCATCTTGCTGAAAACGACGCGCACGCTCTCCACATTGCCAGACGCATCGTTTCGACATTGCCAGAGCAGAACATTGCCGCCGCACCATACGACGAACCAATCTATCCCGCCGAAGACCTCTACGGCATCATTCCCTCGGATACACGCAAACCATATGATGTGCGCGAGGTCATTGCCCGTCTGGTCGACGGCTCCTGTTTCGACGAATTCAAGGCGCGATATGGCACGACGCTGGTGACGGGATTTGCCCGGCTCTATGGGATGCAGGTCGGCATCATCGCCAATAATGGCATTCTATTCGGTGAAGCGGCTCTGAAGGGTGCGCACTTCATAGAGCTTTGTGTACAGCGCCGCATTCCCCTGCTGTTTCTGCAGAATATTACCGGCTTCATGGTCGGTCGCGCCTATGAGAATGAAGGCATCGCCAAGCACGGGGCCAAACTTGTGACAGCTGTCGCCACAGCGGCGGTTCCCAAGCTCACGCTCGTCATTGGCGGAAGTTTTGGTGCCGGAAACTATGGCATGTGTGGACGTGCCTATAGTCCGCGTTTTCTCTGGATGTGGCCCAATGCGCGCATCAGCGTCATGGGTGGGGAGCAGGCCGCATCCGTTCTTGCAACGCTTCGTCGTGACGGCGCTGCCGCCAAGGGAGAGACATGGCCTGGCGAAGAAGAAGATGCGTTTAGAAACAACATCCGTGACCAATATGAACGGCAGGGCCATCCCTATTATTCGACCGCACGGATGTGGGACGATGGCATTATTGACCCTGCCCAGACCCGTCGCGTTCTTGGCCTTTCGCTTTCGACCGCGCTGAATGCGCCGATTGGCGAAACGCGCTTCGGCCTTTTCCGCATGTGAGGTTCCCATGACCTATAAAACGCTTCAACTCGAGATAAATGATAAGGTCGCAACGGTCTGGATGAACCGGCCCGGACAGCACAATGCCTTTGATGAAAACCTCGTTCGGGAAATGACTGATGTCATAGAGATGCTTTCCAAAGACGCGCGTGTGCGTGTTCTGGTCCTTGCCGGACGCGGGGCGAACTTTTCGGCGGGAGCAGATCTTGCATGGATGAAACGGCAAGGCGCTGCCTCCGTTGAAGACAATGCTGCCGATGCTGCGGCCATGGGGCGCATGTTCCTGGCATTGCGTGAATGCCCCAAACCGCTGATTGCTCGTGTTCAGGGTGCAGCCATTGGCGGCGGTATGGGGCTGGTGGCAGCCTGCGACATCGCAGTCGCTGCTCCAAATGCGGTGTTTGCGACATCGGAGGTCAGGCTTGCATTGATCCCAGCCGTTATCAGCCCCCTGATTGCCGCCGCGATCGGTGAACGCCACTGCCGCCGGTATTTTCTGACCGGGGAGCGTATGGACGCGACACGCGCACATGCGTTGGGTCTCGTTCATGAGGTCAGCGACAGGGACAGTCTCGATGACGTTGTCGAGGGGATTGTCGCCGCTCTGCTGAGAGGCGCCCCACAGGCTGTTCAGGAAGCGAAGTCGCTGGTCGGGCGGATTTCAGGGCGCACCATTGACGGCGCGCTGGTGTCGGAAATGGCGGAGCTGATCGCAGCGCGCCGGGCGAGCCAGGAGGCACGCGAAGGTCTTTCTGCCTTCCTCGAAAAGCGCGATCCCGGCTGGATCGCAGAGCGGCCGAAAGGATCAGGTTAAAGTCATGTTCAAGAAGATCCTGATCGCCAATCGCGGGGAAATCGCCTGCCGCATCATTCACACCGCGCGGAGCATGGGCATTGCTACGGTGGCTGTGTATTCCGAGGCGGATGCGGGTGCGCGGCACGTGCGGCTTGCGGATGAAGCAATCCTCATTGGACCTGCATCTGCCCGTGAATCCTATTTAGTTGCCGAGAGGATTCTGGCTGCGGCGCGACGCACCGGCGCCGAGGCCATTCACCCCGGCTACGGCTTCCTGTCTGAAAATGACGACTTTGCCGAAGCCTGCGCTGCGAGCGGCATCGTGTTCATCGGTCCACCTGCGGCCGCCATTCGTGCCATGGGGTCCAAGTCGGCCGCCAAGGAGCTGATGGGCAAGGCGGGTGTGCCGCTCGTGCCCGGATATCACGGTGCGGATAATGATCCGGCGCTGCTTCAGCGCGAAGCGGACCTTATCGACTACCCCGTCCTTATCAAGGCCTCTGCGGGCGGTGGCGGCAAGGGAATGCGGCGCGTCGACCGCCCGGAGGATTTTGCCGATGCGCTCGGCTCCTGCCAACGCGAGGCGCGCAACGCCTTCGGCGACGATCATGTTCTTATCGAGAAATATATCCTCAAGCCGCGCCATATAGAAATCCAGATTTTTGCGGATGTCTTCGGCAACTGCATCCATCTCAATGAACGCGACTGCTCGGTACAGCGCCGGCACCAGAAGGTTCTGGAGGAAGCGCCCGCACCCGGAATGACGGATGAGCGACGTGCCGCCATGGGCGCTGCTGCTATAAAGGCGGCAAAAGCGGTGGGATATGTCGGGGCAGGAACCGTCGAGTTCATCGCGAACCAGGACGGATCCTTCTATTTCATGGAAATGAACACCCGCCTGCAGGTGGAGCATCCTGTCACGGAAATGGTGACCGGGCTTGACCTCGTCGAGTGGCAGTTGCGCGTTGCGTCCGGCGAGCCATTGCCGCTACGCCAGCAGGACGTGCTTTTGATGGGGCACGCTATAGAGGCGCGTATCTATGCGGAGGACGCGGACGCGGGGTTCCTGCCGTCAATCGGTACCATCAGGCATCTAAGGCTGCCCGCAACGGATGCCCGGGTGCGGGTAGACAGCGCGGTTGACGCAGGCGATGCCATATCCCCTCATTATGACCCCATGATTGCCAAACTGATCGTCCACGGGGCGGATCGAGAAGAGGCGCTGAAACGCATGGGCGAAGCACTGGGCTCGATCCAGATCGTCGGATTGACCGCCAATGTCGCCTTCCTCAGCCGCCTTGTCCAGACACCATCCTTTTCCGGGGCCGACCTCGATACTGGCCTGATCGAGCGCGAACAGGAGGCATTGTTTGCCGCTTCACCGGTCCCTGACGAGGTGTGGTATCTCGCGGCTCTGGACGAACTTCTGCGTGATGAGCCAGAGCAAAACGCATCACCATGGACGGCGATTGACGGCTGGAGGCTGAGCGGTCGAGCAGAACGTCGGATCGAGCTTTCCTGCAGGGGTGAGACTTGCAAGATAACGGCCTTTTCCTCGGGTAAGGGCTGGACGTTAGCGCTTTCTTCTGCGCGGGACACATCTGTTTTCGCACAAGGTCATGCGCGCAGAAGCGGCGCCGAAGCGACAATTTGCGTGTACCTTGGAGAGCGCCGATGCGAGGCGACAATCGTCAAGGATGCGGACGACCGCCATGTCTTCCATTCCGGGCAGAGCTATGTGGTGCGCCGACTGCCTGATCTCCAGTGGGAAAGCGGCACGCAGACCGGCAGCGGCGGCCTTCGTGCGCCGATGCCGGGCTCGGTCATTGCGCTTCTTGCGGAGGCCGGCGCATCCGTTAAGGCGGGAGATCCTTTGCTCATCATGGAAGCGATGAAAATGGAGCACACGATCACTGCGCCGTCAGATGGAACGCTTGCCAGCTTCCATTATGCAGTTGGCGATCAGGTGCTGGCAGGGGCGGAACTCGTCGATTTCCAGCCTGCGGTACAGGGATAGGGTGATGCAGCGAGCAAACGAAGACAAGGTCGTCATCGTAGAGGTTGGCCCAAGGGACGGATTGCAGAACGAAGCCGCGATTGTTGCGACGGAGGTGAAAGTCGAGCTGGTAAAGCGTCTTGCCAAGGCAGGGCTTCACCATATCGAAGCCACCGCTTTCGTTTCGCCGAAGTGGGTTCCGCAGATGGCGGACAGTACAGATGTGATGATGGCCTGCGCCAGGGCATCCGAGCTGGAGAATGTCACTCTCTCGGCGCTTACGCCCAATATCAAGGGTTTCGAGGCTGCAAGGGCAGCCGGAGCGCGAGAGGTCGCGGTATTTGCTTCTGCCTCCGAGACCTTTTCCCATCGCAACATCAACTGTTCCATCGATGAGTCCTTTGCGCGCTTTCGTCAGGTGTTCGAAGCTGCCCGGCTGGCCGGACTGCCGGTGCGCGGCTACGTTTCCTGCGCCATCGCCTGTCCCTATGAGGGAGCAATCGATCCCCGCGCTGTGGCGCGCGTCACGCGTCTGCTGCTGGAAAATGGTGCGCGTGAAGTATCGCTGGGTGATACGATCGGCGTGGGCACGCCAGCCAGGGTGAAGCGGATGATTGAAGCGGTCGCGGCAGAAGCTCCCCTATCGGCGCTCGCTGGCCATTTCCACGATACATACGGCATGGGCATCGCCAATATTCAGGCCGCACTGGATGCCGGAATACGCGTCTTCGACAGCTCGGTCGGCGGTTTGGGCGGCTGCCCCTATGCAGCTGGGGCAGCCGGCAACGTCGCGACGGAAGAGGTGGTCTATTTGCTGCAGGACCTTGGCCTTTGCCGCGATATAGACCTGGAGCAGCTGGCGGAAACGGCCTTATGGATTGCTGACGTCACGGGTCGCGCTGAGCTTTCGCGGGTAACGAAAGCACTGACAGGCAAATTGCGAAGGTGACGCGGCTTTATAGGGCCCCGTCGCCGCTTGCGTTCACAGCCCTGTCTTGAAAGATAATTACGCGACCGGTTTTAAAAACATCTCGCTAATTGGTGGCACTCCGGTTTCCTCGTCAGTCACCTGATTTCCTCCACCTCATCTCTGCCCTTACACCCCACTTTTCTGCATCTGTAGGCATGTGGGCTGATGCCAGGACGTTTAGCTCCGTCTCTCGCCCTCAGTTAACGTGCCTTTCAAGCCGCTGGAAATGAATGTCTTCAGGTCTGCGCCACTTTTGGCGATATCCTCATCATCCACTTTGCCATCGGATAACATGCGCATCCGGCCGGTGATGGAGAATATGTGCAGCATCGCCCCTACGGTGCAGACGTATCCGCGTACGACCTTGTCGTCTGGTACATTCGGACAAATTCTCTTGAGTTCAGCAATGAAAAGTTCGGACGTTGCGTCGAAATATCTATGGATGAGCTCGATCCAGCGGCTTGATTGGGCAAGGTGGGCAATCAGCCTGCCATAGTTTCGCCAGCCGTCGTTTTTCGTCGTCATCATCTCAAGAAAAGGATCGATGAAGGCATCCACGATCTTTTCGATCGAGCTTTCACTGGTTCCGGCAAAAACGAGCAGACGATTCTTTCTCTCACTGCTCAGGACATCGATCCGCCGCGCGATGACGGCTTCGAGCAGAGCCTCCTTCGACTCGAAATAGTAACTCATCAAACCAAGCCGGGCATCCGCGCGGCGCATGATCTCGCGTATGGGAACGGCGTCAAAGCCGGCTTCGGCAAACAGCGCCTCGGCGGAGTCCATGATTCTTGTCTTCGTATCCCGCGGCTCGGTCACACTATCTCCTTGGTAGAATCGAAAGTGGCAGTCATCCGTTGTCATCAAGATTGGCTCTGTTTGGATCAACGAGATGGCCCAGTAAATGCACTTAAGCAAGTTCTGAACACTTTCGATCGTCTCTACCTCAAATCCAGGAGTGACGTCGAGAGAACTGACGGATCAATTGACCGGTGAAGTGAGAGGGAGCGCCCACGGAAGCCTGGCATCACCATGGTTGATCGTCAGCGACGCAAAGCGGAAGCGTCACGGGTGATCGGTTCGGCATGGACACAACCGCATGATCCCGGCGACGTAGCCTAGGACTTCGCCGCTTCCATCGTCGTGAGCAAAGAGAAAAGGCAATGCAGATGTGAAGGGGATCGACTTTCTGTCGTCCCCCTTCCAAGGCTTGACCACTTTTCCATGGGGCGGCTCGGATTACCCGCCCCGGGCAGCCCGGCTGGGCGTTAGCCGGATTTGGCTATCCGCTGTCCAGACGTGGCCGAAAACAGGATTGGTTGATCAGGATCGATTGTGAGCGATACCGGCTGTCCCATCGACAATTCACAATAGCCGGGAACTGTCACCATGACCGCATCGAGGTCACCGTCGTCATTATGGGCTGTCCTGCCATCGGTGAGGCGCACGGCGATGATTGAATCGGCACCGACATGTTCGACCATGACAACCTCGCCACGCAGTGAGCCCGGCCTGGGCTCGGTGGTCAATGTGATTGCGTTGGGCCTTACGCCAAGGAGGACATCGCTTTCTGTCCCGGAAGTGGGGAGGTTGATGGGAACGGTTGTTGATCCCACCGTCAAGATGTCTCCCTGGTGTTTCGCGACGATGAGGTTCATTGGTGGTGTGCCGATGAAGCGCGCGACATAGGTATTTGCCGGATCGGTATAGATTTCCCGTGCCGTGCCGAACTGCTGGATGATGCCATCTCGCATAAGGGCAATCTTGGTGCCCATCGTCATTGCTTCCACCTGATCGTGGGTCACGTAGACGAAGGTTCCCCCGATCTCCTTATGGAGCCTCGATATTTCCGAGCGCATGGAGGTGCGCAGCTTTGCATCGAGGTTGGAGAGCGGTTCATCCATAAGGAAGACTTCAGGCTCGCGTACCATGGCGCGACCAAGGGCAACGCGCTGTCTCTGTCCGCCGGACAATGTGCGGGGAAACCTGTCCAGCATCTCCGTCAAGCCCAGGATTTTCGAAATCCTGCCGACTTTTTCAACGATGCGAGCAGAGTTTTCAATGCGGCGTTTTGCAATGCCGCCAATGAAAGGCAGGTGGTGCCACAGGCGAAATTCCTGCATCAGAAGGGGAAAGGACATGTTCCTGCGAACGGAGAGATGCGGGTAGAGTGCGTAGGACTGGAAAACGAAGGCGATGTCGCGATCACCCGGCGGCAGCTGGTCGACCCTTTTGCCTCCAATCATGATCTGACCGCCTGAAATGCTTTCCAGCCCTGCCAGCATTCGCAGCAGCGTGGATTTTCCACAGCCGGAGGGACCCAGCAGAACGAGGAAGTCATCCTCATCGATGGAGATATCGATATCGCGAATGACTTCCTTCGCGCCGAATTTCTTGGAAATATTGATGAGCTCGATAGCGGACATGACAGGTTCCTATCAGCCTTTGACGCTGCCAGCGGTCATTCCGGCGACCACGTAGCGTTGGGCGAAAAGATAAAAGACGATGGCAGGCAGGGTGTAGATGACGCCGACCGCCATGACGGAATGGATGGGCGTGGAAAGCTCGCCGACGAAACTTGCAAGACCGACCGAAGCGGTCCGCATGTTCTCGCTGCTGATCAGCGTTTGAGCGAAAACATATTCATTCCATCCATGGAAAAAGGAAATGACTGCGGCGGCTGCGAGTGTGGGGGCGATGAGCGGAATGACGATGCCGAGCACGATATCCAGCCGTGAGCATCCATCGACCCGCGCCGCTTCCTCAATTTCGATCGGTATGCCGTCAATGGCGCCCTTGATGATCCACGTTATGACCGGCACGACAAAGGCGGTATTGGCGAGGATGAGGCCAGAGGCGGTGTTCAAAAGATTGAGGTCCGCGAAGATTGAATAAAGCGGCACCACCAGCATTGCTTCCGGCAGCATCTGCGTCGCAAACAGGGCGAAGCCCAGAAGGGCCAGCCCCGTAAACCTGAAGCGAGACAGGGCATAGGCTGGCAAGACTGCAAGCAGGATACTGAGCACCGTTGTTCCCGCTGCGACGAGAAAACTGTTTTTCAGCCAGGTTGCGACCGGTATCGTGTTGAAAACCTCAAGGTAGATGCCGAGTTGCGACCATTCCGGCAGCAGCCGGGGCGAGGTCGCAAACAACTCCGATGACGGCGTCATCGACGTCACGAACATCCAGTAGATCGGAAAAGCGGCAAAGCCCAGCATGAGAAGAACCAAGAGGATGCGAAGGTGCTGGCCGTTGTGTCGAGTGCTCATCACCGTTTTCCCTGTGCCTGCTCGGTCATCTGGGTGACCTTGAAATAAATGACGGTCACCAGAAGAGCGATGGAGAGACCGATCATGCCGAAGGAGGCGGCGGTGCCGAGATCACGATAGACAAAGCCCTGTCGGTAAAGCTCGATGACGAGGGTGTTGGTCGCTCCAATCGGCCCGCCCTGCGTCATCAGCCAGATGAGATCGAAGCGTCGCAGAGACCAGATGGTGACGAAGAGTGTCAGCATCAGCACGGTCGGCTGGATGGTGGGCCAGGTTGCCGTCTTGAAAATGTTCAGGCGGTCTGCGCCGTCGATGACGGCCGCCTCTTTCAATTCCTGCGGCACACCTTGAAGTGCTGCAAGAATGACGACCGATGAGAACGGAAAGATTTGCCACACGGTGGTCAGGAGAATGGCTGGCAAAGCCAGGCCTGGATTATCCAGCCAGTTTTCGCTGCCCAATGGGAGGCCGAAAGCAGTCAGGATGCGGTTGAAGATGCCGTATTGGGAATTGAAAATCCAGGTGAAGATAAGGGCGACTGCCACCGAAGGCGCTGCCCAGGGAATGGTGACAAGCGCGCGGGCGACACCGCGCCCGAAAAACGGAGAATCGAGAAGCAGCGCCGATCCGAGGCCGACGCCGATAGCGAAGATCACGCAGGCCAGCGTATAGATCGCCGTAACCCACAAGACTTTCCACAGTTCGCCGTCTTCAATCAGGAAGGCATAGTTCTCCACGCCGACGAACGGATTGATATCCGGTGTCAACAGGTCCGTCGCGGTAAAGCTCATGTAGAGCTGCTGTACCAGCGGATAGAACTGAAATAGCAGAAGATAGATGCCGACAGGGGCGGCGAAGAGATATGGCGTCCACGGGTGGCCGTCTAGCCGTGCTCGAACGTGTCGGGCGCGTTCCATGATTGACCTCAAACTGAAAGCGGGTGGTTATGCGGAGGCCCGTGTCGAGCCTCCGCTGTTGTGTCACCGAAGAACGCGGCGCTCGACCAGAGTTTGCGCGCGGTCCATCGCTTCTTTCGGGTCTGCATTTTCGAGAAGGACTTTCAGCACCTGTTCCAGGACGATCTGCTGAATTTCAGGCGTTTTGCTCTCGTGCCCCATGACGAGTTGCGGAAGCGCGTTCTGCATCTGCCCCTCGTAGACTTTAAGCCAGGGTTGCTTGGCTTGTTCTTCGGCGGACATATCCAGCTTGGTGCCGACGCCGGTTCCCATGGCGGCCTGAAGGGCTTTCTGGTTTTCGGGCGAATAGACCCATTTGATAAATGATCCGGCCGCATCCTTGTGCTTGGTGTTGGCATTGACGACAAGCGCCGTCATGATGAGACCCTGGGCCTTGTCAGGAAACGGCGAAGGGGCAGCGGCAAAGGGCAGCTGTGGCGCGTTCTGGTGGAAAATGGCTGCCACGCCGCCATTGTCGACGTTCATGGCAATCTTGCCTTCCCAGAACATGCGGCGATAGGTTGCTGCATCAGCACCCTTTGGCGTTACGCTTGCGTCGTAAACCTTCTTATAGGCTTCTACACCCTTGATGACCTCTGGGCTGTTGAGCGTCAGCTTGCCATCCTTGTCGCTCCAGCGGCCGCCAAAGCCGAAGACATAATTGCACAAATCCTGCCAGAAACCTGCGCGCTCGGCCATCGTGGCGCGGTAAGCATAGCCGAAGGTACCATCCTTCGTCTTTTCCTTGGCGGCAGCCAGGAAGCTATCGAAGTCCTTCGGCGGCTCAGGCAGGATATCCTTGTTGTAAAGCAGGGCGTAACCCGTGGTATCGAAGAGCAGACCGTAACGAACGTCCTTCACCTTCATGAAGCGGTCGGGCCCCAGGAATTCATAGTCCTTGTCGTTGATCAGGTCGTTGAGTGGCAGCAGCCGACCGGACGGCACCGCAGCAAAAAAATCGGTCTGGTCAAATCGAACGAGATCCGGGCCTCCACCGCCACCCATCTGGGTGAAGACGGTATTGGCCAGGCTGGAGAAGGGAATCGCAATTGCTTCGACTTCGACCTTATCCTGACTTTCGTTGAATTTCTGAAGCCATGCTTTAACGCGGTCACCACGTCCGGCTTCGGCAAAGACGGCTGCTGCGAAAGTGATCTTCTCCTTTGCGAATGCTGTGGCGCCCCAAGGGACCAGAGCAGCCACCATCGTGGCCGCCATCAGTGATTTCATAGATATTTTCATTCTTGCTCCTCCCTGAGCGTTGTAGCGACACCTCCCCAGCGTCACCATCAGTTAGAATTTCGTGATATTTCAGCGTCGAAGATAAAGTGAGACGCCGCGCAATTGGCTTTATTGCGCGGTATTTCCTACGCTTCAGATATTGAAAATCGGCTCGATGCTACAGTCCAGAAGCCGGGGGTCCATCCCTACCTCCATCTCGTCGAACATCGAATCCACGAAGCCGATCAGTGCATCGGTTGCTGATATCGCGGTGTCGAGATGTCTATTGGCGACGGCATTGAGCACCGACAGATGGCAGTCGACGGTCTGTGAAAGATCTGCCTTCCCAAGCGTCAATGTGTGGTGGATAAAACCGATGCGACGATAAATCGTGTGCAATGGGCGCAGCGTATGCTCAAGGAAAGGCTCGTTCGCGGCAGAAAGCAGGATCTGATCTATCCGGCGGTCCAGAAGGTTGAATTCGGTCAGGGTAATCTTGTCGCGGCGCTCGCGCAGCGCGCGTTCTATATGCAGCATCTGATTGCGATGGGAGAGGCTGGCGCGTTCGATTGCCAGGCGCACGACAAACCGCTCCATATCGCGGCGCAATTGCAGAAGCAGCCGCTCCCGCGCCAGATCGATCGGGGCAACCCGAAGGCCGTGTCGCGGCAAAACGATGAGAAGTGTATCTGCGGCAAGCCTGCTGACGGCATTGTGGACAGGTGTGCGGCCAAGGCCTGTCACATCCTGCAGTTCCTGAAGGGTCAACTGGCGGCCGGGTTTCAGCTCGCAATTGATGAGGAGTTCTTCGATCCGTTCATAGGCGAGATCAAAAAAATTCACCCGGTTTGCCCGCTGCGGTTTTTGGCCGTCGGTTACGAGTTCGGGCTTGGTTTGCTTGCGTGCCATCTCCGGTCTCCTCCCACTGCGATCCAGAAAGCCAGCCTCATGCCGATATAAAACATGTTGTGAAATTTCACAAGGGCTAGTTTCCGCTTGGCCTGGGGCACAAAATCGATGTCCAGGCGGAAAGGGACATCCGCGCCGTGAGGTGTCCCGTTACCAATGCTCATGGAATGATACCCATGCCAGGGCAATGCCCAGATTGACCATGATTTCGAAGTTAACAACGAAGTTCTGAAAAGTCTTGACGGGAATAATAAATCCATTAATCTGGATATATGGAAAACGAAAATGCTATTTCGATACTCGCGGCCTTGGCTCAAAACACGCGGCTTGAGACATTCAGATTGCTCGTGAGCCACGAGCCCGATGGCGTGCCAGCTGGAGAGCTGGCGCGTCTGCTCAATGTTCCGCAGAACACGATGTCTGCCCATCTGGCCACACTCTCTCGTGCCGGCTTGGTCAGAAGCGAGCGTCAGAGCCGATCAATCATCTACCGGGCCGACCTCGACGCTTTGCGCGACTTGACGCTGTTCCTGCTGAAAGACTGCTGTGGCGGATCGACCGAGCTTTGCGCGCCGCTGATTGCAGAACTGACGCCATGCTGCGCACCGCTGGCGAAGCCATGTTGAGCGCGATCACGCTTTGCCAAGTGTCCGGTGACGACGTCCGTCTCTACAAGGCGCTCGACAGCGCTGCCGCGTGCTGATGTGCCGGCTGCGGTGCTTGCAACCCACCAGATGTCGTCAATTTGTAATTGTAGGCGACCATCATGACGATGAACATGACACCAACCTCATTACGGACCACACCCATGACTGACAAAATTTATAACGTACTGTTTCTCTGCACGGGCAATTCCGCCCGCTCTATTCTGGCCGAATCCATTCTCAACAAGGAAGGTGCAGGCAGGTTTAAAGCCTATTCCGCCGGAAGCCAGCCGAAGGGCGAAGTCAATCCCCATGCGCTGAAGGAACTGAATGCGCTCGGCTATGATTCGCAGGGCTTCTCGTCGAAGAGCTGGGATGTTTTCGCTGAGCCTGGCAGCCCGGAGATGGATTTCATCTTCACCGTCTGTGATAGCGCAGCCGGTGAAGCCTGCCCGGTATGGATCGGCCATCCGATGACCGCCCATTGGGGCGTCGAGGATCCGGCGGCTGTGGTTGGGACTGAGGTCGAAATTCAGCGCGCTTTCGCTCAAGCTGCACGGTTTTTGAAAAACCGGATCACCGCCTTCATCAATTTGCCAATCGCCTCGCTTGACCGCCTGGCCCTCGAACAGCACGTTCGCCAGATCGGCTCGCTTGAAGGCGCATCGGTCAAGTCCGCAAAGGCCGAGTGAAATGTCCACATTCGAACGATATCTGACGATCTGGGTGTTTCTCTGCATCGCAGTTGGAGTAGCCCTTGGACATCTGATGCCCGGCTTTTTCCAGATGATTGGGGCTGCGGAGATTGCCAAGGTCAATATTCCCGTCGCAATCCTGATCTGGCTGATGATCATTCCCATGCTGTTGAAAATCGATTTTCGGTCGCTGGGGCAGGTCGGGTCCTATTGGCGCGGGATCGGGGTTACGCTTTTCATAAACTGGGCGATCAAGCCGTTCTCAATGGCGCTTCTCGGATGGCTGTTTATCGGGTGGTTGTTCCGCCCCTATCTCCCGCAAGATCAGATCGATTCCTACATCGCAGGGCTGATTATCCTGGCTGCGGCACCATGCACCGCCATGGTTTTCGTCTGGAGCAATCTGACCCGTGGTGAACCGCTGTTTACGCTGTCGCAGGTGGCACTCAACGATGCCATCATGGTCGTCGCTTTCGCGCCGGTCGTCGGTTTGCTGCTCGGGCTTTCCGCAATCACGGTGCCATGGGCAACACTGGCGCTCTCTGTCGGTCTCTACATCGTCGTCCCGGTTGTGATCGCGCAGCTTTTAAGAAAACGGCTGACCGCGGACGGAAGCAGTCGCGCACTGGACAGCCTCTTGGCAAAGCTGCAGCCCATGTCGCTTGTTGCCCTGCTGGCGACGCTGGTTCTTCTCTTCGCATTTCAGGGCGAACAAATCATTTCCCAGCCGACCATCATCGCCCTGCTGGCTGTACCGATCCTTATTCAGGTCTATCTCAATTCCGGGCTCGCATATCTGTTGAACAGAATGGCGGGCGAGAGGCATTGCGTCGCCGGGCCATCCGCCCTGATCGGCGCCAGCAACTTCTTCGAACTGGCCGTTGCAGCGGCAATCAGCCTGTTCGGCTTCCAGTCCGGTGCGGCCCTGGCGACGGTCGTCGGCGTCCTGATTGAAGTTCCGGTGATGCTGTCTGTCGTCTGGATCGTGAACCGCTCGAAGGATTGGTACGAAGCATCGCCTGCAGTCTCGAAACGAGCAGCAGCTACCGAAAGGACATGAATATGAATGTCACCATCTACCACAACCCGGCCTGCGGAACGTCTCGCAATACGCTTGCCTTGATCAAAGCCGCGGGGATTGAGCCAACCGTCATCGAATATCTCCACAATCCGCCATCGCAAGAGCAACTTGCGAAGATGATTTCGGATGCGGGGCTGAGCGTGCGCGCGGCAATTCGTGAAAAGGGCACCCCCTACGGCGAACTCGGTCTCGACAATCCGGACTTGACCGATGATGAGTTGCTGGCGGCGATGATCGCGACACCGATCCTGATCAACAGGCCATTCGTCGTCACTCCGCTCGGCACCAGGCTTGCCCGGCCCTCGGAAGTTGTGCTCGACATCCTTCCTGCTGATGCCTTCAAAGGGTCTTTCACCAAGGAAGATGGAGAGCAGGTTCTCGATCAGGAAGGAAAGCGTATTGTCTGAAACATTCCCAGCGCTTCTGGAAAGCTCCCTTCAGCCGATTGAGCCCGCGATGCTGCAAACGGCATTCTCGACGCATAAGCCCAGAATATTGATCCTCTATGGATCTCTCCGCGAAGTTTCCTACAGCCGTCTGCTGGCTTTCGAGGTTCGTCGCCTGCTTGAGCGGTTTGGATGCGAGGTGCGGCTTTTCGATCCGGCCGGATTGCCGCTTCCAGACGAGGCACCTGCCAGCCACGCAAAGGTACAGGAGCTTCGCGCGCTTTCCGAATGGTCGGAAGGGCAGGTCTGGATCAGTCCTGAACGCCACGGCGCAATGACCGGCATCATGAAGTCTCAGATCGACTGGATACCCCTGGCAATCGGTTCCGTGCGCCCGACACAGGGCAAGACGCTGGCCGTGATGGAGGTCTCCGGCGGAAGTCAGTCCTTCAATGCCGTCAATCAGATGCGCATTCTCGGTCGCTGGATGCGGATGATTACCATCCCCAACCAGTCATCGGTCGCCAAGGCGTTTCAGGAATTCGATGCGGACGGACGGATGAAGCCGTCGTCCTATTATGATCGCGTCGTCGATGTCTGCGAGGAGCTGGTAAAGTTCACCATCCTTACCCGCGATGTTTCGACCTATCTGACCGATCGCTACAGCGAGCGGAAGGAAAAAGCGGCTGAGTTGGAAGAACGGGTGTCTCTCAGGTCCATCTGACCTTGCCTGACAAACGGAGGTTTTCAAATCTCGCATAAAAAAACCCGGCGATGGTATCGCCGGGTTTTCAGTATCAAAGGTTCTGTCAGTTCATTTGATGAATGTCACGATCCTTCGTTTCCGGCAGGAACAGAAGCCCGATGACGAGTGTAATGCCTGCGAAGATGATCGGGTACCACAGGCCATAATAGATATCGCCCTTGGCCGCACTCATGGCGAATGCTGTTGCGGGCAGAAGACCACCGAACCAGCCGTTACCGATGTGGTAGGGCAGGGACATGCCGGAGTAGCGGATGCGGGTCGGGAAGAGTTCGACCAGAAGCGCTGCGATCGGGCCGTAGACCATGGTCACGTAGATGACGAGAACGGTCAGCACGGCAATGATGACAACCCAGTTCACGGCTGCCGGATCGGCAACCATGGTAAAGGTACCACCGCCAGCAACGCTGTAGACAGGCATTTCAGTGACGCCGTTGACCTCTGCCGCAGTCAAGAGCTTATCGGCCACAAGCTTGTCTGCCGGAACCGTCTTTGCCGGTGTTGCACGCACTGCGTCGGCGTTGAGGCCAAGTTCAGGGTTCGCGGCGATGAAAGCATCGAGCTTGGCAGCCGGAACCTGCGCGGCACCGCGTACCAGCGGATAACCGCTGTCATGGAGCGCGATGTTGATCTGTTTCTGGAAGGCACGGTCATTGGCGGCAGCGTTGGCACCTGCGGCAATGGCGTCGTAGCTGGTGATGGTCTGCTCACCGATCTTGACCGTTGCTGGTTGACCCGCAGGCCCTTCGACAACGTCATAGGGCACGGAGTTTCTTGTCAGGAATGCGGTGGCAATATCGCAGGATGTGGTGAATTTTGCCGTGCCGGTTGGATTGAACTGGAACCGGCAGTCGCCAGGCGCGGCGGTGACGGTCGCACGGACTGAAGCCTGGGCCTGCGCAAGAGCCGGGTTACCTGCCCATGTCAGTGCCTTGAACAGCGGAAAGTAGGTCAGCATGGCCAGAACCAGACCCGCCATGATGATGGGTTTGCGTCCGACCTTATCGGAAAGCCATCCGAACAATACGAAGAAGCCGGTGCCAAGAAGCAGGGCGCATGCCACCATGATATTGGCGGACTGGCCATCGACCTTCAGAATGCTCTGCAGGAAGAACAGCGCATAGAACTGCCCCGTGTACCAGACGACCGCCTGACCGACGACTGCGCCCAGAAGTGCGATGATGGCGATCTTCGCATTCTTCCATTGGCCGAAAGCCTCGCTCAGAGGAGCCTTGGATGTCTTGCCTTCCTCCTTCATTTTCTTGAAGGCAGGGGATTCATTCATCTTCAGACGGATCCAGACGGAAACGCCGAGCAGGATGACGGAAAGCAGGAACGGAATGCGCCAGCCCCAGTCGGCGAAGGCTTCACGACCGACAGCAAATTGCACACCGAGAATGACGACGAGGGACAGGAACAGGCCGAGTGTCGCTGTCGTCTGGATCCATGATGTATAATAGCCGCGGCGGCCATTGGGGGCGTGCTCGGCAACATAGGTCGCCGCGCCGCCATACTCGCCACCCAGTGCCAGGCCTTGAAGCATACGCAGCAGGATGAGGATGATGGGAGCGGCAATGCCGATCTGGGCAGCGCCCGGCAGAATGCCCACCACGAAAGTGGAAAAGCCCATGATCAGGATTGTGATGAGAAAGGTGTATTTGCGTCCGACGATGTCGCCCAGGCGGCCAAACACCAATGCGCCGAACGGACGCACGAGGAAGCCAGCGGCGAATGCCAGAAGCGCGAAGATGTTGCGCGTTGTTTCCGGATACTGGCTGAAGAAGTTCGCGCCAATATAGATCGCCAGCGATCCATAAAGGTAAAAGTCATACCACTCGAACACTGTTCCAAGAGAAGAGGCAAAGATTACCTTCTTCTCTTCACCCGTCATCGGACGGGCTTTTTCCGCAGTTGCGGTCGCTATGTTTGCCATTGTCTGTCCTCCACAGAATGTCAATCGACGCATCACCTGCAGCCACGCTCTCCTCCAGGCTGCCCTTGCGGTGTGATGCACCTGACAACAGAGTGACAGATAATTAGCAAAAGGAAGAGCAATGCTTTCGGCTTATGACTTTAGTCTAAGGAAGGGGTTTGAAATTGCTGATGGCTGGAGCGGCTTTGGCAGCGTGAAGACGGTTTTGCCCTTTGATTGCGCTTGACAGATAGTCGAAACACCATAATAGGTTTGCCTCGAAAAGGAGCGCGATCTTGATCAGACATGTCCAAGACATGGTTGTCATGCACAATCCGGCAGGGTCTGCCGGTGGCGAATCGCGCTTTTTCTATTCCATCCGAATTACGGCCAAAACGACGATTAAAACCGTCTGACGTCTCTGGCCCGCCGCTCTCTCCCCGGTTTGGTCGGGGAAGAAGGAAGCCGCAGTTATGCGGGTTCCCCTCACCAAAAAGAGGAGAGGCAGAAAGAGAGCTTTATCATGGGTTTCAAAGTTGCAATCGCAGGCGCTACCGGCAATGTCGGTCGTGAAATGCTCAATATTCTCGCCGAGCGCGGGTTTCCGGCAGACGAAGTCGTTCCTTTGGCTTCGGCTCGTAGCCAGGGTACCGAAGTCTCCTATGGAGATCGTACGCTGAAGGTATCCAACCTGGAAAACTACGACTTTTCCGACACGGATATTTGCCTGATGTCGGCCGGTGGCGATGTATCCAAGAAGTGGTCACCAAAGATCGGCGCGCAAGGTTGCGTCGTGATCGATAACTCCTCTGCCTGGCGCTATGATCAGGACGTTCCGCTGATCGTGCCTGAAGTCAACCCCGATGCGGTTGAGGGCTTCAGCAAGCGCAACATCATTGCAAACCCCAATTGCTCCACGGCACAGCTTGTTGTTGCCTTGAAGCCTCTGCATGACTTTGCCAAGATCAAGCGCGTGGTCATCTCCACCTACCAGTCCGTTTCCGGTGCCGGCAAGGAAGGCATGGATGAGCTCTTCTCGCAGACCCGTGCGGTCTTCGTTGCTGACCCGATCGAGGCGAAGAAGTTCACCAAGCGCATCGCCTTCAACGTCATTCCCCACATCGACGTCTTCATGGAAGACGGTTACACGAAGGAAGAGTGGAAGGTCCTGGCCGAAACCAAGAAGATGCTCGACCCGAAGATCAAGGTCACCTGCACCGCCGTGCGCGTTCCCGTCTTCATCGGTCACTCGGAATCGGTCAATATTGAATTCGAAAGCGAAATCACGGCCGATCAGGCTCGCGACATCCTGCGGGAAGCCCCCGGCTGCCTTGTTATCGACAAGCATGAAAATGGCGGATACATCACGCCGGTTGAATGCGCTGGTGAAGATGCCACCTATATTTCGCGTATTCGAGAGGATGCGACTGTTGAGAATGGTCTCAACATCTGGGTGGTTTCCGACAACCTGCGCAAGGGCGCTGCCCTGAACGCGATCCAGATTGCTGAGCTTCTCGTCAACCGGGGTCTTATCAAGCCGCGCAAGGCTGCTGCCTGATACGGTTTTTTAACATCTATTAACTATAACCCGTCCACTCAGCTGCTGTAATGGGCGGGTTTTCCGATGTGTCTGCATCACGGGCAGTTTATTTGCCGGTTATGACTTAGCTAGGCAATTTGAAAATCCAAGCATTCTCTGCGGTGTGGCGACAGGTCTGGGTATAATCCCAAAATATTGAAGGCAAATTCTCATGCGGGCAATGAAAGCTTTTTCCGTTGGCGTAGTATTGGCGGCGGCGCTTGCGGCCTCACCGGTTCTGGCGGCGCAATGCGGCAATACATCAGCAGGCTTCAACGCCTGGGTCGGTGCGTTCAAACAGGAAGCTGCAGGGCGCGGCGTCAGCCCCTCCGTTCTCGACAAGGCTTTCTCGAATGTGACCTATAATCAGGCGACCATTCGGGCCGATCGTGGTCAGCACAGTTTCAAGCTCTCATTTGAGCAATTCATGCAAAAGCGCGGCGGTCAGGCGATCATCAGCCGTGGCAAGACAATGAAGAAGAACAACGCTTCGCTCTTTGCCAATATCGAACGCGCCTATGGTGTGCCTGCCGGCCCGCTTCTGGCAATCTGGGGCATGGAAACCGGCTTTGGCGGCTTCATGGGCAACCAGCATACGCTGTCTGCCGTCGCGACTCTGTCTTATGATTGCCGTCGTTCCGACTACTTTACCGAACAGCTCTATGCTGCCCTGAAGCTTGTCGGTAGCGGTAATCTCAGCACAACGGCAAAGGGTGCTGCCCATGGTGAAATCGGCCAGACCCAGTTCCTGCCGCTCAACGTGGTTCGTTATGGCGTCGATTTCGATCGCGACGGTCGTATAGACCTCGTCGGCTCACGTGCAGATGCGTTGGCATCGACCGCAAACTTCCTCGTCGGTCACGGCTGGCAGCGTGGTGCGGGATATCAGCAAGGACAGGCAAACTTTGCGGCAATCCAGGGATGGAATGCAGCAAGTGTCTATCAACAGTCGATCGCCTTCATCGGTAAGGCAATCGACGGCCAATAGGTCAGCCGCCGATCGCTTTCAGACTTCAAAAATCCGGGCGGCGAAAGTCGCCCGTTTTGCTGTCCATCACCCACAATTCGCCGGTCGAGATATCGAACCATGCGCCGTGCAGTTTCACCTTGCCGGCTGTCTCCTGCGCTTTCACAAAGGGAAAGCCGCGCAGGTTCTTGACCGAGTTGCGGATCGAGACGCGCTCCAGCGCAGTCTGGCGTTCGGACGCCGTCATCACATCGTTGCTCTGGATCTGCTCGGCGGACGATTTGACCAGATTCATCCACTTGCCGATGAAGTCACCGGGCGACAGGGGCTCGAGGTTGGGATCGAGTGCGGCCTGAATACCGCCGCAACGTCCATGACCCATAACAACGATATCTTTGACCTTCAGGACCTGAACGGCATATTCGATGGCGGCTGAGGTTGCGTGATACTGGCCATCCGGCTCAAAGGGTGGCACCATGTTGGCGACGTTTCTGACGACAAACAATTCGCCAGGGCCGCAGTCGAAAATGGTCTCCGGTGCTGATCTGGAGTCACAACAGGCAATGATGAGCGTTTGCGGCTTCTGCCCGGTGTCGGCAAGGACGCGGTATCTTTCTCGTTCATCGATGTAACGGCCGCTCATGAAGTTTTTGTAGCCGTTGAGCAGGTAGTCTGGAAAATCTTTCATGATATCGCAGTACCATCGTCTTGGGGCCAGCCTCACCATCGAAGCCAGCGCGTTGAAACCCGTTTTTCGCTCCGCTATTTGCGCTTGCTTCGGGAAGGATGCAAGAGATGACGCATCTGAACCATTGCCATTGGTGTGGAAAGGCTGGATGCGTCGGTTTCCAGTGTCAGTTCGTTGACGCCGCGCTTCATCGTTCTGGCCAGAACTTCAAAGACGCTGGCTGTGGCCAGTTGCAGCGCTTTTTCATCACTGCAACCCTGAAGCAGGCGTGCCAGGAAAAGTGAGGCAAGAAGGTCTCCCAGCCCATTGGGCACGTTTTCGATGGCACGATGCTCGGCCAACAGGGCGTGGCTTCCGCTCAGGAACAGGTTGCCGATGCCACCACTCATCATCGGAACGGACGATGTAACGAGCATCTTTGCAGGGCCAAGCGCCAGCGCCGCATCCATGATATCAGTGTTGGTCTCAAGCTCGGCGCCACTCATCCAGGCAAGCTCGTAGCGGTTGGGTGTCGCAACGGCTGCCAGTGGCACCAGTTCATCGCGAATGGCCTGTGCCGTTTCGACGGGCACGTAAAGGCCGCCCTTGTCGCCCATGACAGGATCGCACAGATAGAGCAGGTCGGGGTTGCGTTCCTTCATTTCCCGAATGAGCTTTGCGACCGAGCGGACCTGTTCTGCGCTGCCGAAATAACCGGTCAGGATAGCGCGGACTTCCCCAGACCAACGGGATTGGGCAAGCTCCTGCATTGCCCTGTCGAAATCGCCATTGTCGAAGCGCAGGCGCGTTGACGGGCCGTGGCCGGGATGCCAGGGCAGGACAATCGTGGGAACGGCCCAGACCGGAAAACCGAGCGTCTCCAGCCCGAATACAGCGGCCCGGTTGCCAACGGAGCCACGCATGACGTGGCTTGAAATGACGATTACGGAGCCGTTGGTATTATCCTGCATGGCACACTCTTCGACTGGTCAGACGATGCTGCCTCAAGCAGCATCTTTTCCTGGCTCCTCATGGCACATCGGCTTTCAGCTTTCCACCAATAAGTAAGCGCGCCGGGGGCTACCTTGCTATGCGCTCCAATGCCTTCAAAACTGTCCGCTCCGACAGATTGAGGTAAAGCTCCATCTGGGACGCTGCTTCAACGACCTCGCCCTTTTCGACGAGCTCAAGAATTTGCGCATTCATGTCCACAAAGGGGGAGTGAAGCTGCTCTGGATCCTTCAGAAGTCCAAAGCTCAAGCGAAGTTCTGCCGCCACGCGTGCGTAGAAATCGCTTAATCGGCTGCTGTCCGAAAGATCGACCACGGCTGCATGAAACTTCATATTGGCGCTGCCAACCTCGCGCCAGTCAGCCAGATCATGCTGTTTTCTGGCGTGCTCCACCGCCCCACGCATGACTGCCACCGCCGGGTGCTTGGGCCATGCCTGGCGCAGGGCGCCGCATTCCAGCATTCGTCTGACGCGGTAAATATCGATGATGGAGTCAGTGCTGGGGACGGAAACGAAGACGCCGCGATTGGCTTCGTGTCGCAACAGCCCGTCTTTGGTAAGAAGCCGGAACGCTTCACGCAGGGAATTGCGCGAAATGTCCAGTCTCTCGCTGAAAGCCGCTTCTGAGAGCCGCTGCCCCGGCGCAAGTGCACCCGTGATCAGGAGGTCGCGAATATCTTTCGCCACACGATCCGCAAGCGGCAAAGGTTCGGTCATGGGTTTCTCTTCATCTGGCAATAGCTGGCTTGAGGAAACGGGAAATCGGCTGTCTCCTGTGGGTTGCAATACCATAAATAATAGGCATGGCACGTAAAAATCCTGCTTATTTTCAACGCATTCGTCCCAAATATTGCTCAAAATGAAAGAACGATAAAATTTAATTGTTCAACAATATTGACAATTTTGTAGATGCGGACAAGATTTCCAACAATGCACCGCGAGGGGCGGTTGCAATAAGGAGAAAATCCATGGAGCAAACAAAAATTGCCCAGACTGTCGAGTTCGCCCGGTCAAGACGCGCGTCGCTCACAGCTGCCATCTTCCTGATGGCAACATCGGCCATCGGGCCTGGCTTTATCACGCAAACGGCAACATTTACCGCCAAACTCGGTTCGGCCTTCGCCTTTGCAATCCTCGCCTCGATTGTCATCGACTTCGTGGTGCAGCTGAATATCTGGCGCATCGTCACCTTGACCCGCATGAGAGCGTCCGACATCGCCAACGCGGCGATCCCTGGCTCTGGCTATGTTCTCGCCATTCTTGTCATCGTCGGCGGGCTGTTCTTCAACATCGGCAATATCGGCGGGTCCGGGCTTGGTCTGAATGCGATGCTCGGCCTTGATCCCAAGTGGGGCGGCGTGCTGAGCGCACTCCTCGCCATCGGCATCTTCCTTTCCAAGCGCGCTGGCATGGCTGTCGACCGGTTCATCATCTTTGCCGGTATTCTGATGATCGTGCTGACCGTCTACGTTGCTTTTGCATCTGGTCCACCGGTTGGAGATGCGCTGTTCCAGACATTTCTCCCATCCACGATCGACTTCGCGACGATCACCACCATCGTTGGCGGGACCGTCGGTGGCTACATTACCTATTCCGGCGCCCACAGATTGCTCGACAAGGGAATGGTCGGCGTTGAAAATCTCGGTTCTGTAAACCGGGCAGCTCTGACAGGCATAGCGGTGACCGGCGTCATGCGTTACGTGCTGTTTCTCGCCATCCTCGGCGTTGTCGCAAGCGGCGTTGCCATCGATGTCTCGGGCAAGGGCGCAAACCCTGCGGCGCAGGCCTTCCAGGTTGCGGCTGGCGATATAGGTCTGAGAATATTCGGCGTCGTTCTCTGGGCTGCTGCCATCACATCCGTCATTGGTGCCGCTTATACCTCGGTGTCTTTCATCACCATCTTCAACAAGAATATCACCGAACGTGGCCGCAACATCGCCACCGTCATCTTCATCGCAGTATCGCTCTTCTTCTATATGGTCATCACCACGCCACCGGCTCAGATGCTTGTATTCGTTGGCGGACTCAACGGTCTCATCCTTCCAATCGGTCTGTCCATCTTCATTTATGCGGCCTGGGCGCGCTCCGATCTGATGGAAGGCTATCGTTATCCCCGTTGGCTTCTTGTGCTTGGCGTTATCGCCTGCGCGCTCACGTGGTACATGGGCTACAAATCCATCGGTCCAATCTTCGCACTCTTGACGGCGTAAGGAGAAAAACATGGCCTCCATTGATCTGAACAGCGACCTCGGTGAAAGCTACGGTGCCTGGAGCATGGGTGACGATGGCGCAATGCTTTCCGTCGTTTCCAGCGCCAACATCGCCTGCGGATTTCACGCGGGTGACCCGGCGGGCATTTATCGCACCGTCAAGGCCGCCGTCGCCAATGGCGTGGTCATTGGAGCCCATGTTTCCTACCCGGATCGCGTCGGTTTTGGCCGGCGCGACATGGACGTCACCACAGATGAGTTGATCGCCGATGTGATTTACCAGATCGGTGCGCTGAAAGGCATCGCTTCGGCCGCAGGTGCGTCTGTCCGGTATGTCAAACCCCATGGCGCCCTTTACAATCGCATCGCCAATGACGCAAAGCAGGGCCAGGCCGTCATCGATGCGATCAAGGCCATTGATTCCTCTCTGGTTCTGATGGGGCTCGCCAACGCGCCCATTCTGGAGCTGGCCCGCAAGTCCGGATTGTCGGTGGTGTCGGAAGCGTTTGCCGATCGTGCCTACACACCGCAGGGACAGTTGGTGTCCCGGCGAGAAGAGGGTGCCGTCCTGCATGATGCGGATGCGATTGCCGCGCGCATGGTTCAGCTTGCGCGTGAGGGAACCCTGGAAGCCATCGACGGAAGCATCATCAAAATCGATGCGCAGTCCATCTGTGTTCATGGCGACAGCCCCGGTGCCGTCGCTATCGCGAAGCAGATCCGTCAGCGGTTCGAAGCTGAAGCCATCGCAATCCGTTCGTTTGCCATTACGCAACAGGGAGTGTGAGGCATGAACCCAACATCCTTTCTGAGCCACACCGATGCATCTGCCGCACGCAACGCAAGGCAAAGCTATCGCGATGGCCTGGTTGCGCCGACATCGGGCATCGCGCCCGGTTTTACCCAGGCGAACATGATTGTCCTGCCACGAGACTGGGCTTTCGAGTTTCTGCTTTATGCGCAGCGCAATCCAAAGCCATGCCCGGTGCTGGACGTGTCCGATCCCGGCGTGCCGACGACCTTGCTTGCGCCGGGTGCGGATCTTCGCACCGATCTGCCTCTCTACAGAATCTGGCGAGATGGCAAGATGGTTGAGGAAACCGCTGACGCGACGGCTGCCTGGGCCGAGCGCGACGATCTCGTGGCATTCCTCATCGGTTGCAGCTTCACCTTCGAAACGCCGATGGTGGAGGCAGGCATCGAAATCCGCCACATGACGGATAAGCGCAATGTGCCGATGTATCTGACGAACCAGCCCTGCCGTCCGGCCGGTCGCTTACAGGGCAACATGGTCGTCTCCATGCGTCCCATCCAGGCGTCGCGGGTTGCGGATGCTGCAACGATCTCAGGACGGTTCCCTGCGGTTCACGGTTCTCCTGTCCACATTGGCTCGCCCGAGGAAATCGGGATTGCCGATCTGGCCAAACCGGATTTCGGAGATGCCGTGCGCATAGAGCCGGGTGAAGTCCCGGTGTTCTGGGCCTGCGGTGTCACACCTCAGGCTGCGGTCATGGCATCCGGCGTTCCCTTCGCAATTACCCATTCGCCGGGACATATGTTCATCACTGACATCCCGGATTCGGCCTATCATGCGTGAGGACAGAATGCGCTTTCTCCCCGCAAGCCTCACAACCGTTCTGGTAGAGCTCGCCGATCTCGATCAGACGCTTGCCCTGTTCGCGTCGCTGGAAGCAAATCCCATCAAGGGCATTGAGGAGACGGTGCCCGCTGCCCGTACCTTGATGATCCGCTTCAGGCCCGCCGATATCAGTGCTGAAGATCTGGCTTGTGAAATCGCAACACGTGATCTGTCTGCCAAGATCGTGCCCTCGGACAAGCTGGTTGAAATTCCGGTTCGTTACGATGGCGAGGATCTCGCCGACGTTGCCGAACTGACGGGTCTGAGTGTCGAAGAGGTTATTCGTCGCCACACAGAGAGTGAGTTTACGGTCGCATTCTGTGGCTTCGCTCCCGGCTTCGGATATCTCGTCGGTGGCGATCCAGCCCTGCATGTGCCGCGCCGTCAAAGCCCGCGCACCCGTATTCCGGCCGGATCTGTTGCTCTCGCGGGTGCTTTCAGCGGCGTCTATCCACAAAACAGCCCCGGCGGCTGGCAGATACTGGGCACCACGCCTTTGAAAATGTGGGACATTGGACGGGACCCTGGCGCTATCTTGCAGCCCGGCTATCGCGTGCGGTTTTTCGATATGGAGAAGTCCGGCAAAGAGGTTGAAACGGCTGAGACCCCATCAACGGGCGCCGATGTCCGCTCGACCTCCAATTCCGCCCGCTTTGAAGTTTTGTCAGCACCGATCCCGGCCATTTTTCAGGATCTGGGACGCTTCGGGCAGACCGGTCAGGGCGTGTCTGCGTCGGGGGCTCTCGATCGTTCCTCGTTCAACGCTGCCAATCGCATTGTCGGCAATCCCGTCAACACGGCCTGTCTGGAACTGACACTGGGCGGCTTTTCCTTCAAGAGCACGACGCGCGCCGTGATCGGCGTGGCAGGCGCGCCATGCGTCATCACGGTAGAAGGCGCATCCTGCAGCTTTGAGACTGGAACATACACTCCGATATCCCTCGAACCAGGCGATGGGGTCAAATTCGGAAATCCGGCTAAGGGTATGCGGAGCTATCTCGCGGTTCGCGGCGGCTTTGATGTCGCGCCGGTCTTGGGAAGCGCTGCAACGGATACCCTCGCCGTCGTCGGGCCTGAGGCCATCGTGGCGGGATCCGTGCTGGAGCTGCGCAATGACAAGAGCGGGCTTTCCTCCGTTTCAATCCATGAGCTTCCGGCATTCGATTTGCCCAGCTCCGGTGACACTGTGACACTCGACATTGTCTATGGTCCCCGGACGGACTGGTTCACGCAAAAAGGTGTCGAAACACTGACGAGCCAGCTTTGGCAGGTCACACCCCAGTCGAGCCGCGTGGGCATTCGGCTGGCGGGTGATGAGCCACTGGAGCGCAGGGACAGTGCAGAACTCCCAAGCGAAGGCACCGCGACCGGCGCGATCCAGATTCCCCATAGCGGGCAGCCAGTTCTGTTCCTCGCGGACCATCCGCTCACTGGTGGATATCCCGTCGTGGGCGCTGTTGCAGAGTATCATCTTGATCTCGCGGGCCAGATACCCATCAACGCCAAGATACAGTTTCGCCCGCTTGGGCCCTTCGCAGAGATTGCTGCGACCAGGAAAACAAAAATATCGGGAGAGCAGCCATGAAGAAAGTACTGATTGCCAATCGCGGTGAGATTGCGGTGCGCATCATCCGCGCCTGTCGCGATTATGGTATCGGATCCGTGGCGGTCTACGCCGACCCCGATCAGGATGCCGTCTTCGTTCGGCTCGCCGATGAGGCCTATGCGCTGGAAGGCGTTAGACCCGCAGACACCTATCTGAACATCGAAAAGCTGATTGCCATTGCCCGCCGCTCCGGTGCCGACGCGGTTCACCCCGGCTATGGCTTTTTGTCGGAACGGGCTGAATTCGCTCAGGCCGTCATCGATGCAGGGTTGATATGGATCGGCCCTGATCCTGAGGTGATCAGGATATTGGGTGACAAGGTCGAGGCACGCCGCATTGCAACCAGTGTCGGCGCCCCGCTTGTTGCAGGCAGCGACGGTCCGGTTGCGACCGCAGCCGAGGTTGTCGCATTCGCAGAGCAACACGGCCTGCCGGTGGCCATCAAGGCCGCACATGGCGGTGGCGGACGTGGCATCAAGGTTGCCTGGAAGCTTGATGAGATCGCCGATCTCTACGATTCCGCCGTTCGTGAAGCGACGGCAGCCTTCGGGCGCGGCGAATGCTTCCTGGAGCGGTTTCTGGATCGCCCACGTCACATCGAAGCGCAGGTCATAGCCGACAAGCATGGCAATGTGGTCGTGCTTGGAACCCGCGATTGTTCACTGCAGCGCCGGAACCAGAAACTGATCGAAGAGGCGCCCGCGCCGTTCTTAAGTGGCGAGCAGCGGCAGAAAATCCACGAAGCTGCGAAGGCAATATGCGCCGCAGCCAAATATTCAGGCGCCGGAACGGTCGAGTTCCTGCTGGGAGTAGATGGCACCATTTCCTTCCTTGAGGTCAATACACGTCTTCAGGTGGAGCATCCTGTCACAGAAGAAACGACGGGCATCGATCTTGTCATCGAGCAGTTCCGCGTCGCAGAGGGCCATGCATTGCGCGTGACCGAGACCCCGGAACCCCGTGGTCACTCGATGGAATTTCGTATCAATGCCGAAGATCCCGGTCGTGGCTTCCTGCCGACACCGGGCGCGATCTCGCTCTTCGAGCCCCCGTCTGGACCCGGTATCCGGCTCGACAGCGGCGTGGTCACGGGATCGACCATTCCCGGTGTTTTCGACTCGCTTATGGCAAAACTCATTGTGACCGGAGCGGACCGTGAACAGGTTTTGCGCCGCGCCCGCCGTGCGCTGAAGGAATTCAAGATCGAAGGCATCGCCACCGTTCTTCCCTTTCATCGTGCCGCAATCGACTCTCCCGATTTTACGGCTGAGGACGGCTTCAAGGTTCATACGCGCTGGATTGAAACCGATTTTGCCGACATCCCGGAAGCAATGGAGCGGCCCGCTCCGGTTGACGACGCCACGATGATCCGCACATGGCTGGAAATCGATGGCAAACGGACAAGTGTCGGCCTGCCTCACCTTCTGCTGGCTGGACTAGGCGGGGTTGGGACAGATCGGCCTGCGGCTTCAACTTCCACCGCCACACAGCAGGACGGCATCATGGCCCCAGTTTCAGGCACCTTGCAATCATTCAAGGTGGCCGATGGCGACGAGGTGTCGCAAGGCGATCTCGTCGCGGTGATGGAAGCCATGAAGATGGAAACGCAACTCATCGCGCCGAAATCCGGCACGGTGCGGTTACGGGTAAAAGAAGGTGATTACCTTCAGTCCGGTGACGTGGTGGTCATCTACGAATGACCGCGCTTGGCCAAAATCGACAGTACGACGTGACGCCTTCTGTCGATCTTGGCCAAGCTTTCATTTTGCCCCATAGCTGCCCTAATATGCTGATGTAGTTGACGATAAGCACTGTATCGTAACGAGACCGGACAGCATTTTGGATACCAGGGTTACGGCATTCGGCCAGAGCATTCGGTCGCCAGACAAAGCGGTACCTGATGATGTGGACGACATCCATCACCGGACATTTGAATATTTCTGGCTCGGTAGCCATCCGGTATCTGGACTGGTGCGCGACCGTCTGAGAGCCGACGGGACGCCGATCAACGAGATCGCCTCCATCTCCGGAACCGGTTTCGGCTTTCTGGCTATCATCGTCGGTGCCGAGAGAGGCTGGATCACACGCGACCAGGCTCTGGAACGTGTGACGACAATGGTCCACAGCTTGCGAAAGGCGAAGCGATTCCACGGTGCCTTTGCACATTTCGTGGATGCGGGGACCAGCAAGGTCATTCCATTCGGTCCGAAGGACGATGGCGGTGATCTGGTGGAAACAGCACTTCTGTTGCAGGGGCTGATCTGCGCCCGCGAGTACTTCTCAGGGCTGACGCTGGCCGAAACCAGGTTCCGCAACCTCGCCCACGATCTTGTAACCGCGGCGGAATGGGACTGGTACACACAAGGGTCCGATGGGCCATTGTGGTGGCATTGGAGCCCGAAATACCGATGGTGCTTCGATATTGCCATCAGCGGCTGGAACGAGGCGCTGGTTTGCTACATCCTCGCCGCAGGTTCGCAGAACCATTCCATCAATGCCATCAACTATCATCAAGGTTGGGCGCGCTCAGGGGCAATGGTCAACGGTAACAGCTATATGGGCACAGTCCTGCCTTTAGGCGAGCCATTTGGTGGCCCGCTGTTTCTCTCGCAATATTCCTTCTGCGGACTGGACCCGAGGGGTTTGTCAGACCGCTATTGTCACTATCAGGAGCAGGTGGAAGCGCATACGCGCATCAACCACGATTATTGCCTGTCGAAATTTTCCGGGCAGGATTTCTGGGGCATGACGGCGAGCGATGGCCCGAACGGATATCGCGTTCATTCGCCTTCCAACGATGACGGTGTCATTGCACCCACCGCTGCCCTATCTGCTTTTCCGGTGATGCCCGACGAGGCAATCCGGGCAATACGGGCATTTGCTTGTTATCAGGATGGCAAGCTCATCGGTCGCTATGGCTTTGTCGATGCCTTTGCGCCCGGGTCGAACTGGATTGCAGACACGCATCTGGCCATAGATCAGGGGCCTATCGTCGCGATGATGGAAAATTATCGCTCCGGTATTCTATGGAGGCTGTTCATGAACGCGCCGGAAGTCCGCCGGGGTCTGGATAACCTTGGCTTCCGGCACGAAAGCAGAGAGAACTAACTCCGAGCGCTGTCTTCTTTAATCCCGAGGCATTCCTGCCGGGCGAGACATTCGTCTTTGCGCGCCGATGCGGAATGGGGCATTCATCGCACCGTAGCCATTATATTGGCCCCGCCGTTCCACGATTTCGAAGAAGAAGCCTTCGCCAAAGGTCTGGCTATAAATCTGGAAATATTCGCCATTCTCATCGCGATCATACAGAATGCTCGATGCGCGCAGCGCATCTGACAATTCCGGCTCCAGTCCGAAACGGGCTTCAAGATCATCATAATAGTTTCGCGAAATCGGCAAAGGCTGAAAACCGCAGGCATGAAGCTGCTTTGCGGTCGCGAAAATATCATCGGTGGAGAAAGCAATGTGCTGGATGCTGGTGCCGAAGCCCTCAGCCAGGAACTTGCCGGCAAAGGTCTTGCGGTTGTCTGCGCCGTTCATGGTCAGGCGGAAATCAGGCTTGGGTAGGCTTTCTATTGCCTGGCTGCGGACAAGCCCGCCCGGCTCCACCACATCGACCATGGATGTGCGCCGCATCGAAAATATCGACGTATAGAACAACAGCCATGTCAGCATTTCGTCATAGCGCGTCGTCTGGGCGAGATGGTCTATTCTGGTCAAACCGGCATCGGCGCCGATGGAACCTTCGACGGGCACGAATTCCTTTTTCCATATGTCTGAAAGGGCCGGAGAGCCGTCAAGAAAGTAGATGACGCCGTTTCCGACACCCTGAATGGCCGGGATAGACGCCTCGCCGCTTTTTCTAGGTTCAAGAAATGTGGTCGCGCCCAGGGCCGCAGCACGCTCCAGGGCTGCAGCCGCGTTTTTGACGCCAAGCCCGAAAGCATAGGCATTCGTGCCGTGGACCGAATAGGAAGCGCCCGCGAAACTGTCTCCAGTGCTGTCGGTATTGATGACGATGCGGATATCGCCCTGTGTGTACAAATCGACTTCGCGGTTGCAGTGGCGTGCGGCTTTGCTAAAACCGAGCGAGCCCAGCAATGTCTCCAGCTGCTCCTTTTCCGATGGTCCGGTGGTAAACTCGACGAATTCGACGCCCGAAGTTTCCACGGGGTCTGGCATGTGCGGTGCCGCAATACGAATGTCTGGCTCCAGTCGGCCCACCTTGTCCATGAGGTTGATCAGGGACCGATGGCCATCTTCTGCCAGAAGACGGGCCGAGCCGCCGCGGAACTGGTCGTTGAAAATCTCCAGCGAAAGCGGTCCGCAATAGCCCGTCGCTGCAACGGCCCGCATGAACTCCACCACGGGTAGATCGCCTTCACCCGGCATGTTGCGGAAGTGACGGCTCCAATAAAGAAGATCCATGTCAAAGAGAGGGGCATCGGCTAGCTGGACGATGAAGATCTTGTCGCCTGGAATGGAGCGGATCGAGTTGGGATCGATCTTGCGTGAAAGCGTGTGGAAACTGTCCAGGATGATACCGACATTGGCGTGATCTGCACGACGCACGACTTCCCACGCATCGCGATGGTCGCTGATATGCCGACCCCATGCCAGCGCCTCATAGCCGACACGCAGTCCGTGGCGCGCAGCACGCTCCCCGAGCTCATGGAAGTCATTTGCGGCCCTGTCGATTCCGCCAAGCGAAATCGGCGAGACGTTGGAGCAGATCAGCATCAGATCTGTGCCGAGCTCGCCCATAATGTCGAATTTGCGCTCTGCTCTTTCGAAAGCCCGCTGCCGATGCTGGTCGGGCATTCCTTCGAAATCTCGGAATGGCTGAAACAATGTTATTTCCAGCCCGTGGTCACGAACCATGGCGCGGACCTCGCGCGGTGAGGCGTCGTAGGTCAGGAAATCATTCTCGAAGATTTCGACACCGGCAAAGCCCGCCTTGGCGATTGCGGCCAGCTTTTCGGGGAATTCTCCGCTGATGGAAACTGTTGCGATGGAAGTCCGCATCGGCAGCTTTTGCTTCTCCGTGCCAGAGGTGACCATATTGCCTTCCTTTCCGGTGTTATGTACTAATTAGTTAATAATACGGGTTCGGTTTGGGATGGGCTGACCGCTAATGGGTGGAACAATGACGAAAGCCGCAACTTTGAGCAGGCCAACCGCAACGCGGCAGGCCAAGCGCGACCCTGAGGGCGTCAGGCGCGACATTCTTTCGGTGGCGATGGAAGAGTTTTCCCAGAACGGTCTCTCGGGTGCGCGCATCGATGAAATCGCTGCGCGCACCCGCACGTCCAAACGCATGATCTACTATTATTACGGCGACAAGGAAGGCCTGTATCAGCAGGTGCTTGAAGAGGCCTATGCGAAGGTGCGCGGCGGCGAAAGCGATCTTGAGCTTGACGATATGGAGCCACGGGCTGCGCTTGAAAAGCTCTGTCGTTTCACCTTCGACCATCACCGGCGCAACCCGGCATTCATTCGCATGGTGATGATCGAAAACGTCCATCACGGCAGACATATGCAGGCGTCCGAAACCATCCGTCAGCTGAACCGACCCGCAATCGAAGCGCTGGAGGGCGTTCTTGCCAGAGGTCAGAAAAAGGGCGTCTTTCGCGCTGGCATCGAAGCGCTGGAACTGCACTGGCAGATCAGCGCACTTTCCTTTTTCAACGTGTCGAATTCCGCTACCTTTTCCTTCATTTTTGGGGAAAAGCTGTTCACCGATGAGGGGCAGGAGGCCTTGTCGAGGCATGTTGCCGACATGGTCTTGCGCTACGTGCTTCGTGTCGACCACATGGAAGCCATCGGAACAGGCGATTAGGGCCTTACCCGCAGACAAGTTCAAACAGAGCTTTGGCTGCGGTGCTGCGTGTCTCATCCCAAGGCCTCGGCTTCACACAATTCCTTGAAATGCGCTGCCATCCGGTCAGAATCTGGCTCCCGCTCGGCAAACAGCCGGAACGCTCCAACCGCCTGGAACACGGCCATTCCGCCGCCGGGCAGGGTCTTGCAGCCCTTCGCTTCCGCTGCTGCCAAGAGCGCTGTCACCAGCGGCATATAAACGATATCAGCGACCCAGTGACGGCTTTCGAGGAGCTCTTCCGCAACCGGAATTCCCGGATGCGCTGGCATCCCCACAGGTGTGGCGTGGATCAAGCCATCGGCATGGGGAAGCGACTTCTCGGGCGCTTCGACCGTAAAGGCGCGTTTGCTCCCGAAACGCTCGTTGAGCTGTTCTGCCAGCTGTCGGGCGCGCTCCTTGTCCTGATCGAAGATATCGAGATGCCTGATATCGAGCTTCAACGCCGCGTGGGCGACCGCTACTCCCGCGCCGCCCGCGCCGATGAGGAGAGCCCGGTCGCGTTTCGCATTGGGCAAGCCCCGCTTGAAGCTCTCGAAAAAGCCGTACCAGTCCGTGTTGTGACCGGTGCGTTTTCCATCGCGAAAGACGACGGTGTTGACCGCGCCGAGCATACGGGCATCGTCCGAAAGGGCGTCGAGGTGGGAAATGACGCGTTGTTTGAAAGGGTGGGTGATGTTCAAGCCTGCAAAGCCGCGTGCCTGCGCTTCATCCAGCAGCTGGGGCAGGGCGCTTTCCGGCAGATTTCGCGCGTGGATGTCCATCAGCTCATAGGAATAGTCGATCCCGTGCGCCTGGCCCTCGCGCATATGCATGGGCGGCGTCTTGGAAAGCTGGATGTCGGCACCAATCAGCCCGACTTTCAGGGATGGTCTGTCTGTCATGGAATGCATACTCGTCGATTGATGTGGTGACCCAGCCCGCATCTGGCGCTGTTGTCCGTCGTCTCGTCAGTGATGGGCGAGAATTTCGCCAAGGAACGTGCGTGTCCGCTGATGTTTGGGATCACGGAAAAACTCTTCAGGCGGGGCTTCCTCGATGATCTCGCCGGACGCCATGAACACCACGCGGTCTGCAACCTGACGGGCAAAGCCCATTTCGTGGGTCACGCAGATCATGGTCATGCCATCTCGGGCAAGTCCAATCATCGTGTCCAGCACTTCCTTGACCATTTCCGGATCCAGCGCCGATGTGGGCTCGTCAAACAGCATGGCTTTAGGCTCCATGCACAATGCCCGGGCAATTGCCGCACGTTGCTGCTGGCCGCCCGACAACTGGGCCGGATATTTTTCCGCCTGATCGAGAATGCGAACGCGTTCGAGATATTTGCGAGCGATTGTCTCGGCCTCGGCTTTGGAAAGACCTTTTGCCCGCATCGGTGCCAAAGTGCAGTTTTCGAGAATTGTCTTGTGCGGGAACAGATTGAAGTTCTGAAACACCATGCCGACTTCGCGCCGAACGGTATCGATTGCGGCGGCAGAGCTCGTCAGCTTCGTTCCCTCGACGGTGATCGTGCCGCCCTGGGTATCTTCGAGATGGTTGATGCAGCGGATCAGGGTCGATTTGCCCGAGCCGGACGGCCCGCAAAGGACGATTTTCTCGCCTTTGCGAACCGAAAGGTTGATGTTCTTCAGGGCATGAAAGGCTCCATACCACTTCTCCACCCCTTCAAGGGCAATCAGCGGAACCTGCGCGGCGGTATCTTGCGGCATGGTAACCTCCTTCATTACTTGGCTGTGAACGGGATCTCAGGCAGGGATGCCGGGAAGCTTGGAACGTCGCGCTTCATCCACTTGGTGTAGATCTTCGCGAGCTCTCCATCGCCCTTGATCTTGGTCAGGAAGGCGTTGATCGTTTCGTTCCAGTCCTTCTCGCCCGGACGCGTGCCTGCGCCGTTGTAAAGGGTCGTCAGATCGAACTTCGATTCGTACTTGCCTGCTGCGGCTGCATTCAGGCGGTCGCCGTAGAACTGATTGCCGCCAACAACTTCGACCTGGCCGGAAATGAGAGCCTGAATGTTGGCTGCGTCATCATCGAAGCGCAGAATGTTGGCCTTTGTGCCTGCACCGGCAGTAATTGCCGTGTCCATCGCGCTCGACTTCGGCACGCCGACAGCGACACCGGAAAGGTCGTCAAAGCCAGCGATCTTCTTGTCCTTCGGTCCGTAGACGGACAGGACGTTGCCGGCATATGGCTGCGAGAACTGGATCGTTTTCGCACGCTCGGCGGTCATGCCCATGGTGGCGAAGAGAACGTCGACCTTGCCGGTCATCAGTGCTGGAATGCGGTTGGCAACGGCCAGCGGCACGAACTCAGCCTTCACGCCGAGGTATTCGGCAAAAGCCTTGCCAATGTCGGCATCGAGGCCATCTTGAACGCCGCTCGAATTGACGAAGCCCCAAGGCGAGTTATCGCCCTGAATACCGATGACCACTTTGCCCTTGGCCTTTGCCTCATCGACCGTGCCTGCAAAGGCATCCACCGGTGCGATAAATGGCAATGTGACCGTTGCAGCGGCCAATGCAAGAATGGCGCGGCGGTTTAGTTTTACACTCTTGGATTTCATCTTTTGCTCCTCCTAACAAAGCTGATGACGGATACTATCGCGATGCAGTCTGCAGTCGCTTTTCGACGCTGGCGCCCCAAAGAGAAAGCGGCCAGCAAATCAGGAAGTAGATCAGGCCAACGATGGCAAAAACCGTCAGAGGCTTGAAGGTCTGGTTGGAAACGATCTGTCCGGCGCGGGACAGTTCAACAAAGCCGACAATGGCGGCCAGCGACGTGCCCTTGATGAGCTGGACCATGAAGCCGATTGTCGCCGGGAGCGATATCTTGAAAGCCTGCGGCAGGACGACGTCCTTCATGCGGGACACGTAGTGAAGCCCAAGCGCCTTGGCGGCCTCGGTCTGGCCCTTTGACACCGCCTGGATGCCACCACGCCAGATTTCACCCAGAAAGGCACTGGCATGAAGCGTAAATGCAATGGCAACCGCGATCCATGCGTCGATGTCGAGGCCAACCAGCCCAACGCCGTAATAGACGACAAAAAGCTGCATGAGCAGCGGCGTGCCCTGAAACACCGCGATATAACCGGCGGTGATACGCTGCCCGATGGGGCTTTCCGCAGTTCTGGCAAGCGCCACGCACAGGCCGAAGATACCGCCGCCGATAAAGCCGATGACCGTCAGTGCAAGCGTCCATTTCAGGCCCTGCATCAGGAAAAACAATTCGTTGGCACCGATAGGCGTCATTGTTTCCCCTTACTTGACCGGATAGCTGAAAGAAAGGCGAGAAATCACCGAGAAAACGCCCATCATCAGGGAGGAAATGACGAGGTAGAGCAGCGTGATCGAGAAGTAGACCTCGAAGGACCGGAACGTTTCCGCCTCGATCCTCTGGGCAACCGACGTCAATTCATATGCGGCAATGGATGTGCAGACAGAGGTCGTCAGCGTCAGCATGATGAACTGGCTGGTCAAGGATGGGTAGACGGCGCGCAGGGCTGGCTTGAGGATGATGTGGCGGAAGATCTGCGCACGTCGCAGTCCCAGCGCAAGGCCTGCTTCGACCTGACCTTTGGGAATTGCATCCACACCGCCGCGAATGATCTCGATGGCATAGGCGCCGCCGTTTAAGGCAAGCGCGACGACGGCAGTGGTTGTCGGATTCAGCCGCAGGCCCAGTTGGGGAAGCGCGAAGAAGATGAAAAAGATCTGGACCAGAAACGGTGTGTTGCGGATGAGTTCGACAAAGCCGATGACGAGCGCTCGCAGAGGCTTGAAACGCGAACCGCGCGCGACGACACCGAGAACGCCGATGATCATCGCGAAGAACATGCCCGCCAGTGCCAGCCCGATCGTGGCAAGGCACGCAAGCAGCAACTCGGGCAGGCGGTCATAGACAGCCGAAAAATCAAGCGTGTAAGACATTCATCCTCCCTCTTCGGCCAGAGCTATTCTCTGCTCTTTCCTCACAGCCGCCACCGCCTTTTACCGTGGTGGATGTCAAACTGCACGTCCACGCCTCCCGCGCTGACGGCCGTAACACTATTGTTTGTACCAGTTAGTTCATTTGTGTCAAGCGACGTCGGAACGGATTGCGCTCATCTCGAAAACTGGCCCTGAAAGTCGTAGAAATGCCGCGCCAAGCCCTGTGGATTTCTGCTATCCCATACTCAAATCGGTGCCTTGCCGAACGCCAATCGCGGGACATTGTACCGTCTGCGGCACTTTTTTCTGCTCAGATCGTTCCCTGATCCGTTGAGCTCACGCCTTCGTATCTCATTCGAAACGTCAGAGAGTCCCGCCATGTCCCGTTGCCGCAATCTCATCTTCATTCTGGGCGATCAGTTATCCCTTGAGATTTCGTCGCTGGAGGGCGCTGACCCCGCCAACGACGTGGTTCTCATGTGCGAGGTGGCAGAGGAAACGACCTATGTTCGCCACCATCGCAAGAAGATAATCCTTATCCTCTCGGCAATGCGGCATTTTGCAGAAGAGCTTTCTGCCAAAGGGTTCGAGGTCCGCTATATCAGGCTTGATGATGATGAAAACACCGGCTCTTTCACTGGAGAACTGAAGAGGGCGGTTGGCAGCCTCAACCCGGAACATATCGTTGTGACCGAGCCGGGGGAATGGCGCGTGTTGCACGCCATGCAAAACTGGGAAGAGCAGATGGGCCGGTCCGTGGATATCAGGACCGATCGCAGGTTCATTGCCTCCCATGAAGACTTTCGGCAATGGGCCGAAGGGCGCAAACAGATGACGATGGAGTTTTTCTATCGCGAAATGCGCCGCAAGACCGGTCTCCTGATGGAAGGCGACCAGCCGGTTTCCGGACGATGGAACTATGACAGCGAAAACCGGGCCCCTGCAAAGACCGACTTGTTCCGCCCGCGTCATCCAACCTTCGCACCGGATGAAACGACACGCTCCGTCATGGAACTGGTCGATGCGCGCTTTCCCGACCATATGGGCAAGGCCAAGGGATTTTCGTTCGCGGTAACGCGCAAAGATGCCGAAAAGGCAGCGGACGCGTTCATTGTCGAGTTTCTGCCCCGGTTCGGAGAAACGCAGGATGCGATGGTGAGAGACGATCCGAACCTCAACCACTCGCTCATTTCCTTTTACATCAATATCGGCTTTCTCGATCCGCTGGCCGTATGCCAGGCGGCAGAAAGGGCCTACCTGCAGGGGGATGCCCCCATCAATGCCGTGGAAGGCTTTATCCGCCAGATCATTGGCTGGCGGGAATACATCCGGGGTGTCTACTGGATGTTCATGCCCGACTATGCGCGAAAAAATTTCCTTGACGCCAGCCGGCCGCTTCCGGACTTCTACTGGAGCGGAAAAACCGACATGGCTTGCATGGCAACGGTCATCCGTGAAACCATCGACAACGCCTACGCCCACCATATTCAGAGGTTGATGATCACAGGCAATTTCGCTTTGCTTGCCGGGCTTGATCCCCATGCCGTCCACGAATGGTATCTAGAAGTCTATGCTGATGCCTATGAGTGGGTGGAACTGCCCAATGTGATCGGCATGAGCCAGTTTGCCGATGGCGGCCTTCTCGGATCGAAACCTTATGCCGCCAGCGGCGCCTATATTTCCAGAATGTCTGATTACTGCGAAAACTGTCGCTATGACGTTCACCGCAAGACCGGCGAGGGGGCATGTCCGTTCAATGCGCTCTATTGGGATTTTCTGGACAGAAATGCCGAAAAGCTATCGGGCAATCGAAGGCTGGCCCAGCCTTACGCGACATGGCGGCGGATGAGCGATACAAAACGCGAGGATTACAGGCAGAGCGCCCGCCTGTTCCTGCAGAAGCTCGATAAAGGAGAGCCGGTCTAGACGGGTGGCGCTCTTCTTTATGTTTTCCTTATGTGCCTTACCTTTATTCCCAATCGAACCCTGACGCGGTCCGGACGTAAGGTTGCCTCCTCATCATAGGAGAAACACATGTCCGACATTGTCTTCATTCTCACTGGCAGTTGCGTGCTGATTGGCTTTGCCCTTTACGCCCGCGCGCTCAGCTCATTGTGAGGACGGCATGATCGAAGCTTTGCTCGCGCTGGCCGTGGCCGGCGCTCTTGTCGTCTATCTCGTCGTGACGCTGTTGCGTCCCGAGCGCTTCTGACCTTCGGGGAGAATTTCCATGACCATTATCGGGTGGCTGCAGATCAGCCTCCTCTTCCTCGCCGTGCTCTGCGTCGTCAAACCGCTGGGCCTTTATATGGCGAAGGTGTTTTCGGGCGAAAGGACCTTTCTTTCTCCTGTTCTCGTGCCGATTGAGCGCGGCATCTACCGTGCCTGTGGCACCAGCATGGACAAGGAGCAGGGCTGGCTGGCCTATACGCTTTCCATGCTGGCCTTTTCGCTGGCGAGTTTCCTCTTCCTCTACGGGATTTTGCGGCTGCAGGCCTATCTGCCTTTCAATCCGCAGGGTTTTGTCGGTGTTCCGCCTGATCTCGCATTCAACACTGCCGTCAGTTTTGTCACCAACACGAACTGGCAGAACTATGCTGGCGAAGCGACGATGAGTCATTTCAGCCAGATGGTCGGCCTGACTGTCCAGAACTTCCTGTCGGGGGCGGTTGGTATTGCCATGGCAATGGCGTTTACGCGCGCCTTCATGCGTTCACAGGCAACGACCCTCGGCAATTTCTGGGTGGATATGACCAGGGCGACGCTTTACGTGCTTGTGCCACTGGCACTCGTCATCGCACTGGTCTTTGTCTGGACCGGCGTGCCCCAGACGCTCGACGCCAGCGTGACGGCAACGACCCTTGAAGGTGCCCAGCAGGTCATCTCGCTTGGGCCGGTTGCCAGCCAGGAAGCTATCAAGCAGCTGGGAACGAATGGCGGCGGCTTCTTCAATGCCAATGCGGCCCACCCCTTTGAAAACCCGACCGCATTTTCGAACTACATCAACATTTTCGCGATGTTGTGCGTCTCTTCTGCGCTGGTCTATACCTTTGGCCAGATGGTCGGTAATCGCCGCCAGGGCTGGGTGCTGCTGTCGGCAATGGCTATCCTGCTCATTGCCGGTGTTGCAACGATCTACTGGGCGGAAGCGTCGGGCAACTCCATCGTCACCGCGCTTGGCGTTGATGCCCTACAGGGCAATATGGAGGGCAAGGAACTGCGCTTCGGCCAGGCCATGACCGCGCTCTATGCCGCCGTTACCACCGGCCTTTCGAATGGTGGTGTAAACGGTATGCACGGCTCCTTTACGGGACTAGGCGGCTTGGTGCCGATGTTTCTGATCCAGCTCGGAGAAATCCTTCCCGGTGGCGTCGGTTCGGGCCTCTATGGGATGCTCGTCTTTGCTCTTCTGGCGGTCTTCGTCGCTGGCCTGATGGTTGGCAGGACCCCGGAGTTTCTGGGCAAGAAGATTGAGGGACGGGAAATGAAATGCGCCATGCTGGCCGTTCTCATTCTGCCTTTGACCATCCTTGGATTTTCGGCGGTCTCGGCCATGTTGCCATCTGCCGTTGCCAGTATCGGTACGGCTGGTCCTCATGGTCTCTCGGAAATCCTCTATGCCTTTACGTCTGCCGCGGGCAATAATGGCTCGGCCTTAGGTGGCCTTTCGGGCAATACCAGCTGGTACAACACAACGCTTGGGCTCGCCATGTTGCTCGGACGGTTCGCCTACGCCATCCCGGTCATGGCTATCGCCGGTTCGCTTGCCGCAAAGGTCCGCGTTCCCGCCTCCACCGGCACCTTCCCAACAGATGGTCCGCTCTTTGTCGGACTTCTGGTCGGTATCATCCTCATCCTGGGCGGGCTTCAATATTTCCCGGCTCTGGCACTTGGGCCCATCGTCGAACATTTCGCCATGCTGGCCGGTCAGACCTTCTAAAGGAAAACAATAAATGTCACAAAAGCCGGAAAAACCTGGTCTTTTTGATCCAGCCATCATCTTGCCCGCCATCAAGCAGGCATTTGTCAAGCTCGATCCTCGACAACTCATACGAACACCCGTCATCTTCGTGACGGAAGTGGTGGCCGCTATGGTGACCGTCATTTTTGTTCGAGACGCCCTGGCAGGCAACGGCGCGGCTGGCTTCTCTGGCCAGATTGCCGCCTGGTTGTGGTTCACGGTCCTGTTTGCCACCTTCGCAGAAGCGGTGGCGGAAGGACGTGGCCGCGCACAGGCGGAAAGCCTCAAACGCAGCCGCTCCGATCTCACCGCGCGTCGCATTGGCGCCAACGGCACCATCGAGACGGTTCCCGCCACCATGCTCGCGCTGGGCGACGTGGTGGTGGTGGAAGCGGGAGAGCTCATCCCCGGAGATGGAGAGGTCATCGAAGGCGTTGCCTCCGTCAATGAAAGCGCCATCACCGGCGAGTCCGCCCCCGTGATCCGCGAGTCCGGTGGCGATCGCTCTGCCGTCACGGGGGGAACGCAGGTTCTGTCCGATCAGCTGAAGATCCGCATTACCACACCGCAGGGTGCCAGTTTTGTGGACCGTATGATTGCGCTCATCGAAGGGGCAGAACGGCAGAAGACACCGAATGAAATCGCCCTGTCCATCCTGCTTTCCGGCCTTACCCTTGTGTTCCTGATCATCGTCCTGACTATCTGGGGTCTGGCAGGCTATTCCGGCACCGTCCTTTCGGTCACGGTTCTCGCGGCGCTGCTCGTTACGCTCATTCCTACCACCATTGGTGGGCTGCTTTCTGCAATCGGCATAGCCGGGATGGACCGCCTTGTCCGCTTCAACGTCATTGCCACATCGGGGCGTGCGGTCGAAGCCGCGGGCGATGTCGATACACTTCTTCTGGACAAGACAGGCACGATCACCTTCGGCAACCGAATGGCGGCAGACTTCATTCCCGCCCCTGGTGTAACGCAGCATCAACTTGCCGAGGCAGCGCTTCTTGCCAGCCTGTCGGATGAAACGCCGGAGGGACGTTCCATTGCGGCACTTGCGACCGGAGAGTTTGGCCTTTCCACTCCAAAGGCCGTTGTCGACAGCACGATTGCGTTCAGTGCACAGACCCGTCTTTCAGGCGTCGATATGGGGTCTCACCAGTTGCGAAAGGGTGCGATCGATGCGGTCCTGAAATTTACCGGACTGACGGACAAGGATGCTCCGCGCGGATTCATGCAGGCGGTGGACAGCGTCGCACGTTCGGGCGGTACACCGCTTGGCGTGGCGGATGGGAAACGTCTGCTCGGCGTCATTCATCTCAAAGACGTGGTCAAACCTGACATCAAGGAGCGTTTCGCAGCGCTTCGTGCCATGGGCATCCGTACCGTCATGGTGACGGGTGACAACCCGGTTACGGCCGCGGCCATCGCTTCTGAAGCCGGTGTCGACGATTTTCTCGCCGAAGCCACGCCTGAAGACAAGCTCGCTTATATCCGCCGCGAGCAGCAGGGCGGCCGTCTGATCGCCATGTGTGGAGACGGCACAAATGATGCGCCCGCTTTGGCGCAGGCGGATGTGGGCGTTGCGATGCAGAGCGGAACCCAGGCTGCGCGAGAAGCCGCAAACATGGTCGATCTCGATTCCAGCCCGACGAAGCTCATCGAGATTGTTGAAATCGGCAAGCAGTTGCTGATGACGCGCGGATCTTTGACGACATTCTCCATCGCCAATGACGTTGCAAAATACTTCGCGATCATCCCTGCTCTGTTCGTAACGACCTATCCTGCACTCACCGCCTTTAACATCATGGGGCTTTCCACGCCGCAATCGGCCATCCTTTCGGCGGTCATCTTCAATGCGCTCATCATTATCGCACTCATACCCCTCGCCCTGAAGGGTATAGCCTACCGGCCATCCAGTGCTGCTGCACTCTTGCGCCGTAACCTTCTGATCTATGGTTTCGGAGGGCTTTTGCTGCCTTTCGCCGGGATCAAGCTTGTCGATATGGCCGTTACGGCCCTGCATCTGGTGTAAATCATGTTGAAACTTGTCAGACCCGCTTTTGTCATTCTCGTTCTTCTGACGCTCGTCACCGGTGTTGCCTATCCGCTTGCGGTCACCGGCATCGCGCAGGTGCTCATGCCGCAACAGGCCAATGGCAGCGTCATCAGGCGCGGCGATGCGGTCATAGGCTCCGATCTCATCGGCCAGAATTTCACGTCTCCGCGTTATTTCTGGTCTCGTCCGTCCGCGACGTCGCCCGATCCCTATAATGCATCGGCTTCATCCGGCTCGAACCTGGGCACAACATCGGCCAAGCTGCGTGATCGCGTTGCGGGCGATGTCGAGCGGTTGAAATCCACCGGCATTACGGGCTCCATCCCCGCAGATGCCGTGACGACATCTGGTTCGGGCCTTGATCCGCATATCTCGCCGGAATTTGCCCTGGCGCAGGTCGATCGCATCGCGGCTGCGCGGCAACTCCCTGTCGAGCAGGTCAGGGCTCTGCTTGACAAAACTATCGAGGGTGCGGCCTTCGGAATTGTCGGGCAACCGCGCGTGAATGTGCTAGAACTCAACCTTGCGCTGGATGCGCTCAAGAGCTGATATTGAATGCCGACGAACGAGCCTTACGGGACCAACCGTCCTGACCCTGACGCATTGCTTGCCCTGGCGGATAAAGACCGCCGGGGCAAGCTGACGATTTTTCTTGGCGCTGCGCCGGGCGTCGGCAAGACCTATGCGATGCTCAACCGCGCCCAGAGATTGGCCGCAGACGGGTTTGAAATCGTCGTGGGGCTGACGGAGACCCATGGGCGCAGTGAAACCTCAGCTCTGTTGGCTGGTCTGGAAAAGCTGCCTCGTGTGCAGGTGGCGTATCACGGCAAGGACTTGCAGGAATTCGATCTCGATGCTGCTCTGGCGAGAAAGCCGGGCACGATCATCGTGGATGAGTTGGCCCACTCCAATCCCGAAGGATTTCGCCATCCCAAAAGATATCAGGACATAGAGGAACTGATAGAAGCCGGAATAGACGTATGGACCGCGCTCAATATCCAGCATCTTGAAAGCCTTTCCGATCTGGTTGCGCAGATCACCGGCGTGAATGTGCGCGAGAGAGTTCCCGATACTGTCCTGAAGAAGGCGGATGAGGTCGTGCTTGTGGATTTGCCGCCCGCCGAGCTCATTACGCGACTGCAGGAGGGCAAGGTCTATCTTCCGGCAAGCGCCAAACGCGCCGCAGACAGGTTTTTCCGCCTGGGCAACCTGACCGCATTGCGCGAGCTGGCCCTGCGGCGCACCGCAGACCGGGTTGATGACCAGATGATAGATTATCTGCGTCAGAACGCAATCGAAGGACCGTGGGCGACGTCAGAAAGGCTTCTGGTCTGTATCGGCTCCGACATCCTGTCGGAGAAGGTGGTTCGGGTAGCCAGCCGCCTGGCATCTGGGCTGAATGCGCCGTGGCTGGTCGTCAGTATTGCGCATTCAGACCGTGAAACCCTTGATGATGACGAGCTTCGCCGCATCGATGACACCTTCCGGCTTGCCGAAAAACTGGGAGCGGAGACACGGCGCATAACCGGCAGCAACTTCGTGACGGAAATCCTGAAACTTGCCAGACGGGAGCACGCCACGCAGATCGTGATCGGCTCTCACTGTCGCTCATGGTTTCGAAACCCGTTGCGCAGCAGCCTTGCCGATGCGTTGACGCGGGAAATGAGCGGCATAGGGCTTCACCTCGTCACTGCCGATGAAAAATCGGGCCGTCAGGCGTCTACGAGGAGAGCCTGGCCAAAACTTCCCACTCTTGCAAAGCCACTTGGCATTGCCTTTCTATGCGTCTTGCCGGCCGCCTTGATCGGCGCGCTGATCGACCGCATCGTTTATCTACCAAATATATCACTGCTGTTTCTGATTGCTGTCCTGGCCGCTGCGACCTATGCCGGTTTTGCTGCCGCCCTCATGGCGGCCATGCTGTCCGCCTTGGCATACAACTTCTTTTTCATACCCCCGCTTTACACATTCACCATCGCCTCGCCGCATGAGGTGTTTGCGCTCTGCATCTTTGTCGTGGCGGCCATTCTGGCCGGTAGTCTCGGATCACGCATCCGCGAACAGGCAAAGACCGCCCGTGCCCGCGCCGCCGCCATGCAGGCGCTGTACGATTTTGCCCGCAAGCTATCCGGCACCGCCGATGTCGATGAGGTGCTTTGGGCTTCCGTCAGCCAGCTTCATGCCGGCATCAACAGAAACATCGTCTTTCTGCGGGCAAGTGGCGATACGTTGGAGACAGCTGCAGCCTGGCCGCCCGATACGGAGCTTGGTATTGCCGAGATTGCCGCCGCACGCTGGGCCAATACCAGAAACGAACCTGCAGGTGCCGGCACCGGAACGCTTCCAAATTGCCGCTTCCAGTTTCGACCCCTGACCAGCCCGCATGGCGTGGTCGGTGTCTGCGGATACGAGGTGGGCAGCGAGGCGCTGGATTCAAACGCCGAGCGCATGTTCTCCGCAATCATAGACCAGACTGCCACCGCGATTGACCGCGCACGCCTGTCTTCCGAAAGCGCCAAGCAGGCAGTGAGGCTGGAAAGCGAGCGTTACAGGGAGGCACTTTTATCCTCCATTTCGCATGATCTGCGCACTCCGCTTGCCACGATCACCGGTGCTGTGACGAGCCTGCGAGAGCTTGGCGAGAAGATGACGCCCGAAAGCCGCGACGATCTTCTGCAGTCCATAGAAGAAGAGGGCGCGCGTCTCAGCCGTTTTGTCGCAAACCTTCTCGACATGACACGGATTTCGACAGGAACGTTAAAAGCCAAGCGCGATTGGGTCGATGTGGGCGATGTGGTCCGCTCTGCCGTGGCGCGGGCGCGCAGGTATTTTCCAGCCCAGCCCTTCGAAACGGGCATTGCAGCAGACCTGCCGCTGTTGCGTGGTGACAGCGTGCTCTTGGAACAGGTCCTGTTCAACCTTCTGGACAACGCCGCCAAATACGGCGGCGGCGATGCCGTCAATGTCTACGCCCGCTGTGATGGCAAGGAGGTGGTGCTCTCGGTAACGGACCTTGGCAAGGGTATTCCGGCCGGTGAGCTTGATCGAATTTTCGAGAAATTCTACCGCCGCTCCAAAACGGATGGTCGCTCTCCCGGCACCGGCCTTGGTCTTTCCATTGCCCGTGGCTTCGTTGAAGCCCTTGGAGGGCGCATCCATGCCGAAAGCCCGGCTGTGAGGAAGAGAGGCACTCGTATTGTCATGCGTTTCCCGGTAGAGGAAAGAGACCGAACGCAAGGACTGACATGACGCTTGCCCGTATTCTCGTTGTTGATGATGAGCCGCAGATCCGCCGTTTCCTTAGGCCGGCGCTGGCCGCTGCAGGCTATGACGTCATCGAGGCGGAAAACGGCGCCGATGCCCTCAAGGCCGTTGCAACGGCAGCGCCCGATGCGGTCATTCTCGATCTGGGGCTTCCCGATATGGATGGCAAGGACGTTATCGCCAGCCTCCGCGGCTGGTCTACCATCCCCATCATCATCCTATCCGCACGGGACAGGGAGGCAGAGAAGATTGCTGCTCTCGATCTGGGGGCGGATGATTATATCGAAAAGCCTTTTGGCATTGGCGAACTTACCGCCCGCATCAGAACGGCAATGCGCCACCGCGTGGATGCCAGCAAGGCACCATCGCTGGTCAATGCGGATGGTTTGGTGATCGATGTGGTTCAACGCATCGTATCGCGGAACGGTCAGTCCATTCGCCTGACTCCCAAGGAATACGACCTCCTCGCCCTGCTTTCACATCATGCTGGCCGCGTGGTTACACATCGAACCCTTCTGACGTCCGTGTGGGGGCCTGCCCATGAAGAGGATCTGCATTATTTGCGTGTCTTCATTGGTCAGTTGCGCCAGAAAATCGAAAAAGATCCGGCGCAGCCAAAAATCGTTCAGACAGAGCCAGGCGTTGGTTATCGGCTGGTTGGTGATTGAGCTCCGATGAAGAAAATGACCGCCCACGGCGGCCACTTTCCCGTTTGGTCTATTTTTTTGCCTGCTGGGACGGAATGACCGGGAACAGCAGATGGGAGTCGTAGCGCTCTCCCGTGCGGATCCGGTGCCTGCCGTGATTGCGTGTCGGCAGATCAAGAATGGCCCCTGGCAGCGTTCCGTGAGCATGGGGGCCAACGGGGTGCCCCGCTATCTCAACAACAAGCCGCTCGCCAGCATGGACCACCATGGATGTTGGCCACAGCGAAAGCTCGATTGGTACGCATTCGCCAGGAATCAGTCGCTCCTCGCTTTTGTGGGTGATCAGCGGCTCCGATGGCGTCGACCGCTCGGGATCGATGGCGCGCTGCGAAACCCTCAGGCGACCAAGCGGGCCGGTGTAGCTGAGGGTACCCGGCAGCTTGCCATCCTGTTCAAGCGATTTCACGAAACCCCGCGCCTGCGGGCCAATAAGCGTGATGTGATGCAGACGCTTCCCGACGGCCGATTCCTTGTAAAGGGCGGCAAAAAGGTCCATGTCATCGGCATCCGCCGCCTCGACCCAGAGGTGGAGATTGAGGTAGCCGGTGATTTCGGTTTCCTCTTCGAACACCTTCGAAAACCTGACGCATTGTGTCAGATCGTCACCGGCATATTCCGCCACCGATGAGGGTGTAAGAGGTGCGTCCGAAAGTCCGAAGGACTGCGCATCGAGATAGAGCTTGCGCCATTCCTGGCGTTCCAGCGGCCAGGACGTTTCGGGCCGATTGACCTGATCTTCGCCGCCGGGATCGAGAATGGACAGCCGTACCTTCGGTGTTTCATCCCAGTCATTGTCGATGTTCTTGAGATAGCGGTCAAAGAACTTCCGGAGATCCGCCGTGCTGCCCGCATCGGCTAGATCGAGCCATTCCTGATTGTTGTGGACACGCAACCATTTGTGCTCCGAGGCCATGCCACGGAATGCTTCCAGCGTTCCGCGCGGATGGATCGCACTTGTGAAACTTGCCACGACATAGGCGGGCACCGTGATCGCCTTCAGGTCGGGACGCTTGTCCTCCCAATAGGCATTGTAGAGCGGATAGCGCTGCGCCATCTTCGTCAGGGCTTCGCGATTGTTACGGCCGAAGATGAAGGCTGCGATGTCCCTGTCATGAAATTTCGTATCCAGAATACCGCCACGCATGACAACGTCGCGATAGCTGTCGTTCAGGCCTTCCCAAGGTGCAATGGCGGCAAGATGCGGTGGCTGCAAGGCGGCGGTGGCCCACTGGATCATGCCGAGCTGGGAATTTCCGGCCATGCCAACCTTGCCGTTGGACCAGTCGCGCTCTCCGAGCCACTCGATCACATCATAGACGTTGCGTCCTGAAGCCGTGCCCATAAAGACTTCATCGCCGCCGGAATTCGACGTGCCGGCGGCATCCACGACAGCCACGGCATAGCCGGCATCGCACCAGATTGCAGGGTCTGGTGCCTCGAAGGACTGAAGACCGGACAGCGTGCTCTGTGGCACGCCGAATTTGGTCGCATTGAAATTCAGGTTCCACCAACCGCCGCGTTTGCAATAGGGCGTATAGGCCAGAATGATGGGCACATTTTTCTGGTTGGAAGGACGGAAAATATCACCGTAGAGGATGGTTCCGTCTCGCAGCGGGATCGCAACATCCTGTTCGAACGTGATGTCACAGGTCAAGGCCAGTGCGCCTTCGACATGGACATAGCCTTTCTTGAGCTCGACTGTTCTGGTGTCGACAGCAGGAACGGGCGGCTCCGATGCCGACAAGGGAGTCGTCGGATCGAAAATGACATTAACACCGAGGGCTTCGATAAATTTTTCCATGGCAAATAGTTCCTCCCTACCGGTTAAAAACGAGGATGGGGCCCGGAACTTTCAGACTTCACGCCGACGTCAAGGCATACAGATGTCTGCCAAATGCCGCGGTGTCATCGCCGACTGGCCTCTCTTCCCGACAGGAAATTGGCACGGCAATCTCCATTTGCGAAATCGATTGTTTGGATAGTTGATATTCGTTTCATGGATATGTGGCCGGTGCGATGACCGCTTAAGTTTGCCAAAATACGACGGCGGTTTGGTCATGCTGGTCAGACCGCATTCCAGGCGCCTTTCACCTGCACGGGATTGGAGATTTCAGTGTCGATTGCTTTGACGGGTGCTGCCGAAGTTTTTACATATAGTATTTCGACGCTGGCAGGCGGAGTTCACTTCATGCGTTCGGCGTCATCCAGAATGATGCTGCGGACCCACTCGGCGGCAAGGTCGCCATTGTGTACTGGCGACCACTGTATGACTTCCGTAAAGGAGGGCAGTGGCATTGGCAGGTCCATCACGCGTACGGGCATGGTCTTGGCAACCTCATCCGCAAGGCGTTTGCACATCGTTCCGACCCGATTTGTCCCTACCAGCAGATGAGGGACCATCGCAAAACTCTGAACCGCAACTTCGACACGGCGCTTTACCCCGTGTTCAAGCATCAGCCAGTCCTCGATGGAGGGTTTGTGTGACCGCCCAAACTGACTGGCGACGTGCCCCATCGACATATATTGGGCGAATGTCAGGGATTCTCCGACAATACTATTTCCCTCCCAGATGACTGCGACCAGCCGATCTTCAAAAAGCCTTGCTTGGGGAAAAGCTTCAGACAGGAAGATATTCGGGAAAATCAGGAAGTCGACCTCACCGCGACGGATCAGTTCATCGGGCTTGTCATCGAATGGAACCAGATCAAATGTGATGTTGGGTGCCGCGCTGGCAATCTGTGCCATGGCGGAAGAAAACAACACGAGCATGGCGTAGTCTGACAAGGCAACCCGAAATCATCGACGTGACGTGGACGGATCGAAGGCGTCCCGCTTGGCAAGCATAGCCTTGATCTGCAGGAGCGCATCGCGGGTGGGACCTGCAAGGCTCTCGGCAACAGGGGTAGGCACCATGCCGCGCGCCTGTATTCTGAAAAGGTCGTCACCGAAATAGGATCGCAGGCGTGCCAGCTCGGCACTCATTGCGGGCTGGCTCAGATTGAGCTTGTTCGCCGCTGCCGTCAGGTTGCGCTCCGTCAGAAGCTCGTCAAGCGCAACCAGAAGATTGAGATCAAGACCCTGAAATCGCATCCCCGTAACCTCCCGGGATATCCATGCCTATCATATCCATATTGCGGATAGTACGCATTTAAACAATCGATTTTTTAAATAGTGCGCAATGTGCTTAGCTACCCATAGGCGACACTGGAGGGTGTCCAACAGGGAGGAAACAAATGGCCTTTAGTCCTTAACACGAAGTTTCGCGGCACCTGCTTCGCTCGACGTTCAGGCGGGCATATCGGCGGTGATACATCCTGCCCGACCATGACTCGTTGGTGACTTCCAGCCTGTTTGGCAGGCACCAAAATCGAATCTTCAGTCCACTAGATCTGCGAACAACTCGTCACGCCATTTCGATGGCTTGCGGTTGCTTCGCCATGACCTTTTTTTAAGGGAAGACCATGAACAACCAAGCCGACAGTAATCCGATAGCAACCAGGACTTTCAGCACCCGTCCGCCGTTTCGTTCATTTGTCGATGGCAAGATGCGTGTCGATAAGAATGTGGCGATTGAGGTCGAAGATGGCCGGATCGTTATGGCAGACGTGTACCGGCCTGATACGACGCAGCAATATCCCGCAGTCATGTGCTTTACGCCCTACGGCAAGGACATTCACTTCGAAACGAAAGAGCCAGCCGTTTACGCGCGCATCTCTATGAAGAACGAGTACGCGGTCTATGAGGCTCCCGATATTCTGCGATGGGTCGCGGATGACTATGCTGTCGTCATCGTAGATGCCTGCGGGCTTGGTGCCTCGCCGGGCGTAGCCGACGTCTGGTCGCCGCGCGATATCGAGGATTACGCCGCCGCAATCGAAGCCATCGCCGTGCAGCCCTGGTGTACCGGTCGAGTCGGTCTAAATGGAATTTCCTATCTCTCGGCAACGCAAATTGCAGTGGCAACGCACAAGCCACCGCACCTCACCTGCATGATCCCCTGGGAAGTTGGCGGCGACAATTACGAGATGACCTATTAGGAAGGCATGTTCAACACCTTCTTCGTCAACTCCTGGTTTGACGCGTGGATCGTGCCCAACCAGCATGGCTATGGAACGCTGCCGCCGCAGGAGCTGGAACGTATGCGCGAGAACTGGCCCGCAAAGGCCATAGCTCACCCCTTCTTCGATGAGTTCTGGGCGGCACGTACACCCGATCTTTCTGTCATCGACGTTCCGTTCCTGACTGCGGCGAACTGGACAGGTTCGCTGCTGTCGCTTCAGCAGCATTTCGATCTGTTTTGCCAGTCCGCCTCGAAGCACAAATGGCTGCGTGCCCATATCGGCGGCCACATTGAGCCCTACTACAGCGAAGAGGGATATGCCGCGCAAAAGAAGTTCATGGATTTCTGGTTGAAGGACATTCAGAACGGTATGATGGAGACACCGCCGCTGACGCTTTGCGTGCGCAGACCCGGTGCCATAGAGTGGATGGAGGCCAGGGAATGGCCGCTACCGCAGACGCAGTGGGTGAAATGGGAACTGGACGCCGAGGCCATGAGCTTGAGCAGCGATCCGGTACAGGGGTCGGCCACTGCCGATCTTCTCGCAGTCCCGATTGAGCCGCCGCGGCTTGAAAAGCCGGCTGAAGATGACAGCGAACACCATGCGGTTCACATGAATGAATCGGTGATGCAAGCCTATATCAAGGATGGCCTGAGCCGCCCGTTGCAGCAATCCTGGAACGCGGTGTTCACGTCCAAACCGCTGGAAGACGATTTGCGGCTGGTCGGCCCGGTCACGGTGCACCTGACGGTCACCGCGTCTGAAGGTGATGCGGACCTGTTTGTCTGCCTGCGCGACATCGCACCTGACGGCACGGAAGTCGTCTATGACGGGTTGGACAATCCCGAGACGCCTCTTGGTCTGGGTTGGGGACGTCTGTCCCGTCGTGAGCTTGACCCCGATCGAATGATCGACGGTTCTCACCGTCCGGTCCACCGGCGCGATTGCGAAAAGGCACCTGCACCCGGAGAAACGGTCACCATCGACATTGCAGTGGGACCGACGAGCGCGGTGTTTGAAAAGGGGCACCGCCTTATCATCGAGGTGTCGACGCGCGACGTCTTCCGCTCATTCCCCTTCTTCCATGTCACGCCGGAGCATCAGCGAATCGGCGGGGAGGTGAAGATCAAGACCGGGAAAGGCGCGAGCTGGGTAGAACTGCCGGTCTGCCCATAACGGCCGGATGATGCCAGCCCACCGTTGGAGGCGGTGGGCTTTTTTAAAAACGGGAGGAGGAAACATGTCAAATCGCAAGGGTCTGCGCGGTATCGCCGCGCTTTACGTCGGCCACATGGCCGGAACGATCGATCTGGCGGCATTGCCACTCTGGATTGGAGTACTGATGGCGCATTATGGGCTGGCACCAGAGCAGGCGGGCCTGACGGTGACGCTTTTCCTTGGCGGTATCGTGGTTATGAGCACCATTCTGGCGCCGAGGTTCGATCGCCTGTCGCCCCGCTGGATCGCATTTGCGGGTTTCTGTGCCGCAGCGCTTTGTTTTTCATGGGCCTGGGGTCTTCCCGTGGCTCCATCAAGCTTCGGCAAGCTTCTTGCCATCCACGGCATAGCGGGACTTTGCGTCGGCTCCGCCCTGTCCATGGTCCATGGCAGTATTGGACGCACGGAAAACCCGCATCGCCATTTCGGGCTTGCAAATGTCATGGTGGGAGTTCTCGCGGTCCTGATGTTCGCATTCATCCCCGGTGAGATCGCAGCTTATGGCGGGCAGGTCGTCATTATGGCGATTGGCGCGGGCGCTATCGCGCTGTTTTTCCCCGAGCAGACCACGCAAGGAGAGGATGCTGCAGATGAGGCTGGAGTTGAAGCCAAATCCGGCGCTGGCCGTGTCCCGCTCATTGCCTATCTGACGATAGCGGCTGTCGTTTGCCTGATGCTCAATCAGTCCATGGTCTTTGCATTCATCGAACGCATAGCAGCGACGCGCGGCTTTGACGCGAGCCAGGTCCAGATACTTCTCGTTCTGCTCGGTTTCATCAATCTCATGCCGGGAGTGTTGGCAGTCCTGCTGCAAAGGCGCTTACCCGCGCTGGCGGTCGGCATCGCTGGCGCACTCACCCAGGCGGCTCTGGCGCTGACATTGACTAACGCCACTGTTTTCAACGCTTTCGCTGCGCCAACGCTATTTTACGCATCGATTGTTCTGTTTACCCACACCTTCCTTTTCGGTGTGCTGTCCCGGCTTGATCCTTCAGGCCGGGCCGTCGCTGCGACACCTGCCATGATGATGACGGGCGCTGCACTTGGCCCGGCGCTGGGCGGCGCCATTGTCGCCATCATTGGCTTTGAAGGTCTCGGTTTGGCGACTTTCTGCTTTTCCGCCATCGCAGCTGCTTTGCTCATGGCGGTCAAGCGCAACCTATCCCGCAGGAAACATGATCTGGTCGCCACGCTTCCCGCGCATTCAAGCTAAGTCGCGGAAAGGCAGCGCGAAGCGGTTTCAGCCCTCCTTGCGCAAAACCCATTCTGCGGCCGCATCGAGTGTCTTGAACTCGGTCATCGATCGCGAGGCGATGGAAGGGACGGCGTCTCTGGCCATTGCGGAAAGATCACCGCCGGGCAGAAGTTCAAGCAGTGTCGTGCAGCCCACTTCCTTGAGGCTTTCCATACAGCCACGCCAGTCGATGCATGTCTCCAGCTGGGCGGAAAGCCGCTGGATGGCGACTTCGCGAGAACGAACGGTTCCGCCATCGATACCGGCCAAGACCGGCGCGGTAGGGCTTTTGAAATCCGCCGCTTCCAATGCCTTTGCAAAGGCAGCGACGGCCGAATGCATCAAAGGCGTATGGGAAGCGATACGCACGGGAAGAGGTGTGACATGCGCGCCGCGTTGTTCGGCATCCCTTGCCGCGCCCGCGATATTGTCCAGAGGTCCAGCGACGACAAAGCGGTCCTCGCCGTTGCGAATTGCGATATGAACGGCGTTGCTGCTGCATATCGGCGACACACTCGTTTCCCGGGGGCCACGAATGGCGATCATGCCGGAAGGTGTCGGGCAAGCCGCGTCCATCAGAGATGCCCTCAGGCTTGCCAGGTGGATCAGGTCCCTCGCGCTGATCGACCCGGCGCATCCATATGCTGCCAGCTCACCGATACTGTAGCCGGCGAAGTAATCGGGCGCGGGAAGGGCGCGTCTGACAATCCGGAACGCCGCCAGTTCCACAGCGCAGATGACCGGTTGTGCAATGGCGTTCTCGTGCAGGCGCCCCTGCCTCACCACCTCGAAAATCGAGCTGCCCATCACCTCCTGAAATGCCACGAAAACATCGGTTGCCTCTGGCGCGTCGCGCAGGCGATCGATCATCTCCGGAGCCTGTGCGCTCTGACCGGGACATAGAATGCCGAGCGTCATTGGCCTGCCCTCACATCATGAAGGAAAATAGCGCATGAAAGAAGATCAGCCGCTCCTCCCGGTGAGATGCGGCGTTGAGAGAACGCCCGATTCAGCTCTGCGGCGCGGTCTATGGAGCCAGAGGCGAAGACGCCGCCGTCAGACAAAAATTCGCGTGCCTGCTGGTGCACGTAATCGAGTCCTTCACGTCCAGCCCGATGCAGGATGTTCGTGTCGTTCAGCACGGACATGAGCGTAAAGAATGTTTGCAACGCTGCCAAATTGCGGTCGCCTGACTGCTTCAACGCATTGTCGTATGTCGGTACAGCCACATGCCTCAGAACCGGGTATCCCAACGCCGCCTGCTCTCTGGCTCCGGGGCCACCATGTCGGGCAATCGCACGTGAGCCATTTGAGTCTACTGGCATGTCCGCCATTAGATCCTTGCCCCATAGCGTGGCGACGGTCATGCAGATTGCATCGGTATCAAGCGGCAAGCGGTTGGCTATATGATATCCAGCAGAGGCGGAAAGCAGTCCGAGATTGAAAATTGCTCCCCGGTGCGTGTTGATACCCGCCGTGGCTGTCAACATGCGTCTTTCGGCATCCATGCCCAGTTGCTTGAGGGTGATGAACCGGCTTTCAAACCCGCCTGCGGCAGCAATCTGGACGAAATAGGTCCTGAGCGAAAACAGGCTGCGCATGAAGGTGGCCATGCTCATATCGTCATGGGCACCGTTGTCGACCGGGCTGACGAGGCCGGGTTTCGGATAAAGCGACAGCTCGGTGTAGAGCGAACGGATCGCCATTCTGCCGAGCACCCGGCTGCTATCCCGCCGGACAATGCGCGGTTGCTCCGCAACTGGGTGAAGCACCGTGGTCATGCGGCACTCCTTGCAACGGACATGAGCGAAGAATATTCAACCAGTCTCGGCCCACCATGCTGTTTGATAAGGATCCGGCTGGGCCGCGCAGCGTATTCCCGCAGATTGACGCCCGAACCGTCTGTCAGCAGCAACTCCCCATCCAGTCGCGGCTTTCCAGCGATGTCGAGAAGCGACTGAACGGCTTCAAGGTAGCTTTCGGGAGTAGAGGTGGAAACGAGCAGATCGAGGTCAGAGCCAGCACGCAAATGGTTTTCGCCGGAAAGATGTGTCCATGCCAGAGACCCAAAGACGTAGAGACTGAGCCCGAACCGCACTGCTGTATTTGATACCAACCGAATGGTGTCCTGCCATTCATCCGGCGCACTGGTGGCGGCATCTTCGAGCGCGACAGGAGGCAAAACGCGATTGATGGCCTCTAGGGCCACGCAAAGTCCAAGTCTGCGTTTTTCTGGGGTCGAAAGACCGAGGCGAATTGTCGTCTCGTCGTCTCCTGCGGCGGAGGAAGCCACGATCAGGGGACGACCCGCATCAACCCAGTCAGGAAGCAGTTCACCCGCTGCGATACCGCAAGGAGAGAGGATCGCGTGTTCACGCCACGAGGATTTGAGCGTGACGAAGCGGTGCCTTTCAGGCCGCATCATGCCGCACCCGATGAGAAACGGAACGTGCCAGCGTCCGTCCCTTGCGTTCTTCTCCGTAGTTGCGGCGGGTATCGCTGCCGGGATCGGGGTTCTCTTCCAGCGCCTTAACCAATGCACTGGCGAGATCGCCGTTCCAGGTTTCACGCACTGCACCCATGGCGACGTAATTGGCAACGCCTGGAGCAAAGACCGCGCTGTCCTTCGACAATTCCTCCAGCCGCTCGACGGGAATTTTCGTCACACGCGACATGGCGGGCAGGTTCATCACCCTTACCTCGGCTTCCGGCAGCGCATAGCAGGCGTCCGCCAAAAGGCTGGACGATAGGAACCCGGCGCTGACGGCTTCTCCATAGACGAGGCCAATAATTTTATGGCCTCGACGTCTCGCCACATCGATACATTTGGCCAGGTGGGCTATATAGCCGTTCAGGCCCAGAAGCTCGTCACGGCGGCTCATTTTCTGACCGGCAGTATCCACCAGAAGCAGGATCGGGCTGCCCGGACGCTCCTTCATGATGCGAATGACCTCTGACGCCATGCGCATGGCCAGATCGATGCCGATATGCGCCTTTTCGCGCGTGCCGATGACCGATACCGGTTGTGAACCAGCCTTTGCAGTCCCCGCGAAGAAGAGACCCTCTGAGGAAATGTCGTGGCCTTGCGGAAACAGGCGGTCGAACAAAACTTCCGGCGTCATCATGCGCTTCTCCTTCCATCGACGGCCTGGTGGAATTCCTCCGTTGTCATCAGGGGAATCCTGTCCACATCGGCAATATCCAGTGCCGACCAGATATCGCTAGCATCCTGCACGTCGCCAAAACGGGCAAGGCGCGCAGAGAGTGCAGCGTGTTCCGCTTCAACGCCATCGAGATCGAGAGGTTTTGCCGTGCCGAGAAGGCCAATCGCTGCGTTTCTGAACGCATCCATGTCATCCGAAACGAGACCTGCGGTCTCGCCGAGGATATAGCGATGCTTGCCGCCAACCGTGCGCCAGACGAGAGCCTTGTCGGATGCATCGAATTCCTCCACGCCCATGGTGGTTTCGATGACTTCGGGCCCGGACAGGCCAAGCCGCCCCTCTTCCGACATGACTATCGATGAGCAAAGCCGCGATGCTATGCCCATGCCGCCAAAGACGCCGTAGCGTCCGCCGTCGAGAACGATGACGGGAATACCGGCGGCGCGCAGATTGAGAATGGCGCGCATGATTTCGGAAACGGCGATCAATCCCGCATTGGCCTCATGCAGCCGCACGCCGCCGGATTCCAGCAGCAGCAGAACCGCACTCGGCTTTTCGTCCAGTCCGCGCTCCAGAAGCCCGGTGATCTTGGCGCCATGCACCTCGCCCACCGCGCCGCCCATGAAGGCACCTTCCTGCGCGGCGATGAGGACGGGCTTGCCGTCCAGCAGTCCCTTGCCGACGGCCACGCCATCATCGAAGGCGGCGGGGGAGCCGAGGACCCGCAGATGCGGGCTTGTCATGCGGTCCTGCGGAGGAAGGAGTTCGATGAAACTGCCTGCGTCCAGCAGGCCGTCAATGCGCTCACGCGCTGTTGCTTCGTACCAGCTTCTGCTCATGATGTCGCCTCGCTGCTTTTGCCCGAATAGGCCTGGAGTGCCTGATCCAGCCGCAGTGCCACGACGGCGGGCGTTGCGCCTGCATCGTTGATCGACACTTTCACGTCGCCGATCTTCCAGCGGTCGAACACATCAGATAGCACCGCCTGCCAGATCGTTCCAAATCCAACCGCCGCAGTTTCCACTTCTACCCGGCATTTGCCAGCGAGATCGCCGGACTCGACGAGCACCTCGAGATTGCCGGAGCCGAGAACGCCGGACAGGATGGGCTTGTTGCGAGCTGCCAGAACAGTGCCGCCTGCAAATTCATATTCCAGTTTTTCCATCGTCGAACCTCACCAGTTCCGGAACCGTGCAGGGGGGCGATAAAGGCCACCCGATGCACGTACGAGATCTTTCATCGATTTGGCTGCCAGAAGATCGCGGCTTGCCAGCGATACATCGACGCCCAGATCGGCTGGCCGTTTGATGATGCCACGGTCCCGCAGATTTTCCACCATGCGCTTGTCGCGACCAAGGCCGACAGCCGTATAGCCCGCAACACCACGAATGGCCTGCTCCCGCTCCTCTGCCGTGCGGCACAGAAGCAGATTGGCAATGCCCTCTTCGGTGAGAATATGGGTTACATCGTCGCCGTAGATCATGACCGGCGGCAGGTCGAGACCAGCGGATTCGGCCAGTTTCCACGCGTCGAGCTTTTCCACGAAGGCCGGTGCCATATGTTCTCGGAAGGTTTCCACCATCTGGACGACGAGCTTGCGGCCGCGCGGCATAGTGCCAGTCGCGGCCTCTTCGCCTGCTTTCAGCCATGCTTTCGAGCCATGCCTGCGCCCTCTGGCATCCGATCCCATATTCGGGGCGCCACCAAATCCGGCAATACGGCCTAGCGTTGCCGTGGAACTGTTGCCATCGAGATCGATCTGCAGGGTGGAGCCAATGAACATGTCGCAGGCATAAAGGCCTGCCGTCTGGCTCAGCGCCCGGTTGGACCGCATCGAGCCATCGCGTCCGGTAAAGAACACGTCCGAGCGGGCGCGGATGTAACCCTCCATGCCCAGTTCCGAGCCGAAAGAATGCACGCTCTGGACAAAGCCTGCCTCGATGGCGGGAATGAGCGCCGGATGCGGATTGAGCGCCCAGTGGGTGGCGATCTTTCCCTTGAGGCCGAGACTTTCCGCATAGGTTGGCAGGATGAGCTCGATTGCTGCGGTATCGAAACCGATGCCGTGGTTGAGGCGCGTCACGCCATATTCGGCATAGATGCCTTTGATGGCCATCATCGCCATCAACACCTGAATTTCCGAAATCTGGGCCGGATCGCGCGTAAAGAGCGGCTCGATGTAGTGTGGCTTGGGGCTTTGCACGACGAAGTCGACCCAGTCGGTGGGAATGTCGACACGCGGCAGCACGTCAACGATCTCGTTGACCTGGGCGATCACGATGCCCTGTCGGAACGCTGTGGATTCGACGATAACAGGCGTGTCTTCAGTGTTGCCGCCGGTATAGAGGTTGCCGGCTCTATCCGCTGCCTGGGCGCAAACGAGGCTTACGCGCGGAGTAAGATCGGTAAAGTACCGACCGAACAGTTCGAGATAGGTATGGATCGCGCCGATACGGAGCTGACCGGCGCTCAAGAGCCTTGCAAGACGCGCCGCCTGCGGTCCCGAAAAGGAAAAATCCAGCTTGGATGCAATGCCCTTCTCGAACACGTCGAGGTGTTCCGGCAGCGCCAGAACCGATTGGACAATGTGCAGATCGTGAACCACTTGCGGATTCACATTTGCCAGAGCCTTTGCCAGGAAATCGGCCTGTTTCTGGTTGTTGCCTTCGATGCACAGCCGATCGCCCGGTTCAATCACGGCCTCCATGAGAGCAATGATCGCATCTGCTTTGACCACCTTGCCGTTTGAGAGCGGTGAAGCCCGTTCCAATCGGCTCGCGCGGTTTGTCGCAAGTTTAGTCCACATGAATGCGCCTCCACAGCATTTGCGCCCATATGTATTCCGCAGCTCAAATTTTATCAACGTATAAATTCATTATTGCCTATTCGCGTTTTTTGCGCATACATACCCCAATGGGTTGTGCGGGGACGCCGCACGGATGGCGAACGGCAAGAGGGTGCCGCTTCCACTCCGACCCACTGGCTTTCGGGAGGAGCTGTCATGTCATCAGAAGTCATTACTATACTCGGGCTCGTCGTCATGTTTATCGTGGCGACTGCCCTGCCGATCAACATGGGCGCGCTGGGTTTTGCCCTCTCGTTCATCATCGGCACGCTCGTCGTCGGCATGAGCGTCAAGCAGATTTTCGAAGGTTTTCCGGGTGACCTTTTCGTCACGCTTGTCGGTATCACCTATCTTTTCGCGATCGCGCAGAACAACGGTACGGTTGACTGGCTGGTTCGGGCCTGCGTTCGGGCCGTCAAGGGGCGCATATCGGCCATTCCGTGGGTCATGTTCTTCGTCTCGGCGCTTTTGACTGCAATTGGTGCTGTCAGCCCGGCGGCGGTTGCCATCATCGCCCCGATTGCCCTGCGCTTTTCGGCAAAATATGGCATCAATCCGCTTCTCATGGGCATCATGGTCATCCATGGCGCACAGGGCGGTGGCTTCTCTCCCATCAGCATTTATGGCGGCATCACCAATCAGGTGGTTCAGCGCGCTGGCCTGCCGGGTGACGAAACCGTTCTCTTCCTCGCCAGCCTCGGCTTTAACCTGCTGATTGCCATCGGCGCAGCCATGGTTCTGGGCAGGAAATCGAAAGCGGCTGCTGGCGCGAACGGTTCCGGCGACGTCTTCACACCGGGCGTATCCGTGGATGTGCGCGGCAGTGGCGGTCATATGGCGATCGATCCGCGCCAACGTGAATCGGAAATGACTGAGGTCACGACGAGCGGCAAGCTTGATCTGGAGCAGGCACTGACATTGACCGGTCTTGCCGCCTTGGCCATTCTGTCTCTGGCATTCAGCCTCAATGTCGGTCTGGTCGCCATGTGCGTCGCTGTCGTTCTGGCACTGGTTTGCCCACGCGGGCAGAAGGGCGCCGTCGACAAGATTGCATGGTCAACCGTGCTGTTGATCGCGGGTGTCATCACCTACATCTCGGTACTGGAGAAATCCGGCGCCATCACCTATGTCGGCAACTCCGTGTCCGCACTGGCCATGCCGCTCGTTGCTGCCCTTCTCCTGTGCTATATCGGCGGCATCGTCTCGGCCTTCGCCTCCTCGGTCGGCGTTATGGGGGCTATGATCCCGCTTGCGGTTCCCATGCTCATGCAGGGTGAAATCGGTACGCCGGGCATGATTGCGGCACTCGCCATTTCCGCCACCATCGTTGACGTTTCGCCCTTCTCGACCAACGGCGCTCTGGTTGTCGCCAACGCCCAGAATGTCGATCAGACGAAGTTCTTCAAGACGTTGCTTTACTACAGCGCATTTGTCGTCGCTGCGGGCCCGCTTCTCGCATGGCTCGTCTTCGTGGCTCCCGGCTGGCTTTGATGCCAGCCCGGATCGCACCCCTCAGTCAACGTCAACAGTAAAGCTGGATGCACATGTCCCAGAAACTATATCCGGTCCTGAAGTCCGCGAGACAACGCACGAAGATCGACAATGAGCGTTACCAGAGATGGTACGAGCAGAGTGTCGAGGATCCGGATGGGTTCTGGGGCAAGCACGGCAAGCGGATAGACTGGTTCAAGCCTTACACCAAGGTCAAGAATACGTCGTTCAAGGGCAAGGTGCCGATCAAGTGGTTCGAGGACGGCCTGACGAATGTCTCCTACAATTGCATCGACCGGCATCTGAAGACCCATGGCGAGCGCACGGCGATCATCTGGGAAGGCGACAACCCCTATATCGACAAGAAGATCACCTATAACCAGCTTTACGATGCGGTGTGTCGTCTGGCCAATGTGATGAAGAAGCACGGCGTCAAGAAGGGCGACCGGGTGACCATCTACATGCCGATGATCCCGGAAGCCACCTATGCGATGCTGGCCTGCGCACGCATCGGGGCGGTGCATTCCGTGGTCTTCGGCGGCTTTTCGCCGGATGCGCTGGCGGGTCGCATCGTCGATTGCGAATCCACCTTCGTCATCACCTGCGACGAGGGCGTGCGCGGCGGCAAGCCGATTGCGCTCAAGGAAAACACCGACAAGGCCATCCACATCGCCGCACGCCAGCATGTCATCGTCAACAAGGTGCTGGTGGTGCGCCGCACCGGCGGCAAGACCAACTGGGCGCCGGGCCGCGACCTCTGGTACCATCAGGAAGTCGCCTCGGTAAAACCCTATTGCGAACCGGCAAAGATGAAGGCGGAAGATCCGCTGTTCATCCTCTACACCTCAGGCTCCACCGGCAAGCCCAAGGGCGTGCTGCACACGACCGGCGGCTATCTGGTCTATGTGTCGATGACGCATGAATATGTCTTCGATTACAATGATGGCGATATCTACTGGTGCACCGCCGATGTCGGCTGGGTGACCGGCCATTCCTACATCGTCTACGGACCGCTCGCCAATTGCGCCACCACCGTCATGTTCGAGGGCGTGCCGAACTTTCCCGATCAGGGTCGCTTCTGGGAAGTCATCGACAAGCATCAGGTCAACATCTTCTACACCGCCCCAACGGCGCTGCGCTCGCTGATGGGCGCGGGCGACGAGTTCGTAAAGCGTTCCTCGCGCTCGTCCCTTCGCCTTCTCGGCACGGTGGGCGAGCCGATCAACCCGGAAGCCTGGGAGTGGTATTACCACGTGGTGGGCGAGGACAAGAGCCCGATTGTCGATACCTGGTGGCAGACGGAAACCGGCGGCATTCTGATCTCGCCACTGCCGGGGGCGACCGATCTCAAGCCCGGCTCGGCCACACGACCCTTCTTCGGCGTGCAGCCGCAACTGGTCGATGCCGAGGGCAAGGTGCTGGAAGGTGCAGCCGATGGCAATCTGTGCATTGTCGACAGCTGGCCGGGTCAGTCGCGCACGGTCTATGGCGATCACCAGCGCTTCGTCGAGACCTATTTCTCCACCTACAAGGGCAAGTACTTCACCGGCGATGGCTGCCGTCGCGATGAAGATGGCTATTACTGGATCACAGGGCGTGTGGATGACGTTCTCAATGTCTCGGGCCACAGGCTGGGCACGGCAGAAGTCGAATCGGCGCTGGTGTCGCACAATCTGGTCTCGGAGGCGGCCGTCGTCGGCTATCCGCATTCCATCAAGGGTCAGGGCATCTATTGCTATGTCACGCTGATGGCGGGGCAGGTGGGTGACGATGCGCTGCGGGCAGAACTCATCAAGCATGTGCGCAACGAAATCGGTCCTGTCGCCACGCCTGACAAGATCCAGTTCTCGCCCGGCCTTCCCAAGACGCGCTCGGGCAAGATCATGCGCCGCATTCTGCGCAAGATCGCCGAGGACGACTTCGGCGCGCTCGGCGATACCTCGACCCTCGCAGACCCAGCCGTCGTCGATGACCTCATCGAAAACAGGCAGAACAGGCAAGAAGCCGCGTGACAGGCGGATTTGGAACTTTAGCCGTCGCTTCAACGATGATACTGAACCTCGCGTGACACCAAGGCGCATTGTCTTGGTGTCACGGATATTCTGAAAGCGAGGAGAGCCCGATGACCACCGGAAGTTCGATCAGTGAGCATATTCGCGTCGTGCTGTCGGATGAGATTTCAACCGGTACAATCCGCCCCGGTTCTGTGCTGGACGAGGGGACGCTGAGCGCCCGGTTTTCGGCCTCTCGCACCCCGGTTCGTGAGGCCCTTCGGCAGCTCGAAGCCAGCGGGTTGGTGGAAATACGGCCGCGCAAAGGGGCCTTCGTCCTGCCACTGACCTTGCCGCGCCTCATGCAGATGTTTGAAGTAACAGCGGAGATCGAGGCCATGTGCGTAGGCCTTGCCACACACCGCATAACCGGGGTGGAGCGTGCCGAACTCCTCGACATTCACCAGAAGGCCTCGGTTGCCGCCCGTGAGGAAAACTTCGAGCAATATGATGAGCTCAATCTTGCTTTCCACGAACTGCTCTATCGCAGTGCCCATAATGATTTTCTGTTCGAGGAACTGATGCGGCTTCGCGGTCGGCTGCTGCCCTTCAGGCGCACCCAGTTACGCTATGCGCAGCGCCTGCATTCGTCCAACAACGAACACGAGGCCATCATCCGGGCGATGATGCAGGGCGATGCCGCACAGGCAAGCCTGATGATGCGCGAACATATGCTCAATGCCGGGGTTGCGCTGGCCCGCTTCATGCGGGCCACAGGCGATCTTGCGGCAGAATAGCGTTGCCGTTTACACGGTGTTGGAGCTCAACACCTTGGCGATTTCGCTGGCAAGTTGATCCTGCGTGTATGGCTTGCCCAGCCGGGTGATCTCAAGATCGGTGCCTTCGGGCAAGTCGGCATAACCGGTGGCGATCAGAATCGGCAAGCCGGGCAGCAACTCCCGCGCCTTTCGCGACAGCTCGGCGCCATTCATTCCGGGCATGGAAAAATCGGTGACCAGCAGGTCGAATGTCGGGTCCTGCGACAGAATATCGAGCGCCTGCATACCGGAATTCGCCTCGATCACATCGTGTCCGAGATCTTCCAGCATGTCGACGGAACTCATCGCAATCAGCGCATCGTCATCGACCATCAGGATTTTCAGGCGCTTGTCGCCGGAATTGTCAGGGAGCGGCGCTGCAGCCACCACGTGAGACTGCTCCGGCATTTTGTCACTGATCGGGATCCAGAGTTCAGCGGTCGTGCCGTCGCCTTTCACGCTGCGCAGAACCAGCGCGCCTTTCAGCTGGAGAGCAAGTCCGTGGATCATCGACAGGCCAAGGCCGGTGCCCTTGCCCAATTCCTTGGTCGAGAAAAACGGATCTATTGCCTTTCTCAGCGTTTCCGGGTCCATGCCGACACCCGTGTCTGAAACCGACAGCACGACATAGTCGCCTGCGGCAAGCTCTGGCGTGGCACGCGCATTGCTGTCCTTTCGCAGCCCAATGGAAATCGTGCCACCATCCGGCGTTGCGTCGCGGGCATTGACGACAAGATTGAGGAGCGCCAGTTCGATCTGGTTTGCATCGCCAAGTGCCAGGGGCATATCGGCCTCCAACGACCAATCCAGCACCAGTCCGGAGCCCACGGACCGCCGCAGCAGATCTTCCATACCCTCCACAAGTCTTGGCATGTCCACCGGCTTGACCTGCAGGTCCTGACGCCGGGCAAAGGCCAGAAGACGCTGGGTCAGCGATGCACCGCGCTTGGCGCCTTTCAGCGCCCCGTCAATCAGCCGCATTGCCCTGTCATCGCCCGCGGCATGTTTGGCCAAGAGTTCCAGGTTGCCCATGACCGCCATCAGCAGATTGTTGAAATCATGCGCGACACCCCCGGTCAACTGGCCGATTGCTTCCATCTTCAATGCTTGGCGAAGCTGTTCTTCGGCGCGCTGGCGATGTTCCATTTCCGCCATCATGGTTTCATGGGCCTTCAGCAATTCCGCCGTTCGCTCGGCAACCCTCAGCTCCAGCGTCTCGTTGATCAGGCGCTGTTTCTCCAGCACCTCCATCCGTTCCGTAATGTCAGCACAAACGCCTACCATCTTGACCGCGACGCCCTGTCTGTCGCGATAGAGCTTGGCGTTGATTGCGGCCCAGTGCAATGACCCGTCTTTCCAGACGATCCGGTGTTCAATCGCACATTCCCGGCCGCTGTCGATCGTGTCCTGAATGGCCGCCTGCATTCGCGCCCGGTCATCGGGGTGGACACCGGCAATAAGCAGATCGTAGTCGAAACGATCGTCAGATTCATAACCGAATATTGCTTTGCACCGTGCCGAACAGATCAAGGTCTTCGAAGCAAGCTCGAGCTCCCAGGAGCCCAGACGACCAGCGTTCAATGCTGTCTGCAACCATCGTTCCCCGTCGGCCAGAGCCTCGATCTGCAGGCGCGCATCGAACTGCCGCAGACGGTTTCGATAAGCCGTGCGCGACGCGCTGATGAAGGTCGTCGCGTGGAATGGTCGCTCCACGAAGCTCACATTTCCCAGGATTTCCGACAGGCGCAGTGCCGCCGGATTGCGCTCCGGGCCGCCGCCGCGATGGGTGAGCACGATAAAGGGGAGGTCCGACCATGCGGCCTGCGCACTGACCCATCCCGAAAGCGAGCGCAGATCGGCTGAACGCAAGGTTTCCTCCATCACGACGACGAAGGCAACGTCGTCGTTGAGGCTCCCGACCATCTCGGCGAGCGTTTCAACAGGTCTGGATGCTATCTGCGCTTCTTTCAGAAGGGCCGCGGCGATCTGGTAATCCCGGCCGGTGGGCGCGTAGACGATAGCCTGATGTCCGGGTTCAAAAATTTTCCGAACTCCTGTCCGAGAGCGCAAGTCCAGGTGGCTCTGTCAACACCGGCACACCGCGCAGCACGCCCTGAAAGCCGGAAACGGGTTCTCCGAGCGTCAGGCCGCGATCGTCGATCTTGTATTCGCGAATGGTGTCCTCGTGGTGCCCGGTGCGCTTCTTGATCACGGAGACGGCGCGTCTGACCCGTCCGGCCGCTTCGAAATAGCGCAGCAGAATCACCGTGTCGGCCAGGTAGGTGACGTCGACAGGCGATTTCATGTCGCCGACCAGTCCATGCTGGGCAACTGTCAGGAAGGTATTGGCCCCCTGGCGGTTCAGGAATTGCAGCAATTCGTGCATATGGAGGATCAAAGCGTTTTCTTCCGGCATGGATGCCTGGTAGCCATTGACGCTGTCGATCAGCACGGATTTCGCATCGTAGGTCGCAACTCTTTCGCGTACACGCTGCGCAAATTCGCCCGGCGACAACTCGGCGGCGTCAAGCTGTTCGATGTGGAGCAAGCCCTCGTCGCGCAGTTTCTGCAGATCGATGCCGATCTCGCGCATACGGTCGAAAAGAAGGCCAAGTTCTTCGTCGAAAACGAAGACGGCTGCCTTCTCGCCGCGCTTGATGGCGGCATCGATGAACTGAAAGCCAAAAATGCTCTTGCCGGTGCCTGCCGGGCCGATCAACAGCGTGCTGGATCCGCGATTGATGCCTCCGCCTAAGAGCCCGTCCAGTCTTTCGATACCGGTGCTTAAAATATCGCGCTTGAAGGATGTCTTGTGTTCAATCGCCCTCAATCTCGGGAAGACCGCAACGCCGCCCGTGCGAATGACGAAGTCATGGTAACCGCCACGATAAGCCTGTCCACGGTATTTGAGAATGCGAACCCTGCGGCGCTCTGAGCCATAATTGGGCGAAAGTTCCTCCAGATGGATAACGCCGTGGACGACGCTGTGGACCGTCTTGTCGAGCACATCGGCTGTCAGATCGTCCAGCAGGAGGACGGTAGCCCCGGATCTCGAAAAATAATGCTTCAGGGCGAGGATCTGACGGCGATAGCGCAGCGAGCTCTGGGCCAGCAGCCGGATTTCCGAAAGGCTGTCTATCACGACGCGGTCGGGCTTCACCCGTTCGAATGCACTGAAGATGAGCTTGGTGGTTTCCCCCAGTTCAAGATCGGAGGAGTAGAGAAGGCTTTGTTGCTGGTCGCTGTCCAGAAGGCTTTCCGGCGGCACCAGCTCGAAGATTTCGATGTTCTCATTGAGAACCATATTGTGGGACGCGGCGCTGTCGCGCAGCTCCTCTTCCGACTCCGAAAGGCTGATGTAGAGGCACTTTTCGCCCCGCATCGCACCTTCGATCAAAAACTGAAGAGAGACCGTCGTCTTGCCAGTTCCAGGAGAGCCCTCTAGCAGAAAGACATGGCGGCGGGACAGCCCGCCCGACAGGATATCATCGAGCCCTTCGACGCCGGTGGTTGCTTTACTCAAGATATCTCGCATATTTCTTCCTGGATTAACGCTTAAGGCTAGAGCCCGATACTGGAGATAACGGACGCATATTGTATATAACTAAACGATGAAATGGATTGTTGCGAGCGCTGTGTTCGCAAACCACAAATTTGACATTTCTCAAGTATCTTTCACAACTGTGGCAGGTATCGGGCTGGCTGCTTTCTTGGAAAGTGAGGACGCGGTCCTGCGGTTTCAAGTGCTCTGCCACATCTTTCAGTTGCCGGTTGCGACCTGATGAATCGGTGCTTTCGCTCTTGCGGTTCCGGTCCCAAAAAAACCAGTGTGTGTCGGGCTTGCGGCGTGCTATGGAGGGCTGATCAGGAAAGCATTTTCACAGATGAATGACATTTCAAAAGACCAGCCAAGCCCTGCCAATATCGCCGATCTTCCCAATCTTGCAGCCGCGTTGGATGATGATCGTTTTCGGCAATTTCTCGACCATGTCCCCTTTGCGGTTGCTGTAGCCGAATTTGGCGACAGTGAGCAGATCGTCTATGGAAATCTCGAATTCGAGCGGTTGACGGCATTGCCTTCGGAGCAGCTGCAGGGCCAGCCATGGTCGGTGCTGCCTGTGGGCACCCCGCTTGCCGATGGTCCGGAACTGGCCGCTGCACTTTTGGAGAACGAGGAATATCTCGGCGCTTTCACCATTCAGACCGATGAGGCAACCCTCGTCGTGGATGCCTGGTCCAATACGATCGTCGATGAATCCGAAGAGCCGCTGTTTCGCCTTCTGGCCATGTCCTCGCGCGAAAGATCCGATGTCACGGCAGCGCTCAGTGAAAGCCTCGCGGAAAAGGATGTTCTCCTCAAAGAGCTGCAGCATCGGGTGAAGAACAATCTCCAGATGATCACGGCGCTCATCCGCATGGAAGCCCGCAACGCACAGGGCAAGGAAGAAAGCATTCAGTTCGGCCGGTTGGCAGGACGGATCGATGCGCTCTCTATCCTTTATCGGTCCCTCTATAGCGGCCAGGAAACAGAGACAGTCGATCTCGGCATTTATGTGAGCCAGATTGCGTCTTCGGTCATGGCGGCCCATGCCGTCGAGGGTATTCGTCTCGATCTCAAGATCGATACCTGGCCGGTCTCGGTCAACGTCGCCATGCCGGTTGGCCTCGTGATCAACGAACTCATGACAAATGCCCTGAAACACGCTTTTGTCGGGCGCGACAGCGGTTTGATCGCCGTTCGCTGTGTTGTGGACGATACTGGCTGCAAGATTCTTGTTACCGACGACGGCATAGGTCTTGCCGAAGCGTCGGATTGGCCAAGACGCGGCAAGCTCAGCGCCATGATCGTGGAATCGGTCAAACGAAACGCCAATGCCGAGATCACAGTGGAGTCTGAGCCGGGCAAGGGAATGACCGTGACGATTTCCTTCAAGCGCAGTGATGCGGTGGATGAGTAAGGTTCCGCGCCTTCAAGCGTGCCGTCGCAGCCAGTCCTGCAGATCAAGTTCGGCACGTTCCAGGGTGACCTGATTGAGCAGTTTGCGCAGCATTGCCTCGGTCACGGCGCGCGATCTGAAATTGTAGCGCGGTTCCTTGCCCGCTTCCGACCGCTCATAGACACCGAGCTTTTCGTAGATTTGCTGCAGGCGGTTCTGCACGCTCCTGAGTGAAAGGTTGCGGCGTCGCGCGATGATGCGGTCGGTCAGTCCGAGTGCGATGTCGATCAGCACTTCATATTCGGTTTCGCTGAAACCCTGCAGATGGCCAAGGCTCTTTTGCTGCATACCTCGTATTTCGCTGTCGATGACACATTGCGCCTCGATGAAGATGGATCGCAACGCCAGGCGAAGCCTCTCGTCGGAGGCCGATTTCAACACATATCCATAGGCGGCATTATCGGGCACGATGCGTGCAATGCCGCGCACATTGGCCTCGTCGGCATAATTGGACCAGAAAAGAATGCGCGTCTGCGGGCGCTCGCGCCAGATTGTCCGTGCGGCCTCTATGCCGTTTCGAGGGCTCATCTGCAGGTCCATGACGATCCACTCGAAATGGTGGTCACGGGCGAGCTTTTCGCCCGCCGTCCCGTCGCCAGCTTCCAGAACGAGGTCGCATTCCGGCAGCGCTGCTCTGACCGCTTCGTTGAGATAGGAACGATGAAGCGGATCGTCCTCCACGATGAGAACCTTCATGGGGTTTTCTCCTCCTGCGCAATCGGCAGCGTCACACGCACATAGGTTTTTCCATTCCTGCCACCACAGAAAAAGCGCGCTCCTATCAGCCGTGCGCGCACACGCATGTTCTCAAGTCCGCTGCCAATGTTCGTCTCGGTCTTGCCACCGCCGATGCCAATGCCGTTGTCGGATATGGCCAGCGTCAGCGCGTCGTCGTTACGCGTCAGGGCAACCGCTATGTGGTCCGCCTGGGAGTGGCGGATGGCGTTGTTGATGGCTTCCTGAGCGATGCGGAAAAGCGCAATGGCGACATTGGCCGGCAGCCTGCCGCTCTCGCCGTCGGAGCCGTCCTTCAGGCCCCAGGTCATGGACAGGCCGCTGTCACGGGTCGACCGTTCGAGATGGTTTTCGATGGCATCGACAAGGCCGAAAAGCTGCAGGACCGAAGGTCGAGCCTGTTCGATGATCTGACGCAGATCCTGCATTGATTGTTGCAGGCTGCGAAATAGCGGCTTCAGATCCTGACCGGGCACGGATGGCAGAAGGCTGAGCCGTTCCAGACGTTTGGCAAAGCGGGTCAGATCGCCAAGCGTCTGGTCATGCAGATCCATGCCGATCCGCTGTCGCTCCGCCTCCAGAAGTTCAGTCAGGCGCGCCGCGCCCTGCCGCAGCGCCTCCTCGCGCACACGGGCTGCGGCCTCCACAATGGCCGATTGCTTGGCCTGCTCGGCAGCCCTGATGGCATAGAAATAGGGGGCCAGAAGATCGCCGATGGATTGCGCGCGGGCAAGATCGCGCGGCCCGTAATGATCGACCGTCAGGCTGGAGAAGGACAACGCGCCGATGGTTTCGCCATGGACTTTCAAGGCAACATGCAGGCGGCTCTTGAGACCGTGTTCGTGGATCGGATCGCAGAACGAGCCCTCGAAATGAAACCGTGGATCGAGCGATGCATCGGCGGTAATGAAACTGTCCGTCTGGCCTTCGAGCAGCGCCCGCAACGGACTGTTTTCGATCAGCGCTGGCGGTCTTTTGCTCCAGTCGGTTTCCAGCCCGCTTTCATAGGCTGTGTGAAAGGTGCTGCCCGGCGCGATGATGCAGACATCCATGTGGTCGTGCGGAATGATCTGCGCGATTTCCTGCGCAACGGTACGAATGGCCGACTGGAAATCCAGCTGCCCTGCCAGCAGCCTGGCAATGGTCAGGTACTGGCGAAACGAAGAAGCCGCAGCGTCCTCAATCATGGTCTCCTCCCGGATACGCGCCACCCCTCCCGGACGTTGCGTATCGTCTCTATTCATTCCTTATCACAGGTCCCATGTCTTGCGGGAAACCGCAACTGATCTGCTAGAACCCGCAGCTGCGTGGCCCAGATGTGTCTGTACAGCATCTGGGAATTCGAGCATCATCATTGCCGCTGGAGGAACGCTCCAGAGAAAAAACTTCCGGAACTGACGTCGTTGAGGAGCGGCACCGGAAGAAGCCGGCGGGACTGGCACCCAGGGAGAGAGACATGACCATGAAATTCATTCTAGCGGCGACCGCTGCCGCCATGCTGAGCACTGTTGCATCTACGGCTGTTGCGGAAACGTCGGCCAAGAAGATTGCGCTGTCGAACAATTATGCCGGAAATTCCTGGCGTCAGGCCATGCTGACAAGCTGGGACAAGGTGACCAAGGACGCCGTCAAGTCCGGCGTCGTTGCGGCCGCCGATCCGTTCACCACGGCCGAAAATCAGGCGACCGAGCAGGCGGCGCAGATTCAGAACATGATCCTGCAGGGCTATGATGCGATTGTCGTCAATGCGGCATCGCCGACCGCGCTCAACGGCGCCATCAAGGAAGCCTGTGATGCTGGCATCACGGTCGTGTCCTTCGATGGTATCGTGACCGAGCCCTGCGCATGGCGCATCGCCGTCAACTTCAAGGAAATGGGCCGCAGCCAGGTCGAGTATCTTTCCAAGAAAATGCCCAAGGGCGGCAATCTGCTGGAAATCCGCGGCCTGGCCGGTGTCTTTGTCGATGACGAGATTTCTGCCGGCATCCATGAGGGCGTCAAGCAGTTCCCGCAGTTCAAGATCGTCGGCTCCGTGCATGGAGACTGGGCACAGGATGTGGCGCAGCGTGCCGTCGCGGGCCTTCTGCCAAGCCTTCCGGAAATCGCGGCTGTCGTGACCCAGGGTGGCGATGGCTATGGTGCGGCGCAGGCTTTTGAAGCCGCCAAGCGCCCGACGCCAACCATCATCATGGGCAACCGTGAAGACGAGTTGCAATGGTGGAAGAAGCAGAAGGATGCCAGCGGCTATGAAACCATGTCGGTTTCCATCGCGCCCGGTGTCTCGACGCTCGCCTTCTGGGTGGCGCAGCAGATTCTGGATGGCCAGGAGGTCAAGAAGGATCTGACAGTACCATTCCTCAGCATCGATCAGGCCAGTCTCGAAAAGAGCCTTGCAACGACCCAGAAGGGTGGCGTGGCCAATGTCGAATATTCGCTGGAAGACGCCAAGGCCGTCATTTCCTCCGCCAAGTAGGCGGGCACCGCACGGCAGGTGTTGAACGTTTCACCCGGCACGCTTTGCCGGGTGATGCATCATTGACTTGAAATCCCTTACACAAGAGACGGCAGCGTGGAATGACGGATATGTCAGAAACCGGGGCGGTGGTGTCGGTCCGCCAGGTCCGCGTCGAATTCGGTGCGGTCAAGGCGCTTGATGGCGTCGATTTTGAAATTCGCCCCGGAGAAGCGGTGGGGCTTGTCGGCCATAATGGTGCGGGCAAGTCGACTATCGTCAATGTCATCAATGGTGGATTGTCTCCGCATCACGGCCAGATCGCCTATGAGGGAGATGAGGGCGGTGGCATTGCCACGGCCCGCGCGCACGGCGTACGCTGCGTGTTTCAGGAACTGTCGCTTTGCCCCAACCTCACCGTTGTCGAGAACACCCGCCTGATGCATGGCGGGCTCTCAGGGCTTGGTTGGCGCAGCCGGGCGGCAACCCTTATCCGTTCCTCGCTCAACGATATCTTTCCCGGCCACGGTATCGATTGCCTCGCAACCGTCGGCTCGCTCTCCATCGCAGAACGGCAGATGGTGGAAATTGCCATCAATTTCCTCAGCGTTACCGAAGATCCGAAACTCGTCATTCTGGATGAGCCGACATCGTCGCTGGATGCCCAGCTTGCAGGGCAGTTGATGTCCCATGTACGCCGCTTTGTCGGCAGTGGCGGGGCGGTGCTGTTGATTTCCCACATATTGGGCGAAATCCTCTCCACCTCCAGCCGCATCGTCGTGATGAAGGATGGGCGTGTAGTGACCTCACGGCCGTCGCAGGATTTCACCGTCCGCAGCCTTGTGGAGGCCATGGGCAGCGTGGTCAAGGAAAGCACGCGCAACGCTACCTCCGTCGACGTCAGCGCCACAAAGGTCATTGACGTTCCCGCCGTCGCGGGTTCCACCATTCCCTTCCACGCCCACAAAGGCGAAATCATCGGCCTGGCCGGTCTGGGCGGGCACGGACAGACCGCGACGCTGCTTGACCTGTTTGCCGAAAGCAGCAGCAAATGGTTTCCCTCGGCCAGCAAACCAATGGCCTTCGTTGCGGGAGACAGGGCGCTGAACGGCACCTTCCCGCTCTGGAGCATCCTGCGCAACCTCACTATCGGCAATCTCCCCGCCCTTTCCCGGCGTGCGGCCGTCAACCGCAGCGCTGAAACGGCCTATGGCGAGGACTGGAAGCAGCGCATGGGCATTCGCACACCAGATATGACCAACCCCATCCTGTCACTGTCGGGCGGCAATCAGCAGAAGGTCCTGTTTGCCCGCGCGCTGGCGGGCGATGCCGCCATCGTTTTGATGGACGATCCCATGCGCGGTGTCGATATCGGCACCAAACAGGAGGTCTATGCCACATTGCGCCGCGAGGCCGCTGCCGGGCGAACCTTCATCTGGTACTCGACGGAAATGGATGAGGTACGGCTCTGCGACCGGGTCTATGTGTTCCGCGATGGCGTCATCGTGTCGGAACTGGAGGGCGACAGCATTACCGAGGACAATATCCTTGCCGCTTCCTTTGCGGGAGAGGCCGCATGAAAAACCCGCTGAACAATTTTCTGCCGATCCTCATTCCAGCCTTGTCGCTTTTGGTGCTGCTGTGTGCCGTGTTCTACATGCAGCCGCGCGCCATGAGCTATAACGGGCTTAATCTGCTGTTCAACCTGGCGGTTCCGATCGCGCTGGCCACCATCGCGCAGATGATCATCATGGCGGTGAACGATCTTGATCTGTCCATGGGCACCTTCGTCAGCTTTACCGCCTGCGTGACTGCGGTCTACATGCCGCAGCAACCGGTCTTTGCCTGCTTCATTCTGGCCTGCGCTGTCGGGGTCTATGCACTTCTCGGCGTTATCATCACCCTGCGCGATCTGCCCTCGATTGTCGTCACGCTCGGCATGAGTTTCGTCTGGGGTGGTCTCGCGGTGCTGATCCTGCCAGCACCTGGCGGCGAGGCCCCGGCATGGCTTCGCGCCGTGTTGATTTCAAAGCCGCCTATGGTGCCCATGGCCATTGTCGCCAGCGTGGTGATTGCTGTCGTCTCCCATCTGCTGATCATGCGCAGCACATTCGGCGTCCTGCTTCGCGGCGTCGGTGGCAACAGCCGGTCTGTTGCCCGCGCGGGCTGGTCCGTGCTGGCGCTGAAAGGTGCCGCCTATGCTACCGCTGCCTTTTTCGCCGTTGCTGCCGGCATGGCCCTTGTGGGGCTGACCACATCGGCGGATGCCAACATCGCCCTTCGCTACACCTTGCTGTCGATTGCGGGCGTCATCCTCGGTGGTGGTGAATTCGTTGGTGGCAAGGTCTCGCCGGTTGGTGCCGTCATCGGCGCGCTAACGCTTACCCTCGCCGGGTCCTTCCTGTCCTTTCTGCGCATTTCGCCGGATTGGCAGATCGGCGCGCAGGGCGGCATCCTCATCATCGTGCTGGCCTTGCGCCTTGTCATCAATCGCCGCGGACGGCAGGAGAAGACGCTATGAACCGCCTGGCGAAGCTTTCCCGAAAGCCCTGGCTGTGGTCCTTCGTTGCCGCCCTCGCAACGTGGCTTGTGACCATTCTCTTTACCGGCGGCGCCAGCACGGCCAGCCTTTCGCAGGCCACGCTTACCTTCGCCGCTTTCTCCGTTATCGTCGGTCTGGGGCAGATGCTAGTCATTACGCTCGGGCCGGGTAATGTCGATCTTTCCGTTCCGGCAACGATCACGCTATCAGGAACGGTGGCGCTGAAGGTCATGGATGGGCAGGACAACATGATCCTGCTCGGCCTTCTGGTCTCTGTTACGATTGGCCTTGTCATCGGCATTCTTAATTATGGCCTGATCAAATATCTGCGCATACCGCCCATCATCGCCACCCTGTCGATGAGCTTTCTCGTGCAGTCCTCGGCCATCTGGTACAATCGCGGCCTGCGGGTCAAACCGCCTGAAGCGCTCGCCTCCTTCAGCACAGGCACAAGTTTCGGGGTGCCCAACACGGCCATCGTTGCGCTTCTCATGTCGCTTTGTGTCTGGTGGCTGCTGGACAGATCAATGTTCGGGCGCTGGATTTCTGCCATCGGACAGAACGCCTTTGCAGCCCGCATGGCCGGAATTGCCGTGGATGGTTGCCGGTTGGCCACCTATGTCCTTTGTGCCGTCCTTGCCTCCGTCTGCGGTTATCTTCTGGCCAGCTTTTCCGGCGGTGCCGCACTCAACATGGGCGCGGAATATCTGCTTATGTCGATTGCGGTCGTCGTTATCGGCGGGTCGGCGGTGGCGGGCGGAAACTCCAATGTGCCCGGCATCTGGGGCGCCTCGTTGTTCATGTTCCTGGTCGTGTCGATGCTAAATACTTACGGGTTCGGTGCCGGTGTGCGGTTGATCATGACGGGTCTCATCATCATCAGTGTCATCGTTGTTGCCAGCCGACCCGCCGGATCGGCGCGTTGAACAGCATGAAATCACAACAACAATTACCGGAAACCATCATGCCGAACGCCCGCGCCGGGATTTACGAAATCCACGATCCACGCTTCCGCCACCTGATTGTCCCGAGTTCGGCTCTGGAAGAATTGTACAGCGGTTGCCGCTGGGCCGAGGGGCCGGTCTGGTTCGCTGATCTGGAATGCGTGATTTTCAGCGATATCCCGAACCAGCGTTTGCTGCGCTACGCATCCGGCGGCGACGTTTCCATTTTTCGAACACCGTCCAACTTCGCCAACGGCAACACACGGGATCGAGAGGGCCGCTTGATCACATGCGAACATGGCGGGCGCCGCGTAACGCGTACCGAACTGGATGGCCGCATCACGGTGCTGGCCGAAAGCTTTGAAGGCAAGCGGCTGAATTCTCCCAACGACGTGGTTGTCAGGTCGGATGGCAGCATCTGGTTTACCGATCCAAGCTACGGCATCATGTCGGATTATGAGGGCTATAAGGCGAAGCCCGACCTTGCCACCCGCAACGTGTTTCGTCTCGATCCTGTAAGCGGAGACCTCACCATCGTCGCAGATGATTTCGGCCAACCTAACGGCCTTGCGTTCTCTCCCTGCGAAAAATTCCTCTACATCGCTGACTCGGCTTCGAGCCATGACGAGACATGGCCAAGACACATCCGTGTCTTTGACGTGATGGATGGCTGCCGTCTGACCAATGGCCGTGTTTTTGCAACCATCGACAAGGGGTTGCCGGACGGCTTTCGTCTGGACACTGAGGGAAATGTCTGGACGAGTGCTGGAGATGGAGTCCACTGTTTTGCGCCTGATGGAACGCTTCTCGGCAAAATCCTTGTGCCGCAGACAGTTGCAAACCTTACCTTTGGTGGTCCGCGCCGCAACCGCTTGTTCATTACGGCAACTAGGTCGCTATATTCCGTGTATGTCTGCGCCACCGGTGCCCAGCACCCCTGACGCAGTCTGAGAGTCTCACCTCGGAAGAGGTCGATTTCCGGCCCTATGCAGGCCGGAAATCAGCACATCAGGGATGTTTGAAGAAAAACGAAACGCTTCGGGGAATGACATCTGAAGAAGCCGCAGCAGTCTGTTCCGGCCATATAAGTTCTCCGACATCATGGACGGAAACGGGCTGATTGGAAAGATTGAGGCGCAACTGCAGGATGGCTCTTCCTATTTTCCAGTCGACAAACACGCAGTCGTCTGGCGCCTCCACCACGCGGCCGGAATATGCTCCAGCTTCTGGAAGCCAGGGCATGATTGTCTCACGACGAATTTCGATCAACCGCCGCAGCAGGGCGGACCATTCCTTGCCATCAGCGGTATCCGCCTTCGCCCAATCTAGCTTTGATCCTTCGAACGTGGCCTTAGCATTGGGGTCGGGAATATCCTTCTCTGATTTTCCTTCAGGATAGCCGCCGAAATTCTCGGCCTGTGGCGGCCGATTATCGCGGATGGATTTCGCCAGTTCCCCCGTGTAGTCGGAAAAGAAATGGAACGGCCTTTCGTCCTTATAGGTGTCCCCCATAAACAGCAGCGGCACCTGCGGGGACAAGATCAGCATCGCCGTCAGTGCCCGGTAAAAATCATCGTCTGCTGTCATATGCAGCCGGTCGCCCATGGCCCGGTTCCCAACCTGATCGTGATTTTGCAGGAAGTGAATGAAGGCGGTAGGGGGCAGGCATTCGCTCGGAGGAAGCTCCGTGCCGACAATCGGCTCGCCAGGCTCCAGATATCCGTCGGACATGATCTTGCGCAGCTTGTCGAATGGGTGGTCGGCAAATTTTTCAAAGATACCGGACGTTTCGCCGGTGGCTATGCGACGGATGACATGGTGGAATCCGTCATTCCAGTCCGCAATAAAAAGCCCCTCCGTGAGAAGGTCAGTGCCATTCGGCGGGTTTTCGATCATCAGATGCACCTGACGGTCGGTGAAAGACCGCCGCACCGTTGAGGAAATTTCCTCGAGAATATGAGGCTTGGTGTCATCCTTGATCGCGTCTACCGCATCCAGCCGTAGACCATCCAGGTGATACTCTCTCAGCCAATGGATCGCATTGTCGATAAAATAGCGTCTTACGGGCTGTCGACTGAAATCGATTTGCGCACCCCAGTCGTTGTCTTGCCCCTCGCGGAAGAACTCAGGCGCGTAGACGCCGAGGAAGTTCCCCTCGGGGCCAAAGTGATTATAAACGACGTCGAGGAAAACCATCAGGCCGAGCCGATGCGCCTTGTCAACGAAGGCCTTCAGGTCATCGGGAGAGCCATAGGCGCTATGGGGCGCATATTGCAGCACGCCATCGTAGCCCCATCCCCTTGATCCAGGGAAATGCGCGAGCGGCATGATTTCGACCGCAGTTATTCCGATCTGTGCAATGTGTTCGAGCTTTTCCGCTGCCGCCGCAAAGGTTCCCGCTTCCGTAAAGGTACCTATGTGGATCTCCTGGACCAGCGTTTCGTGCCAGGGTCGCCCGCGCCAGTCCTGGTTTTCCCAGTTGTAAGCACGGGGGTCGGTCAGCACCGACGGGCCGAAAACATCGCCCAATTGCTGGCGCGAGGCTGGATCTGCCACCACGCGCCCGTCGTCCAGCACGAACCCGTAAGTTTCGCCGAATGGCTGGTGGTCGATGAAGACATCAAACCAGCCATCGTCGGAACGGGTCATCGCATGATCGCCGGAAAGGCGGAGTTTTACCTGTTGCTGAGCGGGAGCCCACAGGCGAAATCTTGTTCCGCCTGCAACAAAGACAGGTCCCCAGGCTTCTTCGGCCCGGCTGTTTCCCTGTCCATCCTTAAGAGCCAGATTATCAAGCATGTAACGAACCCTGTAATTGCAAAAATACTGACGCTTTTGTTGCTCGCTCGGGTGTCAACCGTGCGGGCGAATGACGACCTTTACGCAACCATCGGTCTTGTCGCGGAAAGTCTTGTAGGCATCTGGCCCTTCTTCGAGGCCAATGCGGTGCGTGATCAGGAACGATGGATCAATCTTGCCATCCACAATCAACTGCATCAGTGGCTCAAGGTAGCGCTGGACATGCGTCTGCCCGGTTTTCATGGTCAGGCCCTTGCCCACAAAGGCACCGAGCGGCGTTGGTACGGCAGAGCCGATGAAAACGCCGGGGAGTGAAACTGTGCCACCGGGGCGGCATGCAAGAATGGCCTGGCTGAGGGCGTAGGGCCGCTCTGTCGATGTTATCTTGCTCTGAAGCGTTTCCATGACGCCTCCGGTCCCATGGCTTTCCATGCCGACAGCCTCGATTACGGCGTCGGGCCCCTGGCCGTTGGTCATGTCGAGAATGCGCTGCTGCAAGTCTTCGTCATCATAATCCAGCGTTTCAGCGCCAGACTGCTGGGCAAGTGCCAGACGTTCCGGAATTGTGTCGATAGCGATGACGCGTTCTGCACCCAAGAGGAAAGCAGACTTGATTGCGAAAAGGCCTACGGGTCCGCAGCCAAATACGGCAATGGTCTGCCCGGGTTTGATATCGCAATTTTCCGCGGCCATATAACCTGTCGGAAAAATGTCACTTAGAAACAGCACTTGTTCGTCGCTGAGACCTTCAGGCACCTTGATGGGCCCGACATCCGCGTAGGGAATACGAAGATATTCAGCCTGGCCACCAGGGAATCGGCCGTACATTTCGGAGTAGCCAAACAGTCCGGCTGTGGGATAACCGATTTGCTTGGCCTGCATTGCGCCGGATGGGTTTGAACGTTCGCAAAGCGAAAACAGGCCGCTCTTGCACATGCGGCAATCGCCGCAGGAAATGGTGAATGGGACGACGACCCGGTCTCCAACCTTAAGCTTGGAATTTCCGCGGCCGACTTCCACCACTTCGCCCATGGTCTCGTGGCCCATGACATCACCTGAATGCATGCCGGGCACGAACCCGCCATAAAGGTGAAGATCCGATCCACAGATTGCGCAACTGGTGACCTTGATGATCGCGTCCCGGTCGTCCTGGATGATCGGGTCATCCACCACTTCACAACGAATATCGCCGCTTCCGTGCCATGTCAGAGCTTTCATGTGGGCGTTCCTTCTTGCTGAGTTCCAGAAGACGGATCAGGCCAACGGTCAAACTCCACCAGCCCCAAAATATTGAGGACAAGCGTCGTTCGGTTGTGATGGTCTTTTCAGTCAGGTTGAATGGGGAACACGCCAGAGGACCGAATGTTCCTCGATATTATCGCACGGCAAACAGGACGCGGACTGTTTCTTCGATCAAACGCGCATGAACGACGCAACAGCAACGTATTCGGTCAAGTATGAGCAATGCGCCGGATGATGATTTGAAATAGCGTGGAGAAACGAATTTGAAGGATTTGGTGGAGCTAAGCGGGATCGAACCGCTGACCTCTTGCATGCCATGCAAGCGCTCTCCCAGCTGAGCTATAGCCCCATAAGGGTTCCGGCATTTATCCGGTTCCGGGAACCGAAGCGTTTGATTGCGTTCGGTGGCGGCTTGATACTTGCGCTGTGGTGCATTGGCAAGCCGAAAAATTCGCCCGACGACATTTTTTTGACGCCGGGCGAAAAATTGTGTGGAAATCAGGACTCGTCGTCGTCGCCGTTCACGCCGATGATGTCGGAAACATCGTCGTCATCTTCGTCTTCGTCGGCTTCCAGGAATGTATCGTCGTCATCGTCGAGTTCGACATCGTCGTCGCCGTCGATATCTGGAATTTCATCAGCGCTGGCATCGCCATCGGCGTCTTCCAGAGGCACCAGTTCGACTTCCGTGTTTTCGGTATCGACTTCGGCAACATCTTCCTCTTCAGCCTGCTCCATCTTGGCAGCGGCAGTCGTTTCCTCGAAGAAGGAAAGCGGCCAGGACTTGCCCGTATAAGGAGATACGATGGGATCGCGGTTCAGGTCGTAGAATTTCTTGCCGGTATCCGGGTCTGTGCGCTTGGTTCCAAGGTCCGCTTTTGCCACTGTCTAAGCCTCAAATTGTGAGATGAGTTCGGTGTTTACGCCGTGTTTCCGGCAGTAGACGGTAAATTCTAGCCGGTCCCATTAATCGCTGATGCCTTTCCTGTCAAAGATAAACTTCAAGAGCGGTCTGAGCGCCCCAGGTTCACGCCTCTCTTGATGATCGGTATCGGCACTTATAAGAAGCACCAGCATCATCCTTCGTTACGCCAGAGCAGGATATATTATAATGACTTTCACCATTGCTATCGATGGTCCAGCTGCCGCAGGCAAAGGCACGCTGTCGCGAAGGATCGCCGAGGTCTACGGCTTTCACCATCTGGACACGGGTTTGACGTATCGCGCCACAGCCAAGGCATTGCTGGATGCTGGCTTGCCGCTGAATGACGAGACCGTGGCCGAGCGGACGGCGCTGACGCTGGATCTGGCGGGGCTGGACCGCGCTGTGCTGGCAAGGCATGAGGTGGGGGAGGCCGCCTCCAAAGTGGCGGTCATGCCGGCTGTAAGGCGCGCGTTGGTTGAGGCGCAACGTGGCTTTGCGGGCAAGGAGCCGGGCACGGTGCTGGATGGCAGGGATATCGGTACGGTCGTCTGCCCGGATGCGCAGGTAAAGCTCTATGTCACGGCTTCGCCGGAGGTCCGTGCGCGACGCCGATATGACGAGATTGTTGCCTCTGGCAATGCCGCGGATTTCGACGCCGTTTTCGCGGATGTGAAGACGCGTGATGAGCGCGATATGGGTCGCGCCGACAGTCCGTTGAAACCAGCTGAAGACGCGCACTTGCTTGATACGTCGGAAATGGGTATAGAGGCGGCGTTTCAGGCAGCCAAGTCGATCATCGATGCTGCTCTGAAGAAATGAGATTTGCGGGGATCCCGAAAGTTCGGACCCCGTTTAGACCGGAATGTCCCGAAAGCATGTCCTGCGCCGGAAAGCCTCACAATGTTCAAGAGGCGGGCATGGATTTCGGGAGTGATCAACGCGAACCCCCGGCGCTTTGTGTTCCTTGCGGAGCACTCTCAGGAGATTTAATGTCAGTAGCTACACCCACGCGCGACGATTTCGCAGCCCTGCTCGAAGAGTCCTTTTCTTCCAACGACCTTGCTGAAGGCTATGTTGCCAAAGGTATCGTTACGGCGATCGAAAAGGATGTTGCAATCGTTGACGTCGGCCTCAAGGTCGAAGGCCGCGTTCCGCTGAAGGAATTCGGTGCGAAGTCCAAGGACGGCACTCTCAAGGTCGGCGACGAAGTCGAAGTTTATGTTGAGCGCATTGAAAACGCTCTGGGCGAAGCCGTTCTGTCGCGCGAGAAGGCTCGCCGCGAAGAGAGCTGGGTCAAGCTCGAAGCCAAGTTCGAAGCTGGCGAGCGCGTCGAAGGCGTTATCTTCAACCAGGTCAAGGGTGGCTTCACCGTCGATCTGGATGGCGCTGTTGCCTTCCTTCCGCGTTCGCAGGTCGACATTCGTCCGATCCGCGACGTAACGCCTCTGATGCACAACCCGCAGCCTTTCGAAATCCTCAAGATGGACAAGCGTCGCGGCAACATCGTTGTATCGCGTCGTACGGTTCTTGAAGAGTCCCGCGCCGAGCAGCGTTCTGAAATCGTTCAGAACCTCGAAGAAGGCCAGGTTGTTGACGGCGTCGTCAAGAACATCACCGATTACGGTGCGTTCGTTGACCTCGGCGGCATCGACGGCCTGCTGCACGTCACCGACATGGCATGGCGCCGCGTCAACCATCCTTCGGAAATCCTTAACATTGGCCAGTCGGTCAAGGTTCAGATCATCCGTATCAACCAGGAAACCCACCGTATCTCGCTCGGCATGAAGCAGCTCGAGTCGGATCCATGGGATGGCATCTCTGCCAAGTACCCGGTTGGCAAGAAGATCTCTGGTACCGTCACGAACATCACCGACTACGGTGCATTCGTCGAGCTGGAGCCAGGCATCGAAGGCTTGATCCACATTTCCGAAATGTCCTGGACCAAGAAGAACGTACATCCCGGCAAGATCCTGTCCACAAGCCAGGAAGTCGACGTTGTCGTTCTCGAAGTCGATCCTTCCAAGCGCCGTATTTCGCTCGGTCTCAAGCAGACCCTCGAAAACCCATGGCAGGCATTTGCCTACAGCCATCCGGCCGGCACTGAAGTTGAAGGCGAAGTCAAGAACAAGACCGAATTCGGCCTGTTCATCGGCCTCGAAGGCGACGTTGACGGCATGGTTCACCTGTCCGATCTCGACTGGAACCGTCCAGGCGAGCAGGTCATCGAGGAATACAACAAGGGCGATACCGTCAAGGCCGTCGTTCTGGATGTAGACGTCGAGAAGGAACGCATCTCGCTCGGTATCAAGCAGCTCGGCAAGGATGCTGTCGGCGAAGCCGCAACATCTGGCGAACTTCGCAAGAACGCCGTTGTTTCCGCTGAAGTCATCGGCGTGAACGAAGGTGGCATCGAAGTGAAGCTCGTTGCACACGAAGACCTCACATCCTTCATCCGCCGCAACGACCTGGCACGTGATCGTGACGATCAGCGTCCTGAGCGTTTCTCGGTTGGTCAGGTTCTCGACGCACGCGTCGTCAACTTCTCCAAGAAGGATCGCAAGGTCATGCTTTCGATCAAGGCTCTGGAAATCGCAGAAGAGAAGGAAGCTGTTGCTCAGTTCGGTTCGTCCGACAGCGGCGCTTCGCTCGGCGACATCCTTGGCGCGGCTCTGAAGAACCGCGGCGAGTAATCGTCCCTGCCTTTGAAATGAGAAACCCGCCGGAGCAATCCGGCGGGTTTTTTAGTTTTTGTCGCCCCATGCAGGCGCCAGCTGTTCGATCTGCTCACGTCTCAGGACGCGTCGCTCATCCGCAGATAATAGGATTCGGCACTGCCCGCCGATGCATCATCATTCGCGCCGTCGGAAAGGGAACGGTCGATAATCTCGTCATTGGCGGCCGCACGCTCCTCCTGTTCGGAGCCGCCATCTGGTTGGCTTTCGCCACTGTCCTCCTCATATCCGCCTTCGGAGGATGGCCACCGCCCGCGCGGCGGCGCATCGCCCTCATGCTCGTCTTCTCCAGCGGGATAATGAACGAAGGGAAGCGGAATTCCTTCCTTGGCCATCATCGCTGCTGCTGCGGAATGCGGGCCGGGTTGGGTAAAAAGGGCGGCATCCAGCTCTGTCGCCGGTCCTGATCTATGCGCGACGGCTGCCTCGTGGCGCGGCAGTGTGCCCGAGACCGCGTCTTCCTGCGCACTGTCCTTCGTTGAGGCCGGCATGTTTGGCGATGCCATAGCGTGCTGCTTTGCGAGCTGCTCATCCTGAGGCGGGAGGGCCTGCGGCGGCAGTCCGATTGCCTCATCCAAAACCTGCGCCTGGGCTGGGGGTGATCGAAGAAGCGCAGCCAGAAGCAGGCCTTCCATGTCCTTGGCTGAAGCAGCAGCGAATGGGTGGGGCAAAGCGGAAGGGGCCTTACCATCAGCGGATTGGAGTGGTGCTGTCGGTGCCCTTCCGATGGTTGCCGTCTCTTCGGGCAGCGTGGTCCTGACGGCATGTACATCCACCGAAAGGTTCTGAGCCTGAGGCGGTATAGGACGCATTGCCGATGCAGGTGGGAATTCGCCGTCACTTCCTCCTGCTATTGCAAGCGTGGCCCCGGGCGCGACAGATGTTATGCTCGCGGACCCGGCAGCCGGTGTGGGTACAGAGGCCTGCGCTGGCAGTGCTGTCGCGTTACTTATGCGGATGGGCGGGTTACCCGAAGACGCCGCGGGTGGCGTCAGGCTTGCGCTTTGCGAGGGGGTGCCAATCCCTTGTGATTGAGACAGCGGGCGAGGCATCTGCTCGTCTCCGCTACCCAGCAGCAAGGCGGTTTTCGCTGCTTCCGAGATTGGGCTGGTGGGCAGGGCTGGTGCGATGGAAACACCCCGAACCGGCAGCGGCAGCGCTGTCAGGTTGGCGGGTATCAGATCCTGCAAATAGGAAGAGATCGGCGGCTTGGCGCCGCGCGCGCCGCCGCTGGAACGGGCAAGTTCAAACATGACGGCAAGCCGCGCCGCATCTGGCCCTGCCGAGTTTCTGAGGGCATCAGTGAGCATGGAAAGGGTGACGCCGCGCAGGATGGTACCCAATTGCTTTTCCAGCGCGGCACGTTCGTCGGCAGGCAGGGACTGCATCGTGATCACAAGGCGATCGATATAGGCTTCGGCCGCCTCGCCATCCATGCGGGCAATGTTCAGCAGTTTTCCGAGTGTTTCGGCAAGGACACCGGCATTCTGTGCCAGACGCAGTTCTCCTGAAACCGCGCGCGCCATTGCGCTGGCCCCCGCTGTTGCATCTTCCTGCTCAATCTGGAGCGGAGCGATTGCCGCAGCCGCCGGTATTACGTTTTCCGCACGGGTGCTGGCTGGCTGAAAAGAGATATCAACCGCCGAAACGGCGCTGACAGGCGGCAGCATGGCAGCAATTCCTTGTTGTTGATAGGCCGGAACGTCCTGCGCCGACGCGTATCAGCTACATTCGCACCTTTCCCGGATGGGAATCTCTGCGACATCACAGGTCCTATGGGCGACCGCTCATGCGGTGCGTGGATCGCTCAAGGTCGCGGGTCTTGCAAACCAATAGCGAAACGGAAATGTCGAATCATCTAAGGAGAGAGTGACCGCAAAAGATTAACGATCCGCTAACCAAGGTGGCGCGAAGTCAATGTCATTTTACGTATCAGGGGTGCCGACGATCAGCTGTGGGCGAAAATATCGGTGTCTTCCCAGCCAAGCAGATCAAGCTTGGCTCTGGTGGGAAGGAATGCAAAGCAGGCTTCGGCGTGCTCATAGCGGCCATCGCGCAGCAGGCGGGCAGTCAGCTTGTCACGCAGGGCGTGGAGGTAAAGAACGTCGGAAGCCGCATACTCCAGCTGGGCCTGGGAAAGCTTTTCAGCCGCCCAGTCGGAGGATTGCTGCGCCTTGGAGATGTCGACTTCAAGCAGTTCCTTCAGATTGTCCTTCAGCCCGTGCCGATCCGTATAGGTGCGGCAAAGCCTCGATGCGATCTTGGTGCAGAAGACCGGGGAGGATGTGACACCGAAGGTGTGGAACAGCACAGCGATATCGAAACGCCCATAGTGGAAGATTTTCTGACGCGCGGGATCTTCCAGCATGGCAACCAGATTCGGGGCTGACGTCTGTCCGGCGGCGATGCGAATGACGTCTGCGCTGCCATCGCCGGAGGAAAGCTGCACGACACAAAGGCGATCTCGACGCGGTATCAGGCCAAGCGTTTCCGTGTCGATGGCGATTGCGCCGGTGTAGCGGTCAGCATCGGCCTTTGAAATATCGCCTTCATGATAACGGATCGTCGCTGCCATTCTTCTCTCCACGGCTGGATTGGTGTTGGGGCTATAACCGAAAGCGCTTGATTGCGATACCGCTTCATCGCGCTTTTCATGGCGGATGCGGCCTTGCGCGGCCATGAAGGCGCGCGGTAGGGTGCCTTCCTAGTCTCTGGTTCTTAAAAGTGCTTCATCCCCATGTCAGTCAAAATTTATCTCGCCGGCCCGGAAGTCTTTCTGCCGAATGCACGTGAAATGCTGGACGCAAAGGCAGACCTTGCCCGTCAGGCAGGCTTTACGCCCCTTTCTCCGGGCGACTTGGAAATACCACCCGCGGATACGAAAATTGGCCATGGGTGCAATATCAATGCCATCGACGAGCAAATGATGCTCGAAGCGGATGCTGTCATCGCCAACCTCACACCCTTTCGCGGTATTGCCGCCGATACTGGCACAAGCTACGAGTTGGGCTTCATGTGTGCCCTCGGCAAGCCGGTTTTTGCCTATACCAATATCGCCGCCAATCACTTTACGCGCATCCTGGGCCATTATGGTGGGGTGGCGACGCAGGACGAAACAGGACGGTACCGGGGCCCCGATGGACTTTCCATTGAGAATTTCGATATGGCGGACAATCTCATGCTCCATGGCGGCATCGTTCGGCGAGGCGGTGCCGTCGTCGTGGGCGACGCGCCGGCAGATGCAATTTACACCGACCTGACGGCCTTCAGGGAATGCCTTCGACGGGCAGCCGAGACACTTCTTAAAAAGACAGCTTGATAGCGGGAGATATTCATATGAGCGGAACAATTCTCATCACCGGGGCGACCTCGGGATTCGGTCTGGCGACCGCCCGTCTCTTCGCGAGGGACGGCTGGAAAGTCATTGGCACGGGCCGCCGCGCAGATCGTCTTGCGGCATTGGCAGACGAACTCGGCAAGAACTTCCACAGCATGGTTTTCGATATTACCGACGAAGCGGCGATGGCATCGCAATTTGCGGCCTTGCCAGCGGAATTTCGAGACGTAGACATATTGGTGAACAATGCTGGGCTGGCACTTGGCACAGCGCCAGCACCCCAGGTTCCGCTCAAGGACTGGCACACCATGGTCAACACAAACATCACCGGTCTGTTGAACATCACGCATCACCTCCTTCCAGGTCTCATAGAGCGGCGTGGCGTCGTCATAAACCTGTCCTCCGTCGCCGCCCACTGGCCCTATGCCGGTGGCAATGTCTATGCCGCCACAAAAGCCTTTCTGCGCCAGTTTTCTCTGGGGCTGCGCTCTGACCTGCATGGCAAGGGTGTGAGGGTTACGTCAATCGAACCCGGCATGTGCGAAACCGAGTTTACCGTGGTGCGGACGGGCGGCAATCAGGATGCGTCGGATACGCTCTACAAGGGCGTCAATCCCATTATGCCGGATGATATCGCCAACACGATCCACTGGGTCGCGACCCAGCCCAAGCATATCAACATCAACAGCATTGAGATAATGCCGGTTAACCAGTCCTTTGCCGGGTTTCAGGTGCACAGGGACAGCTGATCACGCACCCCCAACAGGAATGTGATGAAAAACCGGGCACAGTTTAGCCACCTATGCAATAAATGCATTGCTGCATTGCGAGACTGGCTCTGTTAAATTCCGGCAGCGTCGCTATATTTAAATCATCGAAGCGACGCACTCCTCCTCCCAGCGTCGCGAGATGTGGATCGACAACACTCCTCCTCCCAGTTGTCGATCAAGTTTAAAGCCTGCCGCACCTCCTCCCGCGGCAGGCTTTTCCACTTTCTGGGACATTTATCTCCATTCAGTCAGCACTAAATCCGGATGCCACGTGATCTCAGCATTGTCTGGATATCAACGGCAGATCCCGTTTCGATGGATGCGTTTGCCGCTATGCCCGTCAGAATGGACCATGCGCCGGATATATGGTCCGATGCGCGGCTGTGGCGGTCCGGCTCCATGGTATCGGGCGCAAATATGTAGCCAAGCATGACAGGATCAGCGCCGCCATGGGTGCCCTTGCCCTGAGCCACGTCGATCATCACCGGCTTCTCGCCCGCCAGGTGCAACTCCGTCGTCACCGCTTCCTCATCGGCATGAGCGCGAACGCCACCAAAGACGCCATGCACTTCGACATGCTTGTGCGTAATTTCCCCCTTCGTGCCTTGAAAACGGATTTCCAGGCCTTCCCATGGAGAGTAAGCGGTCAACGTATAGTTGGCGGTTACGCCGGAGGCGTAGCGGATATGGGCCTGCATCGTGTCCTCTATGCCGATATCGGCATCGAACACGCAACGATCGCGAAAATAGCCATCCTCGTCCTCGGCATCGAGGTAAAGAGAGCGCAATTGCTCGTCTGCGGAAAGATCCAGCCGGAAGGCGCATCGCTGCGCCACGGGACAGTCTGCGCAACGGGGCCCATGGTCCTGCAACCCCAAAGCAACGGCGGTTTCAGGACGGTAGAAGGCGCGTTGGCCAGAAGCAAAAACCTGTGTTGGCGCCGATGCCAGCCACCAGTTGAGCAGATCGAAATGGTGCGTGGATTTATGGACGAGAAGGCCGCCTGAATTTTCCTTCTGCCTGTGCCAGCGCCGGAAGTAATCCGCGCCATGGACGCGGTCGAGGTGCCAGCGGAAGTCTACGGCGGTCACGGTGCCAATCACGCCGGATGCCAGCATGTCCTTGATCTGCGTGCGGGCAGGCGAATAACGGTAGTTGAAGGTCACCATGACCTTGCGTCCCGTGCGGGCCTGCGCATCGACAATCTGCTTCAATCTGGCAAGATCGATCGTCAGGGGCTTTTCGCAGATAACATCGCATCCCGCTTCAAATGCACGCACGATATAATCCGAATGCAGGAAATCCGGCGTTGCGACCACGATCGTATCAGGCTTCTGCTCGGCAATCAGCTGGTCGAAATTCTCGGCAAGGTAGGTGGGAACGCCGTTGGTGCCGGGCCTGGAAATCGCCTTTGCAGCCTCTCCCAGCCGATGAGCATTGCTGTCACACAAGGCGACGATTTCGTGCCTGTCCGCATAATCTTCAGTCACGGAATCTCGGAACATCTTGTGACGCGATCCGCACCCTACAATGGCGATTTTCACTGCTTTACCCTTTGCTTTGCGTATCTGACCGCAGCGACATGCCCGCATCAACGATCTGAAGGTCGTAACGTAAATTGGTAGTATCTAACATTAAAGTCATAATATGATTTCATGGCAAGCGGAATTGCGATGCTGCAATGCACTCATTTCACCGGCGCGGGCAAAGAAAAAGGCGACCCTAAGGCCGCCTCTTTTGGTTTTCTGCTGAGAGAAACCGGTCACGCCGTGACCGAAATTTCGCGTCTTTCGCGGTCGGTGACGATGGAGAGATCCAGCACCTTCTGCAGGTTCGCAGCGTGGCGGAAATCCGGGTCTGCCTTGCCACCTTCCATCACGGCCTTTGCGAATTTCTGGTAGTTGGTTTCCACCGGCTCCACCTCGATATCCCGCCAGATCGCTTTTTCCACATCCTCGCCGAGGCAGCCGCGCAGGGTGGAATAGTCGGGCGTGTGGATCACCTCGACCGCACCTTTGTCGCCGTGCAAGCGAAGGCGCAACTCATTGAGGTGCCCCGTTGCCCAGCGACTGGCATGGATCACGCCCATGGCGCCGTTTTCAAGCTCGGCGGTCATGGTGAAGCTGTCATTGGCGTCGAGATCGTAGACGTCGATCTTGTTGCCCTCGTATTTGTCGAAGGTCTTAAGGCGTGTGAAGATGCGGTCGACATCGCTGGCTGCGCCGTAGGATGCGAAGTCGAGAATGTGGATGCCCACATCGCCCAGCACGCCGTTGGAGCCGTGCTTGGTGGACAGGCGCCAGAGCCACTTGCTCTCGGTCATCCAGTCCCCCCAGGCTTTGGAAACCAGCCAGCTTTGCAGATAGGAGGCTTCCAGATGGCGCATCTTGCCGATCTTGCCATCCAGAACCATCTGCCGCGCGGCCTGCAGCGGTGCCACATTGCGGTAGGTCAGGTTGACCATGGCGACGAGGCCGGATTTTTCCGCAGCATCGGCCATTTCCGCGGCCTTGGCATAGGTTTCGGCCAACGGCTTTTCGCAAAACACATGCTTGCCCGCCGCCAGAAGCTTCAGGCTGGTCGGGTGGTGAATGGCATCCGGCGTGACATTGGCAACGGCATCGAATTCGCCCCAGGCAATGGCATCGTCCAGCGATGTGAAGGTCGTTGGAATATTGTGGCGCACGGCAAAGGCCCGCACGATGACGTCATCCACATCGACAGCTGCGACCACTTCGACGCCAGAAATCTGCGAGAAGTGCATGGCATGGGTATTGGCCATGCCACCTGTTCCAAGAATAAGAAGTTTCATGATTGATTACCTGTAGCCTGCTTCGCCTGCGGAGTGCAGCTTGGGACCACGCTCCTCAATCTTTTCCGGTGCCTGCTCAACCGGCACGTTCGGGGCCTCGTGAATGGAGGTCAGCGCGCCAGCGGGGTTGTAGGCCCACTTCACAGAGTTGCTGATGACCTTCTGGACATTGGCATCGTGATAGGTCGGATAGGTCTCGTGCCCTGGGCGGAAATAGAAGATGTTGCCCGCGCCGCGCCGCCATGTCAGGCCGGAGCGGAAGACTTCGCCACCCTGGAACCAGGAAATGAAGACGGTTTCCAGCGGCTCAGGCACGGAAAACTGCTCGCCATACATTTCCTCATTCTCGAGTTCGAAATGTTCCGGCAGGCCAGCCGCAATCGGGTGGCGCGGGTTGATGGTCCAGATGCGCTCGCGTTCGCCCGCCTCACGCCATTTCAGCGCGCAGGGTGTTCCCATCAGTCGCTTGAACGGCTTGCAGAAATGGCCCGAATGCAGAACGATCAGGCCCATGCCTTCCCAGACGCGCTTGGCCACGCGCTCGACGATCTCGTCGTTGACGGCGCCGTGGTCCTTGTGGCCCCACCACACCAGAACATCTGTCTTGTCCAGCCGCTCCTGCGAAAGGCCGTGCTCCGGCTCCTGCAGCGTGGCAGTGGTCGCATTGATGTCGGGCGAAGTGTTCAGCGCGTCGGCAATCGTGTTGTGCATTCCGTTGGGATAGATCGAGCGAACGGTCTCGTTGATATGTTCGTGGATGTTCTCGCCCCAGACGACGGTATTGATGGTCATGTCATGCTCCTTGAAATTCCGGCATGTGGGAGAACAGCCGGTGAAGATGTGTGTCGAGCGCCTCAGGCGGCGCGTGTTTGTGCTTTGGGCAGGGCCTTGCCCTCGGCGTCAAAGCGATGGATGTGTTCGGGCAGGGGAAGAAGGGTCAGCCTGTCACCGGTCTTGCGGGCAGAAACGCCGTCTTCGCGCACCACCACCGGCTCTTCCGTTCCCATGTCAACGTAGATGTAGCTGTCGGAACCCAGCATTTCCGAATGGACGATATCGCCTTCCCAACCGCCACTGTCGGCGGCCGTTGCAGTAATATGTTCAGGCCGGATACCAACCGTATGCGCACCATAGGCTTGCGCCAATTTGCCCGTCAGAAAATTCATCTTGGGAGATCCAATGAAGCCTGCCACGAATGTATTGACCGGTGTCTCGTAGAGTTCAAGCGGCGTGCCCACCTGCTCCACACGGCCATCACGCAATACGCAAATTCGGTCTGCAAGCGTCATGGCCTCCACCTGATCATGGGTAACATAGATCATTGTCGTGTCGGGCATACTGCGGTTCAATTTGGCTATTTCGAGACGGGTTGCAACGCGCAGCGCCGCATCAAGGTTCGATAGCGGCTCATCGAACAGAAAAACCTTGGGATCGCGCACAATCGCCCGGCCAATGGCCACGCGCTGGCGCTGGCCACCGGAAAGCTGCTTGGGCAGTCGCTCGAGATAGGGCGTCAGTTGCAGCATTTCCGCTGCCACTTCCACGCGCTTGCGGCGCTCGTCTTTGGTGGAGCCCGCAAGCTTCAAACCGAAGGCCATGTTTTCGAACACGGTCATGTGCGGATAAAGCGCATAGGACTGGAACACCATGGCGACACCACGGGCGGCGGGCGCCAGACGGTTCACCACCGTATCGTCAAAGGCCAGTTCTCCGCTGGTGATTTCTTCCAGGCCGCAGATCAGCCGAAGCAGTGTGGACTTGCCGCAGCCGGACGGGCCGACGAACACCATGAACTCGCCGGAGCGGATGTCCATGTCGACACCCTTAATCACATCGAAGGCACCGAAGGATTTGCGAACATTGCGCAATTGTATGCTGGTCATGAATGGGTCTCCTAACCTTTGACGCCACCGGCGGTCAGGCCGGAAATGATGCGTCGCTGGAAGATCAGAACAAGGATGACGAGAGGAACGGTCACGATGACGGAGGCCGCCATGATGGTTCCCCAGGGAATTTCGAACTGGGAACTGCCCGACAGCAGGGCAATAGCCACCGGCACCGTGCGCTGCTCGTTGGACGAGGTGAATGTCAGTGCAAACAGGAACTCGTTCCACGCCGCGATGAAGGCCAGCAGACCGGTTGTCACAAGTGCCGGCCACATCAAGGGCATGAAGACCTGCGTGATGATGACCCAGGGTGACGCGCCGTCAACAATGGCCGCTTCCTCGATTTCGACAGGCAGATCTCGCATGAATGTGGTCAGAACCCACACCGTGAAGGGCAGGGTAAAGATCATGTAGGAGAAGATCAGCGCAAGTGGCGTGTTGAAGACACCGGCCCAGCGAATCAACTCGAACAGTCCTGCAAGCACCGCAATCTGCGGAAACATCGAGACGGAAAGAATCGTCAGCAGGAGCAGCGAACGTCCTTTAAACCGCACCCGCGCCAGTGCATAGGCTGCGGTAACCGCAAGAAACAGTGACAGGGCCACCACGCAGGAGGCAACCATCAGCGAATTTCCAAGATTGCGCAGGAAGCTGTCATTGCCCAAAACATTTGTATAATTGGCCAGTGAAATGCTGGTCGGCACATAGTTCACTTCAAACAGCGCCGTGCCGGTTTTGAAGCTTGTCAGGATTGCGTAGTAGAAGGGAAACACCGCCACGATGACGATGATGGCGACCAGCGCATAGAATGCAGCCGACTTGATAAGGGATGAAGCGGTCATCGTGCATCTCCATCGGTGTTCACCCGGCCAAGCCACATATAGATGATGGTGATGGATGCGATGATGAGGAACAGCATGGTCGACGCGGCCGCGCCATAGGCAAACTTGTCGAAATCGAACAGGTTCTCGCGGGCAAGGACAGACATCGTTCTCGTCTGCGCATTGTTGGGCGTCAGAATGTAGATGAGGTCGAAAACCCGCATGGCATCCAGCATCCGGAAGATGACCGCGACCATCAGCGCAGGCCGGATCATCGGCAGCGTGACACGCCAGAAAACCTTGATCGGATGAATGCCGTCAACCTTGGCGGCCTCATACATGTCCTTCGGCACCATCTGCAGCCCGGCGAGAATGAGCAGCGCCATGAAGGGCGTCGTCTTCCACACGTCGACGATCAGCACCGCTGTCATCGCCGTTTCGGGATTGGCGGTCCAGGCAATCTTTTGCGAGATGAGCCCAAGGCTCAGCATCATGTCATTGAGAATGCCGAATTGGTCGTTCATCATCCAGGCCCACATGCGCGCGGATACGATGGTTGGAATGGCCCATGGAATGAGAATGGCAGCGCGCACAATGCCCCGCCCCTTGAATTCGGCATTCAGAACGAGCGCGACAATCAGGCCCAGCACGGTTTCGACGGAAACGGAAACCAGCGTGAACTTCAGCGTGTTCCACACCGCGCCCCACCAAGCGGGGTCGGCAAGCAGGCCGCGATAGATGGTGCGGCCGCTGCTCAGCGTGATCCAGGAAAGATAATTCTTCAGCCCGACAAACTGGGCGTCGGAAAGGCTGGTCAGCGATGCGTCGGTCAGGCTGAACCAGACGGTTCTGACCAGCGGCCATCCGGCAACCAATGCCAGCGTGAGAAATGTCGGTGCAAGAAAAAGCCAGGCGGCGCGCAGACGTTCCGATTGAAGATCGGAGCCCGTCATTGCTGCAGCCGCAGGCGGCGGAGAAGCGTTTTTGGTCATGGAAAGGTCCCACCGGTTTAGCAGTGGTCAGGCGGCAGGTTAGGGCCGCCTGACTGTTAAGGCTGATTACCAGCTGTTGCCCTTGAGATCGGTGAGCTCGACTTCAAGCAGTTCGAGGTTTTCGGCGGCCGTGCCGGTGCCCGACAGGGTGTTGTGAACAGCACCCCAGAACTTGGCGGAAACCTCGTTGTACTTCACCTTTGTCGCAGCCGAAGGACGCGGAACCGCGGTCTCGAAGATAGGCTTCCACAACGGCATGAATGGCTGCGCGGCGGCCACATCCTTGTCATCGTAAAGCGATGCGATGGTCGGCATGTTGGAAAGCTCGACGGCTCTCTTCTTTTGCGTTTCCTCGGAAGACAGGAATTTCACCAGCGCGATGGCTGCCTCCTGGTTCTTGGAATATTTGGAAACTGCCGCATTCCAGCCACCCAGCGTAGAGGCGCCTGCCTCGCCTTCGGTACCGCCGGGCAAAGGCACGACACCGAATTTGCCCTTGATGGCGCTGTCGTCACCGTTGCCAAGCGCATAGACATAGGTCCAGTTGCGCATGAAGACGGAATTGCCGGTCTGCCAGACGCCGCGTGCTTCCTCTTCCTTGTAGGCAAGGGCGCCCGGCGGGGAAATGGTGCCAATCCAGCCCTTGGCGGTTTCAAGGGCGGCTGCGGCCTTCTCGTTGTTGATGCTGATATCGCCATTGGCTTCAACGATATGTCCGCCGCCGGCAGAGGCAATCCATTCCAGCGCGTTGCAGGTCAGGCCCTCATAGGCGCTGCCCTGAAACACGAAGCCCCACATATCCTTCTGTCCGGCTTCGCGCTCCTTGTCCTGGATTTCCTTGGCTGTCTGCGACAGCTCAGCCCAGGTCTTGGGTGGCTGCTTGCCGTGTTTTTCCAAGAGGTCCTTGCGGTAGAACAGAGCCGGCGCGTCGGTGTACATCGGCATGGCCACCAGCTTGCCATCAACGGTCTGCGAGGCGATCACGGATGGGAAATGCTTGGCGACCACATCCTTTGCGGCGTCCGTCAGGTCGACAAACTGTTCCGCCAGCTGGGGTGCCCACACCACGTCGGTCTGGTAGACATCGATATCCGTATTTCCGGCGGCCAGCCACAGGCGATACTGGCTAAACTGTTCGCTAGACGAAGGCGGCATTGTCACCATCTTCACCTTGTGGCCGCTCTGCTTTTCAAACTCCGCCAGCCGCTCGCGAATGAAGTTCACGTTCTTGCCCGTCGAATTCAGGGCCATCGAGATTTCGGCAGCCTGCGCTGCGAAGCCCGTGGACAGCACGCTGCCGCACAGGAACAAAACTTTCATTGAAACATTCATCGTCAAAACTCCTCCATGCCGATTTCAATCATCCTCTAAATTGAAAACGCTTTCGACTTCGCAAAGCTGGCAAATTCGAAGCACAGTGTCAATGGGTCCCACTTGAAGCGCTATTCAGCCTGTTAACGGGTAAAATGTCGCAAAGTTTCCATGTGATTCCAATATATTATTGGAGTTGAAAGTGGTGTATTGAAACCGCTTTCAAAACTTTGCCGCTTGAAACTTTCTGTTGATGGCCGCATTCAAAAGAAAAATCCGGCGGGGACTCATGAAACTCAAGGAATTCGCGGAAAAGGTCGGCTTGTCTGCGACGACCGTCAGTCGCGCGCTAGGCGGGTACCCCGAGGTGCGCCCAGAAACACGCGAGCGTGTCATGGAGGCGGCTCGCAAGTTCGGTTACCGGCCCAACGCCAATGCCGTTCGTCTGGTGACCGGGCGGGCAGGGGCCATCGGCGTCGTCATGGGGCGCAGCGGCGGAGGCCATTTCTTTTCCGAATTCATGGGCGGCATGGCAAGTCGGCTCGAGTCCGAAGATACGGACATCGTCGTCAGCGTCACCACCGATAATGATCTTGGCGAAGAATTGCGCATCTTTTCGCGCCTTGCCGCCAGCGGTCGTGTGGATGGAATCATCATTCATTCGCCGCGCCCCGATGACGAGCGTATCGCGCTTTTGGACAAGCTCGGCGTGCCATTCATCGTCCACGGGCGCTCACGCACCAAGTTCGAACATGCCTGGCTCGATATCGACAATCACGCGGTAACCTGTCTTGCGACAACGCATCTTCTGGAGCGCGGCCACCGCAGGATTGCCTTCATCAACGGTCCCAAGGGCCGCACCTTCGTCATCGACCGTGAGAACGGCTACCGGGATGCCCTTGGCGGCGCTGAGGTCGAGTTCGACCCGCGTCTGGTGCTGTCAGCCGCTTTCAGCGAGGAAACCGCTTTCCAGTTTGCCCGGTCGTTGCTGGAGCAGGCTGCCCGCCCGACCGCCTTTGTGGCTGGCGCGATGATGACGGCGCAGGGCGTCTATCGTGCGGCCAGCCAGCTCGGGCTCGTCATCGGCAAGGATGTGTCCGTTATCGCCCATGATGACGTCTTTCCGTATCTTACGCCGGAAAGCATGTTGCCTTCGCTCTCGACCACCCGGTCTTCTCAGCGCATGGCGGGAGAGCGGGTGACGGATCTGCTGCTGCAAATCATCGCCGGACGCCCCGTTGCGGAGTGTCAGGAACTCTGGCCGGTGGACCTGGTGTTGCGGCAATCGTCCGGTCCGGCCCCGTGATCATATTCGACGCAATACCGTAACGGATTGTCAAAAATCTGTGTGATATGTTTGCTATAATGCATTTAAGCTGTTGCTTCCGTTCGGAGGGAACGCAGGCCGCAGCTTATGCGTTATGATGCTCGAATAGGGAGGAAGCCATGTTCGATTTTCTGAAAGCAGCACCGCACACCATCGTCGATGGAGACGAGACCGGCACCTATGCCGATGCCTTCCTTCAGATGAAAGACGACAAGTCCGACTTAGGCTTTGTGCGCGAGTACGGTCATGAAGCGCACCTGCGAGACTATGGAGACCAGCGGGAAGTCGCGCGCAGCGCGCTTGGCTTCGCATAATGCCTTTTTAGGAACTCCTTTCCCATCGGAGCGTTTACCTTTCGAGAAATGAGGCGGGCAACGGGGCAAGAACGGACTGATCTCGGCAAGCGCAAGCGGACCGAACGGCGACTTCAAGCCCATTGCCCGCCTATAACAGGAAGGGTTTGCTATGACCGCTATTCCAACAGAACCGGTGCCGGGCCCGGTACCACCGCTCCCGCCTCAGCCACCTGTCCCACCCGTGGGTGAACCAGAGCCTGACCGTTTACCTGACGATGAGCCGCTTCCAAACCCGGACGAGAACGACGAGCCTCCAATGGTCCTTGCGGCCTCCTAGCGCGATCACAAATTGGTCGCCAACGGCTTAAGGAGTGATGGAATCTTCGGGGTTTCTGTCCGCTTCGCAGCTGTAGCCCTCAGCGTCGTATTCCCTAATCGTGAAATCATAATCGCTGGGCAGGCCTTGCGCCTGCTCGGTGTTCGTGATGCCAAATGGTATCATTGTTCCATCTCTGTCAGACACGCAAACCTCTACAACTGTTTTCTGTGTCATGACACTGTTCCTTAAGATCTGGAATCAAAAAGCCGCGCCCGGCCCCACTTCGGTGGGTCTGGAACGCAGCACGTGGTGTTAGAATGTCGCTGGCTCGGAAAGGTTCCGCGAAAAGCGGTTAATTTTTTCGAAGTCGCCTCAGGCGCTCGCGGTCCGTCGAGGTGCCGGGGCGTCCAGCAGTCTCTCGATCTGTTGTATCAGACTGCTCGGCAGGCAAGGCTTCTGACAAAAAGCGGATTCGGGATATTCGCGTTCTAATGCCTTTCCATCGGCGTGACCGGAATGAAAGACGAAGGGAACATTGGCTTCCCGCAGGCGATCAGCGACAGGGAAGACGTCGCCATCAGTCAGGCGCACGTCAAGAATGGCACAGCTGGGCGTGTTATCGGCGAGATAATCCAGAGCTTCTTCAGTGCTTGGAAACGGTCCCGCGACGGTCCAACCCTCGTCTTCAAGCGTCATCTGAATGTCCATCGCGACGAAAACTTCGTCTTCCACCAACAAAACAGTCTTATGCGTCATGTCGTACCTTGATCTGCATTGTCAGGGTATGCGTAAGGCTCGCCCCGTCCACTTCGGTTGTCACTGCGCCGCCCAGTTGCCGGGCAGCACTTTTCATGAGAACCGTACCAAAACCGGCCGCTCCCGGCTCCTCAACGGGCTCAGAACCGATTTCGTTCCAAACCAAATGAATTTCTGTTTCCGTTTCACGCCAGTTGATCCGAAGCTGACCTTCGGATTTGCCGAGAACACCATGTTTGAGGGCGTTCGTAGACCATTCGTGAAGAATGAGAGTCAGCGGTGTAATGAAGTTGACGGCGATGAGGAAGTCTCGCCCTTCGACCTTAATCGAGGCGTGCCGGTTGTAAGGCGTCAAGATGGTGTCGATCAGCTCATGCACCGGTACCGCAGATGTCCGCTTTTGGTTGGATGCAAGCGAATGGGCGCTTCCGAGCGCCAGGATCCGCCCTTCGACATCTTTTACCAGACCCTGAACCGTGTCGTGCTTGCGCGCTGCCATGCGCAAGATGCCGCCGATCATCGCAAAGAGGTTCTTTACGCGGTGGTTCATTTCGTTGAGCATCAATTCGCGTGCTTCCGACAGCTCATGCTCTGCCGTCACATCGACGCTGACGCCGATGATCCGAACAGGATCGCTCTCTGCCACGTGCCGAGCAAAGGTCTTCAGCCACCTTGGGCGACCGTTATGCGCCGTGATGCGGGATGTCAGCTCGAAGCCGGTATGGCCGTCCACTGCCGCATCAAGCGCATCGCGCAGCTGCTGACGGTCGACATCGTTGAAATTCTGAAGCACGGCTTGCAAGGCAGGCGTGCCGTCGCGTGTCTGCAGGAGCTCCATCGCGGCACCGCCCAGCACGAACTCGCCGCGGTCAGGCAGATATTCCCATACACCGATGCCAGCAGCCTCGATTGCAAGCTCATGCCGCTCCTGCTCGGCAGCCAGCTGGCTTTCGACATTGATGGCATGGGATATGTCGGTCATTACGATCGTTGCGCCGTCAATGGTCCCCTCGGCGGTCCGATAGGGCAAGATACGCAACGAAAACGTTCGCTCCTGCTCCCTGTCGAGCACCGTCTCGTTATATTCCGAACCGTCTTCCATCACGCTTTGGACGCGGGCCGTAAAGTCGAAGGAAGGAAAGCGGCTCGCGACATCGGAAAGTGGACGCCCGCGGTCTGTCGGTTGCAGGGGAAACATCGCCGTTGCCGCCCGCGTGTAGGAGCGCAATCTCATGCCCCTGTCCAGCACGATAACCGCAAGACTGGTCGAATCGAAGAAATTCCGCAGATCCGTGTTTGCGACAGTGACCTCGTCGACTTTGGACTTCAGTTCGTCGTTGACCGTCGTCAGTTCCTCATTGGTCGATTGAAGCTCCTCATTCATCGACATCATTTCTTCATTGGAGCTTTTCAGCTCCTCATTGGCTGTTTCCAGTTCCTCGGTGGCTGACCGCAGCCTGTATTTCGCAGAGCGCAGTTCCCGCTCCAACGCCTCCACATGGCCGTTGCCCGGCTCCAGCTCAATCAGTTCACTTGGCTCAAGCGGGGTGAATGTGGAGGTCTCCTGAAACACCAGAAGAAATGCGTTTTCTTCCAACGGATCGCAGACAATTTCCGTCTTCAGCATGCCAAAATCGGTCACGACGTCGATATTGCGCGCCACCACCCTGCGCCTCAAAGTATTCGCCTGTCGCACCAAGGCACCGAGTTGTTCCTTTACACCCGGGCGGGCGAGTGTGGCGGCGCTGGTTTCGTTGGTGCCGGACACGGGGAACTCAAAGTAGCGACTCAAGCGTCCGAAGGCAGCGACGATCTGGCCGTCGCTGTCCAGCACCACACTGGCAGGAGCGTAGCGCTCCATAAGGCGGGTCGTGGCCATCTGTTCGATGGTGTCAGAAATCTTTGGTGTTTCGGCCCGAGAAATGGCCTTGTGGCGTTCATGCCGCTCACCCGGCAGCGGAATCGGATAACTTGGCGAGCCCGGCAGTCGCTCGAAAAGGCGCGCTTTCTGGTCGATCACCGAAAACACGCTGTCGAAACGCCCCACGCTTTCCGATGAGCCCAGAAACAGAAAGCCACCCGGGCGGATTGCGTAATGCAGCAGTGGCATGACGGTTTTCTGAAGCGTGTCATCGAAATAGATCAGAAGGTTGCGGCAGGATACCAGGTCAACCTTGGAGAAAGGCGGATCCTTGATCAGGCTGTGACCCGAAAATCGGATCATATCGCGAATCTGGCCGATGAAGTTGAACCGCTCCTTGTGGGGAATGACGTAATATTCCTGAAGCTCCTGCGGAATGTCGGCCAGAGACGCTATCGGGTAGGAGCCATCGCGCGCAATCTTCAACATGCTTTCGTCAATGTCAGTGGCGAAAATCTGCACGTTGCATGGCATATTCAACGCTCTCGCAGCCTCGGCAAACAGAATGGCAATCGTGTAGGCTTCCTCACCACTGGAACAGCCGGGAATCCAGACACGTACACCCTCTTCGGTTCCTTCCGCGTCCTCCATCAGCTTTTTGATGGCGGATTCGTAGAGAACATCGAACGAATGCCGGTCGCGGAAAAACCGCGTAACATTGATCAGGAGATCGCGGAAAAGCGCGTCGCATTCGCTGTGGTCTGATTGAACGCGGGCAAGATATTCGTAGCCCTTGCTGATGCCCAGCACATGCATCCGACGCTCTACACGGCGCACGAATGTCGTCTGTTTATAGCCCGTGAAGTCGTGACCGATCGTGCGTCTCAGCGCCCCGCAAAGGTCATCGACGATATCGATGACCTTTGATGCCTCCCGCTTATCGACATCTTGGCTCCTGCGAAAGAAGAACCCGCCGATGCAGGCGAGTATCTTTTGTGGCGGCTCCACGAAATCGACAAGGCCGGTGCCGGTTGCTGAGACTGGCATGCCATCATATTTTGCGGTGGCGGGATCCTGTACGACGCAAAGACCGCCATATTCCTTGATCGCACGCAGACCGGTCGAACCATCGGCTCCTGTTCCGGAGAGAATGACGCAGGCCGCATTGGCCTGCTGGTCATTGGCGAGCGAGACAAAAAAGTCGTCGATGGGGCGTCGCAAGCCACGTGGCTGCGCAAAATCGCTTAGCACGAGCCTTCCCTGTTCAATGCTCAGCCCCTTGCCAGGCGGAATGATGAACACCGTGTCGGCTTCAATCTCCTCACCACCTTCGCACTGGCGCACGTTCAGCTGAGTGTGACGATCAAGAAGTTCCGCCAGCATACTCTCGTGATGTGGATCCAGATGCTGCACCACGACGAAGGCTAGACCGGTTGGAACTTTCGCGGGGCTTAGCATTTCGCGCAAAGCTTCAAGGCCACCGGCAGACGAGCCGACGCCTACAACGGGTACGGGGTGAACGAGAGGTTCCTGAGGCAAATTCTGTCCTTGCAATTTCGAAAGCTTGACTGTCAATACGGAGAGTTCTGTTCCAGTTCCGCCAATGTCAGTTTTGCTTGGGCGATGGTCGTCGTCGAATTGGCGATCGTCGCAAGCGTGCCTTCGATCATGATGTTGTGGTCGTCAAGAAGTGGCTTTATCCGAGTCAGCGCGCTTCCAAGCTCGGACTCGTAGTCCTGCAGCAGATTTGGATGGGCACGGCTGATGTCGAATTGCGAGGCGAGGATATACCTGACCACGCCGGATCCTCCGGTCAGTTTTGACATGAACAGCAGGTTGACGAAGGGCTTGCCATCCTTCTTGAAGTTGACGATCGGTGTTCTTACGGTTGCCGGGCCGTCGGCGCGCAAAAAGTCGTGGATCTTGGCACGGGCCTCATCGTTAGGTGCTTTTTTTCCAGACGGGCTCGTTTGCAAAAACCTGCAATTCTTGCCCAGCACGTCGCTGCTGTCATATCCAGTCAGCTTGCAGAAGGGGTCATTGACCAGTGCGAGGCGGTTGTCTGCGTCGGCAAAGGACATTGCCAGCGCAATAGTGGATTTTTGGAAGAAATCCTGAAGCGGACCATTGATTTCAAGCTGGTTCATCGTGCTCATCGTTCAAACTTTTTGCAGGCCGTGGAATAACCGTCTGGTTGTTGAAAGGCTCCACGCAAAAGCACGGCAGGCCGTTTTCCGGGCGCGGATGCGGATATTACTGCAGTATTATGCAGCAAGATCAATGCGTATTGCCTAAAAAATGAATGCAAAATCTTGCTGCAAGCCGCAGCGGTATCGTCTCGGCGTGCTGCACTACACGGTATGGACGCATTTCGTGCGCGTGGCACTCCGGCGGTTCGCCGTGTAACGCTTTGCATACTTTGTTGCTGTAGGCTGCAATCTGCATTAACTGCGGCGCGTCCTGCGCACAGGATCAAGGGAATTTCGGGGATGGCGGGCTTAGGTGTGCAGAAATTGATCGCGCTCCGCAATGATCGAACAGGGGCAACCGCAATCGAATATGGTTTGATCATTGCCATCATTTCGGTGGCCGTTATCGTGGGAATGGAAAGCATTCGCGACAGCATTCTGGCCATGTTCGATCTGGTGGCGACGACTTTCACCAACGCTAGCTCCTGATAATCCTCTTGACCGTCACTTTCCGCCCGGCGGCAGCTTGATCTCTGCTGTCTTCAAGGCGTCCGCCAGACGATGTTTCGCCGAACCGGGTTTGAGCGGTTTCTGCTGGCTTTCATGCGGTGCCCAGCCGGAAACATATATGATCGAGAAAGTGGCACGGATGCGGCCATCGGCATCACTGTATCGTTCCGCGTAGAGTTCCGCTGCGCGCATCAGAAAGCGCCTGTTCAGCGGTCTGCGGCTGCGTCCAGTCAGCGGGTTCGCCATGCCCATGGCACGCAGGTCCCGCATCAGGGGTAAAATCGAGTCATATCGCACCGTATAGGTTTCCGTATCGGTGACCGGCAGGGCAAAGCCCGCCCGTTGCAAAAGCGCACCCACATCGCGCACATCGGCAAAGGGCACGACGCGGGGGCTTGCGCCACCCGTCAGTTCCGCCTCGGTCGTTAACAGAACATCGCGAAGCTCCTGCAGCGTTCCGCTTCCCGGTATGGCGGCCAGAAACAGGCCGTCGGGCTTCAATGCACGGCGGATCTGGATCAGCGTACCGGGCGTGTCATTGGTCAGGTGCAGGGATAGCGGTGATACGATGAGGTTTGCCGACGCCGGTGGCAGCGGCACGTCCTCAAGCGGCGCAACCTCGATGGCCTCGCCATCGCCTGCAAATTCGGCGTCGGTCTCCACCCTTGTCACGGCGTCGACTTTACCGGTCTGCAACAGGCGCTGCGCCGTTACACCCGTTGCGCCGTGCAACTCCACCGCCGTTTCGAAGTGGCGCTCGACAATGGCAATCCGGTCTGCCAACTCCTCCGCGGCAATGTCCAGCAGGAACAGGGCCTTGTTGTCGCCAAGGTGCAAAGCGCGCTTGCGGTTGGCGGCAATCAGACGAGGGTCGAAAACTATGTCCATGGCATCATCCATCCAAACTTTGCAGTCGCAAAGGCACCCGTTCGCGCCTATTGTCAACTCCATGGGCTACGGGGAAAAGCTGTTTTCGAGAGGTGTTTGCGCCTCGGTGCTGGGCGGTATCGCGCGCGCCGTTGCGGATATTGTCTATCCGCCGTCCTGCGTTGGCTGCGGCCGACAGACACAAAAGGGCGGCGCGTTTTGCGTGTCGTGCTGGGCAGGCGTTCATTTCATCGAGCGGCCCTATTGCGAGGTGCTCGGCATTCCCTTTGCCCGTGATCATGGTCCTGCTGTCCTGAGTGCGCAAGCTATTGCCGAGCCGCCGCCCTTCGAGCGTCTGCGGGCGGCGACCATTCATGAAGGTGCGGCCCGCAGGCTGGTGCATCAGCTGAAATATCTCGACCGAACCGATCTTGCCCGGTTGATGGCATCATGGATGCTGCGGGCGGGCGATGGGGCGGTAAAGGCGTGTGATTATATCATTCCGGTGCCGCTACATCGCCGCCGGTTTCTGGCACGCCGTTTCAACCAGTCAGCGGAGTTGGCCCGTCACCTGTCGGCGCTGTCCTCAAGGCCGTTGCTGGCGTCCACCCTGGTCAGAATCAAGCCCACCAGCAGGCAGGTAGGACTGTCGGCCCGCGCCCGCAAGGAGAACGTGCGCGGGGCCTTTGGCATCGCGTCAGGGCGGGAAGGGGACATCACGGGAAAGCGCATCGTGCTTGTCGATGACGTTTACACCACAGGTGCGACGGTGTCGGCTGCGGCGCGTCGTTTGAAGAAGGCCGGCGCCGCAGATGTCACTGTTTTGACCTTTGCAATGGCGATTTCCGGGCCTATATGACACGGCAGGGAAACGGGCCCACAGGCCCATAATGCAAGGGATATGACTGATGGCATCCGTTACGATCTACACACGGGATTTCTGCGGCTATTGCGCCCGTGCCAAGGCTCTTCTGGAGAGCAAGGGCGTCGAGTTTACCGAATATAATGCCACGGCACATCCTGATTACCGTAAGGAAATGATGGATAAATCCAATCGCAACACATTCCCTCAGATCTTCATCGGCACGCAGCATGTCGGCGGCTGTGACGATCTGCACGCGCTGGATCGCGACGGCCAGCTGGACGCGCTTCTGGCCAACTGACATCGACAAGACGACGACATAAGGGAACGCAAAGATGAGCTTCAAGGCCGCCGCAATCCAGATGTGCTCGGGCACCGATCCGAAAACCAATGCCGAGACCATGGAACGGCTCATTCGCGAGGCAGTCAGCCAGGGCGCGGTCTATGTTCAGACGCCGGAAATGACGGGTGCGATCCAGAAGGATCGCGCCGCGCTAAAAGCGGTCCTCAAGGATGAAAAAGGCGACATCGTGGTGCTGACGGCTGCAAAGCTTGCGCGCGAGCTTGGCATTTACGTCCATGTTGGCTCCACCGCCATCGCCCGCCCGGATGGCAAGATCGCCAATCGCGGTTTCCTGTTTGCGCCCGATGGCGAGCGTATCTGCACCTATGACAAGATTCACATGTTCGACGTCGACTTGGACAATGGTGAAAGCTGGCGCGAAAGCTCGGCCTATGAACCCGGCACGCAGGCGCGTGTCGCGGAACTGCCTCTGGCGACATTCGGCTTTGCCATTTGCTACGACGTGCGTTTTCCGTCGCTGTTTCGGACCGAAGCTGTGGCAGGCGCTGAAATCCTTACGGTTCCCGCCGCCTTTACCCGCCAGACGGGCGAGGCGCATTGGGAAGTCCTTTTGCGCGCCCGCGCAATCGAGAACGGGGCGTTTCTGATTGCCGCGGCGCAGGCCGGCACCCATGAAGATGGTCGCGAGACCTTTGGTCACTCCATGATCGTCGATCCCTGGGGTAACGTTCTGGCGGTCGCAGGCGGTGAGGGCGAGGAAATCGTCTTTGCCGATATCGATCCTTCCGCGGTCACTGCGGCCCGCAGCAAGATTCCCAATTTGAAAAACGCCCGCGATTTCAATCTCGAAACGGTCAGGAACGCGGCTGCTGCGGGAGGCCGCCAGCAGTGATCCGCTATTCGCTCCGTTGCGAAAAAGCCCATGAGTTCGAGGGCTGGTTTTCCGGTAGCGCCGATTTCGACGACCAGCATCAGCGCGGCCTGATCGGCTGCCCGGTTTGCGGCTCGGCACAGGTTTCCAAAATGCTGATGGCGCCCTCGGTCTCAACCGCGCGCGAAAAGGAGGCCACGCGCACGCTGGCACTCGATACGGCCCAGAAGCAGGCTTTCGCGAAGATCAGGGAAACGCTCGCCACCATCCGTGCCAATGCCGAGGATGTCGGCGACAAATTCCCGGAAGAAGCCAGGAAGATCCATTATGGCGAAGCGGAAGAGCGTGGCATCATAGGCCAGGCAAGCGCGCAGGAAGCCCGGGCGCTGATTGAGGAGGGTATCGAGGTCGCACCCCTTCCGGTGCTGCAGGATGACGTCAACTGAGGTATCGCCCGGTGGCGCTTAGGCCGGGCGTTTGGCCAGCACCATGTAGTTCACCTCCATGTCCGGGGAGAGGTTCCAGCGGTCCTGAAGGAGATTGTAGAAAACGCCCGTGCGATGGATGATCTCCATTCCATCTGCAAGCATCGGCTTTTCCAGTTCGTCAGGGCGCACCAGCTTTTCATATTGGTGGGTGCCGCGCGGCAGCCAGCGCAGCACGTTCTCAGCAGCGAAAATCGCAAGCGCGCGGGCTTTCAGCGTGCGGTTTATGGTGGCGGCAAACATCAGCCCGCCGGGTCGCACCATCTTTGCGCAGGTCGCCACAAACAGGTCGACGTCGGCCACGTGTTCCACCACTTCCATGTTGAGAATGACATCGAAGGTCTCGCCAGCCTGTTGCAGCTGCTCGGCGGTCACGGCCCGATAATCCACAGGCACATTGTTTTCGCGCGCGTGTGTCGAGGCGATGCCGATGTTCTTTTCAGAAGGGTCGGCCCCCACCACATCGGCACCCATGCGCGCCACAGGCTCGGACAGCAGACCGCCGCCGCAGCCGATATCCAGAACCCGCAGACCTTCCAGCGGGCGGTGGCCCTTCGGGTCGCGGCCAAAATTGGCGCAGACGCGGTTGCGGATATAATCCAACCGAACGGGATTGAACTTGTGCAGCGGGCGGAACTTGCCGGTGGGGCTCCACCACTCCGCAGCCATGGCGGAGAAGCGGTCCACTTCGCTCTGGTCGACGGTCGTCTTTGCGCTCTCGCTCATGGTGATGCTCCATTCTGTCCTGTCCCTGAAGTCGGATGATTGACCTGTGAAGTCAAGGGGCGGCCGCCATCATCACAGCCAGCAGAGCTGCGCCTTCCTGTCGCAAGGAACTGAAATCAGGGGCTTTTCGTTTCATGCTGCGTTCATCATCAAGGGCGTATTTTCTGCAGCGTTGAAAGCCGATGTCGGCGGTCAAGCCTGTGCTTGAGGGAGAATGAAGTGAAGAAGAAACTGTTTGGTGCCCTTGCGCTGCTTGCGCTTGTTGCAGCCCCGGCCATGGCTGAAGCGGCGACGCAGGGTTTCGCCACGGCCAATGTCAATATGCGGTCTGGCCCCAGCACGGCCTATCCCGCCGTGGTTGTCATTCCCAACGGCGAACCGCTGACCATCCATGGCTGCCTGTCCGACACGCCGTGGTGCGATGTATCGTTCAGCTATGGTCGCGGCTGGGTTGCTGGCCGTTACGTCCAGGCCATCTATCGCCAGAACCGTGTCTATGTGGAGCCGCGCTACTACCGTGATCTCGGCGTGCCGATCATCACATTCGAAGCCGGCCGCTACTGGGACCGTTACTACCGTGACCGCGATTTCTATCGTGAGCGTGACCGCTGGCGCCGTCCGGCCGGTGGTGGATACTGGAATGCGCCGCCGCCCCGCGGTGGTTATGATCGCCCCCGTCCACCTCGCGATGAATGGCGCGATCAGCGTGGCGATGACCCGCGTGGCCGCGGCCCGAATGATGGCCGTTGGGAAGAGCGCTATGGCGACTGGAATCAGGATGATCGGCGTCGTCCTTCCCTGCGTGACAACGACAATGACCGTCCGCAGTGGAACAACGACTCCCGCGACCGCAACTCCGTCCGCGACCTTGAGCGTGACAGACAGCGCGACAGGGATCGCGATCCCAATCGCAGCGATTTCAACCGCCCCCGCCCGGATGGCAGTGGCAGACCGCGTCCCGATGGCAATCTGCCACCAAGACCGCCACAGGAAAATCAGGTGTTCGGCTGCATCGTCGGCTCGCCCGGTTGCCCACCGCGATAAGCCCAACAAGGCTGCATGACATGAAAAAACCCGGCGGAGATATCCGCCGGGTTTTTCGTTAGGTGCGATCCTGCTTCTTCGGCCCGCGTTTTTCAAAAGGCTTGTCTTTTTTGCCTTCGAATTTTGCTGGCTTGCCGCCGCTCGAATGGTCTCCGGCAGGCTTGGCCTTCTTCTTCCAGGGCTTGTCATCGCCGGGACGACCGCCAGCATTGTCGGACTTGACGAATTTCTTCTGCGCTCTCGGTGGGCGCGTGTCCTCACGGTTGGCGCCGGTCATGTCGGGCTTGCCGTCCATGGCCTTCACGCGAATGCCCTTTTCCAGCATCATGTCCTTGCCAAGCGCCGAAGTGAAACGGTCCACCGCATCTGCGGCCAGTTCCACATAGGTCTCGGTCTGCTGCATGCGGATCGCGCCGATGTCCTGGCGTGTCAGCTTGCCGAAGCGGCAGAGCATGGGAATAAGCCAGCGTGGTTCGGCATTCTGCTTGCGACCCACAGACAGTGTAAACCAGCCGCTGTCGGAAAAGTCGGAACGGTCGCGACGCGGTTCGTTGTTTTCCACGTGTTCGAAGCTGTCGCGACGTGGCTTGCGGCCATCCAGCGAAACCTCGGCAATATCTTCCGGTGCAGAGCGACCGGAATGATAGAGGCGCACGAAAGCAGCGGCGACCTTCTCGGCACCATGCTGTTCCAGCAGCTTGGTAACGAAATCGCGCTCGTCGTCATTGACGTTTTCCTGCAGGGACGCATCGGCCAGAAGCCGCTCGCCATCGCGTTCGATGATCTCTTCGGCAGATGGCGGACGCACCCAGGCGGGACTGACCTTCGCGCCTTCCAGCAGGCGCTCGGCCTTGCGGCGCTGGCTCATTGGCACAACGATCGCGCTGACGCCCTTCTGGCCCGCGCGGCCGGTACGGCCCGAGCGGTGCAGCAATGTTTCGGAATTGGTCGGCAGATCGGCGTGAATAACCAGTTCCAGCCCCGGCAGGTCGATACCACGTGCAGCAACGTCCGTCGCCACGCAGACCCGGGCGCGGCCATCGCGCATGGCCTGCAGCGCGTGCGTACGCTCGTTCTGGCTCAACTCGCCAGACAGTGCCACGACGGAGAAGCCGCGATTGTTCAGGCGTGCTGTCAGATGGTTGACGGCGGCGCGGGTGGAGCAGAACACAATGGCATTGCGGGCTTCATAAAAGCGCAGCGCATTGATGATGGCGTTCTCGCGGTCGGATGGCGAAACCACCATGGCGCGGTATTCGATATCGACGTGCTGCTTCTGCTCGGATGTCGTTGCAACGCGCACGGCATTCTTCTGGTAGCTTTCGGCAAGCTTGGCAATGCTGCGCGAAACGGTTGCCGAGAACATCAGCGTGCGGCGCTCCGCTGGCGATTCTTCCAGAATGAATTCCAGATCTTCGCGGAAACCGAGGTCGAGCATTTCGTCGGCCTCATCCAGCACCACGGCGCGAATGGACGAAAGGTCCAGCGCCTTACGCTTGATGTGGTCGCAAAGGCGGCCGGGTGTGCCGACGATGATGTGGGCACCGCGTTCCAGCGTGCGGCGTTCGGCGCGGATGTCCATGCCGCCAACACAGGAAGCAATGGAGACACCGGTGAATTCGTAAAGCCATTCCAGCTCGCGCTTCACCTGCATTGCAAGTTCGCGCGTCGGAGCAATGGCGATACCCAACGGGGCGCCTGCGGGGCCGAAGCGGCCGTTCTTCTGCAACAGCGTCGGCGCAATGGCGATGCCGAAGGCAACGGTCTTGCCAGAGCCCGTCTGGGCGGAAACCAGCGCGTCCTGTCCATCCAGCTCAGGCGCAAGCATCGCCTTCTGAACAGGTGTCAAATCTTTATAGCCGCGTTTTTCCAACGCCTGTGCAATCGCCGGGGCGATACCCTGGGTTTCTGTCATATACCGTCTTTCGGATATTGGGCTGCCTGCATCCGCTTGAAACCATTAGATCATAAGGGTTATAAAGCAGCCGACACGGGCCATTTCGGCCATTCAGCCAGTTGAATTGACGCGCTCATACTGGAAATGGCGAGGTTTGTACAGACCACAGCGGTACGCTTGTCGCATTGGAACACGCGTGTGGGGTTCGGCTTCGCCTTCAAGGCGTACCGTGCGGTCCATAAACGGCATTGCGTGGACCATGCCTTTTCGCTATGAGACCCGCAACTTGAGGCCTTTTCCTTCAGGGGAGGCCGACTGGGTTGTGCTCTTGCCCACCGCGTCCGGTGGCAAATTGGGATGGTACTGGTCAACTATGGCTCGCATTGTCATGAAATTCGGCGGCACGTCCGTCGCAAATCTCGAACGCATTCATAATGTCGCACGGCATGTGAAACGCGAGGTGGATGCTGGCCATGAAGTGGCCGTCGTCGTTTCCGCCATGTCTGGCAAAACCAACGAGCTGGTGGACTGGGTTCAGAACACGCCGAAGGTTGCCGGTTCCAAGGAGACCTCCTTTTACGATGCGCGCGAATATGACGCCATCGTCGCATCCGGCGAACAGGTGACCTCGGGTCTTCTGGCCATTGCCTTGCAGTCCATGGGCATCAATGCCCGTTCCTGGCAGGGCTGGCAGATCCCGATCCGCACCGATAACGCCCATGGCGCCGCCCGCATTCTGGATATTGATGGCTCCGATATCATTCGCCGCATGGGTGAAGGCCAGGTTGCCGTTGTTGCCGGTTTCCAGGGCTTGGGCCCGGACAACCGCATCGCGACGCTGGGTCGTGGTGGTTCCGATACGTCGGCTGTTGCCATCGCTGCTGCCGTCAAGGCAGACCGTTGCGATATCTATACCGATGTCGATGGCGTCTATACGACCGACCCGCGCATCGTGCCGAAGGCGCGCCGCCTGAAGAAGGTGGCCTTCGAAGAAATGCTGGAAATGGCGTCTCTTGGCGCAAAAGTCTTGCAGGTTCGCTCGGTCGAACTTGCCATGGTGCACAAGGTTCGCACCTTCGTACGCTCCAGTTTCGAGGATCCCGATGCGCCGGGCATGGGTGACCTTATCAATCCGCCCGGTACTTTGATTTGTGACGAGGAAGAAATCGTGGAACAGGAAGTCGTAACCGGCATCGCCTATGCCAAGGATGAAGCACAAATCTCGCTGCGCCGCTTGTCAGACCGGCCGGGCGTGTCTGCTGCCATTTTCGGACCGTTGGCCGAAGCCCATATCAATGTCGACATGATCGTGCAGAACATCTCTGAAGATGGTTCGCGCACCGACATGACCTTCACCGTGCCCTCGGGCGATATGCCAAAGGCCATCAAGGTTCTGGAAGACAACAAGACGCAGATCGGCTTTGACGTTGTTCAGAACGAGACGGGTCTGGCCAAGGTGTCGGTCATCGGCATCGGCATGCGCAGCCATGCGGGCGTTGCGGCCAGCGCTTTCAAGGCACTTGCTGAAAAAAACATCAACATCAAAGCCATCACGACGTCGGAAATCAAGATTTCCATTCTTATTGACGGTGCCTACGCGGAACTTGCAGTTCGTACTTTGCATTCTGCTTACGGTCTGGATAAGAGTTGATTCTGTAACGTCGATACACGTCATCCGATTCTTTTCGGATTGATTGAGTCCTAGACGTTGCGTTGACTGCGCATCCCTGCCGTACGGCTTGCTGTGCAGGCTTTGTTTTGGGGGATCCTTTGATGCGGGCCGTCGTGGCCCGCATGTGAAGGTGTCAGGGAGCACACGCGATGAGAGACCTTTCCGCAGGTCCACGCGTTCTTCTCAAGCGGCTTCGCGAAATGATGGCGGAGCACCTTGAGCCACAAGAGCGCCTCGACCAGATTGTCCGACAGATCGCCAGCAACATGGTGGCGGAGGTTTGCTCCGTCTATGTGCTACGCTCGGACAGTGTGCTGGAGCTTTATGCCACCGAAGGATTGAATAAGGACGCCGTCCACCTTGCCCAGTTGAAAATGGGGCAAGGTCTTGTCGGCACCATCGCCGCATCGGCCCAGCCGCTTAATCTTTCCGATGCGCAGGCGCATCCTGCATTCCGCTATCTCCCTGAAACAGGTGAAGAAATTTATCATTCCTTCCTGGGTGTACCGATTTTGAGATCCGGTCGCACTCTTGGCGTTCTTGTCGTTCAGAACAAGACCAGCCGGACCTATCGGGAGGATGAAGTTGAAGCGCTTGAAACAACCGCGATGCTTATTGCGGAAATCGTGGCGAGCGGTGAATTGAAGAAAATCACCCGTCCCGGCGTGGAATTGGACCTGACACGGGCCGTTTCCATCGATGGCGATGCCTATGGCGAAGGCATCGGCCTTGGTCACGTTGTCCTGCACGATCCGCGAATCGTCGTCACCAATCTGCTCAATGAAGATGCCGACATGGAAATCACGCGGCTTGCCGAGGCGATCGGCTCGCTGCGGCTGTCCATCGACGACATGCTTCAGCGCCGCGATGTCGCGACCGAAGGCGAGCATCGTGAAGTTCTGGAAACTTACCGCATGTTTGCCCATGATCAGGGCTGGGTGCGGCGCATGGAAGAGGCCATTCGAAATGGCCTGACGGCGGAAGCTGCGGTCGAGAAGGTGCAGAGCGATACCAAGGCGCGCATGATGCGCCTGACCGATCCCTATCTGCGTGAGCGGATGCATGATTTCGATGATCTTGCTAACCGGTTGCTGCGTCAGCTGATCGGTTTTGGTGGTCGCGGACCAGAGCAGGAATTTCCGACGGATGCCATCGTTCTGGCCCGCGCAATGGGTGCCGCCGAACTGTTGGACTATCCGCGCGAGAAACTGCGCGGGCTGGTTCTGGAAGACGGCGCGGTTACCAGCCACGTGGTCATCGTCGCCCGCGCCATGGGCATTCCCATCATTGGCCAGGCGGTCGGCATCGTCGCGCTCGCCGAAAACAACGATCCCATCATCATCGATGGCGACGACGGCCAGGTGCATCTGCGCCCCGTCGTAGACCTGCAGCGCGCCTATGAAGAGAAGGTCCGCCTGCGCGCCAAGCGTCAGGAACAGTTCCGCGCGCTTCGCGATGTGGAGCCTGTCAGCAAGGATGGCGTGCGCGTCGATCTGAAGATGAATGCCGGCCTGCTGGTCGATCTGCCGCAGCTGGACGAATCCGGCGCTGACGGCATCGGTCTGTTCCGCACTGAGCTGCAATTCATGATCGCCTCCAACATGCCGAAGGGCGAGGAACAGGAAGCATTTTATCGCAGCGTTCTGCGCAACGCCAAGGGCAAGCCCGTCACCTTCCGCACGCTCGATATCGGCGGTGACAAGGTCGTGTCCTATATGCGCGGTCAGGAAGAGGAAAATCCGGCGCTTGGCTGGCGCGCCATCCGCCTGTCGCTCGACCGCCCCGGTCTTATGCGGACCCAGATGCGTGCCCTGCTGCGCGCCGCCTCGGGTGCCGAACTGCGCATCATGCTGCCGATGATTACGGAAGTGGCCGAAATCCGTGCCGCCCGCGAGCTTCTGCAGAAAGAAGTGCAGCATCTGTCGAAATTCGGCCATTCGCTGCCGCGCAAGCTGCAATTTGGCGCCATGCTGGAAGTGCCGTCGCTCATGTGGCAGCTGGATGAGCTGATGTCTGAAGTCGATTTCGTCTCTGTAGGTTCAAACGACCTTTTCCAGTTCACCATGGCGGTGGATCGCGGCAACGCCCGGGTTTCTGACCGTTTCGATAATCTTGGCAAGCCGTTCCTGCGAATCCTGCGCGATATTGTCCGGGCCGGAACACGCAACAACACCCATGTCACGCTCTGTGGGGAAATGGCGAGCAAGCCGCTTTCCGCAATGGCGCTGATCGGTCTTGGGTTCCGCTCGATTTCCATGTCGCCAACAGCCATCGGTCCGGTCAAGGCCATGCTGCTGGGACTGGATGTGGCGACGCTTTCGGAAGAGCTGGAAGCGGCACTTGACGACAACAAGTCGGTGGAAAGCACGCGCCAGCTGCTTTTGCGCTTTGCAGCGACCCATTCCATCCCTATTTGAGAATGACGAAAAATTGGAGTGTGTGACAGGTGGCGAAGCTTCCCGTCGAGAAAATGCGTGAGCTTGAGCGGCGTTTCGGTGAAATCGAAGCGCGCATGTCGGCTGGCCCTGCCGCCGATGTCTATGTGAAGCTTGCGTCGGAATATTCGGAATTGCAGCCGGTGGTCAAAACCATTCGGGAGTATGAGAAAGCGCTGGCAGAAGTGGCCGATCTCGAGGCACTTCTTGCCGACAAGTCGACTGACAGGGACATGCGCGAACTTGCCGAAGCCGAGCTTCCGGAAATGTCGGAGCGTATTGAGCAGCTCGAGAAAGACATGCAGATTCTTCTTCTGCCGAAGGATGCTGCGGATGAGAAGAGCGCCATCGTTGAAATCCGTGCCGGTACGGGCGGTTCGGAGGCTGCACTTTTCGCTGGCAACCTCTTTCGCATGTATGAACGCTTCGCCAGCACCAAGGGCTGGAAGGTCGAGGTTCTTTCCGCCAGCGAAGGGGAAGCAGGGGGCTTCAAGGAAATCATCGCCACCATTACCGGACGCGGCGTTTTCTCCAAGCTGAAGTTCGAATCCGGCGTTCACCGCGTTCAGCGCGTCCCGGAAACCGAAGCGAGCGGGCGCATCCACACCTCTGCGGCAACGGTTGCTGTTCTGCCAGAGGCTGAAGAGATCGATATCGAAATTCGCCCTGAAGACATCCGCATCGATACGATGCGCGCTTCGGGCGCTGGCGGCCAGCACGTCAACACCACGGACTCGGCGGTGCGTATCACCCACCTGCCGACCGGTCTTATCGTGACGTCGTCAGAAAAATCCCAGCACCAGAACAGGGCGAAAGCCATGCAGGTGTTACGTTCGCGTCTTTACGATATCGAGCGCCAGAAGGTCGACAGCGAAAGGTCGGCGGACCGCAAGAGCCAGGTCGGCTCCGGCGACAGGTCTGAACGCATCCGCACCTATAATTTCCCGCAGGGGCGCGTGACCGATCACCGCATAAACCTCACCCTTTACAAGCTGGACCGCATGATAGAAGGCGATATCGATGAGATGGTCGATGCCTTGATCGCCGATTATCAAGCCGGCCAACTCGCCCAGCTTGGCGAACAGCAGTGACGGGAACTTCGCGCACCGTTCGCGAGCTCGTCGCTGCGATGCGTGCGCGTCTTGCCGCCGCGCAACTGGCCGATCCACTGAACGATGCGCGTTTGTTGATCGGCGAGGTGCTTGGCTTCTCGCTTACCGACTTCCTTCTGAATGATCAGCGGCCTGTGAGCGCAGATGAATTCGCGCGGATAGAGGCCATGATTGCCCGTCGTGAAAGCCATGAACCCGTGCACCGCATTCTAGGCCACCGCGAGTTCTATGGCCTTGATCTGCTCCTGTCGCCCGGCACGCTGGAACCTCGGCCCGATACGGAAGTGCTTGTCGATGCTCTGCTGCCTCACCTCCGACGCTTGGTTGCAGTCAAGGGTCAGGCCCGCATTTTGGATATGGGTATCGGCACGGGTGCTATCTGTCTTGCGCTTCTCCACGAATGCCCGGGCGCGACGGGCCTCGGCAGCGATATCTCACGCGACGCTATTCAGACGGCGCGAAGAAATGCGGAGCGTCATGGCTTGGCTGACCGGTTTGAGACCGTGGAAAGCAACTGGTTCGACCAAATTTCCGGTCGTTTTGACATAATCGTGTCGAATCCGCCCTATATACGGTCAGACGTGATCAGAACGCTGGATCGTGATGTCAGGGATTTTGATCCGATGGCTGCACTGGATGGCGGCGAAGACGGGCTGGCGCCTTACCGAGCCATTGCCGAAAATGCAGCGGATTTCCTTGGGGATGACGGGCTTGTCGGCCTTGAAATCGGATATGATCAGAAGCTAACTGTGACGGCCCTGTTTGAGCACAACGGGTTTCGGTGCGTCGAAGCTGTGAAAGATTTTGGCGGCAATGACAGGGCATTGGTATTTTGCAAATAGATTGCATCAATCCTATATGCTTTTTGTTCAAGGATATTTTGCAAAGCAAAAGAAAAGGCTTGGATTTCCGCAGGAAGCGGGATAGTTTGCGGCAACATGCTGGGTGGCTGAGGGCGAATTTAGATTCGCCAGAGTATGGATCAGTCCCGAAGCGGGTTTCTTTTAGAACCCTGAAAGGCTGGGCATTCCCGGCATGTGAATCAGTAAACTTTGTTCGCAGGCGGCTCGATGCAGCATTTGCGCATCCGGGCATTATACGCGAGGTCTTTGTCCAAAAGGCAAGGCGCGCGGTGGGAGCATTTCGGTAGACTGGCCGTGATAGCCGTTATTCCGGATTGCATCGTAACAACGAGAATTATCAGCAAAACAGAATTCAGGTGAGCAATTGATGAGGCCAGGACAGCAAAACAAGCGCGGCCGGGGGCGTGGTAGCAACAACAATAACAGCGGTGGCGGTGGCGGAAATAATAATAACAATTTCAACCGCAAAGGCGGCAATCCGCTAACCCGCACCTACGACAGCTCCGGTCCCGATGTTAAGATCCGTGGCACGGCCCAGCACATAGCCGAAAAATACGCGACACTCGCACGGGATGCCCAGAGCTCCGGCGATCGCGTCATGGCCGAGAACTATCTGCAGCACGCGGAACATTATAACCGTATCATCGCAACTGCACAGGCGCAGATGCAGGAACGCTTCCAGCGTGATGATCGCGGCGAGTTCCAGCAGGAGCGCGATGGTGACGAGATTGACGGCGACGATAATGACGACAACGTCGGTTCGATGTCGTCGGCCCAAGATCATTCAGAACAGCGTTCGCAGCGCAACGAACAGCCTGAACGCCAGGAGCGGCAGGACCGTTCGGAACGTCAGGATCGCCCGGAGCGGCAGGACCGCAATGAGCGACGCGACCGTCGTGAGCGCCCGGCCCGGCCAGAACGCCAGCCGCGTGAAGCGCAGGACGAAAACGGAAACAACAACACCAACGCACCCGCACCAGTTGCTGCTCCTGTTTACGACGCGAGTTCAGCGCCTCAGCCTGTAATCGAAGGTACGCCGAAGGAAGTTGCCGTCGAAGAGGAAGCTCAGGGCAGCACCGCAGCAACCGAGCGCGCTCCACGTCGTCCGCGCAGCACAAGCCCACGTCCCCGTCGTCCGCGTCGTACTGCGGGTGAAGAGGGCGAAGCCGCTGCGGAAGGATCGGAAGGCGGCGAGGCTCCAAAACTGGAAAACGCCGCGGAATAATCCGCATATTCTGCGAAGATTAAAAACCCGGCTAGCCCGGGTTTTTTTATGCTTTGCGCGCAGCTGTTTGAGCAGAGGAAATGGTTCGCGCGATGCTCGACCGCCAGCTGGCAGTGTCGAAGGATTGAGGGTCTAAAGCGCCACTGGGTTATAGATCGGCTTTTGCAGCGCCCCTGCCGTTACTCACAATTCTGCTGCTTGTCCTGATTTGCCAGTGTCAATTTTACGGGCGTTTACGAGAGAGGACGTTTGGCGGGAAACGTACTGGCCGCCAGCCTTCGCATCCGCGAGCAGGCCGTCATTGATGACGGATTTTCCGCGTAACAGAAGCCGTATTGGCCAGCCCTGAACCTCAAGGCCTTCATATGGCGTGTAGTCAGAGCCATGAGACAGCAAGTCGTTGGTGATTGTCACCTTCTGTGCAGGATCCCAGAGAGCGATATCGGCGTCTGCGCCAACGGCGATCGTTCCTTTGTGCGGATAAAGCCCGTATAGCTTGGCGTGGTTGGTGGACGTCTGCGCGACGAACTGGTTGAGCGATATGCGACCCTTCATCACGCCCTCGGAAAAGAGAATCGGCAGGCGGGTTGCCACGCCGGGAATACCGTTCGGTATCCAGCGAAAGCTCCTTTTACCCTTCTCGTTCAGTTTCCCCTGCGGGTCGTCATAGCGGAATGGGCAATGGTCTGACGAGAACAGATCAAAGACATCCTGTTCCAGACCCTCCCAGCAGGCATCCTGGCTCTGTGTGTCGCGAGGTGGCGGCGAGCACACAAATTTTGCGCCCTCAAGCGCGTCCTGGTCAAGATCTGCGGCTGTCAGCATCAGATATTGTGGGCAGGTTTCGCCTGCGATCTTCTGGCCTCGCATTCTCGCTCTGCGGATTTCTTCCATGGCCTCACGGTTGGAAACGTGAACGATGACGATAGGAACGTCCACAATTTCCGCCAGAGACAAGGCACGGTGCGTCGCTTCACGTTCCGCTGCAATCGGGCGCGTGGTGGCATGGTATTTTGGCGCAAACTTGCCTTCGTCCTCGTGACGTCCGATCAGATAGCGGATTGCATCTTCGTTCTCACAATGGACCATGACGAGAGCACCGGTGCGCCGCGCCGCATCCAGCGTGTCCAATATCTGATCGTCACGCAATCGCAGCCCTTCGTAGGTCATGAAGACCTTCAAGGACGTATAGCCTGCAGCGACGAGGGCTGGGAGTTCCTGCCCCAAGACCTCGGCAGTCGGATCGGTTATGACCAGATGAAAAGCAACATCCGTATAGCATTTCCCCTCGGCTTTGGCGTGATACTCCTTGAGGGCTTCCCGAAGTGTCTGGCCTTTCTCCTGCATACAGAAGGTCAACACCGTGCTGTTGCCGCCGATAACGGCAGAGCGCGTCCCGCTTTCGAAGTCGTCAGCCATGACGACGCCTTCTCCAGAGGGCTGGTCCAGGTGGACGTGGCTGTCGATTCCACCTGGCAATACGAACAGGCCCGTGGCGTCGATGATCTCTGCTGCGTCTCCAAGCCCCGTGGAGAGAGAGGCGATCTTTCCGTCGAGAATACCGATATCACAAACGAAGGTATCGCTTGCCGTCGCTACGGTTCCGTTCCGGATGATTGTATCAAAGCGCATCGATGCCCGTCCTTTTCTCAGCTTGCTCTGGCAAAACCCGTTTCACTGGTGAGAATTTTATCGAGAGCCTGCGTGAAGCGGTCCACTTCTTCAAGCGTATTGTAATGCACCATCGATACCCGCAGCATTCCGCCGTGATCGGTGAGGCCAAGATACTCCGCAAGCCTGCGTGAGTGGAAATCGCCGAAACGCATTGCGATATTATAATCGTCCATCGCTTTGCAGATCTCGCCAGCATCGCGACCATCAAATCGAAAAGCGATCGTGGGAACTCTGGAACTGTTCACATTGTGGGTTTGGCCGATGATCTGGCAGTCGTTTCGCGAGCGCAGATAGGACAGAAGTCTTTCGGCCAACACGTCTTCCTGAGCGGTTATCGCCTTGAACGCAGTGGTGATGCGGCTGCGGACACTGCCCGTGTCGCCCGCTTGTTCTCCAAGGCTCGCCAGATAGTCGACGATGCCACAGGTCGAGTAGGCGAGCTCATAATTCGGGTTGCCGGGCTCCAGCTTGCCAGGAACTTTGTCCTTGCCGTAGAAATAGTGATAAAGCGTGTCGAGCTCCAGCAGGTGATCATACTTGCCGTACATGAGAGCATAGTGAGGGCCATAGGTCTTGTAGAGGCTGAAGACATAGTAGTCTGCATCAAAAGCCTGAACGTCTACAAGGCGGTGAGGAGCGTAGGCAACCGCATCCACACAGAGCCGCGCGCCCCGTGCGTGGACGAAGTCTGCAATAGCACGGATCGGATTGATCGATCCTAGAATGTTGGAGACGTGTGTGACACAGACAAGCCGTGTCTTGCTAGACATCAGCGGCTCAAGGTCTGCCAGGTCGAGGGTGAGGGTGTCTTTGTTGAGCGGCCAGAACTTGATCGTAACGCCGGCTGATGTGAGGCGATCCCATGGGCCAATATTGGATTCGTGATCGCTTACAGTGACGATGATTTCGTCGCCAGATGTAAGCTGGCTTTCCATGGCGCGCGCCAGATTTTGAAGCAGCGCAGTGGTTGAGCTGCCAAAGACAATTTCCTCGGGCCGGTTTGCATTCACAAGATGCATCGCGGCCGTGCGGGCTTCGTAAAGTGCTGCCGCCGCCTTCTGGGATACTTCGTAGGATCCGCCAATCTGGACGTTCCGCTCGATCAGAAAGCTGTTGATGCGGTCGATTGCGCCCTGGAGTATCTGCGAACCACCGGCATTGTCAAAAAAGCTCCAACCTCTTCCCAGTCCTGGAAACTGACTGCGCACGAATTCCAGATTGAGCGATGGGGTGTCGTTCATGGGGTGTCCTCCACAGACTTGATTTAGTGATTGAGTACGGCGCGCAGAAAGCTGCGCGTTCTTTCTTCTTGTGGGTCGTCGAAAATCTGCTGAGGGGTGCCCATTTCAACGAGTTTTCCGCCATCCATGAAGATGACCCGGTCTGCGACCTGTTTGGCAAAGCCCATTTCATGCGTAACGACGATCATGGTCACACCTGTGCCCGCCAAACGCCGCATGACATCGAGAACTTCACCGACCATCTCGGGGTCGAGAGCGGATGTGGGTTCATCAAACAGAAGCACCTTGGGCTCCATGGCCAGCGCGCGCGCTATGGCAACGCGCTGCTGCTGACCACCGGAAAGCTGGCCAGGAAATTTGTCTGCCTGCTCCGATATGCCCACACGGGCCAGCAGCTCTCGTGCCTTCGTGGCGGCTTCAGCTTCACCCAAGCCACGAACACGCATCGGTGCCAACATGACGTTTCGCAACACCGTCATGTGGGGGAAAAGGTTGAAGGACTGGAACACCATGCCAACTTCGGCCCGAACCTTGGCCAGCTCCTTGCCGGGACGCACCCTTATTCCATCAACCGTAATCATACTCTCTGGAGAGAACGGCTCCAGATGATTGATGCAGCGGATCAGCGTTGATTTGCCCGAGCCTGACGGCCCGATGATGCAAACGACCTCACCTTCAGCGATGTCGAGATTGATCCCATGAAGAACCGTGTAGGTTCCATAGGCTTTGAACAGGTTCTCGACCCGGATAAGACCTTTGTGTTGGGATGTCATCTGCGCCTCCCAGCGCCGAAGCGCGTTTCAAGCCGGGACACGACTGCCACCATCGGCCACAGCAGCAACACGTAAATCACCGCCGCACCGATCAAGGGCGTGGGGTTTGCTGTCAGAGCTTGCGCCTGGGTCGCCTGTTTCAGCAGGTCGGGCATCGCAACAACCGACGCCAAGGCTGTATCCTTGAGAACGTTGATGGAATTGTTGGTGAGCGGAGGGATTACGATCCGCACCGCTTGTGGAAGAATGATGTCTGCCATCGTATGCCGGTTGGAAAGTCCCAAGGCAGCAGATGCTTCAAATTGACCGACCGGAATTGCATCGATACCGGCACGAAAAATTTCCGCGGTGTACGCCGCCGAGACCAGTGAAAGAGCTGTGACCGCCGAAAGGAAGGGCGATAGCCTTATACCGACGAAGGGCAGTGCGTAGTAGATGACGATGAGAAGGACGAGCAGGGGTATCGATCGCAGGACGTCCACATAGATGCGGATGAGCACCACGATTGTCTTCGGCGCGTAAAGCCGTGCCACCGCAAGAACAAGGCCACCGACCAGACCTGCGACGATGCTGACGATGCCTATCTGCAGCGTGACCACAAGTCCCCACAAAAGCTGTGGTAGGCTCTGAACGAAGACATCGTAGTTGAAAAAGGTATTGAGAAGATTCATGCCGCTAGGCTCCGTTGGGCCAGCGGAGTTGCTATCCGCTGGCGGCTATGGCGCTATCAGTTCTTCGGCATGTCCAGGACCGTTACGGTCGATGTCTTCTCTTCTGCTGGTGCACCGAACCAGGTCTGGTGCAACTTGGCCAGATAACCGTCCTTCTTCATTTCGGTAATCGCTCCATTAACCTGCTCGGCCAAAGGATCACCCTTGTTGAACATGACGGAGTATTTTTCTCCCGTCGGAATACGGGCCACCACTTTCAGCTCCGGCTTGTCCTTGACGTAATAGAGCAGGGCAGGAATATCGCTGATGTAGCCATCGATCCGGCCCGCGACGAGATCGAGCATTGCAGGAGACAAGCCCTCGAAGCGGCGGATGTCCGAGAATTTGTATTCGGTTTTGCTCTTCTCTGCCCACATGTCGCCGGTAGAACCGGTGTCCACACCGACCACCTTGCTAGCCATCTCGCTCAACCCTGTAATGCCGGATTTCGCTGTGACCGTGAGCGACTGATCACTGTCATAATATGGCTGGGCGAATGATACGGATTCGAGTCGCTTTGGAGTGATTGTTATTGATGAGATGGCCATGTTGATGCGACCGGACTGCACCGCCGAAAACAGGCCGTTGAACGGCGTGTTGACGAATTCGACGGACTTGCCCAAGCGCTTGGCCACCTCGTTGACGAGGTCAACCTCGAAGCCGACAACCTTGCCCGTTGCGTCCTGAAATTCCCATGGAACGTTGCCGATATTAGCACCGACCACGAGGTCGGCGGCCCTGGCAATCTGCAGGCTCATGAGAGAGATGCCTGCGGCGATCGATGCAGTTATAAACGTCGCTTTTATGCGTTTCATCAGTGTTCCCCTTGTTATTTGATACACGATCACACATTGTGGTCTAACTGGTCGGACCAGTTAGACCACACAAGCATGGACTTTCCGCCTTGGCAAGACGTGATGTTGAAAATAGATGTTGAACCAGTGACGAAAGGGACGAGCGCGAGATGCTGAACAAGACGCTTCTGCCACAGACCGTGGCTCGCGAGATCCAGAACCTGATACAGACAGGTGTCCTGAAGCCGGGCGAGAAAATTCAGTCGCAGCGCGAATTGTCGGAACGGTTCGGCGTCAGCCGCGCTTCGCTCAGGGAAGCCCTGTTGACCTTGGAAACTCTCGGCATGGTCAAGACCGAGGCAGGGCGGGGCACCTTTGTTACCTCACCGGCAGAGCGGGCCGCCGGTCCCGCCGCAAACATGGCGCCGTGGCGATATTCCCAAAGCTACTCGGCTTTTGACGTTTTTCAGACGCGCGCCCTTCTCGAGGGAGAGGTCGCAAAGCTCGCTGCCGGACGGTTGACGCAAAGGCAACTGGACGAGATGGAACAGGCAACCGAAACAATGGAGCGTTCCTGGGAAAAGCAGGATGTCGTGTCCAATGTTGAGGCTGATTTGCAGTTTCATTCGACCATCGTTTCCGCCTGCTCCAACCTCATGCTGCAGGCGCTCTACCAGACTGTGCGCGAACTCATCACTGAGACGCAACGCCAGCCTATTCCCATCACCGATCCTGAACGCATGAAGAATTCCATCGCGGAACACCGTCGCATCATCAATGCGCTACGCCTCAATGACGGAAATCTGGCGAAGATCGAAATGGAAACGCATATCCGCAATACCGCGAGATGTGCAGGGCTCGATCCCTGACTGAGACATGGTTCGGTGTGAATGAAACGGACCGAGGCGATTGGAAGAAAGCTTAAGCCCGCCGCAATATTTGCGGCGGGCTTTGTTGTTGAACGTCTGGAAGGCGCTGAATGGAAATTGTTCCTCAGTGCCCTTTACCCAAGTTTCTGACGACACTAACGTCCTGTGCGGTGACTTCAGGCGCCTTGTTAGACCAGGCGTTTCGCAGGAAGGTTGCAAGTGCGGCTATTTCCTCATCCGACAAACGATCCTCGTAACCCTGCATTCTGACCTTCATCGGACGCTGCTCGGTCGAGGGTAGCTCTGCACCATGCAAGATGACGCTGATCAGACCCTTGGTCGATTTCGCGGTGACCAGGGAGTTGCCATCGAGTTCCGGGAATATCTCGGGCGCGCCCTTGCCATTGACGAAGTGACAGCCGCCGCAATTGTCGAGATACAGCCGTGGGCCCAAGGGCATGTCTGCTTTGGCGCTTGAAAGCAGCTGCTCGGTGTCCGTTGGCGCGTCTGCCTTCTTTGCTTCCGATGGCTTGGTAGAGCCGATCTTCTTCAGGTAGCTGGCGATTGCCTTGTTGTCGTCGGTCGTCAGATATTGCGTGGAATCTCTCACCACCAGCATCATTTCACCGGTCGCGGTGGAATGGGCGTTGCGAGCCGTTGCGAGATAGGCGGCGGTTTCTTCCACCGTCCATTTTTGCGGACCGCTGTCGGGCCCTCTGAGATCAGGCGCCGTATAGTTGTCGATTTCGCCGCCCGTGAGGAAGCTTGGCGATGTTTCGTCAATGCCATCCTGCGTCATAAGTACAGAGCGCGGGCTATGGCATGCAGCGCAGTGGCCCGGACCTTCGACGAGATATTTACCGCGGTTGAAGATGCCGTCTTCTGCTGCGTTGGGTTTGAAATCGGCCTCGCCCCGCAGAGCGACCCAGTTCCAGGCACGCAGGCCGAATCGCATGTTGAATGGAAATGCGAGTTTCGTCGGTTCGACCTTGTTGGAGACTGGTTTTACCTCGTGCATGAAGTAGTCGTAGAGCGCAACGACATCTTCTTCTGTCAGCTTTCGGTAGTTCTCATAGGGCATCGCCGGGTAGAGATGCGTTCCATCAGGTGTTACGCCATCATAGAGCACGGCACGGAAGTCATCGAGCGTATAGTTGCCGATGCCGGTTTCCTTGTCCGGAGTGATGTTGGTGGTCCAGATCGTACCCATAGGGCTTTGAATTGCGCGACCGCCAGCAAAGGGCGTGCCGCCCTCATTGGTGTGGCAGGCCATGCAGTCGCTGGCGCGCATGAGATATTCTCCACGCCCCTTATCAGCCTTGAAATCTGCGGCCAGTGGGGAGGGTGGTTCCGTGCGTTGAACGGGTATGAAAATGAAGGCCACGAGGCAGGCAATTCCAACCACTACGAGGACGGCGAGAAGTTTGAGGAGCTTTTTCATCGTGACACTCCTCAAACCAGCGGCCGTGGGTTCGGAAGATAATCCTTACGGATGTGCTCTGCCGCCCAGTAGGCGAGACCACCGACCATGCCCGTCGGGTTGTACTGAGTGTTCTGCGGAAAGGCGCCAGCACCGAGAACGAAGATATTGTGCTTGTCCCAGGCCTGGAGGTAGCGGTTGACAGCCGACGTCTTCGGGTCATCTCCCATAACGGAACCGCCGACATTGTGCGTCGTCTGGTAAGGCCTCACATCATACATCGCGCCTTCCTTCTTGAAGCCCTCCTGCATCGAAGTGGGGTTGAGCGCCTTTGCAATCGGCTCGATCTTCGACTTCATGAACTGGGTCATGCGGATGTCGTTGGCATTCCAGTTGAAGGTCATCCGCATCAGGGGGCGTCCGTGCCGATCCTTGTAGGTTGGGTCGAGGTCGAGGTGATTACCGCGATAGGCCATGTGCGATCCGTGTGAGCCAATCGACATGGAGTGGCCGTACCATTCCCCTACGGCCTCTTTCCACTTGGCACCCCAGCTCGGTGTGCCAGCGGGAAGCGCCATGGAGCGTATTGGCTGACCGTTGGACTGGCCCGCGGAAATGTAGGAGCCGCCTATGAAGCCTTCCCGGCGGAAATCGATATTGTCGATGCCAAAGTCGTCGATGGTCATGCCGTTCGCACCGGTGCCGATGAACGGATTGAACACTTCGTCCTTGAAGAACAGGGTGTAGCCGCCATTCATCTGGTAAGCATAATTGCGCCCCGTGACACCTTCATTTGTGTTCGGATCATAGGGCTGGCCGATGCCGGAGAGCAGCATGAGGTGGACATTGTGAAGCTGATAGGCGGCAAGGATTACCAGATCGGCTGGCTGGAAGACCTCTTCCTGCGCGTTCTCGTCGAAATAGGTGACGCCAGTCGCCGTCTTGCCATCTGGAGCCATCTCGATGCGAAGGACTTCCGCATGCGTACGGTACTCGAAATTCGGTTTGCGTTTCAAAGCGTCGAGAATGGCTGTTTGCGGAGACGACTTGGAATAATTGTAGCAGCCATAGCGCTCGCAGAAGCCGCAATGGTTACAAGGACCCATCTGCATCCCGTATTCGTTGACATAGGCTTGCGAAGCAATCCCGCCGGGACGAGGGAAGGGGTGATAACCCATTGACTTCGTAATCTCGCCGAATTTTGCACCGTCCCAGGTCGTCGGCATCGGCGGCATCGGATAGTCACGTGAACGGGGAGCCTCAAATGGATTTCCGCCCTCGATCTTTTGTCCCTTGATATTACCCGCCTTGCCGGAAATGCCGGCAACGCGTTCGAACCGATCGAAGAAGGGTTCAAGTTCGTCATAGGTGACAGGATAGTCCTGAAGGTTCATGTCCTCGGGAATGATGGAAGCGCCCCAACGCTCCTCAACATGGGAACGAAGACGATATTCCGAGGTCATTGGACGCCAGTTCAGCCCATTCCAGTGAGTGCCCGCACCGCCGACGCCGATACCTGGAAGAAACGATCCCAGACTGCGATACGGCAGCGCCACTTCGCTGTCGTTTCGCCGGATGGTGACGGTGGAGTTGCGAGGCTTTTGCATCATGCCCAGACGCACACCGTATTTCAGCTCATCGATCATCTCGGGATACTGAAAGTCCGGGACGGTATTCTGATCGTGACCGCGCTCAAGGGCGACGATCTCCAGACCGTCCTGCGCGAGTTCCATTCCGAGAATCGAGCCGGTCCATCCCAGACCAACGATAACGACGTCTTTCTTCTTTTCTACTCGTGTCATCGGTTAAGCCCTTTCACCGGAGATGGAGACAGGCCCCAATGGATATTTGACGTTGTGCTTGAGGACCCACTCCTTGTAGGAGCCTCGGGCGCCTGGAAATCCGATATATGTCCAGGCCTGCATCTTGTGGTTTCCGCCATAGATGGGATCGGCGAAATATCCCTCCTTGGTGTTGCCCAGCAAAATCGAGAAGAAATCACGGATTTCAGGAGCAAGCTTCATTTCATCCTTCTGGAGAGATGTCAGCGCCTGATCCTGGAGCGTTGCGTCCAGCTCCATGAAGATCTTCCCGTGTGTCGTCCGGCACCATTCATCGAAAACCGGAATGGCCATTTGATAGATTTCCAGAGGTGTCAAAGGCGTCTGCCAGCCGCGCAGCGGGCTCGCGGCAGCCTCATGAGGGCCTTCCATGTACCAGTCGGCCGCCCGACCGTAGTCTCCGGCCAATTGCATATCGATGAAGACGGGAACTCTTGCTTCGATGGCGCCGGGGCCGGTCCCTTCCGAAGGAATGAGCCTTGCGACTGCGGCGACAACAAAAGCCCACTCACTGGGCTTGAGACAGATCGGCTTGTAGGCGTCCAGGGCAACAGGTTCAGGCGTTTCCTCTGCCTTTACCGGGACTGCCGTCAATCCGGCCACTGCTGCACTTGCGGCTGATGCTTTGAGGAAATTTCTACGGGAAGGACGGCCAGGAAGGTCTCTCATGGGCAACTCGCTTCGTGACTGACGTCACATTGAAATGTTGAAGGCTCATCGAACGATGAGCGAGGCGGGTACTGCGATGTATCGCCGCAGGTCGATGCGCACAAGGACAGATAAGACAGAAATTGTTCGTTTTAGCAATTTTTAGAAATAGTTTTTCGTTATTGTACTAAAAAGAGGAACAAAATCGATGATTTAGATCGCTCTCGCTCTAGATGAGGAGATGGAAATTTATGCATCCGTTCCGAAAATCCATGCCAGCGTGGGACGCAGGCATCCCTGCGTTGCAAGCTGTGGTCTGACGGCACCAAATTTCGGGCCGCTGGATCTCGCTGATTTTATTTCGAAGTGTCCGCAGTATCGTCTTCCGCTGAATGCTTCCACGGTTGGCTGCGAAAACACTTCACAATAGCCGCAGCATGAGGTCCCGTCTCAAGTTCCCTACAAACGACCGTAGTTGCCGACTGGTTTGCCAGTCGGCTTGGAAAGACCTGAACGGAGGACTGCAGATCAACTGAAAATCTAATGTGCTGTAATCCTGCTTAATGGGACGGCAAGGATTTGCGATTGGTGCAGGACTTCGCTGCAATTCTGTGATAACCAGTAACTCCGCGACCTCAACATGGTCGGGACACGCTGAGCAGGACCGAAGTCCTGTTGTGGATGATGATCTTCGTCTGCAGAAAATGCCTCGCAATATCTCGGTGAGGCAGGGTTTGACGTCGCCACCGCGCCAAGCGGATTAGAACTGCAGGTGAGACTGCAGCGCTTTCTTTCGACATCTTTCTTTCCGCTGACGCCGACGGCCTTGCCGTTACGTCGGTTTCCAAAAGGCTTGAGGATGCTCGTTCCGACAGCATCCTTCAGCTTCGACGCACGCCATCGCACCAACCGGGCGAATGGACTCTGTTCTGCGTCGAAATGCGTTTGGACGGTCGACCGTGCAAATTTTCACTTGTCTATATTTGACCCTGATCAAAGACAGAGGGGTGGGCAGCCCGTTTTAATCCGCCTGTGACCGCCGAAAGGCTGTCGGAATATGAGGTTGCGAACGTTATGACAGTCGCCCTGGTTTTCAATGCGGGTTCTTCGAGCCTGAAGATTGCGGCTTACCGGTTGGATCCGGGGCAGCCGGTGCAGATATCGCGGGGCATTTTGCGCATTGGCACCAAGCCGCAACTTGAGGTCAGCACATCATCGGCAAAGGAGGTCGTTGACCTTGACCCCGGCGCCAGTCTCGACAGGAAGCTCATCCGCGACTTGATAGGCAGGATGTTGCCGCCAAACTCGACCATCGAGATATGCGGGCATCGTATCGTTCACGGCGGGCCGACATTTCACAAGCCGGTCCTGTTGGACCAGCAGACAATTTCTGAAATTGAAAAGCTGGGCTCATTTGCTCCGCTTCACATCCCTCCCGCTCTTGAGGTTATTCATGCGGTCAAAGAGGACTACCCGGATGTCCTCCAGACTGCCTCCTTCGATACGGCTTTTCACAGCTCTCTCTGCAATCTCGCGAGTCGCTTCGCCATTCCCGCGTCGATGCACGAGCAGGGTTTGCGACGCTATGGCTTTCACGGCCTCTCCTACAAACATGTCGCCTCGGAACTGGCAACATTGGATCCCGACCTGGCTAAAGGTCGCGTCATCTGCGCCCACCTGGGCAGTGGGGCCAGCCTGTGTGGAATGGTCGAAGGCGTCAGTATCGACACAAGTATGGGATTTTCCGCACTTGATGGCGTACCCATGGCGACGCGGCCAGGGTCGCTCGATCCCGGCGTTCTGCTGCATCTTTTGCGGAACAACTTCGCTGGCGCCGATGAACTCGAAGATTTTCTATATCACAAATGCGGACTGTTGGGCGTCTCAGGCAGGAGCGGCGACATACGCGACTTGCTGGATGACTTCCATCCGGCATCGCAGGACGCTGTAGACCTGTTTTGCTTTAGAATTGCCGGCGAAGTCGGAAGGTTGGCGGTCTCACTTGGCGGGATCGATGCCCTGATATTCACGGCAGGGATTGGCGAGCATCAGCCGGACGTCAGAAGCAGGATCATCCGCCATTTGTCATGGCTGGGCATCACGCTGAGCGAAGCCGCCAACAGGGCGAATGCGACGATCATCAGCACAAAAGAGAGCGGTGTGGCGGCGCTGGTTGTCCCCACCGACGAAGAAAAAGTCATTGTACAGGAATCCATTCAAGCCATAGCCCAACACCGGCTGGAGGTATCGAAACATGCTTGAGAATGCCACTGTAAGCGTAACAGATCACGAGCTCGAACTCATTGATCGTTACTGGCGGGCTGCCAACTATCTTTCAGTTGGACAGATTTATCTGATGGATAATCCTCTCCTGAGGGAGCCGCTCTCTGCGCAGCACATAAAGCCGCGGCTTTTGGGGCATTGGGGAACGACGCCCGGCCTGAATTTCATCTACGCACATCTCAATCGCATCATCCGGCAACGCAATTCTGACCTGCTATACGTATGCGGTCCAGGGCATGGCGGCCCAGGGATGGTCGCCAATGCCTATCTGGAGGAGACCTATAGTGAAGTCTATCCGGAAGTTGCCCAGAATATCGACGGGATGAAGCAACTGTTTCGACAGTTCTCCTTTCCCGGCGGCATACCGAGCCATGTCGCGCCCGAAACTCCCGGTTCGATCCACGAGGGTGGTGAATTGGGATATGCTTTAGTCCACGCGTTTGGTGCCGCATTTGACAACCCCGATTTGACCGTCGCCTGCGTCGTCGGTGATGGTGAAGCGGAAACGGGTCCAATTGCGGCGGCCTGGCACTCTACGAAATTTCTCAATCCCACAAGAGACGGGGCTGTGCTGCCCATCCTTCATCTAAACGGCTACAAGATCGCGAATCCCACTCTGCTAGCGCGCATGGACGAGCGTGATCTGGCCGATCTGTTTGCCGGATATGGATATGAGCCGCTTTTCGTTGAAGGTTCGGATCCAAGATTCATGCACCGTAAAATGGCTTTGGCGCTGGACCTTGCCTTCGACAAGATACACGCAATCCAAAGCCAGTGGCGTTCAAACCCTCTTCAAAGTGGATTGCCACGCTGGCCGATGATCATTCTGCGCAGTCCCAAGGGCTGGACAGGACCGGTAGAAGTGGACGGAAAAAAGGTCGAGGGCTTTTGGCGTTCTCATCAGGTTCCGGTCAACAATTGCAGGGCAGATGCCGCGCACCGCGATATTCTTGAAAAATGGCTGCGCAGCTACCGTCCCGATGAGCTCTTCGATCACGAGGGCAGTCTGAAACCAGAGCTTCGGCAACTGGCCCCCGTAGGACCGAAACGCATGAGTGCCACGCCCCATGCCAACGGAGGCATCATACGCAAGGAACTCAAATTACCCGAGATCAAAGCCTATGCTGTCGCTATCGAAGAACGCGGCGCCAGCCAGATACAGTCCACGGAAGTACTGGGGCGATATCTCAGGGACATTTTCAAGCTCAACGAGGAAGCCAGCAATTTCCGGGTCTTTGGTCCCGATGAAACGGACTCTAACAGGCTGGGACCCGTGTTTGAAGCAACCGACCGGGTCTGGATGGAAGCAATCGAAGGATATGATGTCCACCTTGCGAAAGATGGACGAGTGATGGAAGTGTTGAGTGAGCATCTTTGCCAGGGGTGGTTAGAGGGTTACCTCCTGACCGGCAGACATGGACTTTTCTCCTGCTACGAAGCTTTCATCCACATCATCGATTCCATGCTCAATCAGCATGCCAAATGGTTGAAGGTCTCCCGCAATCTTGCCTGGCGAGCACCGATTTCGTCGTTGAACTATCTGCTTTCATCCCACGTATGGCGGCAGGACCATAATGGCTTCTCGCACCAGGATCCGGGATTTCTGGATCTGGTGGCCAACAAGAAGGCTGATATTGCGCGCATCTATCTGCCGCCTGACGCTAATACGCTGCTGTGGGTCGGTGACCATTGCCTCAAAACCTATGATCGTGTGAATGTCATCGTCGCCGGAAAACAACCGGCTCCACAGTTCCTGACGATGGACGAAGCCGTGGCCCATTGCGAAAGAGGCATCGGTATCTGGGATTGGGCGAGCTACGAGGGCGGCTCGGCCTTGCCGGATGTGGTCATGGCGTGCGCGGGCGATGTTCCGACTATGGAAACCCTGGCGGCTGTCATGATTTTGCATGAGAAGATACCTGACTTGAAGATCAGGACTGTGAATGTCGTCGATCTCATGGCGCTTCAAGATCCAGCCCAGCATCCTCATGGATTGGACGAGGAACTGTTCAACGCCATATTCACGGCAGACAAGCCGGTGATATTTGCGTTCCACGGCTATCCATCGCTCATACACCGGCTGACCTATCGGCGTGCAAACCACCAGAACTTCCATGTTCGAGGCTTCAACGAAGAGGGAACGACAACGACGCCATTCGACATGACTGTTTTGAATGAGCTTGATCGATATCACCTCGCGCTCGAGGCTATCAAACGCGTCCCAGCCCTGGCCAGCCGTTTCCCGGATGTTGTAGCCGCCTTGACCAATGAGCTGGAAGAACATTCGCGATACGTCAGAGCTCACGGAGAAGACATGCCAAAGATCCGCGATTGGCGTTGGAAAGCTTGAACGGAGAACGATTGCAGATCGGGCCGCCGGGATCATGTCGCAGCGGCTAAGTTAAGGGTCAACAGCCCGAGGGCAAGGGCGCAAAAAAGGCCCCAGAAGGAAGGCAAATCGAAATAAACATTAAAAATCATAAATTTGATGATTTTTTTGATATTTCTTCAAGGGTGAGTGTTGACTTGTTTGAGGGGTGTCCTCTATAAGTCCGCTCACTGACGAGGGCGG
>NZ_JARVRD010000015.1:0-1108 GCF_030209845.1 Agrobacterium sp. fls2-241-TYG-188a | reverse complement strand
ATGCCCTTAATTCACTTCTTCGTTCTCATTGTCTATGCTCATCCATAGCCGTCCCAAAGGGCGGCAATCCGATTACCTTTTACAATCAGATTATTTCTCGATGACATCGACGTGTCGGTATGGTCTCCATTGAGGGCACGCCGGTGCACCTCGAAGCCATACCATTAAGACCAGCTTCTCGAGATATCATCCGGTGATGCGCGGTCAGGCAACACCAATCCAGCATTTCCATCAGAGATTTTTTCGCTCACGCTTGACAGAACCTTTCGGTTCTTGCTCCGCGGGGGCGCCAAACGATTGGCGACGGCCTTACGGCCTACCAAAATTTGGTCAACAACAAAAATGCCTAGGACAAGCTTTCCTACCTACCTCCAATCCCTCCACCAATTCCGGCCGACTAAGCCATCTCAAGGTTTCTCTGGGACTGGGCTCGGACGTCTTGAACCAATGGCTCAAAACACCTGGAAGCTTCCAGACATATCTTCTCTTCACAATGCATACAGAACAGGCACAATCTCGCTTGAGACGTGCAAACTTTTATTTCTCCAAAAGGATATCCAAGACCATCGATCTCGCAAGCTGCACACGGCAATCACGGTTGCGATTGGTGGAGCTTATCGGGATCGAACCGATGACCCCCTGCTTGCAAAGCAGGTGCTCTCCCAGCTGAGCTAAAGCCCCAACCATCACAAACACCCAAACAGCCAAGCCGTCAGGGATCAGGTAATCTAAACAAACCATTGGTGGGCCCGGGTAGACTTGAACTACCGACCCCACGCTTATCAAGCGTGTGCTCTAACCAACTGAGCTACGGGCCCATCTCGCCGAGCGCATGATAACCTCAAATGAAGCCACCATACAGGCCAGAGGCCGTCGCCGGTCGTCCGGCGCCCTCGCGGAGCCAGGATCGAAAATCCGACAGGCGTGAGCGCAAACCAAAGGTTTATATCCTTTTTGAAGAAAGAGAAACGTGGACGGCGACACTTGCCATACCAATCCGATTGCCGAAGCAATTCCGTGGCGTATTGCGTTTCGATGGTCGCCTGACTGGCGCCATCTATTGTTCTAAAAAGCACGGGAAAGTTCATACCATTCTAGATGGTCGTCT
>NZ_JARVRD010000012.1:0-2451 GCF_030209845.1 Agrobacterium sp. fls2-241-TYG-188a | reverse complement strand
AGGCATTGTCCTTGAGTAGGGCGGGACACGTGAAATCCTGTCTGAACATGGGGAGACCACTCTCCAAGCCTAAGTACTCGTGCATGACCGATAGCGAACAAGTACCGTGAGGGAAAGGTGAAAAGCACCCCGACGAGGGGAGTGAAATAGAACCTGAAACCGGATGCCTACAAGCAGTCGGAGCTCGAAAGAGTGACGGCGTACCTTTTGTATAATGGGTCAACGACTTAGTGTAGCAAGCAAGCTTAAGCCGGTAGGTGTAGGCGTAGCGAAAGCGAGTCTGAATAGGGCGTTTAGTTTGTTGCATTAGACCCGAAACCGAGTGATCTAGCCATGAGCAGGCTGAAGGTTGGGTAACACCAACTGGAGGGCCGAACCCATATCTGTTGCAATAGATTGGGATGACTTGTGGCTAGGGGTGAAAGGCCAATCAAACTCGGAAATAGCTGGTTCTCCGCGAAATCTATTTAGGTAGAGCGTCGACCGAATACCCTCGGGGGTAGAGCACTGGATGGGCTATGGGGACTCACCGTCTTACTGATCCTAACCAAACTCCGAATACCGAGGAGTACTAGTCGGCAGACACACGGCGGGTGCTAACGTCCGTCGTGAAGAGGGCAACAACCCTGACCTCCAGCTAAGGTCCCCAAGTCATGGCTAAGTGGGAAAGGATGTGAGGATCCCAAAACAACCAGGATGTTGGCTTAGAAGCAGCCATCATTTAAAGAAAGCGTAACAGCTCACTGGTCTAAATAAGGGTCTTTGCGCCGAAAATGTAACGGGGCTAAAGCCATGCACCGAAGCTGAGGATACAACGTAAGTTGTGTGGTAGCGGAGCGTTCCGTAAGTCTGTGAAGGCGGACCCGTGAGGGCTGCTGGAGATATCGGAAGTGCGAATGTTGACATGAGTAACGATAAAGGGAGTGAGAGACTCCCTCGCCGAAAGACCAAGGGTTCCTGCTTAAAGTTAATCTGAGCAGGGTTAGCCGGCCCCTAAGACGAGGCGGACACGCGTAGTCGATGGGAACCACGTTAATATTCGTGGGCCTGGTGGTAGTGACGGATCTTGTGTGTTGTTCAACCTTATTGGATTGGTTGGGCGGCGAAGAGGTTCCAGGAAATAGCTCCACCGTATAGACCGTACCCGAAACCGACACAGGTGGTCAGGTAGAGTATACCAAGGCGCTTGAGAGAACTATGTTGAAGGAACTCGGCAAATTGCACGCGTAACTTCGGAAGAAGCGTGACCCTGTTGTACGCAAGTATGTCAGGGTGGCACAGACCAGGGGGTAGCGACTGTTTATCAAAAACACAGGGCTCTGCGAAGTAGCAATACGACGTATAGGGTCTGACGCCTGCCCGGTGCTGGAAGGTTAAAGGGAGGGGTGCAAGCTCTGAACTGAAGCCCCAGTAAACGGCGGCCGTAACTATAACGGTCCTAAGGTAGCGAAATTCCTTGTCGGGTAAGTTCCGACCTGCACGAATGGCGTAACGACTTCCCCGCTGTCTCCAACATAGACTCAGTGAAATTGAATTCCCCGTGAAGATGCGGGGTTCCTGCGGTCAGACGGAAAGACCCCGTGCACCTTTACTATAGCTTTACACTGGCATTCGCCAAGGCATGTGTAGGATAGGTGGTAGGCTTTGAAGCGGGGACGCCAGTTCCCGTGGAGCCATCCTTGAAATACCACCCTTATCTTCGTGGATGTCTAACCGCGGTCCGTTATCCGGATCCGGGACAGTGTATGGTGGGTAGTTTGACTGGGGCGGTCGCCTCCGAAAGAGTAACGGAGGCGCGCGATGGTTAGCTCAGACCGGTCGGAAATCGGTCGTCGAGTGCAATGGCATAAGCTAGCCTGACTGCGAGACTGACAAGTCGAGCAGAGACGAAAGTCGGTCATAGTGATCCGGTGGTCCCGTGTGGAAGGGCCATCGCTCAACGGATAAAAGGTACGCCGGGGATAACAGGCTGATGACCCCCAAGAGTCCATATCGACGGGGTTGTTTGGCACCTCGATGTCGACTCATCGCATCCTGGGGCTGGAGCAGGTCCCAAGGGTATGGCTGTTCGCCATTTAAAGCGGTACGTGAGTTGGGTTCAGAACGTCGTGAGACAGTTCGGTCCCTATCTGCCGTGGGTGTAGGAATATTGACAGGATCTGTCCCTAGTACGAGAGGACCGGGATGGACGTATCTCTGGTGGATCTGTTGTCCTGCCAAGGGCATAGCAGAGTAGCTATATACGGAATGGATAACCGCTGAAGGCATCTAAGCGGGAAACCAACCTGAAAACGAGTGTTCCCTATCAGAGCCGTGGAAGACGACCACGTTGATAGGACGGGTGTGGAAGTGCAGTAATGCATGAAGCTTACCGTTACTAATAGCTCGATCGACTTCTTCGTTCCCATTGATTATGTTCATCAAGCGAAGCTTGATGAAATCTGTTCTGTC
>NZ_JARVRD010000013.1:0-3968 GCF_030209845.1 Agrobacterium sp. fls2-241-TYG-188a | reverse complement strand
CCTTGGGCGGAATCGCGTTGAGGCCGCACGTCCAGATGAATTGCTGCACCACCCCTCAGCCGATCCCTTGCATAATAAGTTGCGGGTAGTGGCTACGGTGGCCTCTTGATAAGAGGTAGCGCATTTGGACGAGAGCGACTTGAAAGGATCGAAACTAGGACGTCGTTATTCACGCGGCTAACGCTTTCAAGTTTCTGAGCGAGTGACAGCGAGTCTTTTTGATCAACTACCCCTGGCGGGCCGACGGCGGTTAAATCCGCCCAAAGATCGCCAAATTAAAAAGAATTACAGTACGATATGACTGCACTCTTCAAACAGGGTGGGCCAGTCAACGGTGTTGGCCGATCCCGGCTTCCACCGCGCCCTCCCCTCTCCGCGCCCCTGACTGCCGTTCGGAAGCGGCAAGCTAGGTGAAACGCTCTTTGACACGTTGAAAGTCCGGCAAGAGGCTTTTTGCCGCGAGAGCATTATGGTGTGCCTGACCAACATTTCCGGTATGGTCTGGAACAGTTTTAACGAGATGCTCTTCGAGAGAAACTGAGCCCGCAAGTGCGGCAGCATTTGCCAGCTGGACATAGCCAGGATCATCGAGCAGCCAACCGCCATCACTGCTAACATTGCGGAGCGAGTAGAACGGCAGGTCACGTGCGGGTAAAATCGCGCCATCCACGACCAAAACGCGTAGATTTCGACTGAAACCGACGCGTATTACATGATGGCTGCGAAAGAGACCGCTGGGGCGAGCCATTGAGAATACTACACACACCAAGAAAGGTATGGATGCCGAAAGCGATAGCGAGAACACCAAGAGTAGACGTGTCATCGTGTCGACAGCCGCCAAGCTTTCCCGCAAGCGATGCGATGCGATGGGCGTCATAGTTCTTTTTCCGGAGAAGCGATGTCTTTCTTAACATTGTCTCACATGTCAGCGAACTCGAGGCTTCTGCGAAAGTGATCTTTGGCCGTCTGCCCTTACCGATCAAATCTGGCGATTATTTGTGAGCTACTGCCGCGATTGCTACCTTGTGATGACCTCGAGCCTCGTCTCGCTATTAATGACTGACTCGGATTCGGCACTATCTCGTTTACCCGAGACAGTGGACCTCTTCGTGCTTGTTCACCTGCGCGCAATGTCAAATCCGATTTTCGACACGCTATCTCGTCAAAAAAGGGGCATCCACTGCCTTACGGTTCTGGGCGATAAGGTAGATCCGGGCGAGTAAATAAACCGATAAGCGGTCTGGGTCGGGATAGTTAAAGATTTTGTTTCAAACCTACCTTATTGCATTCGGCCCCTCGGCCAAGCGACGGACGTTCAGACAGGTGACGCCCGCCACTCCCAATCCGTCACTCACAAGCAAGCCTTGTCAGCTGACAAGGTTTGGTTTGCGAGGTGGATAATTTGCCATGAATATCGCCGATGAAGGGTCCTATGGTCTTCTACGCCTCTGTTCACGTCACCTTGTCAGCTGACAAGGTTGCAACCGCAAATTCGAACTCCCTTACCGCGACGCATCCATTCCGCACTGCAGGCGATGCTGATTGCGGCGCAAGCACGCCAGGCGGCCAAAGACGTCCAGATTGTCGGCAAGGGTATCGGATCGAGCGGCTGATGTCACTGACCTGTTGTCTATCGGCGCAGGCAATCCTGATCACCTAGCGGTTGCCAGGATCAACGTGATAAAGGCAAACGAGATCAACCCATTCTCAAGTCCTTGTCGGACAGGCGGTTCGACGTCATCTATCTAAATGCTGATATCTTCGGCCCCATCCATCTTGCGCGCCACCTCATCAACAACCTCGTCACTCCAGGCGGCATGCTGGCCTTCATATCCTCTCGTCGCGGCAGCTTCGAAATCAATGTCGAAGCGGGCCTGGAGCTATACCGAGCGAGTAAGGTATCCCTCAATATGCTGGCCCATGGCATCTACGCAGATTACAGACAGTAGGGCCTGACGATGCTCTCGATTCATCCGGGCTGGGCAAGGACGGGGATGGGAACGTTTGATGGAGCCGTGGAACCAGAGATCGAACTGCAGACAAGCGTCCAGGGTGTTGCAGACGTCGTCGAGCGACATATGGCTACAAGCAAAAATCTCTATCTCGATTACGAGGACAGCAAGTTGCCGTGGTGATGAGACCATTGGACGATCTCCGCCAGTGGCGTATTCCTGCCATCAATGCCGCAGCGGCAGCTTTCAGAACGGCCTAAGCGTTTAATCAATACGGGAGTAAAACACCGCTTACTGTAAACGTCGAAGGGGAGGAAATGCTGAGATACCGTCGGCGCTTGATCGGCAACAAGCGCTTACACCATCGCGCGAACAAGGGGTTTCGCAGGTGCTCTCGCAGGATGGGATAAGACGATTTTAATTAACCCGTCCGCCAGTCCAACTCTGATGCCGTTCGTAAGTTCATGAGCAACCAAGGCGCGATCAGGCCACCGACACTACTGCGTTATTCTCGGAACGGCTTATCGCCCTTGGTCAATGTGTGAGAGAAAACAGCGCTAGCGGTAGCACCGTCTTTAGCTTGGTTGCTTTCTTTCTAGTCGCCGGACATAATTACGCCCGCTTTGGTTGAGGGAATAAGAATTAGCAGGTCTGTCCTTATGCTTGGCGACCTATATTTGAGGATACTGAGTTCATTGTTATTCATGTGGCCGACCGGGTTCTGCAGATCTCATTGATCGGTCTTGCGCTAGGTTCTTAATGGGTGAGGAAGACAGTGATGGAACGTCCCGTCAGCGAAAGAGAGATAGGTGAGGCCAATTCTTTGCTTTATTCGCGGCCAGGTGTTTGGGCTGCGTGGAATTTGACTCACACTGCTTCGATTCATAACCATACCTATCAGGATCAGGATTTTTTGTCGTATGCTTGGCGTTTTCTAAAAACAGCCGGAGGGCAGGACACCCTGGCAAGCCAAAATCTTGCCCATTTTCTTTCAGGCACCGGAATTAGCAAAACTTTGTCCCTGAACCAACTCTTCCAGCAAGATGGGGGCGTTACGAAAGAGTTTAACGTGAAGGTGGGAGCGCAAATCTACCGCACGGAAATGGCCTATAAAGCGTTCAAGCGAAAAGATGACATATCGCTCGAAGGCTTTCTAAAGTCAGACTTACGCCGGTATGCGGACAATCCTCACAACAGTCCCACTGACTTCAAGAAAGACTATGGACCATCACCAGGTCCATATGACGGACATGTTGAGGTGGATCAGAAGGCGTTCTCAAATCAGAATTGGAAAAATGCAACCGGTGGCCTATCTATTCTATGGACCTATCTTGGCTCAAGCGGAACTGGCGCTTACAAGCAGCACCGTGTTTCCGCCTTTTGTCTAAAGCGCTATAAATGGCATCCCCAGGAATGGCGAAATACAAAGCTTGTCCATATTGCAGCGGAAAATGCCAAGGTGCCTTCTGTCGATACATTTACACGTTCAGCCGCGATGGATGCATCGTCTATGGGTGCGCGCACCGGCGTGGTTATGCCAAAAAGCGGGGAGATAAAATTGGGTTCGGAAACCATAGGTCACTGGAAAGACGAGGGCTTGACGCGGCAGACGATCTACAATCCGGCAAAGGAGTTTTTGCTCATATTTCCGCCCGTTGAAAGGATCATTCCAGTCTTCGTTCCAACGAGCAAAGTCGTGGTGATCGGCTAATTCGTTGAGGTGAAGCTAATTACAGATGTCTTGTGCGGTAGAGCAATTGATTGGAACGGGAAGGGCTTTGGTATGTCATCAATCCCATCGGTACGCCTTGCGCCTATATCCCTGTAAATCGGCCCGGGGCCCGATGCCGATACCCATGATAACGCCTTGTTATTTCTCATGTTGACGGGCTCCTTCCTGGACGCTTAATTACCGCCATCACTGATGTGGTATGGGCTTGTTTTCAAATCGAATTCTAAAATTGCGACGTTGGAAATCTTCTCTGAAACAGACGAAAATCAGTTCGAGATCTTCCA
>NZ_JARVRD010000014.1:0-10493 GCF_030209845.1 Agrobacterium sp. fls2-241-TYG-188a | reverse complement strand
CTTCGTTCCCATTGATTATGTTCATCAAGCGAAGCTTGATGAAATCTGTTCTGTCCTGACGCGCATAGCGCTCCGGACGGGCCGCGCCACAGGGCGCGACGACCTCTGGTCTGTATGGATGCCACGCTCAAAGTCGAGCAAGGCTACCAAACAGATAGGTCACAGAAAGACGTGTAAATTAAATAGAGTAAGACGAATGTCTTCTCTCCAGCTTCTCGAAAACAACGTATGTTGTTGCGTTTTGCCGACCTGGTGGTTATTGCGGGGCGGCTGCACCCGTTCCCATTCCGAACACGGCCGTGAAACGCCCCAGCGCCAATGGTACTCCGTCTTAAGACGCGGGAGAGTAGGTCGCTGCCAGGTCTGCAAAACGCAACATAACATCCAACATCTTCTCAAACACAAAAACAAACGGCCACAAGGCCAGTCAAAGGCCGCACACAACGCGGCCTTTTGTGTTATAAAGCATAAGAATACAAACAAGGCGGTGCGCCCAAATACGCTGCGCCCCTTACAGGAGACAAATCCTGAAGGAATTGCTCCGGCACGATGCATCACAGCAATGCTGTGACGCGGTCGCGATAAATCCAAAAGGGTTTAACGCTGGAAATAACGGTATTTTGCCTTCAGCAAAAACCGGACCGAGACGACATTTTGCCCAAGGCAAAAGTCGGGTAGAGACGCAAACACAATGTGTTTGCTCTGTCGCGACGAACCAAAGGTTCGCGCTGGTAACGCGGGGTGGAGCAGCCCGGTAGCTCGTCAGGCTCATAACCTGAAGGCCGCAGGTTCAAATCCTGCCCCCGCAACCAAAAAATCTGTAATATCCCAATAAAGCCCCTCACGGGGCTTTTTGCGTTTTGGGGCTCCAGTTGCGTCAGCGCGGCCCATCAAATCTTCCAGAATTGCCCGCTCGTTGAGAAACGCGGGCTTCCACTCGCCAGATGCAAACGCAAGGATCGCGACCAGATTGTCCTACAGCACGATCGGCAGTTCCGCGCCGTCGGGCACGACATTAATGCGGCAGGTAAGTTTAAGGAGCTTGTCTGCGGCAAGGAACTGTCGCTCCACCAAATCGAGAACCGCCTTGGTTGCCATCATGTTTGCGACCTCGCCATGCATCTGCGGGCTCGCTGGCTGATGGCCCGGTGTCTTGCCCCAGCACCACCGGCTGGATGATATCCAACAAGATTGGCATCAGGCGCTGATTGGCGTCAACGTCGGCAATGAGGTCCCTAGCCATCTCTTTATAGGTCCGGCGGATGCCATGGTTGAAGTCGATCTGAGTTCAATTTTCCTTTTCTAGTTGGTGACGCTACCGCCATTGTAATTTATTAAGCTGAGTTGCTAAGCGGAAGACTGCCTAGATCCTTTTTCGTCTCATCATTTGGCCTGGCACCAGCTGTAGACGCCTAGCCGATTTCTGTTGCTCGCTCATGTTCCGACTTCTTTTTTAATGTTAACGGCTTGATGAGATAGCTTTGACGTTTAACGGTTCGACTCCTTTCAAGGCGCACATCTTCGAATTTTTGACGGACAGAGATTTAACGCCAATGAAGGTTTCTGGATCGATATTTACAATCCAGTTGTCTTGTGTGCGATATTCAGTCATCGACACGATTAGCAACCCATATCGCGATCGGCCTTTCATTGATGAACTAGGTTCGCCCAGGTAGGTCATGAAGGATCATCGCTGCAGCACCGAAGGCAACGGCATCTGTCGCCGACACTTCCGGCAGCAAAATCTCCGGCTGCAACACGCGGGCGCCTTCGAATGGATCAGAAACTGAAAAGTTCAGCCAAGGCAGCAGCTGCTCGCGCACCATCAGCGGTAAAGTCCCGCCGACATAGATGGCCTGCGGAGCGAGAACCGCGCTGACGGGAAACGCCAGGCGGGCAATTTCTGGTCCGGCCCGTTTCAGCCAATCACCCAGAACATCTCCATTGGTGTCGAGATAATGTTTCCATGCATCCGGGGACCTGTCCGCAGGCACTTTGGCCGAGCGGCTTGCGCACCAATCCGCCAGATCTTCGAATGAAGGCCGGCTAAGGCCGCGCGCCCGCAAAGCACCGACCTCGCCGGCATTACCGAGACTTCCACGATAAAGTTGCCTTCCGATGATGATGCCGCTGCCAATCCCTTCAGACAGATAGAGATAGACAAAATTTTGATGGGCAGCGGCATTGCCAACCGTCAGTTCCCCCATGGCCGCGGCGTTGGCGTCGTTTTCGATCACTACGGTGCAGCCGAGACCGGCTTGTAGTGATGCCGTCAGGTCGGGTCCGGCCCAGGAAATCACCTCCTGCGCCAGATCGAGAAAGGCATTGCCATGCCGAAAACGCGTCGGCATCGCAATGCCGGCGCCGATCAGCTGGTTGTTACCTACTCCGCCCTGCGCCAGCAGCCGGTCCTTGCCGTTACGGATTTCATTCTGAACCTCGGCAAAAGTGTCATAGCGGCCGGGGAGGTGGAGTTCCCCCACCATTATGCCACCAAAATCTAACAAGCTGAGTGTTATGGAAAAGCGGTTGGCGTGAACCCCCAGCGCAAAACCGATCGAAGGATTAAGTGACAGATCGATCTGCGGGGCGCCCCGACCGACTTGACGTTTGGCACCCTCCAACACTATCCCGCGTTCGATGAGATCACGCGTCATCATACTGACGGCAGCCGGCGTCACGCCACACAGTTCGGCGATTTCAGCGCGCGACGCGGATTGCTTGCGTCGAAGGTAGCGCAGCACGGCTGCCTGCGTGTTTCCGATCCCGTCAAATGGCCTGCGGCTGCTAGTAAGCAAGGACTGTTCTCCACATCATGGATCGGCGATGTCATGATTTTGTTACTTAAGCAACTTAATTAAATAACAATCAACAACGGGACCGACCCTCTCATGACCAAATCTCTTGCCTTTCTTACCACCGTGGCGCTCTCCGCTCTGTCCACGTGTATCGCGCATGCCGAAGACATCAAGATCAAGATTTCCACGCTTGCCGAGCGCAGCGCTCCAGGCCGCGTTACCAACATCGAAGGTGCGGCCGAGATCATGAACAAGCAGTTCAAAGCTGCCGGTGTCGACAAGCACATCGTCATCGAAGCCAACAACAGCGCCGTCAAGGGCTGGGACGATCTGGCGCTGGAAACGCTAAAGGCGTTGTCCGTCGGGCAGGGCCCGGATATCTACGTTCTGCCGCATGAGTGGATCGGCCAATTTGCCCAGGATGGCTATGCCCTGCAGATGGACGACAAGATCGCCGCTGCTCCATGGGTCTATGGCGATATCCTGCCGGTCTTGTGGAATTCAGCCAAGGCAGCCGACGGAAAAATCTATGGTGTGCCGCAGGATGCGGAGATCCGCATGTTCTTCTACAACAAGGACATGCTGCGCAAGATCGGGAAGGACGAAGCCTTCATCGAAGGTCTGCCGGCCAAGGTCGAGGCGGGCGAATTCACACTCGATGACCTGACCGCCCTTTCCAAGGAAGTCGTCGATGGCAAGGCCGCAGATTACGGCATGCTGCATCGTCCGAATGTCGGTATCGACTACCTTATGGTCTTCCAGTCCTATGGCGTGAAGTTCATGGACGAAAAGTCAGGCAAGCTGATTTTCCCGAAGGCCGAGATGACCAAGGCGCTTGGCTGGTACGAGCGTAACGCCAAGCAGGGCGTGACCCCGGTCGACAATACGGCCATGAGCTGGGACGCCATCCAGGGCGCCTTCAAGCAGGAAAAGGCCTTTGTCTTCCATCAGGGCGTCTGGGCCGTTGCATGGCAGGTTGGTGAAAAGAACGGCGCGACATGGCCGACCGACAAGGAAGGCTATTTTAACAAGATCGGCTGGATTCCAGCACCGGCCGCAGAAATAGGTGGCAAGCCTGCCAACCTGTCGCATCCGCTTCTCTATACGGTAAACGCCAAGAGCAAGAATGCCGAGATTGCTGCCGATCTCGTCGCGCTGGCGACACTGCCTTACTTCAACAACGAACACGCCGTTACCTCTTACCACACGGCCATCAGCAATGCGCAGACGGCGATGCCGAAATACAAGGACAACTGGGTCCTGTCGGCTGCTTCGCCGATGATGGAACACGCCCAGTTCGTGCCGAACCACACCAAGTTCGGCAGCTACAACAAAGTTCTGTTCAGCGGCCTGCAGGCTGTCGAAACTGGCAAGATGACGGCCGAACAGGCTGTCGAATTCATCGCGGACGAACTCGAGCTGCAGTTCGGCGGAGATATCGAGATCCGCGACGCCGCCAGCAACTGAGCCCAATCACAATCCGTGCCGCCCGGCCTCTGTCGGGCGGCATCGTTTCTCCCATTGGTACCTTTTAATGTCGAATTTCCAGCTCAGGCCTCATCGCCCCGCCCGGCCGCTGCTTTATCTCGCACCGGCCACCGCGCTCCTTGCCGTGTTTTTCCTCGCACCAATCGTCGTCAACGCGGTGATCGCCTTTACTGACATGGGCGCCAATCTTCGTGTCGGTGAATTCACCGTCAAGAATTTCGAGCGGATCGTGCAGCGTGACGCGCGCCTGCCCATGGTACTACTGACAACGCTGGTTTACGTGACCGCCACCCTGTTCATCTTCAATGTCGGCCTCGGTGCGCTTCTTGCGATGACTTCGACGGCAATCCCTGAAAGGCTCGGCAACTTCTTCCGTGGCCTCTGGCTCCTGCCGCGGATGTCGCCAGCCGTGCTCTACGGCATATTGTGGATCTGGATTGCTGATCCGTCGCCGTCTGGCCTGCTCAATCAGGTCACCGGAACGTTCGGCCTGCCACCAATCAATCTGCGTAACGATTTCCCGCTCTTCCTCGTCATCCTGGCAAATGGTGTGGTTGGCGCCTCCTTCGCGATGGTCATTCTCACCTCGTCGGTTCGCTCCATCCCCTCGCATCTGGCCAACGCCGCACGGGTCGATGGCGCTAGCGAATGGGGCGTCCTGCGCCATGTCGTGGCGCCAGCGTTGTCGCAGCCGATCCGCTTCATCACGATCTATCAGGCGCTTTCGCTGATGACGACCTATGAATATATCCTGTTGATCACCGGAGGCGGCCCGGTCTACGATTCCACGCCTTACGCGCTCTATATCTATCGCCGCGCATTCGAAAACGGCGCTTACGCCTATGGCGCGGCGCTCGCTCTCGGACTGATGGTGATCGGCATCGCCTTTACCCTCCTGCAATGGCGCATCACCAACATGCGCTCCACCTTCGCCGCTCCAAAGATCGAGGTGCTGTGATGGCTCTTGCTCAAATGAAGACATCCCCGACCGTGTCGGCACCAGTCACGCACGATGACTGGGCCCGCCTGGAACGGCGAGGCGCGCTCAATCGCGCCGGGTTCCTCTCGGCGATCATGATCTTCCTGACGATCGTGTCTGTCCCGGTACTCCTGCCTTATTTGTGGCTGCTGGTGAAGTCTCTGACCTCTTCGGACAGTGAGGTCAGCCGAATGATCCTGTGGCGCAGCACCGCGATCGCGGCTGTTGCCTATCTCGGCGCCATCTTGCTGGCATTGCTGGCCGACCGGCTGCGCAAGCCGGCGCTGTCGTGGGCAGCACTTGGTATCGTGGTCGTTATTCTGGTAGCGATTTTCCTCGCACCATACCTTACATTCGACAATTACCGGTTCCTTTGGAATCGCGATATTGAAGGCACCGGCACTACGCGCATGGACCTTATGCCATCAGTATGGGCGGCATTGGGCAGTTCTCTTGCCTTTGCCATCGCTCAGACGCTGATCGTCACGCTTGTTGCGACGCCTGCGGCCTATGCGCTCTCGCGTTTCGCCTTTGCCGGCCGTGAGAACTTCTTGCGCGGGCTGTTGCTGCTGCACGCCTTTCCGGCGCTAGCGCTCACAGTCGCAATCTTCATCCAGCTGCATTACATGGGCCTGCTTAACAGTCTCATCGGCGTCGCACTGGTCATGAGTGCGCTGGAGCTGCCTTTTGCGATTTTCGTTCTCAAAGGCTTTTTCGACAACGTTCCCTGGGACATAGAGATGAGTGCCGTGACCGATGGCGCCACCCGCTCGCAGGCCTTCCGCATGGTCGTGCTGCCGCAGGTGCGTGGCGGTCTGATCGCGGTCGCCACCTTCACCTTCCTCAGAGGGTGGGAGGAATATGTCTTCGTCCAGACGCTCTTAATCGACAAGAGCCAGATGACGATGAGCCTCTACCTCTTCTTCGTTGCACAGGACAACATGGGCGCGGATTACGGCATGATCGCCGCCGTCGGTATTGTCTACCTCCTGCCTGTGCTGATCCTTTACAACTTCACGCAGAAATACATCACCCAGATGAGTTTCGGCGGGATCAAGGGCTAACACTTATGGCAAAAATCACCCTCGACAACGTCACCAAGAACTGGGGCGACACACAGGTTCTCAAACCGATGAACCTCGAGATCGAAAACGGCGAATTCGTCGCCATTCTTGGTCCTTCCGGCTGTGGCAAATCGACGACGCTTTTCCTGCTGGCCGGTCTTTACGCGCCAAGCGCCGGCGAGATCGCTTTCGATGGTCACAACGTCAACCGCATCGATGCGCGTGACCGTAATGTCGGTATCGTATTCCAGTCGTATGCGCTTTACCCCAACCTGACGGTGCGGGAAAACATTGCTTTTCCGCTGCGCTTCAAGGCGATGGGCAAGGAAGAGGTTGCTCGTCGTGTGGAAGAGGCGACAAACCTCGTGCAGATCAGCGCATTGCTCGACCGCCGTCCATCGCAGCTTTCCGGCGGCCAGCAGCAGCGTGTAGCACTTGCCCGCGCGCTGGTGAAGGAGCCGAATATTCTCCTGCTGGATGAGCCGCTGTCCAATCTCGATGCCACTTTGCGCATCACCATGCGGGCGGAGCTGAAAAGCATCCAGAAACGTCTAGGCTTCACCACGCTGATCGTCACCCACGACCAGATCGAGGCGATCACCATGGCAGACCGGATCATCTGCATGAACAATGGCGAAATAGCGCAAATCGGCACACCGGAGGATCTGCATCGCCGTCCCAACAATTTGTTCGTGGCAGGCTTTATCGGCGCGCCGCCGATGAACCTCCTGAAGGGCAATGCTGATGGCCGTCGCCTTCAGGTCGAAAACGCCTCGTTTAATCTAAGCGCGGAAGGCTCCGGCCCAGTAACCTTCGGTCTTCGCCCGGAGGACATCACGCTTACGTCGGCTGATATAGCGCCATTTCATGGAGAGATCGTCACCGTTGAGCCGATGGGCCGTGAAGTCTTCTACACGATCAGTACGCCAGCGGGTCTCATCCATGCGCTGGAATATGGCGAAACGGTTCGGCATGCATCGGGCGCCAAGGTCGGCATCACGTGCAAGTCCGAACTGACGCTTGTGTTCGACGCGTCGGGGAATCGGATCGCCGGTGTCCATGCCGATCTTTCACACCATACCGTAGGTCGCGCCCGCGTGCTCGCACCCGCAAACTGACAGGAATCTTCAGTGACCAAAATTGTATCGCATCGAGGTGCAAATAAGTTTGCGCCGGAAAACACCTTCGCTGCGGCCGATCTCGCTTTGGAGCAAGGGGCTGATTATATCGAACTCGACGTGCGCGAAAGCGCAGATGGTGTACTCTATGTCATCCATGACGAAACGCTGGACCGCACCACAAACGCCAAAGGTCCGGTCGGTCATATGCTGTCAGGCGCGATCGACACGCTCGATGCTGGTAGCTGGTTTGATGAAAAATTCAAGGGCGCCAAAGTGCCGAGGCTCGATGTCTATCTCGAACATCTGCGCGGTCGCGCCGGTGTCTATATCGAACTGAAATACTGCGACCCGGCCAAGGTCGTGGCACTGGTGCGAGATCTGGGCATGGTGCGCGAAACGTTTTATTTCTCCTTCTCCGAGGAGATGCGCCGCGACCTACAAATGATTGCACCGGAATTTCGCAAGATGATGACGCTTAACATCGCCAAGTCTCCCTCTCTGGTCGGTGCAGTGCATCATGCATCGATTATCGAGATCACACCCGAGCAAATGCGCCGCCCTGGCATCATCGAGGCAAGCCGCAAGGCAGGCCTGGACATAATGGTCTATTATGGGGGCGATGACATTGCTGTGCACCGGGAGATCGCTTCCGCGGGCGTCGATTACATCAATCTCGACCGTCCCGACCTGTTCGAGGCTGCTCGCGGTGACATGAATGGGGTTGCTGCCTGATGCAGATTGCAGTGGTTGCCGATGTTCATCTCCATGATCTCTACGGCGGCTATGGATGGATAGAGGAGGGCAGTGGCGATATTGCCCTTCGCACGTTTGAAGAGACGATGGCATCCACGCGGGTGTTCAACGAAAGCCATGCGGCATTTATGGCTGTTTTGGATGATATCGTGAGGCGCGGCATCCGGGTTGTGGTGCTGTTAGGCGACTATTCAGACGACGGTCAGCCAGGCGCCGTTGCGGCCTTGAAGCGCATTCTTTCTTCATATGAGGAACGGCACGGTATGCGGTTTTTCGTGACGTTCGGAAATCATGATTGTTTCGGGCCCGCGACGCGTCATCAGGCTAAATGGCTGACAAAGGGCGATGGCCTTGATCCGCTTCTCGTCACGAGTAATGATGAAACACCGGCGCCGGCCGTCTTTCAAATCGGAATGCTTGGCATGTCGACCGCGGATGCGGTCGAAGCCATGGCGAATTACGGGTTCATTCGGCCTGATAATGTGCTTCATTGGGAAACACCCTTCGGCCACAGTGACGACCTGGCAAGAGGGTATCCTGTAGACAGCAACCCTGCAGGTCTTGATTTCTCCTATCTCGTCGAACCTTTGGAGGGCCTCTGGCTTCTGATCTTGGATGCTAATGTTTTCCACCGTGAAAATGGTGCTTGGCAGGTGAGGTCGAATGCAGCATGGGATCATGTTTTGAAACAACGCCCGTACATGCTGAACTGGATCGCGAATGTGGCCGAACGCGCATCGCGCTCGGGCAAGATGCTTCTGGCATTTTCTCACTATCCAGCCTTGCCTTTGGCAATGACCGGCAAGGGCAACATGCGCAAGGCAGCCAGCACGCCGGATTGGTCAAAACGGATGCCTTCACTTGAAAGCGGCCGTCTTTTGGCTCAAGCCGGTATCCGCTGGCATTTTAGCGGCCATATGCATGTGGCAGGGCGAATAGAGTATGACAGCCTCGTCAATCTGGCAGTTCCATCGCCAGTCGCTTATCCCGGTGGATATGTTGCCGTCACCTGCGGTGAAGGAAGGGTTGATTGTGAGTTTGCCCGGTTAAAGGACGTGCCGGGTTTCGACACGGCAGCTACTGCCTACAGGGCGCAAGTCCAGCGGTCAGACATGGGGCCAGCTTTTCATGAAGCAATTGCCGCCCAAGACTATAGCGACTTCCTACATGCTCATCAAAAAGGGGTCATAACCTCGATACATCTTCAGAAGGATTGGCCACCGGGTATCGTTGAAAGTCTCAACATACCAGTAAGACAATTGCTTAGTGCTGCTCCTTACCTCGCCAGTCAGTTGAAACATTGGCCCGACATTGGAGAGTTTCAGCTAGCTCACATGCTGGAGGACTACTACTTCATCCGGTCGGGAGGTGAGGAAACAATGCGCGCACTGCCTGACGAGCGCATGTCGTTCTATCGCCACTTGGGCAACGCGCTTCATGCCAGCGGCACTACAGGAATGCCCATCGAGTATCTAGCTACCTTGCTTGCCGCTTTATTGTAATTCCACTTTATGGGGTCGTTGGTTCAGATCCCTTCAAGAGTGGAGAATATTCGGACGTCGCTCTAAGTATTCTTCGATAATGAGAAAATTCAAGTTCGCCGCTTGATCAGTCGCATCTGCTCGATGATATGCCGGCCTGACCCCTCAACATGTTGGGCAATAATTGCTGCTGCGCCGTCGGCATCTTGGCTCTCGATGCACTTAAGCAAACCGCGGTGCTCGTTTATTACGCTTGTTTGGCGGATTAGTGAGGTCGGGAACTGCCGGCTGATGGCGGAAAGGATTTCCCGGTGTCGCCACCATAAGTCGACCGCGTGGCGGTTGTAGTGACGATCGTACATGACCTGATAAAATGCCATGTCTAGCTTTGAATCGGCATGAGGATCGGCAAAATTCAAATCCTCCATCCGCGCCTGCAAATCTTCCAGGGCGTTGAGATCCGCCTTGGTTGCGAGGCCCACGAACCAACGCGTCAGGGCTGGCTCGATCAGAACCTCGATCTCAAAAATATCGCGCACGAAGGTTTCGTCTATCGCCCGCACACGCGCGCCGCGGTTTGGCATCATGACGACAAATCCCTCGCCACGAAGTTGCTGCAACGCCTCTCTTACGGGGTTAGTCGTGGTTCCCATCCATTCGGCAAGTTCGGAAACTTTTAGCCGTTCATTTGCGACGAACCGACCCTGAATGATGTCGTCACGGATCGGCTGATTGTTCCGATGACAACGGGAGTGGCGCCAAATGGTTTTGGCACCACTCCGAGTTAAATTGTTACGTGATTCAGGCGG
>NZ_JARVRD010000016.1:0-17633 GCF_030209845.1 Agrobacterium sp. fls2-241-TYG-188a | reverse complement strand
CCTTGGGCGGAATCGCGTTGAGGCCGCACGTCCAGATGAATTGCTGCACCACCCCCCAAGCCGATCCCTTGCATAATCAGTTGCGGGTAGTGGCGAGGGGCGCGCCCTGATTCGATGTAGCGCTTTTGGACGCGAGCGCCTTGAACGGAGTCGTAACAAAGGTCCTCGACACCATATCACTTAACTTGTTGAATCTTAACGGCGGCGTTATGCACAGTGATCCCTTCGACCTTTGTGCGGTCTTGGTCCATCCCGGCTTTGCGAAGCTAGCCGTCATGCGGGTCGCTGATCGCGTTCACTGACCTGATCGGCCGATGGCTTCGGGAGCTCACTATGTACAAGCCGCGAGATTGAAAAAGATCGAAAATGGGCAACTCTCGAAGATCAGGCCAAGTTTCCCGCATCCGATCAGTTGCCGTGGCTCAAATTTTGAATGTAACAGACGGCCTCCAGCCTGAAATCTCTCAGAACCCACCCTATGCGACAAGAAAAAATAACTTTCGCATGGATGGATAAGATGAGTGTACGACCTGCTTTCGACGGAACCCTAAAAATCTGCGTAGCTGGCCCTGGGGCGATCGGGACCACTCTCGCCGCCTTGCTGGGTGCGGGAGGCCAACAGGTAACCGTAATAGCACGAGGGGATAGTTTGAAGGCGATTTCATCGTCCGGTGTCACACTGCGCCAACCCCAAGGAGAGATAAGGGCGGACGTTCTCGCCAGCGACGGAAACGACATTGGTATTCACGACGTCTTGCTCCTCTGCTCGAAGGCCCAGGATCTCGAGTCACTTGCGATCACTTCGAGGAAAGCCATAGGTCCCTACACTCTGATCCTCCCTGTCGTAAACGGCATCCCTTGGTGGTACTTCCACGGCATATCGGGACGGTTCGCAGGAAGAACCGTCCGATCAGTCGATCCCGAAGGCGCTCTGGCAAGCCTCATGCCGCCAGAACAAACGGTCGGAGTAATTGCCTCCTTTACCGCCGAGCGCGTGGGGCTTGGTAAGGCTGTGGCACTCAATCCGATCAGAATGGTGCTGGGCGAAATCGACGACATCGAACGTGGCCGAACGCATTCGCTGGTAGAGACCTTTAACCGCTGTGGTATCGCGACACGCCTGAGCTCAAGGATCCGGGACCCGTTGTGGACGAAGGTCACCGCCAATTTAATGTCTAACCCCCTTTCGGTGGTGGCCGGAGCACCATTGAAACATGTGTGCGGCCGTGAAGATCTGTCTATGATTTCTCGCAAACTGATTGATGAAACAATGCTTGTCGCCGCTTCCTTTGGTGCGCGCCTCGAAGCAGACCCAGAGGGCTTGTTGAAATTTGGAGCCGGAATGGGAGATGCCAAAACATCAATGTTGCAGGACTACGAGAGCGGCAGGCAACTGGAACTCGCGGCGATCTGTGAAGCGGTACTCGAACTCGCGTCGATGCAAAATATCGACATGCCCTTGACCAGGTATATTTCCAGCCTTGCACGGTACAGGAGTGAAGCTGCCCGCTCCATAGCATCATGATTAAAGCGCCCTATGGTCCTTTAACGGGACCTTAATCCATCGAGTGCTTTGATATCTCAAGCGCGAAATGTAATTTGTACGCGCGTCGTTGCCCACTTTGCCCACGGCAGAATTTGTTTTTGCTCACTGGATGGCAGAAACCTTTTGGTTGCTCCGTCCTTAATTGGGAGCCTAGCCATAGGTGACTGGGTCATTAGTCGACGACTCGTTTCTAGCGCAGAAATAAATTGTTCGTCGCATCGCGCCGCGTTGCGTTCGAAATTCTGAGCCCAGCCGGCTGGTCAGCCGTGCTCTTTATTGAAGTGGCCTACTTGCAGAAGCGCGATGATGTCGTCCCTAGCTATCGGGCGCGACATCAAAAACCCTTGGATGTTATCGCAGCCCAACGACTTCAGTGCATCTCTCTGCTCCTGGGTTTCGACCCCTTCAGCCGTTGTCTGTAGCCCCTGCGCCCGAGCGAGGTTGATGATCGCTCCGACGATCGCGCTGTTTTGGCCTTCTCCCATCCCAGCGATAAACGACTTGTCGATCTTGAGCCTATCGACACTCACATTCTGGATCCTCGAAAACGAAGAGTATCCGGTTCCAAAATCGTCGATTGCAAACCTTACGCCGGCCGCTCTCAGCATCGTGACGTTCCGCTCGGTCTCCTCACCACTGATGGCCAAGCTCTCTGTGATCTCGATTTCCAATCGGGCCGGTTCGATCCCCCATTTGGCCAGCGTGGTAAGAACGCGCAGCGGGTAGCCAGCTGAAGCGAGTTCGGACGTTGAAGCATTCACGGCGACACTTATGGAAGGCAACCGGGCGATCAGGCTGCACGCGTCCTCCAGAACGTGAGCTCCAATCCTGTTAATGACGCCGATCTCTTCCGCGAGCGGGATGAACATATCGGGACCAATAGGGCCTAGCTCCGGGTGTTTCCACCGCGCCAAAGCCTCGAGCGAGCACGGGCCCGCGCTGTCAGCATAGTAGACCGGTTGGTAGACAACCTCGATCTGCGTCCCCGTCGCCAAGGCCTCGCGGAGGTCATGTTCCAGTTTTCGGCGGGTGCGCAGAAGTTCGTCCATGTGATTGCCAAACACTGCGTATGCATTCCGTCCCGCAGCTTTTGCGTGATAGAGCGCGATATCCGCCTGTCTCGTCAGTTCGACAGCGTCTGCATTCGCACCTGATGCAATCGCCACACCGACGCTCGCACCAATGGCACCATATGCCCCGTCAATCTCAAAAGGCTCGCGCAGGCCCACGACAATCTTGTCAGCAATGGCGACGACGTCGTCCGGGTTCATCCTTTCAACCAAGACCGTGAACTCATCACCCCCAATACGCCCAATGAGAGCGTCCGGAAGAATGTCCCGCATCCGCGCAGCAACTAAGGCGATGAGTTTGTCCCCCGTTGGATGTCCATAGGTATCGTTGACACCCTTGAACCGGTCGAGGTCAATTAAGAGCACACTGAATAAGTCCTCAGGCAATGCCTCCCTTAGCCGTGCCGCGAGCTCACTGTTGAAATGAGCCCTGTTAGCCAGACCCGTCAGACTGTCGCGCAGTGCCAGATGTTGAAGCTCCTGGCGATTGAAATTGAGCTTGACGGAGCGTCGCCAGATTGCATGCCCGGCCAAGCTTGCGGCGATGAATATGCCAATGATAGACAGTCCAACGACGGGAATCGTCGCGTGCAACACGTTCGTTCCCGGCTCGAATGGATGCCAATTTAAGTATCCTACCGTTTGTCCGGACCTCGAGGTGAGAGCGATATGGGAGTGGTGCTGGTCGCGGGGCATCTCAGTCGTGAACTGCATCTCGGCGAATTGGTATTCATCACCTATTTCGGCCGGAAAATCTTGATCTAGAAACCGTACCGCCACATGCTGGTTCTCTTTTCCCGCCTGCTGCTCGATCTCGCCCGTGTCAGACATAATCGGTTTGACACTGACCACAGCCGGTCGTCTCCCTACATAGGTCAGATCACTCTCACCGATTGAAAGAACCGTGTCCGAGATGCCTTCCTGGTCTCCAGCGACAAGGCGTTCACGCAGCCGTTTTGCAAGTGGACTATAAGCCAGACGAAGGTCCTCAGGTGACACTCCGCTGGATGATTTTGCAAGAAACTGGTAAATCGGCAGTCCATCTGGCGATAAAACGACAGCGGCATCATGGCCGAAGTAGGTGTTCATCCAACGGCCGAGGTTCACGTCAAGCCAATCGTGATCATCGTCCTTGGTTTTGATGACCGCGTCATCCCACACGGTGGCGCTCTCTTGATCATGAGCAACGGAAGATTGAATTTTGGCTACGATCAGGGTGGCGAGACCCTTCTGCCGCTCCGCGGCAACCTCGTCGGTTTTGGCTGCAGCCCAGTAAAGGGTGCTAAGTAGCATCGCTCCAACCAGAGCCGCCACGCTTGCCGGAATTAGCCATTTCACGAACCACTGTGACTGCTTAATCATGCGCCATCTGCCTTTTCATTGGACGGAACCTAGACCATCTGGGTTAAGCCTCAAGGAAAGGATACGGTTAAGTTTTGGTTGTTATCCTTATCAACTAACCCAAGAGTCTTGACCTGCAATCAGCGTCGAGACCTCGGCTCGTCCGCGGAAGACGATCTCAAAAGGCGAGAGGTTTCTGCCGTTTGTTGATTACAGGATAATTCGCCGATCAAGAGCGAACCGTTGGCAGGCGGCACCACTTCAAACTGGGAATGACGGGTCTTGGGGGCGTCTTGGCCGTCTTGAATGACTGAAATGAAGGCGCAAAGCAGTGGCAATACACGCCTTCGCCTTGAAGGGATACGAACCGTCGGCCCCCTGGATCAGAATACTAAGCGCCTGAAAACCAACGATGTCGGCCGTAGGTAATATGCGGAGGTTGTGCCCTCAAAATCGTGCAGTTTCGGCGACGAAAGCGTTTGATTGAAGCCTCTATCAGCTTCCCGCTTGGCTGGAGGACAAAGCGACCCTCGGCTTGATTGCAAAGATCGTTCGCCGTCTTTAACGAAACCGTTCTTGGGTTGATAAATTTGTCCAACTCAAATCACTGGATAGATCGGTTTGATGACGCCAGTTTTACCCCACCCGGCCCACAGCTCCTTTCGTCCGACGATTAAGAAAATCACTTTGCGATTCTCACGCATCGTGATTTCCCGCCATGTCCCGCAATCGAGGCTCGACGGCCTGGGGTAGTCCTCAGGATGGCTATGCCATTCTCCAACAAAAGTTTCTGTTCCACCGCTGCTGTTCCACGCAATAGTTGCAGCCTTTTGGTGTCCACGATCCTTCCGATCGAAGAGGAACCGCTTCCTGACATCGGACTTCAGCGGCACGGTGCAGTTCCTGATCTCGATGTGATCTCCGCGGTGGCTCCCAATCAATATTCCACCGGCTTCCCTTTGCGCCTCGTCCCCGACGACGAAGCTCTGCATGATAGCGAGGACATGTGCGGGCAACAGGACATACGCCTTAGACCCCATCGCAAAAATCATGTCGGGCTGCATGCCGGGCAATCTCGGGAAACAGTGGGATTGCCATCCTTCACGCTCAGAGCTTGCGAAGGATCGAACAGATGAGAGCGAAAGCGGTGGCCGATCGAACCCCTCGCCCAAGCTAGTGCCATTTCACAGATCAATGACGCCGCGACGACCGATCTGGTCACCGGATATGGTATATATCGAGGGTCGGCGCATTCCATGTTTTCCGCAGTAGTAACCTCGACACCAGCACGCATAGTGGGAAAACGGGACGGACCAGACAATCGTGGTTTGAGACATTTAAGGCAAGCGTGTCCGCTTTCTCCCGTGAACAGAGCTTGTGCCATCGCGCCGTTTCCGACCAAGTATCCGAACAGCACCGGCGGCCAGGCCTCTCTGTGCCGAATGGATCTCTCATTTACGGCCAACGAGAACGCCTCCTCCCCCGTTGCGTCTATTATTAGATCATATGGAATACTTGATGCCGTGAGGAGATCCAATGCATCTCCGGAATAGGAGTCCACCGTCAACATGGGGAGTTGCTGCTTAATGAACTCGCAGCACCCATGTGCTTTGTTCCGATTGATATACGGTATTCCGAGAAGGTGGCGTCCAAGGTTAGCGGTTCTAAGTTCATCCTTGTCGACGATCATTAGTCGACCGTCGATTGCTCCAGCGCCCGACTGAGCGAGCTGGTGAGCGAGAAATCCTCCGATCGTCCCAGCGCCAATAAGCAGGATGCGCTTTCCGCCTAGGTTCGCCATGTTTCCTATGTTTCGGCTGAAGATGTAGTCTACGTCTGCAGGTAGGCCGAGGGTGCGTCGGATTGGAATTTTCTCGGGAATTCGTGCAATTACGGAAGGGAGTTTTGCACGCCGCGATTTCTGAAATTCGTCCGTGCGAAGCATCGGAGGCAGCGTAGCGCTGAGGATGAACGTGCCATTGGCGGCCCGGATGGCGACCCACCGTGTCGGATGGCCACCTGTAGAAAAGCTCTTCTCGAGAATACCTATAAGGCTTGGGTCGATCCAGCCAAGCCACGCGTTGAGGTCACGGAGGTTTTCGGGAGGCCAGTCCGCATTCGGATTTACAGACAGCGCTGCACCTATTGATATAACAACGCAATCCTCACCAGGCGGTAACGAAGAACGATTGGCGAGGTGGGCTTCGACGAGCCAGGACCCTCTTGCGCATATGACACCAGTGGGCTCGTCGCCGGCGCGTAAATTCAAGTATCTCATCTTGACCACCCCGGTGAAGTTCGCGGGGAGATCCACGAGAACAAATAAGGACGACCAGTAAGCCTGGAACTCGTTTGCGAAATCGATATCCGAAGAGCCGCGCACCGCCTTTCGCAAGACGACGTCGGCCTGTTCCAGGCATTGAAGGACCGTCCCGCCGGGGTCGTATCGGTCGAGGACGACAGACCCCTTTGCGTAGTAACAAAGCGATCGGGTTTCACCGAGGAGATGCGGCAGACGTCTGCCTGTAACCCGATACTCTTCTCCAAGATAGATGGGCGGAGCGGAGATGAAGTCTAAATCCGTCACGTCTATACGGACAGGCACCGCCAAGACGGTCGGGTCGAGTGTGCCTACATACACAGCACGATCGGCTGACCAGTCGCGCGTGAAACCGCGTTGCGTCAGTGCGTCGTGGACCCTCCGCCTTAATGCAGTATCGCGCTCATCCACTCTGCGATCGTCCAACCACTGGAGCCGGCACTTCACTGCGCGGTTGGGTAAGTATCGTGACCTTCGCAATCTCGGCGATGCTGACCAAATCGGGTCTGTCTGGTAAACGCATTCCAAGAAGCGCCTGCATCTCGTCGACCGCTTCCTGGCGATCCGAAACCGTCGCGGTCGTGTTGCGCAGTTTGTCTGCGAACGCCTTGGCGTGACGAGCAGCTATCTTGCGGTCGTCATCGGTGAGGCGGTTGACGTTTTCACCAAGGTCTGTCGGGTTCGCAACTCGTCCCTCAAGATAACCGGGTAGTCGGTCGAGTACCATAAGCAGGGTAAGGTCCTCGCGATCGGGAATTAGGGGCCGTGTCTTTTCTTCGAATGCTTTCCAAGCGCAAACCATTAGGAGAATAGACGATACGCCGTCCAGTGCGGGTTTGTGGTGGTCGCGCCAGGCCTTCAGATATCGGCATATGCGGCGCAGTTTTTCGCCGTAGATTTCGATCGCTCCAAGAAACCATGTCCTGATCTTGCGGGGATCGGACACTTTCCAGTCCTCGACCCGGTGAGCGAGCAAAACGCTGTCCGATGGGAGCGCTTCCCAGGTATCGCGGCGCGCGTCTTCTGCGAAGGCTGCGTTCGCCGAAACAGATTTCTCAAGAAGCAGAAATTCGACGTCTGGGATGGCATACAACGGGATGTCAATATGCGCGATGTCACTGATCACGAGGCGGCAGCAGGTATCTTTCTCCTTAAAGGTCCACCCTTCCTCCTCCCCCAGTTGCCTCAGCACGGAATCGACGAACTCGAAGAACATTTCCGACGCCTGCGATGGTTTTGCGCCTTTGACGAACGACAGCGGAAGATAGCAACCGTCATCAAGATCCATCTGTTGCTCGGGCGGCCAGGCCGGATCGTTGAGCGTCTTGTAGGAGTGACTACCCTGCGTGAAGAACCGAGGCTCGATGACTCTTCCGAAGACTTCGCTGCTGCGTTGGGCGAAGGCTTCTTTCAATCTTTGTCTTATTTTCGCACGCGCTTTGAGGAGCGCTGCTTTCGCCTCGTCCTCAGGTTCGATCTCTATCAGAAACGATACATCGGTTACGGTCGAATGAAGTAGCTTAGATACGTTTGCCATAAGTCCCGCGTCCCCGGTTGGCAAGAATTGTGTCGATTGTCTATATGTAGTAGCCGAAAGGCCATACATATGCGATATATCCAACATCTGGTGTTTACGGGGAGCGAATTCAAGCATGGAATTCAGAATTTTGTCACTTAGCGGTGGAGGCTATCGCGGTCTTTATACTGTCGCCATGCTTCGCCATTTCGAGCAACAAGCCGGACGCCGAATCGGTGAATGCTTCGACATGATAGCAGGCACATCGATCGGCGGCATCATCGCGATAGGACTCGCGCTCGGAAAAAGCGCCGAAGATATTGAGCGGGTATTTATTGAACGTGGAATGGACATCTTTCCGCGGAGCGACTGGAAGCTGGGCAGACTGCTCGCTCGCCTGAAAAAACCCTATGGCGCAAAATATCGAAACATAGAACTACGGAAAGCTGTCGAGGCCGTGATCGGGGACGACGCGCTGATCGGACACGCTAGGACGAGGCTACTTGTCCCAACGGTGAACATGAGCAAGGGACAGATGCAGATATTCAAGACGCCGCACAATCCGAATCTGGTGAGGGATCGCCATCTCCTTGCGGCAGATGTCGCCATGGCGACGTCGGCGGCTCCACTGTTCTTTCCGATGGCTAAAGTTCAGAATTCAAACTATGTTGACGGCGGCATCGTGGCAAACTCGCCTGACCTCTGCGCCGTCCATGAAGCAGTTTATTTCTGCGGACAAAAAATTGATAATGTCCACGTCCTCAGCATTGGGACGACTTCTTCTGAATTCTCGCTTCCAAACTCCATCAGACAGGACATCGGAGCGATCGGCTGGTTAAAGAATGATCGCATTCTCTCGACGGTGATGACAACCCAACAACAGTTGGTTCACTTCATGATGACCCACCAGTTGAAGGAGAGATACCTCCGGATCGACCATAAGCCGTCGGCCGAGCAAACATCCGACCTTGGTCTGGACATCGCCACCGAAAACCGACGTGAAACACTTCTTGCACTCGCGGATGCTTCTTACCAGAACATCGCCGCATCACCTCAGTTGCGCGACTTCCTGAACCATCATCCTGCACCGATCAGCTTCTCGCACGATTAGATACACAGATACATTCAAGCGTTGTTTTTCCGCGTCGTTTCTGTCCGTTGCGTTGACGTAGCAGAGTTGACGAGAAGCGGGCTGTTTAAATGCCTGTGCTTCCGGAAATAACGAAAACCCATTAATTTGTAGAATGCCGTGCCTTGCACTGGCCTAATCCAACATGCGATCAATATATCATGACCGTAGCTGATGCTTCAGAAATTATTGAGCAACTAGTAACTCTTCTAGAGGAAGTCGATGCCGATGCGGGTAGCGAATTTTCCGGAGTCGGCGTGATCGTGTCGACGAACCCTGAATCGTTGCCAATCGTTGCGTTACGACCGACCAGCATCCCATTTCATGATGCTGCAACTGCGACTATGTTGACGCATATCTCTCATCATCGACATGAGCACCACGACGGCTTTCATGTTTTAACACCCGACTTCAAGATAAAGAAAATCGCTCAATACTTCTCACCACCTATCGTTCCTTGGCTTATCATAGATCGTAAGAAACGTTTCGGAGGACGTTACCTCGCTGCTCTTTTTGGCTCGATGCTCCCAACCGTAGTCGCTACTGGGATTGTGAGCCGAGATTTCGGTTTGGCGGTTTTCCATCATGGGGACGAAAAGTTTTATCGTCCGGCAATCGAAAACAAATACAAAACCCCAGGATGATACGGAATGATCTTTGCCTTGAGTCGGAGCCTTGTCTTAAGCGCATTAGTGATGCTCGTTGTAGCGATTTGCGTTGGGCTTCTCGGTTACGGATACGTTGCCAACCCGCACGGTCTCCTCGAATGGGCGTCTAAAATTACATTGCTGATCAGCGTTACATTGGTGCTACTAGGGATCAGACCGGTGTTCCGGGCGCTGCACTGGGTTTCCTTCGCAAAATATTGGTGGTTTCCATGGCTTGATGGGGAATGGCGCGCCGAAATACGGTCCAACTGGCCGAAGGTCGAGCGTATGTACTCGGCGGCAAAGCGTGAAATCCCCAAGTTCGATTCACTTGCTGGGCCGCTGACGAGCGACGACGAACTGGTGACGACGGCCTCGGTAACCATCGAGACAGGCCTTTTCGACATATCGATCGAAATTACGCCTCACGGAACAGACAAAACCAGTCGCACTCGTTTCGTCCGTCCGCGCTGGTCAAAACCCGACCGGCCCGAACTGAGCTACGTATACGAGCAAACGGACCCAACTCACCTTGCTCCAACAGATACACGCCAGCATTTTGGGGCTGGCATCGTTGAGTATATCGCAAAGACAGATGAGTTGACGGGACACTACTGGACGAACAGGAATGCCGAAGCTGCATTGAACACGGCCGGAACCATCATTATGCGGCGAGTGGTCGCCGCCGGCTCTATGGCCCGAATATTGAAGCGATATAAATGAGAGAATGCTGCTAGTTCAAACGCAGCTTAAGTCGAAAAACCTTTGTTCAATCCAAGGGGCCCTACAAAGAGGGGTGACCTTGCCCCCAACCCGCAAACCGGCTGGAAACTCCATTCTTCCAGAGTCCAAAAAGTCTCAAACTATTCGATGACGGACAGGAAAGCATCGTGGTCGACTGCATCACGTAGCATTTGAACCTGATCGTGACTCAGTGTCAAATCGCTCCGCGGCTCTGCCGCGACTCGAGCGCACCTCGCCTATTACGGTTCCTGGCGAACGATCTTGCTGAGATTACGAAGCCCGTGGCGCTTCGTAATCTCTGAAACCCTGCCGGCGGCTCGACTAAAGCTTCGGCAGGCAACGGTTGCGTTTTTCGTTACTACAGCGCAAATGGATGTAGCTATTATGCCGGGCGTCGATCCGAGAGTGTAGCAACGCACCAGGTACCAGGCGACGGTGCCAAATTAAGCGGATGGTATTGAGGGGACGGGAAACGTTTGGGACTACGAGTTGAAAACAACGTCGTCGTCGTTGATCACGCGACGAACGAGCATTTGCTGACGACCGCTGAAGGTAATCCAAGTGAGGATACTGTCGAGGAGCTGCGCGTAATCAGCGTATTCCAGAGACGCTTCAATTCGGCCAAGCTTGCAAGGAAGCGCGACGAGAAGGTCATTGGAGACAATTGCCCACTTATTTACGCGCTGAAAGGCAAGGACGGGCTTTCCGTCGAGTTCAAAAGCATCAAAACCCTGAACTTGAGCATACCTGAAATTATCACACGCATTGTGCAGTTGCTTGGTGACCAACTGGATCTGGTCGCCTCGATGCCATCGTCGTCGCCTCTTGCTGCGATACTCGGACGCCGGCTATCGCGCGCTGTTGGCCGACCACACACCTCGGATCTGTTTACGAAGGCCACGAACGCTCAAGCCAGTACTCGTGTGTCGCTCGCAATGGAAACTGATCGAATGGCGTTCACGCGGGAAGAAGAAGTCGCGTTGAGAAACGTTCTGAAACATCTGAGCCGAGTGCCAGATGAGGCCTACACTGCAAAAAATGTAAAACCTGCTATCAGAAAATATTTTGAACCACTTGCGATGGGCGTGCTCCCGCAGCACATCCAAAATCAATCGCAAATTCTGCTTGTCGACGATCTTCTTGCAACGGGCGAAACGCTTAAAGCGGCGCAAAAGCTCCTGTCCACTGCCGGTCTCCAGGGAGAGCACACCGGAGTAACGTGGTTCAGTCGGGTGAAGAAGTGAGCTAGGGCAACGGAACCTGTAGTATGTCCAGTAGTTGACACTGCAGCAACGGTCTGTTAGACCAAATTCACTTGTCGAGAGACAGGCTGAGCGCGTTTGAGATGCCTCGCTCATTAAAGATCAGAAGTATCCCGCGTAGCGCTTCACGGCCAGATCGTAAAGATCAAGTAGTGGGCGATTAGGCAGCGGCTAATCCTTCGACTTCGGTCGTCGTATCATATCAAAAAGGCGGGCGACAAGGCCCGCCTTTTTGCGTTTTAGGTGCCTGTTGAAACGTAAGCGCTGTTTTCCTGGCATATTTACCAAGCGCGGTCACGCCGTTTTCGGAATGACGCTGTAACATCGACGGTCGGAATGCGCCTGGAGCCATCACTCACTCCGATAGTGACGCTTTCGGCTGCGCTTCCGCAAAAGCATCGCTTCTCATAGTAAGGAACAGACAGCTACTGCGACAGCTACGCAATATGACGCGGTGAATCCAGTCCGTTCGGAAATTGCAGCTCCAACTATGAGTCCGATCCCGACATAGAGCGGAAGAGAGCGGCGACTGAAGAAAAGATGAGACGACAATATCTCGAAGAAAACCTTTACTGGTTCTGGAAATCGAGTTCGGACGCTTCTAAGATGGTTAAGGTCAGATTTTCTCATCTGTAACCGCAATTGCTCTGCGCGCTTATCACCCCAAGACATGTCTGACGCTTACATCGTCGCTTAGACTTAGAAATTTTAACAGATGATATTCCCACGATCATTTTAAAGAGTAGTAAATTTACTGTGTAAAAATTAATTGACGACCGCTTCGAGCAGGGGTTACTAAAAACGGGGGATTACCGAGGATAATTGTAATTTTCCTCGGTTTTCTTGCTTTGCTGCTGATTTTCTCTCGCGAATTTATTTTCTGTCCGATTTCTTATCGTTTGAGCGCGTCCATCTTGTGAGCTATTTTGATTTCATAGATCAGGAGAAAGCTGATGACCGAAAAACGCATGCGAGGACGACCAAAGGGAACAGGTAAAGACGACCTTCCTCACCTAATAAAAATAGCCGAACTCATGGTCGAAAATAGGATAACAAAACAAACTACAGCTATGAGGACTTACTTGGTTGCCACCAGGCCAACAATTCCTTTTCAGGAGACAGATGACACCATCATTAGACGTTGGCAGGACAAATGGAAAAATGATGGAGGAAAATTGTTGGCCGCTGCGCAGGAAAGAATAAGGACTCGGACCGAGCGTGCGACAAGAACAGTTTCTTCCTCGCGTCAGCAATTTCAAAATGATCACGCTAAGGAGATTCTTAATCCAAGCATGATGCGCCAGATCAATGCAATGCTTGCGGTTTCATTTGAGCAACGGACCATGTTTAAAACAGTTGCGAAACAAGTCAGAGAGATGCAGCAAGATTCGACTTTAAAGCGGGCATATGAAGCAGCGCAGACTGCATCAAGCCATTTACAAGAAATGCAACGGTTGGCAAAGAAAAATTTCTTCTAAAATATCAATAGTTTACTATATTATATGCTATTTTTACGACAATCACATTAGCGCTTTCGATGCAAACCACGATCGCGTGATGTGATGCATATCGCTGATTTCGACGTCAAAGGGTAAAATCAATATTGACACGGGGTTACTTGCACAGCACCCTGTGAAGGACAAAGGGATCGCCCTCGGGTTAGGCGACCCCTAGATGTTTTACCGGTGCGCGAACACCTGGTAAAGCCTGCCGTCCCACTTTGGGCGGTTGCACAAAAGGAAAAGCAACATGCTTCCTGACAACCCGAAGGACTGGATTAAAGTCCTTATTGCCGCTCTTCAAATCCTACTTTGGATTTTGAAGTAGCTCGTGCGGGACGGTTCGTTTGCAGCGCTCCGTCCCGCATTAGTGCTATAATCCACTTCGCATAATAATTGTCAACATTACTCGCAGTTTGAATCCTTGATTAAGTTTGAGGTGCATTATCAATCGAGACCATTTTTCGGTTGAGTTTCAATGAATTAATTATTGAAAACGTCTTTCTCAGTTTCGTTGTAAATTTGCAGGATTTTGTGCGTTGTGAACGTTTGCAACGTGAGTTCGCTATTAGATTTCCTTTAAACGACAACGCAAGTAATTGAGGAGCTAACCGTTGGGAGCTCTTTGATACAGGCTGTGTACCGATGAGAGCGGCGCTCGAATTTCGCTTGCCATTCTTTTTTAATGCCGGCTGCTGCTGGAATTAAAGTTCCTCGGCCAAAGCTCCCATTGATTGCATAAATTGCGCGCATCAAACGGTCCGACTGGACGCGATCTCGTGTGTCGAACAATGGTCGTGGAGCGGAATTCGCAGGCACAAGATCATCCATGATGATCCCGGCCTTCGAATACTTGTAATCTGGCTTGAAGATTTTCCGCACGCCATGCTGCGCCCGCCAATGGCTGGCTTGGGCCATCGCCTTCCGCACAGGGTCAAGACAGAGTGAGATTGGCGCAGGGCTCGTCGGATCGCAACCACATCAATGACTGGGCCTTGCTGGCGCGATGAGTGAGATTATCGATCGATGCAACGTTAAGTTATCCACAAGAAGGATAAAGCGTGCGCGGTTAGCTGAATTCGACTGAGTAACCAAGATTGCTCATTTCTAGCTCGAAGCTCTTCATTGCGCGGGCATTAGCTAGTCGAGCCGGAACCAAGAATAAAACGGAATTCGTCTCTTTCACCAACCTCTCGAATATTTCTTCACCAAAGAGAGGAACTGCCTTTCGGGCTATCGCCTCGGTGATACTCAAGGCCGAATGAGCGCCGTTACTCGATACAGTGACGACTATATGTGGATCTTGGGAATTTGCAGCAAGCTTTGAAGAGATCGCCGATCCTTCCACGGTTATTCTGGGGCCGCTCTGCGCGTGTCGTTCAATTTCGAGAAGTCGTTCTGTGATGCTGTCTAGCTGATCCTGTACTAATTTCTCTGGAGGCGTTGCTCTTTCCGAGAATGCTAATTTTCCGCGTGAAAATGTCACGGGATTGTCAATTTCATGCGCGGGATCGAGGGATTCTTGAACAAACTCCAGCAATGCCGCTCGAGCTTTTCTGATGTCTGCGGGCTTCCTACGCGAGAATTTGATTGAGCGAAAAGGAGCGATATCGAATGGGATTTTCTGCCCCTCAAGATGCATGTGGATGATCGGCTTCTGAATCGTATGACGAATTCCGATTTCGTAAAAAGCATTCGGGTTTAGCGTGGTTAGGTCAGCAATTACCAAATCGGCTTCTAACAACGCTGTGATGACTTGCGTGTTGATTTGGCCAGGGTTCGAAATCTTGTCAGCCCGTGATACTTCGAAGTCTTGAAAATGCTCCAGAAACACCGGTTCGATTATATCCTCAAGAAGCCAATCTGCGTGGATACGATCCTCGCTATCGTCATCCCCGATTGGTCCAACAACGAAGCACGTTTTCTTTTCCGATTTACCAGCCATCGCACCCTCACCACCAAAATCGGAATCTACTTATCGTTTTATCTCGGCTGTCGCTACAACGGCCTGTGGATTGTGGACAGTTGTTCCACATCCCATCGATTTTCTCAGGACGAGCGTGCTAGATACAGTGAAGTTGTTTCACGAGGTGCGATTTGGACTGGCAGACGATCACATTGAGCTGGGGCTTCAACTACGCGACACTCGTCGGATTTCTTGTCACTGCGGGGCTTGCTCTGTGGACGTTTGTTTCTCTGCCTCGCTCGCGTCTGGCTTACAATATCCAACATTCAACGATCATAGGACGAAGCCAGACCGCCTTCTCCGGCGATCTCGAAGTGACCTACAAGAGAGCTCCCATTACTCGTGCAACCCTGACACGGCTTTATGTCTGGAACGATGGAAACCAGACGATTCGCCGATCTGACATCACTCGCAAAGACCCATTAGGCATATTCGTGCCGGGCGGTCAATTTCTGTTGCAGTTGCAGGTTTCGCAGTTGGCTAACGAGGCTATGGATGTGACCTTCGGTGACGGTGATGAGGCCTCTGACAATATTACCTTCGAATACATCGAGCCCCGTCAGGGATTCGTATGTGAAATACTTCACACCGCTTCAAGTTCTGATTTTGCGTTCTCAGGCACCCTGATTGGAGCTGGGGAGCCGGTCCGAAAAGAACTGCCGGGGCCCAGAACATCGATGCCGCTTGCCCTGTCAGTTGTGGCACTGGGAGTCATAATGCTCTTCGTTCTCGTAAAGGTCCATCAAATGTCTGTCCAGACGGATGACAGACTCTTCTCTTACGTCTTTGGGACAGCCCTTATTACAGCGGTAGGAGGATCTTGCATTTTTACTTGCTATAAGACTGTAAAGGGTGCTTTCCCGCGCGCAAATTTCGGCAGCAAGCAAACCGATATCACCGCTTAAACATCGCTAAACATTTTACGAGATTCCGCCTCCGGCGTTAGAACGAAAGAACCTTGAAGCGCCTCAGAAGAAGATCGACGGCTCGACTTCTACCGATATGGAGGATGAGATTCCATTCTAGGGCGACTTAACACCGAGTGCCGCTGGCACGCAGGTGCAAGACAAACACGCGCAACGGAGTGCATTTAAGTGCCCCGTTGCGCATCTGCGTTCAATTCAGTGACTGCTAATACTAAGCGGAAACAATCCGCTAATCTATTACAGGCGATAGGCGATCCTATCGTTCCAGAAGAGGTTGAGCTTACATCATCCCCCACGCCCGAAACCTTCCCCTCCCCGTCCTCTCTCTAAGGCCGAGTTCCAAAACGATCCGCCGCGCCGCCTGCGGCGTGACCTCGAGCGTTTTCGCCACCATCCCGGCCGACACAAGGGGGCGTGCCATCACCAGCTCGACCAGTTCTGGCAGCTTCGACGACGCCCGCCGCCCTTCCAGCTTCCGCTCCATGAGCGTGCGGGCCAGCGCCAGTCGGTCATGTTCCTTCATGCCGACCACGGCGGCCGCCAAAAGACCGTGGTCGATGGCCAGCAGCCGAGTTTCGCGATCGCGGTGACGACGCCGATCCACCGGAATGGTTTTGAGGCCGAGATTGATGGCGGCCAGATGGGTGCCTGACGTGGTGCCGGCCTGGCGCAGGATCGAGGCAGCCAACAGCCGGCCGAGCCAGGGCGCGTGCTGGAGGACCAAAATCTCGCTCCAGGCATCGAGGGCGACGATGGCCTGCAGCACCGCCGGCAAGTTTGCGGCCTGACGCAACACGCCACGCCATTCATCGAGCCGGGCATCCTCGTCCCAATCGCGATCATAGACCAGCGGATCGGCCGGAGCCCGGCCGGGCTTTTTGGCTCGTTCGATCGCAGCGTCAGAGCGCGCGAGAAGCGCATCGATAGCCGGATAGTCGACGCCGGGGAGATCTTGGGCATCATCACCTTCCTCCCCCTCCCCTTCCGCGTGGATCGCGGCCGCTGGCCGAATGACGCCGGCCGTCGTCGCCTCGTCCCCGCCGCCCGACCCGATCTCCGAGGTTTTCCGCAGCGAGCGGATGCCGTCGGCAGAGAGCGCCCAATTCGAGGACTGGCCGGCGATGCGCCGACGCGTGCGCAGCACGTCGCGGGCGATCGTCAGTTCGTGGGTTGGTGTGCGAATATCGCGGGTGGCGTCGTGGAGGACGAGGTCTTCGAGTTGGACCAGTTCGCCGTCGATCCACAAAGAGGCACAGGCATCAGCAAAATTCTGGCGTTCGATCCAGCCTACGCCGACCGGCGAGCGGGCGATGCGCTCGTCGAGACGCGTCAGCGCGAACCGGCGATGAAGGCCGTCCGCATCAGGGCTGTCATGCCAATTTTCGCGAGATCGTAAGCCATTGAAATCATGGTTAACACAACCTTAAATGAAAGCTATATCGCAATTAAGATTCAGCACTTCGTATGATCGTGGGTTGGGCCTCTGACCTTTGATAAGTACCCCTTATCGGCTCTTATGCGTACGTCCTGATTGTACGCTTTGATATCCCATGATATAGTCGCTCCCATCACGAACTCGGAGGTCGCCATGCCCCAGACCAGCTACAAAATCAGTGAGGCTCGCAAGAATTTTGCGGAAGTCCTCGATCGTGCCAATCAGGGCGAGG
>NZ_JARVRD010000004.1:0-19011 GCF_030209845.1 Agrobacterium sp. fls2-241-TYG-188a | reverse complement strand
CGATCGTGCCAATGTTGACGTGCGGCTTGTTGCGCTCAAACTTGCTCTTTGCCATTAGTGGCTCTCCATTCTGGTCCCTTGAAGGGAATAAACTCTAAAATTCGTTTGGGGCGTACCCCGATCACTTCTGACCGGAGTACTTTGCCTGGATTTCCTGAGCAACGTTGCTCGGAACCGGCGAATAATGATCGAAGGTCATCGAGTACTGTGCGCGGCCTTGAGACATGGAGCGCAGGTTATCGACGTACTTGAACATGTTGGCCAGCGGCACATGCGCGTTGATGACAACGGCAATACCACGGCTTTCCTGACCCTGGATCTGACCGCGACGCGAGTTCAGATCGCCGATCACGTCACCGACGTAATCTTCAGGGGTTACAACTTCGACCTTCATCATCGGCTCGAGAAGCTGTGCACCAGCCTTCTTCGCTGCTTCACGGAAGCAGGCACGCGATGCGATTTCGAACGCCAGAACCGAGGAGTCAACGTCGTGGTACGCGCCGTCGATCAGGGTTGCCTTGACGCCGAGCATCGGGAAGCCAGCCAAAGGACCGGAAGACAGAACGCTTTCGATACCCTTCTGAACGCCCGGGATGTATTCCTTCGGAACAGCACCACCAACGATCTTGGACTCGAACTTGAAGTCTTCGCCTTCTGGGTTCGGTTCGAAGATGATCTTTACACGAGCGAACTGACCGGTACCACCGGACTGCTTCTTGTGTGTGTAGTCTTCTTCGTGCTGACGCGTGATGGTTTCACGGTAAGCAACCTGAGGAGCACCAACGGTCGCTTCAACCTTGAACTCGCGACGCATACGGTCAACGAGAATGTCGAGGTGAAGTTCACCCATGCCGGCGATGATCGTCTGACCAGATTCGTCGTCCGTCTTGACGCGGAACGAAGGATCTTCAGCTGCCAGGCGGTTGAGCGCGAGGCCCATCTTTTCCTGATCGCCCTTGGTCTTAGGCTCGATAGCGATCTGGATAACCGGCTCAGGGAATTCCATGCGCTCGAGGATAACCGGCTTCAGAGGATCGCAAAGCGTATCACCTGTTGTGGTTTCCTTGAGGCCAGCCAGAGCAACGATGTCGCCAGCAAAGGCTTCTTCAATGTCTTCACGGCTGTTGGAGTGCATCTGAAGCATGCGGCCGACGCGCTCGCGCTTGTCCTTGACCGTGTTGATGACAGATGTGCCCTTTTCCAGCTTGCCGGAATAGATACGTGCGAAGGTGAGCGAACCGACGAAGGGGTCGTTCATGATCTTGAACGCAAGCATCGAAAGCGGCTCGGAGTCGTCTGCGTGACGCTCGATTTCGGCTTCGGTCTTGAAGTCGATGCCCTTGATCGCAGGAATGTCCAGCGGCGAAGGCAGATAATCGCAAACAGCGTCGAGCAGAGGCTGAACGCCCTTGTTCTTGAACGCGGTACCGCAGAACATCGGGTGGAACTTCACGTCGATGGTGCCGCGGCGAACGAGCGCACGGATCTTGTCGTTGTCAGGCATGTCGCCGTTCAGGTAGGCTTCCATCGCTTCTTCGTCGATCTCGACAACAGTCTCGATCAGCTTTTCACGATATTCTTCAGCCTTGGCCTTCATGTCTTCAGGAATTTCGACGACGTCCCACTGAGCGCCGAGCGATTCGTCGCGCCAGATGAGTGCGTTCATCTCGATCAGGTCAACAACGCCCTTGAATTCGGTTTCTGCACCGATCGGGAGCTGCATGACAACTGCAGTGGCGCCGAGACGGGTCTTGATCATTTCTACCGAGCGGTAGAAGTCAGCACCGGTCTTGTCCATCTTGTTGCAGAAGATCATACGCGGAACGTTGTACTTCTCAGCCTGGCGCCAGACGGTTTCCGTCTGCGGCTCTACACCGGCGTTGGCGTCGAGAAGAGCGATAGCACCGTCGAGAACGCGCAGCGAACGTTCGACTTCGATCGTGAAGTCAACGTGGCCGGGGGTGTCGATGATGTTGAAACGGCGCATCTTGCCGTCGCGACCCTTCCAGAAGGTCGTCGTCGCAGCGGAGGTGATCGTGATGCCACGCTCCTGCTCCTGCTCCATCCAGTCCATCGTGGCTGCGCCATCGTGAACTTCGCCGATCTTGTGCGACTTACCGGTGTAGTAAAGAATACGCTCGGTAGTGGTCGTCTTGCCGGCGTCGATATGCGCCATGATACCGAAATTGCGGTAGTCTTCGATTTTATATTCGCGAGCCATAACGGACTGCCTTTCGGATCGGTTAGATTACCAGCGGTAATGCGAGAATGCGCGGTTGGCGTCGGCCATCTTGTGCGTGTCTTCGCGCTTCTTGACGGCAGAACCGCGGTTGTTCGCAGCATCCATGAGTTCGCCGGAAAGGCGATCAACCATGGTTGTTTCGTTGCGCTTGCGCGCAGCAGCGATCAGCCAGCGGATTGCGAGTGCCTGACGGCGCTCTGGACGAACATCGACCGGAACCTGGTAGGTTGCACCACCAACGCGGCGCGAACGCACTTCAACGTGCGGAGCAACGTTGTCGAGGGCCGAATGGAACACGCCGAGCGGCTCCTGCTTCGTCTTGCCCTGCACGACGTCGAACGCGCCGTAAACGATGCTTTCTGCGACCGACTTCTTGCCGTGAAGCATGATGGCGTTCATGAACTTGGTAACGATCAGATCGCCGAACTTTGGATCCGGGTTGATCTCACGCTTTTCTGCACTATGGCGACGGGACATACTATTTGTCTCTCAACTTTGAATGACGCTTTACCACGCGGAGAACCTCGCGCAGCGCCGGAATTTGTTAAACCGAATTACTTCGGACGCTTCGCACCGTACTTCGAACGACGCTGCTTACGGTTCTTGACGCCCTGCGTATCGAGAACACCACGGATGATGTGGTAACGAACGCCCGGCAAGTCCTTTACGCGGCCGCCACGGATCATGACAACGGAGTGTTCCTGAAGGTTATGGCCTTCACCAGGAATGTAGCCGATGACTTCGAAGCCGTTGGTCAGGCGGATCTTGGCAACCTTACGAAGAGCCGAGTTAGGCTTCTTAGGGGTCGTCGTGTAAACGCGGGTGCAAACGCCACGCTTCTGTGGGTTTTCCTGCAGAGCAGGAACCTTATTACGCTTTACCTGTGCCTGACGTGGCTTGCGGATCAGCTGGTTTACGGTAGGCATATAACCATCCCTTGCAAAAACTACTTTAGCCACCCTCTCGGATGGCGGTTATACCGTTTCCGGCAACGACGCACGCATAGCCTCATGCGCAAAACGTGGCCCAATCCGGTTTTCACGGATGGACCACTCAATGCAGAGGACGTAAATCATACGTCGTGCGTGCAACATTCGTGTCTCGTACGTGTTTTTGGATCCTTGTTTGAGGTGATCTCCAGAACGAGTCGTTCCAGACGGCCAGACCTCACATTGGCTCCGATGGCGGGCGTACTACTGTTTTAGGCCGCTTTCGTCAAGGGTGAATCCAAATTTAGTCCCCCAAGCAGCGGCCTGAGACCCCTCGCCTACGGGATTTCGAAAGGCTTTTAACATAAACGCCCTCTCACCGCACGCTTTTCCCATTCCGGCCTTTGGGTTTTCATAAAACCCGTCTATTGATTCCCTTGAGGGCAAAGAAGAAGGCAGGCCGAAACCGCCTCTCCTTCACATACCCCACAATCATAGCCAGAAAAGGAATCGCGTCATGATTACAGAACCAGACAACGACAACGGACGCGACGATGCCATGGTGTTCATCGTTATCGGCAAGGCCTATGAGCGCGAAGGCGACGAAGGCATCGACATCCACGTCATCCTGAGCGCCCCCGACGATGACAGCGCCGTGCGCGAAGCGCTGAACGCCCTTTCCGAAGAAGGCTTCCTCGAAGCCGACCTCGACCAGATCGGCATGCTGACGGACGCGCCCGACGAAGAACCACACGCCTCCGCCTATCAGGGCGCGCTTGAAGGCGAAGTGGCGATCATCCGGTTTGCATGACGCATGACTGAGCGTGCTTTTGTTACGAGCGCGCTCAGACACCTTCAGCCAGATAGACACTGACCAGCTTGATCAACTCACTCTGTGTAGCATCATCACAGACATCGTCCCTCCGAGCTGCGTTGTGAATCACACCGTCGATAGCGTCAGACAACATCCGTCCAGAGATATGATCGCGTGCCTGCGTTTTTCGACTTCGATAGAATGCAACGGCGTTAGCGTAATAAGAAATATATTCGATCTCGAAACTACTGGCAGGATCCGAATACTTTGCAGACCCCGGCGCTTCATCCAGCAATACGCGGTGCAGGCCAGGATTGACGCTGTGAGCGGCAACCATATTCTTGACCAATCGCGTTGCGAATTCGACCGGACAGAGACCGTCAGCCACAACGCTGCGCATCACGGCCAGACAATCATCCAGGTGACGGAGCCGGATAGCATCCACCAAAGAGAGCTTGTCAGGAAAATATTGGTATAATGAACCGATGCTCACACCTGCAAGGTTGGCGACCTTATTCGTTGTGAAACCAGCATATCCATCACTTAAAACGCGAGCACCCGCCTGCACGATGATCTCGACAGTGGCGCGAGACCTGCTCTGACGTGGTTCTTTCCGCATGAAAGTCGACTGCTTGGCAATGCGAGTAGACAAGTCAAATGCTCCATGGAAACATAAACACATTACTCACGTTCTTAAACTTGCTTCGGATTTACAACAATGTCTAGTTTGCTAACCACTCTTTTCAGCTACAATGCATGGGCTAACTCCGACCTGTGCGATAAAATGAAGAGCGTCGATAGTAACGCTCATTCAAGCGCATTTGCTACTGCCCTAGGGCTGATTTGCCATTACAACGTTGTTGCAAAGATATTCTCTGGACATCTGCAAGGATTGGCCCACGGTTTTACCTCCGACACGCTGGAAGTAACCCCTCCACTAGATGAACTAAGGTCGCAAGTCTTATCGGTTGATCAATGGTATATCGAATACATCAAGACCATTTCTGACGAATCTCTTGCTGAAACCGTCTCCTTCAGTTTTACGGACGGCGACAAGGGATTGATGAGCCGAGAGGAAATGCTATTGCATGTAGCTTTGCACGCTACAGTTCATCGTGGCGAGGTTGCCCGCCTCCTGTGGCAACTATCGCTCACTCCGCCGTGGGAAACACTCGCCGTATTCGTCCATCAATGCGAGCCGCAGAGGCGGCTTCAAGGATTGAGGCCAACGCAGGATACCCAAGCAACACTTCGTCTATAATTACTTCAAAGGCCCAAACGCAAAAAACGCCCGGATCACTCCGGGCGTTTCTGTTTGTACCAGACGGGGCCCTTTGCGAGGCCCCTATCCCAGCCACCGTTACTCGGCAGCTGGAGCTTTCTCTGTCATGTCCTGCAGCATCTGGTTTGCGGAAGACGAGCCTGTGCTCTTCTTGCGCTCTTCGATGATGAGATCGTCGCGGCTTGTAGCGATGCGGCGGATCTGGGTCATGGTGCCACCGGTACCGGCCGGAATGAGGCGGCCGACGATGACGTTTTCCTTGAGGCCCTGCAGCGTGTCCGTCTTGCCGGCAATTGCAGCTTCCGTGAGAACCTTTGTGGTTTCCTGGAACGAAGCAGCCGAGATGAAGGATGGCGTCTGCAGCGATGCCTTGGTGATACCCAGAAGAACCGGGTCGCCGTAAGCAGGCTTCTTGCCTTCTTCGATCAGACGGTCGTTGTTGTCTTCCATCTCGATGCGATCAACGCTGTCGCCAACGATGTATTGCGAGTCACCCGCATCGGTGATTTCCACCTTCTGCAGCATCTGACGCACGATAACTTCGATGTGCTTGTCGTTGATGACAACGCCCTGCAAGCGGTAGACTTCCTGGATTTCGTTCACGAGGTAGGAAGCCAGAGCCTCTACACCCTTGATCGCCAGAATGTCGTGCGGTGCCGGGTTGCCATCGAGAATGTACTCGCCCTTTTCGATGTAGTCGCCTTCCTGAAGGTGGAAGGGCTTGCCCTTCGGGATCAGGTATTCGACTGGCTCGACGCCGTCTTCCGCAGGCTCGATCTGAACGCGACGCTTGTTCTTGTAGTCGCGGCCCAGACGGATCGTACCATCGATTTCGGCGATGATAGCGTGATCCTTTGGACGACGCGCTTCGAAGAGTTCGGCAACGCGCGGCAGACCACCGGTGATGTCCTTGGTCTTGGCGCTTTCCAGCGGCGAACGTGCAAGCACATCACCCTGGAAGACCTTCTGACCAGGCTCGACCGAAAGAATAGCGTCAACCGAAAGCTGGAAGCGAGCTTCACCACCACGGGAGAGCTTCGCGACAGCGCCGGAAGCATCCTTGATGACGATCGATGGCTTGAGGTCCGAACCACGTGGTGTCGAACGCCAGTCAATAACCTGACGCTTGGTGATACCGGTGGATTCGTCGGTCGCTTCGAGAACGGAGAGACCGTCGACCAGATCTTCGAAGTGAACCGTACCTTCCACTTCCGTCATCATTGGACGGGTGTAAGGGTCCCACTCTGCCAGACGCTGGCCGCGCTTGACCTTGTCGCCATCATCCACGAACAGCTTCGAACCGTAGGCAACACGCTGCGACGAACGCTCGACACCACGCTCATCGAGAATGGTGACGGACATGTTACGGCCCATCGCGATGAGAACGCCTTCGGAGTTGCGCAGGCTGTTGCGGTTCTTGATCTGGATCGTGCCTTCGTAAGACGCTTCCAGGAACGACTGGTCGACCACGTTTGCCGTACCGCCAAGGTGGAAGGTACGCATGGTGAGCTGCGTGCCCGGTTCACCGATGGACTGAGCGGCAATAACGCCCACGGCTTCACCCATGTTGACAGGTGTACCGCGTGCAAGGTCACGACCGTAGCAGACGCCGCAGACACCGACCTGGATTTCGCAGGTCAGGGCAGAGCGGATGCGAACGGACTGAATGCCAGCCTTTTCGATGATCGCAACTTCGGCTTCGTCGATCAGCTTGCCAGCCTTGACGATGTTTTCGCCAGTAACCGGGTTGTCGATATCATCGAGAGCCGTACGACCGAGGATACGGGCGCCGAGCGAAGCAACAACCTGACCGGCATCGACGATGGCAGTCATGGTCAGGCCCTTGTCGGTGCCGCAATCCTTGGAGTTGACGATGCAATCCTGCGCGACGTCAACAAGACGACGTGTCAGGTAACCGGAGTTCGCCGTCTTCAGGGCCGTGTCTGCAAGACCCTTACGGGCACCGTGCGTCGAGTTGAAGTACTCGTTAACGGTCAGACCTTCCTTAAAGTTCGAAATGATCGGCGTTTCGATGATTTCACCCGATGGCTTGGCCATAAGACCACGCATACCACCCAGCTGACGCATTTGATTCGGTGAACCACGCGCACCGGAGTGGGACATCATGTAGATGGCATTCATCGGCTTCTGACGACCCGTCTCAGGATCAAACTCGACAGCCTTAATGCGGGCCATCATGTCTTCCGCAACCTTTTCAGTTGCCTTGCCCCAGGCGTCAACGACCTTGTTGTACTTTTCGCCCTGTGTGATCAGGCCGTCATTGTACTGCTGCTCGTATTCCTTGACCAAAGTTTCGGTGTCACCGACGATCTTGACCTTGGTTTCCGGAATGATCATGTCGTCCTTACCGAAGGAAATACCGGCGCGGCAGGCATGGGTAAAGCCGAGCTGCATGATACGGTCACAGAAAATGACCGTGTCTTTCTGGCCGCAGTGACGGTAGACCGTGTCGATCATCTTGGAGATGTTCTTCTTGGTCATTTCCTGGTTGCAGGTTTCGAAAGGCACGTTGACGTTCTTCGGCAGAAGTTCGCCAATGATCATGCGGCCAGGCGTCGTCTCATAGATCTTCGAAACCGGCTTGCCATCGGCATCAACGGTCTTGAAGCGGCCACGAATCTTCGCATGAAGCGTCACGACCTTGTTTTCAAGCGCGTGATGCAACTCGCCCATGTCAGAGAAAGCCATGCCTTCGCCGGGCTCGTTCTGGTTCATGATCGACAGGTAGTAGAGGCCGAGAACCATGTCCTGCGACGGAACGATGATCGGCTGACCGTTTGCAGGGTGCAGAATGTTGTTGGTCGACATCATCAGCACGCGTGCTTCCAGCTGCGCTTCGAGCGACAGCGGAACGTGAACAGCCATCTGGTCACCGTCGAAGTCGGCGTTGAAGGCCGTGCAGACGAGCGGATGCAGTTGGATTGCCTTGCCTTCAACCAGCATGGGTTCGAAGGCCTGGATGCCCAGACGGTGCAGCGTTGGAGCGCGGTTCAACAGAACCGGATGCTCGCGGATGACCTCATCGAGGATATCCCAGACTTCGGGCTTTTCCTTTTCGACCAGCTTCTTGGCCTGCTTGACTGTGGAGGAGTAACCCTTCGCATCAAGGCGGGCGTAGATGAACGGCTTGAACAGCTCGAGCGCCATCTTCTTTGGCAGACCGCACTGGTGAAGCTTCAGCTCAGGACCCGTCACGATAACCGAACGACCGGAATAGTCGACGCGCTTGCCGAGAAGGTTCTGACGGAAGCGACCCTGCTTGCCCTTGAGCATGTCGGAGAGCGACTTCAGCGGACGCTTGTTTGCACCCGTGATGACGCGACCGCGACGGCCGTTATCGAACAGCGCATCGACGGATTCCTGCAACATACGCTTTTCGTTGCGGATGATGATGCCAGGCGCACGAAGCTCGATCAGGCGCTTCAGACGGTTGTTACGGTTGATCACGCGACGATAGAGATCGTTGAGGTCAGAGGTCGCAAAACGGCCACCATCCAGCGGAACCAGCGGACGCAGGTCCGGTGGAATGACTGGAACAACCTTCATGATCATCCACTCGGGACGATTGCCGGATTCCATGAAGTTCTCAACAATCTTGAGGCGCTTCATGAATTTCTTCTGCTTCAGATCGGATGTCGTCTCGGCAAGCTCGGTGCGCAGGTCACCGGCAATCTTTTCGAGATTCATCGAAGCCAGCATTTCGTAGATGGCTTCAGCACCAATCATGGCGGTGAACTGATCTTCGCCGAATTCATCGACGGCGATCATGTATTCTTCTTCGTTCAGAAGCTGGTTCTGCTTCAAGGAAGTCAGGCCGGGTTCGGTGACGATGTAGTTCTCGAAATACAGAACGCGCTCGACATCCTTCAGCGTCATGTCGAGCAATGTCGAGATACGCGATGGAAGCGATTTCAGGAACCAGATATGCGCAACGGGCGCAGCCAGTTCGATATGGCCCATGCGCTCACGGCGTACGCGCGACAGCGTGACTTCGACGCCGCACTTTTCGCAGATAATGCCCTTGTACTTCATACGCTTGTACTTGCCGCACAAGCACTCATAGTCCTTGATCGGTCCGAAGATACGCGCGCAGAAAAGACCGTCACGCTCTGGCTTGAACGTACGGTAGTTGATGGTTTCCGGCTTCTTGATCTCGCCATAAGACCAGGAAAGGATTTTTTCCGGGCTGGCGATCGAAATCCGGATGGAATCGAAGTGCTGCGCCGGTACCGACGGGTTGAAAAGGTTCATGACCTCTTGGTTCATGCCTGTCTCCTTAGGGGTTTGGCCCCTTGCTTGCATCTGGCACGGTGAGTCCGCATCACCGACCAATGCCTAAAACATGATTAACCGCAAAATGCGGCGGAAGTTTCTCCCCGGAGGCCAGGCCTCGGGTGAAACTGGCAGGCACCCCAAAAGGTGCCTGCCATTCTGTTTCGTTATTCCGCCGCGTCAGGCAGCTGATCCGCCGCATTGGCGTCGTCGAGCTTCGAATTCTCGAGTTCGACGCTGAGACCAAGCGAGCGCATTTCCTTGACGAGAACGTTGAAGCTCTCCGGAATGCCGGCTTCGAAGGTGTCGTCGCCACGGACGATTGCTTCGTAAACCTTGGTACGGCCCGCCACGTCGTCCGACTTCACGGTAAGCATTTCCTGCAACGTGTAGGCTGCACCGTAAGCTTCCAGAGCCCAGACTTCCATTTCCCCGAAGCGCTGACCGCCGAACTGCGCCTTACCACCCAGCGGCTGCTGGGTAACGAGCGAGTAAGGACCGATCGAACGGGCGTGGATCTTGTCGTCGACCAAGTGGTTCAGCTTGATCATGTACATGTAGCCGACGGTTACCTTACGGTCGAAGGTTTCACCGGTACGGCCATCATACAGAACAGACTGACCGGACTCATTCAGGCCGGCCCTGGTCAACATGGCGGCAACGTCAGGCTCATGCGCACCGTCGAAGACCGGCGTCGCAATGGAAACGCCCTTCTTGGACTGCTCGGCAAGACGGATCAGGGACTCGTCGTCGAACTGCGAGACTTCGTCCTTGGCTTCCGAGGCGTAGACTTCCGTCAGTTCGCGCTTCAGATCGGTGATGTCGAGTGTCTTGTGATACTCTTCCAGCATGTCGCCGATCTTCTTGCCCATACCGGCGCAAGCCCATGCGAGATGCGTTTCGAGAATCTGACCGACGTTCATGCGCGAAGGCACGCCCAGCGGGTTCAAGCAGATGTCGACATGCGTACCATCTTCCAGGAACGGCATATCTTCGACAGGCACGATACGCGAGACAACGCCCTTGTTACCGTGACGGCCAGCCATCTTGTCGCCCGGCTGGATCTTGCGCTTAACAGCAACGAAGACCTTGACCATCTTCATGACGCCCGGAGGCATTTCATCGCCGCGCTGGACCTTTTCGACCTTGTCCATGAAGCGCTGTTCAAGGCGCGACTTGGATTCGTCGTACTGACCGCGAAGCGCTTCCAGCTCGGACTGAGCCTTTTCGTCTTCAACGGCGAACATCCACCACTGCGAGCGGGGATATTCGGATACGACGGCGTTCGAAAGCTCGACGCCCTTCTTGAAGCCCTTCGGACCGGCAATCGAAACCTGTCCACGGAGCATCTCGATCAGACGACCGTAAACGTTACGGTCCAGGATGGCCTGTTCGTCGTCGCGGTCCTTGGCCAGACGTTCGATTTCCTCGCGCTCGATTGCCATCGCACGCTCGTCTTTTTCCACGCCGTGGCGGTTGAACACGCGGACTTCAACGACAGTACCAAACGTGCCCGGAGGCATGCGCATGGATGTGTCGCGAACGTCGGAAGCCTTTTCACCGAAGATGGCGCGCAGAAGCTTTTCTTCCGGCGTCATCGGGCTTTCGCCCTTCGGCGTGATCTTGCCGACGAGGATGTCGCCAGGCTGAACTTCCGCACCGATGTAAACGATACCGGCTTCGTCGAGGTTCTTCAGCGCTTCTTCCGAGACGTTCGGAATATCGCGCGTGATTTCTTCAGGACCAAGCTTGGTGTCGCGGGCCATCACTTCGAATTCTTCGATGTGGATGGAGGTGAACACGTCGTCGGAGACGATGCGCTCGGACATCAGGATCGAGTCTTCGTAGTTGTAACCGTTCCAAGGCATGAACGCGACGAGCGCGTTGCGGCCAAGCGCCAGGTCACCGAGGTCGGTCGAAGGACCGTCAGCGATGATGTCACCCTTGTTCAAAACGTCGCCAACGGCGACCAGCGGACGCTGGTTGACGCAGGTGTTCTGGTTGGAGCGCTGGAACTTCTGCAGACGATAGATATCGACGCCGGACTTGCCTGCATCGAGGTCTTCGGTTGCACGGATAACGATACGCGTTGCGTCAACCTGGTCGACCACACCGCCACGACGGGCAGCGATGGCAGCACCGGAGTCACGGGCAACGATCGGTTCCATGCCGGTTCCAACGAACGGAGCTTCCGCACGCAGAAGCGGAACGGCCTGACGCTGCATGTTCGAGCCCATGAGCGCGCGGTTGGCGTCGTCGTTTTCCAGGAATGGAATGAGAGCCGCAGCAACCGAAACCAGCTGCTTCGGCGAAACGTCCATCAGGTTGATGTTGTCACGCGGAGCCAGCATAACTTCGCCAGAGTGACGGCAAACGACGAATTCTTCCGTAAACGCGCCTTCAGCGTCCAGTTCAGCATTCGCCTGCGCAACGTAATACTTCGCCTCTTCCATAGCGGAGAGGTAGATCACGTCTGTCGTCACCTTGCCGTCGATGATCTTGCGGTACGGGCTTTCGATAAAGCCGTATTTGTTGACGCGGGCAAAGGTTGCAAGCGAGTTGATCAGACCAATGTTCGGGCCTTCCGGCGTTTCGATCGGGCAAATACGGCCGTAGTGGGTTGGGTGAACGTCGCGGACTTCGAAGCCTGCGCGCTCGCGGGTCAGACCACCCGGTCCAAGAGCCGAAAGACGGCGCTTGTGGGTGATTTCCGAGAGCGGGTTCACCTGGTCCATGAACTGCGACAGCTGCGAGGAGCCGAAGAATTCGCGAACGGCAGCAGCAGCAGGCTTGGCGTTGATCAGATCCTGCGGCATCACGGTGTCGATTTCGATCGAGGACATACGTTCCTTGATCGCACGTTCCATGCGCAGCAGACCCAGACGGTACTGGTTCTCCATCAACTCACCGACCGAGCGAACACGACGGTTGCCGAGGTTGTCGATATCGTCGATTTCGCCCTTGCCGTCGCGCAGTTCGACAAGCATCTTGACCACGGCCAGGATGTCTTCCTTGCGCAGCGTGCGCACGGTGTCTTCTGCATCGAGATCGAGGCGCATGTTCATCTTCACGCGGCCAACCGCGGAAAGGTCATAGCGCTCGCTATCGAAGAACAGCGAGTTGAACATGGCTTCAGCCGAATCCATGGTCGGTGGTTCGCCTGGACGCATGACGCGGTAGATGTCGAACAGAGCTTCCTGACGGTTCTCGTTCTTGTCTGCAGCCAGCGTGTTGCGGATGTAGGCGCCGACATTGACGTGGTCGATGTTGAGGATCTGGATTTCGTCGAAACCCGAGTCCAGCATCAGCTTCAGCGTCTTCTCGTCGATTTCGTCGCCAGCTTCGAGATAGATTTCACCCGTCTCGTAGTTGACGATGTCTTCGGCCAGATAGTTGCCGTAGAGATCTTCGTCGGTCGCCTTGAGGAACTTCAGGCCCTTGTCGGAAAGCTGGCGCAGCAGACGCGGGGTCAGCTTCTTGCCGGCTTCGACAACAACTTCACCTGTGTCGGCGTCGACCAGTTCGGTGATCGCCTTGGCACCCTTCAGCACGTCAGGCTGATAAGGGAAACGCCAGCCATCGCCGTCACGGGTGTAGGCAGCCTTCGTGTAGAAGGTCGACAGGATTTCTTCGCCATCCATGCCAAGCGCCATCAGAAGCGATGTTGCAGGCAGCTTACGACGACGGTCGATACGCGCGTAGACGACATCCTTGGCGTCGAATTCGATATCGAGCCAGGAACCGCGATAGGGGATCACGCGCGCAGCAAACAGAAGCTTGCCGGACGAGTGGCTCTTGCCCTTGTCGTGGTCGAAGAAGACGCCCGGCGAACGGTGCATCTGCGAAACGATGACGCGCTCCGTACCGTTGACGATGAACGTGCCGTTGTTGGTCATGAGCGGCATATCGCCCATGTAGACGGACTGTTCCTTGATGTCCTTGATGGACTTCGCGCCTGTATCTTCATCGATATCAAACACGATGAGGCGCAGCGTCACCTTGAGCGGCGCTGCGTAGGTCAGATCGCGCTGACGGCATTCCTCGACGTCGAACTTCGGTGCTTCGAATTCGTAGGATACGAATTCGAGCATGGACGCACCGGAGAAGTCGGTGATCGGGAATACGGACTTGAATACGGCATTCAATCCCTCGTCGGGACGACCGCCCTTGGGCTCGTCAACCATGAGAAACTGGTCGTACGAAGCCTTCTGAACCTCGATGAGGTTCGGCATTTCCGCTACTTCTGGAATTTTGCCGAAAAACTTGCGTACGCGCCTGCGACCGTTAAACGAAAGGGTCTGAGCCATCGTCGCTCCTTTAAAATTGCATCCGGGCCTGCAACGGACGGGAACCGCTGGCCAGTCGATCCCGTCAATCCAATGAGTGTCTTCAATCTCGTTTCACGTCCCGAATTGTAAGGCCGGATTGCCTGTACAGCGCGGTTCGAAACCATTCTCTTGAAGAACCCATTACCCAAAAGCCATTTTCACGCGGCTTTTGGGTAAAAAGTTCGGTAGAAATGTAAACAGGAGACGGCGCGAACGCCGCCTCCCGAACATTCCAAGATTACTTAACGTCGATCTTGGCGCCTGCGTCTTCAAGCTTCTTCTTGAGGTCAGCAGCTTCAGCCTTGGAAACGGCTTCCTTGACAGGCTTAGGAGCGCCTTCAACGAGGTCCTTAGCTTCCTTCAGGCCGAGACCTGTGATAGCGCGGACTTCCTTGATGACGTTGATCTTGTTGGCGCCAGCGTCAACCAGGATAACGTCAAATTCTGTCTTTTCTTCTTCAGCAGGAGCAGCAGCAGCACCGCCAGCAGCAGCAACAGCTACTGGAGCAGCGGCAGAAACGCCCCACTTTTCTTCGAGAAGCTTGGACAGTTCTGCAGCTTCCAGAACGGTCAATGCGGAGAGGTCGTCAACGATCTTAGCGAGATCAGCCATGTTATAGTTCCTTTAATTCGGTTCGAACCGGTTTGAATATTTACAGCGAAAAACCGCCTTAAGCGGCTTCGTCCTTCTTGGAGTATGCCGAGAACACGCGAGCAAGCTGGCTTGCCGGTGCCGAAACAACCGTAGCGATACGCGTAGCAGGGGCGTTGAGTAGGCCCAGCAGCTTTCCGCGCAGCTCGTCCAACGAAGGCAGGGTCGCAAGCGACTTGACTGCATCTGCGTTGAGCGTGGTTGCACCCATGGCGCCGCCGAGAACAACGACCTTGTCGTTCGTCTTAGCGAAGTCCATGACGACTTTCGGAGCAATCATAGGGTCAGTGCTGTATGCAATCAGCGTCTGTCCCTTGAAGAGATCGATGATCCCTTCCGACTCCGTACCCTGAAGAGCGATCTTGGCCAGGCGGTTCTTCGCGACCTTGACGGTGCCGCCAGCAGCACGCATTTTCGAACGAAAATCGTTCATCTGCGCAACTGTGACACCAGCATAGTGGGCCACGACAACTGAACCGGAAGCCTTGAAGACTTCGTTCAGCTCCGTGACGAATTCGCGTTTTTCCGCTCTTTCCACTGTCTGTCTCCAGTAGATGGGAACACATTGAACTGTGAGCCCATCGGGTTTGCCTTTGCCTCAAGAGATCTTGTTGCCAAAATCTCAAGCGACGCTTGAGGATCCTGTCCCCCGCTCTGTCGCCGCAAACGGCTTCAGGCACAGGCACATCAGGTTCGAACCGGATTATTAAGCATCTTCAGATGCGAAAATCCGGGCCTTACCCGTCTCATGCAGGCTAATGATTAAGGCCTAGATCCCGAAGGAAATGGGCCGCCAGCAATCTCGGACAGGAATTCCAGGTTTCCCTGGAAATTTCCGGCCCTTGCGGGCCGGAAATCTTGTTTGCCGCACCCCACAAGGGAAGCAGCGAATTGATTAGGCCGTAACCGACGATGGCTCGATGCGAACGCCTGGACCCATGGTCGAGGAAATCGCTACGCGCTTGACGTAGTTACCCTTTGCGCCAGCTGGCTTCGCCTTGATGACGGCGTCAGCAAAAGCCTTGATGTTTTCTTCGAGTGCCTTGGCGTCGAAGGAAGCCTTGCCGATGCCGGCGTGTACGATACCGGCCTTTTCGACGCGGAATTCAACAGCGCCGCCCTTGGAAGCCTTGATAGCTCCAGCAACGTCCATCGTAACCGTACCAACCTTCGGGTTAGGCATCATGCCGCGTGGGCCGAGAACCTTGCCGAGACGACCGACGAGCGGCATCATGTCAGGAGTGGCGATAACGCGATCGAAGTCGATCTTGCCGCCCTGAACGATTTCAAGCAGGTCTTCTGCACCAACGATGTCTGCGCCAGCAGCCTTGGCTTCATCAGCCTTGGCGCCACGAGCAAAAACTGCGACGCGAACGTCACGGCCTGTGCCGTTTGGCAGGTTAACAACGCCGCGAACCATCTGGTCTGCGTGACGTGGGTCAACACCGAGGTTCATGGACACTTCAACGGTTTCGTCGAACTTGGCTACTGCCCGTTCCTTGACCATCGAGATGGCGTCGGTGAGGACGTAGAGGGTCTTTGGATCAACGCCTTCGCGGATCTTCTGTACGCGCTTTGCAAGCTTTGCCATGATCAACCTACCACTTCCAGGCCCATGGCGCGGGCAGAGCCCTCAACCATAGCCATTGCGCCTTCGATGTTGGCTGCGTTCAGATCCTTCATCTTGGCTTCAGCGATCGTCTTGACCTGAGCCTTGGTGATGGAGCCGACCTTGGCGCCCTTGCCAGGCGTCTTGGAACCGGAGGTGATTTTCGCTTCCTTCTTCAGCCAGTACGTCATTGGCGGCTGCTTCATGACGAAGGTGAAGGACTTGTCCTGGTAATAGGTGATGACGACCGGAATCGGCATACCCTTTTCCATTTCCTGCGTAGCGGCGTTGAACGCCTTGCAGAATTCCATGATGTTAATGCCACGCTGACCAAGCGCAGGACCAATTGGCGGGGACGGGTTAGCCGATCCTGCCTTGACCTGAAGCTTGAGCTGGCCTGCAACTTTCTTAGCCATATCTCTCTGCCTTTCAAATCGAACCGGTTACCCGGCTCATATGCCGGAAAATCCGGCGGCTGCGGTTGCGTGGTGCGATCCCTGCCCCGGCTTGAGAGCCAGGAAATCTTCCACGCGTTATGCGGACTTGCCGCATCACATCAGTTGGAAAGCAATGACTTGCCTGTTCTTCCTGATGAATTGGATGAAAGGCGCAAGCGCCTTTCTGATCTCGTCAAACCTTCTCGACCTGAGCGTATTCCAGCTCAACCGGTGTTGCACGACCGAAGATCGAGACTTCCACCTTCAGGCGCGAACGCTCTTCATCGACATCCTGAACCACACCGTTGAACGATGCGAACGGACCGTCGGAGACGCGAACCTGCTCGCCGATTTCGAACGATACCGAAGACTTCGGACGCTCGACACCTTCCTGAACCTGACCGAGAATCCGGTCTGCTTCAGAATCTGGAATCGGAACAGGCTTGTTATCCGAACCCAGAAAGCCCGTGACCTTGGGCGTATTCTTGATGAGGTGATAGGCCTCATCCGTCAGGTTGGCGCGCACCAGCACGTAACCCGGGAAAAACTTGCGCTCGCTATCGACCTTGCGACCACGACGAACCTCGACAACCTTTTCGGTCGGCACGAGGATTTTCTCAAACAAATGATCAAGGCCCTTCTGACGGACCTTCTCTTCGATCGACTCAGCGACCTTCTTTTCGAAGTTCGAATATGCCTGAACAATATACCAACGCGCTGCCATCTTTACTCTCCGCTCAATTCGTTACCGGCCGACGCTCAGAACGAGACTGAGCAACCAGCCGATAAGCTGGTCAGCCGCAAAGAAGAACAGTGCCGCAAAGATGACCATAACCAGCACCATAGCCGTAGAAATCATCGTTTCGCGGCGCGACGGCCAAGTGATCTTCGACGCTTCGGCGCGAACCTGCTGCAGAAACGTAAACGGATTGGTTTTGGATGCCATTGACTGCCCACGCAATTACGGCACGTAAAGCCGATACTAATCAGCCCCACGCACCGCGTGTCTGTTTTGACCTACATAAACGCCGATTCCCTATTTAACAAGAGGAAATCGACATTCGGCGAATTTGACCGGTACACCGGCACCTCACCTGCCCTGCAGCGATGCCCCGCGCTTGCGGATGAGGAATGGCAGGGGCAGTAAGGCTCGAACTTACGACCTGCGGTTTTGGAGACCGCCGCTCTACCAACTGAGCTATACCCCTGCAGCACCGAAACCGGGGACACGAAACCGCGTCCCTCAATCGGTATGCCGCTCTTTAAAGCGCGAATAAAAGAATGGCAAGGGTGTTTTTGATTTTTTCCACCAACACCCTGCGGATTCCATTTATCTCACGTCTTCACATAGTTGCGCCAGTTGTGCTCTTCCTTGAAGCCGAGGACTTCGCGGATCTTGCGGTTGGAATAAAGTCCTTCCCCCTCTTCCAACTCGCGGGTAAATGGGACATCCGGGAAATATCGACGGGCTAGCTCTGTCGCAGGCACGTCGGCGGTCGGCGTGTCATTTGCGGCGTTGAAGACCTGAAATCCCAGCCCGTCCTTTTCCACACAAAGATGGCAGATCTGGCCGAGGTCACGGGCATCGATGTAATTCCAGGCGTTGCGCTTGCGGCTTTCCGGATCGGCCAGGAACGCAGGGAATTTATCATATTCATGAGGCTCGATGACATTGCCGATTCGCAGCGCGTAGACATCGATCCCGAAACGCTCCGCGAAGGCCCTCGCCGTCTTCTCATTCACGACCTTTGACAGCCCATAGGAGTCCATGGGATCGACATCATAGTCTTCCTCAAGTGGGAACTGGTGGGCATCCTTGTGGCCTTCGGCAAAGCAAATTCCGTAGGTTGTTTCAGAGGAGGCAATGATGATCTTGCGGATGCCGAGCTTCGCCGCCGCCTCAATAACATTGTAGGTGCCCATAGTGTTGACGCGGAATGTCTCGTTGTCCGGCTTGATCAGGATGCGCGGGATGGCAGCAAAGTGGATCACCGCATCATAGGGGATTACACCCCTACCCGTCTCCAGATCCGAAAAATCGCGATGCATGGAGAGCGCGTTGAACACTTGTCCACTATCGGTGACATCGACAGTCAGGTTGGTAACGCCAGGGCTTTCCAGCGGTACGAGATCGAGATTGTGAACTTCGTAGCCGTTCGCCCCGAGCCAGGGCACCACATGCTTGCCCGCCTTGCCGGAGCCGCCCGTGAACAGAATGCGCTTTGCCATGAAATCTCTCCCGATGCTTTAAACAGGAGGGATAGGTAAGGACTTTATCCAGCGGCACAAGGGCCAATATCTCGGTTCGGCGACAAACAAAAAAGCCCCGCTGTTTCCAGCGGGGCTTTCGTTTCTCCCTTACGGGAAAAGATTACTCGACGATCGAGGCAACGATGCCAGCGCCGACGGTACGGCCGCCTTCGCG